>NZ_JAKXMK010000017.1 GCF_022524485.1 Pseudonocardia alaniniphila
GCGGCCTACCAGGGTGGTACCCGGCCCTGGATGCTCTGGGAGAACAGCACAGGCGACCGCGACCCTCTGCAGGCCACAATCGCGGCAATGAACGACGCCAACATCGAGCGATGAGATCGTGCTGAGCCTGCTGCCGGAGCGCATCGACCGGATCCTGCTGCTCGGCGCCCACTGCGACGACATCGCGATCGGCGCCGGCGGGTCCCTCATCGAGCTGTGCCGTGCGCATCCCGGCGTCACCGTCTCCGCGCTCGTCCTCACCGGGGGCGGCTCGCTGCGGGAAGAGGAAGAACGCGCGGCTCTGGCGGCGTTCTGCCCCGGGGCCGCGCTGGAGGTCGCGGTCCTCGACCTACCCGACGGTCGCGTCCCGACGCGCTGGGAGCGTGCCAAGCTCGCCATCGAGGAGCTGCGCACCCTCGGTGAACCGGACATCATCTTCGCGCCGTCGCCGCACGACGCCCATCAGGACCACCGGACGCTCGCGAAGCTCGTGCCCACGGTCTTCCGCGACCACCTCACGCTGGGCTACGAGATCCTCAAGTGGGAGAGCGACCTGGCTCAGCCCACCGTGTACCTGCCCCTTGCCGAGCCGGTGCTGCGCGAGAAGGTGGCCAAGCTCCACGAGCACTACGGCTCGCAGCGCGACCGCAGCTGGTTCGACGCCGAGACGTTCGGAGGGTTGGCCCGCATCCGCGGTGTGCAGTGCCATGCGCGGTACGCCGAGGCGTTCCACGCGTCGAAGCTCGTGCTCGGAGTCGCGCCTCTCACCGGGGTCGACCACCCGGTGGACTGAACCCCGCCCATACGAACCACTCGAAGGGATCCCCGTGCGAGTTCTGCTGACCGGTCACCAGGGCTACCTGGGCACCGTGATGGCCCCGATCCTCACCGCGGCAGGCCACGACGTGACGGGGCTCGACAGCGGCCTGTTCGCCGAGTGCGTGCTCGGCTCGCTGGACACCCCGGACGTTCCCGGGCTCAGCACCGATCTGCGGGACGTCACCGCCCAGCAGCTGCAAGGCTTCGACGCCGTCGTCCACATGGCGGCGCTCTCCAACGACCCGCTGGGCTCGCTGGCCCCCGAGATCACCTACGACATCAACCACCACGCCTCCACCCGGCTCGCCCGCCTGGCCAAGGAGGCCGGCGTCTCCCGCTTCGCCTACGCGTCGACCTGCTCGGTGTACGGCGCTCAGTCCGGCGACGAGCTGGTGGACGAGGACGCGCCCCTCAAGCCGGTCACCCCGTACGCGATCTCCAAGGTGCGAGTCGAGGACGACCTGGCGGAGCTCGCCGACAGCGACTTCGTGCCGTTCTCGCTGCGCAACGCCACCGCGTTCGGGTTCTCCCCGCGGCTGCGCGCCGACATCGTGCTGAACAACCTCGTCGGACGGGCCATCCTCACCGGCAAGGTCACCGTGCTCTCCGACGGCACCCCGTGGCGTCCCCTGGCTCATGCCGAGGACATCGCGGGCGCTGTGCTCGCCGGGCTCGCCGCGCCGGCCGACGTCGTGCGGGCACGGGCGTTCAATGTGGGCACCGAGAAGAACAACCGCACCGTCGCCGAGATCGCCCAGGCCGTGGTGGAGGCGGTGCCGGGTTCCGACCTCGAGATCACCGGCGAGGCCGGAAACGACCCGCGCTCCTACCGGGTGGACTTCTCCCGGGCACGCAAGGAGCTCGAGTTCGAGGCGAAGTGGACCATCCCGGACGGCGCTCAGCAGCTCTCGAAGGAGTACCGCGAGCGCGGCCTGACACAGGACGCGTTCGACAACAAGTTCACCCGCCTGGCAGTCCTGAACGCCCGCCAAAAGGCAGGCGAGCTGGACGCGACAATGCGCGTACAGCACTAACACAGCATTGTGGAGCCGTAGTGCTGTTGGGGCGCGGGTTCTGACAGCACTACGGCTCCACAACGCTGGGGCTGTGGATGGGCGTTCGCTCGTCTGCGGCTTTTGCGCCAGCCTTTGTGCATGGTGCTTCCCGCTGTTTTTCGTGGGTCCGAGGCTGTGGCCAGCGGGCTTCTCACACGCGCTCAGCTGCGCGGGCCTTCGGTACGGCGGCTCTGCCGCGACGTCTATACGGTCTCGTCGGGGCAGATCACCCACCAGCTACGGTGCCGGGCGATGGCTCTCGCCCTACCGGCCGGGGCAGTGATCACCGGTCGGTCAGCAGCCACGATCAGGGGCGTGCCCCTCTGCTGGCGCGACGACGACGTGCAGGTCCTCGCGCCGCCGGAAATGCGGCTCGGGCATCGCGGTGGGCTGGACGTGCGGCGTACCGGAATCGAGCCCGTGGAGTGGGAGCCCTGGGCCGGCGGTCGGATCGCCACACCGATGCGGCTCGCCCTCGACCTTCTGCTCGGCCGTGCCCTACCTGATGCCGTAGCTGATCTGGACGCTGTGCTGCGCGCCCGGCTGGTCGAATACGCGGCCGTCGCGACGATGGTGGCGCAGCGGTCCGACAACGGCATCGTCGTAGCCCGGCGCGCCGTCGAACTGGCCGACCCGAGGGCGGAGTCGTTGCCGGAGTCCAAGCTCCGCGTCCACCTCGTGCTCGACGGTCTTGCTCCGGTGCCGCAGTACTGGATCCACGACGCGGGCGGTCGCATCGCACGCGTGGATCTCGCCCTGCCTGAGTACAAGGTCGCCATCGAGTACGACGGCGACTGGCGTGACGGCGAGACGTGGGCGCTCAACCGCGACCGTGACCGCCTCAATCGCGTGCACGCGGCAGGCTGGGACGTGGTCTTCGTGACAGCCCCACTACTCCGCGACGGGCGAAGACTGATCAGAACGATAAGGCAGGCAATCCCCGCGGCATGAGCAGGTAGGAGCCGTACTGCTGTCTGAAGCGCCCTGCAGCAGCACTAGGGCTCCGCAATGCTGCAGGATTGGGTTTATGTGTCGGAATATACGGACCCTGCACAACTTTGAGCCGCCTGCCACCCGGGATGAGGTGCACGGGGCTGCGTTGCAGTACGTGCGCAAGGTCAGCGGGTCGACCTCGCCGTCGCAGGCCAACGAGGAGGCGTTCGCCCGGGCCGTGGAGGCGGTCACCGCCGCGACGCACCGGCTGCTGGACGAACTCGTGACCTCGGCGCCCCCGAAGAACCGCGAGGTGGAGGCGGCCAAGGCGCGTGAACGCGCCGCCGCGCGCTACGCCACTGGCTGAGGCGCGCGGCGGCCGCAGATCACTGAGAGGCGGCCATGGCGTCGGCGAACTCCTCGGCCTTCAGCGGCGCGAGGTCGGAGACACGCAGGAAGTCGCCGAGGGTGGTGCCGGTGGCACCGCTGTCGACGTTGCGCGGGCCGCGGGCAGCACGCACGTCGTCGATGTTGATGGTGCGCAGGTCGTAGGAGAAGCGGGTGACGCCGGAGAGGTTCGGCGCCGACGCGTGCAGGTGGTTGGACGAGAACATCATCACATCGCCCGCGCCCCCCGCGATCCGGATCTCGCCGCGGGACTCGATCTCCTCGAGCGGGAGCGGGTGGGGCCGGTCGTCGGTGGTGGTCTTCTCGGCGGCGGCGTGGCGGTGCTTGGCCACCCACTCGTCATAGTCGTACTGGTTGGAGCCGTTCTTCACCGGCTTGTCGAAGTAGTCGGTGTACATGCTCATGACGTTGTCGCCGACCACGGGGAAGACCGGGGTCCAGTAGTTGACCAGCTGCTGCGGGTGGCCGTACCACATGTCGCGGTGGGCCTTGTAGTTGTAGCTGACGCCGGCGGTGAGGTAGTTCTCCGCGGGGATGACGCGCAGCCGGGGGATGTCGAAGTAGGTGCGGTCGGGGTCGACACCGAAGTCCACCGCGAACTGCTGGCACAGTTCCTTGGTGCGCTGCCCGTTGGTGAACTCGGACTTGAGCGGGCCCACCCGGCTGATGAACTCCTCGACGCTCATCTCGAACTGGGCGCGCTCGGGATCGAGGTCGCCGAACGTCTCGGCGATGAGGTTCTCGGCGTGTTTCACCAAACCGGCCGCGCCGGGCAACCCGGTGTAAAGGTAGAAATCGCCGGAGAACAGCGACTCACGTCGGCGGTCGTCGGCGATCTGACGGTTCAGATAGAGCGTGATCACGCAATTCCTCGCTTCTCCGGTCGAATGCCCTGCAAGTTCGCGGATGGAGGTTACCGTACGACCAGGACAGGTCGGTCCTACGAAGGAAGTTAGTAGGCATGCGCCACTAGGAATCGTAGTAGTCGCCGACGAAAACGGTCATACCGGATCGATGCGGAGTACCTGGTCATCGGCGCCGTTGGATGTTGATAGCAGGAGCGCCCCGTCGGGTGCGAGCCGGACGGCCCGCAGCCGGCCGAACGCGCCATCGAGCGCGGGCGGAATGGTCACCTGAGCGACGTTACCGTCCGCGCCCAGGCGCATGAGCAGCAACTTCTGTCCGCGCAGTGCGCCCACCGCGAGTACTCCGTCGAGATCACCCCATTGTGGACCTCTCAGAAACGCCGCGCCGGACACCGCCTCCACCGGGCTGCCCGAGCTCCACGCGGCGGACACGGCGTCGGGGAAGCGCTGGAGATCGGTCATCGGCACGGACTCGTCGTACCCCCCGACGGTGCCGCCGCGGGACGGGTCCCAGCCGTAGTTGGCGCCGGCACGCAGGAGGTTCACCTCGTCGTCTGTGGTCGGGCCGTGCTCGGCCGAGTACGCCGCTCCGGAGCGCGGATCGACGGCGACGCCCTGGACGTTGCGATGGCCGTAGTTCCAGACGAGCCGCTGTGCGGGGTTGCCCGCGTCGGCGAACGGGTTGCCGGGCGCGGGCCCGCCGGTGGCGAGGTCGATGCGGAGCACCTTGCCGCCGAGCGACGTCAGGTCCTGCGGGATGGCGGCGCGCGCGGTGTCGCCGGTGCCGACGAGCAGCGTGCCGTCCGAGGCGAGCGTCGGGCGGCACCCCGAGTGCCGGCCCGACGGGTTGATCGGCATCCCGCCGACCAGTGGGTCGGCGACCCTGGTGGCGGCCCTGCCGTCGGCGGACAGCTGCCAGGTGACCAGCCGGACGTCGGTGGGGGTGCTTCCCTCCATATGGGTCTGGCACGTGGTGAATCGGCGGGTCTCGGCGAAGTCGGGGTGGACGACCATCCCCATCTGCCCGCCCTCGCCCCGGACGTACACATCGGACTGATCGGCGTCGACGGGCGTGACGGTGGCCCCGGGCTTCGTGCTCGACAGCATCGCGATCCGGCCGTCCCGCTGGGTCAGCAGCACGCGTCCGTCCGGGAGGAATCCCAGGTCCCACACGTGCGACAGGCCTCCCGCGACGACGCTTGCCCGCAGCTCGGGCGTGCCGGTGCGGGCGAGGGGGGTGGGGGCCGAGACCGGCGCGGAGGAGCTGCCGGTCTCGCCCGAGGTCGCGGCGTCGGGCGCTGTGCATCCGGTGAGCCCCAGCGCTGCAGCGGCCACCGCTGCGACGACGAAGCGGCTGGCCGTGGTCCGCAGCATGAGCCTCATCTTGCCGCCGCCCGAGTGAGGACGCGGTGTGCAAAACGCCCATCCGCTTGCGAACGGGTCGATCTACGGCTCCCTGTCGACTCTGATGATCGCTACCGTCTGGACCATGCCCCGCAGTTACCTCCGCTTCCCCCACCTGCACGCGGACACCCTCGTCTTCGTCGCCGAGAACGACGTCTGGACTGCGCCGGTGTCAGGTGGGAGGGCCTACCGGCTCACCGCCGACGACGTGCCGGTCGATCATCCTCGCCTGTCGCCGGACGGCACGCGGGTTGCGTGGACATCCTGGCGGGACGGGGCGCCCGAGGTGTTCGTCAGCGACATCGACGGTGGCGGCGCGCGCAGGCTGTCCTACTGGGCCGACCCACGTGCGCACGTGGTCGGGTGGACGCCCGACGGAGATGTGCTCGCCGTGAGCACGGTGGGGCAGGCGTCCCGGCGGGGTTGGGCCTACGCGATCCCGCCGGGCGGTGGCACGCCGCGCCGGCTCGACCTCGGACCGGTCTCCGACGTCGCACTGGTCGCGGACGGCAGCCCGATCGTGATCGTCACCAGCGTCTTGTCGCGGGACATGGCCTGGTGGAAGCGGTACCGGGGCGGCACGGCCGGCAAGCTGTGGTGGGACGCGACCGGGTCCGGGCAGTTCGTGCGGCTCGCGGCCGATCTCGACGGGCAGATGGCGGCCCCGATGCTCGTCGGCTCCGGCGACGGGAGGCGCATCGCCTTCATCTGCGACCACGAGGGCTGGGGCAACATCTACTCGCTCGGTGCGGACGGATCCGGGTTGCGGCGCCACACCGACCACGGCGGCCCCGATGCGCCGCCGTTCTATGTGCGGCACGCGAGCACCGACGGCGAGCGGGTCGTGTTCGAGTCGGCGGGCGAGCTCTGGATCCTCGACTCGCTCGACGACGCCGCCGAGCCCCGGCGCCTCGACGTGCGACTCGGTGGCCCGCGCACGGCCCGCGAACCGCTCCGCATCCGCGCCGCCGACGAGCTCACGTCGGCCGCGCCCGACCGCACCGGTCGCACGAGCATCGCGCTGGTGCGCGGCACCGTCCACCGGCTCACCCACCGCGACGGGCCCGCCCGCACGCTCCTCGCGGAACCGGGTGCCCGGGCCCGGCTGGCGTGGCCGCTCGGCGATGACCGCGTGGTGTGGGTGGACGACGTCGAAGGCGAGGACGCCGTCTGCGTGGCCCCGCTCGACGAGCGTGCCGATGGGGCGGCACCGCTGCGCCGTCACGGGGTCGGCGAGGTCGGTCGCGTGCTGGCGCTGGCCGCGGCCCCCGACGGGTCGAAGGTGGCGCTGGCCGCGCACGACGGGCGGCTCCTGGTGCTGGAGCTCACCGGCGACCGCGAAGGTGAGCTGCGTGAACTGGCGCGAGGAGCCGACGGGGAGATCAGTGATCTCTGCTGGTCGCCCGACAGCGCCTGGCTGGCCTATCGCGACCCGGTCGAGTCCGGCCTGACGCGGATCATGATGGCCCGGCTCGCCGACGACACGCTCGTGGCCGTCACCGAGCCGCGGTTCGTGGACATGGATCCGACGTTCACCTCCGACGGCAAGTACCTGGCCTTCCTGTCACGCCGCAGCTTCGACCCGATCTACGACGAGCACTCCTTCGACCTCACCTTCCCGGCGTCGTGGCGTCCGTTCCTGGTTCCGCTGGCCGCCCGCACGCCCTCCCCGTTCGGGGCGAGTCCTGACGGGCGTCCGGTCTCGCCGGGGGAGGAGGGGCCGTCGGACCTGCCCGCGCCGGCGGCTACGGACCCGTCGGCCGAGCCGGACGCCGCCGCCGAGAGCAAGGCCAAGCCGGAGAAGAAGAAGGACGACACCCCGCCCGAGGTGGTGGTGGACGTCGAGGGGCTGGCCGACCGAGTGGTGCCCGTGCCCGTCGTCGCGGCGCGCTACAGCGGGATGCAAGCGGGGAAGGACTGCCTGCTCTGGTACCGGGTCCCCGTCTCCGGCGTGCTCGGCGACACCCGCGCGGGCACCGACCAGAAGGCCGAACGGCCGGTGCTGGAGCGCTACGACCTGGTGCGCCGCAAGCTCGACGTGATCGCCGACCCGATCAGCGGCTTCGCCGTGAGCGGCGACGGCACGCGGCTCGTCGTCCGGGACGGTGGCACGCTGCGTGTGCTGCGGACCGACCGCCCGAACTCCTCGACGCCCGGTGAGGGCGACGCCGACGAGTTCGAGATCGACACCCGCCGGATCGTCGTCACTGTCGACCCCACCGCAGAGTGGCGGCAGATGTTCGACGAGGCCGGCAGGCTGATGCGCGACCACTTCTGGGCGCCGGACATGGCCGGCGTGGACTGGGCCGAGGAGATGGCCCGGTATCGGCCGCTCGTCGACGCCGTCGGCAGCCACGACGACCTCGTCGACCTGCTGTGGGAGCTGCAGGGCGAGCTCGGCACGTCGCACGCCTACGTGTCCGGACGCGCGGCGGGCGACTACTCGGGGCAGCCTGGGCTGCTCGGCGCCGACCTGGAGCCCACCGACGACGGGTGGCGCGTGGTGCGCGTGCTGCCCCCGGAGACGTCGGCCCCCGCTGCCAGGAGCCCGCTCTCCGGGCCGGGTGTCGACGTCCGCCCCGGCGACGTGATCCTCGAGGTCGGCGGCAAGCCGGTCGACCCTGCATACGGACCTGCGCCGCTGCTCGTGTCGCGGGCCGACGAGCTGGTGGAGCTCACCGTCCGCTCCGGGCCGGACCGCGATGACGCGGGCACGGTGCGCCGGGTCGTGGTCAAGCCGCTGTCGTCCGAGACGTCGCTGCGCTACCAGGACTGGGTGGCCGGCCGCCGGGCGTTCGTGGCCGACCGGTCCGAGGGCAGGCTCGGCTACCTGCATGTGCCCGACATGATGGCGCCGGGCTGGGCGCAGCTGCACCGGGACCTGAGCCGCGAGACCAGCCGGGAGGGCCTGATCCTCGACGTCCGCGGCAACAGCGGCGGGCACACGTCGCAGCTGGTGGTGGAGAAGCTGGCGCGCAAGGTGATCGGCTGGGACCTGGCGCGGCATCGCCAGCCCACGACCTACCCCGAGGACGCCCCGCGCGGCCCCGTCGTCGCCCTGGCCGACGAGCTGTCCGGCTCGGACGGCGACATCGTCACCGCGGCGATCAAGCGGCTCGGCATCGGCCCGGTTGTCGGCGTGCGTACCTGGGGTGGCGTGATCGGCATCGACGGGCGCTACGGGCTGGTCGACGGCACGCGCGTGACGCAGCCGCGGTACGCGTTCTGGTTCGACGACACGAACTGGAACGTCGAGAACTACGGCGTCGACCCCGACGTGGAGGTGGTGATCGCGCCGCAGGACTGGGTGGCCGGGCGTGATCCCCAGCTGGAGCGGGCCGTCGACATGGCGCTGGAGGCGCTGGCCGAGCAGCCCGCGGTGCGTCCGCCCGACGTGGCCACCCGGCCGAGCCGCCGCCGCCCGGAGCTGCCGCCCCGCCCCTGACGGCCACCTCGTACGCGCGGCACTCCCGTCCGACAGGGCCGGACGGGAGTGCCGCTCGTGCCGATGGGTGAACGCGCATGTGGGGGACCGATCGGGTGAGGGTCGGGCGCCGCTGCTCACATTCGGGCTGGTCATCACGAGTGTGTGCTGGTGGGAGGGGTGCACCCGTGACGTCGCGGCGATCGACGGCGCTGCTTGCGCTGGGTCTCGTGCTGATTGCGGCGTGCACAGCGCCTCCCCCGCGCGTCCCGATGCAGCGCGGCCACAGCCCGATCACGGGCGAGCTGCGTGGCTCGGAGTTTCCCACCGCGCTGTCGCCGCTGATCGTCTCGACGTTCGAGCCGACGATCCCGTTCGCCGCCTCGAATGGGAAGTTCATCGCCACCTACGAGCTGAACCTGCGCAACATGACGTCGCTGATGCTCACGCCCACCCGGGTCGAGGTGCGCAGCCCGGCGGGTGTGGTGCTCTACACGCTCGACACGGCCCAGATCCCGCCCGCTCTCGCCCTGCCGAGCGCACGGTCGGGCGTCACCGGGATCGGCGACGGTCAGATCGCGATGCTCTTCATGACGCTGGAGTTCGCCACGCGTGCCGAGATCCCCGATCGGCTCGAGAACCGGGTGACGGTGACGGCGCCCGGGTTCCCGCCGGAGGGCGTGACGTCGAAGTCGGTGGCGGTGACGGTGAGCGACGCGACGGTGCCGGTGCTGGGGCCGCCGCTCGTCCCGGGGTCCGGTTACATCGCGGCCGACAGCTGCTGCGATTCGGTGCGTCATCGCCGGGCCGGGCTGTCGGTCGACAACGGGTTCTGGTTCGCCCAGCGCTTCGCGGTGGACTGGGAGCAACTCGACGCGCGAGGCCGGACCGTCACCGGGGACGACCCGGATGACCCCTCCGACTACACGATCTACGGGAAGCAGGCGATCGCTGCCACGGACGGCACCGTCGTCAAGGTCATCGACGGCCTTCCCGACCAGGAGCCGGGCGAGCTCCCGGCGGGCATCAGCCTCGACAAGGCCGACGGCAACAGCGTGATCGTGGCGATCGAGGACGGCCTCTACATGCTCTACGCGCATATGCAGGCGGGCTCGCTGCGCGTCGAGGAGGGGCAGCGGATCGCGCGAGGGGACCCGATCGGCCTGGTCGGCAACAGCGGCAACAGCTCGGTACCGCACCTGCACTTCCACGTGATGGACGGGGCGTCGCCGGTGGAGTCGGAGGGCGTCCCCTACGTCATCGACTCCTTCACCGTCACCGGGCAGATCGCCTCGACCCAGGCTCTCGACCAGCTGGAGAACACCACCCAGCCCCTTCCGGTGCAGCCCACGCCGAGCGACGGCGCACACCGCGACCAGTACCCGCTGGACCGGGTGGTCGTCAGCTTCCCCCGGGCCTGACGCGGATCCCGACCCCGGGCGGGCGTGCCCGGTCCCGGGCGTAGCCTGGAAGCCGAGGCCCCACCGGGCGCCAGTCCCGGGTAGGGGTCTGTCTGTGCTGCCCAGCTCCTGCCATGCGAGGGGTATCTCGAACCGTGGCCATGCTCTCCGGTCTGCTTCATTCCTCCCTTTCCGACCCCGATCTGCGCGCTGTCCTCGATGCGGCGCGCAACGTGCGACCCGTGGTGGGCGAGATGCCCGCGCTGCGGATCGAAGGACCGTCCGCGCTTCGTCCGATCCTCGCCGCCGCATTCGGCTCACCGGTGGACGACGGCGGCGCCGGGCGCACCGTTCTGGCCGTCACCGCCACCGACCGGGAGGCCGAGGACCTCGGCGCCGCTGCCGCCGACCTGCTCGGGCGCGACGACGTGGCCGTCCTCCCGTCCTGGGAGACGCTGCCGCACGAGCGGCTCTCCCCGCGCCCCGACACCGTCGGACGGCGGTTGTCGCTCTTCCGCAAGCTGGCCCGCCCCGAGACCGCGCCGCGTGTGCTGGTCACCGCCGCGCGCAGCCTCATCCAGCCGATCGCGCCGGGCCTGGGCAGGCTCGACCCCGTCCAGCTGCGAGTGGGGGACACCGCCGACTTCAACGCGCTGCTCGTCCGGCTCGTGGAGCTGGCCTACACCCGCGTCGAGATGGTGACCGCTCGCGGCGAGTTCGCGGTGCGCGGTGGCATCATCGACGTCTTCCCTCCCACGGCCGAGCACCCCGTCCGCGTCGAGTTCTGGGGCGACGAGGTGAGCGAGCTGCGCTACTTCGCCGTCGCCGACCAGCGCTCGGTCGCTGCCGTCGCGGAGCTGGTGGCGCCGGGCTGCCGGGAGCTGCTGCTCACCGAGCCGGTGCGCGCCCGAGCCGCGGAGCTCGCGCGCACCCACGAGAACAACCCGCCGCTGCGCGAGCTGCTGGAGCACCTGGCCGAGGGCATCCCCTCGGAGGGCATGGAGTCGCTCGTTCCGGCGCTGGTCGGTGGCGAGCTGGAGCTGCTTACCGACCTGCTGCCCGCGGGGTCGCCGGTACTGCTCGCCGACCCCGAGCGGATCCGCACCCGCAGCGCCGACCTCGTCCGTACGGGGCACGAGTTCCTCGAGGCGAGCTGGTTCGCGGCCGGCACGGGCGGGGCCGCGCCGATCGACGTCGGAGCGTCTGCCTACCGCGACCTGGACGAGGTGCTCGACCACGCCGCCGCCACGGGACGGCCGGTGCTCACGCTGAGCCCGCTGCTGAGCGGGCGCGAGGACGCCCTCGCCCCGGCCGTGCACGAGGTGGAGTCCTACCGCGGCGACACGGACCGGGCGCTGGTCGACCTGCGCGCCCACGTCACCGCCGGTGGCACCGCTGTGCTCGTCGTCGGTGGCCAGGGCACCGCGCAGCGTTCGCTGGAGCAGCTGCGTGAGGCGGACGTGCCGGCCACGCTCGTGGACCGGCTGACGGAGCCGCCCGAGAAGGGCCTGGTCACGGTCACCTGCGGGCGGCTGACGGAGGGCTTCACGGCCACGGCCAGCGCGCTCGTCGTGCTGACCGAGGCCGACCTCACGGGTAACCGGGCGGCGGGCACCGAGCCGCGCAAGCTCGCGTCGAAGCGGCGTAACGCCGTCGACCTGGTGACGCTGCAGCCCGGCGACTACGTCGTGCACTCGCAGCACGGCATCGGCAAGTTCGTCGAGATGCGCGAGCGCACGGTCAGCGGTGCCACCCGCGAGTACCTGGTGCTGGAGTACGCGTCGTCCAAGCGGGGCCAGCCCGCCGACCGGCTCTTCGTCCCCACCGACGCGCTCGACGAGATCAGCCGCTACGTCGGTGGTGAAGTGCCCACGCTCAACAAGCTCGGCGGTGGCGACTGGGCCAAGACGAAGGGCCGCGCCCGCAAGGCCGTCCGTCAGATCGCGGCACAGCTGGTGCAGCTCTACGCCGCCCGCCAGTCCTCGCCCGGCCACGCGTTCGCCAAGGACACCCCGTGGCAGCGCGAGCTGGAGGACGCCTTCCCGTTCACCGAGACGCCCGACCAGCTCGCCGCGATCGAGGAGGTCAAGCAGGACATGGAGCGCCCGGTCCCGATGGACCGTGTGATCTCCGGTGACGTGGGCTTCGGCAAGACCGAGATCGCGGTGCGCGCGGCGTTCAAGGCCGTGCAGGACGGCAAGCAGGTGGCGGTGCTCGTGCCCACCACGCTGCTGGCCACCCAGCACCTGCAGACGTTCTCCGACCGGATGCGCGCCTTCCCCGTCACCGTGAAGGGACTCTCCCGCTTCACCGACCCCGCCGAGGCCAAGCAGACCGTGGAGGGCCTCGCCGAGGGCACCGTCGACATCGTGGTCGGCACCCACCGGCTGCTGCAGACCGGCGTCCGGTGGAAGGACCTCGGCCTCGTGATCGTCGACGAGGAGCAGCGCTTCGGTGTGGAGCACAAGGAGCACATCACCGCGCTCCGCACGCACGTCGACGTCCTCACGCTGAGTGCGACGCCGATCCCACGGACGCTGGAGATGAGCCTCGCCGGCATCCGCGAGATGTCCACGATCGCCACACCGCCCGAGGACCGTCACCCCACGCTCACCTACGTCGGCGCCTACGACGAGAAGCAGGTCGCCGCCTCGGTCCGGCGTGAGCTGCTGCGCGACGGCCAGGTGTTCTACGTGCACAACCGCGTGTCGACGATCGACCGTGCGGCGCGGCGGATCCGCGAGCTCGTGCCCGAGGCGCGGGTGGCGATCGCGCACGGCCAGATGAACGAGGACCTGCTCGAACGCACGGTCAACGGGTTCTGGCACAACGAGTTCGACGTTCTCGTCTGCACGACGATCGTGGAGAACGGCCTGGACATCTCCAACGCCAACACGCTGATCGTCGAGCGGTCCGACACGTTGGGTCTCTCGCAGCTGCACCAGCTGCGTGGCCGGGTGGGCCGCGGGCGCGAACGTGGGTACGCGTACTTCCTCTTCCCGCCCGAGCACCCGCTCACCGAGACCGCCCACGACCGGCTCGCGACGATCGCCCAGCACTCGGAGCTCGGCGCGGGCGCCGCCGTGGCGATGAAGGACCTCGAGATCCGCGGTGCGGGCAACATCCTGGGCGCGGAGCAGAGCGGCCACATCGCGGGCGTCGGGTTCGATCTCTACATCCGGCTCGTCGGCGAGGCCGTGGCCGCCTTCCGGCAGGCGGCAGGCGCGGGCGACGGCGAGGAGGAAGAGCAGCTCGCGGAGGTGCGGGTCGACCTCCCGATCGACGCGCACGTCCCCCACGACTACGTCACGGGGGAGCGGCTGCGGCTGGAGGTCTACCGCAAGATCGCCGAGGCGGGCGACGCCGCCGCTCTGGAGGCGATCGTCGAGGAGCTCACCGACCGCTACGGCGAGCCGCCCGTGCCGGTGCGCAACCTGCTCGCCGTCGCCGCGTTCCGCCAGACCTGCCGCACGCTCGGCGTCGCCGAGGTGGCGGTGGGGGGCAACGGCATCCGGATCGGCCCGGTCGATCTGCCCGACTCGGCCCAGCTGCGGCTCAAGCGGCTGCACCCGAAGGCGACGTACCGGGCTGCCACGCGGGCCGTGGTCGTGCCGCGGCCGATGGAGAGCGGCCGGATCGGCGGGACGCCGCTGCGCGATGCCGAGCTTCTGGACTGGTGCACCACTCTGCTGCGCGATGTACTGGCCCCGACCAGGGTGCCTGCGCCCGTCTGAGCCGGCACTCGTACCCGACCGGGTGTTGCACGGTCGGGTACGAGTCGGGCCGAATTCGTAACACTGTCCGGGTCCAGGGAGAGGTTCCAGCAGAAGCTCACCCGGGATCGGCCCTGGGGTGGGCCTGATCCCCCGGAGCGTTGCGTTGTCCGTTCCCCTCGCGGCCCAGCCGTCACAGCGGGCGCAGTACGTGCCCGTGCCCGCCACCTACGGGCAGCGGGTCGGTGGTTTCCTCATCGACGTCGGCATACCGATGGGTCTGCTCTTCACCGTGCTGATCGCCGCGCTGATCCCCCGCGACCGCACCCTGGCGCTGGTCGTCTACGCGATCTCGGCCGTGGTGGCCGTCGTCTTCGTGCTGTGGAACAGCGGGTACTGCCAGGGCCGCACGGGGCAGAGCCTCGGCAAGCGCGCGCTCGGGGTGCGGCTCGTCGGCGCGGCGACCGGGAAGCCCGTCGGGTTCCGGCGTGCCGTCGGTCGCCAGATCGCCCACCTGTTCGACGCGATCCCCTTCCTTCTCGGGTACGCGTGGCCGCTGTGGGACGAGCAGAAGCAGACCTTCGCCGACAAGATGTGCCGCACGCTCGTGGTGCAGGCCGACCTCTGAGCGTGACGGCCCGGTCGGCGATGTCCCGCGTAACGCACGGGCGCCGGTGGACGGGTGAGACGGCCGTGAAAGAGTGTGGCGGTGCGCATGCAGGTAGGGCGCGTCGCAGCGGCCGTAGCGGTCCTGGGCGCGGTGATCGGTGGGTGCAGCGGTCCTGATCAGGCGGGATCGGCGGTGATCATCGGCGCCGACGCGGTGCCACTCACGCGCGTCCAGTCGCAGCTCGACGTGGCGCTGAGCAAGACCGACCAGATCGCCCGGATCACGGCCCAGGGCGGCACCACCGCCGACCTGTCTCGCAGCATCGTCACCCGCGAGGTGATTCACGACCTGCTCCAGCGGCGGGCCGCCGCGGACCGGGTCGTCGTCACCGACGCCCAGATCGACGCCGAGCTCGCCGGCAGCGGTGGAGTCGACGCGATCGTCGACGGCTCGCTCTACGACCACGCGACACTCCGCCAGCGGGTGCGCGACGACCTCATCGCAGCGGAGCTCGCGAAGCGCTCGGTGGCCGGGCTCGCGGTCACGGTCGACCTGGTGGCGGCCACGTCCCGCGCCGACGCCGAGGCGAAGGCGCAGACGTTGCAGCACGGAGGCCCCGCGGCCGACGCGCTGTTCACCGATCCCCGGGTTGCCGAGCGGGGCACCACCGTGCAGGCCGCCACCAACCCGAACGAGGCGGGCAGCGTGCTGTTCGGCGTTCCCGTGGGCGGGGTGGTCGCCTTCCAGCCCAGCCCGCAGGAAAGCACCTGGATCGTGTTCAAGGTCACCGAGCGGAGCACCAACGCCCCGTCCGACCCTGCCGCGGTCAACAACATGAGCCAGGCACAGCTCACCACCATCGGCGAGCGGCTGCTCCAGCCGGACGCCGAGAAGCTGGGCGTCCGCGTGAACCCGCGGTACGGGGTCTGGGACCCGATCCAGCTCCGTGTCGTCGCCGACGGGCAGCAGACGGGCATGGTCCTGCCACCGGTGGCCGCGCCCGCCCCCGCTCCCGGCACCGCCACAGTGGGCTGAGCGGTGGCGTCGCGCACCGTCGTCGTCCTCTCCGTTCGCGCGCCGCACGCCGTGCCCGCAGCCGCGTTGCCCGCACTGCGGGACGCAGCGCTCGTCGTCGCTGATCGGACGGTCCCGGACGAGGTGGTCGCCGCCGCAGGAGCGTCCCGCGGCGAGGACGTCCCGGACGGTGGGGTCCTGCTCACCACCGATCAGGAGCACCCCACGATCCCGTCGGCCGACACTGTGGTCAGAGCGCCGGAGCCGCCCGGTGCCGCGCTGCTCGACGCCGTGGCCGTGATGGATCGGCTGCGTTCGCCCGGCGGCTGCCCGTGGGACGCCGAGCAGACCCACGCTTCCCTGCTGCAGTACCTCGTCGAGGAGTGCTACGAGCTTTACGAGGCGATCGAGGACCACGACCGCGACGCGATGCGCGAGGAGCTCGGCGACGTGCTCCTGCAGGTGCTGTTCCACGCCCGCATCGCCGCCGAGTCCGACCCCACCGAGGTGGGCGCGCCGTTCGACATCGACGACGTGGCCACCGACCTCGTGGCCAAGCTCGTCGGGCGGCATCCGCACGTGTTCGCCGGCACCGAGCAGATCGACTCGGCCCAGCGCCAGGAGCACCGCTGGGAGGAGCTCAAGCGCGCGGAGAAGCAGCGGGAGTCCAGTGTGGACGGAGTGCCCCTCGGGCAGCCTGCTGCCGCGCTCGCGGCGAAGCTGACCAGTCGCACCGCCCGCGCCGGGCTGCCTCCCGAGCTGCTGCCTGCCGGCCGGGGCGTGGGGGAGCAGCTGTTCGCGGCCGCTGCCTCGGCGAAGCTCGCCGGCATCGATCCCGAGGCCGAGCTGCGTGCGGCGGCCCGGCGGTTCGTCGATCACGTCCGGATCGCCGAGCGCAACGCGGCGGCCGACGGCGAGGATCCGCACGCCCTCGACGCGGCGGCGTGGCGGCGCCACTGGCCGCGCCAGGGAAGCTGATCGCGGATTCGCCGAGAATCGTCATGATCAGCGAGCGCCCGGTCTGGCTAACCTGATCGAGTGGCCGTGCGGAAAGCTCCCCGTGCTCCCCGTCGGCGCAGCGCCGCGATCGTCATCGCGTTCGTTCTGGCGGGTGTCGGGCTCGTCGCGGTGGTACTGACCGGGATCGCGGCGATCGACGACGACGGGCAGGGTGCCCGGCGTGGCGACGGACTGCGGCCGGCAGACGTCGGCCAGGGCACGCCCGTGCCGCAGCCCCCGGCCCTCGCGGCCGGTCTCGACCTCGCGGCCTGGTCTTCGCACACGGCGGCGCGCAGCGGTGTCCCCGCCCGCGCGCTGCGCGCTTATGCGGAGGCCGAGATGGAGGAGCGGGCCAAGACGCCGGCCTGCCGGCTCTCCTGGACCACGCTCGCGGCCATCGGTCGTGTCGAGTCCGACCACGGCCAGCTCGGCCGCGCCAACCTCGACCCCGACGGCATGTCCAGGCCCGCGATCATCGGGGTGCCGCTCGACGGATCCCAGGGTGTGCGGGAGATCCGCGACACCGACGGCGGCCGTCTCGACGGCGACACCACCTACGACCGCGCAGTCGGCCCGATGCAGTTCCTGCCCACCACCTGGGATCGCTACGGCGCCGACGGCAACGGCGACGGCGTGCGCGACCCGTTCCAGATCGACGACGCCGCCGCGGGCGCAGCCGCCTACCTCTGCGCCGGCGGGCGCGACACCGCGAGCGGCGCGGGCTGGTGGGCCGGGGTGATGACCTACAACCGGTCGGTCTCCTACGCGCGGCTGGTGTGGGCCGCGGCCGACCGGTATGCGGGAGCTGTCGCGCCGTGAGCACGGCCTGACCTGCACGAACGGCAGGTCGGTGCGAACGCGCCGCTCGTCCACCCGGTGAATCCGCCGCGGCCTATGGCACCTGCCGACGGTCTCCTCGTTCCTGGTCGGGCATGCGCTGCTTACCGATCGGCGGGGCGGGCATGGACAGCCGCTTCGCCTCGTATCGGGCCAGGTTGTACCGACCCGTGGTGCTGGGGAGCGTCGGTGGCTTCTCCGTGCTGTCGAAGCGGAAGACGGATGTCAGGTCGCCGACCTTCTTGCGCCGCCACACGCTGATGTTCGTCTCGACGACTCCGGTGAGCCGTTCGAGCAGCAGCAGCTGCGAGGTGTGGTCGAACGTTTCCGAGCTGACCCAGCCGCCCACGGTCCACGGGGAGACGACCACCGCGGGTACCCGGAAGCCGAGCCCGACCGGAAGGTTGCCGCCGTCCACGCCCGTCACCGACGTCTTGGTCACGTACTCGTCCGGCGTGCCGTGAGGCGGGGTGGGCGGCACGACGTGATCGAACATCCCGTCGTTCTCGTCGTAGGACAGGATGAACACGGTCTTCGCCCACACCTCGGGATTGGCCGCGATCGCATCGATCTTGGCGGCCACGAAGGTGGCGCCGGCCGCCGGCAGGTGTGCCGGGTGCTCGTCGAAGTCCGACGGCGGCAGGATCCAGCTCACGGTGGGCAGCTTGTCGTTCATCGCGTCGTACTCGAACTGGCCGACCGGGGTGGGGGCCATCGCGTGTTCGTAGAGGTCGGAGCCCTTCTTCGCCTCGTAGTACTGCTTGATGTGCTGGATCGACGGCAGACCCGTGGTCGAGCCGGGGTCGTGGTAGATCCGCCACGACACCCCGGCCTTGGTGAGCCGCTCGGGGTAGGTCGTGAACGAGTAGGCCGCGTTGGGAGCGGAGGTCGTGAGGGACGGCCCCCCGGCCTCGCCGTTCGGGTCGATGGTGCCCGCCATCCACATGTGCCGGTTCGGTCCTGTGGGTCCCAGCACGGAGCAGTGGTACCCGTCGAGAACGGTGAACGCCTCGGCCAGGGCGTACTGGAAGGGAATGTCCTCGCGGGTGAAGTAGCCCATGGTGAACGCACCCGTGGTGTCGCCGTCGGAGGCCCGGTGCGCCGGCAACCAGTTGTCGTTCTTGCCGCCGTTCAGCGCCTGGTGCTGGACGGTCCACTCGTGGCTCATCGACGGGATCGCCTGCGCGGCCGTGGTGCGTGTGTCGAGCCGGTAGGGCATCAGGTAGCCGTCGGTGTTACCCGGGTCGGGCTGCTCGAAGACCGAGCGACCACCCGCGATCTTCATCGCGTTCGGGTCGCTGAACCCGCGGACTCCCGCGAGCATCCCGAAGTAATGGTCGAAGCTGCGGTTCTCCTGCATGAGCATCACGACGTGGCGGATGTCGTCGAGTCGTCGGTTCGTGGGCTCTGGTGCCGCCAGCGCCCGCTGGACGTTCCGGGGCAGAACGAGTCCGGCGGCCGCGAGCCCACCGGCCGCCGCTGCCGAGCCGAGCAGCCGACGGCGGGTCATCCGGGTGGGCGCGCCGGAGGAGTCCGAGTTCTCACTCATTGCCGTAATTTCGGGACGGTGCGTGTCGGTTCAGAACCATGCACCGGACCTTCGTCGCGATGATCGACGTCGGCGCTCATGCGGTGATGACGCGAGCTGAACTCCAGTTGAAGCGGGATGCCGGCCGCTCGAACGTCTGCTGCGGAGATCAGGGCTCCAGCAGGCTGCGCCCCCAGTAGTCACCCTCGCCCAGCCCGGCCGGGCACGCGAACACGGCCGAGCTCGTGTGCTCGATGTACTCCATCATCACGTCCGACTTGGCGAGCGCCCTCTGCATCGGCACGAACTGGGCCTGCGGGTCGCGCATGAACGCGAGGAAGAACAGGCCGGCGTCGAGGTGCCCCTGCCCGTCGCTGCCGTCGACGAAGTTGTAGCCCCGCCGCAGGATCTTCGTGCCCCCCAGCGACTCCGCTGAGGCGAGACGGATGTGTGCGTCCGCCGGGATGCGCGGCTGTCCGTCGGGCCCGGTGGCGCCGAAGTCGATCGGGTCGAACTCCGCGGCCGCCCCGAGCGGCGCGCCCTCGCCCTTCGTCCGCCCGATGATCACCTCCTGCTCGGCGAGCGACGTGCGGTCCCAGATCTCGATGTGCATGCGGATCCGGCGGGACACCAGGTACGAGCCGCCCTCGAGCCACGCCGGTCCGTCGCCGGGCTGTACCCACAACTGCTGCTCGAGGGCGGCAGAGTCCTCGGCCTTGAGGTTGCGGGTGCCGTCCTTGAAGCCGAAGAGGTTGCGCGGGGTCGCCTGCTCCGTGGACGTGGACGAGGTGCGCCCGAACCCCAGCTGCGACCAGCGCACCGAGGTGGTGCCGAAGCCCATCCGGACGAGGTTGCGCACCGCGTGCACCGCCACCTGCGGATCGTCGGAACACGCCTGGATGCACAGGTCGCCGCCGGAGAGGGCGGGGTCGATCTGGTCGCCGGTGAAGCTCGGCAGCTCCGCGAGGCCCGGGGGACGCTGCGCCGCCAGCCCGAAGCGGTCGACGCCGTCCTTCTCGAACAACGACGCGCCCACCCCGAACGTCAGTGTCAGCGACGAGGCGGGCAGCCCGAGCGCCTCGCCGGTGTCGGACGGCGGGGCCTGCGGGTTCAGGTTGACCGCGCCGCCCGGCGCGGCCTCGGCGCCCGCCGTCATCCGCTCCGCCGCGGTGGTCCACTTCTGGAGCAGCGCCCGCAGCCGGTCGCGGTCGTCAGCGGTGACGTCGAGTGCGACGAAGTGCAGCCGGTCCTGCGCGGGCGTGATGATCCCGGCCTGGTGATCGCCGCGGAACGGCACCACGCCGGGGCTCGCGGGGGCGTCGGTCCCGCCGCCGGTCGAGCCGACAGCGAAGCCGGTGGCCGCGCCGACCCCGGCCAGCGCGGCCCCGGCGCCCGTCCAGCCGAGCAGCCGGCGTCGCGAGATCGGGCTCACGACGTGACGACCCCGGCGACCTGGCTCACCGGCTCACCCAGCGCGTCGACGGCCTCGGACATCTTGCGCGTGTCGTCCGGCGTGAGCTGCGTGTAGAGCACGAACCCGTCGCCCGCGCGGTATCCCTCGAGCAGGGTGTCGACGGCGGCGAAGCGTTCGTCGAGCGTCGGGCCGAGGGTCGGGTCCTTGTCGTCGAGCACCGGGCGCAGTGCGGCGACGGCCCCTTGCGAACCCTCGACGTTGGCCTTGAAGTCCCACAGGTCGGTGTGCGAGTAGCGGTCCTCCTCGCCGGTGATCTTGCCGGTGGCGACCTCGTCGAGCAGTTCCTTCGCCCCGTTGGCGAGCTGCACCGGCGTGAGCTCGACGGTGGTCACGCGGCTCTGCAGGTCCTTGATGTCGGCCATCAGCTGGTCGGCGATCGCCGGCGAGTCGGGCTGCAGGCCGTCGACCCAGAGGTCCTTCTCCAGGCGGTGGTAGCCGGTGAACGCGACGCCGGGGTCGCGCTCGTCGTCCTCGCGGCCGTCGATCTTCGGGTCGATGTCGCCGAAGGACTCCGCCACGGGCTCGATGCGCTCCCAGTAGGTGCGCGACACCGGGAACAGCGCCTTGGCGCCCTCGACGTCCTGGCGCTTGACGGCGTCGGCGAACTCTTGCGTCTTCGGGACCAGCGCGTCGATCTGCGAGGTGACGTAGCGCTTGTAGCCGGCGGTGGCCTCGGCGAGCTTCGTGTTCTCGTCCACGGAGCGCGCGGCCGTGCCGGTGACGGTGAAGGGTGCCCGGATGCCGTCGCCGACCATGCCCGGCTTGCACGCCGTGGTGTACGTGCCGCCGTCGGGCACCTCGACGATGAGTTGCCTGGTGAGGCCCGGACCGATGTTCTCGACCTCGCCCATGATCCGGTCGCCCGTGCCGTACAGGTAGAACTCGGTGACCTTGCTCCCCGTGTTGTTCACGGCGAACGTGATGGTGCCCGCGGGTGCCTCGGCGCCGCCCACCTCGCAGGCGTCGTCCGCGGCCCGGACGGGGATGGGGCCGCCGGCAGCCGCGCCGCCGGTGGTGGGGGCCGGTGCCGTGCTGGTGCAGCCGGCGAGGGCGGCCACCGCGAGGGCGGCCACGGGGAGCCCGGCGCGAGCTCTGCGGGACATCATGCTCCTAGACGATCGAAAGGGGGGCGATCACGAAGAACGGTCACGATGTGGTGGGGGCTGACGCGACAGGCCGGGCGCTGCGCTGCGGCAGCACGAACAGGGTGAGGACGACGGCCACGTAGGCGACCCAGACGATCGCCTCGAGCACGGTGGTCTGGGGCGAGAAGTTGAAGATCCCCTTGAGCAAGGTGCCGTACCAGGAGTCCGGCGGAACGGCCGCGCTGACGTCGAACGCGAGCGTGTCGAGCCCGGGGAGGATGGCGGCCTCCTGCAGGTCGTGCATGCCGTAGGCGAGGATCCCCGCCGCCACGAAGACCAGCAGCACGCCGGTGACGGTGAAGAACTTGCCCATGTTCAGCGTGACGGCGCCGCGGTAGATGAGGTAGGCGAGCAGGATCGACACGGCGATGCCGAGCAGGAACCCGATGAGCGGTTCGGTGGTCTCGCCCGCAGCCTGGGCCGCGGCGAAGAAGAACACCGCCGTCTCGAGGCCCTCTCGGCCCACCGCGAGCGCGGCCATGACGACGACGGCGGTGGAGCCCATCTGGATGGCGCTCTCCAGCCGCCCGCGGAGCTCGGCGGAGATGGAGCGGGCGGCCCGCCGCATCCAGAAGATCATCCAGGTGACGAAACCGACGGCGATGATCGAGAGGCCGCCGCCGAACGCCTCCTGCGCCTGAAATGTGAGAGCTTGCTGTGTAAGGGTCAATGCGAGTGTGACGCCGACGCTGATGGCCACCGCGATAGCGACGCCGAGCCACACCTTCGGAAGAACGGACCGGCGCCCGGTACGCACCAGGAACGCAATGAGAATGCTCACCACCAGGGCGGCTTCGAGGCCTTCCCGGAGGCCGATCAGGGCGTTCCCGAGCAATGGGATCCTCTTCTCCACACGGCCTTATTAGGCCAGCTTGGCCTCAATCGGGCCGAGGGTAGCCTCAGTACAGCTGGGAGGAAAGGTGCGGCGGAGCGTGATCCGCGTCGGGCCGTCTGGCCAGCCCGAATAGTCCTTTTCATGGCGATTTAGGGGTGGCGCGATGCTCGATCGTTACGAACGACCGAGATCGACAGGCCGGCCTCGGTTCGCCGGGCCGGACTGCGGCGTGCTGCCGCGCCGGCGCTGCATCGCGGGCTGCGCTCTGCGATGGCCGCTCCGAGCGATCGATCCTGATGATCCTGTTCCGGTGATTCGATTAATTTGTGCAAATTACTCGGAAAGCCGCGCTGTTTGACACGGCAGCTCAGGCCAACCTAACTTGAACGCCGGATAGGCAAGCCTGCGATCGTTCCCCTGCCCGCCCTTTCGAAAGTGGGTTGATGCTGTGCTGGCGACCTTTGTGATTGGCCTTCGGGAAGGTCTCGAGGCGGCACTTATCGTCGGGATCATCGCCGGTTTCCTGGCCAACCAGGGTCGTCGGGACGCACTGCGTCAGGTGTGGGTGGGCGTCGGGATCGCCGTGCTCATCTGCGTGGCCGTCGGGGTCGCGCTCGAACTCCTCACCGCCGACCTGCCGCAGGCGGCGCAGGAGGGGCTCGAGACGCTCATCGGGCTCTTCGCCGTCGCCATGGTCACCTACATGATCCTCTGGATGCGGCGCCACGCCCGTCACATGCGCGCGGAGCTCGAGTCGTCGGCCACCGCCGCGCTGGCCCGAGGCTCGGCGGGTGCCTTGGTCGGGATGGCCTTCCTCGCGGTGCTCCGAGAGGGCTTCGAGACCGTGGTGTTCCTGCTGGCGGCGTTCCAGGCCAGCACCTCCCCGTTGGAAGCGGGCGGCGGCGCGCTGCTCGGCGTGATCATCGCGGTCGTCCTCGGCTACGGCATCTACCGCGGTGGTGTCCGGCTGAACATGGCCCGCTTCTTCCGGATCACGGGTGCAGTGCTCGTCATCGTCGCCGCAGGCTTGCTCATGACCGCTGCACACACCGCTCACGAGGCGGGCTGGATCAACTTCGGTCAGCAGCAGGCAGCCGACCTCTCGTGGCTCGTGCAGCCCGGCACGCCGATCTCGTCGCTGCTCACCGGCGTGCTCGGCATCCAGCCGTTCCCCACGATCGTGGAGGCGGTGATCTGGCTGGTCTACGCGGTGCCGATGCTCGTCCACGTGCTCTGGCCGCAGCGCGGACCGGCCTCGCGGCGCCGGGCGTCGGAGCCCGCGCCCACCCCCGAGCCGGAGCCGACCCGCGGGTGAACCCCCTGCGGATGATCGCCTCGATCCACCCGTCCCTCTCTTTTCGTCGCCGAAGGATGGCATGTTCATGAGATCGTTTCGCCCGCGCGCGCTGGGCACCGTCGCGGCCGCGCTCTCGGTCGGCCTGCTGGCCGCCGCCTGCGGAGGCAGTGGCAACTCGGGCGCCGCGCCGGGCGGAGAGCAGCAGACCGAGGTGAAGGTCGCACTGTCCGACCAGGGCTGTGCGCCTGCGCCCGCCTCGGTGGCGGCAGGCCCGGTGACGTTCACGGTCACGAACGCCGGCACGGCGAAGGTGACGGAGGCCGAGCTGCAGAGCAACGGCAGGATCCTCGGGGAGAAGGAGAACATCACCGAGGGCCTCAACGGGAACTTCGCCCTCCGGCTGGACCCGGGCACCTACACGATGTACTGCCCCGGCGCCGCGCAGGACACCTCGACGTTCACCGTGACGGGCGGGGGCGCCGCACCGGCAGCGCCTGCCGACACCTCGCTCGCCAAGGCGACGCAGGACTACCACGACTACGTCGTCTCCGAGGTCGCCGCGCTGGTGCCGGCCACGAAGGCGTTCGACGACGCCGTCCGGGCGGGCGACATCCCCAAGGCGGAGTCGCTGTTCGCGCCGGCCCGCACGCACTACGAGAGCATCGAGCCGGTGGCCGAGAGCTTCGGCGATCTCGACCCGGACATCGACGCGCGGGTCAACGACGTCGACGACCCCGCCCAGTGGACCGGGTTCCACCGCATCGAGAAGGCGCTCTGGGAGGACAAGTCGCTCGCCGGGATGACGCCGATGGCCGACAAGCTCGACGCGGACGTCGCCACCCTGCAGAAGAACGTTGCGACCGCCACCTACCAGCCTGCCCAGCTCGCCAACGGTGCCAGTGACCTGCTCGACGAGGTGTCGACGTCGAAGGTGACCGGCGAGGAGGACCGCTACTCGCACACCGACCTGTGGGACTTCGCCGCCAACATCGCCGGTGCACGCAAGGCCTTCGAGCTGCTCCAGCCCGCGCTCGCGGCGAAGGACCCCCAGCTCGCGCAGCAGCTCGAGGCGCGCTTCACCGACGTCACGTCCGGCCTCGCGAAGTACCAGCAGGGCAACGCCTACGTCGACTACAGCACCGTCCCGCAGGACCAGCGGCGTCAGCTCGCGGATGCGGTCAACGCGCTGGCCGAGCCGCTGTCCCAGGTGTCGGGGAAGGTGGTCTGAGGCGCCATGGCGGAACTATCGCGACGTCGGTTCCTCGGCAGCCTCGCCGGCGCGGGCGTGGCCGGCGCCGGCCTTGCGATCGCGGGCACCTCGATCTCGGCGGCGGCATCCGCGTCCGCTGCTGCCGACACCGTGGCCTTCCGCGGCGCCAACCAGGCCGGGATCAGCACGGACGTGCAGAACCAGCTCGCCTTCGCGGCGTTCGACGTCACCAGCACCGAGCGTGCCGACCTCGTCTCGATGTTGCAGAGCTGGACGACCGCGGCCGAGGCGATGACCCGGGGCGCGCCCGTGCCGGGTGACTCGGCCACGTCCGACGTTCCCCCCGCCGACACGGGCGAGGCCGACGGGCTGACGGCGTCGCGCCTGACCATGACGATCGGGTTCGGGCCGTCGCTGTTCGACAACCGGTTCGGGCTGGCCGCCCGGCGTCCGGCGGCGCTGCAGCCGCTGCCCGCGCTGCCGGGCGAGCTGCTGGACAACACCCGCAGCAACGGGGACATCGCGGTGCAGGCCTGTGCCGACGACCCGCAGGTGGCGTTCCACGCGATCCGCAACCTGGCCAGGATCGGCCGTGGCACCGTCGTCAACCGGTGGACCCAGCTCGGCTTCGGCCGCACCTCCGTGACGGGCGCGGGCCAGTCCACCCCGCGCAACCTCATGGGATTCAAGGACGGCACCCGCAACATCCGGGGCGACGACACGACCGCACTCGACCAGCACGTCTGGATCGGCGACGGGACGGACCAGGCGTGGATGCGCGGCGGCACCTATCTCGTGGCCAGGCGGATCCGCATGTTCGTCGAGAACTGGGACCGCGACCTCCTGTCCGACCAGCAGGCGGTCTTCGGACGGACGAAGTCGGCCGGCGCCCCGCTCACGGGCACCGATGAGTTCGACACCCCCGACTTCGCCGCGACCGGCCCGGACGGCACGCACGTGATCCCGGACGACGCCCACATCCGGCTGGCCGCCTTCGAGAACAACAACGGCCTGCGGATCCTGCGCCGCGGATACTCCTTCAACGACGGGATCGACCCGAGTACCGGTGGGCTCGAAGCCGGGCTGTTCTTCATCAGCTTCCAGTCCGACCCGGCCACGTTCGTCACGCTGCAGCGCAAGCTGGGCGCGAACGACGCGCTCAACGAGTACATCCAGCACGTCGCGTCGGGCCTGTTCGTGTGCCCGCCCGGCATGACCCGGGACGGGGACTACTGGGGCAGCGGGCTGTTCGAAGCGTGAACCGCCTCGGGTCAGGCCGGTTCCGCGCCCTCCACGGCGATGCGGGCGAGCACCTCTCCCAGCGCCTCCTGGTACTCCGGGCGAGGGTCCATGGCGGCCGCCATCTTCAGCTGTGCCTGGGCCTCGGCGAGACGTCCCTGCCGTTGCAGCGCCTTGCCGAGCGCGAAGCGGGCGTAGTGGTCGGACGGGTCGAGGTCGAGAACGCGGGCGAAGGCCTCCTCGGCGCGGTGCAGCTGGGCCGAGTTGAGGTAGGCGCGACCGGCGAGCAGATGCACCGAGGCGTCGTTGGGTTGGCTCTCGAGCACGGGGCCGAGCGCCTGCAGCGCGTCCAGCGGACGGCTCCGGGCGATCAACATCTCTGCCCGGCGGAAAGATTCGAACAGGCCGTCGGACGCGGGCTGGCTCGTCATGGTCGTCCCTACGTTAGGTGTACGGGACGCGATCTGCGAGGGGTTGACATGGGACGCAGGGGCGAACTACGGAGGACGCTGCGCCCAGTGGCGAGTTCCTGCGTCGATCGGGAACCCTCCACGACTACGCTGAGCCACCGGACACCGCGCCCAGCCCTGGCTGAGCGCGCACAGGCGTCGTAACGAGCCCGGACGGGAGCACTGGTGGCGGTCATCGAGCAGGTCGGCGCACGCGAGATCCTCGACTCGCGGGGCAACCCCACGGTGGAGGTCGAGGTTGCGCTCGACGACGGGACCCTGGCCCGCGCGGCCGTCCCGTCGGGGGCGTCGACAGGTGAGCACGAAGCGGTCGAGTTGCGCGACGGCGACCCGCTCCGGTTCGGCGGCAAGGGTGTCGAGAAGGCCGTGGCCGCGGTGCTCGACGAGATCGGCCCCGAGCTCACCGGCATGGAGGCGGTCGACCAGCGGCTCGTCGACCAGCGGCTCGTCGACCTGGACGGCACGCCCGACAAGTCGCGCCTCGGCGCCAACGCGCTGCTCGGCGTCTCGCTCTCCGTGGCCAAGGCGGCCGCCGAGTCGGCCGGGCTCGAGCTGTTCCGTTACGTCGGCGGCCCGAACGCCCACGTGCTTCCCGTGCCGATGATGAACATCATCAACGGCGGCGCCCACGCCGACAGCTCCGTCGACGTGCAGGAGTTCATGATCGCGCCGGTCGGGGCCGACTCCTTCCGCGAGGCCCTGCGCTGGGGCGCGGAGGTCTATCAGGCGCTCAAGTCGGTGCTGAAGAGCAAGGGCCTGGCCACCGGGCTCGGCGACGAGGGCGGCTTCGCGCCCGACCTGCCGGGCACGCGCGCGGCGCTCGACCTCATCGCCGAGGCCGTGGAGAAGACCGGGTACAAGCTCGGCCGGGACATCGCCCTCGCGCTCGACGTGGCGGCCACCGAGTTCCACTCGGACGGCGTCTACGCCTACGAGGGCAAGAAGCTCTCCTCGCAGGAGCTCATCGCCATCTATTCCGAGCTGGTCTCCGCCTACCCACTCGTGTCGATCGAGGACCCACTGGCGGAGGACGACTGGGACGGCTGGGTCGCGATCACCGATGCGCTCGGCGACCGCGTGCAGCTCGTGGGCGACGACCTGTTCGTCACCAACCCCGAGCGGCTCGACGAGGGCATCAGCCGGGGTGCGGCCAACGCGCTGCTGGTGAAGGTCAACCAGATCGGCACGCTGTCGGAGACTCTCGACGCCGTCACGCTCGCGCACTCGTCGGGCTACCGCTGCATGATGAGCCACCGCTCCGGCGAGACCGAGGACACCACGATCGCCGATCTGGCCGTCGCCACCGGTTGCGGGCAGATCAAGGCGGGCGCGCCGGCACGGTCGGAGCGCGTGGCGAAGTACAACCAGCTCCTGCGCATCGAGGAAGCTCTCGGCGACGCCGCCCGGTACGCGGGCGATCTCGCCTTCCCGCGCTTCACGGTGGCGGAGGCAGGAGCCTGACGTGCACGCGAGTCGCCCCGTTCCCGTGCGCGAGTCGCCCGTGAAGCAGGCCTGAGGCGGCGCGATGGTCGAGGAACGAACCCGGGTACGGGGCGAACGGACTCCCCGCACATCGCCTCGCCGCGGCGCCGGCACGGGAGCGACGCGGCGGCGGAACAGGGAGCCCAAGCTGAACCGGGTGGCACGCACCCGCGGTGTGGTTGCTGCAACCACGGGGATGCTCGGGCTGTCCACCACGCGTCGAGCAGCGGTGCTGGCCCTCGTGGTCTGCGCGCTGGCACTCACTGTCGCGGTCCCGCTGCGCAACTTCGTCGCCCAGCGGCAGGAGCTCGCCGCCGTGACCAAGCAGCAGCAGGCGCTCGCCGCCGAGGTGGACGAGCTGTCGAAGGAACGCGCCCGGCTGTCGGATCCTGCTGAGGTCGCCGCCCAGGCCAGGACGCGGCTCGGCTACGTCCTGCCCGGGGAGGTTCCCTACGTCGTGCAGCTGCCGTCCGGCCCGGACCTGACAGGCGCCGGCGAGGCCGGGGCAGCCATGCCGTGGTACCGCCAGCTGTGGCGCGAGGTCGCGGAGGGTTCGCGATGAGCCCGTCGACGCCGCGCGGGCCTGCTTCCGCTCCCGGCATCAGCGAGGAGGACCTCGCGGCCGTGGCCGCCCAGCTCGGACGGGTCCCGCGTGCCGTCCGCGCGGTGGCCTACCGCTGCCCGTGCGGGCACCCGGCGGTGGTGCAGACCGCCCCCCGGCTGGAGGACGGCACCCCGTTCCCCACGCTCTACTACCTCACCTGCTCTCGGCTGAACTCCTGGGTCAGCCGCCTGGAGGCCGAGGGCCGGATGCGCGAGATGACCGAGCGGCTGGCCGAGGACCCCGAGCTCGCCGCGGCATACCAGCGGGCACACGAGTCCTACCTCGCCGAACGCAACGCGATCGAGCCGTTGGGCACCGACGTCAGCGCCGGTGGCATGCCGAGCCGCGTCAAGTGCCTGCACGTGTGCGTCGCGCACGCGCTGGCGGCCGGCCCGGGCGTGAACCCGTTCGGCGACGAGGCGCTCGCCGAGCTGGGGGAGTGGTGGCAGGCGAGCGCCTGCTCGCGCCCGCCTGCGTAGCGGTGTCCGTCAGAACGAACGGCACGGATCGGCTCAACCAGGCGTGACCCGCTCCAGCAACGCTGCTGCGGGCGTGCCCTGGGGGAGGGTGCCCGCGGTGCGCCACGGGCCGTCGGCGTCGAAACGCGCAGCCAGGAATGCCGACGAGACCTCTTCCGGCGCGTGCCGCACGAGCAGCGATCCCTGCAGGCACAGAGCGAGCAGCTCGGCGAGCCGCCGGGCCCGTCGTGCCTCACGCTCGTGCAGCTCGGCGCGCAGCGCGCGGACGGCGCGGTCGAACCGGCTGTCCACGCCTCCGGCGACGTCCACCTCGGCGAGCACCGCATCCACCGAGTCGGGATTGCGGCTCACGGCGCGCAGGACGTCGAGTGCCGTGACGTTGCCCGAGCCTTCCCAGATCGAGTTGAGCGGAGCCTCGCGGTAGAGCCGTGGGAGCGCCGACTCCTCGACGTAGCCGTTGCCGCCGAGGCACTCGAGCGCCTCGGCCACCACCGCGGGCGCGCGCTTGCACACCAGGTACTTCGACGCCGGGAGCGCGAGCCGCAGCAGCGAACGCTCGTCGCGATCCACGGCACCGGCGAGCCGCAGCGCGAGCGCGGTGGCGGCCTCGGACTCCAGCGCCAGGTCGGCGACCACGGCCTGCATCAGAGGCGTGTCGGCCAGCCGCGAACCGAAGGCGCTGCGGTGCGCCACGTGATGCGCCGCCTCGCTCAGCGCGGCCCGGACGAGCGCTGCGGAGCCCAGCACGCAGTCCAGCCGCGTCATCGACACCATCTCGATGATCGTGGCGACGCCGCGGCCCTCGTCGCCCAGCCGCCGGCCCGTGGCGCCGGTGTACTCGATCTCGGCCGAGGCGTTCGACCGGTTGCCCAGCTTGTCCTTGAGCCGCTGCAGCCGGATGGCGTTGCGGGTGCCGTCGGGTAGGACGCGGGGGAGCACGAAGCACGTGAGGCCGCCGGGAGCCTGGGCAAGGGTGAGGAACAGGTCGTTCATCGGGGCCGAGGTGAACCACTTGTGCCCGACCAGCTGGTACGTCCCGTCCGCCGACGGGGTGGCGACCGTGGTGCCGGCGCGGACGTCGGAGCCGCCCTGTTTCTCGGTCATCGACATGCCGGCCAGCAGCCCGGCCTTCGTGGCCGGGTCGGCGAGCCCGAACTCGTAGGACGTGGACACCAGGCCCGGTTCGTAGGCCGCGGCCAGCACGGGGTCGTGGCGCAGCGCGGGGACGGCGGCATAGGTCATCGAGATCGGGCAGCCGTGGCCCGCTTCGAGCTGGCTCATCAGGTAGAAGCCCGCGGCTCGCCGCACGTGCGCCCCGGTGCCGGGCTCGTCCACCCACGGTGCGGCGTGCAGCCCCCATTCGACCGCGGTGCCCACCAGCCAGTGCCACGACGGATGGAACTCGACCTCGTCGATGCGATGGCCGTACCGGTCGTGGGTGCGCAGGACGGGTTCGTGCACGTTGGCCAGCCGCGCGTGGTCCTGCGCCTCGGGTGACGTGATCAGCGCACCCAGACGGCCGAGATCCGGCAGCGCCGTCTGCGCGCCCTCCCGGCCGACCGCATCCGTCAACGCCGGGTCGCAGGCCAGCGGGTCGTGCCCGGAGAGCGGTGGCGGCTGGTTCTCGACGCGGTGCGTGCCGTGGTCCGTCGGCCCCGGCTCGGTGACGGTCACGAGTTCCGGGGGGACGGACAGGGCGGTGGAGCTGCGCTGGTCGACCACGCTGCGAGGGTAGTCGCGTACCTCCCGTCGTGTGCCGTCCGCGATCCGGCTCCCCGCGTACGGTGACCGCTGTCGCCGTGTGAGCCGGACCAAGGAGAGTGCATGTCGCGCGTGGCCGCCATCGACTGCGGAACCAACTCGATCCGTTTACTCGTCGCCGACATCACGACCGGGGACGGCGGCACCACCGAGCAGCGCGACGTGCATCGCGAGATGCGGATCGTCCGGCTAGGTCAGGGTGTCGACGCATCCGGCAAGCTCGCACCGGAGGCATTGGATCGCACGCGCGCGGCGCTGGTCGACTACGCGGAGGTGATCCGCCGGGAGGGCGCCGAGCGGGTGCGGATGGTCGCCACCAGCGCCACCCGCGACGCCCGCAACCGTGAGGACTTCTTCGGCATGGTCCAGGACACGCTCGGCATCGACGCCGAGGTGATCTCCGGGGACGAGGAGGCGAACCTGTCGTTCGTCGGAGCGGTGGGCGACCTCGATCCCGGCGACGGCCCGTTCGTCGTCGCCGACGTGGGCGGCGGCTCCACGGAACTCGTCGTGGGGACCCTGGACGGTGGGAAGGCCACCGTGCAGGCCGCCCGGTCGGTGGACGTGGGGAGCGTCCGCCTCACCGAACGCTGCCTGGCGGGCGACCCGCCGTCGGCTGACGAGGTGGCGGAGGCCCGCCGGGTGGCCACCGGCATCCTCGACGAGGCGTTCGACGCGGTGCCGGTGGAGGGCGTGCGCACCTGGGTCGGCGTCGCGGGCACGATCACCACGCTCTCGGCCGTGGCGCTCGGCCTGGAGGAGTACGACGCCGCAGCGGTGCACCACTCGCGGCTGGAGAACCAGGACCTGCACCGGGTGGCGGACGAACTGCTGGGCATGTCCCGCGAGGAGCGCAAGAGCCACGGTGCCATCCACCCCGGCCGGATCGACGTGATCGGCGCCGGTGCCCTCATCGTCGACGTGCTGGCCCGCGAGCTGAACGATCGCGCAGGCGTCACCGGGATGGTGGTCAGCGAGCACGACATCCTCGACGGCATCGCGCGCTCGATCGCCTGACACACGCAGCGGGGTCGGGCGCGGACCACCGGCCCGGCCCCGCGATCACGACTCCGGTGCCGCCGTGACGAACGCCGCCAGGTGCTCCGACTGCGCCAGCCGCGAGGGCTCGTGCACGTACATCATGTGCCCGGCCTCGTAGTGACGGACCTCGATGCGGTCGCGCAGCTCGTCCGGGATCGGGAGCTGCGCGAACACCTGCTCGGCCGCGAAGTACGGCGTGGCCCCGTCGTGGTAGCCGCAGGCCACGTGCACGCGCAGGTGCGGGTTGTGGCGCATCGCCGCCGAGAGCTTCGAGACGACCGACACCGCCCGGCCCTCGAACTCCTTGTACGACCACGGCTGCACGCGCCCGCTCAGCACCTCGTAGGGCAGGTCGCTGACGTAGCCGAGGCTGCTGCGGACGTGCGAGTTGAACGCTGCGGTGTACGGCCCCGTGATCGCCGCGATGGACGGGTCGTAGCTGGGCTTCTCACCGCCACCGTCGTCCTCCCAGCCGGTGAAGCGGCCGTCGATCCGGCCGACGGTGCGGCCGGGGGCACGCAGCAACTCCCGGAAGAAGCGGTGGTGCTCGATCCGCAGGCGGACCCGGCGCACGTAGCCTTCGTCGAGCCCGCTCAGGGAGGCCAGGCGCCCGGCGATCCGGTCGAGATCGGCGGCGGCGAGCCGGGAGCCCCGGGCGAGGGCCCACGGGTAGTCGCCTGCTGCGAACTCCTCCGCGTCGGCGAGCACCTCGTGCAGCTCGCGTCCCGGGTGCAGCCCGTGGTAGTGCGCGATCGCCGCGTAGGTGGGCAGGAAGAGCGGGTAGGGCCGGTCGTTGCCCTCGGTGAAGCGGATCGATCCCATGTCCAGCACGCTGGAGATCAGCATGAGGCCGTTGAGATACATGCCGTGCCGGTCCTGCAGGTGCTCGGCGAGCGCCGCGGCGCGCAGCGTGCCGTAGGACTCCCCGGCCAGGAACTTCGGCGAGAGCCACCGCTCGTTGCGCGTGACCCAGAGCCGGATCACCTCGCCGATCGTCTCGACGTCGGAGGTGTAGCCGTGGAAGTCGGCGGGCTTCCCGCCGGTGACGGTGCGCGAGTAGCCGGTGGACACGGGGTCGACGAACACGAGGTCGGAGTGCGCGAGCAGCGACTCGTGGTTGTCGGTGAGCCCCCACGGCGGCGGGGTGAGGGCTCCGGCGTCGCCCATCACGACCCGGCGCGGCCCGAAGAGCCCGAGGTGCAGCCACACGCTCGACGAACCGGGCCCGCCGTTGAAGGCGATCGTGACGGGTCGGGTGGCGGGGTCGGCGCCGTCGAGTGTGTAGGCGACGAGGAACACCTCGGCCCGCGGCTCGTACCCGTCGAACGTGCCGTCGGTGTGCTTCTCGTGGCGCAGCACGACCCGGCCCGCGGTTGCCGTGTACGCCAGTTCGCCGGTGGGCGTGCGTAACGTGTGAGACGTGGTCACGAGGTCGTCGACGGGCGGTGCGGGCGTTTCCGGTGCGCTCTCCTCGCTCACATATCAGACCCTAGGTGATCTCGATGCGGCACTGGTCGACTGTCGGGAATGCCCTCGGCTGGTGGCCTGGCGCGAGCTGGTGGCCAGGGAGAAGCGTGCGGCGTTCCGTGATCAGGATTACTGGGGACGTCCCGTGCCGGGGTTGGGTCCGGCGGACGCGCCGCTGCTGATCGTGGGGCTCGCACCGGCGGCGCACGGCGGGAACCGGACCGGCCGGATGTTCACCGGCGACCGGTCGGGCGACGTGTTGTTCGCGGCGCTGTACGCGGCGGGCCTGGCGAACCAGCCGACCGCTGTGCACCGCGGCGACGGGCTCGAGCTCCTCCACACCCGGATCACCGCCCCCGTCCATTGCGCGCCGCCCGACAACAAGCCGACAACGGGCGAGCGCGACACCTGCGGCGCCTGGCTGCGTGCCGAACTGGCGCTGCTGCGCCCGCGTGCGGCGGTGGTGCTGGGCGCCTACGGCTGGCAGGCGCTGCTGCCCGTGCTCGCAGACGCGGGATGGGTCGTTCCGCGTCCCCGTCCCCGGTTCGGGCACGGGGTTCACGTCGAGCTGGCCGGAAATCGAGGGCCACTGCACCTCTTCGGCTCCTACCACGTCAGCCAGCAGAACACCTTCACCGGCAAGCTCACCCCCGCGATGCTGGAGGACGTCCTCCGTCAGGCGGCCCGAGCAGCGGAGATACCTGAGAAGAGGTAGCCGTTATCACGTGCTTCGGAGGAGTAAAGCCGCCGTGAGGGTGGGACCCTGGAGGCATGGCGCGCAACACCAGGATCGTCGTGGTAGGCGGCGGATACGTCGGCATGTACACGGCCCTGCGGCTGCAGAAGAAGCTGCGACGCGGGGAAGCCGAGGTGACCGTCATCGACCCTCAGTCGCACATGACCTATCAGCCGTTCCTGCCGGAGGCTTCCGCCGGATCGATTGAGCCGAGGCACGTCGTCGTCCCGCTGCGCAAGGTGCTCAGAAAGTGCCACCACCTCACCGGCCGGGTCACCCGCATCAACCACGCCACCCGTGAAGTCACCGCCGAGCTCGCCGCCGGCAACTTGACGACCGTCGGCTACGACGTCCTCGTCGTGGCGCCGGGCTCGGTGGCACGCACGCTCCCGGTCCCCGGCCTGGCTGAGGTCGGCATCGCGTTCAAGACCGTCGGCGAGGCCATCTACCTGCGCAACCACGTGCTGTCGAGGCTCGACGCCGCATCCACCACCATCGACCCGGCACTGCGCAAGCGCTTCCTCACGTTCCTCGTGGTGGGCGGCGGCTACGCCGGGATCGAGGCGCTCGCCGAGCTGCAGGACATGGCCCGCTACGCCACCCGTTACTACGAGAACATCACTCCTGACGACCTGCGCTGGGTGCTCGTCGAGGCCGCCAACCGGATCATGCCCGAGGTGGGCCCGAAGATGGGCCGCTACACCGTCGAGCGGCTGCTCGACGCCGGCATCGAGGTCAACCTCGACACCCGCGTGAAGTCGATGGTGGGCGGCCACGTCGTCCTCGACGACGGCAACGAGTTCGACGCCGACACGATCGTCTGGACCGCGGGCGTCAAGCCCAACCCGATGCTGGACCACACCGACCTGCCGCGAGACGCCCGGGGCCGGATCGAGTGCACCGCCGAACTGCAGGTCGTCGGCATGCCCGACGTGTTCAGCGCCGGCGACTGCGCCTCGGTGCCCGACCTGTCGAAGGACGACCCGGAGGCCAAGACCAGCCCGTCGGCGCAGCACGCCGTGCGCCAGGCCAAGGTCCTCGCCGACAACATCGTGGCGCACCTGCGGCGCAGGCAGCTCACCAAGTACAGGCACAGCTACGCCGGGTCGGTGGCGAGCCTCGGGCTCTACAAGGGCGTCGCGGAGATCTACGGGATCAAGCTGCGCGGGATCATCGCGTGGTTCATGCACCGCACCTATCACGTGAGCCGCATGCCCACCTGGAACCGCCGGGTCCGCATCCTCGTCGACTGGACGGGCGCTCTGTTCCTGGGCCGGGAGGTCGTGGCGCTGGGGCAGATCAACGACCCGAGGGCCGAGTTCCATCGCGTCGCGAACCCGTCGTCGCCACCGGCCCCACCTGCACAGCGGCCTGGACCCGAACAGGCGGGTGCGCCTGCCGGCGCAGGCCAGGGCGAGGAGGCCGTCACGCCAGGGATCAGACGAGGGGCTTGACCTTCCCGAGCCTCGACAGGCCCGCTCCGGTTCTCCGGAGCGGGCCTTTCTTCTGCGAGGGTTCCGCCCTAGACTCAACCAAGTGGTTGGTGGAGTGCGAAGCGACCGTCGTGAGCAGCTGGTCGTCGCCGCGTACCGGCGAGTGGCGGAAGCGGGTTTCGAGGGCCTGCGGCTGCGGCAGGTCGCCGAGGACGTCGGCATCGACCACTCGACACTGCACCACCACTTCGCCACGAAGCAGGACCTCGTCGACGCCGTGGCCGAGTACACGACACGCCAGTTCTGGACGACCGCGCCGCAGGGGCCGGACCCGGCTGTCGCGCTGCGCGAGCACCTGCAGGCCTTGTGCCGGCTGATCGAGGATCGACCGGACCTGTTCGCCGTCACGGTCGAGCTCGACCTGCGGGCTCGCCGCGACCCGGCGGTCGCCGCCGCCATGGCTCGGCACGAGGCCGGCTGGCGCGAGGTGCTGACGACGGTGCTGGCCGAGGGCGTGGCGCACGGTTCGTGGTCGGTGCCCGTCGACGCTGCTGCCGGCGCGGAGCTCGTGATCGCGGCGGTGAAGGGTGCACGGCTCGTGCCCGAGGTGGCTGGTCAGGTCTTCGGGCAGCTCGAGGCGCTCCTCATCGACGGGGCGCAGGATCACGCGAAGGGGGAGAGGCCATGAGCGAGCTTGCGAGTGAATCATCGACACAGCGCCTTCGCGAAGCGTCGGCCGAGTGCAGCGAGGGCGTGCGATGAGCGGGCCGGGGAAAGTGATCGTCATCGGGGGCGGCATCGGTGGCCTGTGCCTCGCGCAGGGCTTGCGCCGGGCAGGGGTCGAGGTCGCCGTCCACGAGCGGGACGCGGCCGTCGGGAGCCGGTGGGAGGGCTATCGGATCCACATCAACCCGGTGGGCGCGAGGGCTCTGCACGCCTGCCTGCCCGACGCGGTGTGGCACGAGTTCCTCGCGACGGCGGGGCGCGCGGGCGACTTCGGCTGGCTCACCGAGCAGCTACGAGAGCTGCTGGTGGTCGAGGAGTCGATCATGTATCCCGGCGCCGAGGACCCGGCGGAGAGCCACTACGCCGCCGACCGCCCCACGCTGCGCCGGCTGCTGCTGACCGGGCTGGAGGACGTCGTGCAGTTCGGCGCCGAGTTCGTGGGCTACGAGCAGCGCGACGACGGCACGGTGCTGGCGCGTTTCGCCGACGGGCGCACCGCGGTGGGCGATGTGCTCGTCGGGGCGGACGGCGCCGGATCCCGGGTTCGCAGGCAGTACCTGCCGCAGGTGCACGCGGCCCCTGCAGGCGCGGTCGGGATCGCGCACAAGATCTGGCTCACCGACGAGGTGCGCAGCGCGCTGCCGCCACGGCTCTGCACAGGCATGAACATCGTCCACGTCGACGCGCCCTGCTTCCTGTTCACCTCGGTCTTCGAGCCGCCTCCCGGCACGGCCGCGCGGCCGTACGTGCTGTGCGCCCTGGTCACGCACCCCGACCTGCTCCCGCCCGACGTCACCGAACTCGACGACGACGCGCTGCGTGCCGTGGTCGACGTTCTCGTCGCGCGCTGGCACCCACAGCTGCGGCTGGCGCTGGCCGAGTCGGACCCGGCGAGCCGCGGCGCGGTCGCCTTCCGGTACGCGGAGCCAGGCCCGGCGTGGCCGAGCACACCGGTCACCGTCATCGGCGATGCGATCCATCTCATGCCCCCGATCGGCGGCCTCGGCGGCAACACGGCGCTGCGCGACGCCCATCTGCTCAGCCGCGAGCTGGGCGCGGCGGCCCGTGGTGAGCGCGACACGCTGGCGGCGATCAGCGAATACGAGTGCGATATGCGCGACTACGGCGCTGCTGCCGTCCGCTTCGCTCTGAAGCAGAAGGACCTGGCCTTGTCCCATGGCGCCGTGGCGACGACGGCCGCACGCAGCTGGTTCAGGATGTGCGCGGCCGTGCCCGCCCTGCGCAGGCGCACGTTCGCCCCCGGCCCCACCGATCCCGCCGCTCCCAGGGCGTGGGAACGCGTGCGTGCCACAGCGGGACCGCCCGTGCCCGCTCCGTAGGCTGTAGGCGCGCCCCCGTAGCCCAATCGGCAGAGGCAGGCCCCTTAAAAGGGTTCCAGTGTGGGTTCGAGTCCCACCGGGGGCACCCGGCCGCAACCAGCAGAATCGCCGTCTGACCAGCAGTAACCGACCCGTCGGGCGATCTTGTGCTGTCCGGCTGTGTCTGGTGGGCACCTGTGATCACCGGCTGTCTGTGCTGAATACGTGCTGAAGTTTCGGCCATCAGTAGCCACCGAGTACCGCGTCGATCCGACGTCGAGCCGCGTCCTCCTGGCCGACGATGACCTTCGCGTGATCTGGTGGAGCACCCCAACGCTGTGGCCGGCCCAGGCCGCTACCTGCGTGGAGGGCACGCCCGCATTGAGCCACGTCGAGACGGCAGCGTGACGGAGGTCGTAAGGCCGGCGTGCCAATGGTGAGGCCGCCTCGTCCTCCGTCAGAGCGGCGACGCGAGCCTTCCGCCAGACACGGCAGTAGGTGCTCTCGGCCAGCTGTCCACCACGCACACCGCGGAACAGCAGCCCGTCCGGGCCAGTGCCGAATGATTCCAAGTGCGCATGCAGAAGGGCCGTGAGCGCCGGTGGCGAGGGCACGATCCGAGTCTCGCCACGGGCACGGTGCTTCAACTGCCGTTCCTCACGCCGCCGCCCACTGTCGGTCCACGAGGCGCCAGCCTCTGGTGTCGACGACTCCAACAGCAGCTCGCCCCACCCCTCAGCGGGCAGCGCGAGGTTCGCCTTCCGCAGCGTCGACGCCTCGCCCGGTCGCAGCGCCGCGTAGTACATCGCTCCAAAGAAGGCGACCAGTCGATCCCCACTCGGCTCCTGCGCCGCAACGGCGTCCAGGAGTGCGCGCGCCTGCACCGGGTTGACCACGACGCGCCGGTCGACGGTCTGAACGGTCCGCGGCGCCTTCCACGCAAGGTTGGTGATCGGGTTCTGAGTGAGGAGCCGTCGTTCGACCGCGAACTCGGCCGGCTACCCGGCCCCCGAGGCGCCAGAGGGTGTGCTCTCGGTCCTCAGAGGGCGCTCAGCAGCGGCGGAACCACCAGGGCGACGGATGCGCGAGGGGGTTGTTCAGCGTCTTGTCCAGGAACAACAGGTCGAGCTTGGCGATCTGGCGACGGAGCGGTGCGCGCTGACGCAACGGTAGAGCGCACACCGCTTGTTCGAGCGCCTCCCGGGCGATGGGGCCGACGTACAGAACCAGGTCGTTATTCTCCCCCTGCAGCATGGAGGGCGGTTTTCGAGCTACGTCGCGCCACGTGAAAAGATGGCTGCGGACCCAGCCGGACGAAAGGTGGGGCCGGTCGAGCCGATCGAGAGCGCGGCTGGTGGACAGCGGAACGCCGTGAATCGGCGTGGGGTGTCGCTGACGACGGTTGCGAGCCCGTACTTGGGCCGGTCGCCTACGCGGCATGGACCTTTCGGATCGGAGCCATGGCCCCATGCTGCCAGAGAGTGACGATGGAGGGAATCGAACCCTGTGGGCTCCGCCCACACCCGACACCGCTTCGGAGATCAGCGGAGTGCGGAGGGGTGGTGATCTCCTCACGGCGCGCCGAGACGGCTGCCAGCCCGAGGGGTGGGGCGCAAGGCTGGACTGAGTACCTTGCACCCCACCCCTCGGCCCGGCAGGGACGAGCCCGCGCCGCGAGACCTCCGATCTTGCTAAGGGTCAAGCCGGGGATGGTTGTGGTTGTGGTGCTCGTTCGGGGAAAGCCTTGACCGGGTCGTAGGACCGGCGGGTTTGTAGGCAGTGGTGGAGTTGGCCGATCATGCGGTTGAACAGGTGTCGTAGGGCGGCGGCGTGGCGGTCGCCGTGGGCTCGTCGCTGGTCGTAGTGGTCCTTGGGTGGGCCGGTTCTGGCCATCGTGGCGAAGGCCCAGACGAAGCCGACGGCGGCGAGCCGGTTGTTTTTGACCTGGCGCCTCATGATCACGGTGTTGCGGCCGGAGGCGCGGGTGACGGGAGCGGAGCCGGCGTAGGCCTTGACCGCCCGTGCGTCGGTGAAACGGGCGCGGTCGTCGCCGAGCTCGCCGAGGATTCGGGCTCCGGTGAGTTCTCCCAGCCCGGGGAAGCTGGTGATGATGGTGTGGTCGGGGTGGCTGCGGAAGGCCTCGATTGAGGCCTGACCGAGCTGTTCGGCGTTGTCGCATTCTGCGTTCAGCGTCGTCAGCAATGCGAGCGCCTGGCGGCTCATTGCCTGTTCGATCAGTGGAGGCTGGCGTAGCTGCGGAGCGTGTAGCGCCTGTGCGATTGCTGCAGCTCGGATGTGGGCGCCGCGCTTGCGCCCGCCCCGACGTAGCGCCGCTGCGATGCGCGCGACGCTGATTCGGGTTCCGGCGGCCGGTGATGGGGCGAGCGCGAGGACGTGGCGGGCGTCGGAACCGGCCAGGTTCGTGACGCCGCTGCCGCCGGCGCGAGCGAACGCCGTGAGGAAGCCCGGGTAGTACTCGCGCAACAGCGATCGCAGCTCAAGGGTGGCTCGGGTGCGTCGCCAGATCGCGTCCTGCGCCGCGCGGGCCAGTACGGCGATGGCCTGGGCGAGGTCGGTGTCGGCGGGCATCTTGCGGTGAGCGTGGGAGTCTGTGCGCAGGATGTTCGCCAATGTCATCGCGTCGGCGTGGTCGGACTTCGCCCGCGCGAATGAGTGGCGCTCGCGGTATCGGGCAACTGCCATTGGGTTGATCGCGAACACCGGGCGGGCGGTCGCGCGCAGGGCAGCCACGAGCAGCCCACGCGGGGTCTCGATCGCGACGGGGATCGAATCCTCGACGCTGTCACCAGCGGCGGTGAGCATGGCGGTCAGTTCGTCGAACCCGTCCGGCCCGTCGTTAATGCGCCGTTTGGCGATCAGGCCGCCGTCCTGGCCAATCAGGGCGATGTCGTGATGACGCTCTGCCCAGTCGATCCCGCAGAACACTCTCAAGTCCTCACCTACCTCGGGTCTGCTGTTTGTGCTGGTCATCTCCCTGGCCGGGTCGCGCGGCGCCCTAATGACAAGGCTCGCTGGCCTTCCCTCCGATGAGCCGTCCGCGATCCGGACGACCCGCACGGTCCCAGGTTCGCGTCAGAGCTCGAGGCTCTGGAGTGACGGAGGGGCGCCCTGTGCGGGCGGGCTCGAACCACGATCAGGACCTCACCGCGCCGCGCCGCGGATATGACGCTGACACGCCGATCTCGTGTCCCAGCTACTGCAACGCCCAGCGAGCGACCGTGTCAGAGCACCCGTCTCGCGAGAGGGCTCACAGCCCGTGGAGATCACCAGGCGTCTCCTGACACGGCCGCTCGACAGTCATTAGGAGATCACCACCAGGACCCGGTATGCGAGGGCAACAACGGCCGGCGCGGACTATGCACGGACGCACACAGGGGAGACGTTGCTCCATCGCAGGTCAGGCGCGGTTTGCCAGCCCACTGTAAATCCGCTGCGACTGCTCAGGGATCCGGCGGTGTGTAGCCGCGCCTCAGGTTCTTATCGAACGGGTCGCGCCGCTGCGCGTCGCGGATATGGCGACGGGTTCGGCGGACGACGGCGGCGGCATCGCTCCTCAGGACGTGCCCGCGGCGGCGAGCCCGACGATCATGTGCTGCGGCGCTGATAAGGACGGCCACGACCACCACTGCAATCGTCGGCCAGAGCCACAGCACGAAGCCAGTAAAGCAGGCCATGCCAAATACGTCCCGAAGTTCGCGGATCGGGTCGCGCGGCATGGCGGTTTCCGCAGGCCAGCGGGCACGACCGGCCCGCATGGAGCTACCCCTTAAAAGGGTTCCAGTGTGGGTTCGAGTCCCACTGGGGGCACCCTGCCACAACCAGCAGAATCGCACGCTGACCAGAAACAACCGACCTGTCGGGTGATCTTGTGCTGTCCAGCTGTGTCTGGTGGACACCTGTGCCCACCGACGCGGTTACCCGGCCACTTCCATGGAGTCGGGCCACGGCTCCACGACCAGGCCCGGCCACTCGTGCTGCCACCGCTGAGCCTTCGCCTCGTAAACCGCCCGCGGTGCCAACAGCGGATTTGGACGTACCCGCATCGCGAACAGGTCCGCGTACCCGTGAGGCGCATAGTCGACCAGCTCACCTCTGGGCGTCCGAGACACGCCGAAGCAGCAGGTGGTCGACGCGAAGTGGTCGATGGCATCAGCTGAGCTGGTGAACCGCACTCCGGGGACACCGAAGCGCGACTCGTACCAGAGGTGCACGCGCGCTTCGTTGCGGACCTCCACTGTCACGCAGAGGTCAGCGAACAGGGCGGTGGCCTTGCGGATCACCGCGTCCTCGGCCTCGTAGGACAGGTCCGATGCGTCGTAGTAGAACAAGTCGTAGTCGGCGATCCCAGCGCCGGGGCTACGGCCGTCCAGGACGTTCCACACGGTCTGGAACACCGCCCCGGCGGTCAGCCACCAGTCCAGGACACCGAGGGCCGGCCCGCGGTCGAGGATCGCCCCATTGATCGGGTTCCGCTGGACGAGGTCGAGGAAACGGGCACGCTGATCCACGATCAGCAGTCTGGTGCAGCGGGCCGACGAGCACCGCTGGCTCCGCCCGCACCTGTCGCCGCTTCGGACGCCGGTCAGAGGCGGTATGACAGCGCTCTGTAAATCTGGCCACGGCGTGGCGGCATCGTCTTCTTGTGATGCGCGGACGTGGCCTGGTTGCTTCACTTCCCACCCTTGTTGTCGTGAGCGCTCCCGCCAGCGCCACTCCTGGGTTCACTGCAGGTGATCGTGACGAGCTGACAATGCGTGCTCTTCCGACGTTCTTCGGCGTGATCGAGCTGCTGCTGAGAGCTGGCGTGCCCGGCCCTGCGCTTCAGGGCGAATGCTGATCTTCTGAGGCGTTAGCGTCATGCCGTGACGGCACGACAGACCATCATCAGGGCGGCCACGCTCATGGACGAGCCGACGGTCTACTCGCTGGCCGCGGAGATGGCCACCTCCTTCGCCGTCGAGCGGGAGAGCTTCCGGCGCAGCCTCGGCGAGTTGGTGGCCGCCGACAACGCGCTGCTGCTCGTCGCGGAGACTGATGGCAAGGTCAGCGGCTACGTCCTCGGCTTCACTCACCCTGCCTTCTACGCCAACGGCAGGGTCGCGTGGGTCGAGGAGATCGCGGTCCAGGCTGGGCAGCGGCGGCAGCGGGTGGGAGCGTTGCTCATGGAGGAGTTCGAGCGCCGAGCCCTCGACGCGGGCGCGAGGCTGGTTGCACTCGCGACGCGTCGAGCAGCCGACTTCTACCTGGCCATCGGGTACGAAGAGAGTGCGACCTATTTCCGGAAGCTTTTGTAGCTTTGCGGGGCTACCCATTGACACCTTGTACGTCCGGGCCCTTGGCGTGCGGGGGACCTGCCGCCGTTTGCGTCGCGCCGTTGCGCGTCCAGAACTCGACGACGTGCCCGTCGGGATCCGTGACGTAGGCCGACCGCTGTCCCGGCGCTGTTGGATCGTCGCCGAAGTAGACCTCGTCGACGTGCACTCCATGGGAACGGATCTGGGCGACAACCGCGTCGTAGTCGCCCTCCGCGACGGTCATCGCGAAGTGAACATGCGCGCCGCCCCGCGAGCCGGCGATGCCGATCTGTGGCTTCCACAGACCGATGCGGGTCTGGCTTCCCGACTGCAGCCAGACGGCTTCCCGCCCTCGGAACGCCTCTCCTTCCCAACGTCCTATGACCGGCAAGCCGAGTACGCCGGTGTAGAACTGCTCAGACGCCGCAAGATCACGCACTTCGATCACGAGTTCGGTCACGCCCATCGTCGGGACTGGCATCTGCTTCTCCATCACGTCAGCCGGACTGTCACCAGCACGGTCCATCGTGAAGCCGGGTTGAGGTCAAGAGCCGGGGCGCGAGCTCGACGAGCGCGTGCCGAAGCTGGGCAACTACCGAACGGACGAACGCCACAACCGATGACTCCGGCCCGCCGTCGCGGTCATCCTTGTGTACGCGACGCACGAGGAGCGGATTCCGATGGATGGGACCAGGCCGAGCGAGGTGGGGGAAGTGGACGGCGTGCGGACAAGGGGCCTGCCCCGCGTCCTGACGAATGGGTTCCGGCCATGGCGGTGATCGAGGACGTTCGGCCGCTGGGCACCGAGTTGGAGCGCTCGTACCAGGTGTATGTACGCGGCAGGTTGAAGTTCCGCGTCAAGCAGATCGTCTACGTGGCGTTCTCCCTGGACGAGAGCGTGATGGGCTTCGCGTTCCCCAAGGAGGAGCGGGCGGCGCTCGTCGCGAGCGGGCCGCACAAGTTCCACATGCCGTCGGCGGCGGATATGCGCTTCAACTGGGTCCACGCCGACCTTCCTGCATTGGATCCGGTCGAAGCTCGCGAGTTCGTGGTCGACGCTTGGCGCATGGTCGTCCCCCAGAAGCTCTCCCGCGCGTACGACCTCACCCATCCCAACGGCCCGGGCTGAACCCCGGACTCCGCCGCCGGCGGCGCGATGCCGGCGGCGTCGAGCAGGAGGCTCAGATTGTGGTGGTCGCCTCGGCTCTGCCGTCCTTCACGGCGGCTTGGAGCGCGGCGTAGTCGCGTTCATTCTGGTCGGCGTAGGTTTCCGCGAAGTCGGCGATCGCGTTGTCGAACTTGGCGGAGCGGCCCAGGTAGGCGGCCAGGGCGAAGCGGTCGCCGGATCGGGCGTGCGCCCGGGCAAGGGTCCACCCGCACATATGGGCGTACACCTTCATGCCAGATGGAATCATCGATTCGATCGGCACAGAGACTTTCCAGTCCTTCAGCTGGCGAACGTAATAGTCGCGATCTGTGCCGTCCGGGTCGACCACATGGGTCCAGCCGAGGAGAATGTCGCTCTCGGCCTGCATCAGTCGCTGCCCCACGACCACCCGCTCGCCCTCGTTGCTGTACTGGCTGCGCCCGCAGAAGGCCGCCAGCACCGACGGCTGGGCCTCCTTGGACTGCAAGAACAACGGTTCGGTGCCGTCTTCGGCATCCATGAGCAAGACCCAGGCGCGGGTGCCGACGCTGCCGACGCCGACCACCTTGCGGGCCACCTGCATCAGCGTGAAGTACTCGAGCAGGTGCTTGCGGTCGGACTCCAGAGTGCGCCGGTACTTGCCCAGTACCGCGCGGACGACCTCATAGATCTTCGCGACCTGAACATCGGCGAAGATCTCCTCGATCGGCTCGATCAGTGGAGGCATGCTGATGATCTGCCGCCGCCCGTCGACCACGGTCGTGAGTTTGTTCAGCGCCTGCATGCTGTCTCGGGTATGTGCCTTGGCCAGCGTTTTCTCGGTGAGCTTTACGCGTTTCCGCTTCATCTGCGACCTCACTTCACCGAGGGTGGCTGCTACATCCAGGTGCGCGTACCACACGTCCAGGAAGTGCTGCTCCGCGAACGCCCGCATCGCAGTCCGGTATGCCTCGACCGCCGAGAGGACAACCGTTCGGCGGGCCTTCCTGCTGAACTCGTTGTCGCGGCCCGCCACGGCCAGGCTTGCCCCGAGCCGTTTGACGTCCCACTCGAACGGCCCGGGCAACGTCTCGTCGAAGTCGTTGACATCGAAGACGAGCCGCCGCTCCGGCGACGCGAATGCCCCGAAATTGGACAGGTGTGCGTCGCCGCACAACTGCACTCGCAGCCCCGACGTCGGCGTTCCCGCCAGATCGACCGCCATCGGAAGTGCCGCCCCACGGAAGTACGCGAACGGCGATACCAGCATCCGCCCGTGGCGGACCGGTACCAACTCCGGTATCCGGCTCTTTGCCTGCTCCAGCAGGAGGCCGATCGGATCTCGTGATCCATCCGGCGTGAACTCCGCGTGCGCCTCCAGCGGGGCCGAGGCCCGAGCATCCTTTCCCCGGGCCGCCCGATCTGCACGAGTCAACTGCCTCGCGCTCTGGGTCTGCGCATTGCCCTTGCCGGGCGCTCGAACGTCACCTGCACTCGTTACGACCATGGCCACCTCTTTCCGTTGCTCGTTCTGATGCGAGGAGGGGCCATGACCCGCTCACGCCACGAATCGGAAACCCCTACCTGCGATCGGCTCAGGGGCGCGGCTCGGGACCGACGCGCCAGCCCGTGCCGAGCGTGCCCTGCGCTGCCCCCACACCGCTGCGGCCGCCGCCGCGACCGCGCAGGACGTAGGCGAAACCCACGGCGACTACCGCGCCCGCCACCGGCCCGGCCACGTACGCCCACCACGACGTCCAGTCGCCGAGCACCAGGGCGGGACCGATCGAGCGGGCAGGGTTCATCGACGCACCGCTGACCGGCGCCCCCCACAGCCCGGCCAGCGCTATGTAGCTGCCCACACCGATAGCGGCCAGCGGCCCGATCTGCTGGGCCCCCGACGCGGTGCCCAGGATCACGCTCACCAGGCCGGTGGTCAGGACAAGTTCCCACAGCATCGCAGTGGTCGTCGAAATGCCGGCACCGGGCAGGGTCAGGCCCGCGTCGCCTTGCTTGCCGATCAGCGCCCACAGCAGCAGCGTCGCGAGTATGGCGCCGATGAACTGGGCCACGATGTACGCGGGCACGCGCTTCCACGGGAAGTCGCCGCGCAGCGCAAAGGCAACGCTCACCGCTGGGTTGAGGTGCGCGCCGGAGACCGTGCCCATGAACAGGATGACGGCCGCCACCATCAGCGCCGGCGCCACCACGAGCGCACCGAACGGAACCGCATCGCCACCGAAACGGGCGTTGACCATTCCGCCGCCGACGGCGACGAGGACCAGGAAGAAGGTGCCCAGTAGCTCGGAGAACAGGCGCCGTCCCTCGTAGCTGTCGTTCCAGAAGTCGAACTGGCTGGCCACGGAGTTCGGCTGCCCGATTGATCGCAGGGCGACGTCGGCGTGGCCGAGCTCCTGCCGATCTGTCGCAGATTGCCGGGCTAGCTCGTCTGGTTGGCTGGTCATCTCACACTTGCCTGCGTCGCTTGACGTGGACACCTGAAGGCGTGCGCGTGCTGGTGTGCAGGTAGCGCTTGGAGCAAAATCACCGAACTGCCTAGGAGTACTGCATTATGGTCCTCCGAGACGGGGCGGGCCACGTCCAGATATGACTCGTCGAGCGGTCGTCGTACGCTTACAAACTCGGCTGTTGGTTCGTGGCTGACGCCGTACAGCAGCGCTAGTCGTCGACAGACCTGACGGTCCGCAGTGGATAACTCACGAAGGGTCTTATGATAAAAGCACCCCGTCGGTTCTCGATGCGGTCTCGTGCTTTGTCGAGTCTCTGAGGGATGGTGCGGACCGGCCCCCGGCGGCGGCTCGGGCAGGTTACCCGGCCCGGCTTGCCGAGTAGCTGCGCGTGACAGCGATGGGCCGGAACCCGAATCGGGCGTAGAGGCGCTTCGGGGTGTCGTCCACCTCGGCACCGATCAGGACCGGCCCTGAACCCCGTTGGCGGGCGGCTCCGACCGCAAAGCGCAGCATCTCGCTCGCGATCCCCTTGCCACGCGCCTCGGGGTGCACGAAGACGTCCTCGATCATGGCTGCGCCATCAGAGCGAGTCCACACTCCGATGCACCCGACCGTCCGGGAATCTCGATGCGCGACGAAGTAGGTGGCCGGTAGAAGACTCCGTCGGAGGAGTAACGCCGCATGGGTCTCCGAGACGGGTCGTTCCGCGCGCCGGGCTCGGCCGTCTTCCTCGATGTGGTCGATCCTGAACAGTTCCTCGATGGCCCGCCAATCCTCGTCGTCTCGGGCGGTTTCCAACATCAAGGCCGCTGGGCCGACGGTGACCGACGCCGGGAGCACGAGCTGAAGTTGTGTGTCGAGCGACCAGTCGTTGAGCACGAGGAGTGCTTCGACGGTGGGTGGAGTCCGCGGCGAGATCAGGACCCGTCGGCATGGTGCGCCGGTGATCGCTTCGACGTCGGCCAGGAGCGAGACGAGCTGATCCTCGGAGCCGACTCTGAGCGAGGTGAGGAAGTTCCCGAGCGGATGGCCCGGAGCGGCCGGTGACCTCACCAGCCGACCGAGCCCGAGATCGACACTCTCGCCGCCCAGCGACCAGAACTGCTCGACGAGATCGGTCACCTCATCGGCCGTCAGCTCCATCACCGGCGTCTCCCAGTCTCGATCCCGTTCCGTCGTACCACGCAGAATGGCTCGCCTCCGCCCGTGATGGGGCGGCTACGCCGGTACTCACACCGAACGGTCGTGGCCTCGTAGACGTAGATAGGCAGTCGACCCCTGCACGAAGCCCCAACGTCCATAGAAGGGCGTCACGTCGGCATCGGCCGCCAACGCAACGTGCGCAGCGCCTGATGCACGCGCCCACCCGCTCAACTCGTCCATGATCCGCGCGCCGAGTCCTCGCACCTGCGCTGCCGGCTCAACGACGACGTCGACCAGGAAGTAGTACAGGCCGTCACCCACAGCCCGCCCCATTCCGACGGCGCGGCCTGCCTCGTCATAGGCGGTGACGCCGAAAGCCGATGCCTCCAACGCCTGTGCGCATCGTTCGAGATCGGGGCTCGGCCAGCCCACCGATGCACGCAGGCGGACGTAGTCATCAGGCAGGGGCGGATGAGCGACCGTCGTGAACACCTGCCCATGATCGAACCAGGTCGGCTCCGCTCGCACCGAGCATCGCTTCGAAGATCGGACCGGTTCTGTCGGTGGTCGCTTGCACACTGGTCGCGCCGTTGATCACTGGACTGCAGGGGCGGGAGACGTAGTGCGCAAGGGGCTTCTGGACGTCCGCCCGCTGCAGACGTCGCCGGCGTTTCGGCGGCTCTGGATCGGGACGTCGGCCATCCAGTTCAGCGGGCAGATGGCTGTGGTCGCGGTGCTCTACCAGGTGTGGGAGCTCACCCGCAGTCCGCTGTGGACAGGTGCGATCGGCGTCGCCACGGCGGTCCCGACGATCGTGCTGGGCCTCCTCGGGGGGACGATCGCCGACACGTTCGATCGCCGCCGCATCGTGCTGCTGACGAGCCTCGGCGCGGTCGTTTCGGCGGGGTTGCTGGCTGCGCAGGCGGTGGCCGGGATCGGGTCGGCGGCGCTGGTCCTCGTCCTGGTCGCGGCGAAGACGTCGTGCACCGCGCTGGGCACGGCGTCGCGGCGGGCGTTTCTGCCCCGGCTGCTGCCGCCGTCCCAGGTCGCCGCGGGGGTGGCTCTCGACCACGTCGCGTTCCAGGTGGCGATGCTGGCCGGCCCGGCAGTGGCCGGGGTGGTGCTGGCCCGGTGGGGCCTGAGCTGGGCGTACACCATCGACGCCATCGCAATCCTGCTCTCGCTCTACGGGGTGGCCCGGCTGCCGTCGATGCGCCCCGAGGGCGGCGCGGCGCGGGCAGGGCTGCGTGCGACCGGCGAGGGGCTCGCGTTCCTGTGGCGGCGCCCGGCGCTGCGCGGGGTGCTGGCCAGCGACCTGGCCGCCACCGTCCTCGCGATCCCGATCGCACTGTTCCCCGTGATCAACCAGGAGCGTTTCGGGGGCGATCCACACACGCTCGGGCTGTTCCTCAGCACACTCGCGGTCGGAGGGACGGCGTCCGGGCTGCTGTCCGGTGCGGTCACCAGCGCCGCACGGCCCGGTGCGGTGATGTTGGGCTCTGTCGGGGTCTGGGGGCTGGCGCTGGCCGGGTTCGGCCTGGTCGACGGCCTCGCAGCCACGCTGGCGTGCCTGGCCGTCGCGGGAGCTGCCGACACCGTGTCGGTGATCTCGCGGGGCACTCTCGTGCAGCTCGAGACGCCCGACGGGTTCCGCGGCCGGATCAGCTCGGTGGAGTACGCGGTCGGTGCGGGCGGGCCGGGGCTCGGCGACGCGCGGGCCGGGCTCGTCGCAGGCCTGGTGTCGGCCTCGGCATCGGCAGTCAGCGGCGGACTGGCGTGCGTGCTGGCGGTGGCAGTGATCGCTGGGACGCATCCTGCGCTGCGACGGTGGCGGCGACCCGTCCCGGTCGGTGACGAAGCATGAGATCCAGGCTCACGTTCGACGATCACTACGGTCGTCGCATGGTGGAACTGGTCGAGCCGACGACGCATCTCTACAGCGCATGGCGGGCAGCTCGCGACGACTGGGGCCCCGGAACCCACGAAGACGGATTCGGCCTGCTCGCCTCGGACACAGTCGAGACGCCGGACGGGTTCGAGACCTGGGTGCGGCGCCTGCAGGGGGAGCAGGACTCGACATACCGGTGGATCGTCGAGGGTGACGACCTCCTCGGTGCCATCGCGCTGCGGCACCGGCTGGATGATGGCGCGCTCGAGGTGGGGCAGGTCGGCTACGGCATCCGTCCATCGGCCAGGGGGCGTGGGCTGGCGACCTGGGCGCTGGCACAGATACTGGCGACGGCCAGGGCGATCGGGCTCGACCGGGTGCTGATCGTCTGCGCCGACGGCAACACCGCGTCGGCACGGGTCATCGAGCGCCACGGTGGAGTTCTGGAGGGCATACGCAACACCGATTTGGGGCCTGCCCGGCGGTACTGGGTGGCGATCGATCCACCGACGGTGCCGCTACAAGGCCGCTGACGCAGGCGCCGAAGAGCCCGCAGACGGATCCGACCGCCGGCCCCCGATTTGCTGGTCCGGCAAAGTTTCGTGCCAGTTCGTGTGGCTGCAGGAAAGCTTCTTCTACCAGCGCAACAGGAGGAGCACCCGTGTCCACGTCCGCCACTGACGAACCCGCCCGCTTCTGGGACGAGCTCTACCGAGGAAACGCCCCGACCGCAGAACCCGGGGTGAACGACCGGCTCGCGGAGATCGCCGCTGACCTGCCCCCGGGCGAGGCACTCGACCTGGGCTGTGGTCCCGGCGGTGACACGTTGTGGCTCGCCCGCCGGGGTTGGCGAGTGACGGCAGTCGACATCTCTGCCGTCGCGACCGACCGGCTGGCGGATCGCGCACATTCTCTCGGGCTCTCCGATCGAATCACTGCGGAGCGGCATGACCTGGCGGAGAGCTTCCCCGCCGGCCGGTTCGATCTCGTGTCAGCGCACTACCTGCACACCTCGTTCGAACTGCCCCGCGCGCGCGTCCTGCGGACCGCCGCACATGCGCTGTCCCCGGGCGGGCGGCTGCTGGTCGTCGACCACGGCTCGATCGCACCCTGGTCGTGGAACCAGGACCCGGACACCCGCTTCCCGTCCCCGCTGGAGATCGCGGATGCCCTCGACCTCGACCCCGGACAGTGGACCGTCGAGCGCGCGGACGCGCCCCGCCGGATGGCCACCGGACCCGGCGGACAAACCGCTGAGGTCGTTGACCACGTCCTTCTGATCCGCCGCACCGACTGACCCCGCCTGACCGAATCGGTTGCCGGCCCCCACGAGGTATCGACAGCGGTACCGTTCGCGATCGTGGTTGCGGCGAGTGCTCACTGGATCGCCGCGACGCGGGCGCGGGAGTCCCGGCGCGAGGATGCGCTGTTCGTCGACGTCTTCGCGGCAGACCTCGCCGGTGACCTCGGGTTCACCATGATGGCCCGCAGCGAGGATGCGACCGGGCAGGAGAACTCCTACATCCCGGTACGGGTCCGGTGGTTCGACGACGCCGTCCTGGCTGCGATGTCGGGGCGCCTCGACCAAGTGGTGTTGCTCGGAGCGGGGCTGGACACTCGTCCGTTCCGGCTCGACGTTCCGCACCGTCTTCGTTGGTTCGAGGTCGACCGTGCCGAGGTCCTTGCCCGAAAGCAGCAGATTCTCGGCGAGACGCCCAGCAGATGTGATCGTCGTGTCGTCGCCGCGGACCTTCGCGACGACTGGATCGCGCCCCTGAACGCTGCCGGCTTCGACCCGAGCCTGCCGACCGCGTGGATCGCCGAGGGACTTTTCTTCTACCTGGGCGAGGTGGGGGTTCATTCGCTGCTCGGCCAGGTCGCCGGTATGAGCGCAGCCGGCAGCAGGCTCCTGGCCGACATCATGGGCGCCGCCGGTCTGAATGGGCCGGCCATGCAGCCGTATCGCGACCACTGCGCGTCCCACGGCCTGCCGCCGCCCTTCGGCTCGGACGACCCTGCCGGCATGCTCGATGCCGCCGGCTGGCAACTCGAGACGATCGTTGTCCCGGGCGCACCAGGAGCGAACTACGGTCGCCTTCCGCCGGTGCCCACGGGCCCGATCGCCGGCGCGACCCATCTCGTCGTCGCGAACATGCCCTGATAGCTCTCGGCGTGGGTTCGAGTCCCACCGGCCATTTAGCGTACGACGCGCGCCTCCCGTCGCCGGCATCCATCTCATTCGTGCACGGGTTCCGGGATTCACGGCACAGTGAGGCCCGCTGTCGCCGGTACGCGGAGGAGAACAGATGTCATCGCTGGACGGATCACGTGCATTCGCGGGCGCGCCTGGCCCGACGCCTGAGCAGGACGCCGAAGACCTGGGGCTGGTCCTCCGTGAGGCGCGCGAGACCCAGGGCGTCAGCGCTGCGGAGTTGGCGCGACGCACTGACGTCGCAGCAGGCGACATCCTTGATTTCGAAGCCGGGCGCGTGATCCCGGCCAAGCCGCCGTTCGCGATCTACATGAGGGCACTCGGCTTCATCGCCTAATGAATCGAGCTTGACCTTCGAGTCGGGTGGAAGGCTTACCGTCGATAGGTGCGCACTTACCGGATATCCCAGCTCGCCGAATGTGCTGGTGTCCCGGCGACGACGCTGCGGTTCTACGAGAAGGAGGGGCTGTTGCCCGCGGCCCGGAGCTCTTCCGGCTACCGGCAGTACACCGACTCCGACCTGGAACGGGTGCAGTTCATCACCGCCTCCAAGCACCTGGGGCTGCCGCTGGATCAGATCCGCGACCTGCTGACCGTGTGGGACAGAGGCGTGTGCCGCAGCGTCCGTGACGAGCTGCAGATGTTGATCACCGCGCAGGTGGCCGCGGCGGACGACAGGATCGACGACCTGCGCATCTTCCGTGGTCGACTGACTGGCACCTTGACCCACCTGCGCGAGCTTCCGGCCAACGACGGACCGTGCGATCCGGCGTGTTCGTTCCCGCCCGACCTCCCCGCCGGTGCGCCCGCTCCTCCACTGGGCCGCCGAGCGACGGTCGCCGTTCCGACGACGGCCGAGCAGCACGAACGCGCTCCGATCGCCTGCTCTCTGGACGGGAGTGCGTACGGCGATCGGATCGAGGAATGGCGCCGGCTGCTCGACGGCGCTGAGGTCGAACAGCTGCCCGACGGAGGGCGCGCGGCGCGCTTGCCGGCGGAGCGAGCGGCGGCACTCGCGCAGCTCATCGTGGCTGAGCAGCAATGCTGCCCGTTCTTCTCCTTCCGGCTCACATTCGCCGGCGCGCACATCGAACAGGTTGCCCGTGCTCCCGAGGGCGCCGAACCGCTGGTCGCCGCGCTCTTCGACCAGGACCTGTCGGCAGCGGGGGAGACCTGTTCCCGCTGATCGCGAGTCCGGCCGGCTCCCTGCGGTAGGTAGCGGGGGAATGTGCAGACTGGCGAAATGCGGATTTTGTTCCGGGGTGACGTGAGAGTCAGTTATAGCCAGGCCACCGTGGAGGCAGGGGATGAACCGGCCGACACGTCGGATCTGGCGGCGTGTTTCGCCGGGCAGCGCAACGGGCTCTGCGGTGCGGGTGAGCCAGGCCTGCTGTTCCTGGTCACCGGGTTGCACACCGGGTCGGCTCCATTCGTCGTCGAGGCGCATGACGCGCCGCCGGACGTGCCGGATTGGGAGGAGGTCGTCGAGGTGTCCTTCCCCGTGCCCCGCTCGCCGGTCGTGCTGTGCGGCTGGGCAGGCGGCAGCTCCGCACCCTTGGATCTGGCGCCGGACGTCTACCGGGTGCGGTACTGCGCGACCGGAATGGATGCCGGTAAGGCGGCAGACGTCCGCCGCGCGGGCGAACCCGAGATCGATCGCTACCTCCTGCAGTTCTGGCCCGCCCCGGCGGACCAGGATCGGGTGCTGCGCCAGACCGGTGCTGTGGCTCTGTACTGGCACGACTACGCGCGTAGCGCACCTACGCCGGAGCAGGTGCGCGCCCGCCGCGCGGAGGCCACGAAGCCGCGGCAGCGGCAGATCGAACACGACCGCCGGATACGCGAGAGGCTGCTCTGGCGTGGCGCCCGCCCTCCCGGGCCGCTCGGCGACGTGCCATCCGCCCGAACGCTGGTGCTGCTTGATCGCCCGCTCGCCGAGGCCATCGCCGCCGCCACGCCCGCGCAGCAGAAGGCGCTCGCGCGCTGGGCTGCCCGACGGACGATGGCCGAGGCGGGCCTGGAGTCGATCGACTGGATCGCATCCGGGCTCTCCGCGCTGGACGCCGCCGAGCGGTTGCCCGCGCCGTTCGACGACGAGCAGAAGGCCTGGCAATCGCTGTGGGCCGACGAGCGGGTGCCGCGGAGCGTGGTGACCTCCCCGGACGAGCAGAGTTCCGCCTGCCTGCAACAGGCCATGGCGTTTCCCGCGCTCGCCGCCGCAGCACACCCGGATCCCGCGGTCGCGGTCTTCGATGCCCTCCACCACGCCACTGCCGCGTTCGGCGCCCCCGGCTATCAGACGTTGTACGGCGAGTTGCAGCGCACGCTGAGCGCCCAGTCGGACGGGATCCCCTCCTGACGGCCGCGCACACCTCCGAGCCTCAGTGCACACGTCATGACGTGTGCACGGAGGCCATCGGGTGTGCACGGTCGACCAGCCGACGGAGGGTCAGCAGTTCCCCGTGATCAGCGCGGCCGCTCGTTCGGCGATGGCGAGCACGGTGGCGCAGGTGTTGGTCGAGACGATCGACGGCATCACCGAGGCGTCGGCGACCCGCAGGCCATCGACGCCGTGCACCCGCAGCTGCGGGTCCACGACCGCCCCGCTGTCGGTGCCGATGCGGCAGGTCCCGACCGCGTGGAAGAGGGTGCCCGCGTTCTGGCGCACCGCACCGCGCAGCGCCGCGTCGTCCTGTGCCGCGGTGCCGGGCATCAGCTCGTGGTCACGCCACGCCGAGAGCGCCTTCGCCTCTCCCACCTCCCGGGCCCGCTGCAGCCCGATCACCATGCGGTCGACGTCCCGCTCGTCGGCGAGGTAGTTCGGGTCGATCAGTGGTGATCCCTCGGGCTTCGCCGGGTTCAACCGGAGCGAACCACGGCTGGCCGGCGTCGTCAGCGCGCTCACCACCGTGAACCCATCGCCCTGTCCCGGCATCCCCCGGGCGCCGGCCGGGAAGCTCATGAAGATCATCTGCGCGTCCACCGGGCCTGCAGGATCACTGCGGAAGCGAACCTGCGGCCGGCGCGCGAACTGTGCGGCGTGCAGGGGCCCCGGCGCGCGGTAGGCCACCCCGGCCTGCGGGTGCTCGTGCAGGTTCTCTCCGACCCCCGGCCGGTCTGCGACGACGGTGATGCCGGCCTCGCGCAGCAGCGCCGCGGGTCCGATCCCGGAGAGCAGCAGGAGCTGCGGCGATGCGATCGTGCCCGCCGCGAGGACGACCTCACGCTCCGCCTCGACCGAACGCGGCTCACCGTCCACCGTGTACTCGACTCCCCGGCACCGGTCGCCGTGCAACACCAGCCGCCGCACGGCCGCGCCCGTGATCACGTCCAGGTTCGACCGGTCCAGCGCCGGGGTCAGGTAGGCATCGGCCGCGCTCTGTCGCATGCCGTGCACCACGGTGAACTCGCTCCAGCCGACTCCTTCGCCCGAACCGGAGTTGAGATCCTCGGCGACGGGATGTCCCGCCTCGACCGCGGCCTCGAACATCGCATCCCACAACGGCTCCTCGGCCTCGCCCGGAGCAACCGTCGTCGGCCCGTCCACTCCCCGGTCACGGGGATCGCCGACCCCGACCGCGTGCTCGGCCCGCTTGAGGAACGGCAGCATCGACGCGTAGTCCCAGCCGGTGGCCCCGGCCGCCGCCCAGGCGTCGTAGCTGTCGCGGTGGCCGCGCGTGTGCAGCGACGCGTTGATCGCGCTGGAGCCGCCGAGCACCTTGCCCCGCGGCCACGGCAGCACGACACCACCGAGGCGCCGCTGCGGCACGGTCTCGTACGCCCAGTCGACCTCCGTGCCCTTCAGCGTCGACCACATCGCCGGATCGGCCATCGCCGGTGGCCCGCTACGAGCACCCGCCTCGAGTAGGAGCACCCGCACCGCGCGGTCCTCGGACAACCGCGACGCGAGCACGCACCCTGCCGTACCGCCGCCCACGATGATGTAGTCGAACGCCACCCGACCTCCCCCGGCCGAACCCCGGACGAGCTCCACCGTGCCACCGGGCCGATCGGATTCGGCCCGCCCGGTGAACCCGGTCACCTGCCGATTCGTCCGGCGTCGGCTCAACTCGACGGCGCGTCCGGACCTCTCATCAGCCATCGGTCAAACCACTCGCGCGAACGCCGGAGTATGTCGAGCTGGTGGTTGCGCTCGCGGATCGAGTGGTTCTCTCTCGGGTAGACGACGTACTCGTGCTCGACGCCGAACCGGCGAAGCGCGCGGTGGAAGAACTCCGCCTGTGCGATCGGGACATTCGTGTCGTTCTTGCCGTGCATGATCAACACCGGCGTGCGGATCTTCGAGGCGAACGAGATCGGGCTCAGCCTGTCGTGTTGGTGGGGGCCCGTTCCCTCCCAGCCGGTGCTGCCGCCGAGCGCGGCCTCGAACCGCCCCCACTCGCCGGTCGCGGCGAGCATTCCCCAGTCGCTGATACCCGCTCCCATGAACGCGGCCTTGAACCGATCGGTCTGTCCGACCGCCCACGCGGCCATGAAACCGCCGTGGCTCCAGCCCCCGATGCCCAGCCGGTCCGGGTCGGCGACGCCGTCGGCGACCAACATGTCGATCCCCGTGAGAACGTCGGTCCACTCGTCGACGCCGACTGCGCCCGCAACGCGTGCGGCGAACTGATGACCATGCCCTTGGCCACCACGTGGGTTCGGCAGGAACACCGCGTACCCCGCCGTCGCCAACCACTGCCCGGAGGGATCCCAGGCGAGCTGGAGTTGGTCCGCGTGCCGGTCGTAGGGGCCGCCGTGGATCAGCGTGACGAGGGGAAATGGGCCGTCCTGCCGAGACTTTCCCGAAGGGAGGATCAGGAGGCCGTCGAGCACCAGTCCGTCGGATGCCGCGTAGGACAGCCGCTCCTGCACGCCCCACCGGACATCCCGAAGTTCGGGTCTCGTATCGCTGATCCGCACCAGCGGCCCCAGCGGCGACCCGGCGTGCACGTCCCGGGGCTCGTAGGACGTGCTCACCACGGCGGCGACGACATCGCCGCGTCCACTCGCGGTCAGGAACCTCGCGAAACCCTGGGCGCGGGATATCTCCACGAACCGCGGATCGGCCGGGTCGAGCCGGTGAATCGCGGTGTCCAGGCCGTCGGCGAACAGGGCCAGCGGCGCACCGGAGTCGATCTGGACGAGCTGCAACGGGCAGATGTTCATTCCGCGAGTCAGGTTGCGGTGCTCGCCTGCCTTCCCGCCGGTGGGCACGGCGACGTCGAACACCGCGGTACCTCCGACCAGACCGGGTGGGGTCGTCGCCAGGTACGCCAGGTGCCAGCCTGCATCAGCGCGCCACCAGACAAGAGACGATGCCTCCACCTGCGCAGGGCCGAGGTCCCGTGCCGCCCCACTGTCCACTGCGAGCAGGTGGAGTCCGGTCTCCAGCAGGCCCGGGTCCGGATCAGGCGTGGACCAGGTGAGCACCGCCAGCGGCCCACCATCGGGTCGTTGCACCACCTCGACGACGTGCCGGTCGCCGAGCGCCTCCGGAGTTCTGATCTCACGGGTCCGCAGGTCGAGCAACCGCAGCCGGGAGAAGCGCACGCGCTCACCCCATACCTCGGCGTCGTCGCGTTGCTCGGCCCGCCGCTCGTCCTCATCGGTCGGTTCGTCGCCTGCGATGACGGCGATCACGTCGGGCTCGGCCAGCGGGCGGTGATCGTGGATTCCGCTCTTCCAGGCCGTGAGGGCTTCGGCATCACCACCGGCAGGGCGGATTCGCTGCAGTTGCGCCGTGCCGCGTTCCGACCGGTCCGAGAGGAAGAAGAGCCACTGTGAATCCGGTGCCCATCGCGGCGAGGAGACCTGCACGGCGCCCCCGGCGAGCTGCCGCGCGGGCTCGCTCCCATCGGCCGGTGCGATCCACAATGCGCTGACCGGCAGCTCGTCCGCCTGCCCGACAGGGGTGACAATGAACGCGACCCATCGGCCGTTCGGCGACAGCACCGGTGTGGACGGCGTGCTGCCATCGACCACGAACTCGTCACTCAGTTCCGCTCGGGGCGGTGTGGCGAACATCAACTGATCCTTTCAGGCACGCAGGAGCAGGATCGCCACTCAGTAGGTCGTCCGCTACGTCGGCGACCAAGGGCAGCCATGCGGGAGGAGCCCGTCGATCGTGACGAGAATCGACCGTCGCACCGCTCTCAAAGCCGGCGGGGTGCTGGCTCTCGCCGCTCTCGCGAGCTGCGTCGACAACGAATCCGCGACGGCCGTACCGCCCAGCCCTGTCGCAGCCGGACCGAGTCCCGCTGCGGCCCGTCCGACCCTCTCCGCCGCGGCCGCGCCCGACTGGAACGGGTTGCGGAGCGGCCTCGACGGCACGCTCTTCCTGCGCGGTGAGAGCGGGTACCCCGCCGCCCACCAGCTGTTCAACCCGAAGTTCGACTCGATCCAGCCGGCTGCCGTCGTCCGGGCCGCAAGCACCGACGATGTGCGCGAGTCGATCCTGTTCGCCCGGCAGAACGGACTGGTCTGCGTCCCCAAGGGCGGTGGGCACTCCTACGTCGGAGCCTCCACTGTGGCGGGCGGGCTGGTCGTCGACGTCGGACCGATGAGCAGCGTCGGTTACTCCGACGACGTGGTGACCGTCGGCGCCGGTGCGAAGCTGTACGACGTCCACGCGCAGCTGGACAAGGACGGCCGATCCCTCCCGACCGGGACCTGTCCCACCGTCGGTGTCGCCGGTCTGGCCCTGGGCGGCGGGATGGGAGTCCACACCCGCACCTACGGTCTGACGAGCGATCGGATCCTGTCGATGCAGGTGGTCACCGCCGATGGGGTCGCCCACACCGCCGACCCCACGCAGGACGCGGACCTCTACTGGGCGTTGCGCGGGGGAGGCGGAGGCAACCTCGGCATCGTCACGTCGTTCCGGCTGGCCACGATCCCCGCGAGCAGGCTCGGATTCTTCACACTGACCTGGCCGGAGGAGGCCGCGACTGCGGCGCTGCGGGGCTGGCAGCGATTCGCGCACGAGGCTCCGGCGACGGCCTGGGCGAACTTCCACATCGACGCCCAGAGCAGCGGAACGTTGTCGATCCATGCTGTCGGCGTGTCCACCACGGGTTCGGCCGCGGCCGCGGCCGAGCAACTGGAGTCGTTCGTCGGGGCGAAGGCCACCAGCCGATCGATCACCGTCAAGACCCACATGCAGGCGGTCACGTACCTGGGCGGCGGGACCACCAGCGCGCGAACGGGATTCCTCGCAGGCTCCGACGTCCTGCGGGGTCCCATGGACGCGGCGACGGTCACCCGGCTGCTCGCCGTGGTGAAGGCTGCCGCACGGGCGAAGGTGCCCGCGTCCGCGATCCTGGACCCGCTGGGCGGTCAAGCGGCGAAACAGCCGCAAGGTGGTGCCGCGTGGCCATGGCGCTCCGCGCTCGGCGTCATCCAGTGGTACTCCGGCCTCCCGGCCCACCCGTCCGCCGCGGCCCTTCGGGCGGCGCAGAACTTCCTGACCTCCGGGCATCGCGCCGTGGCCGGTGCCTCGGCCGGCGGCTACGTCAACTACATCGAGGCCGGCCGCTCGGTGAGCTCCTACTACGGGTCCAGCCTGGCCAGATTGCGTGCCGTGAAGACGCAGTACGACCCGACCGACTTCTTCAAGGCCTCGCACGCCGCATTCGGGTAGTCACGAACCCGCCATGCGAAGCCTGCGCGCGATCGCCCGGCGGGCCCTGTCGATGCCCACATCGTTCACCGCCGCCCGTACTGGATCCGGCCATTCACCGTTCTTGTCCCGGCCGACCGAGATGGCGGCGATCCTGCGCGAGGAGATGGCGAACGCTCTGGCCTGACGGCGGCTTCGCGCCATGCCCTACCGCTGCGTGATCGCCTCGGCCGCTGTGCGGCGAAGGTGGCAGCTCACGTCTCCGACCAGGTCGATGTGCACGCGCCGCTCCACGAAGCGCCATCTCCCGTCGCGGCGCTCGAAGCGGTCGTGGTATCGGCCGCTGACGATGGGTTGCAGGGGCAGGTCGGGCAGCGCCTGCAGCGCGGTGACGTACGACCGGGCGCCCGCTGTGCCCGCCTCCTCGTCGACCTCCACGATGATGTTCGTGACGAGATGCTTGGTGCGAGGGGTGCTGTCCTCGTAGACGATCAGCGAATCTCTGAGCATCGCCTCGATGGCGTCCCGGCCGGTGATCGGCACGTCCCGCCCGATGAAGGTGGCGTCGGCGAGCAGGTGGCCGACACCCGCGAAGTCGCCGTCGTCCACGAGTTCCGCGTAGGTGGCGATGAGGTTTTCGATGGCCCGGTGGCTCGAAGCCGGATCGGCCGGTGTGCCGGATGAGGGCATGGTCACCGTTGCGACACTAGGTGGGCGAGGCTGTGGTTCGAACCCGATTGGTCGGGGTGTGGGCCGCTGTTTAGGCTGACGCCGCACGCAGGACGTGACGGCCGAAGGAGGTGGGACCCATCACCGCTCGTCCAGGCTGGGCACTCCCCGCCTCGCGCCCCTGCAGCTGACCCGACCGAAGTCGCCGAGGGGGCGCCGCGGGTATCGCGAAAGGCTCCCATGTCGATCTCACCCCCCTCTCTCCCCGAACCCGCGTCCGACATCGTCAGCCGGCTCCGCGCGGCCGGGTGTGTGTTCGCCGAGGACGAGGCGCGCTTGCTCCTCTCCGCGGCCCCTACCCCGTCCGACCTCGCAGTCATGCTGGAGCGGCGCATCGCGGGCCTGCCGCTCGAGCAGGTGCTCGGCTGGGCGGAGTTCTGCGGTCTTCGGGTGGCCGTGGATCCCGGGGTCTTCGTCCCACGCCGCCGCACGGAGTTCCTCGTCCACGAGGCGGTCGACCTCCTGCGGCCCGGGGCCGTGGTCGTCGACCTGTGCTGCGGCACCGGTGCGGTGGGTGCCGCGATAGCTGCGGCACCGATCCCCGTCGAGGTGCACGCCGCCGATGTCGACCCGGCCGCCGTGCGTTGCGCACGCCGCAACCTCGGCCCTGTCGGCGGCCTGGTCTACGAGGGCGATCTCGACGAGCCGCTGCCCGTGGCGCTGCGCGGGCGCGTCGACGTCCTGGTGGCCAACGCGCCCTACGTGCCCACCGACGCGATCGGCCTGATGCCACCGGAAGCCCGTCTGCACGAGCCGAGGGTCGCGCTCGACGGCGGGCCGGATGGGCTCGACGTGCAGCGCCGCGTGGTCGCCGTGGCCCCGAAATGGCTGGCGCCGGGTGGCCACCTGCTGATCGAGACGAGCGAGCAGCAGGCGCCGCACACCGCCGACGCGTTCGTCCGGCACGGGCTCCGAGCGCGGGTGGCCTGCTCGGACGAGCTGAGCGCCACCGTGGTGATCGGGACGATGCCCGACTGACGGCGCTGGTCAGAGCCCGGCGGCGAGCTCCCGCAGGTGCTGGTGCATCCCGCCGTAGGCCCGCATCGGGGGCAGCAGGTCCTTGGCGACCTTGACCGCGGCTGAGAAGTTCGGGTCGACCATGTTCGCGATCGGCGACTCGCTGATCTGCGTCAGCAGCTGGTAGGCGTCCATCTTGCCCATCCCGAGCAGGCCGCCCAGCCAGCCGATCATGTCGACCTGGGCGGCGCGCCAGGCGTCGTCCAGCGGTCGGCCCGAGCCGACCGTCATGAGGTGACGGTCGTCCTCGATGCGTGGCCAGGCCGGGGCTCCGCCCTTGATCAGGTCGACGATCATGGTGACGTTCATCGCGGTCTCCACGGCGACCCCGCAGCTCTCGCCCTCACCCTGCCGGGCGTGTCCGTCGCCGATGGAGAACAGCGCCCCCTCGACGTTCACGCCGAGGTAGCAGGTGGCTCCGGCCCGCATCTCGGGTGTGTCCATGTTGCCGCCGAAGGTGTCGGGCACGGCCGTGGAGCGCACCTCGCCCCGTTCCGGTGCCACGCCGACTGTGCCCAGCATCGGTTCCAGCGGGAGCAGGATCCGATGGTCGGACTCGTTGGCGTTGAAGGTGACCGTGCGGGCGGCGGAGTCGATCTCGTACACCCACGTCAGCTCGGGGAGCGGATCCTGCAGCGTGGCGGTGCGAGTGGTGCCGGTCAGGCCTCCGAACAGGGGGAGGGTGGTCGACACGCCCCAGTCCCTGGCGGGTTCGATCGACACGAAGTGCAGCGCGAGGGTGTCACCGGGCTCAGCGCCTTCGACGAAGAACGGGCCGGTCTGCGGGTTGGTGTAGCGAGTGTCCAGGAGCGCGCTCGCCCGGTCCTTCGTGTCGCGCAGCCGGCCGGCGAAGGCGTCATCGGACCACAGCTGCAGCACCGACCCGGGCCGGACCCGCCGGATCGGGGCCGTTCCGCCGAAGCTCCAGCCGTACTGCTCGGGGGTCGGTGCGAACTCGATGACGTCCATGGTCCTCCGTGCTGTTCGTGACGTGAGCCGACTAGCGGTCGAGGCGCTTGTAGTTCGGCGCGAAGGCCAGCAGCTCCTCCACCGACCGCGCGCAATTCAGCAGACGGGCATCGGAGCCCCGCCGGCCGACGAGCTGAACCCCCAGCGGCAGACCGTGCTCTCCCAGCGCCGCGGGCAGGCAGATCGCCGGCGTGCCGGCGAGGCTCCACCTGGTGCAGTAGCGCGGGTCGCCGTTGTCGCCCGCGGGCGGGGCCGTGCCGGAGGCGGGAACGGTGAGCAGGAAGTCCACGGTGGACAGCGCCTCGTCCATCTCGGTGACGAGCTCGGCGCGCCGCTCCTGCGCCTGCTGATACGCGTCGGCACTGATCGTGGCGGCATGGTCGAGCATCTCGCGGACCTTCTCACCGACGAGGTCGACTCGATCGATCCCGAGCCGCCCGATTGCGGCCGCGCCCTCGAACTCCGAGATCGTGCGGTGCAGCGACAGCCCTTCGTCGCCGCAGAGCGGGGTGGTCGACTCGGTGACGCGGGCGCCGGCGTCGGCCAGCTGCCGAGCCGTCCCGTCCAGCACCGCGCGCATCTCGGCACTGGTCACCGACCAGTCCTGCGTGTGGACGACGCCGATCCGCAGCTCCGCGGGTTCCCGAGGCGCCAAGGTCGCGTCGAAACTCAGTTCGCCCCCCGACATGACGTCGGCCGCGGTGCCGGCCAGCCGGACGGTGCGGGCGAAGACCCCCACCGTGTCGATGCTGGGCGCGTAGAGCCACAGCCCGTCGGTGGGGATCGCGCCGTAGGTGGGCTTGAACCCGACGACACCGCAGTACGCGGCGGGGCGGACGACCGAACCGTTGGTCTGCGTACCGATCGCCAGGGGCACGAGACCGACTCCGACCGCGGCGGCAGATCCGCTGGAGGAACCGCCCGGACTGAAGGCGGGGTTCCACGGGTTGCGCGTGGCGTTCGCGCCGAAGTAGGCGAACTCGCTGGTCACGGTCTTGCCCACGACCACCGCACGCCAGTTCTGTAGCGCCGTGACCGCTGCGGCGGTGCTCGTGGCCTGCCGGGCGGGCACGGCGGTCGTGCCGAGCCCGGTCGGGAGGCCCGCGACGTCGAACAGGTCCTTGACGCCCACCGCTATCGCGTTCGACCGCTCGTCCGACGGGCCGCGGGACGTGCCGACACACGTGAAGGCACGCACCGTCCGGTCCAGGTCGCGCACCCGCTCGAGCTGATCGCTCACCGTCATCTCTCTCCTCACCGTCCTGCCATCGCGAGGAAGCGCCAGCGCAGGATCACGCGCTCGAGTCTCCCGACCGCGGCCAGGAGCACCAGAGAGAGAAGCCCCACGACGATCAGGTTCGCCAACACGGTGGGCACGTCATAGAGGCTCCCGGCGATGAGGATCGCGTGGCCCAGCCCGGAGTCCGAGGAGATGAACTCCCCGATGATCGCCCCGATCAAGGCGAGTCCGGCCGTCAGCCGCAGGCCGCCACAGATGTTCGTGAGCGACGAGGGCAGCACCAGTAGCCGGAACACCCGCCGGGTGGGCGCCCCCATCGACCGCAGCATCCGGATCTGCAGCGGGTCGGTGCCGCGTGCCCCGTCGAAGGCAAGTACGAGCGCCGTCACCACGACCGACGCAGCCGACATCACCACCTTCGACGACACGCCGGTGCCGGCCCAGACGATGACGATCGGCGCCAGCGCAGCGATCGGGGTGGCCCCGAGCAGGGCGATGGCGGGCCGCAGCATCTGCTCCACCAGCCGCGAGCACCAGAGCCCCACGCCCACGGCCGCTCCGATCACGTTGCCGATCACGAACCCGCACAACGCCTCGACCGCGGTGGTGGCGGCGTCGTGGAGCATCGCCCCCGACCCGAGGCCGCGCACGACGGTCTGCCAGATGAGCTCGGGGCTCCCGTACAGCAACGGACTGACCGAGCCGGCGTCGACCGCGAACTGCCAGGACGCCAGCCCGATCGCCAGCAACACGACGTCGAGCACGATCGCCACCCAGAGCGATCGATGCCGCCGCCCGGCCGCATCCTGCCTGCCCGCTGGCCGCGGCGCCGCCGGGAGCTCGGGTGCCGCCGCCCGGGACAGTTCCTGATCAGCGGTCATCGCAGGCCCTCGCTGAGCTCGGCCGGCGCGTCACACAGGCGCTGTGCCATCGGTTCGCGCGTGATCTCGCACATCACGACTCGATCTCCTGCCAGATCGCGCGCACGTGGTGGCCGAACCCGTCGATCTTCCGCACCTCGACCGGTGCGAGACCCGTAGCCGCGAACGGGACCTCGTGGACCGCGGCGACCCGGCCGGGACGCCCGGACATGACGAGCACGACGTCCGACACCGCGACGGCTTCGTCGATGTCATGGGTGACGAGGACCGCCGTGCCGCCGGACCGCCGGAACCCGAGGAGGAGCTCGGCCTCGAGCTTCAGCTTCGTCTGGTAGTCCAGCGCCGAGAACGGCTCGTCGAGCAGCAGCAGGGCGGGCTCGATGCTCATCGTCCGGGCGAAGGCCGCGCGCTGCCGCATCCCGCCGGAGAGCTGACACGGGTAGAAGGCTTCGAAGCCCGCGAGGCCGTAGGTCGGCAGCAGTTCGCCGGCCCTCGCACGGGCCTCACGGCGTGGTGCGCCCTGCGCCTCCAGGCCGAGTGCCACGTTCTGGGTGACCGTGCGCCAGTCCAGCAGCAGGTCGCGTTGGAACATGTATCCGATGCGCCGGCCCTCGGCGAGCACGGCGTTGTGGACGGAGCCGCTCGCGGGCTCGCCCAGGCCCGCGACCAGGTTGAGGAGCGTGGATTTTCCGCACCCGCTCGGCCCGACGATCGATACGAACGAGCCGGCGGGCACCTCGAAGGAGACGCCCTCGACCGCCGTGTAGTCACCGAACCGGACGGTCACGTCGTTCAGCGCCACGGTGGTGGTCACGGTGGCGCTCACTGCCCCTGCACGGTGGCACTGGCGTGCTGGGCGAAGCTGTTGTCGATGATCTGGTCGAACGGCACGTTGCAGCTGCAGTTGCCGAGCTGGCGGCCCAGGTTCATCAGTGTGGACCAGCCCTGCTGGGAGACCACGGTGCTCTCGGCCGGGATGTGGTTGTCGATCTGCCGCTGGATGGCCGCGTCCACCACCTGGGGCGGCAGGTTCGGGAACTCCGTGCGCGCGATCGCCTTGGCGTCGTCCGGGTCCTGGTAGACGTGCTGCGCGCCCATCTGCAGCGCGGTGACGATCTTCTGGGCGACGTCGGGGTGGGCCCGCACGTAGCTCTCCCTGGCCTGCAGGCCCGTGTTGGTGAACTCGCCGATCGCGTCGGCCCAGCTGTAGAGGACGTGGGCGCCGTCCTGCACGACGGCCATGTCGACGTTGGGCTCGTAGGCGACCGCCACGTCCGCCTGGCCGGCCAGCACCGGTCCGATCTCGGTGCCCGGCGACACCGTGGTGATGTGCACGTCCTTGGTGGGGTCCAGCCCCGCTTGCACGATGCTGTTGGTGAGCACGCTGTGGTTGGTGTTCGGCGGCGGTGACGTCACGAAGGTCAGCCCCGCGAACTGTTTGGGATCCGTGAACGGCGTGCTGATCTTCTTCGAGACCGCGAAGTACTGGGCACGCGACACCAGTTCGGCCAGGACGAGCCCGTCCCCTCCCTTCTCGCGGGAGATCTCCGCGAGCGTAGCGTCGCCGAGCGCGAACTGCGCCGAGCCACCCAGTACCGCCGCGAACGCCTGTGAGTCGCCGCCCGCCGCGGACAGGTTCAGGGTGATGCCCTGCTGTGTGAAGTAGCCCTCGTGCTGGGCGACGTAGAGGTCGATGTACCCGAGGTTGTGCACCGCTTCGGACAGGTTCACGGTGGTGGTGCCGTTCGCCGAGGTGGCGGCCGGCGTGCCACCCGAACCGCACGCGGCCAGCGCCAGCGCCGAGACGAGCGCGAGCGCCACCAGCCACGGTCGGCGGAGAGCGCCGCGGGGCGCATGGTCGAGCATTCTCCACCTAACGGACACCAATCCCCCAGCCAGAAAACGAGAACCAGATCCGGCGGACGACCCGCCGGATCCGATCCTTTGGTACGTGGCAACGGAAGTCGAGTTAAACTCATGTGACTGCCGAGTTTCAGGGGATGCCTTGTAGTAACACTTCTCGCCTGCTCGAGAATTGAGCCGCGAATTGCTGAGAGGGTGGCAATCGCTGTGGTCCGGCTCCTTTTCGTGCCGCCCGACCCTGCCGTTCGTCGGACGGGCGGAGTCCTGGATCAGGCTCAGGATCAGGGATGATGGGGGTGATGGAGGTCGAGCGGCCGGAGCATCGGGGATTCGACCGGGGGATTCTCTGCCCCTCTGGCGTCGCCTTGCCTCGAGCTTTCATATGGGCCGGCGGCCCACCGGTCCGGTCCGGTCCGGCGCGAGCCACCGGATCCGGGCCGGCTCCGGCCGGTGTGACCACCGCAACTCTCGAAACCGGGGCGGAATGTCGGCCGTGATCGGCACGGGCGATTCCGTCATTGCCGCGGGCGCTGTGTCAGCGGGGAGCCTTTTCGCCGTTCACTCCGCCGGGGCGGGCTTGCGGGCAAGCCGGTCGCCCAGCTCGGCGTCGTCGGCCACGAACCACAGGTGACGCCCGCGGTTGCACTCCACCACGAACGCACGCAGCGACGCGCTCCCGGCCAGGAGCTCGGACAGGTCGCCGCGCACCGCGAGGCGCAGCCGGTAGTTGACGAACTTCTGGACGATCTCGCCCGCGATGCCGGTGGAGAGCGTGAAGAACCCGGGGTCGAGTCGTTCGACCGGGACGACGACGAGCTCGGCCCGCTGGTACAGCGCCTCGCCGATCACCTCGAGGGCGTCGGCGCTGGTGCGGAGCTTGGGTCCGCCGGGAGCGCAGGCGAGGACGTGCGTGCCGCGGATGTTCGTCACGGTGTCGGCCACATGCCCAGCGCTCATGCGCACAGTCTCGGTGATGCGAGGGACCGTGGCTCGTGAATTTCCGGTGCCTCGGTCAGGCCGTCGTGGTAGGCGGGCGGATCCGCCGTCGGCGCACCAGCGCGCCGAGCGCGGCCGCAGCCGCCACACCCGCGACGAGGGGAGGGGCGAGGAACAGGGCGCCGACGGCCCAGAGGTTGGCGCCGACGACCTCGGCGCTCGCGCTGTAGACGCAGAACAGCACGAACGCCGGTAGGGCGACGCCCGCCAATGCCACCAGCACCCCGCGCACGTATCCGGCGGCTCCTGCCAGGGCAGCGAGCCCGGCTGCTGCCCCGGCCCAGTGCCCCGTGCGCACCGGTGAGGCGAGAGTGTTCGGGTCGCGCGTGGGCACCACGCTCCAGTCGGCCGGGAACACCGCCCACCACAGCACGAATGTGGCGACGGCGAGCAGGGCGGTGATCCCTGCGGTGCGCATCAACCGACGTTCACGAACTCGATCACCGGCTCCACGCGCACCGGGGTGGCGAGGCTGTTGGCGATGAAGCACTCGCGGTGCGCGACCTCCACGAGGTGCCGGACGCGGTCCTCGGTCGGGCCCGCGGCGAGCTGGATCCGCGGCCGCAGCACGATCTCGGCGAGCCGGATCGGGCGGTCGGCCTCGGGCATCGTGGCCGTGGCCTCGTCGTGGTAGTCACGCACGTCCAGCCGGGCCCGCGCGGCCACCGCGAGGAACGACAGCAGCTGGCAGGACGCCGCGGCCAGCACCACGAGCTGTTCCGGGTTGAGTTGCGTGGGGTCGCCGCGGAACGCCGGGTCGGACGACAGCGTGAGCTCGGGGGCGGCCGGCGGGGCGGCGCCCTGGTGCGACCGGCCGTAGTGCTCGTAGCCCGCGGCGGTGGAGCCGGACCACGAGCACGTTGCCTGGTACCGGTGCACGGAGTCCTCAGCCATGATCTGACCGTAGTCGGCTCACGCGAGGTCCCGCAGCAGCTCGGCGAGCTCGGCGGGGCGGTTCTCGGGGATCATGTGGTTCGTCGCGATCTCGTGGTAGCGCCAGGCCGGGCTCTCCTGCGCGCGCCGTGCCGGCGTCTCGAAGGCGGCCCCGGGATCCACGGTCGCCCGGATGTACGTGCGGCCGAACGGCTGCTCCTCCAGCGGGGTCGAGAGCCGGACCGGTTCGGTGAGCGTGCCCACCGGTTGCGGGGTGCGGCGCAGGTTCGACCACTCCGCAGCCGCCGGGTCGTCGTACTCCCGCTTCGGTGGTGGCACGAGCCAGGGAGCCCCGATGTCCGACGCCGGATTGCCGAAGCCCCCACCGGTCAGCGTGGCCAGGCTGTCGCCGTCGGCGGGGACGAACGCGTCCAGGTAGACGAGCTCGCGCACCCTGGTGCCGATGTGGTCCAGCGCCCCCGTGACGACCATGCCGCCGTAGGAGTAGCCGAGCAGCACGATGTCGTCGAGGTCCTCGTAGCGCACCACGTTGACGAGGTCGAGCACGTGCGTCGACAGATCGACGTGCGGTCCGGTCAGGTGCGACCGCTCGCCGATGCCGGTGAGCGAGGGGGTGAAGACCTCGTGGCCGTCGGCGTGCAGCAGCCGCCGGACGAACCGGAAGCCGTACGAGCCACCCCACGCGCCGTGTACCAGTACGAATCGAGTCACGTGATCAACGCTTCGGGACGCCGGCGTCACGAACCCCGATCGGATCGGCCGCCCGCCGGGGAGCGAGCGGGCCTCGGGAACGGCGGCCCAGGAACTCCCGGCCGGTCTTCAGCACCCGGCTCACCGTGTTCGGGCCTCGCCGTGCCTCGATGAGGTCGCCGATACGCCCGAGCAGCCAGCCCAGCAGCGGCGCCGCGACCGCCAGGATCAGCCACATCCGCAATCGCGCCGACAAGAACGCCCACATCGGGCTCACCTCCGATCTGAGCCGGTCTTTCCGGCCGGGAGCCTATGCGGGCGCGCTCCATCCCGCACGATCAATTCGCCGGCCGGGCCCGGTCACATCTTCGCTGCGGCGCTCTTGATCGCCTCGCGGATGCGGAAGTAGGTGCCGCACCGGCAGACGTTCTCGATCTCGTCGATCTCCTCGTCCGTCGGGTCGCTGGTGCGGTTGAGCAGGGCCACCGCGGCCATGATCTGGCCCGGCTGGCAGTAGCCGCACTGGGCGACGTCCTGTTCGAGCCAGGCCTCCTGCACCGGATGCAGCTGATCGCCGTCGGCGAGCCCTTCGATCGTGGTGATCTCGCGCCCCTCGACGTCCGACACCGGGGTGACGCACGGGTTGAACGCCTCCCCGTCCAAATGGGAGGTGCAGGCCTTGCACACGTCGATCCCGCACCCGTACTTCGGTCCGGTGATCCCCAGCTTGTCGCGCAGGGCCCAGAGTGCGGGCAGGTCGGCGGGGGCGTCGACGGTCACCTCGCGACCGTTGACCGTGAAGCTGTAGCTCGGCATGGCGGGGCCTCCTAGCGGGGGAACGGCTCGAAGTCGACCGGGAAGTTGATCGGGAAGCTGCGCGGGGCGATGCCCGTGGCGCGGGCGTAGGCGTTGGCGATCGCGCCGGCCGCGGCGGGGATGCCCAGCTCGCCCGCCCCGCCCGGTTCGCCATCGCCAGGCAGGATGAAGATCTGCACGTCGGTGGGGGAGTTCGCCTGGCGCGCGTAGTGGAACTGCGAGTAGCTCCCCTCCAGCGGCAGCCCCTTGTCGATGTGCAGGCCGGCCTGCAACGTCACCGAGATCGCGTCCGTGAGACCGCCCAGCAGCTGCGCCTTGAGCCCTCGCGGGTTGATCGGGAGGCCGTAGTCACCGGCGATCACGGCCTTCGTCACGCGCGGGGCGTGCGGGTCGCGGCCGTCGATCTCCACGAGACACGCGGTGCGCGAGCGGTACTCCTCGTGGAACGCGATGCCCTGGGCGAAGCCGTCGTCCATGGAGCGGCCCCAGTCGCCCTCCTCGGCGACCTTGTCGAGCACCGCCCGCTGCGCGTCGCTCTTGAGGAACGCGCGACGGAACTCGTAAGGGTCCTTGCCGAGCTTCTCCGCCACGGCGTCCACGACGATCTCCTCGCCGCACCGCGAGCTCACCGAGTACACCGAGCGCCACGCGCCCGTGTGCATCTTGATGGGCGCCTCCGTGAGCACCTGCTCCACGGCCCCGAAGTTGTAGGGGCTCTTCACGGTGAGCATGAAGACGGATTGCGCGAAGCCGAAGTTGCCGCCCGGAAGCTCCGCCGCGGTCGCGGACAGGATCTCGCCGAGGCCGTGCGTCCAGTCGGTCTCGACGAACGCGGTGTGGTGCTCGAGCCGCAGCACGGTGTCGGGTCCGAGGGTGGCCCGGAAGCGGTGGTGGGCGGCCGGTCTGGCGCGGCCGTGGCGCATGTCGTCGGTGCGCGACCACATGAGCTTGATGACCCGGCCGGTGGCCTTCGAGATCCGCGCCGCCTCCAGCGGGCCGTCCCAGAACAGCCTGCGCCCGAACGACCCGCCGGACTGCACCACATGGCAGGTGACGTTGCCGGGCAGGAGGCCGAGCTCCTTGGCGATCTGTTGCTGGGCGACGATCGGCGACTTCATGCCGCCCCAGATCTCGGCCTTTCCGCCCCGGACGTCGGCAACCGCGGAGTTGGTCTCCATCGGTGCGTGGCTGATCGGGGCCCAGTCGAACTCGAAGTCCATCTGGTTCGGCAGCGAGATCGGGGGGATCAGCGGCAGCGTCGTCTTGCGCAGCGCGTCTCTGATGCCCTCGTCCGACAGGTCGTCGACCGTGCCGGAGCCCCAGCTGACGTCCAGCGCCGTCACCGCGTCCAGAGCCTGCCCGAACGTCTCCGCGACGACGGCGACGCCGGTCTCGATCACCGCGATGTCGAGGACGCCGGGCATGGCCCGCACGTCGTCCTCGTTGTGCACCTCGTCGACCGTGCCGTTGATCGTCGGCGGCCGCCGGACCATCGCGGGGGTGGCGCCCGGGATGTCCATGTCGAGCGTGTAGGTGAAGGCGCCGGTGACCATGGCGCGGGCGTCCACCCGCGGCTGCGGCGTGCCGACGAGCGTGAACTTCGACGGAGGCTTGGGCCGGGCCACCAGCTCACTGATCGGGAGCGTCGCGGCGAGGCGTGTGAGCTCGCCGTAGCCCGCGCTGCGGCCGTCGTCGGCGACGACTCGGCCGTTCTCGGTGCGGAGCCCGTCCACGGGCACGCCCCACCGATCGGCCGCGGCGGCCTGCAGCCGGGCACGTGCCCCTGCAGCGGCCGCACGCACGGGGCCGTAGACCGACCGGATCGAGTTCGACCCTCCGGTGAGCTGGTTGAACAACAGCTCGGGCCGGGCAGGCGCCAGCGGCATGTCGACCTGGTCGAGCGGGATGTCGAGCTCCTCGGCCACCAGCATCGCGACGGCCGTCGTCAGGCCCTGGCCGACCTCCATGCGGGGCAGCTCGGCACGCACCCGGCCGTCCTCGGTGATCTCGACGGTGAACAGCAGCGCCTCGGTGGGCTTGCCGGACAGGATCAGGACGTCACCGAGGTCCTGCAGATCGGCGGGCTGAGGGAGGCTGGGTGTCGGAACGGCGGACGCCGACCCGGGGGCGAGGGTGTCGATGCCGAGCTTCGCGGCGACGGTGAGCGTCGATCCCGCTGCCAGGTAGACGAGGAACTTCCGCCGTCCGAAGACGGTGTCGCGCAGACCGGGCTGCACGGTGCGGTGGCGGCCGCGCATCGGGTCGTCGGTGGTGGGACTGGCCATCCGGGCTCCTCCTGAGGGCACAACGGTGTGCCCCTCGTCGGGGGTCGAGTTCGGTGGTCGTGCGGGGTCGGGCGCCTGAAGAGCCACCGGTCGGGCCCGGTGGCGGCACGGTCGGACAGTGGCCGGGATCACGATGATCAAGGCCTCGTGCTACCAAACGACGGCGATGAAGATCGGAAACGTCGAAGGTGTGAGGAACCTGACCATCCGGCTCGTCGTGCAGCTCAGGCTCGTCCGGACGATCCGCCGCAGCTGTCCGGCAGGTAACCTCGGGGAGGTGACGGGCGACCGTCCGGTCCTGGTGGGACTGCTCCTCTACCTGCTCGTGGCCGCCGCGCCGACGATCTTGTTCTGGGTGGCCGCGAGGCTCGCGCCTGCCGCGATCGAGTGGGTGGCCGAGCTTCGCCGCCGCCGCACCGTCGCCCCGGTGGGGCCGTCCCTCGAGCGCGTCGTCGCCAACCTCCGCAGGCTGCGCCGCGAGGTGCGCGATCGCACGCAGAACACCCAGGTCCGCCGGATTGCGGTGCTCGCCGCCTACGACGACACGCTCTTGCAGGCCTGCGGGCTGGTGGACGTCGACGCCCCGCTCGCCTCGGCCGCCGGCCCCGATCGCGCGTTCGCACGACTGCTCACCGAAGCCGCCCTGGAAGACGCAGGCATCGCTCTCGACCCACCGCAGGACGGGGCTGCCGCAGCTTGACCCGAAACACAGTAAAGTCGCCTTTACGTACGGGGAACGCCGTGGCCCGCTTCGGCGTTGAACAGCATGGATGCCCGAGACGCTTCCGAGGAGGAACAGGTGCGCACCAGTAGCAACCCGGCGTTCCGCAACCTGCCCACCGGGCAGGGCGGCGGATACGCCACGTTCGACCGCCAGGGCGGCGCGATGGGTGGCGCGGCCGCCTATGGCGACGCCCAGGCCGCGCAGGTCGGATACGGGCGTGCCGGTGTCAGTGAGCGTCCGCTCACGATGGATGACGTCGTCACGAAGACCGCGCTCAACGCCGGCATCGCACTTGTCGCCGGTGTGCTCACCGCGATCAGCGGGCTCTACGGGCTCGTGCTCCCGGCGTTCATCATCGGGCTCGTCGTCTCACTGATCGTCATCTTCAAGCAGAGCACCAACCCGGCGCTCGTCCTCATCTACTCGGCCGCCATGGGCGTGGCGCTCGGTGGCATCACCGGTGCGCTCGAGCTGTCGGGCACGCAGTTCCAGGGCATCGGCCTGCAGGCCGTGATCGGCACCGCCGGCGTGTTCGTCGGCATGCTCGTCGTCTACAAGACGGGCGCGGTGCGGGTCACCCCGAAGTTCACCAAGTGGCTGATGGGCGCCCTCATCGGCGTCACGGTGCTGGCGCTCTTCAACCTCATCTTCAGCTTCTTCATCCCCGGCGGTCTCGGGGTGCGGGAGCCCACGATGCTCGGCTACCTGTTCAGCATCGTCTGCATCGGTGTCGCCGCGTTCAGCCTGCTGCTCGACTTCGACATGGCCGACCGCGCCGTTCGTGACGGCGCCCCGGCCAAGTTCGCCTGGTACATCGCGTTCGGCCTGATGACCACGCTGGTCTGGCTCTACATCGAGATCCTGCGCCTGCTGAGCTACCTGCGCCAGGAGTGACGTCCGGGTCCGTCCCGGACCACCCCGTCACGACAGCGGCCCGGCACCCCGAGAGGGTTGCCGGGCCGCTGTGCGTCTCGCGGGTCAGCTGAGGCGCTCCAGCACCATCGCCATGCCCTGCCCGCCGCCGACGCACATCGTCTCCAGACCGATCTGCTTGTCGTGGGTGCGCAGGCTGTTGATCAGCGTGGTGGTGATGCGCGCGCCGGTCATGCCGAACGGGTGGCCCAGTGCGATCGCGCCGCCGTTGACGTTGAGCTTGTCCTCGTCGATGCCCAGCTCGCGGGCCGAGGGGATGACCTGCGCGGCGAACGCCTCGTTGATCTCGACGAGGTCGACGTCGTCGATCGTCATGCCTGCCCGGCCCAGCGCCTGCTTCGACGCCTCGATCGGGCCGAGGCCCATGATCTCCGGCGACAGCGCGGAGACGCCGGTGGAGATGATCCGGGCCAGCGGCGTGACACCCAGCTCGGCCGCCTTCGTGTCGGACATGATCACGAGCGCTGCCGCGCCGTCGTTGAGCGGGCAGCAGTTGCCCGCGGTGACGCGGCCGTCGGGCCGGAACACCGGCTTGAGCTGGCTGACCGCCTCGTAGGTGACGCCGGAGCGCGGGCCGTCGTCGGCGGAGATCACGGTGCCGTCGGGCAGGGTGACGGGGGTGATCTCCCGGGCGAAGAACCCGTCGGCGATCGCCTTCTCGGCAAGGTTCTGCGAGCGGACGCCGAAGTGGTCCATCTCCTCGCGGCTGATGCCCTTGAGCAGCGCGACGTTCTCCGCCGTCTGGCCCATCGCGATGTAGACGTCGGGCAGGTGCTCGTCGGGGCGCGGGTCGCTCCAGGAGTCGGCCCCGTTCTCGGCGATGTGCCTTGTGCGGTCCGCGGCGTCCCCGAAGATCGGGTTGCGCGTGTCGGGCCACGAGTCGGAGCTGCCCTTGGTGAAGCGGGACACCGTCTCCACTCCGGCGGAGATGAAGACGTCGCCCTCGCCTGCCCGGATCGCGTGCAGAGCCATGCGGGTGGTCTGCAGCGACGACGAGCAGTAGCGGGTGATCGTGGTGCCCGGCAGGCTGTCGTAGCCCAGCAGCACCGCGACGACCCGTGCCATGTTGTAGCCCTGCTCACCACCGGGCAGGCCGCAGCCGAGGATGAGATCGTCGATCTCGGACGGGTCGAGCTGTGGCACCTGGGCGAGCGCGGCGCGCACGAGCTGGACGGTCAGGTCGTCGGGTCTGATGGTGGTCAGCGATCCCTTGTGGGCGCGGCCGATCGGGGATCGAGCCGCCGCGACGATCACGGCTTCGGGCATCGTCTTCTCCTCGTACTGGGCGTGGCTACCGGCCGGAGAATACCCGCGAGTAACCGCATCAGGGGATCAAATCGGATGTGACCATGCCCGGGTGAACCTGACCCGAGCTGTCAGGTTCTGGCCCCATGATCCCGGTATGGCCACATGGAGGGACGTCGAGATCGCCGAGCCGGGGTTCGCCGCCCGCGTACGGAAGATCTTCGACGCGCACAAGCACAAGACCATCGCCACGCTGCGCTCGGATGGCTCGCCGCGCATCTCCGGGATCGAGGCGCAGCTCGCCGACGGAGAGCTGACATTCGGGTCGATGCCCGGGGCGCGCAAGGGCGCCGACCTGCGCCGCGACCCGCGGTTCGCGCTCCACAGCGCCTCGGAGGACCCGGTGGAGGGCAACGAGGCGGCCTGGTCCGGTGACGCGAAGATCGCCGGCCGGGCGTTCCACGCCGGTGACGTGGACGGCGACATGTCCGGCGACCTGTTCCGCGCCGAGATCGACGAGGTGGTCCGCACGGGCCTGAACGACGCCGCCAGCATGTTGGTGATCGAGACCTGGACACCCGCGCGCGGACTGCGGCGGATCGAACGGGAATAGCGCCCGGTACGGGGACTGATGATCGATTTGGGGCCAGATGTACCGGTCCTGTCGATATCGCCCGGGGTCGTTCGTCGTCATGCTGTGGTGGCACCCCGGCCACCCATGTCGACCCCGTGACGACGACAGGGAGCTTTCCCGTGAAGTACATGCTGCTGCTCTACGGTGCCCAGCCCACCGAACCCCCCACCGAGGAGGCCATTCAACAGGAGATGGACGAGTACTGGCCCTACGAGAAGGCCGTCATCGACGCGGGTGTGAAGGTGGCGAGCGAAGCGCTGCAGGGCGTGGAGACCGCCACCACCGTCCAGGTCCGCGACAACGGCGAGCGTGTGGTCACCGATGGGCCGTTCGCCGAGACACGCGAGATCCTCGGGGGGTTCTACCTGATCGACGCCCCCGACCTCGACGCGGCACTCGACTGGGCGGCTCGCTGCCCCGCCTCCCGCCGCGGCGGGAAGGTGGAGGTTCGGCCGATCCTGGAGTTCGACGCACCGTGACCCCGGCGGCAGCCGGCTCCGTCGAAGCTGCCATAGAGAAAGCGGCAAGCCGTGAGGAGCGGGGCCGGCTGCTCGCCACTCTCGTACGCCAGTTCGGCGATCTCGACCTGGCCGAGGAGGTCGCCTCCGAGGCCGTTGCCGCCGCGCTCGAACACTGGCCGGTCGACGGGGTTCCCGGGAAGCCCGCCGCGTGGTTGCTCACCACCGCGCGCCGTAAGGCCGTCGACAGGCTGCGCCGGGACAAGGTCTACGCCGCCCGGCTGGCCGTGATGCAGGCAGAGGCCGAGCGTGAGGGCGTCGCCGACCGCGTAACGGGCGACGAGGACGTCCCCGACGAACGGCTCCGGCTGTTCTTCACCTGCTGCCATCCGGCCCTGCCGATCGAGGCACAGACTGCGCTGACCCTGCGGTGCCTCGCCGGGCTGGGCACGCCCGAGGTGGCCCGCGCGTTCCTCGTGCCGACCGCCACGATGGCGCAACGCATCGTGCGTGCCAAGCGCAAGATCCAAGCGGCGCGCATCCCGTTCCGTGTGCCGGACGCGCTCGAGCTGCCCGGCCGGCTCCCGGGCGTGCTGCGTGTCATCTACCTGATCTTCACCGAGTCCTACGCGGCCAGCGCTGGGCCCGAGCTCCTACGGGCCGATCTCGCCGACGAGTCGATCCGGCTGGCCCGGATCCTGCACGGCCTGCTCCCCAGCGAGCCGGAGGTGTCGGGGCTGCTGGCTCTGATGCTGCTGATCGACGCCCGGCGAGCCGCCCGCACCACCCCGGACGGCGACCTGGTGCTGCTCGACGAGCAGGACCGGTCGCTCTGGGACCGGGATCGCATCACCGAGGGACGCAGGCTCGTCGTCGAGGCGCTGCGCCACCGCGCACCCGGGCAGTACGCGCTGCAGGCGGCCATCGCGGCGCTGCACAACGATGCAGCGGACGTCGCCACCACCGACTGGCCGCAGATCGTGGCCCTCTACGACGTGCTCGGCGACGTTGCGCCGTCACCGCTGGTGCGGCTCAACCGGGCGGTGGCGGTGGCGATGCGGGACGGTCCGGCAGCCGGGCTCGAGCTCGTCGACGCCCTGGCCGACGACGAGCGGCTGCGCGGCTACCACCTCCTGCCCGCCGCACGCGCCGACCTCCTGCGCAGGCTCGGCCGCCACCGCGACGCCGCGCTCGACTACCGGCGGGCGCTTCAGCTCGTGGGCAACGAACCGGAGCGGGCCTACCTGGAGCGCAGGTTGCGCGAGGTGACACGTTCCTAGGAGGGCCGCTCGGCGGCGAGCTGGCGCAGCTTGGTGAGCGCCCGGTGCTGGGTGACGCGCACGGCGCCCGCCGTGGAGTCGACGGTGCGGGCGGTCTCCTCGGCGCTCAGGCCCAGCGCGATCCGCAGCACGAGCACCTCGCGGTGGTGCTCGGGGAGCTGGTCGAGGAGGTGGCGCAGCTCGGCGATCTGGGTGCCGAGCACGGCGATCGTCTCGGGGCCGGCAGCGGCGTCGGCCGAGTCGGGGAGCGTGTCGGTGGGGATGGAGCGGTTACGCCCGGCCGCGCGGAACGCGTCCACCACCTTGTTGCTCGCGATCCCGTAGACGAAGGCCATCACCCGCGTCTCGCCGGGACGCCAGCGCTCGAGCGCGTTGTAGAGCGCGATCAGGACGTCCTGCGCCACGTCGTCGGGCGTGGCCATGCCGACCGTCACGCCGATCCGTGCGCGGCAGTACCGCACGATCAACGGGCGCACCTGGTCCAGCAGCTGCTCCAGTGAGCGCTTGTGGCCGGTGGCGGCGCGCCTCGCGAGCTCGTCCAGCTCGGCGTCACGGATGGCAAGGCGCTGAGCCTCGGCCCGGTCGCGATCCTCGACCCCGTAGACGTCGTCGCCGACCGATGGCACCGGTGCGCCCCTCCTGCTCATCGGTCCTGGCCGGGAACGGCCGGGTCGGCGGGACCGCACGGCCCCGGCCACTCTCGGGAGTCGTCGGATCAACCGGCCGCGGCCCGCTCGGTCGGTGAGGTTCGTCCCGTGTTGGGGAAGACTAGTCCGTTCGCCACGTTTTGTGCTCCCGATCGGCCGGACGACTGAACGTGCAACCATTCGGCTCTGCGCAACTTCCCACGTCGCAGGTCGTGCGGCACCGGCGAGGCGCTCGGCGCCCAGGGTGCGACCATTGAGTTATGCGCTACGTCGAGCACGTCACCGACCTGGTCGGGAACACCCCGCTCGTCCGGCTCGGCACGGTCGCGGAAGGGGTCGCCGCGCCCGTGCTCGCCAAGGTGGAGTACTTCAACCCGGGCGGCAGCGTGAAGGACCGGATCGCGCTACGGATGATCGACGCCGCCGAGGCATCGGGGGAGCTGCGTCCCGGCGGCACGATCGTCGAGCCCACGTCGGGCAACACCGGCGTCGGCCTCGCCATGATCGCCCAGCGCCGCGGTTACAAGTGCGTTTTCGTCTGCCCGGACAAGGTGAGCGAGGACAAGCGCAACGTGCTGCGCGCCTACGGCGCGGAGGTCGTCGTGTGCCCCACCGCCGTCGAGCCGGACCACCCCGACTCCTACTACCGCGTCTCCGACCGGCTGGTCGCCGAGACCGAGGGCGCCTGGAAGCCGAACCAGTACGCCAACAAGCACAATCCCGAGTCCCACTACTTCGGCACGGGCCCGGAGATCTGGGAGCAGACCGAGGGCCGGATCACCCATTTCGTGGCCGGGATCGGCACCGGCGGCACCATCAGCGGCACGGGCCGCTACCTGAAGGAGGCGTCCGGCGGCCGCGTCCAGGTGATCGGCGCCGACCCCGAGGGATCGGTGTACAGCGGCGGCGGTGGCCGTCCGTACCTCGTGGAGGGCGTCGGCGAGGACTTCTGGCCGACGACGTACGACAAGGACATCTGCGACCGGATCGTGGCGGTCTCCGACGCCGACTCGTTCCACATGACCCGTCGGCTCGCCCGCGAGGAGGCCCTGCTGGTCGGCGGCTCCTGCGGAATGGCGGTGGCGGCGTCGCTGGTCGTCGCGCGCGAGCTCCCGGCCGACGCTGTGGTCGTCGTGCTCCTGCCCGACGGTGGCCGCGGCTACCTCGGCAAGGTCTTCAACGACTCCTGGATGGCGAGCTACGGGTTCCTGCCCCCGGCGCAGGGCGCCACCGTCGGCGACGTGCTGCGTCGCAAGGACGGTGCGATTCCCGCGCTCGTGCACGTCCATCCGAACGAGACCGTGGCCGACGCCGTGCAGTACCTGCGCGAGTTCGGGGTCTCGCAGATGCCCGTGGTCCGGGCGGAGCCGCCCGTCATGGCCGCGGAGGTGGCGGGTGCCGTGGTCGAGCGCGACCTGCTCGACGCGCTGTTCACCGGCCGGGCGCAGCTGTCGGACCGGCTGGAGAAGCACATGTCGCCGTCACTGCCCACCATCGGCGCCGGTGAGGCACTGGCCACGGCCATGAGCGCGTTCGCCACAGCCGACGCCGCGCTCGTGCTCATGGACGGCAAGCCTGCGGGCGTCGTGACCCGTTCCGACGTGCTGGCCTTCCTCGGCAGCTGACCCCGGCCCACCAGCCACGTTCACGCCATCGGATGGCGTGGACGTGGCTTTCCGGCGAGAGGGGCCACCGCGCGGCCGGGGCCGGCCGCGGTCCGCGTAGCGTGCTCACATGCGCGGCTTCTCCACCAACGCCATCCACGCCGGCCAGGAGTCGGACCCGACGACCGGTGCGGTGATCACACCGATCCACCAGTCGTCCACCTTCGCCCAGGACGGGGTGGGTGGGCTCCGCGGCGGTTACGAGTACTCGCGCAGCGCCAACCCCACCCGCACCGCGCTACAGGAGTGCCTCGCCGCACTGGAAGGCGGGCGCCACGCACTCGCGTTCGGCTCCGGAATGGGCGCCTCCGACGTCCTGCTGCGCGTGCTGCTGCGCCCGGGTGACCACATCGTCATCCCGCACGACGCGTACGGCGGCACGTTCCGGCTCGTCGACAAGGTGCTGGTGCCCTGGGGGATCGAGTACACACCGGCTGACCTCTCGGACATCTACGCGCTGCGTGCGGCGCTGCGGCCGACCACCCGTGCCATCTGGTGCGAGACCCCCACCAACCCGCTGCTCGGTATCGCCGACATCGCGGCCCTCGCCGACATCGCCCGATCGGCCGACGCGCGGCTCGTCGTCGACAACACGTTCGCGTCGCCCTACCTCCAGAACCCACTCGGTCTCGGCGCCGACGTCGTGCTGCACTCCACCACCAAGTACGTTGGCGGCCATTCCGACGTGGTGGGCGGCGCGCTCGTCACGAGTGACGACGAGCTCGCGGAGCGGCTGCGTTTCACCCAGAACTCGGTGGGGTCGGTCCCCGGCCCGTTCGACGCGTGGCTCACCCTGCGCGGGGTGAAGACCCTCGCCGTGCGCATGGAGCGCCACAGCGACAATGCGGAGCGCATCGCCGAGCTGCTCGCCGGGCACCCCGGCGTCGAGCGCGTGCTCTACCCCGGCCTGCCCGAGCACCCCGGCCACGAGGTCGCGGCGAAGCAGATGCGCCGGTTCGGCGGAATGGTGTCCTTCACCGTGGCGGGTGGCCGGGAGGCGGCGCTGCGGGTGTGTGGCGCCACCACCCTCTTCACGCTGGCCGAGTCGCTGGGTGGCGTCGAGTCGCTCATCGAGCACCCCGGCGCCATGACCCACGCCTCGGTGGCGGGTTCGGCGCTGGAGGTGCCGGCCAACCTGGTGCGGCTCTCGGTGGGCATCGAGGACGTCGAGGACCTCGCGGAGGACCTCCGGGAAGCGCTGGACACCGCCACCCGCTGAGCCGTGGGCGGCGGCACCTCGGCGGGTCAGCTCTTCGCCGGGGTGTCCAGGTCGGCGGTGGTGGGTGGCTGCTGGGCGGGCTCGGGCACCACGAGGTCGCCAGGAGCGATGCAGCCGCCCACCAGTTCGTAACCGTCGGCGTTCAGCTCGTAGCGGCCCGGATCGTCGCAGCCTGCACCTTCAACCGTGGCGACGGCCACCGCCGCCAGCACGGCGGCCACGAACAACGGTGCCATCGCCCGCAGCCGAGTCATCCGACCTCCCCGCCAGCGGCTCCGTCGGATGCCGCTACCCACTGGTTCACAGGTTACCGGGGGGCGTGGGCCCTCGCCTCCACGGTGCGAGGATGGGTGACATGGTCACCGTCGGATCCGTCGCGCCGCCCGTCGGGCTCGCGGACGTTCGTAGCGCCGCTGAGCTGCTGCGGGGGGTGGTCTCTCCCACGCCGATGGCCGGGTCCCGCGCGCTGTCGGAGATGTGCGGTGGTCCGGTGTGGCTGAAGTGCGAGAACCTGCAGCGCACCGGGTCGTTCAAGATCCGTGGCGCGTACACGCGGCTCGCCCGTCTGGATGACGAGCAGCGATCCCATGGGGTGGTGGCCGCCAGCGCAGGCAATCATGCACAGGGCGTGGCCCTGGCCGCCCAGATGCTCGGGATCGAGGCCACGGTTTTCATGCCCGAACAGGCGGCTATCCCGAAGGTCGGCGCCACTCGTGGCTACGGCGCACAGGTGCATCTCGTCGGCCAGACGATCGACGGCAGCATCGCCGCGGCCACTGAGTTCGCCGAACGCACCGGGGCCGTCTTCGTGCACCCGTTCGACCACCGCGACATCATCGCCGGCCAGGGGACGGTCGGGCTGGAGCTGCTCGAACAGGTGCCGGACGTGCGCACCGTGCTCGTCTGCACCGGTGGAGGCGGCCTGCTCGGCGGCATCGCGGCCGCGGTCAAGGAGCAGCGCCCCGACGTCACGGTGGTGGGGGTGCAGGCCGCCGGCGCCGCCGCCTGGCCTCCGTCCCTCGCCGCAGGCGAGCCCTTGGCGTTGGAGTCCATGCGCACGATCGCCGACGGCATCGCCGTCGGGCAGCCGGGGAAGGTGACGTTCCCGCAGGTGGCGAGCCTCGTCGACGAGATCATGACGGTCGACGACGACGCCCTCTCCCAAGCTCTGTTGCACTGCTTGGAGCGCGCGAAGCTGCTGGTGGAGCCCGCAGGAGCGGCAGCGGTGGCCGCACTGTTGCAGCATCCGCGCCGGTTCGCCACACCTGCTGTGGCCGTGCTGTCCGGCGGGAACGTGGATCCCCTCGTGCTGCTGCACGTGATCCAGCACGGCATGGCCTCCGCCGCCCGCTACCTGTCGTTGCGGGTACGCGTCGGAGACCGGCCCGGCGCGCTCGCCGAGCTTTTGGCACACGTGGGTTCACTCGGCGCCAACGTGCTGGACGTCGAGCATTCACGTATCTCGGGCACGCTCCCACTGGGAGAGGTGGAAGTGGCGTTGGCGCTCGAGACTCGTGGCCCCGACCACTGCGCGGAGCTGGTGGAAGCGCTGCGCGGCACCGGCCAGAACGTGGTCGAGGTGGCCGGGCCGCGTTGAACCGCGATCCGTGCGATGTGGTCGGGGGTGTCGAGTGCTGGATCAGCCTCGGAACGGCTCCGCTGACACGAGCGCAACCTTCATGTTGCCGCCGTCGGGCAACTGGTACTCGCGTGACTCGCCGACCCGCGCACCGAGCAGCGCGGCTCCGAGCGGCGAGTTCGGGGAGATCACCTGCAGGTCACCGTGGCTGCCCTCCTCACGGGAGCCCAGCAGCACGGTCTCGGTGTCCTCGTCGTCGTAGCGGATCTTCAGCACCATGCCGGGAGCGGCGACATCGGACGACGTGGGCGGCGTGCCGACGTGCGCGGTGCGGAGCAGTTCCTGAAGCTGGCGGATGCGCGCTTCCTGCTGGCCCTGCTCCTCGCGCGCGGCGTGGTAGCCGCCGTTCTCCTTGAGGTCGCCCTCTTCTCGGCGGGCGTTGATCTCAGCAGCGATGACGGGGCGGTTCGCGATCAGCTCATCGAGTTCCTGCTTGAGCCGATCGTAGGCATCCTGGGTCAGCCAGGTCACCTGGGTTTCCGTCACGGTCATCACTCCTCCAGCCTGTCGCGGTCCATGCAGCCACGGACCGTTCGCCCGCGGGGTCGGGCACCGCCGGTGCGCGGCCCCGTTCTCGAAGGCGGCACTAGCCCCGAGTAAGGAAAAACACGACCCGCCTGCGGGCCGTGTCGGCTCACGGTAACACGGTGGCAGCCGCTCGTCGCAGCTATTCGACGAACGGTTGGGGCGTTCGGGAAGTTCCCGGCGACGTCATCGCCGCAGGTCAGTGACCCTACGACACCGAGGTCGACCGGTGGCTGCGGCCGGATGGGGGTCGGGGCGACCGCTCAGGGTAGCGGTGCCGGGCGTCTCTCCGCCGCAGTTCGGCATCCCGGGCGTGCCGCCCGTCGGGCGCCCGTTCGCTCGGTTGCACAGCGTTACGAAGCGGGCACGGAGGTGGTCACAGGGAGCCACCACGAGGAGATCGCGAACCGGAGGGGAAGCACGTGGGGGCCATCGGTGTTGACCAGGAAGGAACAGGTTGTCGGGCTGATCTGACACCATCGTTCCGGTAGATGATCTGTCCCGATGATCTGTCCGACGCACGTTCGACCGGAAGGACCGCAGCGACCGCCATGTCCTCACTAGCACTGCACAACTCGGGACCTCTGCGGCTCATGGCTGTGCACGCGCACCCCGACGACGAGTCCAGCAAAGGTGCCGCCACCATGGCGCGCTACGTCGAGGAAGGCCACGAGGTCATGGTCGTCACCTGCACGGGTGGCGAGGCCGGAAGCATCCTCAACCCGGCGATGGACCGGCCCGGCGTGCTTGACGATCTCCCGGCGGTGCGACGTGCCGAGATGGCCCGCGCAGCCGAGATCCTCGGCGTGCAACACCGCTGGCTCGGCTTCGTCGACTCCGGTCTCCCCGAGGGCGACCCGAAGCCGCCGCTGCCGGAGGGCTGCTTCGCGGTGCAGGACCTCGAGGTAGCCACGAGGCCGCTGGTGGCCCTGATCCGCGAGTTCCGCCCGCACGTCGTGATCACCTATGACGAGACCGGCGGCTACCCGCACCCCGACCACATCCGCTGCCACGAGATCTCGGTGGCGGCCTTCGACGCTGCAGGCGACCCCGACCTGTACCCCGGCACCGGCGAGCCGTGGCAGCCGCTCAAGCTCTACTACTCCCACGGCTTCTCCAAGAAGCGCATGGTGCTGTTCCACGAGGCGCTGCTCGCCCGCGGTCTCGAGTCGCCGTACCACGAGTGGCTGCAGAACTGGGCCGACCGCCCCGATGCGTTGGAGCGCGTCACCACCCGGGTGCAGTGCGGCGACTGGTTCGACGTGCGTGACAGGGCCCTGCTCGCCCACGAGACGCAGATCGACCCCACGAGCCGCTGGTTCTTCGTACCGCTGGAGATCCAGCGGGAGGTGTGGCCGACGGAGGATTACGAACTCGTCCGCAGCTTCGTCGATTCACCCACTCCGGAGGATGATCTGTTCGCCGGTGTCGACGCCGGGGTGGCGGTGCGCCCGGCCGTCTGACCGGCGCGTACCGTTCTTCGGGTGAGTCCCGTCGCGCCGCTTGTGGCTGAGCCCTTCCTGATCCAGGGGAGTGGTTCGGCTCCGGTCGTGCCCGTGGTGATGGCGGTGCCGGCGCAGGACCCCGCGCCCCCGCCGGGGAAGGGCCCGGAGTTCGGCGAGGCCTCGCCCGTCGCGCTCGTCGTCATCGTGTTGCTGGCGATCGTCACGATCTTCCTGATCCGGTCGATGACCAAGCGGCTCCGGCGCCTGCCGTCCAGCTTCGGGCCCGCCGAGGACGAGCCGGACAAGGCAGGCGACGAGCCCGAGGCGCCGGCGGACGACGAGGCCGACGACGACAAGGCGCAACTCACGGCCAACGGCAAGAAGAACGGGGCCGAGCACGGGGCGGGCGAGGCCGAACGCCGCCCAGAGGATGCCGGGGGCAGCCGGGCCTGACAGGGTTGACGGCATGCCGAACCGGCTCGCCGCAGCCACCAGCCCGTACCTGCTCCAGCACGCCGACAACCCCGTCGACTGGTGGGAGTGGTCCGACGAGGCCTTTGCCGAGGCGGCTCGCCGGGACGTCCCCGTGGTGCTGTCCGTGGGGTACGCGGCCTGCCACTGGTGCCACGTCATGGCTCACGAGTCGTTCGAGGACGAGGCCACCGCCAAGCAGCTCAACGCCGATTTCGTGGCGGTGAAGGTCGACCGGGAGGAGCGCCCGGACATCGACGCTGTCTACATGGCGGCCACCCAGGCCATGACCGGCCAGGGCGGATGGCCGATGACGTGCTTCCTCACCCCTGCCGGTGAGCCGTTCCACTGCGGCACCTACTACCCGCCCACTTCCCGCGCCGGCATGCCGGGGTTCCGCCAGCTCCTCGACGCCGTCACCAGGGCGTGGCGCGACGACGGCGAGCGCGTGCGCCGCTCGGCCGGGGAGATCGCCGCCCGGCTCGCCGACAACGCGGCCGCGGCGCTGCCTCCGTCGCCCGTCGGTCCGGAGTCCCTGGAGCGGGCCGCCGACACCCTCATCGAGATGTTCGACGGGCGGTTCGGCGGATTCGGCGGGGCACCGAAGTTCCCGCCGTCGATGGCGCTGGAGTTCCTGCTGCGCCACTACGAGCGCACCGGAGCCGAGCACGTGCTGCGCCCCGCCGCGCTCACCTGCGAGCGGATGGCCCGCGGTGGCATGTACGACCAGCTCGCAGGCGGCTTCGCCCGCTACAGCGTCGACGCCCAGTGGATCGTGCCGCACTTCGAGAAGATGCTCTACGACAACGCGCTGCTGCTCCGGGTCTACGCGCACCTCGCGCGGATCACGGGAGAGCCGTTCCCGCGCCGCATCGCCGAGGAGACGGCGGCGTTCCTACTCGGCGACCTGCGCACCGCGGAGGGCGGCTTCGCCTCGGCGCTCGATGCCGACACCGACGGCGTCGAGGGACTGACCTACTCGTGGACGCCGCAGCAGCTGCGCGAGGTGCTGGGCGACGACGACGGGAACTGGGCCGCGACCCTGCTCACCGTCACCGAGCGGGGCACGTTCGAGCACGGCTCCTCCACGCTGCAACTGCTGGCCGACCCCGACGACCCCGAGCGCTGGGAGCGAGTCCGCGCCGCGCTGCTCGCGTCACGCAAGATGCGCCCGCAGCCGGCCAGGGACGACAAGGTGATCACAGCGTGGAACGGGATGGCGATGCTCGCGCTCGCCGAGGGTGGCGCGGCGCTCGATCGTCCCGACTGGGTGGACGCTGCGGCCGAGGCCGCTGATCTCCTGTTGCGGCTGCACCTGGTGGACGGGCGGCTGCGCCGCTCGTCGCGGGACGGGGCGGTCGGCACCGCCGCCGGGGTTCTGGAGGACTACGGCTCCTTCGCCGAGGGACTGCTCGCACTGCACCAGGCCACCGGCTCGCCACGCTGGCTCACCGCGGCCACCGAACTGCTCGACGTCGCGCTCGAGCACTTCGCCGACCCGGAGCGTCCCGGCTCCTTCTACGACACGGCGGACGACGCCGAGACGCTCCTGCACCGGCCGCGCGAGTTCACCGACAACGCCACGCCGTGCGGGAGCTCGGCCACGGTATCGGCCCTGCTGACGGCATCGGTGCTGGTGGCCGACCCGGCCCGGTACCGGGACGCCGCCGAGGAGGGGCTACGCGGGGCGGGCACGCTGGCCGAGCACCACCCGCGGTTCGCCGGCCACTGGCTCACCGCGGCCGAGGCGATGGTGCGCGGGCCGCTGCAGGTGGCGGTCGTCGGACCCGACGGCGACGCGAGCCGGGACGCACTGCTCGCCCACGCCCGGCACATCGCCGCCGGTGGCACCGTCATCGTGCCCGGCGAGCCGGGAGCGGCCGGGGTCCCGCTGCTCGCCGACCGTCCCCTCGTCGACGGCCTTGCCGCGGCGTACGTCTGCCGGGGCTTCGTCTGCGACCGCCCCGTGACGGCGACGGAGGAGCTCACAGCGAGCCTCGGCCTACGCCCCTGACCCACGCCTCGCGAGCTCCGCCATACCTCGGGGGCCGCCCGGTTCCCGAGGAGGACGTGAGCAGCGGACGATTTGTCTGTTTCACCACTGATTCCCCCGATCGGGTGGGCGGCCCGGTTCACCCACCGTGAAACTCTGCGGCGCACTGCTGTTGCTGTGTAATCTCGTAATCGAACACGGCAGTGGAGGTGGAGCAGATGTCTGGACGGATGCATCGCGGGTGGCACGGGCCCGGTGGCCGAGGTGGCCGCGGGCCTGGCAGGGGTGGCTGGCAGCAGGCGGACCTTCCCGGTGCTGACGACGCCGCGGCATGGCTGCAGGGGCGGTTGCCCGACGCGTGGTTCGTCGACGCCCCGGACGTGACGGTGGACCGTGAGGAGATCCTGATCGTGGGGGAGCTTCCCGCGATCGACACCGAGTTCCCCGACACGGAGGCAGGCCGGGCGGATCGGGCAGCGGCGGTGGCGGGGCGCATCTCGCGCTTCCGCGAGTCCACGCGTGACGAGCGCATCGAGATCGCTCGCCAGGCGGAGCACCGCTACCAGCGCAAGGTGGCCTGGGGCGCCCGCCTCGGGAGCACCGTCGAGCTGTTCACCGTCGCCTCGGTGCCGGTGATGACGCGGCTGCGCCAGCCGGAGCGCATCGTGCTCGACACGCTGGTCGACTCGGGCGTTGCCCGCTCTCGTTCCGACGCGCTGGCCTGGGCGGTGCGGCTGGTCGGGCAGCACGCTGACGAGTGGCTGAACGAGCTGCGCGAGGCGATGGCGAAGGTCGACGAGCTGCGTGCGAAGGGCCCGACCGGCAACGACGGCGCATGACCGACCCCTCGAGGGTCGGCCGCACGAACGGACGGGACGGCTCGCGGGCCGTGGCCGGGTTCAGAAGAGGATCAGCCAGATCGCGATGTAGTGGCAGATCGCGGCGAGCACGGTGGCCGCGTGGAAGAACTCGTGGTAGCCGAACGTGGCGGGCCACGGGTTCGGCTTGCGGGTCGCGTACATGACCGCCCCCACGGTGTAGAGCAGGCCACCGGTGAGGATGAGCACGAGCGCCGCGACTCCACCGCCGGTGAGAATCGCGGGGAGCACGAAGACGGCCACCCACCCGAGCGCGACGTAGATGGGCACGCCGACCCACGCCGGGGCGTGCGGCCACACCGTCTTCAGTACGACGCCGGCGAACGCGCCCGCCCAGACCAGGATGAGCACCCAGCGTGCTGTGCCTGGGTCCATCGCGAGCGCAGCCACCGGCGTGTACGTGCCCGCGATGAACAGGAAGATCATCGAGTGGTCGAGCCTGCGCATGACGGCCCGGCTGCGCGGTGTGCGCCAGGTGCGGCGGTGGTAGAGAGCGCTCGTGCCGAACAGGCCGAGGATCGTGACGCTGTAGACCGAGGTGGCGAGGGCGGCCCACGACCCCACCAGTGCGGCCGAGACGGCGATCAGCGTGGCGCACGCCGCGATCGACACGGCGAACGACCAGAAGTGGAGCCACCCGCGCATACGTGGCTTGACCAGCGGCGCGCCGGGAGGCACGGGGACGGTCCGCATGCTCACCTGATCGAGGCTACGGCACTTGCGTCGACGCCTTCATGTACCGGCGGTGAACCGCAGGATGCCAGGTGGACCGCGCGTCGAAGGGGGTGACGGCCCCGGGCGTACGCTGACTGCCCGTGGGCGTCCGTGACGTGCTGTACTCGCTGTACGAACGCAAGCTCCGCCTCGAGCTGGCCAGAGGGCCGGCAGAACGACCGCGGCACGTCGCCCTGATGCTCGACGGCAACCGGCGATGGGCGCGCGGCGAGGGATACGCCGACGTCAACGACGGCCACCGCGCCGGCGCCGCCAAGATCTCCGATCTGCTGGAGTGGTGTGAAGAGGCCGGCGTCGAGGTCGTGACGCTATGGTTGCTCTCGACCGACAACCTCAACCGCCCGGCGGAGGAGCTCGAACCGCTCCTCGAGATCATCACCGGCGTCGTCGACGACCTGACCGGACCGGCCACCCGCTGGCGCCTGCGGATCGTGGGAGCGCTCGAACTGCTGCCGTCAGAGATGGCACACCAGCTCTCCGCCGCGGCTGCCCGCACCGTCGGACGCACGGGGCTCGAGCTGAACATCGCCGTCGGCTACGGCGGACGCCAGGAGATCGCCGACGCGGTGCGCAAGCTCCTGCTCCAGCACGCGGAGTCGGGCACCTCCATTGAGGAGCTCGCCGAGGTGCTCGACGTCGACCACATCGCGGCCCACCTGTACACGTCGGGCCAGCCGGATCCGGACCTCGTGATCCGCACCTCCGGTGAGCAGCGGCTCTCGGGCTTCCTGATGTGGCAGTCCGTGCACTCGGAGTTCTACTTCTGCGAGGCCTACTGGCCCGCTTTCCGACGCGTCGATTTCCTGCGTGCCCTGCGTGACTACGCAGCCCGCCACCGTCGTTTCGGCTCCTGATCCGGCAGCCATCCCCGTTGCGAGAACAGCTGGCGCGGTGTAGCTCCGTACAAGGCGAATGCCCTTCCGACCGGTGACGGACTCTTGGCAAGTCCGTCACCGAGTCAGAAGGGCATTCAGCGGATGCGACCCGACGTCCCCGGCCTACGTGTAGCCGGCGTCAGGCCTCGATCAATCGACGGTCAGTCGTCGTTGAAGGAGCCAGTGACGGCGCTGCTGTTGTCCTGGCGGTTGTCCTCGAAGGTGAGGTTGTTGCAGCTCGCGGTCTGGGTCACCGTCTGAGTCGCGGTGGTCACCGGGGCGATCGTCTGGGTCAGGGCGCCCGTCGCCGCACCGAGGAGGGCGAAAACGTTCGAGGTGCCGTCGTTCGTGACGTCGGCCTGCGCGTTGTTGATGAACGCGCACTCGGCGGAGTCGTTCTCCAGGTCGATGTCGTAGAGCGACAACGACGGGGCGTTGCCCCCGCGCTGGCCGTTGTCAGAGTCGCCCCGGTCCGCTGCGAAAGCCAGCGGAGCCACGGCGAGCAGACCGGCTGTGGCCGCAGCCACGACAATTCCAGCCTTCTTCAGCACAGTTCATCTCCTGTTGATTCAATCGGAGCCGACCAGGGGCCGATCCTCATCAGAGTCAGCGGCGTGACGGGGGGAGCCCTCGCTGACCAAGGGAAATGTAGCAATGGGGCGGTGCCGGAACAAATCGCATACGTCGATCGTGTGAAGCGATCACTCTACGTTTGGTTACGCCTTCTTTGGAGGTGTTTCGTCTGGTGGCCTATTGGGTGGAGAAGAGATCCGCTTCACGATGTGTCACCGTGATTCACTCGCCTGAGTCCGTATCCTTTCGCAGCGTGCGCGGTGCGAAAGCGTCTGAGGGGCGTGCCGACGGGGCGGGCGATGCAGGTTGACCCGAGCCGTTCGGATCGTGCGGGTTGCTGGACCGGGCCGGCTCGCCAGCCGGCGCGGCCCGTCCGCCGCGGAAAGAAGTCAGGCCCCAAGCAGAAGCGGGCCCGGACCGAAATGGTCCGGGCCCGCTTCGTGCAGTTCGAGATCAGGCGAGGATCACCCGTTGTTGAGCGAGTCCTCGACGGTGCTGCTGTTGTCCTGACGGTTGTCCTCGAACGTGATGTTGTTGCAGCTTGCGATCTGAGTGACGGTCTGAGCCGCGGTGGTGACGGGGGCGATCGCCTGGGTCAGGACGTTCGTCGCCGCACCGAGCAGTGCGAAGGTGTTCGTAGTGCCCGAGTTCTCGGCGGCGGCCTGGGCGTCGTTCTGGAAGGCACATGTTGCGGAGTCGTTCTCCGCGTCGACATCGACGTACCGGACCGACGCGGTGGAGTTCCCGCGGTCCGAGCCGCGGTCGGAGTCGCCCTTGTCTCCCGCGAAGGCCAGTGGGGCCACGGCGAGCAGACCGGCGGTGGCCGCAGCCACGACAATTCCAGCCTTCTTCAGCACAGTTCATCTCCTGTTGAGTCATCGGAGCCGACCGGAGCCGATCCCATTCAGAGCCAGCGGTGTGATGGGGGGAGCCCTCGCTGACCGCCGAAAATCTAGCGGCCAGAGTCGGGGTGAAACAAATTCCTGACACGATCGTATGAACCAATTACTCTACGTTTCGGATACGCCTTCTTTCGGGGGTGTTCCGCGACCACCGACTCCGTGGGCCGGCTGCTGATCTACACGATGCGTGATCGCTCATCACCCGCATGGGCGCGTATCCTTTTGTCTGCACACGCAGCGTGTTTGCCCTCCCGGAGGTACGCCGCGGCGAATGGGCCCGCGAGTTCCTGCGACTTGTGCAGCCGCACGGGCGCTCGGGTTGCCGGTACGCGGCCGGCGGCTCGCTGGGGAATCGACTCGGGCCGATGGCATCCCCCCGATGGCTCCTCTCGCGAGCGGTCTTCTCGCAGGCATGGTGTCAGGCAGAGAAGAGAGCCCGGACCGACAAGGTCCGGGCCCTCTTCGGCGGGTTGCCCTCAGGCGAGGATCACCCGTTGAGCGAGCCGGTGACAGCGGTGCTGTTGTCCTCGCGGTTGTCCTCGAAGGTGAAGTTGTTGCAGCTCGCGGTCTGGAGTGGTGTCTGGGCTGCAGTGGCGGCCGGGGTGAGCGTCTGGGTCAGGGTGCTCGTCGCCAAGCCGAGAATCGCCAAGGTGTTCGAGGTGGCCGCGTTGTCGGCGGTGGACGTCGCGTTGTTCAGGGTGAGGCACTCGGCGGAGTCGTTCTCGTAGTCGATGTCGTAGAGCCCGACCGTCGAGCTGGCGCTCCTGGACTCCGAGCGCTGGTCGGAGTCGTCTCCCCTGTCGCCCGCGAAGGCAAGGGGGGCCACGGCGAGCAGACCGGCAGTGGCGGCAGCCACGACAATTCCAGCCTTCTTCAGCACAGTTCATCTCCTGTTGAGTCATCGGAGCCGACCGGAGCCGATCCCCATTCAGAGTCAGCGACGTGACGGGGAGCCTTCGCTGATCGAGCGGAAAACTAGCGGCTGGACCAAGCCTGCAACAATTTCATTACAACTATCGTGTGAATCGATGACGCAAAGTTTGGTTACGCCTTCTTTCGGGGGCCTGGAAGCCTGCTCCCCGGCTGTCGGTCCGGCGATGAGGGCCACGATGTGTGATCGCTTATCACCTTGAAAGTGCGTATCCTTCGGGCGGTCGAGGCGTTTGCACAGCTCGGCTGGTGGTGCCACTGGGCGTCCCGGTGTGCCGGATGCGTCCACGTCGTCCTCCTGACCCGAGGAGTGTGCACGACCATGTACCCGCATGGTGCCTCTCCGCGGGCCCGACGACGTGCTCCCGCGCCAGGTGCGTGCAGCCCTCGTGGTCGTCCCGTCGCCATCCGCGATCATGACCTGTGGACCGGCGCGGTATCCGGATCCGATCGGGCCCCTACCAGGTCCGGGCGGAGGGCCCGCTCGTCCGGGCCTGGCGACCTCCGGTCCTGCGATCCCCACCTCGGCGGGTGAGGTCTGCGCCAGTTGCTCCATTTGGCTGGCGAGGCGCTAGGCCGGCGCCGTGCGGCTCGACCGGCCATCTAGCACGGAAACTTCATCAATCGGACCAAAGTGCCAAAGATCACGACAGGCGGTGTCGTCCCATCGGTAAGCGGTAGTCCGTTACGGGAGATCTTGCCGTTAGCGGACGACTCGACACGGTCTTGCTGTTGACCGGACCGGGGTGACCGCCGGTAGCGTTCTCATCAGCGGGCCGTACCCCATGCGGACCGCTCGGGAGGCCCTGGTCGTGGTGTCACTTGCACCCGAGGGGGCCGGCACCCGGCCCTCGCGGGCGTGGACGGCGGCGAACGTCAGGCCGCCGGAAATGCCCGGGCCAGGGCCGGCCGGCCCACCGGTGACGTGGGCGCGGTGCCGCGCCCACCAGGGAGCAATCGTCGGCCGCTCATCCCGAGTCGCCTCAGACGACTCGGGGTTCGGCTGCGACGAGCGCTAGCGAGGAGCCTTCGTGACAGACCGTCGTACTGCCCCCGCTTCGCACACCACCCGCTGCTACGTCCTCGACACCTCCGTTCTGCTCGCCGACCCGTGGTCGATGACCCGGTTCGACGAGCACGAGGTGGTGCTGCCACTCGTGGTCATCTCCGAACTGGAGGGGAAGCGGCACCACCCGGAGCTCGGATGGTTCGCCCGCACGGCACTGCGCATGCTCGACGAGCTGCGTATCGAGCACGGCCGTCTGGACGCACCGGTGCCGATCGGCTCCGGAGGGGGCACGCTTCACGTCGAGCTGAACCACACCGACCCGGAGGTGTTGCCGGCCGGATTCCGCACCGACTCGAACGACAGCCGCATCCTCGCCTGCGCGCTGAACCTGGCCGCGGAGCGCAAGCTCGAAGGCCGGGGAGAGGTGGTGCTGGTCAGCAAGGACATGCCGCTGCGGGTGAAGGCCGCTGCCGTCGGGCTCCAGGCCGACGAGTACCACGCCCTCGACGTGGTGCCGTCCGGGTGGACCGGCATGACGGACCTCGACGTGACGTCTGCCGACGTGGACGCCCTGTTCCGGGATGGAGTCATCGACCACGACGCTGCTCGCGACCTGCCGTGCAACACCGGCCTGCGGCTCACGGGTGGCGGTTCGGCGGCGCTCGGCCGCGTCACGGCGGACAAGCGGGTGCGACTGATCCGCGGCGACCGCGAGGCGTTCGGGCTCCACGGTCGCTCCGCCGAGCAGCGGGTCGCCCTGGACCTGCTCCTCGACCCCGAGGTCGGGATCGTCTCCCTGGGTGGCCGGGCAGGCACCGGAAAGTCGGCGCTCGCGCTCTGCGCCGGTCTGGAAGCTGTGATGGAACGCCAGCAGCACCGCAAGGTAGTGGTCTTCCGTCCGCTGTACGCCGTGGGTGGGCAGGAGCTCGGCTACCTGCCGGGCAGCGAGAGCGAGAAGATGGCGCCCTGGGCGCAGGCCGTCTTCGACACGCTCGGCGCGCTGGTCAGCCAGAACGTGCTGGAGGAGGTCATCGCCCGCGGCATGTTGGAGGTGCTGCCGCTCACGCACATCCGCGGTCGCTCGCTGCACGACAGCTTCGTGATCGTCGACGAGGCGCAGTCGCTGGAGCGCAACGTGCTGCTCACGGTGTTGTCGCGGCTGGGTACGGCGTCCCGCGTGGTGCTGACCCACGACGTCGCGCAGCGCGACAACCTCCGTGTCGGGCGGCACGACGGCGTGGCGGCGGTGATCGAGAAGCTGAAGGGCCACCCGCTCTTCGCGCACGTGACGCTCACCCGCAGCGAGCGCAGCCCGATCGCCGCGCTCGTGACCGAGATGTTGGAGGGTCCGGCCGCCTGATGCGGTCCTGACGGAGAGGCGCCCTCCCGCCGTTGGCGGCGGTGGGAGGGCGCTGGTGTTCAGGGGGCGAGAACGAGCTTGCCGCGCGCCGCCCGGGACTCGATGTGCCGATGGGCTTCCGCGGCGTCCTCGAGGGCGAACGTGCGGGCGACCGAGGGCGTGAGCATCCCGTCGGCCGCCAGCGCGAGCGCCCGGCTGCGTCCGGTCGTCAGACGCTCCATCCAGCCTGTGCCGCTGCAACCCGTCAGGGTCAGCCCGCGGGCCAGCAGGTCGATCGGCGCGATGTCCGGCGGACCCGCGAGCAGCCCGTACAGCAGGATCCGGCCGGCGCCGGGGGTCATCGCGTCGAGGTAGCGCGCTGTCGTCGCGCCGCCGATCGAGGTGAAGGCCAGGTCGACCGTGCCGCCCGCGGCCTCGGCGACCTGGTCGGGCCAGTCCGGATCGGTGTGGTCGAGCACGACGTCCGCGCCCGCCTTCAGCGCGAGGTCACGTTTGGCGGCGCCGCCCGCGGTCGCGACGATCCGCCGCACGCCGTGTGCCCGCATGAGCTGCGTGACGTATCCGCCGATGAGCCCGCTCGCGACCTCCACGAGCACGGTCTCCTCGTGCTGGCCCTGCCCCGCGACGCACAGTGCCAGCGCCACCGATCCCTGCACTGCGAAGGTGACGGCGTCGGCGCTGCTCAGCCCCTCGGGGATCGGCGTGATCGCCGAGGCCGGCACGGCGACCCGCTCGGCGTAAGTGCCGCCGTGGGAGGTGTCGAGGGCGACGACGCGCTGCCCGATCAGCCCGGGGTCGGTGCCCTCGCCCACCGCCTCGACCGTGCCCGCCGCCTCGAAGCCGAAGACCGCGGGGAGCGGCACGGACATGGGGAAAGTGCCCGCACGCATGGCTGTCTCGTGGTAGCTGACTCCTGCGGCCTCGACGCGGAGAAGCACCTGGCCGGCCCCCGGGACGGGCTCGGGGACGTCTTCCAGTCTCAGGACCTCAGGCCCTCCGTGCTCGTGCATGACAATGGCGCGCATCTGTTCCCCTGCTCGTGGACTAACTGGACCGGTGGTCAAGATCGAGCGTACTGGACCTGCGGTCCACTTTGCTAGGAGGTCCTACGTGCGCGAACGTGCCGACGCTGCCCGCAACCGGCGCTTGATCCTCGCGGCGGCCGAGGAGCTGCTCGCCGTCCACCGTCCGGATCAGGTCTCGGTGGAGCAGGTCGCCGCCGCTGCCGGTGTCGGCAAGGGCACTGTCTTCCACCGGTTCGGCAGCCGCAGGGGGCTGATGGTCGCGCTCGCCGAGCAGCGGGCGTTCGCGATGCACGAAGCGGTGCTCTCCGGGCCACCGCCGCTCGGGCCGGGCGCCCCGCCCCGCGAGCGGCTCCTGGCCTTCCTCGACGCGCTCGTCGAGCTGGTCTCGCGCAACATCGGCCTGATGGCGGCGCTCGACCACGCGACCGTCACGCACCCGACGGAGGATGAGCAGGACGGACCGCATCCACTGCACGTCTTCTGGCACGGGCACATCACCGGGCTCCTCGCGGAGTCTCGCCCCGACCTCGACGCCGAGCTGCTCAGCCACGTCCTGCTGGGCGGGCTGCGCAGCGACGTCGTGGTGCAGCTCGTGACGTCGGGCGAGACCGCGCGCCTCGCCGCGGCGCTGCGCACCACGGCAACAGCGCTGCTGGACGCCCCGGCCGACGGGGCGTGACCCTCGCGGCGGCTACGAACGCCTCAGCCGCCGCCATCCGTCACAACCCGTGCGGTGTGCCCTCGATGAAGCCGGCCATCGTCTGCACGCCCACCACGGCTCGCTCGTGGAACTCGTCGAGAGTGCGGGCGCCCGCATAGGTGCACGCCGAGCGGACGCCGGAGCAGATGCTGTCGAGGACGTCCTCCACGCCGGGACGGACCGGGTCGAGCAACTGCTTCGAGCTCGAGATGCCCTCCTCGAACAGGGCCTTGCGCGCCCGCTCGAAGCTGCCCTCGTCGCGGGTGCGAGCGCCGACCGCGCGCTTGGACGCCATCCCGAACGACTCCTTGTAGGGCTGCCCGTTCTCGTCGCGCAGCAGGTCGCCCGGTGACTCGAAGGTGCCGGCCAGCCAGGAGCCGATCATCACCGCGGACGCGCCGGCGGCGAGGGCGAGGGCGACGTCACGAGGATGGCGCACTCCGCCGTCGGCCCACACCCGGACGCCGTGGTGGCGCCCGGCCTCGGCGCATTCGAGCACCGCGGAGAACTGCGGTCGCCCGACGCCCGTCATCATGCGCGTGGTGCACATCGCACCCGGGCCGACGCCGACCTTGACGATGTCGGCGCCCGCGTCCGCGAGGTCGCGCACGCCCGCGGCCGTCACCACGTTGCCTGCCGCGATCGGGACCGCCGAGCCCGCGCCGGCGACCACCTTCCGGACGGCCCGCAGAGCGTCGAGCATCTTGTCCTGGTGGCCGTGGGCGGTGTCGACGACGACGACGTCCACCCCCGCCTCCAGCAGCGCCTCCGTCTTGACGGCGACGTCACCGTTGATGCCGACCGCCGCCGCGGTGCGCAGCCGCCCCCGCGCGTCGAGCGTGGGGGAGTAGATCGCCGCGCGCAGCGCGCCGAGCCCGGTGAGCAATCCGGCGAGGCGGCCGTCCGCGTCGAGGCCGAGGGCCACCCGCCGTGCGCCGAGGGCGTCGAACACATCACGGGGCGCAGTGTCGAGCGGCAGCGTCAGCGGCGAGGCGTCGAGCACGTCTCCGACTCGCGTGAAGCGGTCGACCCCGGTGCACGCGGCCTCGTCGACCGTGCCGACCGGACGCCCGTCCTCGTCGACCACGACGATCGCGCCGTGAGCCCGCTTGGACAGCAGGTTGAGCGCGTCGGCCACGGCGTCGGCGGGCGTGAGCACGAGCGGCGTGTCCCAGACGGGGTGCCGGGCCTTGATCCACGCGACGATCTCGGCGACCGCGTCGGAGGCCACGTCCTGCGGCAGCACGGTGAGCGCGCCCCGGCGGGCGAGCGTCTCGGCCATCCGCCTGCCGGCGACCGATGTCATGTTGGCCGCGATGACCGGAACCGTGGCGCCCGAGCGGTCGGCGGTGGTGAGGTCGACGTCGAACCGCGACGCCACGGATGACCTGCCAGGAACGAGGAACACGTCGTCGTAGGTCAGGTCGTGGTGGGGCTCTTTGCCCTCGAGGAATCGCACGAAACGGCAACGGTACGCGCGTACGGCGCGTTGCGCTTCCCATCGTGCGCCGGATCGACCGCTGCGGTGCCGTCGCCGCACGTCACAGCGGTGGCAACGGTGCCTGGCCTCAGCGCTTGCGGCCCATCGCAGCGGCGAAGAGCGTGTGCACCGCGCTGTCGACGGGCGTCTCGTCGTCAGGGTGCCAGTCGTTGGCGTAGACCAGGCCGGGCTCGACCAGATCGAGGCCCTCGTTGAACCGGCGTAGCTCGGCCCAGGTGCGGAAGCGACCCGTGCCGAGTCCGCCCTCGAGGAACGCCCGCTCCAGCTCCTTGGCCCGCGGCTCGTCGTCGTCGACGAAGTTGGCGAGCAGGAGATAGGCGCCGGGGTCCAGGCGTGCCTTGAGCGCCTCCGCCGTGACCAGGGCGTCCTCATCGTGCAGGTGATGCAGGATGCTCACCGCCAGCACCGCGTACGGCTTGTCGTAGTCGATGAAATCGCGGGTGGTGGGGTTGTCGAAGATGGCGTCAGGGTCACGGATGTCGGCGGTGATCACGGTGGTGCGCTCCTCGTCGGCGAGCAGCGCGCGGCCGTGCGCGAGCACGATCGGGTCCTTGTCGACGTAGACCACGTGGACGCTGGGGTCGACGCGATGGGCGATCTCGTGCACGTTGCCCACGGTGGGCAGGCCCGAGCCGATGTCGATGATCTGGCGGATGCCGAGGTCGGCGACGAGGTGGGTGACCGTGCGGCGGATGAGATCGCGGCCGGACCTCGCGAGATCGCCTGTCTCGGGGACTGCGGCGTAGAGCGCGTCGGAAGCGCGCCGGTCGACCTCGAAGTGGTCCTTGCCGCCGAGGATGAAGTCGTAGGCGCGTGCGACGGAGGGCATGTTCAGGTCGATCTCCGGGAGCGGCACCGTGCCGTCCAGCCCGCGGTTCTCGGTACCGGGTGCCCGGTCGTGCTTCATACTTCTCCTCCGGCTGACAGATTGAGCCGGCGCCCAGCCCCGACGCCGAAGCGGATGGCCCGCTCGATGCCGATCATGCACCGTCGACATACCTCGACGCACGCGCTGGGGCGTATACGTTCAGTAGAACGTTGTTGCCCGCCGAGCGTCAGTCGCGCAGGAGCGCGCGGACCGCGTCGATCGTGTCGGCCTCCGCGGGAGTCTTGTCCGGGCGGTAACGCAGCACCCTGGCGAACCGCAGCGCCACACCACCCGGATAGCGAGGGCTGCGCTGGGCGCCGTCGAGCTCGATCTCGACGACGAGCTCGGGCCGCAGCAGCACCACGTGGGCGGACCGCTCCCGGGTGAGGGCCGGGAACGTGCTGGTCTGCCATGCCAGAAGCTCGTCGGTCATCCCCTTGAACGTCTTGCCGACCATGATCGGCTCGCCGCCGTCGGGATCACGGGCGCCCAGGTGGATGTTCGAGAGCTGGTTGGAGCGGCGGCCATGGCCCCACTCCGCACCGAGCACGACGAGGTCGAGCGTGTGGACCGGCTTGACCTTCTGCCACGCCCGGCCGCGGCGCCCGGCGGCGTAGGGCGCGTCGAGCGACTTGACCATGACACCTTCGTGGCCTACCGCTATGGCTTGGTCGAGGAGCGCGGCGGCCTCCTCCCCGGTGGGCGCGATCAGACCGGGCATGCGGTGGCTGCCGACGGCGGTGTCGAGGGCGTCGAGTCGCTGCGCGAGCGGTGCGTCGAGCAGGTCGGTGCCGTCGAGGTGCAGGCAGTCGAAGAAGAACGGCTGGAGCAGCAGTTCGCCCGCAGCCGCACCGAACCGGCTCATCGTCTCCTGGAACGGGCGGGGGCGGCCGTCGTCGCGCAACGCGAGTGTCTCCCCGTCGAGCACGACCGAACGGCACGGCAGCGATCGCACCAGCTCGACGAGCTCCGGGACGCTGGAGGTGATCTCGCGCAACGTACGAGTCCAGACCCGTACGTCGTCGCCCTCGCGGTGCACCTGGATACGAGCGCCGTCGAGCTTGTACTCGACGCTTGCGCGCGGCCCGATCTCGGCCAGAGCGGCATCGAGAGTGGCGGCGGGAGAGGCGAGCATGGGCCGCACCGGCCGCCCTACCTGCAGCGAGACGGCATCGAGACCTGCGACTCCCTCGGTGAGCGCCAGCCGGGCGGTGGCGGGGAGCCGGCCGGAGAGCATGAACGCGCGCCGGACCGCGGCCGCGGGCACCTCGGCCGCCGCGGCGACCGCCTCCAGCATCACGCCCTCCAGGGCGCCCTGACGCAGCTCGCCGGTGAGCAGCCGGCGCAGGAACTCCTGCTCGTCGGCGGTGGCGGCGCCGAACAGCTCGGCGAGCAGCGCGGTTCGGCGGGCCGTGGAACCGGCGCCGGTGGTGGCTGCCAGCGCGTCGAGGGTGGCGTCGACCCCGGCGACCTCCAGCCGAGGCTCGGCCGCCGGAGCAGCGTCGATCGCGACGAGGGTGCGCCAGCCGGTGCCGAGACGGTTCTGCCGTGGCTCACCCGCCAGCCATGCCGTGGCCGGCTCGACCTCGTGGCCCTCGGCCCGGCGCAGGAGGGCGGCGAGGGTGGCCGCCTTCGCGGTGCGGGAGCGCGTGGCCCCCACCTCCGCTGATGCGGCGACGACGTCGGCGAGCAACACGTGGCCCATCCTGACAGCGCACACCGACATTCCGCGCAGGTTGCGCCCGCTACGAGGACGGCCTGAGCTGGGTGGAGCGGACGAGCTCCTGCCTGATGTGGTCGACGTCGTCGAGCGGCGCATCCCTCGCGGCGATCCCGACGACCAGCCGGAAGATCTCGTCGTCGGTCGCCACCACGTCATAGCCGTTGATCCACAAGAAGGTGGCGGTGGCAAGCCACCCCAACCGCTTGTTCCCGTCGACCAAGCCGTGATTGCTCACCAGCGACTGCAGCAGCGCGGCCGCCTTGCCGTGCAGGCTCGGATAGGCGTCCTTCCCGAACACGGTGGCCTGCGGCCGCGCGAGCGCGGACCCCAGCAGCCCGTAGTCACGCACCTCGGGTCTGCCCGGGACAGCCTGCCGCGCGATCTGCATCAATGACTCGAGCGTGAGGAATTCCGTCACGCCTTGCCGAGCCGGTCGAGAAGCTCCTCGTAGCGAGGCGTGAGAACCTCGAGCGCGCCGTGGACCCGGGAGAGGTGCGCGTGGCGGGCGATGTACTCGCGCACGGCTTCGCGGGCGACGTCCTGCATGGAGCGGTGCTCGATCTCGGCCTGCGCGCGCAGGGCCTCGGCCTCGTCTTCCGTGAGCCGCAGTGTCATGGCCATCTGTAAACGATACCAGTGTGATACCGGCGAGCGGGAGGCTTCGCGAGCACGCCGAATTGAGCGGGCATGGGTTCGGAAGCGTTGGTCCTCGTTCCGCTCTACGCAACCCACCGGACCGCGCGCCAGCATCACCGGCTCGGACGCTCGGCCCATGCCGGACCTCCAGGCGACCCCGAATCGAATTGCCCTCCCTTCTGCGCCATCGACCCTTTGTGAGCGGGGAGGTCACCGACCGCGATGAACCGCACCCTCCGCCGCGCGTTGCCGGCCCTGGCCGCTGTGCTCCTCGCACTCCTGGCCGGCTGTGGCGCGAGCGCCTCCACCTCCCAGAGTGGAGCGGGAGGTTCCGACCCCGACACTCTCGTGTTCTCCGCGGTTCCCGGCGAGCAGACGACGCGGATCCAGCAGCGGTACGCGCCCGTCCTCGACATGCTCTCCAAGGTCACCGGGAAGAAGATCGAGTTCCACCAGGCCACCAACTACGCCGCCGTGATCGAGGCGCAGCTCGCCGGGCAGGTCCAGATCGCCGAGTACGGCCCGCTGTCGTACGTACTCGCCAAGGAGCAGGGCGCCGACATCACGGCTGTCGGTGCCTCGATCGACCACAAGGGCGAGGCACCCGGATACCACTCCTACGGGATCACGAAGGCCGGGTCACCGATCAAGTCGATCAAGGACTACTCCGGAAAGAAGATCTGTTATGTCGACCCGGATTCGACGTCCGGTTTCCTGTATCCGTCCGCTGAACTGCTCCGGAACGGGATCAACCCGATGACGGGTGTGCAACCGATCTTCGCCGGCGGTCACGACGCATCCGCGCTCGAAGTTCTTTCCGGACGGTGCGACGCCGGTTTCGCCGACGACTCGATGGTCGACACGGTCCTACCGCAGTCGGGTCAGCTCAATCCCGGACAGCTGACCGTCCTCTGGCGCTCCGACATCATCCCGGGCTCGCCGGTGGCGATCAGCAACTCGCTCTCACCTCAGCTCAAGACGGAGCTGACCGACGCTTCCAGAACAAGGCGAACATCGACTACCTGAAAGCCAACGGCTTCTGCGGGCAGGACTGCGCGTTCGGGGCCAGCGGTACCTGGGGCTACGCGCCGGTGAACGACGCGTTCTACAACCCGATCCGCCAGGTCTGCGCCATCACCAAGAACAAGAACTGCACAACCGGATCCTGACCTCGGACGGTCGCCGCCACCCGGAGGAGACGGGTGGCGGCGACCGTGCGGGTCAGGGGGCGAGCGTCACCGTGGTCGGCTCCCCGGCGCCGGGGAGGCCCGGTCGGCTCGTGACGTCGACGATCAGCTCGCCGACCTCACTGGTGACCACCAGCCGGGTGACCGCACCGAGGAACGTGCTGGTCAGCACGGTGCCCGGAAAGCCGTCGGGGTCTCCGACGGCGAGCCCTTCCGGCCGCACCTGACGCGTCGGCGCACCCGGCCGGATCAGCGGCCGGTCGCCGTCCTCGACGGGGACGTGGTTGGTGACCCCGACGAACTCGGCGACGAACTCCGTGGCGGGCCGGTTGTACACCTCCTGCGGGGTGTCCACCTGCTCGAGCCTGCCCTTGTTGAGCACTGCCACCCGGTCGGCCACGGCCAGGGCCTCTGCCTGGTCGTGGGTGACGAACAGCGTGGTGATGCCCTCCGCGAGCTGCACGCGGCGGATCTCGTCGCGCAGCTGCACGCGCACCCGGGCGTCCAGCGCCGAGAGCGGCTCGTCGAGCAGCAGCACCGACGGGGAGACGGCCAGCGCGCGGGCGAGTGCCACGCGCTGCTGCTGGCCGCCGGACATCTCGTGCGGATACGAGCCACCCCGGTCACCCAGCCCGACGACCTCGAGCAGCTCGGCAGCCCGCCGAGCCCGCTCCGCCGCGCCCACGCGCCGCATGCGCAGCCCGAACCCGACGTTCTCGGCGGCCGTCATCGTGGGGAAGAGGCTGTAGGCCTGGAACACCATGCCGGTGTCGCGCTTCGACGCCGGCATGCCGGTGACGTCCTTGCCACCGATCAGCACCTGGCCGGACGTCGGGGTGTCGAAGCCGGCCAGCAGCCGCAGCGCGGTGGTCTTCCCACACCCGGACGGGCCCAGCAGGGCGAGCAGCTCGCCGGGCTTCAACGCCAGGTCGAGCCCGTCGAGGGCGTGGGTGGTGCCGTAGCTGCGCCGCAGAGCGCGGAACTCCACGGCGGTGCCGCGATCCGTCGCCTGCGGTGCAGTGATGACGTCGGTCATGCGGAGGTCCTCCTCGAACGGGTGCGGCCGCCACCGGCGAACGACACCGCCAGCAGCAGCAACCACGTGAGCAGCAGGCTGGCCAGCGACAACGCCACCGAAACGCCTGCGGCGCTGCGCCCCACCTCGACGACAGCGATGGGGAAGGTGTCGGTGTAGAGCAGGATGCGGGCGATGACGATCTCGCCGAGCACGAGCGCCAGCGTCAGGAACGCGGCGCCGAGCACGGCCGTGCGGATCGCCGGCAGGACCACGCGCACCAGTGCCGACGCCATCCCGGCACCCAGGTTGCGGGCCGCCTCCACGAGCGTGCGCAGGGGGATCGCCGCCAGCCCGTTGTCGACCGCCCGGTAGGCGAACGGAAGTGCGAGCACCACGTAGAACGGGGTGAGCGCGGTGGTGGAGGACGCGAACAGGGTGCGGAACACCGGGCCGCCGAGATTGGCCTGGACGAACGCGATGCCGGCCGCCATCACGACGGGTGGCACGACGATCGGCAGGATCGTGGCGCTCTCCAGCAGCCCGGCCACCGAGGGGAAGCGCAGCCGCACCCACACCGCTGTGGGCACGACGAGCACGAGCACGACCACTGCGGTGAGCACCGCGATCTGCAACGACGTGAACAGCGCGGTGAGCAGCACGTCGTCACCGGCGATCGCCAGGTAGTTGCCCACGCCGTAGCCACCGCCGGGGATCCGCAGGCTGAACTCGGCTGCGGACAACAATGGCACCAGGAAGTAGATCGCCGCGATCGTGAGGACGACGACGCGCCAGCGCCGCCGCCTCATCTGGCGCTCCAGCGGGCGGCCCGGCGCTGCAGCAGCAGGTACCCGACCATCACGAGCGCGATCACGACGACCATGTCGACGCCGAGCGCGAGCCCCACGTTCTGCTGGTTGGCGAGCACGTTGCCCGAGAGGGCGGACGCGATCGCCGTGGGCAGCAGTGGGATCGAGCCGCTGGTGAGGGCGAGCGCCGTGGCGTAGGCCGCGAAGGCGTTGCCGAACAGCACGAGCGTGGCACCGCCCAGCGCGGGCGCGAGCACCGGCAGCGCGACGTGGCGCCAGTACGTCCACGCGGACGCGCCGAGGTTCTCCGCCGCCTCACGCCACTGCGGCAGCAGCCCCTCCAGGGCCGGGGTGATCAGGATGACCATCAGCGGCACCTGGAAGTAGACGTAGGTGAGGCCCAGACCGGTGAGGGAGTCGATCCGGAACCCACCCGCGTACAGGTCGATGCCGATGCCGCGCAGGAAGACGGTGGCGAGCCCCGTCTGGCCGAGTGCGGCGATGAAGGCGAAGGCGAGCGGCACGCCGCCGAAGTAGGCGAGCACACCGGACGCGGTGGCCACGATCCGGCGCAACGGGCTGTCGGGGCGCCCGGTGAGCACGGCCTGGGCGAGGAACGTGCCGAACACCGCGCCGATCACGGCCGTGACGGCCGAGATGAGCAGGCTCGACAGAAACGCCGCGCGGTACTGCGGCTCGCTCACCGACGCCACCAGGTTGGCCAGCGTGGGCCGCCCGTCCGCGTCGGCGAATGCGCCGTTGATGACGAAGAAGAGTGGGCCGCCCAGGAACACCAGCATGTAGCCCAGGAACGGCACCAGCCCCAGCGCCGCGGCCCAGGACCGGGTGGCGCGCACCCGTTCCGGGGGCGCGGCGGGGGCCTCGAGCAGTGCTGTCATCACTGCTCCTTATGCGGTTGCACCGGACCAGCCCTCGGCGACGACCTTCTGAGCCGCGTCGGTCTGGGCCTGGGTCGGGAACTCCGGCTGGCCGCTCACCGGGGGGAGCGCCGCGGCGAGATCCTTGTCGACGGTGCCGGCCTGGGTCATCGCGTCGAGACGCACCGGGCGGGCCTTACCCGCCAGCCAGAGGTTCTGGCCCTCGTCGGAGTAGAGGAACTCCTGCCAGAGGCGCGCCGCGGCCGGGTGCGGGGCGTTCTTGTTGATCGCCTGCGTGTAGTACTGCGCGAACAGGCCGTCGGACGGCACCGCGACCTTCCACTCGAACGACGCCTTCACCTTGTCGGCCTGTGCGACGTTCAGGTAGTCCCAGTCGAGGACGATCGGCGTCTGGCCGCTCTCGATGGTGGCAGGCGTCGGGTCGACCTTGAGGAGGTTGCCGCTCTTCGCGAGCTTGCCCCAGTACTCGACGCCGGGGGCGATGTCGTCGAGCGACCCACCGTTGGCGAGCGCTCCCGCCCAGACGCCCGCGAACGCGGCGGCTGCCTGCGTGGGGTCGCCGTTGAGCGCCACCTTGCCCGCGTACTCCGGCTTGGCCAGGTCGGCGAAGGTGGCGGGGCACGTCGGCACCAGCTTCGCGTTGCAGCCGATGGACATGAAGCCGCCGTAGTCGTTGACCCAGGCGCCACCGGCGTCCTTGTTGCCGTCCGGGATCGAGTCCCACGTCTGCACCTGGTACGGCGCGAACAGGGGAGTGTTGCCGGTGGCGAAGGACTGCCCGAGGTCGAGCACGTCGGGGGCGCGGTCCTGCGTGCCGAGCTGCTGGACGGCGTTGATCTCGTCCTGGCTGCTTCCCTCGGGGTTCGCCGAGTTGACCTTGATGCCGTACTTGTCGCCGAAGGTCTTGATGATCGCGCCGTAGTTGGCCCAGTCGGGCGGCAGCGCGATGACGTTGAGCTGGCCCTCGGCCTTGGCGGCGGCGACGAGGGCGTCGAACCCTCCGCGTGCCTGCGCCGAGGCGGCAGTGGCCCAGCCGGTGCCGCCTTCGGCAGCCGGACTGTCCGAGCCACCTGAGCTCACGCATCCGGCCGCGCTCAATGCCAGCGCGGCGCCGATCGCGGCCACCAGTACGCGGCGTGCGGTCATGGGGAGCTCCTTTTCCCTGATCACCCGATGGGGACGCCGCAGCCTGCGCTGTTGACGTTTCCGGTTTGTGGAGATCATCCATCCGGGGCATGTATCAGCGGATACTGACGCATTGCGAGACCGTCACGGAAAGGTCGCGGCCTGTCGGCAGCGCTGCCACGAAGGCTGGGACGCAGAGCGGCTCAGGCGGCCGACGGGCTCCCCGCCGCTTCCTGCACGAGGTCGGTCACCCGCACGATGCCGATGCAGACGCGGTTGCCGTCGAGCAGCACCAGGTCGTCGTAGCTGCGGCTGCGGTCACCGGAGAGGCAGAACTGGAGCGCGCCGCGGGCGTCCACAGTGGTCGGAATGGTGCGCGGCTGCTCGGCGAGCGCCATCGCAGGCCTGTTCGCGTACAGCGCGCGGCCGAACGGACCCGAGATCGCCAGCATGAAGCGGTTGCGGTCGAGGAAGCCGCTGGGGCGGCCGTTCGCGTCGAGCAGGACCACGCTGCCGGCCTGCGGGTGGTCGGCCAGCGCCTGGCGGACCTTCTCGGCGGTGGCCGTCTCGGGCAGGGCCACCGCGGCCTGCGCGAGGTCGGCCAGGGTGTGGCGGACCTGCTGGGGTTGCTGCTGTCCGACGGTGACGGGGGCGTGCTGCGACGGCTGCCGCGCCGCGTGGGCCTGCGGCATCAGCTCCACCGGCAGCAGGATCCCGCTCGTCGACGGGCGCCTGCGGGGTTCGGCGAGCAGCGGGCCCTGCGCCCAGGGGACGCCGTGGTCGCGCACCGCGGCGAGCTGGTCCGGGGTGCTGACGCCGGTGGCGGACACGCGTACGCCGACGGCGTGACAGACCTCGACCAGCGCCTGCACGACGGTGCGCGCCCGAGGCGTGTGCGGGAGCCGTGCCACCAGCCCGGGGTCGATCTTGACGAGATCGGGTTCGAGTTCGGCGACGAGGTCGAGCCCGAAGCCCCGGCTCACCGCGTCGAAGCCGATGCCGAAGCCGTCGGCCCGCAGCTCTGCCACTCCCTCGGCGAGCGCGTCCGGCGGTGCCGCCGAGAGTGCCGGGTTGATCTCCAGCAGGATCGGCGGCGTGAACCCGCTGGGCTCGCGCTTCTGCAGCGACGAGCGCAGCTGGGTGACGCGACGGCGGGCCGTCACCACGGTGTCCGCCAGTACATCCACGTGCAGCGGCACCGTGGCGTCGTAGCCGGTGCCTGCCAGCACCGAGGCGATCGCGATGCCGGAGTCGAACTCGGCGAGCTGCCGGGTGCCCCACACCGACTGGCGCGCGACGACCTGGACCTGGTCGCGCGCCTGGGCGCGACGCACCTCCATGCCAACGGGCCGCCCGTTCACGAGGTTGAGCAGCGGTTCGAACGTGAACCTGCCGTGATCGCTCATCAGGCCCCCTCCCGCTGCGCGTGAGGGAACTCAATCACGTGGCGTAGCGCGAAGGGTGAACATCGGATGAATCATCACCGAGGGCTACAGGCTTCGAACCCTTCGGGTGATATTTCGCGCCCGATCGGTCAAGATGTCTTGCTTCCCCGCGCCATCGTCAGGACGTCCAGTGCGGCGTCGAGTTGGTCGGCCGTGAGCTTGCCTGCGTCGACGTGCCCGCGTTCGAGCACGACCTCGCGGATCGTCTTGCGCTCCTTCAGCGACTGCTTCGCGATCGACGCCGCCTCCTCGTATCCGAGGTACCGGTTGAGCGGCGTGACCACGGACGGCGAGGACTCCGCGAACTCCCGCGCCCGCTCGACGTCCGCCTCGGCGCCGGCCACCACCTTGTCCGCCAGCAGGCGGGCCACGGCGGCGAGCAGCCGCGCGGACTCCAGCACGTTGCGTGCCATCACCGGCATCATGACGTTCAGCTCGAGGTTGCCCTGGCTGCCGGAGAACGCCACCGTGGCGTCGTTGCCGATCACCTGGGCGGCCACCATCATCGTGGCCTCGCAGATCACGGGGTTGACCTTGCCCGGCATGATCGAGCTGCCCGGCTGCAGGTCCGGCAGGTGCAGCTCGGCGAGCCCGGTGCGGGGGCCCGAGCCGAGCCAGCGGATGTCGTTGGCGATCTTGAACAGCGAGACGGCCACGGTGCGGAGCGCTCCGGAGGCCTCCACCAGACCGTCGCGCGCGCCCTGGGCCTCGATGTGGTCGGGCGCCTCGGACAGCACCTCCAGCCCGGTGGCCGATCGGAGCTCCTCGACGACGGCCGCGCCGAACCCGTCCGGTGCGTTGAGGCCGGTGCCTACCGCGGTGCCGCCGATCGGCAGCTGTCCGAGCCGGGTGAGGGTGTCGTGCAGCCGGGCGGCCCCGTACTCGGCCTGCGTCGCCCAGCCGCCCGCCTCCTGGCCCAGCGTGATCGGCACGGCGTCCATCAGGTGGGTGCGCCCGGCCTTGACGACGTCGGCCCACTCGGCGGCGCGCCGGCGCAGGGTGGCTGCGAGGTGCTCCAGCGCGGGGATCACGTCGGCGCCGATCGCCTCGGTGGCGGCGAGATGGATCGTGGTGGGGAACACGTCGTTCGACGACTGCGATGCGTTCACGTGATCGTTCGGGTGCACGTCGACACCGGCACGGGCGGCGACGGAAGCGATCACCTCGTTCGCGTTCATGTTGGAGCTCGTGCCCGACCCGGTCTGGAACACGTCGACGGGGAAATGGGCATCGTGCTTGCCTGCTGCCACCTCGTCGGCGGCGGCGGCGATCGCCTCGGCGATCTCGGGGGAGAGCACCCCGATCCGGCCGTTGACGCGGGCGGCAGCGCCCTTGACCAGTCCCAGCGCGCGGATCTGAGCCCGTTCGAGACCGCGGCCGGAGATCGGGAAGTTCTCCACCGCACGTTGCGTCTGGGCCCGCCACAGGGCGTCGACGGGCACCTTCACCTCGCCCATCGTGTCGTGCTCGATGCGGAACCCGGCCTCGGCGTCGTCGCTCATGTGGCCCAGTGTTCTCGCCGGTCGGGCCGCGCGCATCGAGGAGTGCTCGACGGCACGGTGCGACCGTTCGTGGGCTCTTACGGGACGACCTGCACGACGTCGCCCGTCTGCAGCGTGTTGAAGAAGGTCTGGGCGGCTGGGCGGGAGAGGTGGACGCACCCGTGGGAGAGCTGCCGGAGGCTGCCCTGGTGGAAGGCGACGCCGCCGTTGAAGAACACCGAGTACGGCATCGGGGCGTTGTTGAACAGCGAGCTCTTGTGGTTCATGTCCTTGAACGACACCCGGAACGTGCCCGGCGGGGTGAGGTAGCCCTTGCGTCCGTGGGTGACCGGCACCGGGCCGTACTGGATCTTGCCGCCCTGTAGCAGCCAGGCGCGGTTGGTGGACAGGTCGAGGCATGCCCTGGCGCTCGACGAGCACGGCGTGCCGGCCGCCGTCGGCGCCAGGTTGCCGCTGTCCGGGGCGGGTGCGTTCGCTCCCGGAGCGCCCGGCGGTGGTGCGTGCACAGGAGCGGGTACCGCCGGGCTGGGCAGGTTGATCGAGGCCTCGGCGGGAGCCGCTCCGACCGCAGCGCTCCCCAGGAAAACTGCAGCGGCCGTGGCCCCGGCGAGACCGAGGAGCTTGAGTGCACGCATGGACGAACCCCAATCGACGACCCTCGGGCGGGTCGCTCAACCCCCGCTTCTGTAGCTATACGAAGCATTCCGTGTCGGCTTCGCGCGGATCAACCGTGATGGCGGTCCCACGCCCTGACGATTCCATTACGGAATGGTGCGTTTCGAAATTAGGCTACGGGAGTGGTGGGGCGGAGTGCTCCACTGCGGCCAGCTGCTCATCGGACAGATCGAAGTCCACTGAGGAGTACTCGCGCAGCTTGGTCAACCGGTGATAGCCGTCGATCATCCGGACGGTACCCGACTTCGAACGCATGACGATGGACTGCGTTGTGCACCCGCCCGCCCGGTAGTGCACACCGCGCAACAGGTCGCCGTCGGTGATGCCGGTGGCGCAGAAGAACACGTTGTCGCCGCGGACGAGGTCGTCGGTGGTGAGCACCCGATCCAGGTCGTGACCCGCGTCGACGGCCTTGGCGCGCTCCTCGTCGTCCTTGGGCCAGAGCCTGCCCTGCATCGCGCCGCCCATGCACTTCATCGCCGCCGCGGTGATGATCCCCTCGGGCGTGCCGCCGATCCCGTAGAGCAGGTCGACACCCGTGTTGGGGCGGGCAGCCGAGATCGCTCCGGCCACGTCGCCGTCGGAGATGAAGTGGATGCGCGCGCCCGTGCGGCGGATCTCCTTCACCAGCGACTCGTGGCGCGGCCGGTCGAGTACGCACACCGTGACGTCCGTGATGTCGGTCTGCTTCGCCGCCGCCACCCGCCGGATGTTCTCCGCCACGGGCATCGTGATGTCGATGACGTCGGCCGCCTCCGGCCCCACGGCGAGTTTCTCCATGTAGAAGACCGCGGACGGGTCGAACATCGCTCCACGCTCGGCCACAGCGAGGACGGCCACCGAGTTGGGCATGCCCTTGGCCATCAGGGTGGTGCCGTCGATCGGGTCGACCGCGACGTCACACCACGGGCCTTCGCCGTTGCCCACCTCCTCGCCGTTGTAGAGCATGGGCGCCTCGTCCTTCTCGCCCTCCCCGATCACCACGACCCCGCGCATCGACACGGTGCCGATGAGCTGGCGCATGGCGTCGACGGCCGCGCCGTCACCGCCGTTCTTGTCGCCGCGCCCGACCCAGCGCCCGGCGGCCATCGCGCCGGCTTCCGTGACGCGCACGAGCTCCATCGCCAGGTTGCGGTCGGGCGCTTCACGGCGCCGCTCGCGGGGGGTGCTGGCGTCCTCCGCCGAACTCATCTACGGCCTCCTTCTCCCCGTGGCTGCTCCCCCGTGGCGAGCACGCGCGGTGCTCGCGGGGGGCCGTTCGGGGTTGCTTCTGATCCTGGCAGATCGGTCGCATCAACGGTTGTCCAACAGTCCGAAACCATTGCGGCTGAGACGATCCGCACGTGCTGGGAGGATGGGACGCGTGACCTCCCAGCCGGATCCGACGCCGCGGCCGTCCGCGGGCCCCACCGCGGGTCCGCCGTCCAAGCCGCCGCGGTCGGCGATGACCATGCGGGACATGCTCGTGGCGCTGGGCGTTCTCGTGCTCATCGTGATCGGGTTCGGCGCGCTGTCCGGGTCGTGGTCGTTCGCGCCCACCGGGCCGTCCATCGACCCCGGCGCCGTCCCGGTCGTCGATGCGCCGGCCGAGCTGGGCAGGCTCGCGCCGCTCATGCCGTTCCCCGTCCGGGATCCGGCGGTGCCGGCGGGCTGGCGGGTGAACTCGGTGGACCAGGACCCCGTCACCGGGGGTGGCCAGGCCGTCCGCTCCGGGTACGTCACGCAAGGCGGCCGCTACCTGCAGCTACTGCAGAGCGACGCTTCCGAGGCGGCATTGCTCACCACGGCGGCCGGGCAGGCGCCGGTCCCGGGACGTGGCCCCGTCGACGTCGACGGGCAGCAGTGGGTCGTCTACGGCGGGCAGGGCAGCGCGGCGGCACGTGCCGAGCCCGTCTGGATCACGGAGGTCACCACGCCGGGTGGCAGCCCGGTGCGCATGCTGCTCACAGGCAGCGGCAACGAGGAGGAGTTCCGCACCCTGGCCGCCGCGGCAGCCGGCGCGCCCCCGCTCCCGCGCTGACCTGCGGTTACGTCAGTCGGAGGCGGGCGGATCCAGCACCTTCTGGACGCGTTCGCGCGCTCCGGCCAGCTGCTGCTCACAGCGCCGGGCGAGCGCCTCGCCCCGCTCCCACAGAGCCACCGACTCGTCCAGGCCGAGACCGCCGGTCTCCAAGGTGCGCACCACCTCGGCGAGCTCGTCGCGGGCCTGCTCGTAACCCAGCCCGTCGACGCCAGGCTGTTCGGTCATGTCGTGCTCGCCTTCCTCCTGCGTGGGCGGGCGCTCGGCGGCTTCGCCGTGCCACTGTCCACGGCCTCGTTATCAGCGCCCCCTGCGTGCGTGTGGTCCCCGACGGCGGCGGTGACCGCCCCGTCTGCCACCCGGATCCGCAGCCGATCGCCTGGCCCGACCTCGCTGACCGACCGCAGCACGGGCAGCACCGTCCCCGGATCGGCGCCGTCGGACAACCGCTGCACCACCGCGTAACCGCGCGCCAGCGTGGCGGCCGGCCCGAGTGTGGTCAACCGCGCCCGGACGTGCTCCAGGTCGGCGCTCCTGCGGTCCAGGCCGCGTAGCAGGCACGCCCGGGCAGCCTCGCGCAGCCGCTCCACCTCGGCGGCACGCGCGTCGATGGCCTGCAGTGGGTCGGCCAGCACAGGACGCCCGCGCAAGGCTGTGAGCAGCCGTTCCTCGCGGTCCACCCATCCCGCCAGCGCGCGCCGCGCCCGGTCGCGCAGCCCCGCGATGCGGGCCGTCTCCTCCGCCAGGTCCGGCACGAGCCGCCGCCCGGCCTCGGTGGGCGTGGAGCACCGGACGTCGGCGACGTGGTCGACGAGGGGGGTGTCAGGCTCGTGGCCGATCGCCGACACGACGGGCGTGCGGCAGGCCGCCACCGCGCGGCACAGCGTCTCGTCGGAGAACGGGAGCAGGTCCTCCACGCTGCCGCCGCCCCTGGCCAGCACGATCACGTCGACCTGAGGGTCGCGGTCCAGCGCACCGAGCGCGTCGACGATCTGCGGGACCGCCAGCGCGCCCTGCGTGGCCGTGTGCTCGATCCGGAACCGGACGGACGGCCACCGTGCCGTCGCGTTCGACACGACGTCGTGCTCCGCCGCCGACGCCCGGCCCGTGACGAGGCCGATGCAGCCGGGCAGGAACGGCGGCCGCCGCTTACGCGCCGGGTCGAAGAGGCCCTCGGCGGCCAGCAGCTTGCGCAACCGCTCGATCCGGGCGAGCAGCTCCCCGATGCCGACGGCGCGGATCTCGTCGACTCGCAGGTTCAGCGTGCCGCGGCCCAGGAAGAACGACGGCTTCCCGTGGACGACGACCCGGTTGCCCTCGGCCACCGCGGGCCCGCCGTCCCGGACGAGCCCGATCGGTGCCGTGAGCTGGAGCGACACGTCAGCGGCGGGATCGCGCAGCACCAGGAAGGCGGTGCCGGTGCCGGCACGTGCGGTGACCTGGGCGAGCTGGCCCTCCACCCACACCGCCCCGAGCCGGTCGACCCACTCGGCGATCTTCCTGGCGACCGTGCGGACCGGCCACGGCTGGTCGGCCGAGTTCGGGTGGGTCACCCCTCTTTGACCGTGGTGATCCGGTTGGAGAGCATCGTGACGAACGGTGGCCGGTTGTCGTGGGCCGTCTCCCAGTCCAGGAGCGCCTGCAGGTCCTCCACGGTGAGGTGGCGCAACCGGCCGCGCAGCTGCGGGATCGTCAGGTCCCGGTAGCCGGGCAGGACGTTCGGGCCCGTCGCGGTGTCGTCCGCAGGCGCCGCGTCTGTGGCGGTCTCCGCCGCGACCTCGGCGGCCGTCTGCACGGGTGCCTCGGGCTGGGCCGGATCGGCTGCGAGCGTGACGACGGCGTCGCGCACGGACCGCTGGTGCAGCGTGCTCACCGTGCTCGCGCCGTTGCGCTCCATCGGCTCCTCGTCGTCGAAGACGGCCCATGCCGGCCGCTCCTCGACGGGACGTAGCGTCCCCAGCGCGCGATCGCCCTTGATGGCCAGCTCGGTGACCTTCTGCTGCACGCGCATCGACGCCTGCAGGGCCTGGCTCACGGCGGTGACGGGGAACTCGACAACGAGGCGGGGCAGGTCACGGGCCTGTTCGACGGCTGTGGCGACAAGGCCGGCGGCAAGCCGCACCGGCAGCGGCAGCGGGCTCATGACCCCCAGTCTCCTCTGCCCGGCCGCAGGGAGCAGCCTGGGGGTTTCGGGGGGATGCGTGACGTCTGCGAGAACAGGAGGGGCCCGTAGGCTGGGGCCCATGTCCGGAGCGAACAAGCGCGTCCTGCTGGCCAAGCCGCGCGGATACTGCGCAGGCGTCGACCGGGCCGTCGAGGCCGTGGAGCAGGCGCTCGAACAGTACGGCCCGCCGGTCTACGTCCGGAAGCAGATCGTCCACAACGTGCACGTCGTCGAGACGCTCACCGAGCGCGGCGCGATCTTCGTGGATGACGCCGACGAGGTGCCCGAAGGTGCACTCGTGGTGTTCTCGGCCCACGGTGTGTCCCCTGCGGTCCGCGACCAGGCACGCGAGCGGCAACTGCGCACGATCGACGCCACCTGCCCGCTGGTCACCAAGGTCCACCAGGAAGCCAAGCGCTTCGCCCGCGAGGACTTCGACATCCTGCTCGTCGGCCACCACGGCCACGAGGAGGTGGAGGGCACCTCGGGTGAGGCGCCGGCGAACATCCAGCTCGTCGAGACGGCCGCTGACGTGGCAGGCGTGACCGTGCGGGATCCGGAGCGGGTGGTGTGGCTGTCGCAGACCACGCTGTCGGTCGACGAGACGATGGACACGGTGCGCGCGCTGCGCGAGCGTTTCCCCTCGCTGCAGAACCCGCCGAGCGACGACATCTGCTACGCGACGCAGAACCGCCAGGTCGCCGTGAAGGCGATGGCCGCCCAGTGCGATCTCATGCTGGTGGTGGGGTCGCGCAACTCGTCCAACTCGGTGCGGCTGGTGGAGGTGGCGCTGCAGGCAGGCGCAGGCGCCGCCTACCTCATCGACTACGCCCGGGAGATCGACGAGCGCTGGCTCGAGGGCGTGGGGACGATCGGGCTCACCAGCGGCGCCTCGGTGCCCGAGGTGCTGGTGCGGGGCGTGCTCGACCATCTCGCCGAGCGCGGCTGGGCCTCCGTGGACGAGGTCACGACCGCCGAGGAGACCCTGACGTTCTCGCTGCCCCGCGAGCTGCGCCCCGCCCGCGGCCCGCAGCAGAGCTCCGCCGCGGGCTGACGGGCGGTTCCTCGGGCGCGGTGGCGGCCGGGGCGTCGAGCGGGCGTTGCACGATGAGCCGGACCAGGCCGATGACCAGCACGATGCCGGTGGTCGACGCCATGGTCGGGAACGCGTTGACCAGCGGCGCGCCCACCACGAGCAGCCGCTCGGCCACCCCGGCGCCCGGCTTGGGCGAGCCCGCGAGCAGCACGACGACCGGCACGGCCACGGCCACCAGGAGCGGCGGCTGGACCATCGGCCCGAATAGCCCGTCGCGCCGCACCCACCCGATCGCGAGGACACATCCGGCGATGTAGCAGACGGCGAAGACCATGCCGAGGCTGCCGATGCGGACGAGGTCGCCGATCACGCCGATGGCGGTGAGCGCAGCGCCGACGCCGACCGCCGCGACGGGTGGGATCCCGAGCACACTGGGGATCACCGACCGGTCACTCATCGGCCACCTGCCGCCCGCGCCCCGTTCACCGCGATTGGTCACCTCGTCACGGTAGCTCTGCCCTCCGGACGGCCTTCGCCTGCGGGTCGTTCTCCGCGGGCGAGCTCGTGCAGCGCGACCAGCGAGTCGTCGGCCGAGGCCACCAGCTCGGGCGCGGCCACGGTGCGCGGAGCCCGCTCGACCTGGGCCGGTGCTGCGATCTCGTCGCCGGCGACCTCGAGGTCGGTGAACCTGCGGGCAGTGACCAGCACACGCGCCTCGAGCGAGGACACCGTCTGGTTGTAGCTGGCGACGGCCGAGTCGAGGCTGCGGCCGAGCTTGGCGACGTGGGTGCCCATCGTGGCGAGGCGGCTGTGGAGCTCCTTGCCGAGCTGGTGGACCTGGGCGGCGTTGCGTGCCAGCGCCTCCTGCCGCCAGCTGTAGGCGACGGTGCGCAGCAGGGCGATGAGGGTGGTGGGCGTAGCGACCACGACGTTGTGCGAGAAGGCGTGCTCCAGCAGCGCCGGATCGGACTGCATCGCGGCCTCCAGAAACGGATCGCCCGGCACGAACAGCACGACGAACTCCGGCGACGGCTCGAACGCCGCCCAGTAGCTCTTGGCCGAGAGCGCGTCGACGTGCTGGCGCAGCTGCCGGGCATGGGCGGCGAGACGCTCGCGGTGCACGTCGGGGTCGCGGCTCTCGACGGCCTCGAGGTAGGCCGCGAACGGCACCTTCGCGTCGACCACGATCTGCTTGCCACCGGCCAGGTGCACGACCATGTCCGGCCGGACGCCGCCGTCCTCGCCCTGCCCGGTGACCTGGGTGGAGAAGTCGCAGTGCTCGACCATCCCGGCCAGCTGCACGATCCGCTCCAGCTGCAGCTCACCCCACCGGCCGCGCACCTGGGGCGCGCGCAACGCGTTGACCAGCGCCTTCGTCTCGTGCTGTAGCTGCTCCGAGCTGAGGCGCATGGCGCTGACCTGCTCGCGGAGCCCCGCGTACGCCGACTCGCGCTCCTTCTCGACCGTGCGCAGCTGGCCCTCGACGCGCTGCAACGTGGACGCCACCGGGTCGAGCAGCTGTGCGATTGCCTGGGCGCGGGTGGTGGCGTCGCCCTCGGCCTTGGCGGCGAGAGCCGCGGTGGCCTCCTTGATCCGCCCCTCGGCGAGGGCGACGAACTGCTCGTTGTTGCGGGCGAGCGCGTCGGCCGAGAGCGCCTGGAAGGCCTGCCGGAGCTCGGCGTCGCGCCTGGTGAGAAGCTGCTCGCGCTGCGCCCCCGCCTCGCGCTCGCTCTGCAACGCCGCCAGGGCCGCCGCCGCCTCGGACTCCGCACGGCGCAGCCGTTCGGTGGCCCGTTCGTGCTGCTCGATGAGGTCGTCGAGCCGTTCGAGCAGCCCGGCGCGTTCGGCGCGCAGCCCGGCCGCATCCGCCCGCGCCATCGCGGAGGCATCGGCCGCCGCCCGCCCGGCCTCAGCCGCCGCGATCCGGGAGCGGTAGGTGACGAGGAACCAGACGACGCCCGCGCCGAGCACGGCGCCGACGATCAGGCCGATGAGCAGCACGGAGACGGCGGCGGTGTCCACGGCGATCAGCGTGCACCGGGCCTCCGACGGAAACCGGGCAGACTCGCCGAACCGCGGGTCCAACGAGCGACACGAATCGGTGAACGGTCGAACAGATGGTCGAGCTACTCGCCGGTGAGCATTGTGGAGCCGTAGTGCCGTCAGGCCCCGCGCCCCAACAGCACTACGGCTCCACAACGCTCTCTTCGTGCGGGGTCAGCGGTGGCTCTCGTGGTTCAGCAGCCAGCGCTTTGCTTCCAAGCCCCAGCGGAAGCCGCCTAGGGTGCCGTCGGTGCGCAGCACGCGGTGGCAGGGCACGAACAGCGCCGCTGCGTTGCGCGCGCACGCCGACGCCGCGGCCCGCACGGCGGCGGGGCGGCCGGACTTCGCCGCGTACTCCGTGTACGTGACGGGGGCGCCTGCCGGGATCGTGCGCAGCACGTCCCAGGCGTGCTCGAGGAACTCGCCGGACCGCTGCTTCACCGGCACGTCGTCCACAGCGGACACATCGCCGTCGTGGTAGCGGACGATGGCGTCGCCGACGGCGCCGAGATCGCCTTCTGCCAGCTCGGTGGGCCGCAGTGTCGGGTGGATCTGCGGGACCAGCTCGTCCAGCGACGCCGTCCAGCCGGAGGCGATGACGGCCCCGTCCTCGTCGACGACGGCCGTGAACGGTCCGATGGGGGTGTCCAACGTGGACCAGATGGCGTTCATGAAGTCCTCCGGAGTTTTCGAGTGGTGGCTGTGGGGGTGAGGGCCGAGGCGCGCGTCAGGTGCATCGCGGCATAGGAGCGCCACGGCTTCCAGTTCTCGCCGTGGGCCACGAGCCGTCCGGCGTCGGACGGCAGACCGAGCGCACCGGCCCCGCGGCGCACCGCGAGGTCGGTGGCGAGAAGTTCGTCGGGATCGCCGAGCACGCGGATCGCGAGGTAGCCCGCGGTCCACGGCCCGATGCCGGGCAGGGCGACGAGCGCCGACCGCAGTTCGGCCGGGTCGCGCCCGGCGTCGAGTACGAGGGACCCGTCCGCCATCGCCTCGGCCAGCCCGAGCACGGTCGCGATGCGCGTGGCCGGCCCGGTGAGCACCTCGGCGCCGCGTTCGGCGATCGTGGCGGCCGTCGGGAACAGGAGGTCCGCGGTGTCGGCGGACGGGTCGTCGGCCGCGCCGACGAGCTGGGTGGGCAGCCGCTCGCCCAGCGCCGCGGCCAGCCGGACCGCAGCAGTCCGGGCTGCCGCCACCGACACCTGCTGTCCGAGCACCGCGCGCAGGGCCGTCTCCACGTTGTCGACGCTGCCCGGGAGCCGGATCCCGGGCGTGGTGGCCACGGACGGCGCGAGCGCGGGGTCGGCCCCGAGCAGGGCGTCGACGGCGAGCGGGTCGGCGTCGAGATCGAGCAGGCGGCGGAGACGGGCCACCGCGGGGCCGAGGTCACGCGGATCGCCCAGGCGCACGGTTGCGACGACGTGCTCGGCGCCGGCGGCACGTCGACTGCCGTTGCCGGGCACGGTGGGTTGCAGGTCCAGCGCCACGGTCGCGGCAGCGTGCGGCAGCCGCAGCGTCCGCCGGTACGTCCCGTCCACGACGGACTCGACGCCGGTCAGGGCGCGCGCGGAGAAGAACGACAGCAGGCCGTTGCCGTCGAACGGCGGGCGGTACGGCAGCCGCAGCACGAGCGTCCCGGCCGCGGCAGGTATCGCTCCCCGGCGGCGGCCTGCCTCCGTGCGCAGCGTGGTCGGCGGAACCCCGTAGACCTCGCGCACGGTGTCGTTGAACTGCCGGACGCTGGCGAAGCCTGCCGCGAACGCGATGTCGGCCATCGCGAGCGGCGTGGTCTCGATCAGCAGCCGTGCGGTGTGCGCCCGGTGCGCCCTGGCCAGCGCGAGCGGCCCGGCTCCCAGTTCGGCCGTGAGCACCCGGTTGAGATGACGCTCGGAGTAGCCGAGCCGGGTGGCGAGGCCTACGACCCCCTCGCGCTCGACCACGCCGTCGGCGATCAGCCGCATGGCCCTCGCGGCGAGGTCGGCGCGGATGTTCCAGTCCGGCGAGCCGGGCACGGCGTCGGGCTGGCAGCGGCGGCAGGCGCGGTACCCGCGTTGCTGTGCGGCGCCCGCGGTGGGCAGGAACTCGACGTTGGCCCGCTTCGGCGTCATCGCCGGGCACGACGGCCGGCAGTAGATCCGGGTCGTGCGTACCGCGGTGATGAACTGCCCGTCGAAGCGGGCGTCGCGGGCGGCGACGGCGCGGTAGCAACGTTCCTCATCGAGTAACACGGCGTCGACTCTGCCACCGCAAACGTCCTCGCACTGGCGGGAATCGGACGCGAACGGCAGATGAGAGTCCTCTCATCTCCGTCTCACGTCATGGTCACCTGCGCTGCCCAGCATGGGCGTTGTGCGCCTCCCCCTGACGATCGTGACCACCGTGCTGCTCGTCATCGGTGTCGTGGTCGGCGTGGCCGCGCTGGGTTCGGCGCGGACGGGTGATGGCGAGCCCCTGGACCCGATCACCGTGCAGGCCCCCGCCGCCCCCGATCCGGGCGTGCGCCCACCCGAGCAGCCACCTGCGGACCCTCAGGGCTACGTCGCCCCGCCGCCCCCCGTCCGCGCCGGGGACGACGACGGCCGCGGTGACGACGGGCCTGGCGACGACGGACCGGGCGATGACGATGGGCGCGACGACGGGCGAGGCGACGACGGGCGCGATGACGACGACTGATCGCCCCGCCGAGCTGCGCCCCCGACCCGATCTCGGCGACGATGGACCGCACCGGCGCCCCACCGATCGGGCCGGCGCCCCGGAGGCCACGACGAGGACGCCGATGCCCGCGATGCTCGACCGCACGGACCTCCGGGCCGACGCGGACACCGCTGTGCTGCGCCGAGCCGTTCCCCCGCGGTTGCGCGCGGTGCTGTGGACGGCGCGGACCAGGATCATCGGCTGGGTCCTCCTGCTCGTGCTCGGCGCACTGGCCGTCGTCACGTTCGTGACGTGGCGGCTGCTGATCCAGGCGACAGACGAGCGGATGGAGGACGCGCTTCGGTCCGAAGTGGACGAGTTCGCCGAGCTGACGGCCACCGGGATCAACCCGCGCACCGGCTTGCCGTTCGCGACCGTTGGCGACGTGATCGGGGAAGCGATCGCGTACAACATCGCGCGGCCCAACGAGAAGTTCCTCGGTTATGTCGACGGCGCGTACCGCTCGCAGAGCCGCCAGGAGCCGGGCACACCGGAGGTGCTTGCACGGGACCCGGAGTTCGCGAGCCTGGTGGCCGCCGTGCCGGAGCCGCGGGACGGGCGCTACGAGAGCCCGGTGGCGGGGGAGGTGCGCTACCTCGCGATCCCGGTCTCGCTCGAGGGTGACCCGTCGCGCGGTGTGATCGTGGCCGCCTACCTCGCCGACGCCGAACGCGCGGGTGCCGACAGCGCCGCCCGGCTCATGCTGCTGGTCGGAAGCATCACGCTCCTCGGCGCGGCGGCGGGAGCCTGGCTGGTCGCCGGGCGCATCCTGCGCCCGCTGCGTGACGTCGCCGCGACCGCTCGCACGATCACCGACACCGACCTGTCCGGGCGCATCCCCGACCCCGGCGAGCGTGACGAGCTCGGCGACCTGGTGCGCACGGTCAACGCCATGCTCGACCGCGTCGAGATGGGAGTGGCGGCGCAGCGCCGGTTCGTCGACGACGCCGGCCACGAGCTGCGCACGCCGATCACGATCGTGCGCGGGCACCTCGAGGTGCTGGATCCCGCCGATCCTTCCGACGTCGCCTCGACGATCGCGCTGGTCGACGACGAGCTTGGCCGGATGAACCGGATGGTGTCGGACCTGCTGCTGCTCGCGCGCTCGGAGCAGCCGGCGTTTCTGCAGCTCGAACGGGTGGCCGTCGGGGAGCTCACCGAGGACGCGTTCGAGAAGGTCGCGCGGCTGGGCGAGCGGGAGTTCGTGCTGGAGACCGTCGCCCGGGTCGACGCCGTGCTCGACCCGCAGCGGATCACGCAGGCGATCGTCGCTCTCGCCGACAACGCGTGCCGCTACACGCGTCCCGGCGACCGGATCGCGATCGGTTCGCAGCTCGCGGGCGGCCTGCTGCGGTTCTGGGTCTCGGACACCGGACCGGGCATCACCGCCGCCGACCGGGCACGGATCTTCGAGCGGTTCGCCCGCGGCGCAGCGGCGGGCCCCCGGTCCGACGGCGCCGGTCTGGGCCTGTCGATCGTCCGGGCCATCGCCGTGGCGCACGGCGGCCAGGTGCTGCTGGACAGCGTGCCCGGAGCGGGCGCCACGTTCACCGTCGTGGTGCCACCGGTCCCGCACCCGGTGGCGTCGTGAGCGAGCTTGTGAGCTCACCATCCGGCGCAGCAGTCCCGTGGACGCGGCCGACGGGCGTCAGCGGGGAGGGCTCGTGAGCGAGCTTGTGAGCTCACCATCCGGCGCAGCAGCCCCGCGAACGCGGCCGACGAGCCTTAGCGAGGAGGACTCGTGAGCCGCATCCTGATCGCCGAGGACGAGCCGCGCATCGCCGCGTTCGTGGAGAAGGGGCTGTCGGCCAACGGCTTCGCCGTGACGGTCGTCGGCGACGGCCCGTCGGCCTACGACTACGCGATGACCGGTGGGTTCGACCTGATGGTGCTCGACATCGGCCTACCGGGAATGGACGGTTTCGCGGTGCTGCGCAAGCTGCGGGCCGAGCGTTGCCCGATGCCCGTGATCGTCCTGACCGCGCGTGACAGCGTGCAGGACACGGTCGCCGGGCTGGAGGGCGGCGCCGACGACTACATGCCCAAACCGTTCCGCTTCGAGGAGCTGCTGGCCCGGGTGCGGCTGCGGCTCGCGACCGACCGGACCGCCGAACCCACGGTGCTCACGCACGGCGGGCTCCAGCTCGACCTGCGCACCCGCCGGGCGCGGGTGGGTGGGCGCACGGTGGATCTGTCTGCCCGCGAGTTCGCGATGACGGAGACGTTCCTGCGGCACCCCGGGCAGGTGCTCTCCCGTGAGCAGCTGCTCAGCCACGTGTGGGGCTACGACTTCGACCCGGGCTCGAACGTGGTGGACGTCTACGTCCGCTACCTGCGGCGGAAGCTCGGTGCCGAGCGGATCGTGACGGTACGGGGGATGGGTTACCGGCTCGACGGCTGAGGCGTCACCTGGTGCAGATCTCGCCGTGCACGCGCCCGCTGTCGCACGCCGCCCGGAACTGGGCCGCCCACCGGCGGAAGGTCTCGTCGCCACGGTCTGCACCCGACCTGGAGTCGGCCTGGTGCTCGTCGTCTTCCCGGTCCGCGGCGGCCCTGGCGGCCTGCGCCCTCGCTGCTTCGGCCGCCGCTGCGGCCTGCCGGCGTTCGGCGATGATCGCGTTGACCCGGTCGCGGGCCGGGGCCAGGGCGAGACCTGCGATCTGCGCGCCCGTCACGGGGGGCACGATGGCCGGCGCACCAGTGGCGCCGACGGGGGTGGGGGCCGCGGCATGGCTGTCGAAGTCGGGCACCTTCACCGCCGCGTATGCGCTGGGGGGCGCCAGTGTGAGGACTGCGCTGCTACCGGCGGCCAGGACCCCGATCACCGAGTTCGCGAGCATCACCCGGGACGAGAAAGCCACGATTTCCCCCATTACACGCCGACCAGATCCATCTGGACCATCGACGCAGAGCGACGGGTGTTAGCCAATACCACCCGAACGGGTGACACCGGTGAGGAGTCCGCCTCCCCCACACGCCAGGCCGCCGACGACCGGGAGTCGCTCGCAGGTGCCCAGCACGGGACGGGTGATCCCGTCGATCAGCCTGCCGACGGTGCGGCGCTCGTCGTCGTCGGTCCGGGGGATGACGACGATCTTGCGCAGACGCTCCTCGACGCGGCGCGCATCGTCGAGGGAGGGCTTGCGGGCAGCCGTGCTCCGCTCCGGCTTCTTGCGCTCGGCCGACTCGGATTCAGCAGCCCGGGGCTTGGCCGGGGCGGAGGCCTTCGCAGTGGGCCTCTGGGGTGCAGGTTCGGCCCGGCGCGACGGTGCGTCTGCCTCGGACCGGACGGCAGGCTTGCGCAGCACCACGTCCTGCTGCTGCCGCTTCACGCTTCTGTTCACGCGCTCGGTGGCGGCGGAAGCCCGCTGCTCGACGGCTTCGACCACTGGTGCTGCGACCGGCGCGGGCGCGGCCACTGCTGGGGCCGGCGCCTCGGCAGCCGCGGCAGGTGCGGCGGCGGCCCTCGGGCTGGGCTTCGGGGCGGCGACCGCCTGCGTGGCGGCCGCAGGCGTGGGGGACGGCGTGGCCAGGGTGAACACCGCACCCCCGCTCGCGACCACGGCGGCCCCGACGGCGGCGGCGAGCAGGATCCTGATGGTCGAACGCACGGGCTGCCTCCGCGGGTCGGCCGGCTCCGGAGGGCCGAACACGGTCCGTATCTGGTCTAGCTCATCTGGGTGAGCGGCACTCTACCGAACGGCCGACCCCACCGCGATGCTCTTGTGGCGGCATCGCGAGTGCAGCACCAAGGCTCCGATCAGCAGCGCCACGACCACCAGCGGCACCGCCCCGACCTGGGTCAGCACGTGCGGCCCGACCTGGTTTCCCAGCAGGACGAGGGTCGCGGCCCACGCGGTGCCCGTGATCATCAGCGGTGGTCCGGCGATCCGGTACGGCACTCCCGCCCCGCCGGCGACCCGTGGCATGAGCGGTCGGGCCGCAGCAGCCCAGTGCCCGCTGGCGAGTAGGGCGGCCGTCGCCACCGTCCCGCGGCCCGCGAGCCATCGGTGCGCCCGGGCCGTGCCGGCCCGGATCACGCGTCGATGGCGGCCGTCCCCGTCCAGTGCCGGTACTCCGCGGCCGGATCGGCCCCGCCACCATCCGATATGGGCGCCGGTGACCGTGGCTGCGGCCGAGATCGCGATCGCGGGCACCAGCGCGTCGGGGCGGATGTGCGACCACAGCCCGAGCGCGACCAGCAGCGTCGTGCCCGGCAGGGCGACGCCGACGAGGGTGCCGCTCTCGACCACCAGCACGATCGCCGCGACGACGAGGACCGCCGCTGCCGGCCAGTTCGCGACCGTGTCGAGCAGCGCCGTCAGCACGCCCGGGGGCCGCGGCAGACGAAGAGCCTCGACGGTGGCACGTTGCGCCATACCGGCTCCGTCGCGACGACCTCCCCGAATGTGGCCTCCAGGCTGCGTCGCAGCTCACGCACCCGCGTCGGCAGCGCGGTCAGGGTCGTGATGGTGGTGAAGACGCCGCTGGGGGCGAGGGTGGCCGCGATCCCGGCGAGCATCTCGCGTTGCTGCTGCGGAGGCACCAGCGTCCACGGCAGCGACGAGACGATCGCGTCCACGGGCCCGACGCCGGCATTCGCGAGCAGTGCCGGGAGGTCCGCGGCGTCACCCTGCAGCACGTGCAGCCACGGCATCCGATGCCGCAGGTGCGCGACCAGTTCGGCGTCCAGTTCGACGGCGAGGTACCTGGCGCCGGGGGCAAGCCTGGCGCTGATCGCGGGGGCGAGGGCTCCGGTGCCCGCGCCCAGCTCCACCACGGTCGGCGCGCCCGTCGCCGGCAGCACCGCTGCGATCGCCGCCGCGAGTGTGGGGCCGGTCGGGGCGGGCGCCCCGATCAGGGCGGGCCTGCGCAGCGCGCGGCGCAGGAAGGTGCGGTGGTCGGTCCATGCGGTCATGGCGATCACACTCGCGCCGCCGGGGCCACAGAACCATGTGGCTGGACCGCCTGTGCGTGGGCGGGCCGGCCCGACAGTGGAAGGTGGGTCCAGCCCTACTGCACGTGCCGTCCGTGATCGGCCAGACTGGCCCGCGTGACGAGCATCCGGAACTGGCTGCTCGCCGCCGGCCGGCTGTTCGCCTCGATCGTCACGGCGCTGATCGCGCTGGTGCTGCTCCTCGCGCTGGTCACCGGGTTCGTCCTGGTGCCGGTCCTCGGGCTCGGCGTGCCGGTGGTGGCAGGCGCCCTCAGCGCCAGCCGCGTGCTCGCCGACCTGCACCGCCAGGAGGCCGGACGCGTTCTGCGTGTGGAGCTCGTCGCCTCTTACTGCTCCGAGCCCGGGTGGGGATGGCGCGACCTGCTGGCCTGCCTGCGCGACCCGCAGAACGGCCGGGATGTCGTCTGGCTCGGCGCGCATGCCGTGGCGGGCATCGTCGTCTTCTGGGTGCTCTACGCGCTGCTCGCGGCGGTCTCGAGCCTCGCGATCGGTGCGAACGGCCCGTTCTCGGTGCTGACGCTCCCGGTTCTGGTGCTCGTGGCGGTGATCTGGTGGACGGTGCCGTGGGCCGTGCGCGGGTTCGCTCTGCTGGTCCGCCTCCTCCTGGCTCCCGACACGACGCTGGCCCGGCGGGTCGAGCAACTCACGGAGTCGCGTGCGGCGGCCGTGGACGCGCAGGCCGCCGAGCTGCGCCGGATCGAGCGCGACCTCCACGACGGGGCGCAGGCGCGGCTCGCCGCCGTGGGCATGGCGCTGGGACTCGCCGCCCAGGCCGTCCGCTCCGACCCCGACCGGGCCGCCTCCTTGCTGGAGGAGGCGCGCGCCGACGCAGGTAAAGCACTTGCCGAGCTGCGCGACCTCGTCCGCGGCATCCATCCGCCGGTGCTCGCCGACCGCGGTCTCGTCGGCGGGCTCGAGGCCGCCTCCCTGCTGTGCCCGGTGCCCGTCGCGCTCGACTTCGACCTGCCCGCGCGGCCGGAGGCCCCGGTCGAGTCGGCGCTGTACTTCGCCGCGACCGAGGCCCTGGCCAACGTCGGACGGCACTCGGGTGCGACGAGGGCGTGGCTGCGCGCCCGCTACACACGCGGCCGGCTCACCGTCCTCGTCGGCGACGACGGCCGCGGCGGCGCCGATCCCCGTCGCGGCACCGGCCTGCGCGGCATCGAGCGCCGCCTCGCCGCCTTCGACGGGACGCTGCACGTCAGCAGCCCGCCCGGCGGCCCCACAGAGATCACGATGGAGTTGCCGTGCGCCCTGCCCCCGCCGGACTCAGGACCGTCATCGCCGAGGACCACGTCCTCCTCCGCGACGGTCTGATCCGGCTGCTCACCGCCAACGGCTTCGACGTCGTGGAGGCCGTCGACAACGGCCCGATGCTGCGTGAGGCGCTGGTCCGCAACCGTCCGGACGTCGCGGTGGTCGACGTGCGGCTCCCGCCGACCTTCACCGACGAGGGCCTGGTGGCGGCGATCGCGGCACGCCGGGACGTCCCGGGGCTGCCGGTACTCGTGCTCTCGCAGTACGTCGAGCAGCTCTACGCCCGCGAACTGCTCGCCGACCAGGCAGGCGGGGTCGGGTACCTGCTGAAGGACCGTGTGGGAAAGGTCGAGGAGTTCGTCGAGGCGGTGCGCCGGGTGGCGGCGGGTGGCACCGCGATGGACGCCGAGGTGATCGGCCAGCTGCTCGGCCGCCGCTCCGCACCGCTCACCCGGTTGACGGCACGTGAGCGGGAGGTGCTGGAGCTCGTCGCCGAGGGCCGCTCGAACGTCGCGATCGCCGCTGCGCTGTTCGTCACGGAGAAGGCGGTGGGCAAGCACATCAGCAGCATCTTCGCGAAGCTCGACCTGCCGCCCTCCGACGACGACAACCGCCGCGTGCGGGCCGTGCTCACGTACCTGCAGGCGGCACCCGGAGCCCGCTGACCCGCGACTACCCTGGACTCCCGTGTCACTCACCCTCGGCATCGTCGGCCTGCCCAACGTGGGCAAGTCGACGCTGTTCAACGCCTTGACCCGCAACGACGTCCTCGCAGCGAACTACCCGTTCGCCACGATCGAGCCGAACGTCGGTGTGGTGTCGCTGCCCGACCCGCGCCTCGACGTGCTGGCCCGCATGTTCGCCTCGGCGAAGATCGTGCCGGCCACCGTGTCGTTCGTCGACATCGCGGGCATCGTGAAGGGCGCATCCGAGGGTGCGGGGCTGGGCAACAAGTTCCTCGCGAACATCCGCGAGTCCGATGCGATCTGCCAGGTCGTGCGCGTGTTCGACGACCCGGACGTCGTGCACGTCGACGGGCGCATCGACGCCGCGGGCGACATCGAGACGATCTCCACCGAGCTGATCCTCGCCGACCTCCAGACCTTGGAGAAGGCGGTTCCGCGCCTCACCAAGGAGGCGCGGATGCAGAAGGACCGGCGCCCGGTGCTGGAGGCCGCCGAGCGGGCGGTCGAGATCCTCAACGGCGGCACCACGCTGTTCGCCGCGCGCGTCGACCCCGAGCCGCTGCGCGAGCTCACCCTGCTCACCACCAAGCCGTTCCTCTACGTCTTCAACGCCGACGAGGGCGTGCTCTCCGACGAGGCGAAGCGCAAGGAGCTCGTCGAGCTCGTGGCCCCCGCCGACGCCGTCTTCCTCGACGCCAAGGTGGAGGCGGAACTGCTGGAGCTGGACGAGGAGTCCGCCCGCGAACTGCTGGAGTCGATCGGCCAGCACGAGCCCGGCCTGCACGCTCTCGCCCGTGCCGGCTTCCACACGCTCGGCCTGCAGACGTACCTCACCGCAGGGCCCAAGGAGTCACGGGCCTGGACGATCAAGAAGGGCGCCACCGCCCCCCAGGCGGCCGGGGTGATCCACAGCGACTTCGAGCGCGGGTTCATCAAGGCCGAGATCGTCTCCTACGACGACCTCGTCGAGGCCGGGTCGATGAACGCGGCCAAGGCGGCGGGGAAGGTGCGGATGGAGGGCAAGGAGTACGTCATGGCCGACGGGGACGTGGTGGAGTTCCGCTTCAACGTGTAACGAGGCGATTCCGTAACCGGCTTGTAGTTTCGGCCGCGGGTCATAAACGTGATCGCGATGATGGGCACGACGCTTCTCTTGCAGGCGTACGACGAGCAGCTGCGTACCGATGCCGAGACACCCGGCGCGGTCTCGGTCACCCGTCGCGGCCCGCTGCGTCTGGTGACTTTCGGCGGCGGACGGGGGTTCGTGACCTACCGCGACCTCGGTGGAGCCGACGTCGGCGAGATCGCCCGCCTCGTGCCGGAGGTGTTGACGCACTACCAGGCCGATCCCGGGATCGAACGGGTGGAGTGGAAGACACGTGGCCACGACCACGCCCCCGGGCTCCATGAGGCGCTGGTGGGCAACGGGTTCGTTCCGGACGAGCCCGAATCGATCATGGTCGGTAACGCCGCGGCTCTGACAGCCGAGCCACCTCTGCCCGAGGACGTCACACTGCGCCGGGTGACCGAGGAGCCGGACGTCCGCGCCATGAGCGCGATGCAGGACGAGGCATTCGGTGAACGGGCCTCCGAACGGACCGCTGACGCGCTGCTGTGCCGGCTCGCGCTCGGTGACGGGATGGAGTTGTGGGTCGCCGAGGCAGAGGGCCGGATGGTCGGTGCCGGCCGGCTCGAACCGGTCGCAGGCAGCGACTTCGCCGGGCTCTGGGGAGGCGCGACACTGGCGCAGTGGCGCGGTCGGGGTATCTACCGTGCGTTGACGGCGGCGCGCGCCCGATCCGCGCTCGCCTGCGGGAAGACGCTCATATACAGCGACTCGACCGAGTACTCCCGTCCGATCCTCGAACGCTCTGGTCTCGTGAAGGTGTCGACGACGACGCCGTACGTGTGGCGGCGCTGAGAGGTTGTGCGGCCGCGCAACGTGGTCGAGTTCCGCCTCACCGTGGAGGTGCAGCGCCCGATGCTCCATCGCCCGGGCCTTCATACATGAGTATGATGTCGCGTATGAGTTCGGATCGGGTCACGGTCTCGCTGCCTGCCGAGGTGCGGTTGGCTGCGCAGCGAGTAGCCCAGGAGGCCGGGGTTCCGTTCTCAGCTGTGGTCACCGAGGCGCTGGAGACGTGGGTGCGTGGGCGCCTGATCGATGCCTGGCTGGTGGAGTACCAGGCCGAGCACGGAGCGTTCGACGAGGCTGAGCTGCGAGAGATCGCCGCGGAGGCCGGGGTGGCCTACATCCCGCCGAGCCCGTCGCGCACAGTCGCATGAGGATGGTGCTGGACGCCGGGGCATTGATCGGGGTCGACCGGTCGGATCGACGTGTTGCCGGCCTGATCGCCCTCGGTCGAAGGGCTAGGGCGGATCTGGTCACCATGGCGCCGGTTGTGGCGCAGGCGTGGCGTGACGGTGCCCGCCAGGTACACCTGGCCCGCGCCTTGGCCATGATCGATGTCGTTCCGATGGACCTGGATGTGGCGCGGTCAGCCGGCGAACTGCTCAAGGTGGCCGGCGGCTCGGATGTCGTCGACGCATCGGTCGCCCTGCTCGCCCGGCCGGGTGACCAGATTCTGACCAGCGACCCAGGCGACCTCGACACGCTCGTCAAGGCGCGGCCTGTGACCGTGGCGGTCGTCCGGGTCTAGCGAGACGCGCTTGTCATGGTGGTCCGTGGCGGTGCGTGGTCGAGTTCCGCTTCGACGTCTGACCGTTGGGCTATGAGCTGCGGCTAGCTGACCAGCTGCTGCACGCGGCCATAGCTCACCCCGAGGACGATGGCCGCGTCCCGCAAGCTCAGATGGTCATCGCGAACCAGTCTCCGCGCTGCCTGGCGCCATGTCTTGGCTGCCTCGCTGTTGATGGCCTCTGCCCTGGCTTGGTCGGCCCGTGCCTGGTTCATGAGTGTCAGGGCGTCGGGGTCGATCCGCGAGTAGTCCATCTCGACGGAGATCGTCTCGGGGTCGACGTCGAGCCAGAGCGCGATCAAGGTTCGTGCGGTGTCGGCCGCGGAAGCCAGGGTGCGTGCCTGTCCGACGGCGTCGATCTCGGGGACCTCGATCACCCACAGACCGCTGTCGCGGAACGCCTGCACCGTGTAGGTGCGTGCTTCGGTGGGGGTCACCGCCACCACTCCTTCCCGAGACAGGGAATCTGCTGGCCGATCTTGCCGATCACGTACGAGGACACTTCGTGGCGGGGTACTGCGGTCTGGTGCTTGCCGACGCAGTTGCAACGCCAGATTTCGTGTTCGCCACCCTCGCGGACGAAGTAGACGTCGTGGTCGCGTAGTCGCCGTGTGACCTCGGTGTACTTCATCTTCGGAGGCTTAGGCAGAGCATAAGTGTAGTAGCCCTACACGGCAAGCGTTAAGAGAGGCTACACGCGCTGCGTCGCGACCAGCCGCGGCTCCGGTCGGTGTCCGGCCATTCATCCGGAAGGCTGCCGTGCCTCGATCGTGCGGAGGGCGTCACCAGGTCAGCGAGGCCGCATCGGATGCGGGAAAACCTTGCGATCAGAACAGCGTCGCGAGGGCGCGGTCGAGGTCGGGCAGGCCGGAGAGGTCGATGAGGAACTGATCCTCGAGGGCACGACGGATAGCGGCGGGTGACTCCAGCGTGCGGCGTTCGCTGGGGCCGTCGACGTGGTGCACGGCGAGGCTCAGCCCGGTGGACCTGCGGCCACTGAGGGCGTAGCGGCGGTCGGTGTCGGCGCGGCCGATCAACAGACCCCCGACCATCATGGAATCGGGATGATGCGTGTTGTAGAAGTTGCTCATCGAGATGTCGGCCATGTACGTCTCGGCAAGGTCGAACCGGTACAGCGCCATCCAGCGACCGCCGAGCAGAGCCTCCAGCACGAACGCAGATCCATCGGGCCGAAGGCGAAGAAGGCCGTGGGGTGTCGGTTGCTCCGTATCCGGCTCGAGTGCCAGCACTCCGGTGAGTCTGAGTCCGAAACCTGCATCGACGATGTGGGGACCATTCGGCAGTTCGACGAGAAGCAGCATGTGGGTGCGCGGGGGCATCGGCGTGTCGGCCGGTCGGCTCCACATCACCCTCCCGGAGAGGAGGGTGGTGGTGTAGCCGAGGGCGTCGAGCACACCGCGCAAAAGCAGATTGTGTTCGTAGCACCCGCCACCGCGACGTGAGCGGACGATCTTGGTGATCAAGGATGCCTGGTCGAGGTGCGTCTCGCGACCGGTGAACTTGTCCAGGTTCTCGTAGGCGATCGCCTGCCCGTGAGCAGCGGCGATCCGTGCCAGCGTCGCGAGGTCCGCCGGAGGGCGTTCTCCGTCCCACGCGCCGGACAGGCCGATTCGGTGCAGGTAGGCGGCGACATCGAAGTCGATGGCTGTTGTCGCGGTGACGCTCACGGACCCTCCTCGCGGCGGTGTGGATATGTGCCTGACCGGCTGTCCGAATCGCCGTTATTCCGTCGGGCCACTCTTCGCGCTCAGCTGAATGCCATGTCGAGGTGCCCGCGGCATGCTCGATTCTAGCCGGAGTCGACGAGTCCGAGCCCGGGCATACTTCGCATTATTCGGTGAAGGGATACGCATTCATTGCGAGCTTCTCCTGTCACTCTCACTAACGGTGGGCCTTCCAGTCCGCGGCATGGCGATGCCGCGCGGGCTGGAGACCGAGGCCACCACGCTGCGACGTTGCCCCGTCGCGCGGTCTTTGAGACGCTCGGGTCGGGCTCCTGAGAGCGGGGCTTCCTGGACGAGCGGCGCCGTACCCAGATCGCGACAAGACGGCGACCTTCTGGAGCCTGTGATGGCTTGGTTGGTGCTCATCGTGTCCGGGGTCTTCGAAGCGGTATGGGCGACGGCTCTCGGGAAGTCTGCCGGTTTCACGCGGTTGACCCCCTCGATCGTCTTCGTCGTGGCGCTCATCGTGAGCATGGGCGGGCTCGCCTACGCCCTGCGCACCCTGCCGGTCGGCACTGCCTACGCCGTCTGGGTCGGCATCGGGGCCGCCTCGACCGTTGCCTACGCGATGGGAACCGGCGAAGAGTCCGTGTCCGCGCTCAAAGTCGTCTTCCTTCTCGGCATCATCGGCTGCGTCATCGGCCTGAAGTCACTCCACTAGGCGGCTTGCAACTTCGCTGCTGCAAGCTGTGCCGGACGACGCGCGGCAGGAAAGAGGAGAACATCGTGCGGATCGCAGTCGCCGGCGCGACCGGGAGCATCGGTTCCCTCACCGTCAGCTCCCTCGAACGCGACGGGCATGACGCCGTGCGCATCAGCCGGTCGCTCGGGGTGGACCTGACGACCGGTGACGGGCTCGACGATGCCCTGAGCGGTGTCGAGGCGGTCATCGACGTCACCAATGCGCCGGCAGCCGATCGGGCCGGGTCGGTGGCGTACTTCGCCACCACGACGCGGATCCTGCTCGCCGCCGAGGCGCGTGCCGGTGTGCGCCACCACGTGCTGCTCTCGATCGTCGGGATCCATCGCGTCGAGGGCAATGCCCACTACGCAGGCAAGCAGGAGCAGGAGCGCCTCGTCGCTGCGGGACCGGTCGCGTGGACGATCGTGCCGGCCACCCAGTTCCACGGCTTCGCCGAGATGGCGGCGAGCTTGACCGAGCAGGACGGTGTCGCCACGATCGCGCCGCTGCTCGTGCAACCGGTCGCCCCCGCGGACGTGGCCGACATCCTCGCCGAGGTCGCGGTGGGTGAGCCGCAGGGGCGATATGTCGATGTCGCCGGGCCCGAGACGCAGGACCTGGTGGACATGGCCCGGCGCACCAACGACGCGCGCGGCCGCACGGTGAAGCTCGTGCCGACGTGGGCGGCGCTGCACGGCCCGGCGATGGCAGGCAATGTGCTGCTGCCCGGCGTGGGGGCTCGCATCGCGCCGACAACCTTCGACGAGTGGCTCGCAGGTCAACGACAAGCCTGACGTCGACGTCCGATCAGGGCGGCTGTTCACCCCGCGGTGGCAGTGTCCCGGTGGGTGATCAGGGGCAGGGCGGGGGAGTCGTCCCGCTCGATGACGTGTGCCAGCGAGCCTGATTCGAGGGCGACCCACAGCGACTCGTCGGCGGCGATGGCGAGGCCGTGCGGTTCGGCTCCCGGGGTGAAGCTCGCTTCGGCGATGATCCGGCCGTCGCGATCGAGCCGGACGACAGAACTGCCGGCCCACAGCGTCGCCCAGCATCCCCCGTCCACGGTGGCCGCGACCGCATGCGGACGGCAGGATCGGTCGGGCAGGGGAAACTCGTCGATCCGGCCGTCGGGACGGATCCGTCCGATCTGGCCGGCGCCGATCTCGGCGAACCACACAGCGTCCCGTCCCGCATGGATCCCGACGGGAGCCGCGCCGGGCGTCGGTAGCGGATAGGTGGTGACCTCGCCCGCCGGAGTGATCCGTCCGATGGCGTCGGCCTGGTTGAGCGTGAGCCAGAGCGCACCGTCGGGTCCGGCGGTGATCGGGCCGGGCATGCTGCCCGCTGCCAGCGGGAACTCGTCGGTCGTGCCGTCGAACGCGATCCGGCCGATCCGGTCTCCGGCCAGCAGCGTGTACCACAGCGTCCGGTCCGGACCGGCGCACAGGCCGTAGGGCATGCCCGTCGGGGTGAGCACCGGCAGCGAGGAGATCGTGCGGTCGGCGTCGACGCGGCCGATTCTGCCGTCGCCCCGGCTGAACCAGATCGCGTCGTCAGGACCGGTGATCAGCACCATCGGGCGGCTCTGCTCGGCGTCGAGCGCGAAGCGGTCGACCTGGCCGTCCGTGCCGAGCCGTGCCAGCTCGCCGAGCTCGACCAAGGTGGTCCACACCCCGCCGTCCGCATCGATGGCGACGCCATAGGCGCCCGGCCCCACCTCGTACTCGGTGATCGACACTCCCGTCCCCCTTCTCTGGGGTGCGACTGTAATGCGACCCGTGTCGCGTTGATCCGGGAGCCGCTCACTCGCGCCGACGGCTATGCCCGCGCGGCTCTCGGTCTCATCGGCGGATCGCGAGAAGGGCGATGTCATTCAGAATCTGCGAAACTGCTACACCCATTGATGGCGGAATCGTCTTTCGCTGCCTGGAGAAAGTCGAGGGCCGGACAGCGAACGGGACTCTCGCCGCGGATCGCGACGAGAGTCCCGTTGATCGAGGAGCGGACGGTCAGCAGACGAGGTTGGTGTCGAAGCCCCCTTCGTCCTCTCCGTACTGGACCAATCTCGTTTTGGCACCGGTGAAACTCGTGGTGCACATCGTCTTTGCGGCGTTGCTGTCCGTGTACGTCGCGAGCCACAGTGGCGCGTTGTCGAGGGAGTACATCGGCGTGAACTGTGGCTTCCACGCCGTCCGGTAGTTCGCAGCCGTCGACGCGGTGTACCCGCCGGTGATCTTGCGCCACTGGTAGCCGGTCGAGTAGAGCCCGACCTCGGCCACGCCGTGGCTGCGCAGGTAGTCGTTCATCCCCTGCACCATCGCGGTGTTCGACATGCCGTTGCCGCCCCACCGGTTCTCTATCTCCACATCGAGCCACCACGTGTGCTGTGTCATGCCCCGGTCGACGGCCATGGCCGCGCTGAGTGCGTTGGCGGCAGCGTGCCAGCCGTAGTCGTAGGTGCACCCGGCGTCGGTTGTGGAGCGGGCGTCGATGCACAGCACCGGATCCTGGCTGCCCGACCGTGGCCAGTAACCGGCGCCGCCCGGTGCCGGATTGCTGGTGTTGAGGTAGACCCCGGCTCCGTACGGAGTGCCCTTCGCCCACTGATACTGGGCACTGATGCAGGGGTTGGTGGTGAAGGGGCGCCCCTCGTTGATCCCGACGATGCCGAAAGAGCCGTCGTCCGTGGGAAGCGCTACACCGCACTGCGGGTGGGACACGTCGTGGCCCATGTCGCCCGACGGGGAAACGCGGCGAGTGAGGGGAACTGCGGTGTCGTGGCGGGGCGTGCCGCCAGGAGGTCTGTGGGAGCGGCTCGGGGGTGGGGGATGAGTACCGGCGCGGCCGCGCGGCGTCTCGGCCCAAGCGGTCGACGCAACAAGTCCGGTGGCCATGATCGCCAGCGCGACCACCATCACGACCGTTCGCGTCAACCTCTGGGCCAGCGTCAGAAGCATTCGCCCATTCCTCTACTGCTTACTGTGCGCGGGCGGTCTTTCCGCCATCGCGATCCTGATCGGGTCACGAGTCGCGGACGTGCCGGCACAGCCGCAGCCGCCTGGACCGAATCATGACCATGAGGCTAAGCCCGGCCGGTGCTCGGGGCAGCGAAAGCGTGTCTCATTTCATGTGATACTTGACGTTGCGCTCCTGCGTGTTGCAGGGGTGGAGAGTTGGTCCGCCGGCGAACCGACCCGAACTGCGCACCTGACTCGATTTCACCGAATTCATGGGCCTCGCGAATGGCGCAGGATGGACATATCGAACGCAGCTGTAGCCTTCATTCTTTTCAATTCGAAAATGTCTCGAACTGAAAATCATCGGCCGCTGCAAGTCTTGCGGAAAACGGGGGTTCGCGGTCTGGATCGTCGCCGCGCGCCGAGTGGGCCGAGTGAGCGGCGGCCGCGGAGATCGCGCAGCGGAGCGCGGCCTATGGAACAGCGATCCAGCGCGCCGCCGCTTCGGCGCTGTCCACCGGACTCGTGTTGAAGGCGATGGCTGCGTCGGGCGCATGCTGCCGAATCAGGTTGACCACCTTTTCGAAGAACGGGAGCATCGGTTCCGGCTTTCGAATTCCACCGCCCACGACGACGCAGGCGTAGGAGTTCCGGGTCAGCTGGTCCACGATCTTCGCCTCGGCAGTCCCGTCGAGACCGACCAGACAGAGATCCGCCGAAACTCCTCGCTTCTCGAACTCGCTCTTCCCCTGTTCGAGGGCGGCTTCTATGGCGTCGGCGTCCATCCCGGGTACCGCACGCGGATCGATGCCGACGACGAGAACGTTCGGTGAGTGCAACTGCGGCCTCCGGGTACGGGTGAGAGGACCGCCAACGTACCGATCACCGCGCTGTTTCGAGCGCGGCTGCGGTGGCCGGGGTCAGCTCTCCTGCGGAGTCACCGGCTCCTGCGCGGGCAGGCCGGCCGCTTTCCACGCCGGGAACCCGCCCTCGACGTGCACGACGTCGTGGAAGCCCTTGGCCAGCAGCGCAGCCGCAGAGGGGCCGGACCCGAGTACCGAACCGCAGATCACGACGATCGGGGTGTCGAGCGACGTGACCGCCGGAAGGTGGGTGGCGGAGCCGAGATCGAACGCGGTGTCGATCGCGGCCTTGTCCACCACCGTCGCACCGGGGATCTCGCCGGCGCCGGCCCGTCCCCCGGCGCTGCGGACGTCGACGAGGAGGGCGCCCGCCTCGACCCGCTTCGCAGCCTCGGCGGGCGGGACGAGCGGAGCCAGCGCACCGGCTTCCTCGAGCGTGGGGGCTGTGTCGGTCATGCTCCCGCTCCCTGCTGGTCAGCGGCCTGCCTGTGGTCGACGGCCGTGAAGCCCGCCGCGCGGCCGGGGTCGTCGGGTCCCCAGAGAGTGGTCGAGACCTCGCGGCGCACCAGCGGTGCCACCTCCTCGGCGAACCGTGTGAGCACCTCGTGCTGCTGCGCGTAGGGCAGCATCGGGAACACCGAGACCGACTGGACGTCGTGGTGGTAGGCCTTGTGGTAATCGAGGATCTTCGCCGCCACCCGCTCCGGGGTGCCGACGAGCGCGGGGCCGTGTGCGATGGCCTCCTCGATGGTCGCGAACGAGGTGGCCTTGCCCGGCCGGTTGTCCCCTGCGTGCTTGGCCCGCATCTTGGCGGCGATGCCCTCGTAGATGGGGCGGTACTGCTCGATCGCCTTCGCGTCGGTGTCCGCGAGGAAGAGCCCGCCCGAGCCCGAGCCGACGTAACCCACGGCTGGGTCGTGCCCGTTGGCCTCCAGCTGCTCGCGGTAGCGGTTGATCAGCACGAGGTAGTTCTCGCGGGGTTGCAGCGCGTTGGCGGAGAAGAGGGGGTCGCCCCACTTGGCCGCGAGGTCCACCGCTGCCGTCGAGGTCGCGGAGCCGTGCCAGATGCGGAACGGGCCCGAGAACGGCCGCGGGTAGGTGGTGACGCCGTCGAGGTCGGCGTGGTGGGTGCCCGTCCAGGAGACGTTCTCCTCACGCAGCAGCCGGCGCAGCAGTTCGTAGTTCTCGGTGAGGTACTCGTACTGCCTCTCCAACTGGAGCCCGAACAGCGGGAAGTGCTTGTCCTCGTTGCCCTTGCCGATGACGATCTCCAGCCGCCCACCGGAGAGCTGGTCGATCGTGGAGTAGTCCTCGGCGACGCGCACCGGGTCGAGCAGCGAGAGCACCGTGACACCAGTGCTGAGCAGGATGCGGTCGGTGGCATTGGCGAGCGCCCCGAGCAGCACCGTGGGGGCCGACGACACGAACTCGCCGGCATGCCGCTCGCCGACGGCGTAGGAGTCGAAGCCGAGGCGCTCGGCCAGCACCGCGGTCTCCACCACGCGTTCGAGCCGCTCGTGAACGCTGATGATCTCCCCGGTCACCGGGTGCGGCGTGTGCGGGACGATGTCGAGGATCTGGAATCTCATGACCGGACTCCTTCTCGGGCGGGGACGGGACGGAGCCCCAGGTGTTCGCGCAGCGTGGTGCCCTCGTACTCGGTGCGGAACACCCCTCGCTCCTGCAGCAGCGGAACGACGGTGTCGGCGAACTCGTCGAGCCCGCCCGGCGTGATGTGCGGGACGAGCACGAAGCCGTCGCTCGCGTCGGTCTGTACGAACTCGTCGAGCGCGTCGGCCACCTGCGCAGGCGTGCCGACGAACGACTGCCGTGCGGTGACCTGGACCATCAGTTCCCGGATCGACAGCCCCTTCTCCTCGGCGAGGGCACGCCACTCGCGCGCGGTGGTGATCGGGTCGCGGTGCTGGCGCACGCTCGCCCGCCCGCGGGAGATGTGGTTCTCGCTGACGAGCGGGTCGATCTCCGGCAGCGGGCCGTCCGGGTCGTAGGCCGACAGGTCGCGGTTCCACAGCTGTTCGAGGAACTTGATCGCGGTCTGCCCGCTCACCTGCTGGTGGCGGATCACGTCGGCCTTCTCGTGGGCCTCGGCGTCGGTCTCGCCGAGCACGAACGTCGCGGCGGGGAGGATCTTCAGGTCCTCCGGGGATCGGCCATACTTCGCGAGCCTGCTCTTGACGTCGCTGTAGAAGGCCCGACCGGCCTCCAACGTGCCGTGCCGCGTGAAGATCGCGTCGGCGTCGGACGCGGCGAACTCGCGCCCCTCCTCCGAGTCGCCGGCCTGGAGGATCACCGGGTGGCCCTGCGGGCTGCGCGGGACGCTGAACCGGCCGCCGATGTCGAACTGGTCGGACGTGATCAGGAAGCGCCCGGCGTCGGGGTCGGAGAGGAAGGTGCCCGACGCCGCGTCGGCCACGATCTCCCCGCCCGACCACGAGTCCCACAGCTCCTTGGCCGCGGCCAGGAACTCCTTCGCGCGCAGGTACCGCTTGTCCTGGGGGAGGAAGCCACCGCGGCGGAAGTTCTCGCCTGTGAACTCGTCCCACGACGTCACGACGTTCCAGGCCGCCCGGCCCCCCGACAGGTGGTCGAGCGAGGCGAACTGGCGGGCGACCTCGTAGGGCTCGTTGAAGGTGGAGTTGATGGTGCCCGCGAGCCCGAGCCGCTCGGTGACGGCGGCCACGGCGGCGAGGATCGTGAAGGTGTCCGGGCGGCCCATCACGTCGAGGTCGTAGATCACCCCGTTCTGCTCGCGCAGCCGCAGCCCTTCGGCGAGGAAGAGGAAGTCGAACTTCGCCCTCTCCGCCGTACGTGCGAAGTGGACGAACGACTTGAAGTCGATGTGGCTTCCTGCGTCCGGATCGCTCCACACAGTGGTGTTGTTGACGCCGGGGAAGTGGGCGGCGAGGTGGATCTGCTTGCGGGGCCGGTTCATCGTTGTCCTCTCCACGTGGCCTCAGGCCACCGCGTACCGGTTGGCGGGACGGGGCAGGCCGAGCAACCCGCGCAGGGTGTCCGCCTCGTAGGCGGTGCGGAACGCACCGCGGCTCTGCAGTTCCGGGACCAGGCCACCCGTGATCAGCGGCAGGTCGTGCGCGACACCGGCCGGACGCAGGCGCACGCCGCTCAGCCCCGCCTCGTGCCACTCCTGCACGAGGTCGGCGAGCTGGACCGGGGTGCCCGTGAAGATCCGCGCGTCGCTGCGGAGCACGGCTTCGTCCAGGTCGTCGAGGCGAGCCCTGCGGGCGGCGGCCTCCCCAGGGTCCTCGTCGAGGAAGACCAGCACATCGCCGAGCACGTGCACGGTGTCGTCCGCGCGGCCCGCGGCGGCCTGCTCGGTGCGGATCTCCCGCAGGATCGCGTCGATGTCCGTCCAGGTCTGCGGGGTGACGAAGCCGAGGTCGGCGGAGCGGGCGAGCAGCCGGTAGGCGACGGTCCGGTGGGCGAGTGCGCTGACGATCGGCTGGCCCTGCGGTGGCCGCGGCGTGATCGACGGCCCGCGGACGGAGAACTGCGCGCCTGTGAAGTCGATGTAGTGGAGCTTGTCCCGGTCGATGAACCGCCCGGTGGCGACGTCGCGGATCTCCGCGTCGTCCTCCCAGCTGTCCCAGAGCCTGCGCATGACCTCGACGTAGTCCGCGCCCTCGTCGAACAGCCCGGCGAGCGCGTCGTCCTCGAGCCGGACGGGTGGGAACCCCCTGCGGCCGAACAGCGCGGCCTCGTCGGGACGGGCCGAGACGCGGACCCTGACCCCGGCGCGGCCCGTGCTGACGTAGTCGAGGGTGGCGATCGCCTTGGAGAGGTGGAACGGCTCGGTGTGAGTGGCGACCGCGGTCGGGACGAGCCCGATGTGAGAGGTCAGCGGTGCGACCCTGGCCGCGACGAGCACCGCGTCGAGCCGCCCCCGGACGTGGTCCGTGCGTTCGTCCGGCCTGAACCGGTGATCGGACTGCAGGACGAGCGAGTCCTCGATCGTCACGAAGTCCAGCAGCCCGCGCTCGGCCTCCTGTACCAGGTCGGTCCAGTACGCGGCCGTGAGCAGCTCGGACGGCCGCGCGCCGGGTTCCCGCCACGAGGCCGGGTGCCAGCCGGTGCCGTCGAGCGCAACGGCGAGATGCAGTGTGGACGGTGCCAAGGTGGTCATCGCTCCTCCGCGATGCGGCGCACCCACGAGCCGGCCGGAATGCCGCGGTCGTGCGACGCGCACTGGAACAAGGTCCTGGTCGTCGCCCACGGGCTCGATGAGCGGATGGGCGGAGCAGTCAGCTCCGACAGCTCGCGCTGGCCACCCGGAGGAGGTCGACGTGCAACCGGTGAGCCGCGCAGAAGGACAGGCGTGCGCGCACCACAGCCTCCGTCGCTCCCGGTGTGGGACTCCCGCACCCCGGCGTGCGGGTTGCGCGATGCCGAGCCGGGTGGTCCGACAATCCGGATGGGCGGCCAGTCATGGCCGTACAACGACTGTAAGTAGCTCGGCCCGGTGCTTTCAACCACGGGCTGCCCGCGTCACACGTGATCGGTCGGGGCGGGCTCTCCGGGGAGACCGGGCTTGCCTCGACGTTGCGGACCCGCGCTCCGCGCGTCACTCACCCGCCTCGGGTGTCGGCACCGGGCCGTCGGGCACTCACGATGGGCGCCTGACCGTGCCGTACGAGCGGTGAGCCTGGCGGAGGGGCGGCCGCCGGCAGCGCTCTCCGACGCCTGGCAGGAGGACCCATGGTTCATCGGCATCTGTCGCGAAAGGACCCGGAGGCCGAGTCGGCGGTGGCACCGCCCTACAGTCATCGGCTCGACCTGGAGCCCATCCCCAAGTACCGGCTGCCCGAACGAGGGGCCCGCCCGGAGGCCGCCTACCAGCTGATCCATGACGAGTTGCTGCTGGACGGCAGCTCGCGGCTGAACCTGGCCACGTTCGTGACGACGTGGATGGAACCCGAGGCCGACCGGCTGATGGCCGAGGCCTTCGACAAGAACATGATCGACAAGGACGAGTATCCGCAGACCGCCGAGATCGAGCGGCGCTGCGTGAACATGGTCGCGCACCTGTTCAACGCGCCGGAGGACGGCGACGCCGTCGGCACGTCGACCATCGGGTCCAGCGAGGCCGTCATGCTCGCCGGGATGGCGCTGAAGTGGCGGTGGCGGGCGCGCCGAGCCGCCGCGGGCCAGTCCACCGATCGGCCCAACCTGATCCTCGGGTCCAATGTCCAGGTCGTCTGGGAGAAGTTCTGCCGGTACTGGGACGTCGAGCCCCGCTACATCCCCGTGCAGCACGGCCGGTACGTGATCACCCCCGGCGAGGTGGTCGCGCGGATCGACGAGAACACCATCGGCGTCGTCGCCATCCTCGGCACCACCTACACCGGTGAGTTCGAGCCGATCCAGGAGATCCACGACGCCGTGGTCGCCCACAACGACGCGACCGGTCAGGACGTCCCGGTGCACGTGGACGCCGCCAGCGGCGGTTTCGTCGCACCGTTCCTGCATCCCGACCTGGTCTGGGACTTCCGGTTGCCGATGGTCAAATCGATCAACGTCTCGGGGCACAAGTACGGGCTGGTCTATCCCGGGGTCGGCTTCGTCGTCTGGCGCGACCGGCGGGACCTGCCCGAGGACCTTGTCTTCCACGTGAACTACCTGGGTGGGGACATGCCTACGTTCACCCTGAACTTCTCGCGGCCCGGCAACCAGATCATCGGCCAGTACTACAACTTCCTGCGGCTGGGCAGCTCCGGCTACCGCACGGTGATGGAGTCGCTGCGCGACCTCGCCGTGCACACCTCGTCCCGGATCGCGGCGCTCGGGCCGTTCGAGCTCATCAGCGACGGCAGCGCGATCCCGGTGTTCGCGTTCCGGCTTGCGGGCTCCGCGCCCTACACCGTCTTCGACGTCTCCGAACGGCTCCGGACCGGGGGCTGGCAGGTGCCCGCGTACACGATGCCCGACGCCGCTGCCGATATCGCGGTCATGCGGGTCGTGGTGCGCGAAGGCTTCAGCTACGACCTGGCCGAAGCCCTGGTCGGCGCCGTCAAGGGCGCCACCGACCACCTCGCGGCGGACCCACCACGGACCACCGCTACCCAAGGCGGCTTCAGCCACACCTGACGGCGGCAGGTCTGCCGGGAGGCACGGCGCGCCAGGCGGTCGCACAGCCGGCGAGGCGAGGAGGTGGAGATGGCGTCATCCGGACCTGCCACCCCCGCGGCGTCCCCTGACCCCACGGAGCTCCTGCGCAGCCGCAGTTACGTACAGCTCCTCGGGCTGGCCGCACTCGTCGGGATCCCGATCTCCGCGGCAGCCTACGGCTTCCTGGCGCTCGTCTCGGCGTTGCAACGGTGGCTGTTCCGGGATCTGCCACCCGCGCTGGGTCTCGGCCAGGCGCCGCTGTGGTGGCCGATCCCACCGCTACTGATCGGTGCCGTGCTGGTCGCCGTCGTGATCCGTTACCTACCCGGGCGCGGTGGCCGTTCGCCCGCCGACGGCTTCCACGCCGGCGGTGCCCCCGACCCGCGGGAGCTGCCCGGCGTCCTGGCCGCCGCCTTCGCCACCCTGGTCTTCGGTGTCGTACTCGGGCCCGAGGCCCCGCTCATCGCCCTCGGCGGCGGGCTCGGGGTCTGCGCGGTCCGCCTGGTCCGCCGCGGAGCACCCGCGCAGACCGCCGCTGTGGTCGCCGCAGCGGGCAGCTTCTCGTCGGTGAGTACCTTGCTCGGCTCACCGCTGCTGGGGGCGTTCCTGCTGATGGAGGCCTCCGGGCTCGGCGGAGCCATGCTCGGGCTCGTACTCGTCCCGGGGTTGCTCGCCGCCGGCGTCGGTTCGCTGATCTTCATCGGGCTGGACTCGCTGACCGGGCTCGGGACGTTCTCGTTGGCGTTGCCCGACCTCCCCCCGTTCGACCGGCCGACCGGCGCCGCGTTCGGCTGGGCGATCGCCATCGGAGTCGCGGCCGCCTTCACCGCCACCGGGATCCGCCGGCTGGCCTTGCTGATGCGGCCACACATCGAGCGGCGACTGCTGCTCCTGACGCCCGTGGCCGGTCTCGTCGTGGCGGGCTGCGCCGTGCTGTACACGGCGGTCACCGGCAAGAGCTGGTCCGATGTGCTGTTCTCCGGGCAGGATCAGCTCGGCCCGCTGCTCGGGAACCACGCCGGCTACACGGTGGGCAGCCTCCTGCTACTGCTGGCCTGTAAGGGGCTTGCCTACAGCGTGTCGTTGAGCGCTTTCCGGGGCGGCCCGACGTTCCCCGCCATGTACATGGGAGCTGCGGCCGGCATCGCGTTGTCCCATCTGCCGGGTCTCCCGCTCGTCGCCGGGGTGGCCGTCGGCATCGGAGCCATGTGCGTGGCGATGTTGAGGCTCCCGCTGACGTCGGTCCTGCTGGCCACGCTGTTGCTCGGATCGGACGGGATCGCCGCGATGCCGCTGGTCATCGTCGCGGTTGTGGTCGCGCACGTGGTGACAGCCAGGCTCACTCCACCGGCGTCGGCAGCACCCTCCACCGGTGAGCCTGCCGTGGACGGACCCACCGCGGAGAGCGCGCCCGAACGGTCCGGATCCACCTGAACCGGGAATACGCGGGACATGAACGTGCGATCCCCCGTCATGAGCTCTGTATTCGCCGTGACCTGGGACTACCGCTGCCCGTTCGCGCGCAACGCGCACGAGCACATCCTCACCGGCCTGGCCGCCGGCGCCGACTGGGACGTCCGGTACCTGGCGTTCTCGCTCGGCCAGGTGCACGTGGAGGAAGGCGAGCCCGACGTCTGGGACAGGTGGGAGGAGGACTCAGGACTGCTCGCGCTGCAGGCGGGTGTCGTCGTTCGCGACGAGTTCCCCGAGCGGTTCCCCGAGGTCCATCGCGCTCTCTTCGCGGTGCGCCACGACGAGGCCCTGCATCTGAACGACCGCGAGGTCGTGGCGCGCACCCTGAACGAGCACGGCGTCGCCGCTGACAAGGTGTTCGAGCGCATCGACTCCGGGACGGCGATCGCGACGGTCCGTGCCGAGCACGAGGAGTTCGCGAAGTCGCACTCGGTGTGGGGCGTGCCGACGTTCGTCGCGGGCGACCAGGCGGCGTTCGTCCGGCTGATGGACCGGGCCCCGGCCGGCGCGGACCCTGCCGTCTCCGTACGGGCGGTGGAGCGGGTGGTCGACATGCTCACGGGCTGGCCCGAGCTGAACGAGTTCAAGCACACGTCGATCCCGCGCTGACCGCTGCACCGTTGGACGAGCCGGTGAGCTCGATCCGCGTGCGGGACCGATGAGTTCTCGCTGCTTCGGTTGTCTCTTCAGCGGACCGGACGAGCAGCCCGACAGCGAGGAACGTGCATGAACGATCGATCGAGCCCCACCTTCGTCCTCATCCCGGGCGCGGGTGGAAGCGCCACCTACTGGTACCGGCTGGTCGAGGAGCTGCGTCAGCGGGGACGCGATGCCATCGCCGTGGGCCTGCCCGCCGCCGACGACTCGGCCGGGCTCGCGGAGTACGCAGACGCCGTGGTGACCGCCATCGGAGACCGGAACCGGATCGTCCTGGTGGCCCAGTCGATGGGCGGATTCACCGCCCCGCTCGTCTGCGAGCGGGCGCCGGTCGAGCTGGTGGTGCTGCTCAACGCGATGGTGCCCGCACCGGGCGAGTCACCGGGGCAGTGGTGGGAGAACACCGGGCAGCCCGCCGCAGCGGCTGCGTACGCGGCGAGCGAGGGGCGCCCGTCCGGGGGCGCGTTCGACCCGCTCGTCGAGTTCTTCCACGACGTCCCCGACGAGGTGAGGACAGTCGTGTTCGCGGAGCCTCAGCCGGAGCAGTCGGGCACCCCGTTCGAGAAGCCGTGGCCGCTCGAGAAGTGGCCGGACGTTCCGACCCGGTTTCTGCAGGGCCGCGACGACCGCTTCTTCCCGCTGGAGTTCCAACGGCGGCTGGTGCGGGAGCGGCTCGGCATCGCCGTCGACGAGATGCCCGGCGGCCACCTTCTCGCCCTCAGCAGGCCCCGCGAGCTGGCCGACCGGCTGGAGGGATATCTGTCCTGAGATTTCCGGCCGGGCGTGTCGATCCTGGCGTTCCCCGGTTGTCGTAGTACTGATCCAGGCCAGGCCGGACGACCCCGCTTCCTACAACGCCGCCTGACGAAAGTGACGGCGAGGTGAGATCGACGCCAGCGCGCTCCAGGACACGCCGGAGAGCGCTGGCGTCGATCTCACGGCAGGTCAGCGCCGCGCCGCCACCGCCTCCGCCAGTTCGTCGAGGAGGTTCGCCGTGGTGCCCCAGTCCAGGCAGGCGTCGGTGATGCTCTGCCCGCGGGTCATGTTCGGGCCGAGGTCCTGCCGGCCGGCGACGAGGAAGCTCTCCATCATCACGCCGACCACGCCCGGCTCACCCGTGGCGATCCGGCCTGCGATGTCCCGCACCACCTCTGCCTGCCGGACGTGGTCCTTGCCGCTGTTGCCGTGGCTCGCGTCGATGATCACGCGCTCGGGCAGGTCGGCCGACCGCAGCCGGCCGAGGGCGGCCGCCACGGAGGCGGCGTCGTAGTTCGGGCCGGGGGAGCCGCCGCGCAGGATGACGTGGCAGTCGGGGTTGCCGGTCGTGGTGATGAGGGCGGCGAGGCCGTCGCGGTTGATCCCCATGAAGACGTGGCTCGCGGCGGCGGCGCGGATCCCGTCCACCGCGGCCTGGACGTCGCCCTCGGTGGAGTTCTTGATGCCCACGGGCATCGACAGCGCGCTGCACAGCTGGCGGTGCACCTGGCTCGCGGCCGTGCGGGCGCCGATCGCGCCCCAGCTCACGACGTCGGCGAGGAACTGCGGGGTGATCGGGTCGAGGAACTCGCACCCGACGGGGAGGCCGAGCGCCGAGACGTCGAGCAGCAGCCGCCGTGCCGTGCGCAGGCCGGTGTTCACGTCGAACGTCTCGTCCAGGCCCGGGTCGTTGATCAGGCCCTTCCACCCGACGGTCGTGCGCGGCTTCTCGAAGTAGGCGCGCATCACGACGCGCAGCTCGCCGGAGACCTTCTCGGTGTGCTCGGCGAGGAGGTGGGCGTAGTCGAGTGCGGCCTCGGGGTCGTGGATCGAGCACGGGCCCACGACGACGATCAGGCGGTCGTCCCGGCCGTCGAGGATGTCGACGACCTCGGCCCGACTGCGTGTCACCGTCTCGGCCACGGCGTCGTCGATCGGGAGTTCGTGACGCAGCAGGGACGGGGACAGCAGCGGGCTGATGTGGGCGGTGCGATGCTCGTCCAGGGCGGGGACGGCGGTGAGGGGCATGACGTGGGCGCTCTCTCTCAGGCGAACCGCCCCGCCGAGATCTCGCGCCGAGCCGGTTCGTCGTCCGGCTCGTGGGGAAAAGGTCAGCGCAGCGGTTCGCCCGCCGACCCGTCACGGGCCGGAGCGGTAAACCAGTACTGGCGCTGCACGGGCGCGACTCTAGCCGATCGGCTCCGGCATCCGCTCCACCCGGTAGGCGAGTTCGAGCGTGCTGCCGGTGCTCGCGTCGGCGAGCTCCACCCGCCAGCGGTCGGCGAACTGGTCGACGCCAGGCAACATCGCCACGGTCCCGGACAGGAGCACCGTGCCGGGCACCAGGAGCTCGGCCAGCTCGTCGAGCCAGTACCGCGGCGCCAGCAGAGCGGCGAGCTTCGCGTCCTGGATCAGCTGCTCGGCACCGTCCTCATTCGCCACCCACGCCCGCAGATGCAGCTCGTCGAGATGGTCCTCGACGTCGACGAGCCGCCACGCGCCGCGGCCCAGCACGTCGAGCCCGGCGTTCTTGCTCCATGCGACGCCGTGCACCTCGAGCTCCCGGTCGGTGTGGTCGCACGCGACGGTGAGCAACAGGTCCTCCGGCGCCGGGCCCGCCACGACGAGCGCCCACTCGGCCTCGCCGGACGTCCGCCCGTGTTGCACCGGCACGCTGTCGGCCTGCGCGGCGAGGTAGGGCGCCACCGGATACATGGCGGGCGTGACCGCTGGAGCAGGAATCCCGAGCTCCGCCAGCTCGGCGACATGGGCCGCGACCTCCTCCTGTTCGCGGCCCGCATAGCCGGCGTTGAGCAGCCGGGTGACGGTGACAGGAACGGTGGTGCCGTCGGGCAGGTCGAAAACGAGGTCGCTCATCGAAGATCCTCGGAGGGCTTGCGCATGCCGCTTGTATACAGCAAGTATTGCGGCTCCCGCGACCGTGTCGCCCGTCACCGCCCCCACGGACAGGAGAACCCCATGCCCGATCCGAGGCCCGGGTCACAAGCACCCGAGGTCGACCGGCGCTCGCTCGCGAAGGCCTTCATCGCGAGCCTCACCGGCACGTCCCTGGAGTGGTACGACTTCGCGGTCTACTCCGCCGCCGCGGCCCTGGTGTTCCCGCAGCTGTTCTTCCCCGGCTCCGACCCGCTCACCGGCACGCTCCTGGCGTTCTCGACGTACGCGGTGGGCTACGTCTCGCGCCCCCTCGGCGGCTTCGTGTTCGGCCGCCTCGGCGACGTCATCGGTCGCAAGCAGGTGCTCGTGCTGACCCTGCTGTTGATCGGCGTCGCCACGTTCCTGATCGGCCTCTTGCCGACCTACGCCACGATCGGAGCCGCCGCGCCGATCATCCTGGTGCTGCTGCGGTTCGCCCAGGGCGTCGGCGTCGGCGGCGAGTGGGGCGGCGCGGTACTGCTCTCCAGCGAGTTCGGCGATCCGCGCAGGAGGGGGTTCTGGTCCTCGGCCGCCCAGATCGGGCCGCCCGCAGGCAACCTGATGTCGAACGGCGTCCTCGCCCTGCTCACCGTCTCGATGTCCGACGAGGCGTTCCTCTCCTGGGGTTGGCGGATCGCGTTCCTCCTGTCGGCGGTGCTCGTCGCCTTCGGCCTGTGGATCCGGCTCAAGCTTGAGGACACCCCGGTCTTCCGTGCCATCAAGGAGCGCGGTGACCAGCCCGCGGCCCCGATCGGCGACGTGTTCCGCACCCAGGGGCGCCCGCTGCTCGCCGGCGTGCTCAGCAGGATCGGTCCGGACGTCAGCTACGCCCTCTTCACCGTCTTCGTGATCACCTACGCCACGACCGTGCTCGGCATGAGCCGCGGCTCGGTGCTGACCGCGATCCTCATCGGCTCCGCGTGCCAGCTCGCGACGATCCCGCTGGCGGGCGCGATCTCCGACCGGGTCAACCGCAGGCTCGTCTACGGCATCGCTGCGGCGGGGGCGGCCGTCTGGCCGTTCGTGTTCTTCCCCGCGATCAGCGGGGGCTCCGAGCTGCTGCTGATCATCGGCGTCGTCGTCGGCCTTGCGCTGCACTCGTTCATGTACGGGCCGCAAGCCGCGTTCATCACTGAGCAGTTCTCCGTCCGGCTGCGGTACACGGGCAGCTCACTCGCGTACACGATCGCCGGGGTGTTCGGCGGTGCCGTTGCGCCGCTCGTGTTCACGGCCCTGCTCAGCAGTTGGGGGACGTGGGTGCCGGTGGCGGTGTACGTGCTGGTGGCGTCGCTGCTCACGCTGGCGGGGCTGGCCATGGGCCGCGATCCCGACCGGGCGGAGGAGGAGGCCTACCTCGTGCCCGGCTCCCCGGTCACGCCTCCAGGAAGAGTTGCAACGTGATCTGCAGATGGTCCTCGATCGCCGCGTGGGAGGCCGTCTCGTCGCCGGACTCGAGCGCGTCCAGGATCTGACGGTGCTCCACGCACACCGCATGCTGCCGGTCGGTGGCCCGGAACAGGGCCGCCACCCCGACCCGCATCTGGCGGGTGCGCAGGCCCGCGTAGGTGCGTGCGATGAGGTCGTTGCGGGCGGCGTCGATGAGCGACTGGTGGAAGCGCCGGTCCCACTCGATGAACACCTTCGCGGTGTCGGCGTCGATGGGGTCGACGAGCTGCTCCTGCTCCGCGAGCGCCTCGCGCATGGCGGCGAGCGGCACCGTGCCCGTGACGAGTGTGACGGACGCCGCATGTCGTTCCAGCAGGGCGCGGAGCTCCATCAGCTCCTTGATCTGCCGCCCGGACAGCGGAGGCACGTACGCTCCGCGTTTGGGCACCATCTCGACCAGACCCTCGGAGACGAGCAGCAGCAGGGCCTCGCGCACCGGTGTGCGCGAAACGCCGACGGCCTGGGCGAGCCCTACCTCGTTGAGGAAGGTTCCTTGCACCGCCGGATCGACCAGCACCGTCTCCCGCAGGTAGCGGTAGGCGCGTTCGCGCCCCGACTCGAGGGGCGCCGACGCAGCTTGCATGCAACATGTATACATTAATCGGAGGTTCCCTGTGCGCATTGCGCTCGCCCAGATCCTGTCGACACCCGATCCGGCGCACAATCTCGGCCTGATCGAGGACGGCACCCGCCAGGCGGAGGAGGAGGGGGCCGACCTCGTTGTCTTCCCCGAGGCCTCCATGTGCTGCTTCGGCGTGCCGCTCGGCCCGATCGCCGAGCCGCTGGACGGTCCGTGGGCGCAGCGGGTGCGGGCGATCGCCGCCGACTCCGCCATCACCGTCGTCGCCGGGATGTTCACCCCCGCCGACGACGGCCGCGTCTTCAACACGCTGATCGCCACCGGCAACGGCGTCGAGGCCTCCTACGACAAGATCCACCTGTACGACGCGTTCGGGTTCGCCGAGTCACGCACCGTCGCGCCCGGCACGAAGCCCGTGAGCATCACCGTCGACGGCGTGACGGTCGGCCTCGCCACCTGCTACGACCTGCGTTTCCCCGGGCTCTTCCAGGAGCTCGCGAGCAGTGGCGCCTCGGTGATCGTCGTGCCGGCGTCGTGGGGTGCCGGTCCCGGCAAGCGCGAACAGTGGGACCTGCTGGTCCGGGCCAGGGCCCTCGACAGCACCGCGTTCGTCGCCGCGTGCGACCAGGCCGATCCGGTCACGGCGGGACGCGACCCGGGCAGCGCGCCGACGGGGATCGGGGCGAGCCTCGCGGCCGGCCCTCTCGGAGCGGTCGTCGACCAGATCGGTGCCGAGCCCGGCCTGCTGGTCGCGGACCTCGACATCGAGCAGGTGCACCAGGCCCGGCGCACCGTGCCGGTGCTCGCCAACCGCCGATTCTGACGGCGGCCCTCAGTTGACGAGCTTGGCCGCGTGGTCGGGCACCTCGCGGAACAGCTCGCGCGGCGGACGCCGGTAGCCGCGCAGCGGTGGCCGGTCCGGGAAGTCCAGGACGCGTGGGGGCACGGGCTGCCACGGGACGCTCCCGAGCAGGTGCGCGATCATGTTGATCCGCGCGCGGCGTTTGTCCTCGGCCTCCACCACCAGCCACGGAGCGGCGGCGACGTCGGTGTGGGCGAACATCTCGTCCTTGGCCTGGGAGTACTCCGACCATCGGGTGATCGATTCGAGGTCCATGGGCGAGAGCTTCCACTGCCGCATCGGATCCTCCATCCGGCCACGGAAGCGGCGTTCCTGCTCCGAGTCGCTGACGGAGAACCAGTACTTGCGCAGGAGAATCCCGTCCTCGACGAGGAGCTGTTCGAACACGGGGCACTGACGCAGGAAGCGGGTGTACTCCTCGGGGGTGCAGAAGCCCATCACGCGCTCGACGCCTGCGCGGTTGTACCAACTGCGGTCGAGCAGCACGATCTCCCCGGCGGCGGGCAGGTGCTCGATATAGCGCTGGAAGTACCACTGCGTGCGCTCGCGTTCGGACGGCGCAGGCAGGGCGACGATGCGGCAGATCCGCGGGTTGAGGAACTCGGTCACCCGCTTGATCGCCCCGCCCTTGCCGGCGGCGTCGCGCCCCTCGAAGATCACGACGAGCCGGGCGCCGCTGGTGCGGACCCACTCCTGCATCTGTACCAGCTCACCCTGCAGGCGTAGTAGCTCCTTCTCGTACGGCTTGCGAGGCAGGCGCGTCATCAGGGCATCGTGCCAGGTCACGGGCCTCAGTGCGAAGCGCTGAGCACTCCATCGAGCAGTCCGGGGTAACGCGCGTCGAGGTCGTCGCGGCGCAAGGTGGTGATCCTCCGCGTGGCCTCCGCGCGCATGCTGATCACACCGGCTTCGCGCAGGATCCGCAGGTGATGGGTGCGGGTGGACTTCGTGACGGGCAGCGGGATGGCGCCGCAGGCTACGCCTTCGGGTGCGGCGGCGAGCGCGCGCACGAGCATCAGCCGCACGGGGTCGCCGAGTGCCTGCAACACCTGCTCGATCCGGATCTCGTGGCGCGAGGGTTGCGGGAGGAGCGCGTGCTCGACGGTGGGCATGCGGGAATAGTACGACGAGCGTCGTAGTTCGACGAGTTTCGTAGTACGTTCTCCGTCGAACTATCCGCTTGCCGGGAAGGCCCGCTAGATGTCCGCACGTACCTACCTGCTCGCTGCCGGGGCGTTCGCCGTCGGCACGAGTGCCTACGTCGTCTCGGGCGTGCTGCCCGCCGTCAGCGGGGAGCTCGGCGTCTCGCTCTCCGCCGCCGGCCAGCTCGCCACCGCCTTCGCGCTCGCCTACGCCGTCGGAGCCCCGTTGCTCGCCACCGTCACCGCGCGCTGGGACCGCCGCACGGTGCTGCTCGCCGCGCTCGTCGTCGCCGCGGTCGGCAACGGGCTCTCCGCCCTGGCCACCACGTACCCGGTGCTGATCGCCGGCCGGATCATCGCCGCGCTCGGCGCGGCCGCCTACACGCCGGCCGCCACCCTCGTCGCCACCGCGCTGCTCCCGCCCGCCCAGCGCGCCCGTGCCGTCGCACTCGTGTTCGGTGGCCTGACGCTGGCGCTCGCCATCGGCGTTCCGGCGGGGGATCTGCTCGGCTCCAGCATCGGCTACGCCGGTGTGTTCGCAGCGGTGGCCGTGGTCAGCGCGCTGGTCGCGGCGGCGGTGCCGTTCTGCCTGCCCCGGATCGCGCCACCGCAGGCGGTGCCGCTGCGCGAGCGCTTCGCCGTCGCCGCCGACCGGCGCGTACTGACCGTGCTCGCGATGACCGTGATCGGTGTGCTGTCCGCCATGGTCGTCTTCATCTACGTGACGCCGCTGCTGAACGCCACAGCCGGCATCCACGGCGCCACGATCGCGCTCCTGCTGCTCGTGTACGGCATCGGGGCGATGGTCGGGAACACGTGGGGCGGTCGTGCCGCCGACCGGTTCGGCACCGTGCCCACGCTCTTCGCGGTGCTCGCCGGGATCGGCGTCACGGTCGCGGTGCTGTCGCTCACGGCGAGCACCGTGGTGGGCGCCGCCGTGGTCCTCGCCCTGTGGGGCGTGTTCTGCTGGGCCTTCAACCCCCCGGTGCAGTCACTGCTGCTGGAGCTCGCGCCCACCGGCGGCTTGGTGTTGTCGCTCAACGCCTCGGCGATCTACCTCGGTACCGCTCTCGCCGGCGTGGTCGGCGGCACCGTGATCGGCATGGGCGGCATGCTGCTGCTGCCGTTGGTGGCCGCCGCTCTCGTGCTCGTCGTGATCGTCCTGCTGCTGTCACTGCAGCTCGGCCGCCGGCGCACCGTGGCGGGGACGGAACGGGTGCCCGCCCGCGCGGGGCTGGCCACTGCCGAATAGCGGAGCTCAGGTGCCGGCCGCGTCGATCTGCTCCGAGATCGACGCGGCCAGCGCCGTGTCCTTCTCGGTGATCCCGCCCTCCGAGTGTGTCGAGCAGCGGAACGTGAGCGTCCGCCAGCGGATGTCGATGTCCGGGTGGTGGTCACGGGTCTCCGCGATCTCCGCCACGCAGTCCACGACCGTGATCGCGGCCGGGAACGACGGCAGCTTCGCGGTGCGCACGATCGCGTTGCCCTCCCGTTCCCATCCGGGCAGGTCGGCCAGGGCGGCGGTGATCGCGGAGTCGTCCAGGAGTTCGGCCATGACGAGCATCCTGCCCGCCGCGGTGCGACTCGCGCGCGGGAAACGGGCGACTCGTGCGGGTGGGCTGTCAGGCGTCGCGGCGCAGCATCCGATGGACGGTCAGGCCGGCGCCGATCGCGATGTAGCAGAGGGCACGCAGCGAGCTCCGCACCAGGTCGCCGAACGGGAGGGGGTCGCGCAGGGCGTCGGCGCCGGCCCTCCAGCCGCTGGTGAGCAGGTAGGGCTGCAGCCAGTCCAGGGCGGGGATCGCCGAGAGGACCCCGAAGACGATCAGCCCGCCGAGCACCGACGCCATCACGACGAGCGGGTGCTCGGTGTACGACGAGATCGCCAGCGCGACCGCGCCCACCGCCGCGAGCTGCACGACCGTCCAGACGACCACGAGGGCCACCCGGGCCAGCGCCTCCCCGATGCCGACGGTGGTGCCGGAGAGCGTGACGAGCTGACCGTCCGCCCCTCCGACCACGACCAGCCCGGCCACCACACCGACGACAGCGAGCGCCAGCGTCGCGAGCGTGGCGACGACGAGTACGCCGAACGCCTTCATCGTGACCAGCCGCAGCCGTCCGACCGGGGCGATCAACAGCCCGCGCAGCGTGCCCTGTGCCGCCTCGCCCGCGATCGCGTCGGCCGCCGCCATCGCCACGGCAAGGGGCAGCAGGAGCGCCAGGGTCAGTGTCATCGCCACGACCGGGAGCACCAGCCCGTTGCCGGCCACCGCGCTGATGAGGCCGTCGTCCCCGCCGGTGTTGCGGTCGGCGACGGTGACACCGATCGCGATCAGCACAGGCACCAGCGCGAAGATCGCGAGCATCACGAGGGTGCGCGGGCGCCGCAGCACCCAGCGCAGCTCCGCCCCGAGCAGCCGGCCCAAGGGGGCGCTCCGCGGAGCGTCCCCGGGGAGGGCGGTGAGAACGGCTCCGGTCATGCCGGCTCCTCCGTCAGCCGGGCGAACAGTTCCTCGAGCTTGGCGCGGTCACGGCGAGCCTCGTGCACAGCGACACCGGCGCGCACCAGCAGGGCGATCACGTCCTGTGCAGGCGGCCCGCCGTCGTCCACCATCACCGCGTGCTCGTCGCCCTGGGCCCGGTAGGCCGTGGCACCGGCGCCGCGCAGTGTGCGCAGCGCGAGATCGACGTCCGGCGTGGCGATCAGCAGCCCGCCCGTGCCCGCCTGCAGCAGGCTGCCGAGCTCTCCCGCGGCGACCAGCGAGCCCGCCTGCAGAACGGCCACGTGCGTGCAGGTGGCCTCCACTTCGGCCAGCAGGTGCGAGGAAACGATCACTGTGGCCCCACCGGAGTGCAGCTCCGCGATGATGCGCCGGACGTCGCGCGTGCCGGCGGGGTCGAGGCCGTTGGTCGGCTCGTCGAGCACGACGAGGGCGCGGGGGAGCAGCAGCGCGGAGGCCAGGCCGAGGCGCTGCTTCATGCCGAGTGAGTAGGCGCGAAACCGTCGGTCCGCTGCGCCTGCCAGCCCGACGCGCTCCAGTGCCGCGTCGACCGCTCCACGGATCTGTCCGCTGCTGAGCAGGGGCTCGGCCGCTGCCACCCGGCGTAGGTTCTCGCGGCCGGAGAGGAACGGATGGAAGCCCGGCCCCTCGACGAGCGCGCCCACCTGCGGCAATGCGTGATCCGATGCCTCCGGGATCGGGTGGCCCAGCAGCTCGGCGGTGCCGGCGGTGGGCCGGGTGAGGCCGAGGAGCATGCGGATCAGCGAGGTCTTGCCCGAACCGTTCGGTCCGAGCATCCCGAGCACCGAACCGGCCGGGACCTCCAGGTCGATCCCGTCGACGGCGACCGTGCGGCCGAAAACCTTGCGCAGCCCGACGGCGCGCGCGGCCACGGGAAGCTCGGCGGTGGGACGGACCGGCGCAGCGTCGAGTCGGGGGGCGCTCGTCACGCGGAGAGAGCCGAGGAGAGGACCTGCTCCGGCACGGCACCGGCGGCGACCCTGCCGTCATCCGTGATGATCGCCCCGCCTACCGTCGTGGTGATCAACCGTCCGTTGCCCCACGGTCCGCTGACCGGCGTGCCGAGCGTGGACAGGTCGGGAGCGCCGGGGCGGCGGTCCTCCGCTCGGGCGGAGTCGCGTGCCGGCGCCTTCGTGACGATGACGGAGTCCCAGCCGTCGCCGACGACCGTGGGCCGGGTGCCGTTCGCCTTCTCGTGCTCGGCTCGGGGCTCCCGATCCTCGACCGTGGCGCCGGGCGGCGGGGTGAACGTGAAGAGCGAGCCGTCCTGCGCGCCGAATGAGACGTCGGTGAAGCCGAGCTGCAGCGCCGGGTCGGACGAGCCGTTGGCCAGCACGGTGAGCCGCAACGGCACGCGCGTGGCCGAGTCGACGGCGATCCGCACCTCGCGCAGCAACGTCCGTTCCGACGGCAGCGGGGCGAGTACGAGCTCGTAGGCAGGACGGCCCGCGACCTCCGCGGTGCCGTCGACGTCGATCGTGCTGCTGGGCCGGAGCGCGGCGAGCGCCATGGTGGCGGCCGCCGTGGGGTCGGTGGTGGTGTCGGGCCCGCTGGTGTGCCGCTCCGCGTGCTCGGTGGACCGGACGACAGTGCGGTCCGCGGAATTCCAGGACCAGAGCGTCGAGCCGTCGGAGACGAGCGTGCGCTCACCCGAGTCGGAAGGCACCTGCACCCGGCCCCGACCGTCGCCGTCGGACCACACCCGCACGGTGCTCGTGCCGCTGCTGGCGGCGGGCATGTTCGGCAGGGCCGGAAGGCCCAGCTGGTTGTCCAGCGTGACGGTGCCGTCGAACGGGCCCGGGCGGGCCTTCAGCACCGAGCTGACCAACTCCTCCGGCGTGACCGGCGGCAACTCGGGCGCCGCCCCCGCACCGGCGGGCAGGGCCAGCAACGCGAGCCCCACCGCCCCGGCTACCGCGACGACCGCCCCGGCCACGCGGCCGGTCGTCCTGGCGTGACCTCCGCCCCGGCGACCCGTCCTGCTCCGATCTGACATGCGTACAGCGTGACTCATTTGTGCTGAGAGTGTTCTGAGGTGATGGTCTCGCCGCCCGGTAGCGTCGGACAGTGATGGCACGCGTGCTGGTGGTCGATGATGAACCGGGTATCCGGACGGCCCTCGCACGCGGACTGACGGCCGAAGGCATGGAGGTCGTGGCGCTCGCGGACGGTCCGTCCGCCCTCAGCGCCGCGCTCACCGGAGGTTTCGACGCGGTCGTGCTCGACATCATCCTTCCGGGGCTGTCGGGGTATCGGGTGCTCGAGCAGCTGCGTGCGGCCGGCGTCGACACGCCGGTGCTGCTGCTCTCGGCGAAGGACGGTGAGTTCGACCAGGCCGACGGCCTCGACCTCGGCGCCGACGGGTACCTCGTCAAGCCGTTCGCCTTCGTGGTGCTGGTCGCGCAGCTGCGCGCGATGCTGCGCAGGCGCAACGCCACCCTCGGGCGCACCGGGCAGCGCGTCCGGTTGGGGCCGCTGATCGTCGACCCCATCACGAGGGCGGTCAGCTGGGAGGGAGCTGTCGTCGAGCTCTCACCGCGGGAGTTCGCCCTCCTGCACGCGCTCGCCTGCCGGCCCGACACGGCCGTGGCGAAGGACGAGCTGCTGCGCCTGGTCTGGGGTGACGAGCAGGCGGCCAGCCGCAATGTCGTCGAGGTGTACGTCGGGTACGTGCGCCGCAAGCTCGACGCGGTCGGGGCCGGGCACGTCCTCAAGACGGTGCGCGGATTCGGCTACATCGTCGAATCGCCATGAACGCCGGCGGGCCACCGTGAGCCGGCGACTGCGGCAGTGGTGGGGCTCGCGGACTCTGCAGTTCCGGATCACCACCGTCGTGGGCGTCGTCGCCCTCATCGCGTTGCTGGGCCTGAGCAGGCTGGGCGTCGGCCTGCTCTACGGCACGATGATCGGCGCGGCCGACGCGGAGCTGCGGGGCGTGGCCCACGGCACCGCGGTGCAGCTGGCGACCGGGACTCCCGCCACCGCGGTGCGAACCCCGGAGGTGCGGGTCGTCGACAGCGCAGGTGAGCCGGTCGACGGCGGCCCACCCCTGCCTCTGCGCCCAGCGCAGATCCGGGATCTCGCGGCGGGTAAGGCCATCACCGCAGGGCACCTCGAGGAGCTGCGCCGCTGGCTCGCGATCAGCGCCGTGACACCCGACGGCTCCACCCGCCTCGTCGTGGTGACAGCCGACATCGTGGGTGGGGTGACCCTGCTGGCGCATGCCGCTGTGGGCTTCGTGGTGGGCGCCCTTCTGGTGGCGGCCGTCGTCGTGCTCGCCGCGTGGGTGGCCACCAGAGCCGCGTTGCGGCCGGTCGACCGGATGCGCACCGCCGCTGCCGTGCTGCCCCCGGGTGAGCGGCTGCCCGTTCCCCTGCCGCGCGACGAGCTGCGCTCCCTGGCCGAGGAGATCAACCTCCTCCTGGCCCGGCGTGACGAGGCCGTCGCCCGGATGGAGCGGTTCACCGGCGACGCCGCCCACGAGCTCCGGTCGCCGGTGGCGGCCATCCGCGCGCAAGCGGAGGTGGCGGTCGCACACCCCGACCCCGAGTTCTCCCAGGAGTCGTTGCAGTCGGTGGCGGAGGAGGCGGCACGCCTCTCGACGCTGCTCTCGGACCTGCTCGCGCTGGCCCGCGCCGACGCAGGGCAGCGGCCGGCGGCGGAGCCGGTTGATCTGGTGGCCGCCGCGCGCGCGGCGATCGAACGGACGAAGGGCAGCGGCGCCGACGAACCCGTCCTCCAACTCGTCGCCCCGACCCCGGCCCACGCCCTCGCCAGCCCGTCGGAGGTGGCGCTGGTGCTGGACAACCTCATCGCCAACGCACGTCGTTATGCCCGCTCGCTGGTGCGGATCGGCGTGCTGCCGGCGCGCAGGTCGGTGCGGCTGCTCGTGGAGGACGACGGCCCGGGCATCCCCGAGGCCGATCGGCAGCGGATCTTCGACCGGTTCCTGCGCCTGTCCCCGGAGGCGGGCGGGGGCGCCGGGCTCGGGCTCGCGCTGGTGGCGGCGCTCGTGCGAGGCCGCGGCGGCTCCGTCATGGCCGGTGCGTCGTCGTCCGGCGGGGCCCGCATCGAGGTCCGCTGGCCGGCCCCGGACCCCGCGAGCTCCCGGCGCCCGGAGGACGAACCGCCCCGGGCGCCGGGAGCCCGGACTGACCCGGGGTAGGGGCAGGGGGCCGGCCGCGAATCTCGTGAGTCGCCCGGTTCCGGAGGGTGAGCTGCCCCGGGCGCTGGGTGCCCGGACTGACCCGGGGTAGGGGCAGGGGGCCGGCCGCGAATCTCGTGGGTCGCCCGGTTCTGGAGGGTGAGTTGCCCCGGGTGACGGGAGCCCCGTCAGATCGGGAGCAGGGGCAGGTGGCGGGCCGCAGATCTCGCGGTCGCCGGTTCCGGAGGGTGTGTTCTCCCGGGCGCTGGGAGCCCGGGTGGGTTCGGGGTGGGGCGGGTGGCCGGTTGGAGACTCCGCGAGTCGCGGTTCTGGAGGGTGAGTTGCTCCCGGGCGCCGGGAGCCCGGACAAGCTCGGAGCAGAGGCAGGCGGCCCGGACACGCCTACCCGGTCGCTGGGAACATCGCAGGGTGCCCGTACTCCGGTCGACCGTTCTCATCGACGCTCCTGCCCGCACGGTGGCTGGGTTGCTCAGGGACGCCGACGTGGCCGCGGCCGCCCTGCAACGCTGTGGCCACCGCCTCGGCGCGCCTGTACGACTACTGGCCCCGGGCGACGTGATCCGGGTCGGCACGCGCATCGGGCCGGGTGTCCGGGTCCCGGTACGAACCAGGATCGAGGCGGTCTCGCCCGCCGGGATGACGTCGACGCTGGTCGCAGGCCCCCTGCGGGAGCTGACCCACACCGTCGCCCTCACCCCGACCGGGGCAGGCACCCTCGTCCTCGACGAGCTGAAGTGGACGTCGCCGCTCGGGTTGTTGGGCCGCGTCGCCGACGTGGTGCTGCTGCGCAGGCTGATGCTGCGGATCCTCGCCGTGCGCTCGGAGGTGCTCGTCGAGCGGGCGGCTGACCTCGTCGCCGCACCGGTGGTCGTCGCCACCGCCCTACTGCGGGATGGTCTGCTGCTCATCGCCCAGCGGACCCGTCCGCCGGCCCTCGTCGGCCGGTGGGAGCTACCCGGTGGGCGAGTGGAGCCGGGGGAGACGGAGCCGGACGCCGTGGTGCGGGAGTGCCGCGAGGAGTTGGCCACCGCGGTCCGCGTGACCGGGCGGCTCGGTACCGACCTGCCGATCGACGCCGGGGTGCTCCGGGTGCACACGGCCGAACTCGACGCCGCGGCGCCCGACCCGCAGGCGCTGGAGCACGCCGCTGTGCGCTGGGTAGGAGAGGACGAGTTGGCGGAGGTGGACTGGGTGGACGCCGACCGCGCCGTCCTCACCGACCTCGCCGCCCTCCTGCGCTCGGGCGTCGCCGCGGTGGAGGGTGCCTGACCGGCGGGACAGTGGCGCGTGGGGTCGCCTGGCGGGGGCTGTGCCGCGCGGGTGGCGGCTGACTGGCCTGGGCGGGTGCTGAGCGGGCGCTTGACCTGGCAGCGGTGGAGGGCGCTTGACTGCGGGCCAGTGCCGCGGTGGGGGCGTGGGACCCGCGGTCAAGCACCGCGGTCGGGCAGCTTGACCTGCGAAGACAGGGCATGCAGAGGGCCTCTGGCTGGCGGGGACGGCCCGTGGCGGAGGGCGTCTGGTACGGGAGGGGCGGCGCAGCGTAGGCAGCGCCGAGCGATGAGGACAGCGCTGTGTCTTGGGTGCCTGACTTGCGGGACGCTGCCGCAGTTGGCGGGCCAACGGGGGCAGCGCCGTGGCGGAGGGCGCCTGACAGGCGAGGGGCGGCGCAGCGTGGGCAGCGCTGAGCGGCGAGGACAGCGCTGTGTCTTGGGTGCCTGACCTGCGGGAGACGCTGCCGCGGTCTGCGGGCATCTGGCTGGCGGGGGCAGCTCCGCGTTGAAGGGTGTCCGACCGGCGAGGACAGCGCCGCGGGCGCCACCGCCGATTCGGCGCGCGCTCGGATGGATGCAGCCGCGGCGCGACAGATCGTGCGAGACCGAGGCTGCGGTCGTGTCCCGAAGCCGGCGTGTTCCCGATGGCAACGGGCGTGGCCACATCCGGAACCGGCGCGGGGCGGCCGGCGTCGGTGGCGGCATGTCCATCGACAGCATCCTCGCCCGGCAGGCCGGAGTGATCGCCCGTGACCAGGCACTGCTCGCCGGGCTCTCCCGCGAAGCCGTCGACCACCGGCTGCGGCTGCGGCGCTGGCGGCCGCTGCATCCCCGGATCTACCTCGCGAGCGGCCATCGTTACGACGACGAGGTGAGGGTCCGTGCGGCGGCGCTCTGGGCAGGTGACGGCTCCGTCCTCTGCGGCCTCGCCGCCGCCTGGTGGCACGGGATGGTCGAGCAGCCACCGATGACGGTGGCCGTCACGGTGCCACGGCTGCGGCACCCGCGCCGGCGCCCCGGGGTGAACGTGCGGCGCCGCGAGCTCGCGGCGGAGGACGTCGTCGAGCAGCGCGGCCTCGCCGTCACCGCCTGCGCGCTGACCGCGCTCGAGGCGGCCGTCGAGCTCGGCGACCGGGGGAGCCTGCTGCTCGACCGGGCGCTGCAGCGCCGGGTCGGGTTCCCGGCGGTGTACCGGGCCTACTGCCGCAACCTCGGCTCCCACGGCTCGGCCGGCGCCAGGCGGATGCTGGTGGCCGCCGCCGACCGGTCGGCGTCCGCGGCGGAACGTCTGCTGGTGGCGATGCTGCGCGAGTCGGGCGCCACGGGATGGCAGTGCAGCTTCCCGGCCGCCGGTTACCTGATCGACGTGGCCTTCCCCGCTTCCCGGGTGGCGATCGAGGTGGACGGGTGGGCGTGGCACATGGACGCGGAACGGAGCCAGGGCGACAAGCGCCGCCAGAACACCCTGGTCCGCAACGGCTGGACGATCCTGCGCTACACCTGGCACGACCTCTCCAGCAGGCCGCAGGCCGTGCTCGCCGAGATCGCTCACGAGGTCGAGCGCGCCCTCGCTGTGCCCGGATGATCATCGGTTCGGTACCGGGAACCGGGTCGTGCACTGCTGAGCGTTCCGAGACGTTGATCATGGGTTGTACCGGACGGGCGGGGTCGATATGGAGGAGATCTCGGGTGGCCGGCGGAATGTCAGCGGGACGACCCCGGCTCGGCACGGCGCCGGTCCATTCGCCGGGGCCTCGGACGCCCATTCTTCTCATGATCACCGGTTGGGGGTCGGGAACCGGGTCATGTGCTGCTGCAGGGCCCGAAACGTTGATCATGGGGCCGCCCACGTGCCAGAGCAGGTGGGGTGCATCGGTTCGGAGGGCGATGGCCGGCTCGATGTCGCCTGCCGGTGGCGATCGGTCGCCGTCGATGTCGAACGCTGCACCGCCGGTCGGGGGTCGGGCGGATTCCTCGTGATCATCGGTTTGGGAGCGGCGGCCGGGTTATCTGCTGCTGCCGGGCCCGAAGGGTTGACCACGGGGCCGCCACGTGCGGGAGCTGGTGGGGCGCATCGGTTCGGAGGGCGATGGCCGGCTCGATGTCGCCCGCGGGGTGGAACAGCACGGGCCGCTGCGGCTCTCGGAGCTCGCGCGCGAGGAGGCTGTGACGGCTCCGACGATGAGCAGGGTGCTTGCGTCCCTGGCTCGAGGCGGCGATCGCCACGGTCGTGGGCGAGATCCGCGACGGTCGCGACACGGCCGCCCGCGAGCTGTGCGAGGTCCTGCTGGCGACCGGTCGCCGTCCATTTCGAACGCTGCACCGCCGGCCGGGGTCAGGTGGATTCCGCGTGATCATCGGCTTGGGAGCAGCGGCCGGGTTATTTGCTGCTGCCGGGCCCGAAGGGTTGATCAAGAAGACCCCGCTCGGGCGTGTGCCCGATGTTGCGCGCATCGCCGATGAGCGCGCCCACGGCGGCCGGGGCAGCGCGCTCCGTTCCTCGTGATCATCGGTTCGGGACCGGCTGTCGGGTCATGCACTGCCGCGGGGCCCGAAGTGTTGATCAACGGAGGAAGGCGGGTCGTGCACTGCTGCGGGTTCTGGGAAGTTGATCACGGGCGGTGCTGGCAGGCGGGGCCTGAGTTCGGGGTTGCTGAGCTGCTGGCCCCGGCTGGCGGATCACCGGCAGGGAGCCTCGTTCTTCTCATGATCATCGGTTGGGGGTCACACGCCGGGTCATGTGCTGCTGCGGGGCCCAAAACGTTGATCATGGGCTGGACAGGGCAGACGGGGCCCGAGTTGGGGGTTGCTGAGCTCCCGGCCCTGGCCGGCGGATCACCGGCCGGGCCTCGTTCTTCTCATGATCACCGGTTCGGGGTCGGGAACCGGGTCATGTGTCGTTGCGGGGCCTGAAACGTTGATCACGGGCGGTGCTGGGCAGGCGGGGCCTGAGTTGGGGGTTGCTGAGTTCCCGGCCCTGGCCGGCGGATCACCGGCCTGGCCTCGTTCTTCTCATGATCACCGGTTGGGGGTCGGGAACCGGTTTTAGTGCCGTTGCATGGCCCGAAACGTTGATCATGAGCCCGCCCACGTGCGAGAGCTCGTGGGATGCGTCGGTTCGGAGGGCGATTCCGGCTCGGGGTCGGCCGCAAGGGCCGCACGCTTGATCGCCGCGAGGCGGCGTGTGGATCACACCCGATGCGGCCCCGGCAGCCTCGCCAAAGGGTGATATCCGACACGTCTTGCACCCCGAGGAGCGGCGAATCGAGCCCGCGGGTGCCGGCCTTCCGCGGCGACCGCGGCCGGTCGGCCGGTCACCGTGTCCCGGCGCCCGCACGCCGCGACGCCCGGTGGGGACCGTCCGGCCTCCGGCCGTGGCCGTTCGGCGCGTTGGCGGCCGAATCGGTTCAGCTGACGTGTGCCGCTGCGGCCGCTCGGCGCGGCACTGCGCCGGCGCGCGGTGCTGCGAGGGGGTGGGGATCGCGGATCGGGGCCGCCCAGGGCAGCTGAGGCTGCGCTCACTCCCGCGGCGGACCAGGGTGTCGGCCGGGCTATCCTGAATCGTGAGCACAGCAGCATCTACTCTCGCGGCCCCCGCGGACAGTTCTCGCGAGACCCGCGGGACGGGCTCCTCGCTCCGCAACGTCGCCATCGTCGCGCACGTCGACCACGGCAAGACCACTCTCGTTGACGCCATGCTTCGCGCCTCGGGCGCGTTCGGTGAGCGTGCCGCACTCGTCGACCGGGTCCTGGACTCCGGCGACCTGGAGCGGGAAAAGGGCATCACCATCCTCGCCAAGCACACGGCGATCAATTGGCACGGCATGACCGTGAACGTCGTGGACACCCCCGGCCACGCCGACTTCGGCGGCGAGGTCGAGCGCGGGCTGTCCATGGTCGACGGCGTCGTGCTCCTCGTCGACGCGAGCGAAGGCCCGCTACCGCAGACCCGTTTCGTGCTTCGCAAGACGCTCGCCGCAGGCCTGCCCGTCGTGCTGGTCGTCAACAAGACCGACCGGCCGGACGCCCGGTGCGCCGAGGTCGTCGACGAGAGCCTCGAGCTCCTCCTGGAGCTGGCCGACGAGCTCGACCTCGACGAGGCCACCACCGCCCTCCTGCTCGACCTCCCGGTCGTCTACGCCAGCGGGCGCGCGGGCCGTGCGTCGCGCACGCGGCCGGCCGACGGCGACCTGCCCGACGAGCCCGGCCTCGAGTCGCTCTTCGACGTGATCGCCGCCACGGTCCCGCCGCCCGCTGACGACCCGAACGCTCCGTTGCAGGCCCACGTCACCAACCTCGACGCCACCCCGTTCCTCGGCCGCATCGCGCTGTGCCGGGTCCGGGCGGGCGTGATCCGTAGGGGCCAGCAGGTCGGGTGGTGCACCTCCGACGGCAAGGTCACGCGCGTCAAGATCACCGAGCTGCTGCGGACCGAGGCGCTCACCCGCGTCCCGGCCGAGTCGGCGAGCGCAGGCGATCTGGTGGCCGTTGCCGGCATCCCGGACGTCACGATCGGCGACACCCTCGCCGACCCCGAGAACCCCGTGGCCCTGCCACGCATCCACGTGGACGAGCCGGCGATCTCGGTGACGATCGGCATCAACACCTCGCCTCTCGTGGGCCGTGACGAGCACCCGGGCACCAAGCTCACCGCCCGCCAGGTGAAGGGCAGGCTCGACTCCGAGCTGGTCGGCAACGTCTCCCTGCGCATCCTGCCCACCGAGCGTCCCGACTCCTGGGAGGTGCAGGGCCGCGGCGAGCTGGCGCTGGCCGTGCTCGTGGAGACGATGCGCCGCGAGGGCTTCGAGATGACCGTGGGCAAGCCCGAGGTCGTCACGCGGATGGTCGACGGCAAGCTGCACGAGCCGTTCGAGCAGCTGTCCTGCGACGTGCCCACCGAACACCTCGGCGCCGTCACCCAGCTTCTGGCCAGCCGCAAGGGCGAGCTGAACCAGATGGTCCACGGCGAGACGCGGGTCCGCATGGACTACCGGGTGCCGTCGCGGGGCCTGATCGGCTTCCGCACCGAGTTCCTGACGATCACCCGCGGCGCCGGCATCGCCAGCCACGTCTTCGACGGCTACGGCCCGTGGGTCGGCGAGCTGCGCACCCGGCTGCGCGGATCGTTGATCTCCGACCGCTCCGGGCCCGTCACGGCCTACGCGGTGGACCAGCTGGCCGACCGAGGCGTGCTGTTCGTCGGGCCGGGCACGCTCGTCTACAACGGCATGGTCATCGGTGAGTACACGCGTGCGGAGGACCTCGAGGTCAACATCTGCCGCGAGAAGAAGCTGACGAACATGCGCTCCTCCACCGGCGACGAGCTCGTGAAGCTCACCCCGCCGACGGTGCTCAACCTCGAGCAGGCGCTCGAGTTCTGTGCCAACGACGAGTGCGTGGAGGTCACGCCGGAGTCGGTGCGGATCCGCAAGGTCGAACTCGATTCGCACACACGGGCCCGGCAGCGTTCGCGGGCCCGGTCGGTCTCCTGACCGCCCGGTCGGCGCCACCCGGCGACGGTGCGAGGATGGCCGCCCGCGGGCGGAGTGCTCGCCGGACCAGGTGGAGGTCGAGGGTGTCGGTGCACGTTCCGCTCGCACGGCGTACGGGGGTGGGGCTGTTCCTGCTGCTCGCCGTGTTGTTGGCGGCGTGCACGAACAGCCCCGTCGCGCCCCCACCTCCGCCTGCGCCGGTCCCGTCGCCGCAGCCCGAGCCCACCAAGCTCGTCGTCGGGGTGAGCGAGCTGGGTGCGGGGTTCAACCCGCACCTGCTCGCCGACCAGTCGCCGGTCACCACGGCGCTGTCCACGCTCGTGCTGCCGTCGGTGTTCCGCCCGGACGCGAACGGCGTCCTGCAGCTCGACACCACGGTGGCGACGAGCGCGAAGGTGATCTCCACCGCGCCGTTCACGGTGAACTACGAGCTCAACCTCGAGGCGGCCTGGTCGTCGAACGCCCCCATCGCGGCGGAGGACTTCGTCTATCTCTGGGAGCGGATGCGCAGTGAGCCGGGCGTCGCCGACGCCGCCGGCTACCGGTTGATCACCGACGTGCGCTCGCGCGCCGGTGGCAAGGCCGTCGACGTCGTGTTCTCCCAGCCCTACCCGGCGTGGAAGACCCTCTTCTCGGGCCTGCTGCCCGCGGCGATCCTCAAGGACGCGCCGGGCTCGTGGACGGGAGCCACCAGCGACGGGCTACCCGCCTCGGGCGGGCCGTTCCGCATCTCGTCGGTGGACCGGGCGCGCGGTGAGATCGTCCTGGATCGCAACGACCTCTACTGGGACACGCCCACGGTGCTCGACCGGCTCGTGCTGCGCAGGATGGACGGGCCGGTGCTGGCCGCCGGCCTGGCGAGCGGCGAGGTCGACGTGGCCCTGCCCGAATCGACCCCGGCGATCCGGACGGCCCTCCAGGGGCTGCAGCCCGCCCCTCACCTGCAGCCCGCGCCGGAGCCCGTCGTCACGCAGCTCGGCATGCGCGGAGACTCCGGTCCGCTGTCCGACCCGCGAGCACGACGCGGCATCGCGTTCCTCGTCGACCGCGATGCGCTACGCAACACCGTGGCCCCAGAGGCGCTACCGGCCGACTCCTTCGGGCTCGCGCCTTCCGAGCCGGGTTACGCGTCCACCGCACCTCCCGACGCCCCGCTCCGCCCGGATCCGGTGGCGGCGGCCCAGCTGCTCGCTGCGGCGGGCTGGAAGCGCGACGCGTCCACGGGGCGCTGGGACCTCGCCGGTGAGCCGGTCCAGCTCGTGCTGGCGGCCGCTGCCGAACGGCCCGAGGACGTGGGTGTGGCGCAGGTGATCGCGGCGCAACTGAACGCGGCCGGGATCGACGTCACGGTGATCGCCCCACCCGGCGTGCAGCTGTTCGGGCAGTCGGAGGTGCCGGCCGTGACGCCGACCCCGACCCCGACCCCGACGCCCACCTCGACGCCGGAATCCGCCACCTCCGCCCCGACCCAGTTGCAGCCGGTGCCGCGGGCCGCGCGGCTGACTCCTTCGACGACTCCGGCCGCGCCGACGACTCCGGCCGCGCCGACGACTTCGGCGTCCGACCCGACCTCGTCGCCTACATCGACGCCGTCGCCGTCGTCGTCGGGCGGGAGTGTCGAGGCGGACATGATCATCCTTCCGCGCACGGTCGGAGGCGATCTGGGCACCGAACTGGCGTCGGACTTCGGTTGCCCGAACCCCACGGCGCTCGTGCCCGATCCACCCCGTTCACCGACAGGTTTCTGCTTCCCGGCGCTCCAGCCGTTGTTCGACGAGCTGGTGTCGGCCGACCCGCGGCCCACCACGGCGGCGGTTGTGGAACGAGTGCTGTGGGCACAGTTGCCTGCTCTTCCGCTCTTCCAGCCCGAGAATCTGGTCGTCAGCACACCTGCGGCCGATGCGGCTACTGGCGTCACTCCGGGGCCGCTGTCCACTGGTCCATTGACGGGGGCCCAGCGCTGGCGTGCCACGAACGGGTGACATGATGCGCCCCGAACGGGTTACCGCTAAGTAATCTGATTGTGTCGGTGTGTTCAGCCCTGATCACCCTTTCATCACGATCAGTGAACCTCGGGTGACGGGTGAGACCTCGGTTCCTACCGTGCCCTGGGTCGGTACGCCCGGTTCGACGACATGACCCGGGTCAGTCGCCTGGCGCATGCGAGCGTCCGACCAGGACGGTCCCGTAGATGAGAGGTCAGGAATCGATGAGCAGAACGAGGGCTGCGTCCCTTGCCGCGGTGGTCGCGGCGGCGGCGCTGGTGCTCGCCGCGTGCGGTGGCGGTGGCGGGGGGAGTGAGGACGCTTCGGAGGGCGGGGTCTACGCCGACTGCGCGACGAGCCCGAACACCTGCAACTCGGTGCCGGCCGACCAGCTGCAGCAGGGCGGGACGGTCACCGTTGCGTCCGAGAAGAACATCGACAACTGGAACGTCATCTCCTCGGAGGGCAACGTCGACTGGACGGGCATGGCCACCAGGCCGTTGACCCCGTACACGTTCTACACGGCGCCCGACCTCAAGTCGACGATGAACGCCGACCTGCTTTCGTCGGCCGAGGTCACCAGCGACAACCCGTTCACCGTCACGTACAAGATCAAGCCGGAGGCCGTCTGGAACGACGGCACGCCGATCGCGGCCGACGACTTCGTGATGAACTGGAAGTGGCAGAACACCAGGGACTGCCCCGACTGCGAGACGGCGGGCAACGGCGGGTACGACCTCGTCACCAGTGTCGTCGGCTCCGACGGCGGCAAGACGGTCGCCGTCACGTACAGCAAGCCCTACACCGACTGGCAGAGCCTCTTCGGCTCGAACGCCCCGCTCTTCCCCGCGCACATCGGTGCCCAGCAGGGTGACCTCAACACCCCGGCCGGCCTGAAGGCGGCGTTCGACTACTTCGGTGCGACCGTGCCGAACTGGTCCGGCGGTGCCTTCCAGGTGCAGAACTGGCAGAACAACGTGGCGTTGACGCTGGTGCCCAACCCGAAGTGGTACGGCGCTACCAAGCCCAAGCTGGACCAGGTCATCCTCCGGGTCATCACCGACGCCACACAGGAGCCGATCGCGCTGCAGAACAACGAGGTCCAGGTGCTGTTCCCGCAGCCGCAGGTTGACCTCGTGTCGCAGCTGCAGCAGATCCCGAACGTCTCGCAGTACCAGGGGCAGGGTCTGTCCTGGGAGCACTTCGACTTCAACCTGCAGAACAAGTTCCTGGCCGACAAGGCGCTGCGCCAGGCCCTGTTCACTGCGGTGAACCGCCAGGAGATCATCGACAAGACGGTGGGGCAGTTCAACAAGGACATCAAGCCCCTGAACAACCACATGTTCATCCCGCAGCAGGACGGCTACCAGGACAACATCACCGCCACCGGCCAGGGCACCGGTGACATCGAGGCGGCGAAGAAGATCCTCACCGACGCGGGTTACACCGGCGTCGGCACCGCGCTGGTGGCCCCGGACGGCCAGGCCGTCCCGGCGCTGCGCATGCGCTACACCACGGGCAACGCCGTGCGGCAGAACGAGTGCGAGCTCTTCGCCGGCTACGCCAAGCAGCTGGGTGTGAATATCGACATCACCACCACCGACTCGCTCGGTGACACGACCTCGTCGGGTGACTACGACGTGATCGTGTTCGGCTGGATCCAGTCGCCGTACCCCTTCGGCGGTGCGCAGCAGTTGTGGCTGTCGAACTCGGGCAGCAACTACGGCAAGTACCAGAACCCCGCGATGGACCAGCTGATCAACGAGGCGGCGGCGTCCACCGACCCGTCCGAGGCCACGGCCAAGCTCAACCAGGCCGACGAGATGCTGTCCGCGGACGCGTACGTGCTGCCGCTGTACCAGAAGCCGACGCTGGCCGCGGTGCAGAACAATATCGGCAACGTCCGCAACAACTCCTCGCTCGACGGCATCACCTACAACCTGTCGGAGTGGGGCATCAAGACCTCCAGTTGACCTACCCGTGGGGTACCCGTGACGGCCGGCCGTCACGGGTACCCCACCGGGTCGTAGCCTTGACTAGTCAACAAGGGCGGTGCTCACCTGCAGCCGCCCACCGGCCGCCCTCCCGCCCGGAAGAAGCAGGACGACCTCCATGCTCGCTTTCGCCGTGCGCAGGATCCTCATATCGATCCCGATCCTGCTGCTCGCCTCGTTCATCGTGTTCGCGCTGGGCGTCAGCTCCGGCAACCCACTGGCGCCGCTCCTGGAGAGGAACCCACCGGCGCCCCCCAACGTCATCGCCGCCGAGACGGCGCGGCTGCACCTCGACCAGCCGCTGATCCCTCGCTACTTCTCCTGGTTGGGCGGTCTGCTCCACGGAGACTTCGGCCCGTCGGTCATCTCCACCCAGAACATCGGTGCCGAGCTCGGCACCCGGTTCTGGGTGACGATCCGGCTGATCGCGCTCGCGATGGTGATCGCGCTGATCCTCGCCGTGGTCGTAGGTGTGCTGAGCGCCGTGAAGCAGTACACGGCCACCGACTACACCACCACGTTCCTCGGCTTCCTGTTCCTCGCCATGCCGTCGTTCTGGCTCGCCATCCTGCTCAAGCAGGGCGGGATCGAGTTCAACAAGGCCGTCGACGCCCAGGTGATCTACACGATCGGCGCTACGTCGATCCCACCACCAGCGGGCACCGGCGCGCAGATCGTCGACGTGCTCGGGCACATGGTGCTGCCCACCATCGCGCTCGCCCTGATCTCCTACGCGTCCTGGAGCCGGTTCACGCGCGCCTCGATGCTCGAGGTGATGAACAGCGACTACGTGCGGCTGGCCCGGTCGAAGGGGCTCTCGCGCCGCACGGTCATGGTCAAGCACGCTCTGCGGACGGCGCTCATCCCGCTCACCACGGTCACCGCGCTGGACATCGCCTCCATCATCGGTGGCGCGGTCGTCACGGAAACCGTCTTCCAGTGGAAGGGCATGGGCGACTTCCTGCTGAACGCCATCCGCACCGAGGACGTCTACGCCGCCTCGTCGTGGCTGCTCCTCACCGGAGTCATCGTCGTGTTGTTCAATCTGATCGCCGACCTGCTCTACGGCGTACTCGACCCCAGGATCCGCTATGCGTGAGGTAGCCCCGACGCCGGAGACACCGCCCGTGCCGGCCCCCGGCCCCGGCCCCGGCCCCGGCCGGGAGCGTGCGGCCGAGCGCGAGTTCACCGTGGCCGAGCGCAGCCAGGCGCAGCTGGTGCTGCGGCGGTTCCTGCAGCACCGGGCAGCGATGATCAGCCTCGTCGTCCTGGTGTTCCTGGTGCTGCTCGCTTACGTGGGCGGGTGGCTCTGGCACTACCAGGCGGGTGACATCACCCCGGACAACTCCCAGCCCCCGTCGCTCGACCACCCCTTCGGCACCGACTCCGTGGGCAAGGACCAGTTCGCGGAGGTTCTGCGCGGTACCCGGATCTCCCTGCAGGTGGCGGTGTCCGTCGCGGTGTTCGCCACGGTGGTCGGCACCATCTGGGGTTCGCTCGCGGGCTACTTCGGTGGCCGCACCGACTCCTTGCTCATGCGTCTCGCCGACCTTGTGCTGACCCTGCCGCTGATCGCGGTGGCGGCGATGCTCGCGCACAACTTCGGCGGCACCTGGTACCTCATCGCGCTGGTCATCGCGGTGCTCTACGCCCCGTACGTCTCGCGCGTCTCCCGCGGAGTGGTGCTGTCGCTGCGGGAGAAGGAGTACATCGAAGCCGCCCGAGCGCTCGGTGCCACGAACACCCGCATCATCGTGCGTCACCTCGTGCCCAATGCGCTCGGCGCGATTCTGGTCAACCTGACGATTCTCGTCGCGCTCGCCATCCTCCTGGAGACGGCGCTGTCCTACCTGGGCTTCGGCGTGCAGACCCCCGACACGTCGCTCGGCCTGCTCGTCAGCCAGGCACAGACGGCGCTCACCACCCGGCCGTGGCTCTTCTACTTCCCCGGGCTGTTCATCATCCTGATCGCCCTCACCATCAACTTCATCGGTGACGGTCTGCGCGACGCGCTCGACCCGCAGCAGAGGAAGGTGCGCCAGTGACGGAGGACCCCCTCGCCGTCTCGACCACCGCGACCACTCGGCGAAACGGTGCCGCACACGAGCTCGTACTGGAGGTCAGCGACCTCACCGTCGGCTTCCCGAGCGACGACGGCCTGGTGCAGGCGGTGCGCGGAGTCAGCTACGGGCTGCGCGCCGGAGAGGTCCTCGGGATCGTCGGGGAGTCCGGCTCCGGCAAGTCCGTCACCTCGCTCGCGGTGATGGGGCTGCTGCCGGGCAACGCGCAGGTGTCGGGTTCGGTGCGCTTCCGGGGCAAGGAGCTGCTGGGCGCGCCGGAGTCGGAACTGAACACGGTGCGCGGGCGCAGCGTGGCGATGATCTTCCAGGACCCCATGACGTCGCTGAACCCGGTGTACTCGGTGGGCTACCAGATCGCCGAGGCCGTCCGCGCGCACCACGACGTCAGCAAGGCCGCCGCCCTTGACCGGGCCGCCGAACTGCTCGACACGGTGCGCATCCCGAACCCGCGCCAGCGCCTGGAGAACTACCCGCACGAGATGTCGGGCGGGATGCGCCAGCGCGTGGTGATCGCGATCGCGATGGCCAACGACCCCGACGTGATCATCGCCGACGAGCCCACCACCGCGCTCGACGTCACGGTGCAGGCGCAGATCATGGACGCCCTGCAGCTCGCGCAGCAGGAGACCGGCGCCGCGATGGTGCTGATCACGCACGACCTCGGCGTCATCGCAGGCCAGGCCGACCGCGTGATGGTGATGTACGCGGGCAAGCTGGTGGAGGTCGGCACCGCGGAGGACGTGTTCTACACCCCGCGGATGCCTTACACGTTCGGGCTGCTGGGCAGCCTGCCACGGCTCGACCGGCCCAGCGAGCGGCTCACCCCGATCGAGGGTTCGCCGCCCTCCGTGGTCAACATGCCGCCGGGGTGCCCGTTCACCCCGCGTTGCCCGCTGGCCGTGGCCATCTGCGACGAGGTCGAGCCGAACCTGGAGATCACCACGGGGCCCGGTCACCTCGCTGCCTGCCACCGCTCCGACGCCCTCGTCGGCGCGAGCCCTGGCGACGTGTTCGAGACCGAGGTGGTCGACACGGAGGCGCTCGCGCACTTCGTGAGCGAGGACGAGGGGCAAGCATGACAGCGCCGGCGATAGACCAGGGTGGTTCGTCCCCTGCCGGTTCCGAGCCGATCCTGTCGGCCCGCAACCTGGTCAAGCACTTCCCGATCCGTTCGACGGGTCTCATCCGCCGCCAGGTCGGCACGGTGCACGCCGTGTGTGACGTGTCGTTCGACCTCGGTCGTGGCGAGACGCTCGGGCTGGTCGGCGAGTCGGGCTGTGGCAAGTCGACCACGGCGCGGATGGTCCTGAATCTCATCGAGGCCACGTCGGGCGAGGTGCTCTACGACGGCACCAACCTCACCACGCTGCCGCCGAAGAAGATGCGCGCGCTGCGCCAGGACCTGCAGATCGTGTTCCAGGACCCTTACGCGTCGCTCGATCCGCGGATGCCGGTGAACGAGATCGTGGCCGAGCCGCTGCGCATCCACGACCGGTACGACCGGGGCGGACGCACCGCGGTGCAGGACCTGTTGCGCACGGTCGGGCTCAAGCCCGAGCACGGCAACCGGTTCCCGCACGAGTTCTCCGGCGGGCAGCGCCAGCGGATCGGGGTGGCCCGTGCGCTCGCCCTGCGGCCCAAGGTGCTCGTGCTCGACGAGCCGGTGTCCGCCCTCGACGTCTCGATCCAGGCGGGCGTGCTCAACCTGCTCGACGAGCTGCAGGCCGAGCTGGGCCTGTCCTACCTGTTCGTCTCGCACGACCTGTCGGTGGTGCGCCACATCGCCAACCGGATCGCCGTCATGTACCTGGGGCGGATCGTGGAGACGGGCACGGCGAGCGAGCTGTTCGAGGGCCCCGCACACCCCTACACCCAGGCGCTCATCTCGGCGATCCCGCTGCCCGACCCGCGCAAGCAGCGGGCCAGGGAGCGGATCACGGTGGTCGGCGACGTGCCCAGCCCGGCCGACCCGCCCAGCGGGTGCCGGTTCCGCACGCGCTGCCCGAAGTTCGCCGCTGAGCTGAGCGACGCCGAGCGCAGCCGGTGTGTGGACGAGATCCCGCAGTTGGTGGACCGCGGCCAGGGCCACCCGGCTGCGTGCCACTACGCGGAGCGCAAGAGCCTGATCTGACGTGGGAGCGAGCGTTCGACCGGCGACGGGGCCCGGCGGGCGGCGTGATCAGCGCACCGCCGGGGCCGCCCGTAGAGTGCGCTCGTGACGCTCGTTCCCCGGCGCCGGCTGCTGCTGGTGCACGCCCACCCGGATGACGAGACGCTCGCCACCGGCGGCACGATCGCGCGCTACGCGGCCGAGGCGGACACCTCGGTCACCGTGGTGACCTGCACTCTCGGCGAGCAGGGCGAGGTGATCCCGCCGGAGCTCGCACTGCTCGCCCCCGACGAGTCCGACCAGCTCGGCGGCTACCGGATCGGTGAGCTCGCCGGCGCCTGCGCCGCACTGGGCGTGCGGGACCACCGGTTCCTCGGCGGCGTGGGGCGTTGGCGCGACTCGGGCATGGCACTCGCAGGCCACGGTGTCCGTGCCGCCACACCGGAGCACCTGCATCCGCGGGCGTTCGCGCGCCCGGAGTCGTTCGCAGAACAGGTGGACGCGCTGGTCGCGGTGCTGGACGAGGTGCGCCCCCAGGTGGTGGTGACGTACGCGGCCGACGGCGGCTACGGCCATCCCGACCACGTCCGCGCCCACGAGATCACCGTGGCCGCGGTGGCGCGCGTGCCGGCCAAACTGTACTTCAGCGTGATCGCCCGCTCCACACTCGACGCCGGGCTGGCCACACTCGCCACGGCCACCGGGCTGCCGTTCCGCCTGCCAGTGCCCGACGAGCTGCCCAGCGTGCCCGACAAGGCGATCAGCGCGCGCGTCGACGTCAGTGGGCAGCGCCGGGCACGAATCGCGGCCATGCGGGCCCACGCCACCCAGATCGCGCTCTGGGACAGCGGCGACGTCATCGCGCTCGCCATGAGCAACCTCGTTGCCCAACCGCTGCTCGACGTGGAGGAGTACGTGGCGGCCGACGACGCCGGTGGGCCCGCGAAGGATCTGATCGAGGACCTCTTCGCCGATGCCGGTGCCGGCGATGGGTCCGGCGACGGCGATGAGTGAGCCCGTGAAGCCTGGGCCGCCCACGACGTCCGACGGCGCCGTGCTCGGGCTGCTCGTCCTCGACGGCGTGTTGCTGGGCGCGTTGGGGTTGGTGCTGACGCCGCTCTACGCAGGTGGTGTGCCGGTGCCGGTGGGCGTGGTGCTCTCGGTGCTGATCGTGCCGTGGCTCGTGTTCCGGGCCGCCGAGGTCGACCCACGGCCGTCACGGGCGGGGGCGCCGCTGCTGGCGTGGGTGGTCGCAGTCGCGGTACTCGGTCTCACCGGTCCGGGCGGTGACGTGATGCTGCCCGCCACGTGGCAATCGCTCCTGCTGGTCATCGGTGGTATCGGGGCGGGGCTGTGGGCCCTGCGGAGCGTGCTCAACTCGGAGCACGGGAGGAACGGTGGCTGAGGCGATCCCCGACTCGGCGATCGTCGCGGTGCTACGGCCGTTCGTGCGCGCGACCCGTCCGGTGCTCACGGGCCTGCGCGAGTCCGACCCGTTCGATCTGCGGGCGCGCGTGCTGTCCTCCGACAACGGCGAGCGCGGACTGGGGGAGAAGCTGCTCGACATGGTGGCCGCCGTCGAGGTGCCCGGCACCGCGGCATGGGCTGCGATGGGCGTCCCGGCCCGTTCGCGCTGGTGGGTGCATCGCGTCGGCCGGTTCACCACCCTGGTCGCCGCTGTTCCCGGGCTGGGCGGAGCGTGGCTGAGCCGGCTGCCGCTGTCGAAGGTGCTCGGCGCCGCGGGGCAGGGGCTGCTGCTCGTCGCGATCGCGGGTGAGCACGGCGTCCACGACGAGGAAGAGCTCGTGAAGCTGCTGGGCGGGGTGATGTTCCAGCGCGATCTGACGGTGCGGCCGCCGAGCACGGCGGATGACGTCGCTGCCGACGCGCGCGCCGCCGAACTGACCGGCGACCTCGACGATCCGGGGCGACCGCCCACGGTGAGGCGCGTAGCGAACGCGGTATGGCGGCTCGGGCGAGCCCTGCTCGCCGTGGAGGACGAGCTGGACAAGCGCCCGCACGGGAACTTCCTGCACGAGGGCCTCGGGATGCTGCCGGTGGTCGGAGCGGTGGGGAAGTACCTCGGTGAGTGGTCGGGGCTCAAGCGGGCGGCGCGTGAGGCCGAGAAGCGCCTGCAGAGCAGGTGACCAGGCAGCCTCAGCCGGCCGGGGGCACGAGGTAGCGGTACTGGTGATGCTCCACGTAGCCGAGCCGGTCGTAGAGCGCCACCGCCCCCGTGTTGTGCAGCGCCACCTGCAGCACTGCCCAGCGCGCGCCGTGCTCGCGGCCCCACTCCGCCGCCGAGGCGAGCAACACCGTCGCGAGCCCTTGCCGCCGTGCCGCCGGTGCCACCTCCAGCACGGACACGTGCAGGTGGTCCTCCACCACGGTCGCCCGCACCGACCCGATGACCGTCCCGTCCGGGCCGGTGATCTGGCCGAACGCGGTGCGAGGATCGCCGCCCGGATCCAGGACGTGCCGCTGCGCAGCCGTCGGGAGGGCGCCGAGCGCCAGCCGCCACCACCCGTCGGAGGGACGCTCGGGCAGCTCCACACGCGGGTCGAGGGTGCCCCGCAGCGGCGCCACCAGCACCGCGACCTCAGCGCCCCTCTCGTGTGCCACGTCGAGCCCCCAGCCCTCGGCCGCCACCGCCTTGTCCCACGGCGAGCCCACCGGGACGTGCACGCGTGCCCGTATCCCGTGCTCGCGGGCGAAGGCGCGCACGGCGTCGAGGGCCGCCGGGACGGGCATCCCCGGGTCCCCGATCGCGAGCGCGGAGTTGGCCCGGCCGGTGAAGCCGTCCGCGGCGCGGAGGCGCCAGGCACCGAGCGGCCGGTCCACCACGGCGGGCCAGGCGTCCGCGCAGAGGGCCTCGAGCCGTGTCACCGCAGCAAGCGGGGCCCGTCGTGGTGGCGCGGGTGGCACGACGCGCACGGCGACCACGGCGGCGCGCTCGACGCGGACGGGGCCGCGCCGGGTCTCCACCAGCACCGCACCAGGGCCGTCCGTACGGAGCTCGCCGACGGCGTCGGTGTAGAGCGGCCTGCCGTCGCGGTCGCCGATCCGGTACCGCAGCGACACCCGCTCGCCGATGAGCTCGCTCGCTATCTCCACCAGCGCCATCTGTCCAGGATCCGCCTGCCGGTACGAGCCTCGTCACACTCCCCCGACTCCCGCTCGAAACGGCAGCCGGGACATACTGGAACCCATCTGAACGCCCGAGTGGAGGACCACCCGTGACCTACGTGATCGCCGAGCCCTGCGTCGACCTACTGGACAAGGCGTGCATCGAGGAGTGTCCGGTGGACTGCATCTACGAGGGCGGCCGGATGCTCTACATCCACCCTGACGAGTGTGTCGACTGCGGAGCGTGCGAGCCGGTCTGCCCCGTTGAGGCGATCTACTACGAGGACGACGTCCCCGAGCAGTGGAGCGCGTACACGAAGGCGAATGTCGACTTCTTCGACGAGCTGGGCTCGCCCGGCGGTGCGTCGAAGATCGGCAAGGTCGAGCGCGACGTCGAGCCCGCGCTGAGCCTGCCGCCGCAGCAGCACGACGAGTGAGGAGACTCGAACCTGTGACAGCCGCTGCAGCATGGTGAAGATCGACCTCCCGGACTTTCCCTGGGATTCCCTCGCCGAGGACACCAAGCTCGCCAAGGCCCACCCCGGCGGGATCGTGGATCTGTCGGTGGGCACTCCCGTCGACCCCGTTCCGGACGTGGTGCGGTCAGCGCTCACCGGCCCGGCTGCGGACGTCCCCGGCTATCCGACCACCCACGGACCCGACTCACTGCGCGAGGCGATCGCGGGCGCCATGGCCCGCCGGTTCGGCGTCACGGTCGATCCGGTCGCGGTCGTGCCCACGATCGGTCTCAAGGAGACCGTGGCCTGGCTGCCGACGATGCTGGGCGCCGGTGCGGGCGACACGGTCGTGATCCCGGAGCTGGCCTACCCGACCTACGAGGTCGGTGCCCGGCTGGCCGGTGCCGACTTCGTCCGCTCGGACTCCACCATCGCGCTGGGTCCGCAGCGGGTTGCCCTGGTCTGGCTGAACTCTCCTTCCAACCCGACGGGGCGGGTGCTGCCGGCCGAGCACATGCGCAAGGTCGTGGAGTGGGCCCGCGAGCGCGGAGCCGTGGTGGCGTCCGACGAGTGCTACCTCTCGCTCGCGCCCGCCGAACAGCGTGCGGTGTCGGTGCTGCATCCCGACGTCTGCGGTGGCTCCCACGAGGGCCTGCTGGCCCTGCACTCCATGTCGAAGACCTCGAACATGGCCGGTTACCGCGCCTCGTTCGTCACGGGTGACCCAGCGCTGGTCGCCAGCCTGCTGGAGCTGCGCAAGCACATCGGCATGATGGTCCCGCGGCCGGTGCAGGCGGCGCTGGCCGCCGCGACGTCCGACGACGCGCACGTGACGGCGCAGGCCGAGATCTACGTCCGGCGCCGGGCCACGCTGCGGGCCGCGGTGGAGGCCGCCGGCATGCGCGTGGACCACTCCGAGGCCGGGTTGTACCTGTGGGCCACCGCGGGGGAGGACTCCCGGTTGACGGTGCACAGGCTGGCGAAGCAGGGTGTCCTGGTGGCGCCAGGCGAGTTCTACGGGCCGGCCGGAACCCAGCACGTGCGGGTCGCCCTCACCGCGTCCGACGAGCGGATCGCGGCGGCGGCGGAGCGGTTACCAGCGGCGTGACCACCGGCTCCGGGACAACGTCGTCCAGCGGGGCCGGAGCGGGAACAGTCCGGCCGGCCGTCGTGCTGCTCGGGTTGCTCGCCCTCGCGGTGAACCTCCGTGCGGCCCTGGCGGGCTACCCACCCCTTCTGGAGACCGTCCGCGAAGATCTCGGGACGTCCTCGGGTGTCGCGGGGTTCGTGCAGGCCTCCGCCGTGTTGATGATGGCTGTCGGCTCCTTCGCAGGCTCCGCGCTGGGCGCCAGGTTCGGCCGGGAACGTGCTCTGGGCGTCTCCGTCGTGATCCTCGCGCTGGGCAGCGTGGTGCGCGGCGTTCCGGCGCTGGCCTCGCTGATCGTGGGGAGCCTGCTGGTCGGGCTCGGTATCGGGCTTGCCGGCGTGCTGCTCGCCGGTGTCGTCAAGGAACATCTCGCGGAGCGGGCAGGCGCCGTCACCGGCGGCTACGTGGTCTCGATGGCGATCGGCGCCACGGTCGCGAGCGCCGTGGCCGTGCCGCTGGCAGCGGCGCTCGGGGGCTGGTCGTTCTCGCTCGCGGTGTGGGCCGTGCCCGCTGCGCTCGCCGTGGTGATCTGGGTGCCGGTGGCGCGGCGCGTGGGCGCGCCCGACCGGACCGCCGTACGTCATCCGCTGCCATGGCGCCACGGGTTCGCCCGCATCGCAGCCTGCTACCAGGCCGGTACATCACTGCTGTTCTACGGCTGGATCACCTGGTTGCCGCCGTACTACGAGTCGCACGGCTGGAGCCCGCAACGCGCAGGCCTGCTGCTCGCCGTGTGGAGCGTCGCGCAGATCCCCGCTGCTCTCATCGCCCCGACCCTCGCGGAGCGGCACCGGCGCTGGCGGTTCTGGGCCGGGCTGACGCTCGGCTGCGTCGCGGTCGGCACGCTCGGCGTGATGCTGTTTCCGATGCCGGGTACCGCCGTCCCGTGGATGTGGGCGGTGCTGTTGGGCATCGGGGTCGGGGCCGGATTCCCGCTCGGCCTCACCGTGATCGCCTGGCGCACACCCGACGGTGCGGCGAACGCGGCCACCAGCGGGCTCGCGCTCGGTGTCGGGTACATCAGCGCGGGCCTCGGCCCGTTGCTGATGGGAGTGCTGATCGACCTCACGAAGGGCTTCCCCGCCGCGATCGCGGTGCTGCTGGCCGCGGCCGCGCTCCAGGCCTGGGCGATCTGGCGGATCGGCGACCGACCGGTCGCCTGACCCGTCAGTTGTGGTGCAGGGCGGTATTGAGTGCGATCCCCTCACCGGTGCGGGCCAGCACCTCGACGGCGCCGGTCACCGAGTTGCGGCGCAGCAGCATGCCGTCCTGCCCGGACAGGGTGCGGGCGGCAGCCGTCTCCCCGGACGGGAGGACCACCTTGGTGCCCGCGGTGACGTACAGCCCGGCCTCGACCACGCAGTCGTCACCCAGCGAGATGCCGATCCCGGCGTTGGCCCCGAGCAGGCACCGCTTGCCCACCGACACCACCGCCTTGCCGCCCCCGGAGAGGGTGCCCATGATCGACGCGCCGCCACCGACGTCGGAGCCGTCACCGACGACGACGCCCGCCGAGATCCGCCCCTCGACCATCGACGCACCGAGCGTGCCCGCGTTGTAGTTGACGAAGCCCTCGTGCATGACGGTGGTGCCCTCGGCCAGGTGCGCTCCCAGCCGCACCCGGTCGGCGTCGGCGATCCTGACGCCCGTGGGGATCACGTAGTCGACCATCCGGGGGAACTTGTCCACACCGAGCACGGTGACCGGCCCGCGGGCGCGCAGGCGGGCGCGGGTGAGCTCGAAGCCCGGCACCGCGCACGGACCCTGGTCGGTCCACACGACGTTGGCGAGCAGCCCGAAGACCCCGTCGAGGTTCGCCTCGCGGGGTGCGACGATGCGGTGGCTGAGCAGGTGCAGCCGCAGGTACACGTCGTGCGGGTCGGCAGGCGGGTCGGCGAGCGACTCGATGGCCGTGCGGACCACGACGGTGCGTACCCGGCGTGCCTCGTCGGTGCCCACGAGGTGCTCGAGGTCGGCCGCGACGTCCGGTGCCTGCCCGCCGAGTGCCGGCGCGGGGAACCAGGTGTCGAGGACGACGCCCTCGGTGCCGTCGGTGGGCACGGTGACGGTGGCGAGGCCGGTACCGGAGGCGCCCTCCCGGCGCGGTGCGGTGCTCACAGCGGCCAACGGTATCCGGCACGGGGCGGTGACCGCGGGCCGCCCGACGGCTCTGGAGGTAGCGTCGCCGTTCGTGACGATCCCCGTGCTGGACCTCACCTCCGATCCCATCGACCTGTGCGCCGCGCTGGTCGACGTGCCGAGCGTCTCCGGCGACGAGGCCACGCTGGCCGATGCCGTCGAGCTGGCGTTGCAGAAGCAGGCTCCCCATCTGGAACTGCTCCGCTCCGGCGACGCGGTGCTGGCCAGGACGAACCTCGGGCGCGAGCGGCGGGTGCTGCTCGCCGGTCACCTCGACACCGTGCCGATCGCCGACAACGTGCCCAGCAGGCGCGAGGGCGAGCTGCTCTACGGCTGCGGCACCACGGACATGAAGTCCGGGGACGCGGTACTCGCACACCTCGCGGCCACCCTCACCGACCCGCGCCACGACCTCACGCTCGTGTTCTACGACTGCGAGGAGGTGGAGGCCGCCCGCAACGGGCTGAACCGGATCGAGCGCGAGCACCGCGACTGGCTGCGCGCCGACCTCGCGATCCTGGCCGAGCCGACAAACGCGGGCGTGGAGGCGGGCTGCCAGGGAACTCTGCGCGCCGAGATCACCACGCGCGGGCGGCGCGCCCATTCGGCACGGTCGTGGCACGGCAGCAACGCGGTGCACGCCGCGGCCGCGGTGCTCGAGCGTCTGAACGCCTACACCGCGCGTGAGGTCGACATCGACGGCTGCGTCTACCGGGAGGGGTTGCAGGCCGTCCGGATCGACGGTGGCGTGGCCATGAACGTCGTCCCCGACGAGTGCGTGGTCACGGTGAACTTCCGCTTCGCACCCGACCGGGACGGTGCGGCCGCAGAGGCGCACGTGCGCGAGGTGTTCGACGGGTTCGAGCTGGCCGTCACCGATCTCGCGCCCGGTGCGCTGCCCGGCCTGACGGAGCCCGCCGCCGCCGAGTTCATCGCGGCGACCGGCGCCACGCCGTCGGCGAAGTTCGGCTGGACCGACGTGTCGCGCTTCGCTGCGCTCGGCATCCCCGCGGTGAACTACGGGCCCGGCGACCCGAACCTCGCGCACACCCGCGAGGAGCACGTCGACACGCGGCAGATCACCGACGCCGTGGCCGTCCTGCGGCGGTTCCTGGCTCCCTGAGAGCCGGTGGGCGGGTGCGGGCGCGGACGGTACGGATCTCATTACTCTGACTGACATGACCGCGAGGGGGAACGGGAGCTCCGACAGGACGCAGCCCGAGCAGAAGCAACGGGGCCCCGTGGTACTGCGACGTGAGTACCGCAACGAGAGCTCAACCACCGACCAGCGGCTGCTGGATTCCCGCGGCCCCAGCGACTGGGTGCACACCGACCCGTGGCGGGTGCTGCGCATCCAGGCCGAGTTCGTCGAAGGCTTCGGCATGCTGGCCGAGCTGCCTCGGGCCGTCACCGTGTTCGGGTCCGCCCGCACCCCTCGCGACCATCCCGAGTACGCCCAGGGCCAGGAGCTGGGTGCGGCGCTGGCGGAGGCCGGGTTCGCGGTGATCACCGGGGGAGGCCCCGGTGCGATGGAGGCCGCGAACAAGGGCTGTTCCGAGGCGGGCGGCCTCTCCGTCGGGCTCGGCATCGAGCTCCCCTTCGAACAGGGGCTCAACGACTGGGTCGACGTCGGCATCAACTTCCGCTACTTCTTCGCCCGCAAGACGATGTTCGTCAAGTATTCGCAGGCGTTCGTCTGCCTGCCGGGCGGCTTCGGCACCCTCGACGAGCTGTTCGAGGCGCTCACCCTGGTGCAGACGAAGAAGGTCACCAAGTTCCCCGTGGTGCTCCTGGGCAGCGAGTACTGGGGCGGGCTCTACGACTGGATCTCGGGCACCGTGCACGAGAGCGGCAAGGTCGGTGAGAAGGACCTGTCCCTCCTGCACGTCACCGACGACGTCGACGACGCCGTGAAGATCGTTCAGGAGGCGTGGCGGGCGTGGGAGGAAGCGCATTGAGCGAGCTTGCGAGCGAGACGTCGGCACCGGGCGAGCTTGCGAGCGAGACGTCGGCACCGGGCGAGCTTGCGAGCGAAAGGTCGACACCGGGTAAGCAGGGTTCGTTCGCCGTCTGCGTCTACTGCGCTTCGATCGAGGGCATCCCGTCGTACTACCTGGAGCTCGCCGCGGAGGTGGGCCGGGAGATCGCCACGCGCGGCTGGGAACTGGTGTCCGGCGGTGGGCGATCGGCCATGATGGGCGCGGTCGGTGCGGCGGCACGAACGGGCGGGGCACGCACCACCGGGGTGATTCCGCGTGCGCTGGTGGAGCTCGAGTGGGCCGACCACGACTCCGACGAGCTGCTGCTGGTCGACACCATGCGTGAGCGCAAGGCGCTCATGGAGGCGCACGCCGACGCGTTCCTCACCCTGCCCGGCGGGATCGGGACGTGCGAGGAGCTCTTCGAGGTCTGGACCGCGGGCTATCTGCGGATGCATGCCAAACCCGTGGTGCTGCTCGACCCGGACGGCCACTACACAGGGCTCCTGGACTGGGTGCGCGGGCTGGGGGAGCGTGGGTTCGTGCGGCCGGAGGCGCTGTCGCGGCTCGTGGTCGCCACCGACGTGACCACCGCCCTCGACGCCTGTTGGAAGCCTGAGGAGACCTGACATGCGCCTCGGCTCACGGGTCGTCGACAGCTCCGCGCGGCTCGTCATGGGCATCGTGAACGCCACCCCCGACTCCTTCTACGACGCCGGGCGCGACTACGAGCTCGAACGCGCGCTCGACCACGTCGAGGAGATGGTCGGGCAGGGCGCCGACATCATCGACATCGGTGGGGTCAAGGCCGGCCTGGGCGAGGACGTGACGCCCAGCCAGGAGATCGCACGTGTCGAGAGGCTGGTCTCCGCCGTGCGGTCGGCTCATCCCGACATCGTGATCAGCGTCGACACCTGGCGGGCCGAGGTCGCACGTGTCGCGTTGCCCGCGGGTGCCGACCTCATCAACGACGCCTGGGGTGGGTACGACCCCGAGCTGGTGGACGTCGTGGCGGAGTTCGATGCGGCGGTCGTCTGCACCCATACGGGTGGTCTCACCCCGCGCACCTATGCCCGCCGGGTCCGTTACCCCGATCTCGTCGGCGATGTCACGAGCTACCTCGTCGGCCTTGCCGAGCGCGCCCGCGCCGCAGGGGTCCGGGAGGACGGGATCATCCTCGACCCGGGCCACGACTTCAACAAGAACACCTGGCACTCGTTGGAGCTCACCCGCCGGCTCGACGAGCTGGTGGCGCTGGGCAGGCCGGTGCTCGTGGCCACGTCGAACAAGGACTTCATCGGCGAGACCCTCGGGCTCCCGAAGTACGAGCGCCTGGAAGGCACGCTCGCCACGCTGGCCATCTGCGCATGGCACGGAGCGCAGATCTTCCGGGTGCACAACGTCATGGAGGCGCGGCGCACCGTCGACATGGTCGCCTCGATCACCGGTCATCGCGTGCCGGAACGGGTCACCCGGACGTTCGCCTAGGCAACCACCAGCAGATCGCAAACCTGCCTCAACCGGAAACGTGTTCGTAGCACGAGGTTGCGGTTTCGCCACCTACCGTCGGCATGACCGCGCCGATCGCGGGGTATCAACCCGTTGGTTCGAAGTGCTCGCGCGCCGCGCGACCGGCCCGCGTCGTCCGCAACCGGCCGTCCGACCGGCACCGACCGCGTCATGGCAACGAGGCTGCCCCTTCGACCGTGCAGGAGGGTCCAATGGACCGCATCACCGAGGAGTGGTTCGTCCGTCGAACGTGGCAGGAACCGGCCTGGCGCGTCGACGAGCTGGTGGCCGCGAAGGAGGGCAGGCGGGTCTCCGTCGTGCTGCCCGCGCTCGACGAGGAGGCCACCGTCGGAGCGATCGTCGCTGCGATCGTGCCGCTGACACTGGGCCCGAGGCCGCTGGTGGACGAGCTGGTGGTCGCCGACTCCGGGTCGACCGACCGCACGGCCGAGGTCGCGGCCGCGGCAGGCGCCACGGTGGTGCTGCGCACCGACGTGCTCCCGGACCTGACGCCCGTGCCCGGTAAGGGTGAGGTGCTGTGGCGATCGCTGGCCGCCACCACGGGCGACATCATCTGCTACCTCGACTCCGATCTGGTCGACTTCGACGCCGGGTTCGTCCCGGCGCTCCTCGGCCCGCTGCTCACCGAGCCCGGCGTCGCGCTGGTCAAGGGTTTCTACCGGCGTCCGCTGCGGCTGGAGACCACGGAGGTGGACAGCGGCGGCGGCAGGGTCACCGAGCTTCTCGTGCGGCCACTGCTCGCGGCGCTGCGACCGGAGCTCGCCGGTGTCGTCCAACCGCTGGGCGGGGAGTACGCCGGTACGCGGGAACTGCTCGAGTCGGTGCCGTTCGCCGCCGGGTACGGCGTGGAGATCGGGCTGCTGCTCGACACCTACGCCACGGCGGGCCTCGATGCGCTGGCGCAGGTCAATCTGGGTGTGCGCAAGCACCGCAACCGGTCGCTGCTGCAGCTCGGGGTGATGGCGCGGCAGATCCTCGCGGCCGCGCTCACCCGCTGCGGAGTGCCCGACACGGGTGCGGCGATCACGCAGTTTCTGCAGGTGGACCGCGAATGGTTGCCGTCCGTTACGGAAATCGGCCTTACCGAGCGACCCCCGATGCGCGAGGTGCTCGTGCGCTGACCGGGCCTCCGTGGTCTGATTGCCCGAGTGGGGACCGCGCTCATCTATCTGTTGGTCGTCGCGGCGGTGGCTGCGGCCGTGTTCGGGCTGGCCGCGGTCGTGTTCGGGCGTGGCGAGGAGCTGGCCCCGCTGCCTCCGGGCGCCACGCCCACCCGGTTGCCGGCCGGTGAACTCGACGGTGAGGACGTCCGCGAGCTGAGGTTCCAACAGGCGCTGCGTGGCTACCGGATGGACGAGGTGGACTGGGTGCTCGACCGGCTGGCCGACGAGCTGGACCGCGCCGGGGTGGAACGCGACGGGTTGCTGGCCCGGGTCGCCGAGCTGGAGGCGGAGCTGGCCGGCACCGGGCTGTGGCGCGACGGGGACCGGTGAGCGAACTTGCGGTTGATACAGCGCCTGGGCGCGCGGTGAGTTCCCGGAGAGAGCTGACGGTGCCGGTCGACGTCGAGGCGCCGGCCGAGGCCGTGTGGCGTGCCGTCACGGACTGGGAGGCGCAGGGCGAGTGGATGCTCGGCACGAGGGTCCACGTCATCAGCGGAGGTGACGGCCGGGAGCAGGGTGCGCGGTTGCGCGCGGTCACCGGTGTCGGACCCCTCGGGTTCACTGACACCATGGAGATCGTCGAGTGGACCGAGCCCCCCGGGAACGGGCCCCGGCGCTGCGTCGTGCGGCACACCGGCAAGGTGGTGCGTGGCGACGGGGTGTTCGAGGTCATCGAGCTGTCACCCACCCGGTCCAGGGTCCTGTGGTCGGAGCTGCTCGACCTGCCGCTGGGCTCCCTCGGCCGGTGGGGCTGGCCGCTCGTGCGGCCCGCGTTCCGCGCAGGTGTCGCCCACTCCCTGCAGCGGCTGGCGCGGCTATGCGAGGCGAGGTATCGCGCCGGTGCCTGAGCTGGACGGACGGGTTCGCTGTGGCTGGGCCGGCAGCGCCCCGGAGTACATCGCCTACCACGACGACGAGTGGGGCTGCCCGCTCCACGGCGTCCACGCCTTGTTCGAGCGGCTGAGCCTCGAAGCGTTCCAGTCCGGGCTGTCCTGGCTCGTCATCCTGCGCAAACGGCCCGCGTTCCGCCGCGCGTTCGCCGACTTCGACCCCGCTGTGGTGGCGCGATTCGGCGACGCGGACGTCGCCCGGCTCCTGACCGACGCCGGCATCGTCCGCAACCGGGCGAAGATCGAGGCCACTGTGCACAACGCACGTCAGGTGCTGGAACTGGACCGGCCGCTCGACGAGCTGCTGTGGTCGTTCGCACCCGATCCGGGCGTCCGTGCACGCCCGGCCACGCTCGCCGAGGTGCCCGCCACCACGCCGGAGTCCACGGCGATGGCCAAGGAGCTCAAGAGGCGCGGAATGCGGTTCGTCGGGCCCACCACGTGCTACGCGCTGATGCAGGCGGCCGGGCTCGTCGACGATCATGTCGCAGGGTGTTGGCGTGCCTCGTCCCTGTGACCACTCCGGGCACACATCGGGGAGTTGATCGCTCCGGTTACACCCCTGTCCGGCGGATGAGGAAAGATGTTCGCAGCATCCCCGCCGCGCGCTTCCCCCGGCGCAGCGGCGCACCCTGCAAACGACGACGGAGGGAGCAGGAGATGGCGGCGATGAAGCCCCGGACCGGCGACGGTCCCCTGGAGGTGACCAAGGAGGGTCGGGGCATCGTGATGCGCGTCCCCCTGGAGGGTGGCGGCCGCCTGGTCGTCGAGATGTCTGCCGAGGAGGCAAGCGACCTCGGCGACGCGCTGAAGGCCGCCTCTGGCTGACGAGCACGAGCCCCGCGCGAGGGGGGTGCCCGGTTCTCTCGAACGGCACCGGCGAACGGTCCCGCACCCGTCCGCCGGTGCCGTTTGCGTTGTGCGTGTCGGCGACCCTGGATGCAGCGCGCTACCGCCGGCCCGCCGCCTCGGCCAGCGTGCCGCTCTGCCCGTCGAGCGTGACGAGCTGGATCGAGACTGTGCCGCAGACGCAGCGCCGGTAGCGCACCCACCCCTGAGACGTGGAGTGGGTGGACAGGATCACCGCCTCGTCGACCGGCCATCCACAGCGTTCGCACCGCATCGGCGCCGCCCTCCTGTAATAGGTATCCTCGTTTGAGAGGTTACAGCGGATTCGGGTGGGGTGTAATAGGCCAGTGAACTTCATCGGTTACCGCAGTGACGCGCTGGGCGCAGCCGTCGAGCTCGTCAACGAGGTCTCCGCGAGCCGGGTCGAGGAGCCGGAGGTCGACGAGGAGTCGCCCGACCGGATGAGGACGGTGCTGGTGGCCAACGGCTACCTCGCCGGGGGAGCGCCGGCATCGGTGGAGCCCGCCCTGCGCGCGTGGGCACGCAGGCTGCGCACGGTGTTCGACGTGTCGGACGTCGAGGAGGCCGCCGTGGCGGTCAACGCGCTGCTCGCCGACGTCCGGGTCGAGCCACACCTGTCCAACCACGACGGACAGGGCTTTCATCTGCACTACTCGCCGCCCGAGGCGGACGTCGTGGACCGGTTGCGCGCCAGCACCGCGTTCGCGCTGGCGATGCTCGTGTCCGAGTACGGCATCGACCGGCACGGGCGCTGCGCTGCGGAGGGATGCATGAAGGTGTTCGCCGACACGTCTCGCAACGCCGCCCGCCGCTACTGCTCGCCGGCGTGCGCCAACCGTTCCGCGGTGGCCGCGCACCGGGCCAGGGCGCGCGCCGCCGGCACCCGCTCGCGCTGACGGCGACCGGCCTACAGCCCCTGGTAGATCTCCACGGTGCGTGCGGCGGCCTGCTCCCACGAGAACTGCCGCTCGGCCCGCGCCCGCCCCGCCGCTCCCATCGCCGCGGCCCGGTCCGGGTGTGCCAGCAGCGTGTTCACCGCCCCGGCGAGACCGGTGCGGAACTTCTCGACCTCGTGCTCGTCGAAGTGCACGAGCAGGCCCGTCTCGCCGTCGGCCACGACCTCCGGGATACCGCCGACGTCCGAGGCCACCACGGCGGTGCCGCAGGCCATCGCCTCCAGGTTCACGATCCCGAGCGGCTCGTACACCGACGGGCAGACGAACACCGTGGCGGCGGAGAGCAGTTGGCGCACGTCGGCGGTGGGCAGCATCCGGCGCACCCACACCACCCCGGACCGTGCTGCGCTCAGTTCGGCGACGGCCTTCTCGGTCTCCTCGGCGATCTCCGGCGTGTCGGGGGCTCCGGCGCACAGCACGATCTGGGCGTCGCGGTCGATCTCATGAGCCGCGGCCACGAGGTGGGCGAGACCCTTCTGCCGGGTGATGCGCCCGACGAACACCACGCTGGGCCGGTCCGGGTTGACGCCGGCCGCGCGGACCGCGTCGCGGCCGGGATCGGGGTGGTAGAAGACGGTGTCGATGCCGTTGTGCACCACATGCACCCGCGCCGGGTCCAGTGCCGGGTAGCAGTCGAGCACGTCGCGGCGCATGCCGTCGCTCACCGCGATCACGGCGTCGGCGTTCTCGTAGGCCGTGCGCTCCACCCACGACGAGAGCCGGTACCCGCCCCCGAGCTGCTCGGCCTTCCACGGCCGGCGCGGCTCCAGCGAGTGCGCGGTGACCACGTGCGGCACCTCGTGCAGCACCTTGGCCAGGTGCCCGCCCATGTTCGCGTACCAGGTGTGGGAGTGGACGAGGTCGACCTCGGAGAGGGCCGCGACCATCGACAGGTCGACGCCGAGCGTCTGTAGGGCGGGGTTCGCTCCGGCGAGCACGCTCGGCACCTCGTGCGCGTACGTGTCCGGCCGGCCGGCGCGCGGCTCGCCGAAGCAGTGCACGTCGACGCCGACGAGCTCGCGCAGCGCCGGCACGAGGTGCTCGACGTGCACGCCGGCTCCTCCGTAGACGTCAGGGGGGTACTCGCGGGTGAGCAGGCCAATGCGCACACCCGGGACGTTAGGCCATTCACCGGCAATCGGAATGGGTCCATCCGAGGCATGAATGTTCGCTCTTTGGACGCTTCCTCCGGTGGCCCGCCACGGTGGGAGAGCACTAGGGTCGGCGGCGTGACGATGCTGCCGGCAGGCCAGGGCCCTGTGCCCTCCCACGGAGCGCCGAAATGACCGCCGCCCGCCTGTCACTCGCCTCGCCGCGCGCGATGGCCGCCAATGTGCTCGGGATCGTGCTCGCCGGTGGCGAGGGGAAGCGGCTCTGGCCGCTCACCGCCGACCGTGCCAAGCCCGCCGTCCCGTTCGGGGGCCACTACCGGCTGATCGACTTCGTGCTCTCGAACCTGGTGAACGCGGGCATGCACCGCATCTGCGTGCTGACGCAGTACAAGTCACACTCGCTGGACCGCCACATCTCCACGACGTGGCGCCTGTCCAGCGTGCTCGGGCAGTACATCACCACCGTGCCGGCGCAGCAGCGACTCGGCCGGCGCTGGTACACCGGCAGCGCCGACGCCATCTTCCAGAGCCTCAACCTCGTCTACGACGAGCGTCCCGACTACATCGCGGTCTTCGGCGCCGACCACGTCTACCGGATGGACCCGGGCCAGATGCTCGCCCGCCACATCGAGAGCGGTGCCGGGGTCACGGTCGCGGGCATCCGGGTGCCGCGCGCCGAGGCCAAGGCGTTCGGCGTGATCAAGTCCGACCCCGACGGCCGCATCACCGACTTCCTGGAGAAGCCGTCCGACCCGCCGTCGGTACCGGGCGACCCGGACGTCACGTTCGCCTCGATGGGCAACTACATCTTCACCACGGAGGTGCTGCTCGACGCCCTCCGTGCCGACGCCGAGGACGGCGACTCCGACCACGACATGGGCGGCGACATCATCCCGAGGCTGGTGGGCCAGGGTGACGCAGCGGTCTACGACTTTGCCGACAACGTGGTGCCGGGTGCCACCGACCGCGACTCCGGCTACTGGCGTGACGTCGGCACCGTCGACGCGTACTACGAGGCGCACACCGACCTCGTCTCGGTCCACCCGATCTTCAACCTCTACAACGACCGGTGGCCCATCCGCACGGCGATGGCGCCCCTGCCGCCCGCCAAGTTCGTGGAGGGCGGCATCGCCCAGGACTCGATCGTCGGCGCGGGCACGATCATCTCCGGCGCCATCGTCCGGCGCTCGGTGATCAGTCCCGGCGTGCGCATCGACGCCGGCGCCGAGGTGTCCGACTCCGTGGTGCTGCCCGGGGTGCGGGTCGGGCGCGGAGCCGTAGTGCGGGGAGCGATCCTCGACAAGAACGTCGTGATCCCCGACGGGGCGCTCGTGGGCGTGGACCTCGGCCTGGACCGGGCCCGGTACACGGTCAGCCAGGGCGGCGTCGTCGTGCTGGGCAAGGGCGCCACCGCCCTCTGATCCTCAGCGCTCAGGCGTGCGGCGTGGCCTTCACCGCGGCCAGCAGGCCTGCGCCGAGGGGGAGCAGCACCGGCACCAGGCGGTCGTCGTCGCGGACCTGGCGGGCCACCTCGCGCAGCGCCACGGTGGCAGCGTCGGAGGCGTCAGGTTCGAGCACGCCCGCGGTGAGCACGCCGTGGAGTGCGACGATGCCACCGCCGCGGAGCAAGCGGACGGCCTCGTCGAGGTAGCGCGGCTGGTCGGCGGTGCCGGCGTCGACGAACACCAGGTCGTACGCGCCGTCGGTGAGCCGGGGCAGCACCTCCAGGCCGAGCCCGTTGATCAGCCGGAGCCGGGACGGCCCGTACCCGGCGGCGGTGAACGCCTGCCGGGCGGCACGTTGGCTCTCCGGATCGATGTCGATCGAGGTGAGGACACCGTCGGAGGACATTCCGCGCAGCAGCCACAGCCCGCTGACGCCGACCCCCGTGCCGATCTCGACGACCGCTCGCGCGGCGGTGCTGGCAGCGAGGAAGCGCAACCCGGCGCCCGCTCCGGGCCCGACAGGGGCGCTCCCCCGGCGTGCCGCAGAAGCCCGCGTGGCGACGAGTACGTCGTCCTCCGTGAGGTACCCCTCGACGTGCTCGCGCAACGCCCACGGGTCGGGAGCGCTGTCCGGGCGGCCGGTCATGGTCAAGAGGCTACTGTGCTGGCTCTTTCCCGCAGTGTGGGCCCGACCGTCGGGTGTGTCGGCCTCCGGGTCGCCTGAAGTTTCACAGGTTTCTCTCAGTCGACTCTCACACCCTCTTCAAGGCCATCAGGCACGGTAGGTTGCATCGGTCGGGGTCGTCGACCGATGGGGGGCCGGGGAATGCACACGTCCGGCGCTTCGTTGGTCGGAGGCACACCCGCCGCAGGAGGTTGACCCACGATGACCGACGGCTCCGCCACGCTGATGAGCGGTACGGTGCTGCCTGGTGAAGGTGTCGACTGGACCCCGCCCAGCTGGGATGACGTCGTCCGGGAGCACGCGGATCGGGTCTACCGCCTCGCCTACCGGCTCACCGGCAACCCGCACGACGCCGAGGACCTCACCCAGGAGACGTTCGTCCGGGTGTTCCGGTCGCTCGCGGCCTACAAGCCCGGCACGTTCGAGGGCTGGCTGCACCGCATCACCACCAACCTGTTCCTGGACATGGTGCGGCGTCGCTCGCGCATCCGCATGGAGGCCCTGCCCGAGGACTCGGACCGGCTGCCCGGCCGTGGCCCGGAGCCGGAGCAGGTCTTCTCCGAGACCCACCTCGACCCGGTACTGCAGGCCGCGCTCGATGAGCTGCCGCCCGAGTTCCGCGCCGCCGTCGTCCTGTGTGACGTCGAGGGGCTGTCGTACGAGGAGATCGGTGCCACCTTGGGCGTAAAGCTGGGTACGGTGAGAAGCAGGATCCACCGTGGACGGGCCGCTCTCCGCAGCGCCTTGGAACGCCACCGTGCGCTCGGGGTGCGTGACGGTGCCGCTGTCGCGGGAGGCTCCAACGCAGGAGTGCTGGAGGAGGTTCACGGGTGAGTGAAGGGCGCTGGCGCATCACGGTGACGCCCCCGAACTGGGGGCAGGATCATCTGTCGTCGGACGCCATCGTCGCCTACGTGGACGACGAGCTCTCCCACGGTGCTCACGCGCGGGCAGCCCAGCACATCGCCCGGTGCGCAGAGTGCGAGGCCCAGGTCATCGCCCAGATGCAGATCCGTTCGGCGTTGCGCACCGCGGGCGGGCCCATGCTGCCGTCCGCGCTGCTGCGCACCCTGCGCTCGATCCCGGAGAGTGCCACGCTCCCGCCGGCGCCGCCCGGGCTCGCCGTCACCTCTGACGGCCAGTTCGTCTCTGTACTGCGCCCCGTGCCCGACCCCACGCAGATGGCGGTCGACGCCGACCCTGCCCAGGGCACGGCCACCGCACACAGCGTGCATCGCAGGTCATCCGGACGCTCCCCGGTCCAACGCCGCATCCGCGTCGGCACCGGCGTGGCGGTCTCCGGTCTCGCCCTCGGTGCGCTCGCCTACGGCCTGCCCTCCGCGTCCAGCGGCCCGGCGACACCCCCGGCGAGCGGTGCCTTCGGCGGCACAGTGCTCAGCGGCGGCACCGCGAGCGTCGTCGACACGGAGGGCGCCGGAGTCCTGGACGCTCAGATGCGGCTGGAGCGCGCTGTTCCACTGGGTCCCGAGAAGACGTCGGAGACCGACAGCGACTACCTCCGCAACCGGCTCGACGTGCTTCCGCGTTCGTTCCACGGCCTGCCCTGACCGGTACTCGGCGACGTGACCCGTCCTGGCTACGCGGACTTCACCGCCGCTGGGGCAGGGTGGTGAGCGGTACGGTCGGCACACCTCAGGAGCCTGCAGCGCGATGGACGAACGCAGCCCGGTGACGCGTTCGAATGATCGCGCGGGCGACGAGCCCCCACGGCTCGGGCCACGCCCGTTGGAACGCGTCCCCGTCGATCCCGGCGCAGCCGCGGTGTTCGGGCGCCCGGACGGCGTCGACGGCGGTTTCGCCGCCCCGCTGTCCGAGTCGTCGAACGGCTCGTCCCCCTCTCTCGCCACACCTCCGCCCGCCGCTCTGGCCAGCGCCTTCGGCCGGCCGGCACCGGACACGCCCGCGTTGCAGCGGCCGCCGGGCGCTGGTGGGAACGGTTCAGGACCGGACGATGCCTTCTGGGCCGACGGCGCCGACCGCGACCCGTGGCGCGACCCGGAGAGCCCCGTCGCGCTCGGTCCGCCCGCCGCATCGGAGCAGGCGCCGATTTCCGCGCCTGCCGGTGAGGGTGCGCGGCTCAGCGTGCGGGAGCTGTTGTTCGGCAAGCGGGTGGATCCACGGGCACTGGCGGCCCTCGCCATCGTCGCGGTGCTGATCGGTGCGGCGGGCGGGTTCGTGGGCCGGTTGACGGCCGAAGGTGCCAACGGCCTCACCGATCCCGACCCGACGATCACGCAGACCCTCCAGGCGAAGGAACGTCCGCCCGGCTCGGTGGCCGACATCGCGGCCCGCACCGTGCCCGCCGTCGTGTCGATCGAGATTCGTGTCGGCCAGGAGGGCGGCACGGGCTCCGGCGTCGTCATCGACCCGGCGGGTTACGTGCTCACGAACAACCACGTGGTCGCCCCTGCCGCCGACGCGAACGGCGCGCAGATTGAGGCGATCTTCCACGACGGCACGCGTAGCCCTGCGCGGATCGTCGGGCGGGACCCGAAGACCGACCTCGCCGTCGTGAAGGTGGACGTCGCGAACCCCGTCGTCGCCACGATCGGTTCGTCGGCAGGGCTGGTCGTCGGCGACGGCGTGATCGCCATCGGCTCGCCGTTCGGGCTCGTCGGCACCGTCACGGACGGCATCGTGAGCGCGCTCAACCGCCCTGTGCGGCTCGACAGCAGCGGAGCCGACGCCAACGCGGTCATCGACGCGATCCAGACCGACGCCGCCATCAACCCCGGCAACTCGGGTGGTCCACTCGTCGACTCCACCGGCGCCGTCGTGGGCATCAACACAGCGATCCGGAGCGTCGGGACTGGCGAGGGCGGGTCGATCGGCCTGGGCTTCGCCATCCCGATCGACGATGCCCGCGCGATCGCCGACGAGCTGATCCGCACGGGCGTGGTCACCCACGCCGAGATCGGGATCAACGCCCGGTCGGTCACCGACGGCACCACCGACGGTGCTCAGGTGCAGAACGTGCAGCAGGGCGGGGCGGCGGCCGCCGCCGGGATCGTCGAGGGCGACGTGATCGTCAAGGTGGGGAACCGGCCGATCGCCGGCGCGGACGAGCTCGTCGTCGCGGTACGGGAGCACAACCCGGGCGACTCGGTGCCGGTCGAGCTGATCAGGGAGGGCAGGCCGCTGACCGTGTCAGTGGTTCTCTCCTCCGACTGACCGTAAAGGCCGCGCTGCTCATATCGTGTTCGCCCACCGGACGTATGGCGCCCGTACGATGGTCTCGTGTTCGACAGCGTCGGCTGGGGCGAGATCCTCGTGTTGGTCGTGGCCGGGCTGTTCATCCTCGGTCCCGAGCGGCTTCCGTCCGCCGCGGCCTGGGTGGGCCGCTCGGTGCGGCAGGTCAGGGAGTTCGCGAACGGGGCGCGTGATCAGCTCCGTGGCGAGCTCGGCCCGGAGTTCGACGAGCTGCGCAAACCGCTCGAGGAACTGCGTGGGCTGAGGGATCTCCATCCCCGCAACGCCGTGCGGCGCGCGCTCTTGGACGACCCGGATCCCAAGCCCAATGGATTCGCGCCCGCACCGGGCCTGTCGGCGAGCAACGGCACCCCGCAGCCTCATCCGGCCGCGCCTCCGTCGCGTCCCATGCTGTCGAAGAACGAGCGGCCCCCGATCGACCCGGACGCCACCTGATCACCCCGTTGATGAGCTGAGCGTCATCTCCCTTGCGGGGCGACTGCGTCAGCGATAGCGGCGGTGTCCCAGTAGAACGGGCGGATCTCGGTGATGCGGCCCGCCTCCACGGCGATGGTCTGCAAGATCGGGAAGCGGAGTTCGCGGCCGGTGGCGCGGGCTCGCGCCTTGACCTGCGTGAGCACGACGACCGGTACGTCCACGGCCAGGTAGTCCTGCTGGAGCATCTCGAACACCTCCCACGTCCTGCTCATCGCGACGAAGAACCGCTCGATGCCCTCGTGGCCGCGCCAGGTGCCGCCGTACGGGAGCGCCTCGGCCTGATGCAGGACGACGTCCGGGGCGAAGAACGGTGCGAGCGGCTCGAAGCTCGCCGCGCCTGCTCCGCCTGCGGCGAGATACTCCGCTTCGGCCGCGTACATCCCCGTCAACACGGTCATCGCCTCGCTGGTCGCCGTGGCACTCATGGCGCCAGCGTGGCCGCTCGCGCCGGACGGATCCGGCGGTAATCGGACGTCGCGCCGGTCAGCCGGCGGCCCGGCCCGGCCCGGCTGCCTGTTGGAAGGCATGGGCGGCCGCGAGCACCGCGTTGTCGGCGTGGCGCGGTCCCACGATCTGCAGTCCGACGGGCAGGCCGTCCGAGGTGAATCCGCACGGCACGCTCGCCGCCGGCTGCTGGGTCATGTTGAACGGGTAGGTGAACGGCGTCCACGACGTCCAGCGCTTGCGCGGCCACCCCGATGGGACCTCCACGCCCGCCTCGAAGGCCGGGATCGGCAGCGTCGGGGTGAGCAGCAGGTCGTAGCGCGAGTGGAACTCGCCCATCAGCGTGCCGAGATCGTTGCGCACGGCCATGGCGTCGACGTACTCCAGGGCTGTGGCACCGGCCATCCGCTCGGCGCTCTCGACCAGCCCGGGGTCCATCGTCGCCCGCTCCGCCGGCCCCAGGTGCGCCATGGACTTCGCGGCGCCGACGAACCAGAGCAGCTCGAAGGCCTCCACCGGGTCGCCGAATCCCGGGTCGGCCTCGTCGACCTCGGCTCCCATGGCACGGAACACCGCGACCGCGGCGGTGAAGGCTGTCGCGACCTCGGGGTGCAGGTCGACGTACCCGAGCGTGGGGCTGGCCGCCACCCGCAGCCCGGCGACGGGTGTGTCCAGCGCGGCGACCGCCGAGTCGGTTGGCGCGAGTGCCCAGGGATCCCGTGTGTCGACGCCCGACATCACGTCGAGCAGCAGCGCCACGTCGGCAGCGGTGCGGGCCATCGGCCCGATGTGGGCGAGTGTGCCGAACGGGCTCGCCGGGTAGGCCGGCACCCTCCCGTAGGTGGGCTTGTGCCCGGTGATGCCGCAGAACCCGGCCGGGATCCGCACCGAGCCGCCGCCGTCGGTGCCCAGGCTGAGCGGTCCCATACCGAGTTGGATCGCTGCGGCGCTGCCGCCGGAGGAGCCGCCCGCGGTGCGGTCCGGATTCCACGGGTTGCGCGTCACCCCGGTGAGCGAGCTGTCGGTGACGCCCTTCCAGCCCAGCTCCGGCGTGGTGGTCTTGCCGAACAGCACGCCGCCGTGGTCGCGCACCCTGGCCACCGAGGGCGCGTCGACGTTCCACGGTCCGTTCCGGTCGATGGTGCGGGAACCACGCAGCGTCGGCCAACCGTCGGTGAGCAGGACGTCCTTGATCGAGACCGGTACGCCGTCCAGCAAGCCGACGGGCTCGCCCCGTGCCCACCGCTCCTCGGACCGGGCGGCACTCGCGAGCGCCGCGTTCTCGTCGATCAGGCAGAAGGCGTTGACCTCGCCGTCCCGCTCCGCCACACGGTCGAGGACCGCCCTGGTCGCCTCCACCGGGGACAGCTCGCCCGCCCGGTAGGCGGCCAGCAGTTCGGTGGCGGTGAGGTCGGCGGCCGAGCGGGACCGATCACCGATCGCCCCACCGCCGACGGCGCCCGCGGTCGCTCCACTCATGACGTTCCTCCGGTCACGTAGCCCAAGGTCTTGTCGACGACGTTGCGCAGCGGTTCTCCCGCGCGGTAGCGGGCGAGGTTCTCGGCGAACACCTCCATGAGCTCCTCGCGCCACCCGAGCACGTCGCCGGACATGTGCGGCGAGACGATCACGCCGGGGAGATCCCACAGCGGACTGTCCGGAGGGAGCGGCTCGCCCGCGAAGACGTCGAGGGCGGCGCCGGCGATGTGTCCGCCGCGCAGCGCGTCCACCAGGTCGGATTCGACGACGAGCCCGCCGCGGCCCACGTTGATCACGCGTGCCGACGGGCGCAGAGCGGCGAGCGCGGCCGCGTCGAGCATGCCGCGGGTGGCATCCGTCAGCGGCGCCGCGAGCACGAGCCAGTCGGCACGGGGCAGCAGACCGGGGAGCGCACCCGCCTCGTGCACCCCCTCCGCCGCGCTGCGGCCGACCAGCTCCACCCGCATGCCGACGGCCGTGAGCATCCGGGCGATCGCGCGTCCGATCGGTCCGCCGCCCACGACGACCGCGCAGGTGCCTGCCACGCGCTCGCTGTCGCGGTGGCGCCACTCGCGCCGCTGCTGGGCGGCGAAGGTGGTGGGGAGGTCCTTGGCCATCGCCAGCACGAGTCCGAGCACGTACTCCGCCATGGGCCCGTCGAAGACGCCGCGGGAGTTGGTGAGCGTCACCGCGGAGTCGAGCAGTTCGGGGAAGATCAGCCGGTCGACGCCGGCGCTGGCGGTGTGCACCCAGCGCAGCGCGTCCGCCGCGGGCCACGCGTGACGCACCGCGTCCGAGGTGAAGTCCCAGACGAGTAGCACCTCGGAGCCGGGAAGGGCGTCGCTGAGCGTCTTGTCGGTCGCGAAGCGAACCTCGTCGCCTTCGAGGCCGGGCGGGCGATCCCCCGCGTGCAGTACCGTGATCGTCGGGTGCGACCGCTGACCTGGGGAAACGGGCAAAACGGATACCTTCCCAGTCGGAGGCCGACTGTTGACACGCTAGGAAGCTCTCGTATTATTGTCAACAATCCGCGGTGTTGCGGGACCCGTCGGATGGAGTCGCTCATGCCGAAGTTCCTCCGCATCACTCTGGCTCGCCGCGGCGTCTCGTGTGTGGCAGAGCTGCTCGAGAAGGATGCTCCGCGCACCTGCGCCGCGGTCTGGGACGCGCTGGCCGACGGGCCGCTCGGCGGCGAGGCCCAGCATGCCAAGTACGCGCGCAACGAGGTGTACACGATGGTGCCTCGCTTCGCGCAGATCGGCCGCGAGAACCCCACGGTCACCCCGATCCCGGGCGACGTCTGCCTGTTCGATTTCGCAGGCGGGATGCTCGACGCCGCGTTCAAGGCCGACCAGGGAATCGACGCCGACGACGGCGCCATCGACCTCGCGATCTTCTACGGCCGCAACAACCTCCTGATCAACGGCGACGTCGGCTGGGTCCCCGGCAACGTCTTCGCCACGATCGTCGAGGACCTCGCCCCGATGGCCGAGGCGTGCCACGACGTGTGGCGCTCGGGCAGCGCCGGCGAACGGCTGACGTACGAACGTTTCGATCCGGACATCCGGTAGGCAGCCATGCCCACCGAGCTGTCGGTGGGGCTCGCCGAGCCTGCTCATCAGCACGGCATCGGCGTGGTCGCACCCTTCGACTTCGCGCTCGACCGCGAACTGTGGCGATGGGTCCCCGAGGACGTCTCGCTCTACCTCACGAGGCTCCCGTTCTTCACCACACCGGTCACCGTCGAGATGGCGGTGGCGTGTGGCGACCGGCGCGCACTGCGCCGTGCCACGCGTGATGTCCTCACACCGGAACCGGCGGTGGTCGCCTATGCGTGCACGTCGGGCAGCTTCGTCGAGGGCGCCGCGGGCGAGGAGGTGCTCCGCCGCACGATGGTGGGTGCAGGAGCGCCCCTGGCCTGCACCACGTCCGGGGCGCTGATCGACGCGCTCAAGGTCCTCGGAATCACGCGACTCGCGATCGCCACGCCGTACGTCGAGCCGGTCACGCGCAGGCTCGTGAACTACCTCGTCGAGCACGGGGTGCAGACGGTGTCCTGCGAGGGGCTGGGGCTGCTCGGCAACATCTGGCGGGTCAGCTACGCCGAGATCGTCGAGATCGTGCGCTCCGTCGACGCCGACGACGCCGAGGGACTGTTCATCAGCTGCACCAACCTGCCCAGCTACGACCTCATCGAGCCGCTCGAGCTGGCGCTCGACAAGCCGGTGCTCACCGCCAACCAGGTCACCATGTGGGCTGCGCTGCGGTCGATGGGCCGGGAGGCGATCGGTGGTGGACGTCTGCTGCGCGCCGGGGTGCCCCACCTGGAACCGGGAGCGGCATGACCTCACCTGCACCGACAGTGGCTGTCGGCATCCTCTACCCCGGCTACTCCGCCGAGGACGACTACCCGTGCGCGGAGACGCTGCTCGGTACACCGGCGGTGCGGCTGCCGCTCGTCCACACCGAGATGCGCGAGGACGCCCATCGCGTCGACGCGCTGCTGGGCATCGGCGCCGACGACGTCCTCGCCGCGGGGGTCAGGGCGCTGCAGCAGAGCGGGGCGGGCCCGCTCGACTCGGTGATGTGGGCATGCACCAGCGGGAGCTTCGTGTTCGGTCGTGAAGGTGCAGCCGCGCAGGTCGCTGCGCTGGAGGCGGTGGCGGGGGTGCCGGCGTCGAGCACCTCGTTCGCCTTCGTCGACGCCTGCGCGCGCCTCGGCGTCACCAGGGTCGCGATCGGCGCCACCTATCCCGACGAGGTGGCGGAGCGATTCGTGGTGTTCCTCGCCGGCGCAGGCATCGACGTGCTCTCGCTGTCGACGCGCGGGATCGTCACAGCGGCCGAGGTCGGCACGCTCCCGCCCGCCGCCGTGCTGGAGTTCGCGGCGGCCGCCGACCATGCCGACGCGGAGGCCGTGCTGCTGCCCGACACCGCGCTGCACACGATCGCGCAGCTCGACGCGCTCGACGACCGCGTCGGCAAACCGGTGCTCACGGCCAACCAGGTGAGCATCTGGCAGGGTCTGCGGCTCGCGGGTGCCGACACCCCGCGCGCCGGGCTGGGTAGCCTGTTCGCCCACACCGCCACCGGTTCGACCAGCCGGGCGTGATGGGAGGACCGGGTGGACCTGAGTGATCTGGAGCCGGTGGAGCGCCGCTCCACCGCCGCGATCGTCGCCGACCGGATCCGGGAAGCGATCATGCGCGGCACCCTGCCGCAAGGCGCCCAGCTGGGTGAGGTCGAGCTCGCCACGCGGCTCGGCGTGAGCCGGGGTCCGCTGCGAGAGGCGATGCAGCGGCTGGTCGCCGAGGGGCTGCTGCGCAGCGAACGGCACCGCGGGCTCTTCGTCCGTGACCTCGACGAGGCGGACGTGCGCGACGTCTACACGGCCCGCACCGCCGTCGAGCGCGCCGCCGGCCTGCTCGTGATGGCCGGTGACCGCGCCGCTGCCGCCGACCGCCTGACCGCGGCTCTCGATGCGATGGAGGAGGTCGCGGACGACCCCGTCGCCCTGGCGGACGCCGACCACGCGTTCCACGCCGAGTTCGTCGCGGCGTCGGGCAGCCCGCGGCTGCTGAGGATGGCCGACGCGCTGCTCGTCGAGACCAGGATGTGCCTGGCCGCGCTGCAGGACACCGCGCCACCGGCCGACGCGCTGCTGGCCGAGCACCGCGAGCTGCGCGATGCCGTGCGCGACGGCGACGCCGAGCGACTGGCCGTGGTGCTGGAGGAACACATGGCCGACGCGGTGGAGCGCATCCTCGCGCCGCGCGCCGCGGCGCCGTCGCTCACCCCGGCCAAACCGCCGTCGATCGCCACGGCCACGCCGCCGCCCGCGGTTCCCGCCTGACCCGCACCACCGCGGGGCGTCCGGCGGTCGATGACTTCCGGCGGTGGCCGTGGTCAACTCGGGCATGAGCATCTCCGACGCCGTCCCAGCTCCCGCAGCGCCGATGACCTTTCTCGTGGACGGGGCCATGACCGGCCAGTTCGAGGGCCGCGACCACGGCGGCACCGTCTCCGTCATCCTCGTCAGCACCGACCAGCCAGGGGCCGGGCCTGCGCTGCACCAGCACCCCTACGACGAGACGTTCGTGGTGCATGGTGGCGAGGCGGAGTTCACCGTGGCCGGCCGGGTGCAGGTCGTCCGTTCAGGCCAGGTCGTCGTCGTCCCGCCGATGACCCCGCACAAGTTCACCAACATCGGCACCGCGCGGTTGGTGATGACCAACATCCACGCGAACGATCACTTCATCACGGAGTGGCTGTAGCAGCGCTCCCGGATTCCGGGCGGGGGGACTATGCTCCCTGATTGTCGACAATTGACAATCCTTGAGGAGGGCGCATGGCTCAGCTGTCCCCGGCTCTGACGCAGGCCACACCGGTGCTGGCAGCCCGAGGTGAGGGCGTCCATCTGATCGACACGGAGGGGCGTCGCTACCTGGACTTCACGGCCGGCATCGGCGTCACCAGCACGGGCCACTGCCATCCCCGTGTGGTTGCGGCGGCTCAGGAGCAGGTGGCCACCCTCATCCACGGCCAGTACACGACCGTCATGCACCAGCCGCTGCTGCGGCTCGCAGAGCGCCTGGGAGACGTGCTGCCGGCAGGACTGGACAGCCTGTTCTTCGCGAACTCGGGCAGCGAGGCGGTCGAGGCGTCGGTGCGGCTGGCCCGCCAGGCCACCGGCAGGCCGCTGATCGTCGCCTTCGAGGGCGGCTTCCACGGGCGCACGATGGGCGCGGCCGCGCTCACGACGTCCGGAGCGAAGATCCGGGCCGGCATCGGGCCCATGATGGGCGGCGTCGAGTTCGCCCCGTTCCCCTATGCCTTCCGCTACGGCTGGAACGAGGAGGAGACCGTCGCGTTCTGCCTGCGTGAGCTCGACCGGCTTCTCGTCACGGCGGCCCCCGCTGCCGACGTCGCGGCCTTCCTGGTCGAGCCGGTGCTCGGGGAGGGCGGTTACGTGCCCACCCCACCCGCCTTCCTCGCCGGCCTGCGGGAACGGGCCGACGCACGCGGGATCCTGCTGATCGCCGACGAGGTGCAGACCGGTTTCGGCCGGACCGGCCGGTTCTGGGGCCACGAGCACACGCCGGGCGTCCGTCCCGACATCCTGATCACGGCGAAAGGCCTCGCCAGCGGCTTCCCGCTCTCCGGGATCGCGGCCTCCACCGAGCTCATGAGCAAGGCGTGGCCGGGCTCGCAGGGCGGCACGTACGGCGGCAACGCGGTGGCCTGCGCCGCGGCGCTCGCCACCATCGACGTGATCGAGGAGGAGGGTCTCGTCGCCAACGCCGCCGAGCAGGGGGTGCGCCTGCTGGAGGGCGCACGCAAGGTGGCTGCCGACCACACACGGGTCGCCGACGTCCGCGGACTGGGCCTCATGGTGGGCAACGAGTTCTGCACGCCGGATGGCTCGCCCGACACCGCCGCCGCCACCCGTGCCCATGCCGCGGCCGCCGAGCTCGGGCTGCTGCTGCTGACGTGTGGGCCGTACGCGAACGTTGTACGGATGATCCCGCCGCTGATCGTCACCGCCGCGCAGGTCGACGACGCGATCGGGATGTGGGCTGAGGCGCTGCGCGCCGCCGCGTAGCGTTTCCTGCATGTGTGACGAACATGGGGGTCCGGCGGAGGCGCTCGCTGCCGCTCCGCGGCTCGCCGAGGGAGCCGCGGTCGATCCGATCGCGCTGCAGCCGGTGGACGAGGTGCGGATCACCACGCTCGTCGACAACATGTTCGACGCACTGCTGGGCAGCGACGAGCGGGTTTCCCGGGTGAGCCCTGGTCTCGCCTGGGAGCCCGCCGCACAGTTCGAGGGCAGCCGCACCGACCCGGGCCTGCGTGCCGAGCACGGGTTCGCCGCGCTCGTCACGGTGCGCCGTGGCACGAGCACCACCACCCTGCTGTTCGACACCGGGCTGAGCGTCGACGGCATGGTCACCAATGCGTCGCGGATGGACATCGACCTGTCCGACGTGCACGGCGTGGTGCTCAGTCACGGCCACTTCGACCACGCCGGGGGCCTGGTCGGGCTCGCCGGGCGGCGCGGGGCGCGGGCACTGCCGATGGTGCTGCACCCCGGCGCCTGGACGCGCAGACGGCTGTCCCTGCCGAACAACCACATCTTCGAGATGCCGACGCTGAGCAGGCGCGCCCTGGAAGGAGAGGGTTTCGAGGTGGTCGAGCGCCGGGAGCCGTCGCTGCTGGTCGACGACTGCGTGCTGATCACCGGGGAGGTCGACCGCACCACGGAGTACGAGCGCGGGATGCCGCCGCCCCACCAGGCGTGGACGGGTTCCGGCTGGGAGCACGACGCCCTGGTGCCGGACGACCAGGCTCTGGTGGTGAACGTCCGTGACCGCGGGCTCGTGGTGCTCACCGGCTGCGGGCACGCCGGCGCGATCAACATCGTGCGGCACGCGCAACGGCTCACCGGGGTGGACCGCCTGCACGCGCTGCTCGGCGGCCTGCACCTGAGCGGCCCGTTCTTCGAGCCGGTGATCCCGCCGACGGTCGCCGCGCTCATCGAGCTGGCCCCGGCGATGGTGGCGCCGGGCCACTGCACGGGCTGGCGGGCGCAGCACGCGCTGGCCGCGGCGTTGCCCGACGCCTGGCTGCCGAGCAGCAGCGGAAGCACGTACCGCCTCGCGGCGTAAGCATCTCGGCAGCTGTGGTGTAGATCACACTTGCTCGGTTACGGTGGCGCTTCCACTCCGGGAGGTGCCCGATGACCCGCAAGGACACCGCGGTGCCGATGCACCGGGTCGCGATCGCGTCGTTCGCGGGCACGACGATCGAGTTCTACGACTTCTTCATCTACGGCACCGCCGCCGCTCTGGTGTTCGCGCCGGTGTTCTTCCCGGCGCTCGGGGCGGCAGCAGGCACGGTGGCTGCGTTCGCGACGTTCGGCGTCGCGTTCTTCTTCCGGCCGGTCGGCTCCATCCTCTTCGGCCACTTCGGCGACCGGCTCGGGCGCAAGCGCACCCTGGTCGCCACCCTGCTGCTGATGGGGCTGTCGACGTTCGCCATCGGCCTGCTGCCCTCCGCCGAGATGATCGGCGTGCTCGCGCCGGTCGTCCTCGTGGTGCTGCGTGCCCTGCAGGGTCTCGCCGTGGGCGGCGAGTGGGCGGGTGCCGCGTTGCTCACCACGGAGTACGCCCCCGCGCACAAGCGCGGGCTCTACAGCATGTTCCCGCAGCTGGGCCCGGGTATCGCGCTGGCGCTCTCCTCGGTGACCTTCCTCGCCACCACTCTCACCCTGAGCCCGGAGGCGTTCCGGGAGTGGGGCTGGCGGCTTCCGTTCCTGATCAGCATCCTGCTTGTCGCCGTCGGGCTCTACATCCGGCTGAAGGTCGACGAGACGCCGGTGTTCCGTCAGGTCGAGTCACGCAACGAACAGGTGCGCCTGCCGTTCGCGACGGCGCTGCGCCACCAGTGGCGCGAGGTCCTGCTGACCGGCGGCACGCTGACCATGATCTTCGCGTTCTTCTACATCGGCTCGGTGTACCTCATGAGCTATGCGAGCTCCACCCCTGGTCACGGTGTGCTCGGGCTCTCCCGGCCGACGGTGCTCGTCGGCGCCCTGATCGGCGCTCTCGTGTTCGCCGCGACGTGTGTGCTCTCGGCGTTGTGGTCAGACCGGTACGGCAGGCGGCGCGTGATCCTCGTCGGCAACGTGCTGGCCGTGGTGGCCGGGCCGCTGGCCTTCGTGATCATGCAGCCGGGCAACGCCGTGTCCTTCGTGGCCGGGATGGTGCTGCTGATGGTGGTGGTCGGCATCCCCTACGGGCCCGCCGCCGCCTACCTGCCGGAGATCTTTGCCGCCCGGTACCGCTACACCGGGGCCGGGATGGGCTACAACCTCGCGGGGATCGTCGGCGGCGCCATTCCGCTGATCGTGGCGCCGCCGCTGACCGCGGCGTTCGGTGGCATCGGTGTCGGGATCTACCTGGCAGCACTGGGCCTGCTCAGCGTGCTGTGCGTCCTCGTCCTTCCCGAGACGAAGGACGAGGTGTTGGACGGCACGGTGCCGGCATCTGCTCCGGTCTGAGGGCTACTGCTTGCGGACCGGGCTGATGTTCAGGCTCATTCCCGCGAGCCCGCGCGCACGCGTGGTGAGCCTGTCGGCCACCCCGCGCAGGGCCACGGCCGCCGGTGACTCCGGCTCGGACAGCACGATCGGGGTGCCGGAGTCGCCGCATTCGCGCAGGCGCGTCTCCAAAGGCACCTGACCGAGCAGCGGTACCGGGGCGCCCAGGGTGCGGGTGAGGGAGTCGGCCACCGTCTGGCCGCCGCCTGCACCGAAGACCTCCATGCGGGTGCCGTCCGGAAGCTCCATCCACGACATGTTCTCGACGACGCCGGCGAGCCGCTGGCGGGTCTGCAGGGCGATCGACCCAGCCCGCTCGGCCACCTCGGCCGCAGCCATCTGCGGTGTGGTGACCACGAGCAGCTCCGCGTTCGGCACGAGCTGGGCCGTGGAGATCGCGATGTCACCCGTGCCGGGCGGCAGGTCGAGCAGCAGGACGTCGAGGTCGCCCCAGAACACGTCGGCGAGGAACTGCTGCAGCGCGCGGTGCAGCATCGGGCCGCGCCACACCACGGCGTCGTTGCCAGGGGTGAACATGCCGATCGAGATGACCTTCACGCCGTGGGACTGCGGCGGCATGATCATGTTCTCGACCTTGGTGGGCCGCGCGGACGTGCCGAGCATCCGGGGCACCGAGTGGCCGTAGATGTCGGCGTCGACCACACCGACGGAGAGGCCCTTGGCCGCCATCGCAGCCGCCAGGTTGACGGTGACGGACGACTTGCCGACGCCGCCCTTGCCGGAAGCCACGCAGTAGACGCGGGTGAGCGAGCCGGGCTGCGCGAACGGGATGACCGGCTCGGCGGAGTCGCCGCGCAGGCCGCGGCGCAGCTGGGTGCGCTGCTCGTCGTTCATCACGTCGAGCTCGACGTCGACACCGGTGATGCCCTCGACGGCGGACACCGCTGCGGTGACCCGCTTGGTGATCGTGTCGCGCATCGGACAGCCCGCGACGGTGAGGTACACCCCGATCTGCGCACGACCGTCGGCGAGCACCACGACGCTTTTCACCATGCCGAGCTCGGTGATCGGGCGGTGGATCTCCGGGTCGTCGACGGTGGCGAGCGCCGCATGCACGGCCTGCTCGGTGGTGGTGGTGTTGCCGGTGGTGGACATCAGAGGTTCCGCTGCACCTTCCTGCGACTTTGCTTGCACGTGACCTTGCCACGACCGTTTCCATGTTACGTCTGTGCTGTTGCGGTGCGACGTCCGTAGCATCGTCCGCCGTGACGGACACCGCCGCCCACGCGCCGCCCGCCCAAACCCCTGCGCGGACGGGACGCCACTCACCCACCCGCGAGCAGCTCGACTCGTGGCGCACGTTCCTTCGGGCACACGCCACGATCACCCGCGCTCTGGAGACCGAGCTGGTAGCGGAGCAGAAGCTCTCGCTCGCGGCGTACGACGTGCTGGTGCAGCTCGCCGAGGCTCCCGACCGGCGGCTGCGGATGACGGAGCTTGCCGATGCCGTGCTCCTGTCGCGCTCCGGCGTGACGCGGCTGGTGGACAGGCTGGAGAAGTCCGGCCTGGTCGCGCGTTGCCCGGTGGAGAGCGACGGGCGCGGCGTCGCCGCCGAGCTCACCCAGGCCGGCCTGCTCCGCCTGCGCACGGCGTCGCGCACCCATCTCTACGGGATCGTGCGGTACTTCGTCGAGAAACTGGACGGTGAGGAGCTCGGCGCCCTGGAACGGATCAGTCGTCGGCTGGCTGAGTGACCGTGGCCGCGGCCCCATCGGTGTCCTGGCCACGCCGGGACCGATCCGTGCTCGTCCGGCCGGGGCGAGCCTTGTCGGGGCGAGCCTTGTCCGGCGCAGCCCTGTCCGGATGGGTCTTCCCGTTGATCCTGTCGGCGAGCCGCTCCAGCTCGCTACGCAGGTAGTCCCTGGTGGCCACCTCGCCCAACGCGATCCGCAGGGCGGCGAGCTCTCGCGCGAGGTACTCGGTGTCGGCTTTCGTCTGTGCCGCGCGAGCGCGGTCCTCCTCGAGTGACACGCGGTCACGGTCGTCCTGCCGGTTCTGCGCCAGCAGGATCAGGGGCGCCGCGTAGGCCGCCTGCGTGGAGAAGGCCAGGTTGAGCAGGATGAACGGGTAAGGGTCCCAGCGCCAGGCGACGGCGGAGAGGTTCAACGCGATCCACACGAGCACGATCAGGCTCTGGATCACGAGGAAACGGCCGGTGCCGAGGAAGCGGGCGATGCGCTCCGACAGCCGGGGGAACCAGTCCGGGTCGACCTCGAAGCGGGTCCTGCTGCTGCGCGGCTGGTCGAGCCTGCGGGACGTGATGATCTCAGGCATCCGCCACCTCGGATTCAGCGTCGTCGGGCTCCCGGTCCGACGCCACGTCGGGGTCGTTCAGCCGGTCGCGCCAGTCGGGCGGGAGCAGGTGGTCGAGCACGTCGTCGACGGTGACGGCCCCGAGCAGGTGGTCCTCGCTGTCGACCACGGGCCCCGCCACCAGGTTGTACGCGGCGAAGTAGCGGGTGATCTCGCCGAGTGTCGCGTCCGGGGTGAGCCGCGCCAGCTCGGCGTCCACCACCCCGGCGACGAGCTCGGACGGAGGCTCCCGCAGCAGGCGCTGCGCGTGCACGCACCCCAGGTAGCGCCCTGTCGGGGTCTGGGAGGGGGAGCGGCAGACGAACACCATGCTCGCCAGCGCGGGCGGAATGTCGGGGTTGCGGATCCGGGCCAGTGCCTCGGCCACCGTGGCGTCCGGGCGCAGGATGATCGGTTCCGGGGTCATGAGACCACCCGCGGTGTCGGACGAGTACCTCATCAGCCTGAGCACGGGGGCCGACTCGTCGGGCTCCATCAGCGCCAGCAGCGCGTCGGCGTCGGCGTCGGGCAGCTCGTGCAGCAGGTCGGCGGCGTCGTCGGGTGACATCGCCTCGAGCACGTCGGCGGCGCGCTCGGAGTCGAGGTGCCCGAGCAGCTTGCGCTGCTCATGCTCGGACATCTCCTCGAACACGTCGGCGAGCCGTTCGTCGTCGAGGCCGTCGATCACCTCGTGCTGGCGTTTCGCGGGCAGCTCGGAGAGCGCGGTCGCGACGTCCGCGGGACGCATCGTCTCGAAAACGGCCAGGAGCCCGGCGGTGCCCTGCCGGTCCGAGAGCGACAGACCGGTGACAGCGCTCCATTCCACGACCTGGACCGGTCCACGCCGGGCGAAGCCGTGGCGGCGCGCGCGCAAAGCGAGCCGCCCGACCACCCAGTCCCGCCTGCGGTTGGGCTCGATCGCGGCGTCGACGACGACGGCTTCCTCGCCGCTCTCGGCCAGCTTGACCGGGGCGTCGATCAACTGGCCGACGAGCAGCGTCTCGTTCGGGCGCTGGGCGAAGCGACGCAGGCTGACCCGCCCCGTGGCGAGTGTGACGGCGCTCGGGTCGATAGTGGTGACCCGCAGCATCGGGACGAAGATCCGCCGCCTGGTGGCAAGCTCGACCACCATGCCGAGCACGCGCGGCGGGCCGGCATCGACGCGCAACGAGGCCACGAGGTCGCGCACCTTGCCGATGCGCTCGCCGTCGGGCCCGAAAACGGCCAGCCCGCTCAGGCGTGCGACGAAGATGCGTTCGGTGCTCACAGGGAAAGACTAGGGCGGATTCCGGATCCCGTTTCGGTACGACGTGCTCTCGGTGCGTCTCGACAGGGCTCGAGTGCGTGGTCGAGCACCCCGGACCTGGCGCGGTGGGCTCGAATATTACGATTGGTAGACGGGCATAAGGCCTGCCGCCATCACATTTCGGCGGGTTTTGATTGCCGATCTCTTCGTCGACCGGCGTCGCCCGCGCTGTATTCGGCCCACCGGGCTTTCCGTCGGCGCCGGGCGGGCGTCGGCCAGACTGCACCCATGATCCCCATGCGGTACGACGTGCTCGACGTCTTCACCGATGCCGCGTTCGCCGGCAACCCCCTCGCGGTGGTGCACGGCGGCGTCGACCTCTCGTCCGTTCAGATGCAGGCGATCGCCGCGGAGTTCGGCCTCTCGGAGACCGCGTTCCCGCTCCCGCCGACCACCGCAGAGGCCGACTACCGGCTGCGCATCTTCACGCCCGCGAAGGAGTTGCCCTTCGCAGGTCACCCCAGCGTGGGCGCGGCATGGCTGCTCGCGCAGAAGGGCCTCATCAGCACCGGCGACGTCGTGCAGGAGTGCGGGGCCGGGCTGCTGCCGGTGCACGTGGACACGCACGGTGCGCAGGTGAGCGGCGGCGCCCCCGTCGTCGGGCCGGTGCTGGACGGTGCGGCGCTCGCGGTCGCGGTCGGCCTGCGCCCCGAAGACGTCGAGCCCGGGGTGCCGGCCGGCGTGGCCGCGGCAGGCGTGCCCTACGCCGTTCTTCCCGTGCGCGCGGACGCCGTGGCGCGTGCCGTCGTGCCGAACCCCGCGGCCCTGCGCGAACTCGCATCGGATCTCGTGGGCGTCGCGGTCGTGTCCTACGACCGCACGGCCTGGCAGGCCCACATGCGGATGTTCGCCCCCGAAGCCGGCGTCACCGAGGACCCCGCCACGGGGTCGGCGGCCGTGGCGCTCGGTGTGTTCCTCGTCGACCGCGGGGTGCTCCCGGCCGACGGGCAGTCCGGCTTCCTCGTGGCGCAGGGAGCGGAGATCGGACGACCGTCGCACCTGGCGGTCGTCGTGCAGGCAGCCGGTGGTGTGGCGCAGGCGACGTCGGTGCGCGGCGGGGTGGTTGCCATCGCGCGTGGCGAGCTGCTCGCCCTTCCCTGACGGGGGTCAGCCACCCGACCGGTGAGAACCGGATCACCCCACCCCGCACATCCGGCGGCGACGTGCCAGCATCGTCGGAACCCGGCCGTCTCGATGCCGACGTCGACAAGGAGTCGCCCGTGAACGAGCCCGCGAACGCAGCAGCCACTCCTGCGCGGTCCGGCGAGGGTGTGGCCGGCACGGGGATCCGGGCCCGCCGGTCCTGCCTCGCCGTGCCCGGCTCCAGCCAGAAGTTCATTGACAAGGCCCGCACACTGCCCGCCGACCAGGTGTTCCTCGACCTGGAGGACGCGTGTGCGCCCCTGGCCAAGCCGGAGGCCCGCAAGACCATCGTCGCGGCCCTCAACGAGGGCGGGTGGGGTGAGCGGCTGCGTGTGGTCCGGGTGAACGACTGGACGACCGAATGGACCTACCGGGACGTCACGGAGGTCGTCGAGGGGGCGGGCGCCAACCTCGACGCCGTCATGCTGCCGAAGGTGCAGACGCCCCAGCAGATCGTGGCGCTCGACATGCTGATCACCCAGATCGAGAAGACCATGGGCTACGAGGTCGGGCGGATCGGTATCGAGGCGCAGATCGAGAACGCGCTCGGCCTCACCAACGTCAACGCGATCGCCACGGCGTCGCCGCGGGTGGAGACGATCATCTTCGGCCCGGCCGACTTCATGGCGTCGATCAACATGAAGTCACTGGTGGTGGGGGAGCAGCCCCCGGGTTACGACGTGGGCGACGCCTACCACCACATCCTCATGAGTATCCTCATGGCTGCCAGGGCGCACGACAAGCAGGCGATCGACGGCCCGTACCTGCAGATCAAGGACGTCGACGGGTTCCGCCGGGTGGCCGGGCGGTCCGCCGCGCTCGGGTTCGACGGCAAGTGGGTGCTGCACCCCGGCCAGATCGACGCGGCCAACGAGACCTACAGCCCACGGCAGGAGGACTACGACCACGCCGAGAACATCCTCGACGCCTACGACTGGTACACCTCGGAGGCGGGCGGGAAGCGGGGGGCCGCGATGATCGGCGACGAGATGATCGATGAGGCGTCCCGCAAGATGGCGCTCGTGATCTCCGGCAAGGGCCGCGCCGCCGGCATGCAGCGCACCGACCGCTGGACCCCGCCGGAGTCCTGACCAGGCCGGCCGTCCTCATCCGGACTCTGGTGAGGACGTTCACATCCCGACCATGTGCTCGGTATGTCATGCAGGGGGATACTTCTTCACCACCAGTCCAGCGCCGGGACGTCTGCATCCCCGGTGGCCCGAGACGCCTGCCAGGAGGAACGCCATGGCCCGGCTCGCCCAGACCGCCGGTCTCACCGAGATCCAGCAGGAGATCCTGTCCACCGTCAGGACGTTCGTGGACAAGGAGATCATCCCGCACGCCACCGCTCTCGAGCACGACGACACCTACCCGCAGGACATCGTCGACGGGATGAAGGAGATGGGCCTGTTCGGGCTCACGATCCCGGAGGAGTTCGGCGGGCTCGGTGAGTCGTTGCTGACGTATGCGCTGGTGGTGGAGCAGATCGCCCGCGGGTGGATGAGCGTCTCCGGAGTGATCAACACCCACTTCATCGTGGCGCACATGATCACCCATCACGGCACCGACGAGCAGAAGCAGCGTTACCTGCCCCGGATGGCCACGGGCGAGGTGCGCGGGTCGTTCTCGATGTCGGAGCCGGATCTGGGCTCCGACGTGGCGGCGATCAAGACCAAGGCCGTGGCCGACGGTGACGACTTCGTCATCGACGGCGCCAAGATGTGGCTCACCAACGGTGGCACGTCCAACCTCACGGCCGTGCTCGTGCGCACCGACGAGGGCGCTGACCGCCCCCACCAGAACCTCACCTGCTTCCTCGTCGACAAGCCGGAGGGTTACGGCGAGGTCGCTCCCGGGCTCGTCGTGCCGGGCAAGATCGACAAGATGGGCTACAAGGGCGTGGACACCACAGAGCTGGTGTTCAAGGGCCACCGTGTGGCGGCCGGCCAGATCCTCGGTGGCAAACGCGGCGGCGGCTTCGCCCAGATGATGGACGGTGTCGAGGTCGGCCGGGTGAACGTCGCGGCCCGCGCGTGCGGCATCTCGATCCGTGCCTTCGAGCTCGCCGTGGAGTACGCGCAGCAGCGCAGCACCTTCGGCAAGCCGATCGCCGAGCACCAGGCCATCGCGTTCAAGCTGGCCGAGATGGCCACGAAGGTCGAGGCCGCGCACCTGATGATGGTCAACGCGGCACGGCTCAAGGACTCCGGGGAGCGGTTCGACGTCGAATCCGGCATGGCCAAGCTGCTGGCCAGCGAGTACTGCGCGGAGGTCACGCAGGAGTCGTTCCGCATCCACGGCGGCTACGGGTACTCCAAGGAGTACGAGATCGAGCGGCTCATGCGGGAGGCGCCGTTCCTGCTGATCGGCGAGGGCACGTCGGAGATCCAGAAGACGATCATCAGCAGGGGGCTGCTGAAGGAGTACAAACTCCGCTGATTCTGCAGTTGCGGCAGGGTCGGCGGAGACTTGAGGTGGTCGTCGAGACCACGTCGTGACACTCCAGGGCACCGGTAGCCCCGGTTTCGTGTGATCATCCGGGGAACGGGCACTTCGTCCCTGGTTCTGGCGTTGGCATGCTGTGGACCCATGACCGCCAGGAGTCCCGACATCGAGCTAGAGGAGGCCCCGTGACCACACCGTTCGGCGGCCCCGCGCGCACCGCGCCCGGCCTGCCCAATCTGCCGACCCCGCCCACCGGATGGCCGGTGGGTTCCTACGCCACGTACGAGGAGGCACAGCGGGCCGTCGACCATCTCGCCGATGCGGACTTCCCTGTCCGGGACGTCACCATCGTCGGTGTCGACCTGATGCTCGTAGAGCGGGTGATCGGCCGTCTCACCTGGGGCCGCGTACTGGTCTCCGGCGCCGCGTCCGGTGCGTGGTTCGGTCTGTTCGTCGGCCTGCTGCTCAGCCTGTTCACCGCAGGCGGCTCGTCCTTCGGGCCGATCCTCGTGGGTCTGGCCAGCGGTATCGTGTTCGGCCTCGTCTTCGCGGCGGTCGGTTACGGCGCCTCGAAGGGACGCCGCGACTTCACCTCGGCCAGCCAGATGGTGGCCGGCCGGTACGACGTCCTGTGCCAGCCGCGCAACGCCGAGAAGGCCCGCGAACTCCTGGCCAAACTGGCGATGGGCACCAAGCCCGCCTGACCTCTGGCGGGCGCCAGAGCACTACATCTCGTTCCCGTCTCGGAGCGCATCCCCCGTTTGCGGGCTGCGCGTCACGCGCCTAGGTTCGGATCATCCGGTGCGCAGGGTGACCGGCATCACACGATGGGCGACGTGGCCGACCTCGACCGTCGGCCGGGACGGGAGCACGAATGCGGGATCCGGTGCGTCCGGAGTCGCGACGATCACGGCGCCGACCACTCATCGCCGGGGTCTGCGCTGTGCTGGCGGCAGCCGCGGTCGCGGGGTGCGGTTCGGGATCGACCGGCCCCCCTGTTCTGAACTTCTACGGTCCCGCCGACGGCGCCACGCAGTACAGCGAGGCGGCGCAGGACTGCACCGCCCAGTCCGGAGGCCGCTACTCCGTCGTCTACAACGGGCTCGCCAAGGGCGCTGACGACCAGCGACTCCAGCTCGCACGGCGCCTGGTCGCAGGCGACCCCGAGGTCGACATCGTCGGTATCGACGTCACCTGGACCGCGGAGTTCGCGGCGGCCGGGTGGATCGAGAAGCTCCCCGAGGACGTCGCCGCGCAGGTGCGCCAGGGCACGCTCGAGGGGCCCCTGCAGACGGCCACCTACCAGGGCGCACTGTGGGCCGCGCCGCTGAACACCAACACGCAGGTGCTCTGGTACCGCAAGGATCTCTCGCCCACACCGCCCGCCACCTGGGACGAGATGATCGCCGCCTCCGAGCGGCTCGCCCAGCAGGGCCTCCCGTCCTACATCGAGGTGCAGGCCGCCCAGTACGAAGGCCTCGTGGTCTGGTTCAACACGCTGCTGGCCAGTGCCGGGGGCCAGATCGTCGACGAAGGGGGCAACGTGCTGCTCGGCCAGGGCGACGCGGCGCAGAAGGCGTTGTCGATCATGCAGCGCGTGGCATCGGCGCCCGGCTCCGACCCGTCGCTGTCGGTCAACAAGGAGAACGACGGACGGCTGGCCATGGAGGCGGGCACGGCCGCCTTCCAGGTCAACTATCCGTTCGTCTATGCCTCCATCCACACCCCGCCACCCGACGGTGGGGGCGGCGGCACCTTCATCGACGCACAGGGCAAGCCCACCACCGCCGACACCGGCCGCCGTGTGGTCGACGAGTTCGCCTGGGCCCCCTACCCGAGTGTCGATCCCGGCCGGCCGGCCAAGCCCACGATCGGTGGCATCAACCTCGCCGCCAGCACCACCGGTGAGCACCCCGATCTGGCGTTCGAGGCCATCCAGTGCCTGCGCAACCGCGACAACCAGCTGCGCAACGCCGTGGACGGCGGGGTGCCCCCCACCCTCGCCGACCTCTACACCGACCCCGCGTTCCAGGCCGAGTACCCCGCGTGGGAGGCGATCAAGAACTCGCTCGACAACGCGAGCGTCCGCCCGCTGACGCCGGGATACACGAGCATCTCGATCGTGCTCTCGGACCTGCTCAACCCGCCCGCGGCGATCGACCCGGCCACCGCCGTGCCGGAGCTCGTCGACCAGGTCCGGGGCGCGGCCAACTCCGAAGGGCTGGTGCCATGACCATCCAGAGTGGTGCTCTCGCGGCGGCCACCGAGCAGGAGACGCGCCGCCCGCAGAAACCCACCAAGGCGCAGCTGTCGGAGGGCAAGCGGGCGGAGCAGAATCTCGGGTTGCTGTTGTGCGCCCCCGCGGTGATCATCATCGTGCTGGTCGCCGCCTACCCGATCGGGTACGCGCTGTGGCTCTCGCTGCAGCGCTACGACCTGCGGTTCCCCGCCGAGCAGGCCTTCGTGGGGCTGGCCAACTATGTCACCGTCCTCACGTCCGGCTACTGGTGGCAGGCGTTCGGCGTCACCATGCTGATCACGGTGGTCTCGGTGGCGATCGAGTTCGTGCTGGGGCTCGCGCTCGCGCTGATCATGCACCGCACGCTCGTGGCCCGTGGCCTCGTGCGCACGGTCGTCCTGATCCCGTACGGGATCGTCACGGTGGTGGCGGCGTTCAGCTGGCAGTTCGCCTGGACGCCGGACAAGGGCTACCTGGCGGCCCTGCTGCCGGGCGGCAGCGCACCGCTCACCGAGTTCGGGTCGGCGCTGGCGATCGTGATCCTCGCCGAGGTCTGGAAGACCACCCCGTTCATGGCGCTGTTGCTGCTCGCAGGCCTGGCGCTCGTGCCCGACGACCTGCTCAAGGCCGCTCAGGTGGACGGCGCAGGCCCGTGGCAGCGGCTGACGCAGATCATCCTGCCGATGATGAAGCCCGCGATCCTCGTGGCGTTGCTCTTCCGCACCCTCGACGCGTTCCGGGTGTTCGACAACATCTACATCCTCACCCAGGGCTCGAACGGCACCGGATCGGTGTCGATGCTCGGCTACGACAACCTGTTCAAGGCCTTCAACCTCGGCATCGGATCGGCGATCAGCGTGCTGATCTTCATCTGTGTCGCTCTGATCGCCCTTTTGTTCATCAAGCTCTTCGGCGCCGCGGCGCCGGGCTCCGAGCCCAGCGGGAGGCGATAGAGATGGCCACCACGACGACGGGCGATCCGCGCGCGAGGGTCTGGTGGGGGATCGCGGGTTTCGTGGTCGTGCTGTACGCGCTGATCCCGGTGCTGTGGATCCTGAGCCTCTCGTTCAAGACCACCGACACGATCACCGACGGCAACTTCATCCCGCGCAGCTGGACGCTGGACAACTACGCGCAGATCTTCTCGCTCGACATCTTCACCAGGGCGCTGGTGAACTCGATCGGCATCTCGATCATCGCCACGGTGCTCGCCGTGGTGATCGGCACGATGGCGGCCTATGCCATCGCCCGACTCGACTTCCCCGGCAAGAAGGTGCTGGTCGGAGTGTCGCTGCTGATCGCGATGTTCCCGCAGATCTCGCTGGTCTCACCGCTGTTCGACATCGAGCGTGCGGTGGGGCTCTTCGACACCTGGCCCGGACTGATCCTGCCCTACATCACGTTCGCGCTGCCGCTCGCGATCTACACGCTCTCGGCGTTCTTCCGCGAGATCCCGTGGGAGCTCGAGAAGGCCGCCAAGATGGACGGTGCCACTCCGCTTCAGGCGTTTCGCTCGGTGATCGTCCCGCTGGCCGCGCCGGGCGTGTTCACCACGGCGATCCTGGTGTTCATCTTCTGCTGGAACGACTTCCTCTTCGCGATCTCGCTGACCTCGACGCTGCGGTCCCAGACCGCCACCGTGGCGATCGCCAACTTCACCGGTGCCTCGCAGTTCGCCGAGCCGACGGGGTCGATCGCGGCTGCGGCGGTGCTGCTCACCATTCCGATCATCATCTTCGTCCTGTTGTTCCAGCGGCGCATCGTCGCCGGCCTGACCTCCGGCGCAGTGAAGGGCTGAGATCTCGTGGCTGACATCGTTCTGGACCACATCACCAAGCGCTATCCCGACGGCACCGTCGCCGCGGACGACATCAACATCGAGATCGCCGACGGCGAGTTCATCATCCTGGTCGGGCCGTCCGGCTGCGGGAAGTCCACGGCGCTCAACATGATCGCCGGGCTGGAGGACATCAGCGAGGGCGAACTGCGGATCGGCGGCGAGCGCATGAACGAGCGTGCGCCCAAGGATCGCGACATCGCGATGGTCTTCCAGTCCTACGCGCTCTACCCGCACATGACCGTGCGCGAGAACATGGGCTTCCCGCTCAAGATCGCCAAGGTGGACAAGGCCGAGATCAACCGCAAGGTCGAGGAGGCAGCGAAGATCCTCGACCTCACCCAGCACCTCGACCGCAAGCCCGCCAACATGTCCGGCGGTCAGCGCCAGCGCGTGGCGATGGGTCGCGCCATCGTGCGCAACCCCAAGGCGTTCCTCATGGACGAGCCACTGTCCAATCTCGACGCCAAGCTGCGCGTGCAGATGCGCACGATGGTCTCCAAGCTCCAGCAGCGGCTGGAGACCACCACCGTGTACGTCACGCACGACCAGACCGAGGCCATGACGCTCGGCGACCGCATCGTCGTGATGCGCGGTGGGATCGTGCAGCAGGTCGGGTCACCGCAGACGCTCTACGACACGCCGGCCAACCTGTTCGTCGCGGGCTTCATCGGCTCGCCTGCCATGAACTTCCTGCCCGCGAAGCTGGAGGAGGGGTCGTTCCGCACCGCGCTGGGCGACTTCGTCCTCAGCGACGAGTTGCGCCGCACCCTCGAGGACGCCGGCTCGGCGCGCGAGGTGATCGTCGGTATCCGGCCCGAGCACTTCGAGGACGCGTCGCTGGTCGAGGACCACCAGCGCGCCCGCGGGTCGGTATTCACCGCCCAGGTCGACGTGCTGGAGTCCATGGGCTCGGACAAGTTCGCCTACTTCAGCATCGAGGGCGAGCAGGCGATGTCCGACGACCTCGCCGACCTCGCCGCCGATGCCGGCACCGCCGACGTGCCCGGCGGCGACACCGGCACGCTGGTCACCCGCCTGGCGGCCACGTCCGGCGTCCGTGAGGGCGAGCGGGCCGAGGTGTGGGTGGACACGGCCAAGATCCAGGTCTTCGACCCGTCCAGCGGGAAGAACCTGACCTCGGGCACGGGCACGGGCACGGCGCAGCCGGCGGCGAGCACGGCCGCTGCCGAGAGCACGGTCGCCTCCGACGCCGGGAGCTGAGGCCGCCACACGGCGGAGCGGCCGGCCCGGTCACTTGCCCGGGTCGGCCCGCAGCCGGTCGACCACGTCGTCGTCCCAGCGGTGCGTGCGCATCAGGCGGTAGCGCTGGCACGCCAGGTGCAGATACGCCTCAGCCTCCGTGCGGTCGCCGATGAGGTCGGCCTGCCCGAGCATCCGCACGACCGGGCGGTACTCCTCGGCGTACCAGCGGCGGGCCACGGTCTCGCGGTCGAGGTAGCGGGCCTCCTGCTGCATCAGCCGGAAGCCCCACGCCTCGACGGTCTCGCTGAGCTCGGCGTACGACCACGCGTCCGTGACGAGGATCGTGCAGAGCGCAGCGCCCGGCAGGGGAACCCGATCGAGGAAGACGCGGCGGAGGTCCTTCGTGATCAGATCACCGCGCCGCGAGATCCCGGTCGCGTCGATCGTGGTGGTCACCTCCGTGACGAACGCGTCGATCGACCGCAGTCCCAGCGCGTGCGCCACCGAGACGCGGTGGTGGCCGTCGCGCACGAAGTACAGCTCGCCCACCTTGTAGGCGTCGATCGGCGGGATCGCCTCGCCGCGCCGCTGCGCCCGTGCCAGCCGCTCCCATCGCTCCCGGGTGCGCTGCGACCGTGGCCGGAACAAGCGATCGAAGTCACGCGTCCTGTCGACGCTGCCGACGATCGCGTCCAGGGGCACGACCTGCAGACCGATTCGGCGTTCGCCGGTGCGGCCCAACGCCGCCACGACCTCGTCGAAGGGCAGGATCTCGTTGACGTCGTCCGGCTCGCGCCGCAGCCATGCCGCGAGCCGGGAGAGCACCTGCCTCCGGCGGACCCGCAGGAAGTCGTTCTCGGCGTCGGCGGTGGGGAAGCCGGTGGCGGGCATGCACGCCTCCTCACGCGGGGGTCGCTGCCGGAGCGCGGACCACGCCGGCAGCGTACGGGTCGTGGCCACGGTGGGGCCGTATGCACGAAGATGCTGAGTGTGTCCTCCTCGTCGAAGCCGAGTCCCGTAGAGCGCGGAGGTGTACCGCGCTCGTTCGACGCCCATGCCCGGTCCTACGACAAGCTCGTCGCCGCCAACCGCGGCTACCACGAGCACCTGCGGATGTCGGTGAGACGGATGGGAATTCCCAATCAAGGAGCCGGGCTGCGGCTGCTCGACCTGGGCTGCGGCACCGGCGCATCCACGGCGGCGCTTCTCGAGGGGGCACCGGAGGCCCAGATCACCGCCGTGGACGCGTCGGCCGAGATGCTCGCGCAGGCCCGCGCGAAGACCTGGCCGTCCAATGTGGAGTTCGTGCACGGCAACGTCGAGAACCTGGCGATGACCGGGATCATCGGGCCCTACGACGGCATCCTGGCGGCCTACCTGGTGCGCAACCTCGTGCACCGCGACGCCGCATTGCGCCAGTTCTACCGCCTGCTCCGACCGGGCGCGCCGATCGCCGTGCACGAGTACTCGGTGCGCGACTCGCTGCGCAGCCGTGCGGTCTGGACCGCGGTCTGCTGGGGCGTGATCATCCCGATGGGGAAGATCCGCGCGGGCTCCGCCGACCTGTACCGGTACCTGTGGCGCAGCGTCATGCAGTTCGACAGCGTGCCGGCTCTCTGCCAGCGGCTGGCCGCGGCCGGTTTCGAGGACCTGCGGGTGCAGACCGTGCCGGGCTGGCAGCAGCACATCGTGTACACGTTCCTCGGACGGCGACCCGCCGTCGACGACACGGCGATCGACGATGCCCCCGCCGCCCCATCGATCGATCCGGACGCCGCCACGCCGCCCGCAGGCATCGAGGCGACGCCGCCGGCGACGGGCGCCTGAGGCCGAAATCGGCGTGCCTCCTGCGGATCGGCATCACTAGCGTGGGGGCCGTGCATCGCATGTTCCCGATCACCCCGCCGCCCCGCTCCTAGCGGGGCCGCCTCCGCACTCGCCCCGCCGGGGCGACGTGCGCTCCACGGTCGTCCGGCCACCGGCGCCTCGCGCCGGCAACGCGCCTGGATCGGCCCCGCTTCCGCGACCCCTTCCTTCCTCTGTCGCAGGAGCGCAGCACAGTCATGCCCATCGTTCGCACCACCCCGGTTTCCGGGGTGTCCTTTCTCGTTCTCTCCGGGGTCCTCTGGGGTACCGGCGGGTTGCTCGGTCGCATGCTGGCCGACACCACAGGCCTCTCGTCGTTCGCGGTGGCGACCTACCGGCTCGGCATCGGAGGGCTGCTCATCGTCGGATACCTCCGGGTCAGCGGGCGCCCGCTGCCTCGCAGCCGCGCCGCGTGGCGGCGCATCGCCGTCACCGCTGGACTCGCGGCCCTCTTCCAGGCCGCCTACTTCACGGCCGTCACCCTGACCTCGGTCAGCCTCGCCACGCTCGTGACGATCGGCTCGTCGCCGGTGCTGGTGCTGCTGGCCCGCCGCCGCTCGGCGGGCCGGCGTCAGGTGACGGGGGTCGTTCTGGCGATGCTGGGTCTGGCCATGCTCGTCGGGCTGCCCGCAGGCCACGGCACGACGCCCGCAGGCCACGCGCTGATCGCCGTCGCGTTCGCGGTGCTCGCCGCAGCCGGCTTCAGCGCGATGACGCTCATCGCGGAGCGGCCGGTTCCGGACCTGGACGACGCGGCCACCGCCGGTCTCGCGTTCACCATCGGTGGGGCGTTGCTGGTCCCCGTCACCCTCGCCACGTCAGGCCTGTCGTTCGTGCCCGACGCCCGGTCCGTCGGCCTCCTCCTCGCGCTCTGCCTCGTCCCCACCGCGGTCGCCTACACGTGCTATTTCCGCGGGCTGCGCACCGCGCCGGCTGCACTCGGCGCGTTGATGGCACTGCTGGAACCGCTGACGGCCGCGGTGCTGGCCGCGGTCCTTCTCGGTGATCGGCTGGGTGGTTCCGGAATCGCGGGGGCGCTGCTCCTCGGGGCCGCGGTCGTGCTGGCGGGAGCAGGGAGCCGGAACCGAGCGGAGCCGCAGCGCGGCGGCGCGTGAGGCGTGCGGCGTCGCCTCGTCGCGACGGGTTGAGGTCACGCGGCGGGACGTTCAAGTGGAGTTGGCACCGCTCTGACCTGCACTTTGTGTTGTGCATGGGGTATTGACGCCCGGGTCTATCTACAGGACTCTCAGTGCGAGAGGGGGCTGTCCAGAGGGGGTCGGAACCTACGGGTTCCGGTCGGACAGCCCTCTCCGAACCGGCGCCGAACCCGTGGGTGCCGGAGTCGTCTGCACCGGGAGACCAGCGTCGCCGTCAGCGAGGGCCGAGGCCGATCGCCGCCGCACCTCCTGTGCCCCAGACGACGTCCTGGACGACGTCGCAGGCGAGGCCAGGACCCCGGACCGGCTCGATCCCAGGAGGAAGCAGCAGTGATCTTCCGCAGCCCCTATCCCGACGTGGACATCCCGGACGTCCCGCTGCACGAGTTCGTGTTCGGGCAGCTCGACCCCGCCGACGCGGACCGCCCGGCCGTGCTCGCCGCCGACACCGGGCGGGGATACACCTTCGGGGAACTCACCCGCACCGTCTCGGGAGTGGCGGCTGCCCTCGGTGAGCGGGGACTGGGACGCGGCGACGTCGCTGCGATCTTCGCCCCGAACACGCCCGACTACCCAGCGGCCTTCCACGGGGTGCTCGGGGCGGGTGCGGTGGCCTCCCCGGCCAACGCGCTCTACACGCCGGGCGAGCTCGCCCACCAGTTGCGCGACTCGGCGGCACGCATCCTGTTCACCACGCCTGAGCACCTGGACCGGGCCCGGGCGGCCGTGGTGCACGACGGCGTGCAGGTGAGCGAGATCGTCGTGTTCGGTGAAGCGACCGGGCGTCGCGGAGCGGTGCCGGAGACGTCGCTCGACGAGATGGTCGGCGGTGCCGACACCAGCCGGGCCGCCGCGGCGGTGGCGCCGGACGATCTCGCCGCCCTGCCCTACTCCTCGGGCACGACGGGACTGCCGAAGGGTGTGCAACTGACCCATCGCAACCTCGCCGTCAACCTGCTGCAGTCGGATCCGATCGGCCGGATCGGGCCCTGCGCACGTCTGCTCGCGGTGGTGCCGCTGTCGCACAGTTACGGGATCACCGCGATCATGAACCAAGGGCTGCGGCACCGAGCCCTCGTCGTCACCGTGCCACGGTTCGACTTGGCGGCGTTCCTCCAGGCGATCGCCGAGCACCGCATCGACCACATCCACGTGGTTCCGCCGATCATGCTCGCGCTCGCGCGCAGCCCGCTCGTCGACTCCTACGACCTGAGCAGCCTCGACATCGTCGTCTCGGCCGCCGCGCCGCTCGACCGGGACCTCGCGGGTGCGGTCGCCGACCGGCTGGGTGTCACCGTCCTGCAGGGCTACGGCATGACCGAGTCCAGTCCCTGCACACACGGCATTCCCGTGGACCGGCCGGACATCGACCGCGGGAGCATCGGCGTGGTGATGCCGAACGTCGAGGCCAGGGTCGTCGACCTGATGACGGGCACGGACGTCGCGGCGGGCGAGCCGGGCGAGCTGATCTGCCGTGGCCCGAACATCATGCGCGGCTACCGCAACGATCCCGAGGCCACGGCGGCCACGGTGGATGCGGACGGGTACCTGCACACGGGGGATGTGGTGACGGTCTCCGAGGACGGCGTGTTCCACGTAGTCGACCGGGTCAAGGAGCTCATCAAGTACAAGGGCTACCAGGTCGCGCCCGCGGAGCTGGAGGCTCTCCTGCTCAGGCACGAGGGGATCGCGGACGCGGCGGTGGTCGGCCTGCCCGGCCCGGACGGCGAGGAGCGGCCCAAGGCGTTCGTCGTCCGCCGGGAGTGCGCGGAGCAGCTCCCACCGGAGAAGTTCGCCGAGGACGTGATGACCTTCGTCGCCTGCCGTGTGGCGCCCTACAAGAAGGTGCGCGCGGTCGAGTTCGTCGACCTCATCCCGAGGTCCGCGGCGGGCAAGATCCTTCGGAAGGCGCTCCGCGCCGCTTCCCGCGGGTCCGAGTAGCGAATCAGCTGCGCGCCCGCAGCGTGTAGCGGCGTTCGGCATAGGCGATGTCGTCGCGCCAGAGCCGGCGGGCGGCCACGGAGATGAGCGGGCGAAGCGCCCCGAAGACGTGGCGTGCGTGGCCGAACCCGGGACGGTCGGAGTGGGCGACCACGGCCTCGATCACGGCGGTACGGGGGAGCCCGTCGGCATCCGGCCGCAACGGTGTCGCGTGCGTCTCGACGACGCTACCGGCGCCCTCGCCGTCGACGATCTCCATCGTGATCGTCCGCGCGTCAGGGCAGCTGAACTCCGCGCGCACCGGAACACCGAGTCGCTTGCCCACCGTGAACGTCACTTCGACGAGGAAACGGTCCTCGGCAGGCGGAGCGTCGAGCGGCGGCGCGCTGAGCACGCGCAACGCCGTGAAGGAGTACGGGTGGAGCCACGCCCCGTGCCACGGGTCGAGCCGGTTGGCGATGACGTCCTCCGGCTCGCACCGGCCGATCACGGTGGCCACGGCGGCGAGCCCCTGGTCGGCAGGACGGGGGCCGAGCACAGGGGCGTCCGACGGGTGATCGTCGGGGCCGAGAGTGTCGTCCAGGCGCACCCAGGCGAGGACGCCGTCGTCGTGGGCCGGTGCGGGTCGCCAGCCGGGCCGTCCGGACGCGCCCAGTGCAAGCCCGTGCCAGCGGCAGACGAGCCGCCCCTCGTGCACGGGGGCGTCACACAGCGGGGCTCCCAGGTGCGGGCAGGCTCCCGGTCCGACGTGCAGTGCTCCCGCGTCGTCGCGCCACGCCACGAGCTCGCGACCGGCGACGAACCGGCCGAACGCGCGCCCCGGACGGATCTCACGGCTGCCGGCGAGCACGAACCACCCGCCGGGCGAACGGCGCTGCGCCCGCTGCAGCGCGGCAGCGATGAGCCCGGGCGCCGCGTCGCTCCACGTCGGCCGCTGCTCGGCCCACGGGGGGCGGTGCAGCCGGCGCAGCGGGTTGACGGAACGGTGCTCGTTCACCGCCTCAGGCTAGGACGGGCAGGCCGAGCCCGCCGGTCGATCGCCCGGCCCGGTCGAGTGGTGGGTGTGTGGTGGTCTCACAGCCATTCGTTGCGGCGGAACACCCGGAAGAGCCCCAGACAGGTGAAGCCGATCACGAGCAGCACGAGCGGGTAGCCGAAGCGCCAGTGCAGCTCGGGCATGAACTCGAAGTTCATCCCGTAGATGCCGGCGATCATCGTGGGCACCGAGATCATGGCGGCGTAGGCGGTGATCTTGCGCATGTCGTTGTTCTGCCGCATGGTGATCTTCGCCAGCGCCGCGTCGACGAGCGTGGTGAGCAGCTCGTTGAAGCCCGCGATCCGCTCCGTGACCGTGACCATGTGGTCGTCTACATCACGGAAGTAGGACCGCACGTCGTGCGGCACGAGTGAGCTGTAGCCCTCGGTCAGCTTCCGCACCGGCGCCCCCAGCGGCACGACGGCGCGCCGCAGTTCGAGCACCTCGCGCTTCATGACGTAGATCTGCTCGGAGTCGACCGCCGATCGGGGTTCGAAGACCTCGGTCTCGAGCTCCTCGATGTCGGTCTCGATCGCCTCCGTGACCTCGAGGTAGGCATCGACGATGTGGTCGGCGATCGCGTGCAGCACCGCGGCGGGCCCGAGCGCCAGCTGCTCGGGATCGGCCTCCAGCTGTGCGCGCACGTCGCTCAGGGACGAGTGCTCGCCGTGGCGCACCGTGATCACGAAGTCGGGCCCGAGGAAGACCATCACCTCGCCCGTCTCGACGATCTCGTGCTCCGGTGAGTGCTGCGGTGTGTAACAGACCGTCTTGAGCACCATGAAGAGCATGTCGTCGTAGCGCTCCAGCTTCGGGCGCTGGTGGGCGTGCACGGCGTCCTCGACGGCGAGCTCGTGCAGGCCGAAGACGTCGGCGATGCCGGTGATCTGCTCCTCGTCGGGCTCGTGCAGGCCGATCCAGACGAAGGCGTTGTCGCGGATGCGGACCTCGTCGAGCGCACGTTCGTGCGTCCAGCGGCCGGGGAGGCGCTTGCCGTCGACGTAGACGGCACAGTCGACGACGTAGGCCGAGATCGGGACGTGCAGCTTGGGCAGCAGCGACTCGCCGCCCTTCACGGACGACAGACGGCCGGCCGCACGGATGGCGGGCCGCAGTGAGGACAAGGGCGGCACGAGGTACCTCCGGGAAGTTCGGGACGCGCGTGCATTGCTCGTACGCGCGGGCGTGGAGCGTGCGTCCCGACCGGGGTGACCGTCAGCAGGTCGCCATGTCGGGAACGCGGCGACTACTACAACCGGGTGCCGTCGGCACCGCGCTCACCTCCTGGTCCTCTGCTAGCCGGTGGTGGTGACCGTCCGCGCCTCGACCCTTCGGGTCGACGGGGGGCTCGCGGCCGGCCGTACGGCTAGATTACTCCCGTACTGATATCGACAACGGAGGCGGCGGCGTTGCAGTTCGGTCGGTACTACGAGGAGTTCGAGGTCGGGGCCGTGTACAAGCACTGGCCGGGCAAGACGGTCACCGAGTACGACGACCACCTTTTCTGCCTGCTGACGATGAACCACCACCCGCTGCACCTGGACGCGAACTACGCCGAGGAGACGACGGAGTTCAAGCGCAACGTCGTGGTCGGCAACTACATCTACTCGCTGCTGCTGGGCATGTCTGTGCCCGACGTCTCAGGCAAGGCGATCGCCAACCTCGAGGTGGAGTCGCTCAAGCACACCCGCCCGACGTTCCACGGCGACACGATCTACGGCGAGACCGAGGTGCTGGGCAAGACGGAGTCGCGGTCGAAGGACGATCGCGGCGTCGTCCACGTCGAGACCAGGGGTTACAAGCAGGACGGCACGGTCGTCTGCACGTTCCGGCGCAAGGTGATGGTGCCGAAGCGCTCCTACGGCGAGGCGCGCGGCGGGGAGCAGCCGGGACGGCCGGATCCGCAGACCTGAGTGCCGGGCAGAAAAGTCAGCGGGGCAGAACTCCCCATTCGGCCAGTGTCTCCATGAGCAGCTCGGCCAGCGGCAGTTCGGCGAACGTCGCGGCGTCGCACCACCGGGCGTCGAGCGCGTCGTCTCCGGCTCGTAGCTCGCCGCCGACCACGGTGCAGAGGTAGTCGGCGATCGAGTAGCGGCCCCGCTGCACCCGGCCGACGAGTGTTCCTGGACACACTACGAGCCCGGTCTCCTCCGCCATCTCACGCACGAGCGCGGCGGCGTCATCCTCTCCGGGCTCGACCCGGCCACCAGGGAGGGACCACAACCCACGTCCTGGCTCGTTACGCCGCTGGATCAGCAGCAGCCTGCCATCGGCGTCAAAAGTCAAGCCCCCCACACAGGGGATTTCTTCACCTTCTCGGGTCATCGCCATCGACCATACGGCCCCGCGTGCCGGATACCCTGGGACACGCGGGTGCGGTACAAATCAGTGGCAACCGGTCCTTCTACGCCAGAACGGTGGGTGTGGTGAACCTCAAGAAGATCGTCGGGTTCCTGGTGATCGCGTTGGTCGTCTTCTATATCTTCACCCAGCCGGATAACGCTGCCGGTTCGCTGGAGAGCATCGGTACCACCCTCCGTAACGGTGCGGATGCGTGCATCCGCTTCTTCGACCGGCTCGTCCAGTAGTCCGATGCTCGCCCCCCGTGAGATCGACGAGTACCTGCTCCCGACCGAACGTCGGGTCATCCGTGTGCGGCAGCACTGGGCCTTCATGTGGAAGCCCGTCACCCAGACCGCACTGTTCCTCGTCGCGATGGTCGTGCTGGAGCGCTTCCTGCCCGACAGCGTGCTCATCGACAACCTGACGTTCTACCTGGCACTCGTGGCGGTGCTGCGGTTCACGGTGCTCACCATCCTGTGGTGGATCGAGCGCATCGTGATCACCGACAAGCGCGTGATGCTCGCCCAGGGCATCGTCGTGCACAGCGTCGGCATGATGCCGCTCGGCAAGGTCACCGACCTCACCTTCGAGCGCTCGCTCGGCGGCCGGATCATGGGTTACGGCACTCTGATCGTCGAGTCCGCGGGTCAGATCCAGGCGCTCAACCGCATCGACTACATGCCTCGCCCCGAGGAGGTCTACGAGGCGCTCTCCGAGCTGGTGTTCGGCGAGAAGGGCAAGACGCGGGCCACGGGCATGCTGTCCCGACCGCGGGGCTGGCGGCGGTAGCCAGCGGGTTAGCCTCGGGCGTGGCCAGCCTTCGCATCGACCTGCACACCCACTCGACAGCCTCCGACGGCACGGACAGCCCTGCGGGGCTCGTCACGGCCGCGGCGGCCGGGGGTGTCGACGTCGTGGCGATCACCGATCACGACACCACAGGGGGCTGGGCGGAGGCGGCAGCCGCCCTACCCAAGGGGTTGACGCTGGTACGCGGGGCAGAGTTCTCGTGCATCAGCCCAACCGGCCGGGGCGACCGTGACGTGTCGGTGCACCTCCTCGGCTACCTCTTCGACCCGGAGCACCCCGCGATCGTCGCCGAGCAGACCCGTCTGCGGGCGGAGCGCGTCGAGCGGCTCCGCAAGATGATCGAGAAGATGGCCGCCGACGGCTACCCGGTCGACGTCGAGACGGTGTTCGCGCTGCTGCCCACCGGTGCCAGCGCCGGACGGCCGCACCTGGCGCGCGCACTCGTCACGGCCGGCGTGGTGGAGTCGGTGAACGAGGCGTTCGCGACGCTGCTCTACAACGGGAGCCCCTACTACGCGCCCAAGGCCGACACCCCGATCCGTACCGCGATCGCGATGGTGCGAGCCGCGGGCGGCGTCACGGTGTTCGCGCACCCGCTTGCCCGCAAGCGTGGACGGGTGGTGGAGCCGTCGGTGCTCGTCGAGCTGTCGGCCGTCGGGCTCACCGGCGTCGAGGTGGATCATCCCGACCATGCGCACGAGGACCGCGACCTCCTACGCGGCCTCGCCGCCGACACCGGGCTCGTGCCCACCGGCTCCAGCGACTACCACGGCACCAACAAGACCATCCCGATCGGCGCCGAGACCACCGGCGAGGACGCCTTCGCGACCTTGACGTCCCTGGCCACCGGGGCCGAGATCCTCACCGGCTGACCGCGCTGGGCGAGGAGAGGTTTACGGTGCTCGGCGTGAACGGCGGTGTGCAGCTCGGGTTCGACTTCGCGGCCACCCGGCTCGTGCGGGTGACGCCGTCGCGCCTCGCCACCTGGCGCGACTGCCCCCGCCGGTATCGGATGACCTATCTCGACCGCCCGTCCCCGCCCCGGGGCGGCGCGTGGGCGAACAACACGCTCGGTGCCGTCGTGCACCTGGCGTTGCGGGCGCTGTTCGCGCTGCCGGCGGCCGAGCGCACGCCGCGGGTGGCGGCGGCGCTCGTCAGCCGCCACTGGACGAGCGAGGGCTTCCGCGATGCCGCCCAGGCCGCGGAGTACCGCAGCCGCGCCAAGGACTGGGTCGCCGACTACGCCGCCCAGCACGGATCCGACCCGGACGGTGCTCCGGTCGGGCTGGAGCAGTGGGTGTCGGTCGCGACCGACCGGATCGTCGCCGAGGGGCGGGTCGACCGCATCGACCGTCGCGGAGCGGAGTTGGTGGTCGTCGACTACAAGACGGGCCGGCGCACCCCCACCGACGAGGAGGCCAGGTCCTCGCAGGCGCTCGCGCTCTACGCCGTCGCCACCGAACGCACCTTGCGCAGCCCGTGCACGCAGGTGGAACTGCACCATCTGCCCAGTGGCCAGGTGCTGACCTGGCGGCACGACGCCGCCTCGCTCGGCGAGCACGTCCGAAAGGCCGAGGAGACGGCGGGAGAGCTCGCCGCCGCCACCGATGAGCTCACCGCCGGCGGCGACGCCGAGGCGCTCTTCCCGCCCCGCCCGGCGCCCCGGTGCGGCACGTGCGACATGCGACGCAACTGCCCCGAGGGCCGGGCCGCCGCGACGGAGCCGGAGCCGTGGGCTCTCCTCGCGCCGTGAACACCCGCGCCGGGCGGCTGCTGCGCGGGTTGTCCGGGCTGCTCGCCGGCGGGCTCGTCGTCCTGGCGGTGGCACTGGGCGTCGCCTGGTACGTCGCGGATCAGGCCGGGTCGTTGGGGCCCGGCGCGCAGACGCTCGTATGGCACTCCGTCGCGGCCGTCGCCGCCGTGCTCGCCCAGCGGTACGCGGACCGTCACCGGGACGTGGGAGGTGCGCTCGCCGCCTGCGCGGTGATCGTGATCGCCGCGGTGCTGCTGACCGTCGAGTGGCTCGCCTGACCCGTCGCTCGTCGTCGGAGCAGGTCAGCCGGTGGGGCGCAGGGCGACGACCTCGGCGCCGCGCTGCTCGATCAGCATCTCGCCTGCGGTGGAGAGCCGGACGGGTGCCGCTCGATCGTCGCGGCTGACAGGGATCGTGCGCAGCACGGCGCCACTCCCGGCGTCGAGCACCAGGAGCCCGGCCGGGGAGGGCACGAGGAGGCCGCCCCCGTACGGCTGAGCGGGCCCCAGCGTGCCGTCGACCGTCCACAACGGGGTCAGGTCGCTGCCGTTCAGAGCGATCGTGCGGGAGCCCGTCCACCAGTAGACGCGGTCATCCTGCCCGTCCGTGCCGTTGGTGGTGCCCTGGGTGGTGCCGATCGTCGCGGTCGGGGCGGTGGCGTCGGCCGTGAGGTCGGCGTCCGGGACGGCGAGGGGGATCAGGCCGACCTGCACTCCGGCGGCGTCGAGCACGAGCAGGCGCGGAGGGCCCGGCAGAGCGACCGCCGCCCGGCCTTCCGACAGCGCCACCAGCGTCGCTCCGGCGGTGGGAAGCGGCATGGAGTACTGCACCTGTGGGGTCTCCGCGCCGTCCTGACCGTCGGCGGTGAGCACGGTGAGCCGATCGGTCGATTCCCCCGGGCAGCGCTCGATCACGCCGATACGGCCGAAGGCGACCGCGGCCGAGCCGTAGGTGCAGTCCGGCCGCGGCTGCCGGGCCGGCTGCGCGGGAGTGACGACGTGGCCGTACTCCAGGGTGCGTACGAGGTCGCTGCGCCAGACCTCGAGGTAGTCGGTGCCCGTGCCGAGCACGTAGGTGCGGTCGGCCAGCAGCCTCGTGCCCGGCTTCAGGTCGGGGTTGCTCGCGCCGATGCGCGTGCCGGTCTCGGGGCTCAGCGCGGTGAGCTCGCTGCACCAGCCCGTGTTGCTGTCGTAGAGCGCGAGGACCCGTCCCGTCCTGCCCTCGGGGAACCCGGAGCCGACCGTGCAGAGCCGACGGTTGCGGGTGTAGCTCCAGCTCTCGGCCCCGGTGGTCGCCGTACGGCCGACGACCTCGGAGCCGTCGGCCGTGATCACGGCCGGACCCGCCACGACGGGATGGTCGGTGGCGCCGCTGGGCGCCTTCCACGCCTCCGTGAAGCCGGCCGGCACGCCGATCGCCGGTGGCGGAGGCGCGATCGGGGTGGCGGCCGGCACGTCGGTGGTGCCTGCGACGCCGCTGGTGCGCCACACGACGACCCCGGCGACGACGAGCACCAGAGCCAGCACCGCCGCCGCCACGACGTCGCCGCGGCGACGCCGCTCGGGCGGCAGGCGCACCCGTTGCGGCTGCGGTGACCGCAGCCGCCCCCTGGGCTGGAGAGGCACCTGGGCGCCGGTCAGCTGGCCGCGGCGGTGTCCGCTGCCGATGTCTCACCGCCGTCGGCGTTGTCGCGACGGCGGGCACCGCCACGCCGACGGCGACGGCGCGGGCGGTCGTTCTCGTTGCGCGGACCGGCGGCGTTGTCCGGGCCGGTGCCCGACGGCTGGGTGGTGGCGGTCTCGGTGGCGGTGCCTGCCTCGGCGGCGGTCTCGGTGGCGGAGTCGCTGCCACCGATCGTGACACCGGCCCTGCTGCGGGTGCGGACGCGGCGCGGACGCGGCGCCTCGGCCACGGCGTCGCCTGCTGGGCCGGACCGCCCGCGGCCACGGGAGCGGTCGTTGCGCTTCCGGCTGCCGTGGTGGTCGCCCTCGGTGTCGACGTACTCGGCGTCCAGCCCGGCGCGGGTGCGCTTGGAGCGGGGCAGCCGACCCGTGGCACTGGTCGGGATGGTGAGGTCGGAGTACAGGTGGTCGGACGTCGAGTAGGTCTCGACGGGCTCCGGCATGTCGAGGGCGAGCTCGTCGCTGATGAGCTTCCAGCGCGGGATCTCGTCCCAGTCGACCAGCGTGACCGCCACGCCCTCCTTGCCGGCGCGGCCGGTGCGGCCGATCCGGTGCACGTAGGTCTTGGAGTCCTCCGGGCACTGGTAGTTGACCACGTGCGTGACATCGGAGACGTCGATACCGCGCGCCGCGACGTCGGTGGCCACCAGCACGTCGACCTTGCCGGAGCGGAACGCGCGGAGTGCCTGCTCACGCGCTCCCTGGCCCAGGTCACCGTGGACGGCCGCGGCTGCGAAGCCGCGCTCCGCCAGGTCGTCGGCCACGCGCTGCACCGTGCGCTTGGTGCGCGCGAAGATCATGGTGAGACCGCGCTCGTCGGCCTGGAGCACGCGCGTGAGCAGCTCGACCTTGTCCATCGCGTGGGCGCGGTAGACCAGCTGCCGCGTGCGCTCGTGGATGGAGCCCTGGTCGGCCTCCTCCGCCCGGATGTGCGTGGGCCGGTGCAGGAACGCCCGCGACAGGGCGATGATCGGGCCGGGCATGGTGGCGGAGAACAGCATGGTGTGCCGCTTCTCGGGCAGCATCCGCATGATGCGCTCGACGTCGGGCAGGAAGCCCAGGTCCAGCATCTCGTCGGCTTCGTCGAGCACGAGCGCGTTGACGCGTCCGAGCACGAGGTGGCGCTGTTCGGCCAGGTCGAGCAGGCGGCCGGGCGTGCCGACCACGACGTCGACGCCCTTGCGCAGGGCGGCCAGCTGCGGCTCGTAGGCACGGCCGCCGTAGATCGCGGTGACGCGCACGCCGAGGTGCTTGCCGGCGTCGGCGATGTCCTTGGCGACCTGCACGCACAGCTCGCGCGTCGGCACCACGACGAGCGCCTGGGGCACGTCCTTCGTGCGGTCGGCGGCCTCTCCGTCGGCGTCCGCCGCGGGCTGCTCAGCAGGCGGGACGAGGCGCTGCAGGAGCGGAACTCCGAATCCGAGCGTCTTGCCCATCCCGGTGCGGGCCTGGCCGATGATGTCGTCGCCTGCGAGCGCGAGTGGGAGCGTGAGCTCCTGGATGGCGAACGTGCGCTCGATGCCTGCCTCGGCCAGCGCTCGCACGATCTCCGGGCGCACCCCGAGCTCGGCGAACGTGGGGGAGTCGGGTCGAACGGGCGCGCCGGCCCGGAGCGGGTGCGCGTCGACGACCTCGTCGACGGCGGCTTCTGTGGAGTTCTCTGTGGAGTTCTCGGGGGACTCGCCGGATGTGTCGTTCTGAACGGTCAGGATGATCGCCTCTCTCCGCGCACAGAAGCCGGGGCCGGCTCATCGACCGTCGGCTGCGCTGCTCCGTGCGGGTCACAGCGCGCACTGACGGGAGAACCGACGAGGCGCTGCACGCACCAGGTCGTTGCGGCTCCGCTGCTGCTCCCCGTGAAATGGGAGCTGCGGTCGGTGGGCCGCGGCTAGACGCGCACCCATCTGGGCGCTGCGCTGCTGACATCTTACCGGGTACCCGTCGCGGGGGGCAGTCCGGCGCGCCGACCGGTAACGGTGACGTACACCGCCCGATGGAGGCGCTTGACCTCTAGGCTCAGCGCATGGTGACTGCGCGGGCGACGGAACCTGCCGGAGCGGGGCAGGCGACGATCGACCTGCTCGGCGTGCTGGCCTACGGCGAGCTCTCCGCGTTCGACCGGTTGGCCGAGGACGCCCGCACCGCGCCGACGCTCAGTGGGCGGGCCGCGCTGTCGGCCATGGCGGCCGCGGAGATCGGACACTTCCGGATGCTCGAGGAGCACCTACGCGGGCTCGACGTACCGATCGACGACGCCATGCGGCCCTTCGTGGCGCAGTGGGACGCCTACCACGCGTCCACCGCACCCCGCACGTGGCTCGAGTCGCTGGTCAAGGCCTACCTCGGCGACGGGCTCGCGGCCGACTTCTACCGCGAGATCGGCGGTTGGCTCCCCGGACCCACAGGGGAGCTGGTGCAGCAGGTCCTGGCCGACACCGGGCACAGTGCGTTCGCCGAGCGGGAGGTCAGGGCGGCGTGCGCAAGCAGCAGGCAGGTGCACGACCGGCTCGCCCTCTGGGGCAGGCGGTTGCTCGGGGAGGCCGTCACGCAGGCGCAGAGCATCGTCGCCGAACGCGACGAGCTCGCCGAGTTCATCGTCACCGGCTCCGGTGATCTCTCCGGCCTCGCCGCACTGCTGCGGCGGCTGCAGTTCAACCACGGCAAGCGGATGGCCAAGCTCGGGCTGAACTAGCGTCCTCCGCCCTCGTTCGCCGAGGGCGGAGCGCCCGTGGCGGCTCGTGCCTGATTGCTGCACTAGCCTTGGCCAGGCCAGTTCGACAACGTGACCAGGAGGTCAACCGGTGGAGGTCAAGATCGGCATCGCGGAGAGCGCGCGCGAGCTCGTGGTGTCCAGCGACCAGACGCCGGACGAGGTCCAGGCTCTGGTCGACGACGCGCTGAAGAGTGACGACGGGCTCCTGCGGCTCGTCGACGACAAGGGCCGCCGTTACCTGGTGCGCTCCTCGCAGATCGCCTACGTCGAGATCGCGCCCGCCACCGCTGGGCGCGTGGGCTTCGCGATCGGCTGAGCCGCCGCGACCGGCCGCGCGCTCTACCTCGGGCTCGCGGCCGAGTCAGTCCTCGTCGAGGGGCGGCTCGTCGAGCGGAAACGGGGGAGTGCCCAGCCCCGTCACCCGGTAGCGACCCCACGGATCGACGTCGCCGATCCGGGCGGCGGCCCGGCGCTCGTCCCCGACACGCAGTTCGATGCGGCTCGTCGCAGTGGTGAGTGCTCTGTGCAGCTCAGGGTCGGCCGCGGCGTCGAGCGCGGCCCTTCCGAACCAGTGCAGGCGGCCGTCCTGCGGCTCGTGCCGAGCGTCGAGCACCACCTGCACCGGCAGGTCACGCCCGTCGACGCTGAGTATCGCGTGCCCGCGGTAGCCCTCGTCGTGGTCGTCAGCCACGGCGTCCTCCGTGATCGCGTTCGTCGTCCACCCGCGGGATCAGCCGGAGTGACGACGGCGCGTCGGACGCCGTACCGAGCACGCCGGACACCCCACCCCAGATCAGGGTGGTCAGATAGTCGGTGAGGGCGCGCCGGCTCATCGTGCGCCGCTCGAGCCACCAGTCACCTGCGCTCTGCACCATCCCCACGAGGCCCTGCGCCCACGCCTCCGCCCCGCCGGAATCCAGGCCGAGGCCGCGCAGCCGCTCCCCGAGGAGCGCGGTCAGCATCCGCGCGATCTGCTCACGTGCGTCATCGACGACCTCGGCACCCGGCGCCCGTTCGATCGGGTGATGGACGACGAACCGCCAGAGCTCGGGCTCGTCCTCGATGCCGGCGAGGAACGCGTCGACGACCCCGCGGATCAGTTCGACGGGCTCGCGATCCGGGTCCAGCTCCGGGGCCATCCTCGCCATCAGGCGCGCGGCCGCCTCCTGGCCGACGGCGCGCTGCAGATCGGCGCGATCGGTGAAGTGCCGGTAGAGCACGGGTTTCGTGATTCCCGCCTGTGCCGCGATCTCGGCGACGGAGACGCCGGGCCCGAGCGTGCGGACGGCGTCGATCGCTGCCGCGACCATCTCCGCACGTCGTTCGGCACGGCGCAACTGCCGGTCCGGCCGGGGTGCGCGCTTGACAGCGGGCTCGTTGCGAGGCACCGTACCAGTGGTAACAGTTACCGCCGGTAACAGCAACCGCCGAGGGGGCACGATGGCCGCTACCGGGACGTCAGCGAGCGCGGGGCCGGGCATCGGCGCAGGCGACCGGGTGATCGTCACCGGTGCCGCGGGGGGCCTGGCCTCCCCGGCGGTCGCCCGCCTGCGCGAGCAGGGTGTGCAGGTCATCGGGCTCGACGTGATCGGCGACGAGCACACCATCGCCTGCGACATCACCGACGACGCCGCTGTCTCGCGGGCCGTAGCGGAGGCCGCGCAACGACTCGGCGGCCTCGATGCCGTGGTGCACTTCGCCGGCATCGGCATCCCGAACGACGCGGGCGCGTCCCTCGTCCCCGACGCCCTCCGCGTGATCGACGTCAACCTGCTCGGCGCCTGGCGGGTCACAGCGGCCGCGCTGTCAGCCCTGCTCGACGGGCGCGCCGCACGTGGCGGCCGTAAGGGCCGGGTCGTCTTCGTCGCCAGCGAGCTGGCCTACCTGACGCTGCCGTTCGTGTCCGCCTACAGCGTGGCCAAGCGGGGGATGACGGCCTACGCCGACGCGCTGCGGCTCGAGTACGGCAGCGACCTGCACGTCACCACCGTCTGCCCCGGCTACGTCCGCACCCCGATCCATGACGCGGGCCGGCAGGTCGGCCTGGCGCTGGAGGGTCAGGTGCGCCGCGAGGAGGTCGAGGACGTCGTGGCCACCGTGCTGCGGGCGCTCACTGCGGCCAGGCCGCGGCGGGAGACCGCATGCACCCCCGGTGGGGCCGTCGAGCTGTGGGTCGGGCGGCACCTGCCGGGCCTCCTCGGGTCCGCCGTCGCCCGGCGGATTCGCGGGCGCGCCGCCGCGGGCCACTTCGACGGCTCGCCGGTCGCCGCGGGTCTCGTGCGCAGGCTGACCGACCGCATGAACGGGCCCGCCACCAGCACCGACACCACCGCCCCGGCCACCGAGAGGAGCGCGTCGTGAACGTGAAAGCCCGCAGCGACCGGGAGGCCACCGCCGAGCGGTTGCTCCGCTCGTCGCTGGACCACTCGTACGAGCCGGGCATCGACATCGACTGGGATGCCCCGCTCGTCGACGGAGCGTGGGGCATCCCGCCGCACCGGGTGTCGCTCTACGGCACCGGGCTGTGGGAAGGCCTCAGCGAGGAGCAGCGGCGCACCCTCTCGGTGCACGAGCTGTGCAGCATCGCCCGCATCGGCATCTGGTTCGAGATGATCCTCATGCAGATGCTGCTGCGGTACTCCTACGACCGCGACCCGCGCCGCCGGCACATCCAGTACGCGCTCGTCGAGATCGCCGACGAGTGCAGGCACTCCGTGATGTTCGCGAAGATGGCCGAGCGCTACGGCGTGCCCGACTACGCGCCCCGCCGCCTCACCCACGAGCTCGGCAGGCTGTTCAAGACGGTCGCCACCGGGCCCGCGATGTTCGCGGGCACCCTGTTCGTCGAGGAGATCCTCGACCAGCTGCAACGCGAGGCCATGCGCGACGACACGGTGCAGCCGCTGACCCGGATGGTCAACAAGATCCACGTGACCGAGGAGGCGCGGCACGTCCGCTACGCCCGCGAGGAGCTCATGCGGATCATGCCGCACACGAACGCTGCGCAACGCGCCCTCGCCCGCTACCTCTCCGCCCGGGTCGCCTTCGTCGTCGCCCGCAACCTGATCCACCGCGACGTCTACCTGTCCGTGGGAATCGACCCGGGCATCGGGCGCGAGGTCGCACTACAGAACCCACACCATCAGGCGATGTTGCGCTGGTCAGCCCGCAAACTGGTGCCGTTCCTGCGGGAGCAAGGCATCATCGGTGGGCCTACGGAAGCTCTCTGGCGGAAGGCGCATCTGCTCTGATGTCCATACGGCGATCCGTACCGGCAGCCGACGGCGCGGTCCTGAACGTCGAACTCGACGGTCCGGCCGACGCGCCCATCACCGTCGTTCTCGCCCACGGCTGGACGCTGGACGTCCGCCTATGGGGACCGGTCGCCCGCTTGCTGATCCAGGGGCCGGGCCCGGTCCGGGTCGTCCGCTACGACCACCGGGGCCACGGATGGTCCGCCGCCGTGGACCCGGCCTCGATGACCATCGAGCAGCTCGCGGACGACCTCGCCGCCGTGATCGCCGCGGTCGCACCGAACGGTCCGCTGGTGCTCGCGGGCCACTCGATGGGCGGCATGACGCTGATGGCGCTGGCCGAGCGGCATCCGTCCATTGTGGATCGCGCCGCCGGGATCGCGATGGTGTCCACCGCCAGCGGCGGTCTTGCCGGCCGTGTGCCCGGCATCCCGTTTCCGGCGAGGACGTTCTGGCGTCCGCTGGAGGAGCGGCTGTACGCGTCACGTCCGTGGTGCACGCGGCCGCGGCTGGGCCACCGCCGGCTGCTCGCGCCCGCGCTGCGCCGGCTGCTGCTGGGGCCCGACGCGAGCCCTGAGGCCCGGCGGATCACCAGCGAGATGATCGCCGCCTGCCGCCCGCTCACGATGTCCGGCTTCCGGCCCACCCTGGAGGCCCACGAGCGGGACGCCGCCCTGGAGGCGTTCGCGCCGATCCCGACGGCGGTGCTCGTGGGGGCCCGGGACCGGCTCACGCCGGTGGCGGCCACCCGGCGCATCGCGGCCGCGCTGCCTTCGGCCGGGCTGACGATCTTCCCCGAGGCGGGCCACATGCTGCCCGTCGAGCGGGCTGCCGGGGTGGCCGGCCGGATCAGGGCGCTGGCGGCAGGGGCGGTGCCGGCCGCCCACTGAGCTGCCGCACCCCGCTCACCTGCGTGTTCGCTGTGGGCGAAGGTTTTCGCCCGCCGTGAAGAAACGACCGCGGGACCGAGCCCCGCCGTTAGCGTCCGCCGCCATGACCACTTCGAACGGAGCACTCACCCTCGACGACTCGGTGTACGACCGGCTTCTGCACGAACGGATCGTGCTGCTCCGCGGCGAGATCGACGACGCGGTCGCCACGAGGGTCGTCGCCCAGCTCCTGCTGCTCGCCGCCGAGGACCCGACCGAGGACATCACGCTCTACATCAACTCGCCAGGAGGCTCGGTCTTCGCGGGCCTGGCGGTCTACGACACGATGCACGCCATCGAGCCCGACGTGTCCACTGTGGCGACAGGCATGGCCGCCTCGATGGGACAGTTCCTGCTCACCGCGGGCGCCCCCGGCAAGCGTCTCGCCCTTCCACACGCCGACGTGATGATGCACCAGCCGTCGGGCGGCGCGGGCGGCACCGAGTCCGACATCGTGATCCGGGCCGGGATGCTGACCGTCCTCAAGCGCCGGATCGCCGAACTCACAGCCCGGCACAGCGGCCAGCCCCTCGAGCGGGTCGAGGCGGACTTCGACCGCGACCGATGGTTCACCGCGCGGGAGGCAGCCGACTACGGCCTCATCGACCGCGTGATCACCCGGCACTGAGCCCGCGAGGGCGCGGGTGGGCGACTCTCGGGCTCCGGGGCGACACGCTACGGAAGGGGCGATTCGCGGACGGGGGCGACTCGGGCACTGGAACGGCGGCTCTCGGGACCGGGGCGACCTGGGCACGCGAGGCCGGCCACTCCGGCAATGGGATGCGGGTCCGCGCTGAGGGCGAGGTGTCCGGGGTTGATCATCGCTTCGGGGCTGCGGACGGCGCCATGCACGGCTGGCGGGTCCGAGTCGTTGATCACGGGCGCTCCAGGTTCGGGGGCGGAGGGCGTCGCGGCTTGGGCGCTTGATCATCGCTTCGGGACTGCGGACGGTGCCCTGCGCTACTGGCGGGTCCGAGTCGTTGATCACGGGCGCTCCAGGCCGTCGGGGCCGGCTGGCGGCGCGGCTTCGGCGTTTGATCATCACTCCGGTACCGCCGACGACGGCCCGCGCTGCCGCCGGGCCCGAAGCGTCGATCATGGACGCTCGACGGCCCTGCGGGAGCCAACCCGCGGCCGGGTCCCAGGCCGGGGCCGGCGGGCGGGGGTGCCCTGGTCGATGATCATCGTTCTGGGGTCGGGGACGGCGTCATAAGCCGCTGCCGGGCCCCAAATGTCGATCATGGGCGGTCGACGGCCCCGCGGGAGCCGACCCGCGATCGGGTCCCAGGTCGGGGGTCGGCGGGCGGGGGTGCCCTGGTCGATGATCATCGTTTCGGGGTCGGGGACGGCGTCATATCCCGCCCCCGGGCCCCAAACGTCGATCATGGACGGTAGGCGGCCCCTCGGGAGCCAACCCGTGGCCACGAGGATCGTCGCCGGTGCGGGACCGCGATCCGGGCCCTGAGTCGCCGCCCGGCCGAACCGGTGACCATGGCTGGCGCCAGCTGTTCGAGGGCTGGTCGGGTGTGCGGCTCCATGATCATTGTTTGGGCACCTGGGACCGTGCGGTGCGCGGCTGCCGGGTCCGAGTCGTTGATCTTGGGTCCCCGGTTCCCGGTTCCCGGTTCCCGGTTCCCGGTTCCCGGTTCCCGGTTCCCGGTTCCTGGTTCCTGGTTCCTGGTTCCTGGTTCCTGGTTCCTGGTTCCTGGTTCCTGGTTCCTGGTTCCTGGTTCCTGGTTCCT
>NZ_JAKXMK010000018.1 GCF_022524485.1 Pseudonocardia alaniniphila
GGTTCCCGGTCCCAGGCCCAGGTCCCGCGTGGTGGCGGGCGGCGCGGCTTCCGGTGGGTGATCATCGCTTTGGGGTCGCGGACGGCGGCATGCGCTGCTGCCGGGTCCGAAGTGTCGATCATGGACGATCGGGGCGTCGGGTCGGCCAACCACACGGCTCCCGGCGTCGCCGGTTCGGCCCGCGAAACCCGCCCGGTGCCGCTGCCGGGCCCACCGCGGCGATCAGGGTCAGGGCCACCTGCCAGGGGCTGGCCACACGCGGCTGTGATCACCGGTTCGGCAGCGAGGACCGCGCCCCGCCCCGCCGCCGGGCCCGAAACGTTGATCACGGGCGCTTCGGGGGCCGGCTGACGGCGCGGCTTCGGCGTTTGATCATCACTCCGGTACCGCCGGCGGCGCTCTGCGCTGCTGCCGGGCCCGAAGTGTCGATCATGGGTGCTCGACGGCCCTCGGGAGCCGACCGGCGATCGGGTCCCAGTCCGGGGGCCGACGGGCGGTGCGCCCCGGTCGATGATCGTCGTTTCGGGGTCGAGGACGGCGTCATATGCCGCCGCCAGGCCCCAAATGTCGATCATGGGCGCTCGACGGCCCCGCGGGAGCCGACCGGCGATCGGGTCCCAGGTCGGGGGCCGGCGGGCGGGGTGCCCCGGTCGATGATCATCGTTTCGGGGTCGGGGACGGCGTCATATGCCGCCCCCGACCCCCAAACGTCGATCATGGGCTGCCCACGGATGACGTGCGGGGCGGGCGCCGCCCCTGGGTCAGCTCTGTACCAGCGGGAAGCCGGCGAGGCCGCGCCAGGCCAGGCTGGACATCAGCGCCACGGCCTCGTCGCGGGGCACCGCCTGGTCGGAGTCGAGCCAGTACTGCGCCGCCACCTGGCTGAGCCCGACGAGGCCCACGGCCAGCATCCGGGCGCGGGGTGTGTCGAGGCCGGCGTCGGTGGTGACGGCCTCGGCCACGATGTCGATGCAGCGGGTGAGGGCGGTCTCCACCACCGCCGCGGCCTCCGGCTCGCCGCGCAGGTCGGACTCGAAGATCAGGCGGTAGGCCTGGCCCTCGCCCGCCACGAAGTCGAAGTACGCCGCGACCGCGGCGTCGACGCGCTCCTGGTTGTCGGTGGTGCCCCCGATCGCCTGCTGCACGCGGTCGACCAACTCGTCGGCGTACGTGGTGAGCAACGCACGGTAGAGCTCGAGTTTGCCGGGGAAGTGCTGGTAGAGCACTGGCTTGCTGACACCGGCCCGCTCGGCGATGTCGTCCATCGCGGCCGCGTGGTAGCCGTGGGCGGCGAACACGTCGCGGGCGGCCACCAGCAACTGGGCCCGCCGGGCTGTGCGGGACAACCGGCTACCGCGCTGCACCGGCGCCGACGTCTCGGACATGCGGATCCCCTTCGTTCGTCCACCCTGCTGGGCGGAGTGCACACCCTACCGGTGGGTAGGCCGAAAACTACGCAACCGCAGGCTGTTGGTCACCACGAACACAGAGCTGAACGCCATCGTGGCACCGGCGATCATCGGATTGAGCAGTCCGGCCGCAGCCAGCGGCAGCGCTGCGACGTTGTAAGCGAACGCCCAGAAGAGGTTGCCCTTGATCACCGCGAGCGTGCTTCGGGACAGCCGGATCGCGTCGACTGCGCCCAACAGGTCGCCGCGCACAAGGGTGAGGTCGCTCGCCTCGATCGCCACGTCGGTGCCCGTGCCCATGGCCAGTCCGAGGTCGGCGGCGGCGAGCGCGGCCGCATCGTTGACGCCGTCGCCGATCATGGCGACCACCTTGCCCTCGCCTCGCAGCCGTTGCACTACCGCGGTCTTGTCCTCCGGCGCCACCTCGGCGATCACCGCGTCGGCCTCGATGCCCACCTCGGCTGCTACGGCCCGGGCCACGGCCGTGTTGTCGCCGCTGACCATCATCACCGTGAGCCCCACCGCCTGCAGCCCGCGCACCGCGTCCGCGCTGGTGGGCCGCACCGCGTCGCCGACGAGGATCAGTGCTCGCGCGACGCCGTCCCAGGCCACCGCGACGGCCGTGCGGCCCTCGCCCTCGGCCTCCCCCTGAGCCGTCACGAGGTCGGCGGGCAGCGCGATGTCGTGCTCCGCGAGCAGCGCCGGCCTGCCGACGAGCACCGCGTGCGCCACCACCTCCTCCGCGGTGTCGCTGGTGACGAGTTCGGCGACCACCCCGCGGACGCCGAGCCCGGGAAGGTTGTCGAACTCGGCGACCCCGGGGAGCGGTCCGGTGGCGGCCTCGGCCGCTGCGGCGATCGCCCGGCCGATCGGATGCTCGGAAGCGGCCTCGACGGCCCCGGCGAGACGCAGTGCGGTGTCGGCGTCCACGCCGTCCGCGGTGCGTACCGCATGCATCTCCATGACGCCGGTGGTGACCGTGCCGGTCTTGTCCAGCAGCACGGTGTCGACGCGGCGGGTCGACTCCAGTACCTCCGGGCCCTTGATCAGGATGCCGAGCTGCGCGCCGCGTCCGGTGCCGACCAGCAGTGCCGTCGGCGTGGCCAACCCCAACGCGCAGGGGCAGGCGATGATCAGCACGGCGACCGCTGCGGTGAATGCGGCTGCCGCGCCACCGCCCGTGCCCAGCCAGAACCCCAGCGTCCCCGTAGCGACGGCGATCACGACCGGAACGAAGTACCCGGAGACACGGTCCGCGAGGCGCTGCATCTCGGCCTTGCCGTTCTGCGCGTCCTCGACGAGCCGGGCCATCCTCGCCAGCTGGGTGTCGGCGCCCACGCGCGTGGCCCGCACGACGAGCCGGCCGCCGGCGTTGACGCAGCCGCCGACCACGGTGTCGCCGGGCCGCACCTCGACCGGCACGGACTCCCCGGTGACCATCGAGGCGTCGACGGCGGAGCTACCGTCCTCCACCGCGCCGTCCGTGGCGATCGTCTCGCCCGGCCGCACGACGAACCGATCGCCGACGGCGAGCAGGTCGATCGGGACGCGAACCTCGGACCCGGCCCGGAGCACCGCGGCGTCCTTCGCGCCCAGGTCGAGCAGCGCCCGCAAGGCCGCGCCCGCCCGGCGCTTGGAGCGGGCCTCGATGTAGCGCCCGGCAAGGATGAAGGTCGTGACCCCCGCCGCGACTTCGAGATAGATCGCGCCGGCCCCGCCCCCGGGCGGCGCGGTGAGAGTGAACGGGTGGGTCATACCCGGCACGCCCGCAGTGCCGAGCAGCAACGCGTACACGGACCAGCCCAGCGCGGCGAGCGTGCCCATCGACACGAGCGTGTCCATCGTGGCGGCGCCGTGGCGCAGGTTGGCCAAGGCCGCACGGTGGAAGGGCCACGCACCCCAGGCCACGACGGGCGCGGCGAGCGTCAGCGAGATCCACTGCCAGTAGGTGAACTGCAGCGCCGGCACCATCGCGAGCGCGATCACGGGTACGGCGAGGGCCGTGGACAGCACCAGCCGCCCGCGCAGTGCTCGCGCCGGGTCGGTGCCCTCCGCCGGCCGTGCGCCGGGCTCGGACGACGGGGAGGGAATCCGCGCGGTGTAGCCGGCCGCCTCCACCTGCGCCACCAGCTGCGCAGTCTCCAGTTCGGCCGGGTAGTCGACGCGCGCCTTCTCCGTGGCGTAGTTGACCGAGGCCGTGACGCCGTCGAGCTTGTTGAGCTTGCGCTCGACCCGGTTGGCGCACGACGCGCAGGTCATGCCCCCGATGCGGAGCTCGATCCGGCGGATCTCCGCAGGAGCTGCGACGGCGGCCGCGTCCTCCGCGGTGGCACTCATCGCGGTTCCTCGCCGCGCCGGCGGGGCTGTGTCGAGAGCTCGCTCACGGCACCTCCCTCGTCGTGACGGTGAACTCCGCGGTGCGAACGATGCCTGCGTGCCGGAAGTCGAGGTAGAGCCGATAGGTGCCGGCCGAGGGCACCTCGGTGGTGAAGGCGATGCCCGGTCCGGAGCGGTCGGCGGGAGCCGGGGTGGCCGCGTCGGGATGGACGTGCAGGTACGTGAGGTCGCTCTGGCGCAGGGCGACGAGGTGGCCGAAGGCGCCCAGGTAGGGCTCGAGGTCGGTGACGGCGGCACCGTCGCGGCTGATCGTGGCGAAGATCTGCGAGGGGCTGCCGGGGACGAGCTCGCCGTCGAGACGCACCTGGTAGCCGCCCACCTGCGCCACCCGGGACGGCGGGAAGGCGATCGGGTCGAAGTCGCCCGGCGCGAACAGGTCGGTGCCGAGCACGAGCGGGGGGCCGCCCGTGGGGACGAAGTCGGCGTACACGCGGTAGATCCCGGACACGGGGAGTACGAGCGGCACGCGCCAGACCCCGTCGGGGCCGAGCGTGGGGTGCAGATGCTGGAACCAGGCGCTGTCGCGGCGCACGAGGATGAGGTGTATCTGCTTCTCGTGCTCGACGTCGAACCTGGTGACGGGCCTGCGGTCCGAACCGGTGATCGTGAAGGCGAGCTCCGCGGGCACCCCGGGCCGATAGGTCGTGAGCTTGGGGACGAAGGTGTAGCCGGCCGCCGTCGCCACGAGGCCTGCGGAGTCGACCTCATCGGCGCCGTGCGAGTGGGCGTGTCCGTCGGCGGCGGCTCCCATGCCGGCGTGGGGAACGGCAGATGCCACCGGAGCCGCGGCCGGGGGCGCGCCCACGGCCGCACCGACCCCCCATGCTGCCGCGAAGACCAGCGCCAGCACTGCCGTGTAACCCGACAGTCGCAACGCTGCGTTCATCCACCGCCTCCCCTCGCTTACGTCCGTACAACGGCTGGGGGCCGATTGGGTAGCGCCAGTGATCCGAAAATACCAGAGGGGGGTATGGCACTCGGGCTGTTCTGCGCCCTCCACCGGTCGAGCCACCCTGATCCGGGGTGGCCACGGCGGGGGCCCGTCAGGTATTGCTCGACTCGTGTCCTCCGCCGTGTACGCACTTGTTCGCCCGCTCGTTACCCGGGCGACTCCCGCCCGGGTGGTCCCGGACGGACTCCCGCTGGCCGACCCCGCCACGATGCCCGCGCGGGATCCGCGCCGACGGCCGTGGCCGGGCCGCGAAGTCACATCCGGCGGCGTGACGCTGCACGTGCGCGAGACACCGGGCCCGGACGACGCCGACGCCGTGTACGTCCACGGGCTCTCCGGTTCGGCCACCAACTGGACGGACGTCGCGGGCCTCCTGCGCACCCGGGCCGCCGGCACCGCCATCGACCTGCCCGGATTCGGGCTGTCCCACCCGCTCGCCTCGCGCGACTACACCCCGGCCGGGCATGCCGACGCGCTGCTGTGCTTCCTGGCAGGCCGCGGCCGTCCGGTCCACCTGCTCGGCAACTCCTTCGGCGGCGCCATCGCGCTCACCGTGGCGGCACGGCGCCCCGAACTCGTCCGCACGCTCACCCTGATCTCTCCGGCGATGCCGGACCGCAGGCCCGACCCGCGGCGGGTCTCGGACCCCCGGATGCTGCTCGCGCTGCTGCCCGGGATCGGCAGATGGGCCAGGGCGGGAATGACGGTGCCGACCGCCCGTGACCGTGCCGAGCAGATGGTCCGGTTGTGCTTCGGCGACCCGAACGCGGCGTCGGAGCACCGGCTCGCCGAGGCCGCCGAGGAGTTCGAGGCGCGTGCCCGCCTGGAGTGGGCGCAGGAGGCCACGGAGCTCACCGGGAAGGCGATGGTGGCGAGCTGGCTGTACGGCGAGTCGCTGTGGGCGAGGGCCGCCCGGGTGCAGGCGCCGACGCTCGTGGTGTGGGGGGACCGGGACAAGCTCATGGCGCCCCGGCTCGCCCGGCGCACGGTGTCGGTCATGCGGGGATCGCGGTTGCTGATGCTCCCCGGCGTCGGTCACGTCGCGCAGATCGAGGCGCCGGACGCTGTTGCGCGGGCCGTTGCGGGCATGTGGGACGCGGTGGAGGCTGGTCGGTGGCAGGCTGGACACCGGGAAGACAGCACCCGGTCGTGACGTTGTCACAGGACGGGAATCACCGATCACGCACGACCCAACCGAGGAGTTCGAACCATGGCGCTTCCGCCGCTCGTTGAGCCGGCCGCCGAGCTGACCAAGGAGGAGGTGGAGCGCTACAGCCGCCACCTCATCATCCCGGATGTCGGGATGGCCGGTCAGAAGCGGCTGAAGAACGCGAAGGTCCTGGTGGTCGGGGCCGGCGGGCTCGGTAGCCCCGCGCTGCTGTACCTGGCCGCGGCGGGTGTGGGCACGCTCGGCATCGTCGAGTTCGACGTGGTCGACGAGTCGAACCTGCAGCGCCAGGTCATCCACGGCCAGTCCGACGTCGGCCGCTCGAAGGCCGAGTCCGCGCGCGACTCCATCAAGGAGATCAACCCGTTCGTCGAGGTGCGGCTGCACGAGACGCGGCTCGACTCGTCGAACGTGCTCGACATCTTCCGCGACTACGACCTCATCCTCGACGGCACCGACAACTTCGCCACGCGGTACCTGGTCAACGACGCCGCGGTGCTGCTCGGCAAGCCGTACGTGTGGGGCTCGATCTTCCGCTTCGAGGGCCAGGCCTCGGTGTTCTGGGACGACGCCCCGAACGGCAAGGGCCTCAACTACCGCGACCTCTACCCCGAGCCCCCGCCGCCCGGAATGGTGCCCTCGTGCGCCGAGGGCGGCGTGCTGGGCGTGCTGTGCGCGTCGATCGGCTCGATCATGGTCAACGAGGCCATCAAGCTGATCACCGGCATCGGCGAGCCCCTGCTCGGGCGCCTGATGGTGTACGACGCCCTCGAGATGAGCTACCGCACCATCAAGATCCGCAAGGACCCGAACTCCCCGAAGATCACCGAGCTCATCGACTACGACGCGTTCTGCGGCGTGGTGTCCGACGACGCGCAGTCGGCCGCGGCGGGCAGCACGATCACGGCTCTCGAGCTCAAGGAGATGATCGACGCGGGCAAGGACTTCGCGCTGATCGACGTCCGCGAGCAGAACGAGTACGAGATCGTCAGCATCCCGGGCGCCAAGCTCATCCCGAAGGACCGGATCCTGTCGGGGGAGGCCCTGTCGGAGATCCCGCAGGACAAGCCGGTGGTGCTGCACTGCAAGTCGGGTGCTCGCTCCGCCGAGTCGCTGGCCGCGCTGCACAAGGCGGGCTTCAAGGACGCCGTGCACGTCGGCGGCGGTGTACTGGCGTGGATCAAGCAGGTCGACCCCTCACTCCCGACGTACTGATCGGGCTGTTCGTCCACAGATCGTGACTGCGGCACCCGGGGCAATGCCCCGGGTGCCGTAGTCGTTTCCGGCCGGCTCTGTGACTGCTGAGCCGCGAGCTACGGAGAGTGACTGCTCGCTGGCGCTGAGCGCCGGATGGAGCAGTGACAAGAGATCGACTCCCCAGGTACCGTGCCGATCTCGAAATGATCAAGGCGGATCCTGCGGTGCCGCGGCGTGGGGTGCGCGAGCGTGCGCCAACGGTGGCCTGACGGAGCGGCGCCGGGCTGAGGTGCGCCGTCCGTCGATCCAGCGATGGGGGTCGCACTGGTGGACGACAACGCGAGACTCTGCGCCCTGCCCGGGTGCGACATCGCGATCGAGGACATTCCGGGGCGTCCTGCCCGGCGTTACTGCTCGGCGGCGCACCGCTCCGCTGCCCGGCAGGCCAGGCGGGCCGCGTCGCTACGGTCCGAGCAGAGTTCGCGTCTCGCGGAGACATTGCCCTGGCTCATCGAACCCGCCGACGAGCAGCCACGCGCTGACGCGCCCCCGCGCAGCGTCCACGTCGAGGCGGTCCCCGCGCCCGCCGACCCCACGCAGGGCACACGACGGCGCAGTGGCATCGCGCGGGTGCTGGCCGGGAGGGGCCGTGGCACCGGATCGCCGACGCGCAGGCGGCGGGCCGTGGCGGTGCTGGGGGTTGCGGGGCTCCTGGCCGGCGGCTACGCCGTCACCGCATCGGAGCCGGTCGGCTCCCTTCCGACGTCCGCGCTGCCGGTGCCCGGACCGGAGTCGGAGGCCGAGTGGGCGGCTCGCGCCCAGGTCACCCTGACCTCGGTGAACCGGCAACTCGACACCATCGCCGAGACCGAGGAGGCCTGGAGCCGGCTGCCGCAGGAGGTCCAGGCGACCGCGCCCCCCGCCCCCGTCCAGGCGCTGCGGGACCGCAAGGCGCTGCTCGAGCGCCGCAAGGCCACGCTCCAGTCCCAGATCGACACCTACCGCTCGCTCGACCGCACGAAAGGCGACCTGGAGGTCACCGAGCAGCACCTCGAAGCCGTCGAGAGGGCCTTGCAGGACGCCCCGGCCAATCCACGGCGCTCGCCCGAGCAGGCACTGGTGCTCGCAGCGCTCGACGAGCAGCGCGACCTGCGCCTGCGCCAGCGCGACGCGAAGCGCGAGGAACTGGAGAACCTCGAGCAAGGTGTGAAGAGCGCCGTGCGCACGCCGTTGCCCGACGACGGCCAGGAGACGGCTGCGGTGAGCAGCCAGGTTCTCGAGGCCATCCGGGCCGACCGCCGCGACGACGAGCGCGACGAGCGAAAGCGGGGCGCGGCCCCCGACAGGCCCGATGTGCTCGCCCGTGAGGAGCGGCAGCAGCGGGAACGGCAGGACACGCACACCGGCGGCCCGCCCGACCCCCGTGGTCCCGGCGACGACGCGGTGAAGTACAGCCACGACCCGGACCGCCGGTCCGCGGGTGGCGACCGCGCCCCGCAGGCGCCCGCTGGTGGATCGAGCCCGCTGGCGCAGGTCGGCGGCACGGTGGCGGATCTGGTGACCGGCGGCGACGGCCCCCGCGACAGCGCCAGGCCGGGTCGCGGCGACGAAGCGCGCGGCGGGGGATCTGCCGCGGACGCGCAGCGCAGCCGCGGCACCGATCGTGCCGGCGGCGGGGACGGTGGTGCTCAGTCGGTCGCGGGTGGCGTTGTCGGTCAGGTGGTCGGCTCTGTCGGCGGTGTGCTCGGCGGGGGCGGCGCCCGGGCCGACGACGGTGGCCGTGCCGATTCCGGTCGGGATGCTGACGACGGGTCCGACCGTGCCGAGGGCGATCGGGCAGGTGGCGACGGTGGCGCTCGCTCCGGCGTGGTAGGTGAGGTGGTCGGCTCGGTCGGCGGCGTGCTGGCCGGGGGTGGACGTCGTGCTGAGGACGCCCGCGACTCGGACGACGGGGGCGGCCGCGACAGCAGCGGGAGCCGCACGGGCGAAGCTCGGGAGGACAGCGGGAGCGGTGGATCCTCGGCCGATGGCGAGCGCGGCAGCGGCCTGATCCGGCGGGTCAGCCAGGTGGTCGACGGCGTCGGGGGAGGCGGCTCGGACAAGGGGCGCTCCGGTGACGACCGGTCCGGCCGCAGCCGGGACAGCGACGACCGCAGCGGCAGCGATCGCGACGACAGCGACGGGAGCAGCGGCGACCGCTCCGGTGGGCTGCTCGGTCTCGGCGACCGGAACGGCGGCGGGGACGGGAACGACAGCGAAGACGGGAACGACAGCGAAGACGGGAACGACAGCGCCCGGAGCAGCAGCAACGAGCGGAGCAGCAGCAACGAGCGGAGCGGCGGCAACCGCTCGGGCGGGCTGCTCGGCGTCGTCTCACGCAGCGGCGACGACGGCGACCGCAATGACGACGACCGCGGCAACGACGATCGCAGTGGCTCGGGAGAGGAACGGAGCAGCGGCCGGTCAGGTGGCTTGCTCGGGAGCGGCAGCCGGAGCGGCGGCGGTGACGACGACGGTGACCGCAGCGGTAGCGGCCGGTCCGGTGGCTTGCTCGGCGTCGCTAACCGAAGCGGCGACGACCAGGGAGATGAGCGCCGCGACGACAGCGACCGCGACGGGAGCAGCAGCTCTGGCGGCGAGCGCGGCAGCACGAAGCGGTCCGGCGGGGACCGCAGCGGTGGTGAGTCCTCGAACAGCAGCAGGTCAGGGGGCGGATCGTCGGCGTCGCGCAGCTCGGACGGGAGTGGCGATCGCGATGGGGGGTCGTCCTCCGACGCGCGCAAGGCCCGGGCCGCGCTCGGGATGGTCGCGTCCGCCTTGCGTAGCAGCGGGGGGTCCGGCGGCTCCCAGAAGTCGGCTCGCTCCAGCAGCGGCGACGGCGAGCGGTCGGGCAGTTCGGGACGGAGCGGGGACGGCGAGGAGTCGTCGTCGAAGTCTCCGCAGTCCAAGTCCCAGCGGCTGAAGTCCCAGTCCCGGGAGTCGGGTTCGCGTTCGGAGCAGCGAAGCGAGTCGAGTCGCAGCTCGCGCAGCAGCGGCTCCGACGACGATCGCGGTGGATCCGGCACGAGCAAGCGGTCCTCGTCGGGCAAGTCGTCCGAGAACGGGAAGTCGTCCCAGAAGTCGGACAACGGCAGTGGCTCGCGGTCCTCTGACTCCGACGACTGAGGGGTAGGCCGGGATCGTGACATCGCTGCCACGACGTCCGATTGCCCTCCGCGTGGCGGCCCCGATGACGGACGGGGCGCAGGTAGCGTGCGGAGCGTGACAGGAGTCCCCGTCCTTCCGCAGACCGCGATGGCCGGGACGATCCTCCCGCAGCACGTGCGCACCGCTTTTGGAGTGGCGAACGAGGAACCACGACCGGTCGTCTGGGCAGGTCGGCGGGCGTGGCACTGCGGAGACGTCCTCGTGAGGCCGGTTCCGGACAACGCCGTGGCCGCCTGGTCGGCCCGTGTGCTCGACGGGCTCGAGGTCGAGCGGTTGCGCCTGGCGCGGCCGATCCGCTCCTCCGACGGGCGGTGGGTCGTTGCGGGCTGGGCCGCCTGCCGGTTCGTGTCGGGCACCATCGAGCCGCGGCACGACGCGGTGCTCGAGGCGGCCGGCCGGCTGCACGCGGCCACGGCATCGTTGCCCCGACCGGCCCTGCTCGACGGCCGCGACGACCTGCTCACGCGTTCGGCAGCGGCGGCGTTCGGCGAGCGCAGGCTCGTGCTGGACCCCGCCACGGGCGGGGAACTCTTCACCGGGCTGGCCCCCTACCGCTCGCCCATCCGCAGCGAGCCGCAGGTGGTGCATCCGGAGCTGTTCGGCTCCGTGCTCTTCGACGAAGACGGCACACCCGCGCTGATCGAGCTGACACCCTGCTGGCGGCCGAAGGCGTGGGCCGCCGCCGTGGTGGTGGTCGACGCGCTGGCGTGGGGCGGTGCCGACGACGGCATCCTGCAGAGATGGGCCGACCAGCCGGAGTGGCCGCAGATGCTGTTGCGTGGCCTGCTGCACCGGCTGGCGCTGCACGCCCAGCACCCGGAGGCGTCCGTCCGCACCCTGGCCGGGCTGGAACGGGTAGCCCGGCTGGTCGCGCCCCTGCTCTGATCACCCGCGCTCAGCGGGCCGGCACCTCGTGCGAGGTGGCGAACCGGATGATCGTGCCCGCCATGGCGTCGGTGAAGTCGTCGAGCGCGGTCCGGTTGATCGTGTCGATGCGGTCGCAGGCCTGGTGGTAGCAGACGTCGAAGACCACATCTGCTTCGCCGCCCCATGCCGCGGCCTGCTCGGGCGTCTTGGTCTCCCCGTCGCCTGCGTAGACGCCGCCGGTGGGGATGTTCGCCTCGACGAACGGGACGTGATCCGAGCCGCGGTCGAAGCGGACGAGCTCCGCCGCGACGCCCTTGGCGGTGAGCTCCTCCATGAGCACGCGCCCCACGGTGGCCGAGCCGGGTGGGCCCGAGCGGCTGCCGCGACCTGCGGCTCCGCCGTTCACGAAGTAGCCGGCGTTGGGCGAGGCCGCCATGTCGATGTTGATGTACAGGGCGATCGCGTCCCGCTCCGCCGGTGTGAGCCCCTCTACATAGGCCGTGGACCCGTTGAGGTCGATCTCCTCGGCGCCCCAGAAGCCGAAGCGCACGGCGTTGGTGATCGGCGGGGATCCGCCCATCCGGGTGCCGATCTCGAGGAGCGAGGCCACGCCGGTGGCGTTGTCGTTGATCCCCGGGCCCTCCGGCACGGAGTCGAGGTGTGCTCCGGCCATCACCACGTGGTCGGGCGAGCCCGTACGCGTCTGCGCGATCACGTTGCGGACGGTGAACTCCTGACCGCGGCGGCGCATCGTGAAGGTCGGCGTGGTCACGTCGAACCCGGCGTCGCGCAGCACGCCCGCCACGTAGTCGACGCTCGCGTCGTAGCCCGGTCCGGGTGTGGCCCGGTTGCCGCCGTTGCTGTCGGCGATGCGCTGCAGCGCCTCCAGGTGGGGCATGGTGCCCGCTCCGCTCACCCCGGCGACGAGCTCGGAGTGCAACGGGCTCGTGACCGGCGGTAGCTGGATCTCTGTCGGCTCGGTCGAGGAGCAACCGGAGAGAACGGCGCCGGTGGCGGCCGTGACGGCCACGGCCATACGCCATCTGACGTGGCGGCGCCCGGATTTCGACGGGCGCACCTGCACCCGTTCATGGTCGTCGGTCGGTAGACGCACTGTGCCTCACATCCGCGCCCGGGGTCAGTGAGCGCTGCTTTGCGTTCATGTCACACGGAACCGATTGGCGGTAACGCGCTCTTCCTAGCGTTGCTGCGACGGCAGCGACGCCTTCACGGACGCCGCTCGACAGCGACGTCCACACCACCTCGATGAGCCCCCCGGAGGCCTGGCGTGACGACGTCACCTGACGCACATTCTGCCCGATTCGGGGTTGCTGGGCGGTGGATCGATCATTGGGAGCCCGAGAATTCAGCCTTTTGGGAGCGGGTCGGATCGAGAATCGCCAACCGGAACCTGTGGTACTCGATCGTCAGCGAGCACATCGGTTTCTCGATCTGGTCGATCTGGTCGGTGCTCGTGTTGTTCATGGGCCCGGAGTACGGCATCGACGCGGGAGGCAAGTTCATCCTGGTCGGGGTGCCGACGCTGGTGGGGTCGGTGTTGCGGCTGCCCTACTCGTTTGCCGTCGCGCGTTTCGGTGGCCGGAACTGGACGATCATCAGTGCCGCGCTGCTGCTGATTCCCACGATCTTCGCCGCGATCATCATGCATCCGGGTACATCATTCTCGACGTTCCTCGTTGCGGCTGCCGTCGCCGGTGTCGGCGGGGGCAACTTCGCATCGTCGATGACGAATATCAACACTTTCTTTCCCGACGCCCGGAAAGGGTGGGCGCTCGGGCTCAACGCGGGCGGCGGGAACATCGGGGTACCGGTGATCCAGCTCGTCGGCCTGCTGATCATCGCAACCGCGGGCGCAGGCGCGCCTCGCATCCTGCTGGGCATCTACATTCCGCTGATCGTGGTGGCCGCCGTGCTCGCCGCGCTGAACATGGACAACCTGACGTCGGTGCGCAACGACACCGGTGCGTTCCGGGAGTCCATCCGCGAGCGCCAGACCTGGGTGATGTCGCTGCTCTACATCGGGACGTTCGGGTCGTTCATCGGCTTCAGCTTCGCGTTCGGGCTGGTGCTGCAGAACCAGTTCGGCCGCACGCCGTTGCAGGCCGCGGCGGTGACGTTCATCGGCCCGCTGCTCGGATCGGTGATCCGTCCCTGGGGCGGGAAGCTCGCCGACTCCTACGGGGGCGCCTGGATCACGTTCTGGAACTTCATCGCGATGGCCGTGTCGGCCGGCGTGGTTCTGCTGGCCTCGGCCATGCACTCGCTCGGGCTGTTCACCGCTGGTTTCGTGCTCCTGTTCGCGTTCAGCGGGCTGGGCAACGGTTCGACGTACAAGATGATCCCGGCGATCTTCCGCGGACGGGCCCGCGTGGCGATCGCGGCAGGGGCCGACGAGGACGCGGCCCTGCTGCGGGCCCGGCGGATCTCGGGCGCGGTGATCGGCATCGTCGGGGCGATCGGCGCCATGGGTGGGCTGTTCATCAACCTCGCGTTCCGCGAGTCGTTCCTCACCGCGAAGTCCGGCGATCCCGCGTTCTGGTCCTTCCTCGCCTTCTACGTCGTGTGCACGGCGGTCACGTACGTCGTCTACCTGCGTCCGGCCGCGCCAGCCACCACCAGCGCGCCGCTCGCGCACGCCGGGGTATGAGCCTTCTGCCGGTCACGGGGGGATCGACAGGAGTGGCCACGAGGGTGGCCACCCACTGCCCGTACTGCGCGCTGCAATGCGGGCAGTGGGTCGGGCCCACCGGCGACGTCGACGCGCGCGAGTTCCCGACCAACCGCGGAGGCCTCTGCCAGAAAGGGTGGACGGCCGGCGCGCTGCTCGATCACCCGGAACGGCTCACGGCGCCGCTGCTGCGGGAGTCCCGGTCAGCCGAGTTCGCGCCCGTGGCCTGGGACAGAGCGCTCGGGTACGTGGGACGGCGGCTGGCCGATCTGCGGGCCGAGTACGGCCCCGACTCGGTCGCGGTCTTCGGCGCAGGCGGCCTGACCAACGAGAAGTCCTATCTGCTGGGCAAGTTCGCCCGTGTGGCGTTGGGTACGTCGCAGATCGACTACAACGGCCGGTTCTGCATGTCCTCGGCCGCCGCTGCGGGCAACCGCGCCTTCGGGGTCGACCGGGGGCTGCCGTTCCCGGTCACCGACCTGGACGACGCCGAGGTCGTCGTGCTCGCCGGGGCGAACGTCGCGGAGACGATGCCGCCGCTGATGGGGCACCTGGGCGGGGCGCGACTCGTGGTGATCGACCCGCGGCGCACGCCCACCGCCGAGCGGGCGATCGCGTCCGGCGGGCTGCATCTGCAGCCGGTGCCCGGCACCGATCTGGTGCTGGCCCTGGGGATACTGCATGCCGCCGTCGCCGACGGCCGGCTCGACACGGGCTACCTCGCCGAGCGCACCTCGGGTTTCGACGACGCCTGGCGGGTGGCTGCGCAGTGGTGGCCCGAGCGGGCCGAACGGGTGTGCGGGGTATCGGCTGCCGACATGCGCACGGTCGTGGCCTGGCTGGCGGCCACGTCGCGGCGCTACGTGCTCACGGCGCGCGGTGCGGAGCAGCATGCGCACGGCGTCGACACCGTGACCGCGTGGATCAACCTGGCGCTCGCGCTGGGCCTGCCGGGGCGTCCGGGTTCGGGGTTCGGGACGATCACGGGGCAGGGCAACGGTCAGGGCGGGCGTGAGCACGGTCAGAAGTCCGACCAGCTTCCCGGCTACCGCTCGATCAGCGATCCGGCCGCGCGCGAGCACGTCGCCGGCGTGTGGGGCGTGGCACCCGGCGCGCTACCCGGGCCGGGGCGCAGCGCGACGGAGCTGATCGCCGCGCTGGGGCGCCCCGACGGCCCGCGCGCGCTGCTCGTGTTCGG
>NZ_JAKXMK010000019.1 GCF_022524485.1 Pseudonocardia alaniniphila
TGAACACCGGCAAAGCCCACGGCGCCGCACTCGGCACCGACGAGGTCGCCCAGGTCAAGAAGATCCTCGGGTTCGACCCCGACAAGAACTTCCAGATCGAGGACGACGTCCTGGCCCACACCCGCGAGGTGATCGACCGCGGCCACGAGGCTCGCCAGGCCTGGACCAAGCAGTTCGAGGACTGGGCGGCGCGCGAGCCGGAGCGCAAGGAGCTGCTCGACCGGATGATCGGGCGCACGCTGCCCGTCGGCTGGGAGAAGGCGCTGCCGGTCTGGGAGCCCGACCCCAGCGGCCTGGCCACCCGTAAGGCCTCCGGCGAGGTGCTCAAGTCCCTGGCGGATGTGCTGCCCGAGCTGTGGGGCGGCTCGGCCGACCTCGCCGAGAGCAACAACACCACGATGGAAGGCGCCGACTCCTTCGGCCCGCCCTCCACCGCCACCACGATGTGGAACGCCCACTGGTACGGCCGCACCCTGCACTTCGGCATCCGCGAACACGCAATGGGCGCCATCCTCAACGGCATCGCCCTGCACGGCCCCACCCGCCCCTACGGCGGCACCTTCCTCACCTTCTCCGACTACATGCGCCCATCGGTCCGCCTCGCCGCACTCATGCAAGCCTCGGTCATCTACGTCTGGACCCACGACTCCATCGGCCTCGGCGAAGACGGCCCCACCCACCAACCCATCGAGCACTACGCCGCCCTGCGCGCCATCCCCGGCCTCTCGCTCCTGCGCCCCGGCGACGCCAACGAGACCGCCCACGCCTGGCGCGCCGCGCTCGAACGTCCCGAGGGCCCGAAGGGCCTCGCCCTGACCCGGCAGAACCTGCCCGTGCTGGAGGGCACGTCCTACGACGGCGTCGTCCGCGGCGGATACGTGCTGGCCGAGGCGTCCTCCGGCGAGCCGCAGCTCATCATCATGGCCACCGGATCGGAGCTGCAGATCGCCGTCGACGCCCGCCGCGTGCTCGAGGACGAGGGCGTGCCCACCCGAGTGGTCTCGATGCCCTGCGTCGACTGGTTCGTCGAGCAGGACGAGGCCTACCGCGAGTCGGTGCTGCCGTCCGCGGTCAAGGCGCGCGTCAGCGTCGAGGCGGGAATTGCCCAGCCCTGGTACCAGTTCACGGGGGATGCGGGGGAAATCATCTCCATCGAGCACTACGGCGCGAGTGCCGACTACAAGACGCTCTTCCGCGAATTCGGCTTCACCACCGAGAACGTCGTCGCGGCCGCCCGGCGCAGCCTGGCGAACGTCTCCTGAGGAGGAAGATCATGAGCAATGACAGGCTCGCTGCTCTGGCAGCCGCGGGCATCTCCATCTGGCTCGACGACCTGTCCCGGGAGCGCCTGCGCACGGGCAACCTGCAGGAGCTGATCACCGAGAAGCACGTGGTCGGTGTCACCACCAACCCCACGATCTTCGCCAACGCCCTCTCGCACGGCGAGGCCTACGACCAGCAGGTCCGTGAGCTCGCGTCGCGCGGGGCGTCGGTCGCGGACGCGATCCGCGAGATCACCGTGGCCGACGTCCAAGAGGCCTGCGACGTGTTCAGCGGCACGTGGGAGACCACCGGCGCAGTGGACGGGCGGGTCTCACTGGAGGTCGACCCCAACCTGGCCCGCGACACCGACCGCACGGTCGCCCAGGCGAGCGACCTGTGGAAGGCGGTGGACCGGCCCAACCTCCTGGTCAAGATCCCGGCCACCGAGCAGGGCCTGCCCGCGATCACCCGCGCTATCGCCGAGGGCATCAGCGTCAACGTGACGCTGATCTTCTCCGTCGAGCGCTACCGCTTGGTGATGGCGGCGTACCTCGACGGCCTGGAGCAGGCTGCCGCCAACGGCCAGCAGCTCGCCGGCATCGCGTCGGTGGCGAGCTTCTTCGTCTCCCGCGTCGACACCGAGATCGACAAGCGGCTGGAGAAGATCGGCACCGACGAGGCCCTCGCGCTGCGTGGCAAGGCGGGCATCGCCAACTCCCGGCTGGCCTACGCGGCCTTCCAGGAGGTCTTCGCAGGCCCGCGCTGGGAGGCGTTGGCCAAGCAGGGCGCACGGAAGCAGCGGCCGCTCTGGGCGTCCACGGGCGTCAAGAACCCGGAGTACCCCGACACCATGTACGTCACCGAGCTCGTGGTCGCCGACGTCGTCAACACGATGCCGGAGAAGACGCTCGACGCCGTCGCCGACCACGCCGAGATCGACGGCGACCGTGTCACGGGAAGGGCCGCCGAAGCCCAGCACGTGTTCGACGAGCTCGAGCGCGTGGGGATCGACCTGACCGACGTGTTCCTCGTGCTGGAGGACGAGGGCGTCGACAAGTTCGAGAAGTCCTGGGCCGAGCTCACCGAGTCCGTCCGCCAGCAGCTCGACGGGGCACACTGACCACGTGACCGCACGACTCGTGTCGTCCGTTCCGCCGCAGGCCGATGTGGTCGAGCGGCTGGTGGACGACTCCGTCGCCAGCCGGATCGCGCAGTGCGACGCCAGTCTCTGGCCACGAGCTGCGCGGCCGGGATGGGTCACTGCAGCCCGGGCGTCCCGTCCGCTGGTCGGGGAGATCGAGGCGTTGCGGGAGCAGTTGCGGGTGCCCGGGCAGGTGCGGGTCGTGCTGGCAGCGGCAGGCGGCGTGGGTGTGGCCGCCGAGGTGCTCGCCGAGCACGATCCGCGGCTGGTCGTCCTGGACACCACCGATCCGGCTCAGGTCGCCGACGCCCTCGCAGGCGACCTCGCTGCCACCGTGCTGGTGGTGTCGGCCCCTCCCGGCGAGGACACGAGGGCGGTCGAGCTGGTGCGCGACACCGTGCACCGGGCGTTCCGGGCCGAAGGGCTCGACCCCGCCGCGCAGACCGTCGTCGTCACGGCGCCCGGCGGCCCGCTCATGGAGCAGGCCGCCGGCGCCACGGTCGTGCTCGGGCCCTCCGACGTGGACGGCCCGTGGGCGGCGCTCACCGCGTTCGCCCTGGTACCGGCGGGGCTCGGCGGTGTCGACGTCGGCGCGGTCATCGCAGAGGCCGCCGAGGCCCGTGCCGAGCTGGACTCCGACGACCCGGCGAACCCGTGCCTGGCTCTCGGCGCGCTGCTCGCCGCGGCCCCGGTCGTCGCGCTGGCCGAGGACGGCGCCACCGGCCTCGCCGAGTGGGCCGCGCAGCTGGTCGCAGGTGGACTCGGCAAGGACGGTCGCGGGCCGCTGCCTGTGGTGGTCGAGGGCTCGGACGCCCCGGAGTGGGCCGACCCCGAGGCGCTGCGGCCCGGCACCCTCACCGTGTCCCTCAGCGCGTCCGGCATCGGGGCCCTCGACGGTGCCGCGGTCACCACGCTGGGTTCTCCCGCCGCGCAGTTCATGCTGTGGCAGTACTCCACCGCGGTGGCAGCGCATCTCGCAGGCGTCGACCCCACCGACCGCCCCGACGCCGCCCGTGTCGCCGGCAACGGCGCCGTCCACGCTCCCGGCGTCCAGTTCACCGATGGGGACATCGACGTGCACGCGGGGGCCTGGCTGCCGAGCGGTACCAGCACGGTGGCCGAGGCACTCCGGGCGCTCATCGACGCCGCCGATGCGGACGCGCACCTGGCCGTGCACGCCTACCTCGACCGGCTCGACGACGCCTCCGCCGCGGTACTGCGGCCCGAGCTGACCCGCCGCACCGGGCTCCCCACGACGTTCGGCTGGGCGCCACGCTGCCTGCCCGGCAGCGGGCAGCGCGACAAAGGCGGCCCGGCCGACACCGTGATCTGCCAGATCACCGGCGACGCCGAGCCCGACCTGCCGGCGGATCTCGCCGAGCTGCAGCAGGCTCAGGCACGCGCCGACGCCGAGGCGCTGGCCGGCCGGGGCCGGCCGGTACTCCGACTTCACTTCACCGACCGGGTGGCGGGCCTCGTCACCCTGGCGCGGGCGGTACAACAGCTGTAGCGCAAGGACAGTTGCCACCGTCCATCACAGACCGAACCGCCAACATCGACTACTGGGAGAAACCGATGGCAACCCGCACGATCGGGGGCGGCCGATGGACCAACCCACTTCGCGACCCGCGTGACAAGCGGCTCCCGCGGATCGCGGGACCGTGCAGTCTGGTGATCTTCGGAGTCACCGGCGACCTCTCGCGCAAGAAGCTCATGCCCGCCATCTACGACCTGGCCAACCGCGGACTGCTTCCCCCGGGATTCGCCCTCACCGGCTTCGCCCGCCGCGACTGGGACACCCAGGACTTCGGCCAGATCGTGCTCGAGGCGGTGAAGCAGCACGCCCGCACGCCCTTCCGTCAGTCGGTCTGGGACCGTCTCGCCGAGGGCTTCCGGTTCGTGTCCGGCAGCTTCGACGACGACGACGCGTTCGACCAGCTCGAGCGGACGGTCCAGGACCTGGACCGCGTGCGGGGTACCGGGGGCAACCACGCCTTCTACCTCTCCATCCCGCCGGGCGCGTTCCCGGTGGTACTCAAGCAGCTCGCCCGCTCCGGGCTCTCCGCCCAGGACGGCGACCAGTGGCGTCGCGTGGTGATCGAGAAGCCCTTCGGCCACGACCTCAAGTCGGCCATCGAGCTCAACGAGATCGTCAACGACGTCTTCCCCGAGGACTCGGTGTTCCGCATCGACCACTACCTCGGCAAGGAGACGGTGCAGAACATCCTCGCTCTGCGCTTCGCCAACCAGCTCTTCGAGCCCATCTGGAACTCCCACTACGTCGACCACGTGCAGATCACGATGGCCGAGGACATCGGCCTCGGCGGCCGTGCGGGGTACTACGACGGAATAGGAGCCGCGCGGGACGTCATCCAGAACCACCTGCTGCAGCTCCTGGCGTTCACCGCGCTGGAGGAGCCCACGTCGTTCTCGTCCTCGGAGCTGCGAGTCGAGAAGATCAAGGTCCTCAACGCCACGAAGCTCGTCGGCCCGCTCGACGAGACCACGGCGCGCGGGCAGTACACGGGCGGCTGGCAGGGTGGCGAGCTCGTCAGGGGACTCAAGGAGGAGGAGGGCTTCGACCCCAACTCCAAGACCGAGACCTTCGCCGCCATCACCTGCGAGATCGATACCCGGCGCTGGGCCGGGGTGCCGTTCTACCTGCGCACGGGCAAGCGCCTCGGGCGCCGCGTCACCGAGATCGCGGTGATCTTCAAGCGGGCACCGCACCTGCCCTTCGACTCCACGATGACCGAGGAGCTCGGGCAGAACGCATTCGTCATCCGGGTACAGCCCGACGAGGGCGTCACGATGCGGTTCGGGTCGAAGGTTCCCGGCAGCCAGATGGAGGTCCGGGACGTCACCATGGACTTCGGCTACGGCACCGCCTTCACCGAGGTCTCCCCCGAGGCCTACGAGCGGCTGATCCTCGACGTGCTGCTCGGCGAGCCGTCGCTGTTCCCGGTGAACGAGGAGGTCGAGCGCTCCTGGGAGATCCTCGACCCCGTGATGGAGCACTGGGCCGCGCAGGAAGCAGGCCCCGACCCCTACTCCGCCGGGAGCTGGGGTCCGAAGTCGGCCGACCTGATGCTGGCCCGCACCGGCCGCACCTGGCGCAGGCCGTGACCCCCGCCCGATCCGCATCCGGGAGCTGGACATGATCGTCGACCTGCCGTCGAGCAACACCTCGGCGGTCAACAAGAAACTCGTCGAGCTGCGCGAACGCGGCGGTGTGCTGGCGCTGGGCCGGGTGCTCACGCTCGTGATCGTCACCGACGACGGCAGCGCCATCGAGGGTGCCATCGAGGCCGCCAACGCGGCGAGCCGCGAGCACCCGTGCCGGGTGATCGTGCTGGCCCGCGGCCAGCGCAAGGCCGCTCCGCGCCTCGACGCGCAGATCCGCGTCGGCGGCGATGCCGGGGCAAGCGAGGTGATCGTGCTGCGCGGCTACGGTCCGCTGGCGTCCGACGAGGCGGGGGCCGGCATGGTCATGCCGCTCCTGCTGCCGGACGCACCGGTCGTGGCCTGGTGGCCGGGTGAGGCGCCTGCCGTGCCGTCCGAGGACGCGGTCGGGCAGCTCGCCCAGCGCCGCATCACCGACGCGCTGTCGTCGAAGAACCCGATCAAGGCGTTCGAGCAGCGCCGCGCCCACCACGTGGCAGGCGACACCGACCTGACATGGACGCGCCTCACCTCGTGGCGGGCCCTGCTCGCCACGGCCCTCGACACACCGCCGCACGAGGACGTCACCGGCGCCACGGTCGCGGGAGAGGCGATCTCGCCGTCCACCGACCTCATCGCCGGTTGGCTCGCGGTCCGGCTCGACGCGCGGGTGAAGCGGTCCCCCGCGGAAGCCGGGCCCGGTCTGGTCTCGGTGCGGCTGGACCGCCCGTCGGGCCCGATCGAGCTGATCCGTCCGGACGGCAAGGTGGGCAGCCTGCGCCAGCCCGGTCAGCCCGACCGGCTGGTCGCCCTCGCGCGGCGGGAGGTGCGCGACTGCCTCGCCGAGGAACTGCGCAGACTCGACCCCGACGAGATCTACGGCGCCGCGCTGGCGGGCGTCGGACGGATCGCTCGTGGACGTGCACCGGTCCGTGTCCCCGCTGTCACGGCTGGTTCCTGATGAACACACCGGACATCGCTGTCCACTCACACCCCAACGTGCTCGCCGCCGCGGCAGCGGCCCGGCTGATCACGCGGCTCGTCGACCTGCAGGCCGCAGGCAACACCCCGAAGATCGTGCTCACCGGCGGCACCACCGGCATCGCGGTTCTGGCACAGATCCGGTCCACCGTGGCGCGCGACGCCGTGGACTGGAGCCGCGTCGAGTTCTACTGGGGCGACGAGCGGTTCGTGCCACCCGACGACCCCGACCGCAACGAGAAGCAGGCACGGGAGGCGCTGCTCGACCACCTGCCGGTCGATCCGGCGAAGGTCTTCCCGATGGGGGCCGACACCGGCACCGGCCCGTCCGGCGCCGAGGCCGCTGCGGAGCAGTACGCCGCGGTGCTGGCTCGCGCCGCCCGGCCGGAGGACCACGGGCCGGTCCCCTCGTTCGACGTGCTGATGCTCGGCATGGGTGAGGAGGGCCACACCGCGTCGGTCTTCCCGCACTCCCCGGCGGTGTACGAGACGGAACGCTCGGTGGTGGCCGTGCACGGCTGCCCCAAGCCCCCGCCCACCCGAGTCTCGCTCACGCTCCCGACGATCCGCCGGGCCGCCGAGGTCTGGATCATGACAACGGGCCAGTCGAAGGCCGCCGCGGTGGCCATGGCGCTCGGCGGCGCGGGCGAGGTGGCGATCCCGGTGGCCGGGGCGCGGGGGCGGCGTCGCACCCTCTGGCTGCTCGACCGCGCAGCAGCATCGAAGCTCCCCCGGGACCTGGTGCCACCGATCGCCTGATGCTCGGCCGTCGTCGTCCCGTGAGCGTTCGGAGGTGCCCGTGCTCCACGTGATCGTCGACGGCGCGAACGTCGTGGGCTCGCGCCCGGACGGGTGGTGGCGCGACCGGGCCGGCGCTGCGCGCAAGCTCGCCGGCAAGCTGTCGGCCGCGCTCACCGCCGGTCCGGCCCTGCTCGCTCGCGGGCTGGGTGAGGAGGCCACGGACGAGGACGTGTGGGTGCACCTCGTCCTGGAGGGCGCCGCTGCCCGTGTCGAGGACCTTCCCACTCACCCCGGGCTGGATGTCGTGCACGCGCCGGCCGACGGCGACTCGGCGATCGCCGCCCTGGCCGCCGATCTCGCCGCCGAGCCCGTGGTCGTGGTCACCGCCGACCGCGGGTTGCGGGAGAGAGTGCGTGTCAGCGGCGCGCGGACGGTCGGACCGGAGACACTGTTGCGCGTCCTGCCCGGCTGACCACGGGCACCGTGCGGCCGGCTCAGGCCTTGCGGCGCGCCGACCGCGACGGGCTGCCACTCGTGGTGCCCACCACGGAGCGGCGGGGCAGCGGGCTGGAGTAGACCACACTCGTGGTGACGCCGCCGAGCACCGAGATGCGCCCGGTGACCTCCTCCAGGTGGCGCATCGACCGCGTGCGCACCGTCAGCACGAAACAGTCCTCGCCGGTGACGTGGTGGGCCTCGGTGATCTCGGGCGTGTTGGCGAGCATGTCGCGGAAGGGCTTGTAGTTGCCGTGCGGGTAGCGCAGCCGCACGAGGGCCGTGATGGGCAGGCCGAGCTTCTCCGGGTTGACCTCCGCCGTGTAGCCGGTGATCACGCCGGATTCCTCCAGCCTGCGCACTCGTTCGGTGACGGCGCTGGCCGAGAGCCCGACGAGCCGACCCAGGTCGGCATAGCTCGCCCGGCCGTCCCGCTGCAGGGCTTCCAGCAGGCGCCAGTCGACCTCGTCGAGGGATTCCACGGCCACGCGGGGAATCTACCGTCCGATTCGTCCGGAGACTCCCCCGGGTCCTTGTTGATCTCCACGGAATCCACGGTCATTGCGATCGATCACCGTGGAATTCCCGTTCCGGAGGTCCGAGATGCCACTTAGCGTCCGGGTCATGACCATCGATTCCGCCGCCGTCGCGTTCTTCACCGCCCGGCTGACCTTCCAGACCGACGTGGCCGACGTGCACATCGCGCTGGACGAGGCCGATCCGGGTTTCGTGCTCGTCGACTCGCGCGGCATTCCCGCCTGGCAACAAGGCCGCATCCCGGGCGCGGTACATCTGCCCACCGCGGAGATCCCCGCGCGTGCGGGCCTTCTGTTCGACCCGGCCGTACCGCTGGTGACCTACTGCTGGGGCCCGGGCTGCAACGGCGCGACGAAGGCAGCGCTCGCCTTCGCGCAGCTCGGGTACCGCGTCCGGGAGATGCTCGGCGGTGTCGAGTACTGGATCCGGGAGGGCTTTCCGATCGAGACGGACATGGGCACGTCGACCGCGGCGCCCGACCCGCTCACCGCGCCCTGCGGCTGCTGACGGGAGGAGCCTCACTCCGGCTCGGCGGGCAGCCTGCCGTTCAGGTGGTCGTCGTAGGCGGCGAGGTCGAGGAACCCGTGGCCGCTGTAGTTGAAGAGGATCACCCGCTCCTCACCCGCCTCCTTCGCGGCCAGCGCCTCATCGATCGTGGCCCGGATGGCGTGGGCACACTCCGGAGCCGGGATACGCCCCTCCAGCCGGGCGAACTGCACGGCCGCGTCGAACACCGGGCCCTGCGGATAGGCGACCGCCGCCATGCGTCCGTCGCGGACGAGCGCGGAGACCAACGGCGAGTCGCCGTGGTAGCGCAGCCCACCGGCGTGGATGGACGGTGGCACGAAGTCGTGGCCGAGGGTGTACATCGGCATCAGCGGGGTGAGGCCCGCCGTATCGCCGAAGTCGTAGTCGAATCGTCCCTTGGTGAGCGTCGGGCACGAGGCCGGTTCGACGGCGAGCAGCCGCACGCCGGCGTCGGGCACGAACGGAAACGCGATTCCGCCCAGGTTCGACCCGCCCCCGCAGGAGGCGATCACCACGTCGGGCAGCCGCTCCCCCGCGAGCTCCAGCTGCTCCCTGGCCTCCAGGCCGATCACGGTCTGGTGCAGCAGCACGTGGTTGAGCACCGAACCCAGCGCGTAGTGGGTGTCGTCGCGGCCGACGCAGTCACGCACGGCGTCGGAGATCGCCGCGCCCAGCGAGCCCGGATGGCCGGGCTCGCCCACCGGGGACGCGACGACAGCACCACCCCACGTCTCCATGGCAACGCGCCGGTAGGGCTTCTGCTCATAGGACGCGCGCACCATGTAGACCTGCAGGTCCAGGTCGAACTGGGCGCAGGCGAACGCGAGCGCGGTGCCCCACTGCCCGGCACCGGTCTCGGTGGTCAGCCGCGCGATGCCCTCCTTCGCGTTGTAGAACGCCTGCGGGACGGCGGTGTTCGGCTTGTGGCTCCCCGCGGGCGACACCGACTCGTCCTTGAAGTAGATCCGGGCCGGCGTGCCCAAGGCCTCCTCCAAGCGCACCGCGCGTTGCAGGGGCGTGGGCCGCCACAACCGGAGGATGTCGAGCACCTCGCCGGGCACGTCGATCCACGGCTCCGCCGACACCTCCTGGCCGATCAGCGCCATCGGGAAGAGCGGCGCGAGATCGTCCGGACCGACCGGCTCCCGCGTCACGGGATGCAACGGCGGTTGCGGCGGCGCCGGGAGGTGTGGGACGACGTTGAACCACGCGTCAGGGATCCGGTCGGGGGGCAACGTCCACCGCGTCATGCCGTCCGAGGCTAGCGACGACCGCCAGGGGACGGCGCTGCCGCCACGCCGGATGCGGCATGGGAAGGTTCGGGGATGGCGGACGAACGACGAAGCCTATGGGCGGTGCTCACCCACACCCTGCCTGTACTGGCCGCTGCAGCGCTGCTCGCCGGCTGCACCGGCACCTCAACGCCGGCACCGCCCGATGCGCTGCCACCGGCACCGCCGCCCGCTTCGCCCGCCGCGTGTGTGCTGGACACCGCGAGGTTCGCCGCCACCACCGGCCTGACCTGGACTCCCGACGCCACCACGGCCAGCGACACCCGGTGCGTGTACGACCCGTCCGGAGCCGCGGCGGCCGGCAGCGCCGGTGACGGGCCTGCGTTCGTCGCCGTCGACGTCGCGCCGGCCGGTGCAGCGGACCCGAGCGACACCCTCGACTCGGTGGCCGGGCTGTGCGAGGACAACTCGCGGGCGGACGTGACGGCCGGCGGAGGCGGCTTCGTCTGCCGGTTCCAGGGTGGCAGCGTGTTCGGTGCCACCCTGCGCGGCGACCGGCTCGTCACCCTCGCGGCATCTGCGGTGCCGCTCGGCACCACCGCGGCGCGCCTCGTGACGGCGTTCGGTGAACAGCTCGGGGCCCTCCGGTGACCCCGGACCCCTGCAGCGCCGGCCGGCTACAGCTCGCGCGACGCCCGCAGCCTGCCGAGTGCTTCCTCGAGGATCGCGGCACCGTCGGCGTCGCTGCGCCGCTCCTTGACGTACGCGAGGTGCGTCTTGTACGGCTCCGTGCGCGGCGGCGCGGGCGGGTTCTCACCGTCGCGACCCGCGGGGAGCCCGCAGCGCGGGCAATCCCAGGACTCGGGAATGTCGGCCTCGGAAGCGAAGGACGGGGTGGTGATGTGCCCGTTCGAGCAGAAGTACGAGATGCGCGACCGCGGTGCGGTCTCTCCCCGCTCCGACTCACCCATCGGACCGGCACCCACGCGGGTGCCCCGGATCGCGTTGCCGCCAGCCATGGCCATACCTCCTCAGACCCCGAGCTTCACGAGTAGACCGGTGCCGATGATGGCGATCACCCAGATCGCGCCCACGAACAAGGTGAGCCGGTCGAGGTTCTTCTCCACCACGCTCGACCCGGAGAGGCTGGACTGCACGCCACCGCCGAACAGGCTCGACAGGCCGCCTCCGCGGCCGCGGTGCAGCAGGATCAGCAACACCAGCACCACGCTGGAGAGGATCAGCACGATCTGAAGGGCGAGTTGCATCCCATCCTCATTCTTGTCGGGCGGAACGCCGGGTACGGCGCATCCCACCGCTCGGGAACCGAGGGTACCCGGCCCTGATCCGCAGGTCGTCGCGGGTCACACCGTCTGTCGGCTGTGGCCGGGCCCCACCGCTCAACGCTCACCGGAAACCGGCGGGCGCCGATGATCTCACGGCAGCGGGCCGCCGGCCGCGATAGCGCACAGCTGCGCGAACTCTTCGGCATCGAGACTCGCGCCACCCACGAGCGCGCCGTCCACATCGGGCGCGGCCACGAGCTCACCGACGTTCTTCGACTTCACCGAGCCGCCGTAGAGCACCCGCACGCTCGTGGCGATCGCCTGGCCGTACTTCGCCGCCACCGTCTCCCGGATGGACGCGCAGACCTCCTGGGCGTCGGCCGCACTCGCGACCCGGCCGGTGCCGATCGCCCACACCGGCTCGTAGGCGATCACGAGCGTCTGGGCGTGCTGGCTCTCCACCTTCTCCAGGGCCGCCGTGACCTGGCGGGTGCAGTGGGCGACGTGGTCGCCCTGTTCGCGCACCTCGAGCCCCTCCCCCACGCACAGGATCGGGACGATGCCGTTACGCACCGCGGCACGCACCTTGGCGTTGACGAGCGCATCGTCCTCGCCGTGGATCTGCCGCCGCTCCGAGTGCCCGACGACGGCGTACCGGCAGCCCAGCTTCGCGAGCATCTGCCCGGACACGTCGCCGGTGTAGGCCCCCGACTCGTGCGGGGAGAGGTCCTGCGCGCCGTGCACCATCAGCAGCTTGTCGCCGTCGATCAGCGTCTGGACACTTCGGATGTCGGTGAAGGGCGGCAGCACCGCCACCTCGACCTTGTCGTAGTACTTCTCCGGAAGCGCGAACGCCAGCTTCTGCACCAGCGCGATCGCCTCGAGGTGGTTGCAGTGCATCTTCCAGTTGCCGGCGATGAGCGGCTTGCGCCCGGCACCGGCGGAGCGATCGTCGATGCTTCGTGCCATCTACTGCTCCAGTACTGCGAGCCCGGGGAGGGACTTGCCCTCCAGGTACTCCAGCGACGCCCCGCCGCCGGTCGAGATGTGGGAGAACCCGTCCTCGGGCAGACCGAGCGCCCGCACGGCGGCGGCGGAGTCGCCACCACCGACCACGCTGAACGCCCCGTCGGACGACGAGGCGTCGAGGATCGCCTGCGCGACCCCCCGCGTGCCCTCGGCGAACGGCGCGAGCTCGAACACGCCCATGGGCCCGTTCCAGAACACGGTGGCCGCTCCGTCGAGGACCTCGCGGAACGCCGAGACCGAGTCAGGGCCGATGTCGAGGCCCTTCCAGTCGTCGGGGATCGCCTCGGCGGCGACGGTGCGCGTGTTCGCCTCGGCCGAGAAGTCGTCGGCCACCACGACGTCCGTGGGCAGGACGATCTTGCCGGACTCGAGGAGCTTGCGGCAGGTGCCGATCTGGTCGCGCTCCAGCAGCGAGTCGCCCACGCCGTAGCCGTGAGCGGCCAGGAACGTGTAGCACATCCCGCCGCCGACCAGCAGTGCGTCGACCTTCGGCAGCAGCGCCTCGATCACCGCGAGCTTGTCGGAGACCTTGGAACCGCCGAGCACCACCACGTACGGACGCTTCGGCGTCTCGGTGAGCCTGCGCAGTACCTCGACCTCCGCGAGCACGAGGTCGCCGGCGAACGACGGGAGGTCGAGCGCCACGTCGTACACCGAGGCCTGCTTGCGGTGCACCACGCCGAACCCGTCGGACACGAAGACGCCCTCGGGCCCCGCCAGCGCGGCGAGCTCGCGGGCCAGCGCGGCACGCTCGTCGTCGTTCTTCGACGTCTCCCGCGGGTCGAACCGGATGTTCTCCAGAAGCGCGACGCCCCCTTCGGGGAGTGCGTCGACGGTGAACCGGGCCTCGTCGCCGAGGTCGGCCAGCGGCACCTGCACGCCGAGGAGCTCGCCGAGCCGCTCGGCGACCGGTCCCAGGGAGAGCGCCTGGTCGAACGCCCCCTTCGGACGTCCGAGGTGCGCGACCACCACCACGCGGGTGCCGGTGTCACGCAGGCGCGCCAAGGTGGGGACCGACGCCCGGATGCGGCCGTCGTCGGTGATCTTCGAACCGTCGAGGGGCACGTTCAGGTCGGCGCGGACGAGCACCCGGCGGCCGAACAGATCCTCGTCCAGCTCAGCGACGAGGTCGTCCAGGGTCTTCACAGCTTCGACGCCACGAGTTCCGTGATGTCGACGAGGCGGTTGGAGTAGCCCCACTCGTTGTCGTACCAGCCGAAGACCTTGACCTGGTTGCCGATGACCTTGGTCAGCGGCGCGTCGTAGATGCAGGACGCCGGATCGGTCACGATGTCGGAGGAGACGATCGGGTCGTCGCTGTAGCGCAGGTAGCCCTTCAGCGGGCCGCTCTCCGACGCGGCGCGGTAGGCGGCGTTGATCTGGTCGAGCGTGGCCTCCTCGCGCAGCTCGACCGTGAGGTCGGTGATCGAGCCGGTGGGGACCGGGACGCGCAGCGAGTAGCCGTCCAGCCTGCCGTTCAGGTGCGGCAGGACGAGGCCGATCGCCTTGGCGGCGCCGGTGGAGGTGGGCACGACGTTGAGGGCGGCGGCGCGGGCGCGACGCTTGTCCTTGTGCGGGCCGTCCTGCAGGTTCTGGTCCTGCGTGTACGCGTGGATCGTGGTCATCAGACCCTTCTCGATCCCGAACGCGTCGTCGATCACCTTCGCCAGCGGCGCGAGGCAGTTCGTGGTGCAGGAGGCGTTGGAGATGATGGTCTGCGAGCCGTCGTACTCGGCGTCGTTCACGCCCATCACCACGGTGAGGTCCTCACCGGTGGCCGGCGCGGAGATGATGACCTTCTTGGCGCCCGCGTCGACGTGCTTGGCGGCCGCCTCGCGCTTGGTGAACAGGCCGGTCGACTCGATGACGACGTCGACACCGAGGTCCTTCCAGGGCAGCTCCGCGGGGTCGCGGACGGCGAGGCCCTTGAAGCCCTTCCCGTCGACGATGATCTCGTCGTCGGTCGAGGTGACCTCGTAGGGCAGCCGGCCCAGGATCGAGTCGAACTTGAGCAGCCCGGCGAGAGTGGCGTTGTCGGTGATGTCGTTGACCGCCACGATCTCGATGTCGCTGGTGCCCGCGGCGCGCTGTGCATCGACGGCCCGCCAGAAGTTGCGGCCGATACGACCGAATCCGTTCACGCCTACCCGCACGGTCATGTGCGCGCCTCCTCCAGTAATGCCTGCTCGACCAGGTCAACCCTATCGTCCGGATCGCTGCCGGGCGGGCCTAGGGGCTTTATCGATTCACTTACCGGGCTGTCGATCACACTTCGCACCCCGGGTGACGACCTCGTCACCCGGGCGCCATCGGCCGGCTCTGCCCGGTGGGCTCAGGCCTCTTCCAACATGTCGGCCGTGACAGCCGACTCGGTGTCGGGGATGCCCAGGTCGGCCGCGCGCTTGTCGGCCATGTGCAGGAGCCTGCGGATGCGCCCGGCCACGGCGTCCTTGGTCATCGGCGGGTCGGCCAGCTGGCCCAGCTCCTCCAGCGACGCCTGCGTGTGCTCCGCCCGCAGCCTGCCCGCGGCGAGGAGGTGCTGCGGCACGTCGTCGCCGAGGATCTCCAACGCGCGCGCCACCCTGGCCGCGGCCGCGACCGCTGCCCTGGCCGAACGGCGCAGGTTGGCGTCGTCGAAGTTGGCGAGGCGGTTGGCAGTGGCGCGGACCTCGCGGCGCATCCGCCGCTCCTCCCAGGCCATCACGCTCTCGTGGGCGCCCATGCGCGTGAGCAGGGCACCGATCGCGTCGCCGTCGCGGACCACGACGCGGTCGGCACCGCGGACCTCCCGCCACTTCGCGGTGACCCCGAGCCGGCGCGCGGCACCGACCAGGGCCATGGCCGCCTCCTGCCCGGGGCAGGTGACCTCGAGGGCGGAGCTGCGTCCGGGCTCGGTGAGCGAACCGTGCGCGAGGAACGCCCCGCGCCACGCCGCTTCCGCATCGCACAGGCCACCGGAGACGACGGGGGGCGGCAACCCACGCACGGGGCGGCCGCGAGCGTCCAGCAGACCGGTCTGGCGGGCCAGCCCCTCGCCGTCGCGCACCACGCGCAGCACGTACCGCGCGCCGCGGCGCAGGCCGCCCGCAGTGATCACGTGCGCCTCGCAGGTGTGCCCGTAGAGCTCGTGGATCTCACGGCGCAGCCTGCGCGCCACCGAGCCGGTGTCGACCTCGGCCTCGACGACGACCCGGCCACCGACGATGTGCAGGCCACCGGCGAACCGCAGCAGAGCCGCCACCTCCGCCCGGCGGCAGCACGGCTTCGTGACGACGAGCCTGCTCAGCTCGTCCTTGACCGACGCGGTCATCGCCATGTGGACCTCCTGGCGGGATGGGGCACGGGAGCGCAAACCACGTTCACGTTCTCCTCCTCTCGGCGGCGTCCGCTGCCGACGGCACGCGCACCGCATCGGGCGAGGCCGGTAACGACTCGAGCTCGGCCAGCACGGCACCGAGCGCGGATGCGAGCGACACGGGGTCGTGGCGCGGCACCGTCGGGTCGGCGGCGGCGACCGGGGCCAGGTGGACCCGACCGCCCGGGGAGAGCATCACCGCCGCCGCCCGGTACAACCGTTCAGGAACCGGCACCGCGGCGACGTCGGCGATCACCGCGTCGACCCGCAGCGCCGGGGCGTGCTGGGAGAGTACGGCCAGGTGCTGTTCGGGCGAGAACCCGGCGGTCTCTCCGGGCTCGGGAGCCAGGTTGAGCACGATGACACGGCGCGCCCTGCTCGTGATGACGGCGTCGCGCAGCTCGGGCACCAGCAGGTGCGGAAGCACGCTGGTGAACCACGATCCCGGCCCCAGAAGCAGCACGTCAGCGGTGCGTACGGCCTCGACCGCCTCGGGGCACGCACGTGGTCGTTCCGGGCGCAACCACACCCGCCGGACCCGCCCCGGCGTGGACGCCACGGCCACCTGGCCGCGGATGCGGTGCGGCTGAGCGGGCTGCACGCCGAGGCCCGTGACCTCGGCCTCGATGTCGAGCGGCTCACAGCTCATCGGCAGCACCCTGCCCCGCAGCCCGAGCAGCGCGCCCACCTCGTCGAGGGCGGCCACCGGGTCGCCGAGGACGTCCATGAGACCGGCCAGCAGGAGGTTGCCCACCGCGTGCCCGGCGAGCGCGCCGGTGCCACCGAAACGGTGCTGGACGAGATCCGCCCAGCGGTTCGGGGCACCGTCCTCCGCCGCGAGGGCGGTGAGTGCCATCCGCAGATCGCCGGGCGGCAGGAGGCCGAGCTCGCGGCGCAGCCGCCCCGAGGACCCGCCGTCGTCGGCCACGGTGACGACCGCGGTGACGTTGTCCGCCACGCCGCCCATGTCGGCGAGGCGCCGCAGCGCGGACAAGGTGGCGTGCAGCCCGTGACCCCCACCGAGTGCCACAGCCGCCGGTCCGGCGCTCACTCGCGCCCCAGGTCGCGATGGGCGACGTTCACCGTGACGCCCTCGGCGCCCTCCAGCCTGCGGGCGAGCTCCTCGCTGATCGCCACGCTGCGGTGCTTGCCGCCCGTGCAGCCGACCGAGACCGTCAGGTAGCGCTTGCCCTCACGGCGGTACCCGGCCCCGACGAGGCGAAGCAGCTCGAGGTAGCGGGTGATGAACTCGTCGGCGCCGTCCTGGCTCAGTACGTAATCGCGGACCGGCTCGTCCCGGCCCGTCTGGTCGCGCAGTTCCGGGATCCAGAACGGGTTGGGCAGGAACCGGACGTCAACCACCAGGTCGGAGTCCATCGGCAGACCGTACTTGTAGCCGAACGACACCAAAGTGACACGTGTGACCTGCGCAGACTCCGAACCGAACGCTCTTTCGAGTGTCGCGCGCAACTGCGGTACGGCCACGGTGGAGGTGTCGACGACGAGGTCGGCGTTCTCCCGCAGCGGTCGCAACAGCTCGCGCTCGGCGGTGATCCCGTCGACGAGCCTGCCGTCGCCCTGCAACGGATGGCTGCGGCGCACCTGCTCGAACCGGCGCACGAGCACCGCATCGGACGCTTCGAGGAACAGCAGTCGCGGCTTGTATCCGCGAGCATCGAGATCCTTGATCACGGCGCCGAGGTCGGCGGTGAACGCACGGCTGCGGACGTCCATGACCACCGCGATCCGCGTGATCTCGCCGCGCGCCCGCGCGCCGAGGTCGACCATCGTGGCGATCAGCTCGGGCGGCAGGTTGTCGACCACGAACCAGCCGAGATCCTCGAGCACCTTGGCCGCGGTGCTGCGCCCCGCTCCGGAGAGCCCGCTGACCAGCGCGACCTCGATGCCGCCAGGCGCAGGCGATGGTGACGTCATGACGCAGGCACCCCCGCATCGGTCTGGTCGGCGGGTGCAGCGCCGGGCTGTTCCGCCTGGTCCGGCGAGTCCGGCCGGTCGGGCCCGTGCAACGCGGCCAGAACGGCCGCGGCGATGCGCGGGCCGAAACCGGGCAGTGCCGCGATGGCATCGGCGTCGGCGGCCTTGAGTTTGCGCAGCGACCCGAAGTGCTTGAGGAGCGCGGCACGGCGGGCGGGACCCAATCCGGGAACCGCGTCCAGCTCGGAGCTGACCATGCTCTTCGAACGACGCTGGCGGTGGTAGGTGATGGCGAATCGGTGAGCCTCGTCGCGCAGCCGCTGCAGGAGGTAGAGGCCCTCGCTGGTGCGCGACATGATCACCGGGTCGGGTTCGGCAGGCAGCCACACCTCCTCGAGGCGCTTGGCCAGGCCGCACACGGCCACGTCGGTGACCCCGAGGTCGGCGAGCACGTCGGCCGCGGCCTCGACCTGCGGCTGACCGCCGTCGACCACGAGCAGGTTCGGCGGGTACGCGAAACGGCGCGGCCGGCCCGTGGTCGGGTCGATACCGGGGCGTGTCAGGGTGGCATCCGGGGAAGCGATACCGGTGGCCTCGCCCGGAGCAGGCTCGGCGTTACCCTCGGTTTGGTCGGTACCACTTTCGGTGCCGGTTTCGTTCTCGGACAGGTGACGCCGGAAGCGCCGTCGTACCACTTCGGCGATGGCGGCGACGTCCCCGCCCTCCGCGCCCCCGCGGACCTCGAACCGGCGGTAGTCGGACTTGCGGGCGAGGCCGTCCTCGAACACGACGAGCGACGCGACGACGTTGCTCCCCTGCACGTGGCTGACATCGACGCACTCGATGCGCAGCGGAGCGCTGTCGAGCCCGAGTGCGTCCTGGATCTCCTGCAGCGCCGCCGACCGCGCCGTGAGATCACCGGCCCGGCGCAGCTTGTGCTGGGTGAACGCCTCGGCCGCGTTGCGGGCCACGGTCTCGGCGAGCGCGCGCTTGTCGCCACGATGCGGCACGCGCACCTGCACCCGTGAACCCCGCAGGCGCGAGAGCCAGTCGACGATCGTGGTGAGCTCGGCCGGGAGCTCCGGGACGAGGATCTCCTTCGGAACGGGCTGCTGGGCGTCGTCGGCGGACCCCGCCAGCGCCGCCTGCTCGCCGTAGAACTGGGTGAGGAAGCGCTCCACCAGCTCGGCCGTGTCGGTGGGCTCCACCTTGTCGATCACCCATCCGCGCTGGCCGCGGACCCGGCCGCCGCGCACGTGGAAGACCTGGACGGCGGCCTCGAGCTCGTCCTCGGCGAATGCCACGACGTCGGCGTCGGTGCCGTCGCCCAGCACCACGGCCTGGCGTTCCATGGCACGCCGCAGCGCGCCGATGTCGTCGCGCAGCCGCGCCGCCCGCTCGAATTCCAGGTCCTCCGACGCCTCGGCCATCTTGCGCTCGAGCTGGCGGACGAGGTGGTCGGTGCGGCCGGAGAGGAAGTCGCAGAAGTCCTCGACGATGTCGCGGTGCTCGTCGGCGTCGACCCGGCCGACACACGGCGCGGAGCACTTGTCGATGTAGCCCAGCAGGCAGGGCCGCTGGATCTGGCCGTGGCGCTTGAACACCCCTGCGCTGCACGTACGGGCCGGGAACACCCGCAGGAGCAGATCGAGCGTCTCCCGGATGGCCCACGCGTGGGCGAACGGGCCGAAGTAGCGCACGCCCTTGCGCCGCGGGCCGCGGTAGACGTGCAGCCGCGGGAACTCCTCGTTCATCGTGACCGCGAGCACCGGGTAGGTCTTGTCGTCGCGATAGCGGACGTTGAACCGGGGGTCGAACTCCTTGATCCAGTTGTACTCGAGCTGGAGCGCCTCGACCTCGGTGGCGACGACGGTCCACTCCACGCGTGCCGCGGTGGTGACCATCTGCCGGGTGCGCGGGTGCAGGCCCGCGAGATCGGCGAAGTAGGAGTTGAGCCGCTGGCGCAGGCTCTTCGCCTTGCCGACGTAGATCACCCGGCCGTGCTGGTCGGAGAAGCGGTACACCCCAGGGGCCTCCGGGATGGAACCGGGGGCCGGACGGTAAGTGGCGGGATCGGCCATGGCCTCACCAGGGTAGGACCGCACCCCGACACGCCGTGATCGGACCGCCCGCTCGGCGCGTCCCGCGTGTGGTGTAGGCGGATCTGTCGGCCGCCCGTGATAGGACTTGCCCTCGATGCGAACGCGCGTTCGAACAATCGGGGGGATCCGATGGGGCTCGACAAGCTCGACACGATCCGCAAGCTGCTCGCGAAGGCGGAGCGTGCAGCCACGGCGGCCGAGGCCGAGACCTACACGGCCAAGGCGATGGAGCTGATGGCCCGCCACGGCGTCGACGCCGCGTTGCTCGCCGCCGCGCGCCCCGGCAGCGACCGCATCGGCCCGCAGCGGATCGCGATGGACGATCCCTACAGCGCAGGCAAGGCCAGGCTGCTCGGCTGGACGGCCACCGCGCTCGGTTGCCGCTGGGTGCTCCACGGGGCCCGCGGCGGCAAGGTTGCCGCGGTCACCGTCTTCGGTCACGAATCGGATCGGCAGCGCGTCGAGCTGCTCTACACGTCACTGCAGTTGCAGGCCAGCACACAGCTGGTCCGGGTGCGGCCGCCGGCGCTCGGTGAGTCCGTGGCCGCCTACCGGCGCTCGTGGCTCCACGGGTTCGCGGTCGAGGTGCATCGACGGCTGACCGGCGCCGAGGAGCGTGCCGCCGGCGCGGCCCGGTCCGAGACCGGGACGAGTGGCCCGTCCGTCGCGCTGGTGCTGGCCGACAGACGTGAGCAGGTCGACCGCGCCTACTCCGCCGCCTTCCCGCGGCTGGCCTCAGCGCGGCGCAGCGTGCTGTCCGGCTCCGGATTCGCGGCCGGGGCCAGGGCGGGCGAGCGGGCCGATCTCGGCCTCGGCGGGCTCGGCGCCGGCAACGACCGGCACCGCGCCCTAGGAGCGCGCTGAACAGCTCGGCCCTACTGCGCGGCGCCCAGGCAGCGCCCTCGCGGCGTTGTCGTCGGGCCCGATACAACAGCGGTATCGGCCCCTCCTCCGCCTTGCGGTCGCCCGGGCGCGGGTGTCCCGCAACGACACTGCACCTGGATCACCGCTCGCTACGGGCGGAGCTGTTCAGCACCCTCCTAGGCGCCTGAGATGCCCGCCGGCAGGTCAGGCAGGCAGGGCGATGAGCCGGTCGGCCACCTGCTCGAGATCCTTGCCCACCACGTGCGGGCGAGCCACCACGTCGGGCACCGCGCCCTCGAGCCTGCTCGCGAAGCCGCCCACGAGCCCGGCCCGCACGGCCCCGTGCACGTCCCAGGAGTGCACGGCCACCAACGCCACCCGGTCGCCCGGAGCGTCCACCTGCTGGCACGCCCAGTTGTACACGCGGGCAGGCGGCTTGAAGGAGCGGATCTCCTCGGCGGAGAGCACTCCCCGCAGGTAGGTGCGCAGCCCCGCACGATCCAGGGCGTCCGACGCCACCGCCGCCCCTCCCTGTGTGAAGGCGTAGGCCGGGATCCGCGCCCGTGCCAACGCCCGCAGCGCGGGCTCCACGTCCGGGTGAGGAGGCAGCTCGCCGAAGCCGGCCAGCACGTGGTCGAGCGCTTCATCCGAAAGGGTGTGCTCCGTGGTGGTGCGCAACGCCGCCCTGGCCACCTCGGCGAACGGGCGCACGCCGCCGGCCAGCGTGAGGGCCATCCCGTCGCGCACGGTGCGAGTGAAGAACAGCTCCCACTCGTGATCGGGGCGACCCACGTCCACGAAGCGCGAGCGCAGCGCCTCCACCTGCAGCATCGTCTCGTAGACGTCGAGGAGCACCACGCGCGGCCGACGATCCGCCGCCCGCACGCGATCCAGCTGGTTCCCGCCCTCCACCGTCATCGTGCCCTGTCCGTCGTGCCCTGCTGGGAGTGCTGTGGGCGGTTCGTCGTGCCGGATCTCATCGTGCCGCGTTCATCGTGCCGTGTCGCGCTTCCACTCATCCGTGAGCAGTTCCGCCACGCGGCGTACCGCCCGTCCCGTTCGGATGAAGATCGTCGCTCAGGGCGACGGAGCGGAGCGGGGCGGCAGCGCTCCGTAGCGCCGAACGGCTTTCAGCACGCGCCGAACGTGCAGGGCGCGCAACGGAGCGAGCGCGTAACCGGGGTAGCTCGCGAGCCAGGTCGCGCTGCCGAGGCTCACGGCATCGGCACCGGCCCAGAAGTACTCGCGGCAGTCGTCCACCGTGCGTATCCCACCGGTCGCGATGATCGGCAGCGTCACCCCGGCCTCGCGCAGCTCGCTCACCACGCGCAGCCCGATCGGCTTGATCGCCCGCCCGGAGAGGCCGCCGTAACGGTTCGACAGCCAGGGCTCGCCCGTTCGGGGGTCGAGCCGAAGCGCCTTCACGGTGTTGATCGCTGTCAGTGCCGACACCCCGGCCTTCACGGCCTGCTCCGCGTTGCGCAGGTAGTCGTAGTCGGGCGAGAGCTTGAGGATCACGGGGTGGTTGCTGCGGGGCACCGCCTCGTCCAGCACGTCCTGCAGGATCGTGGAGAAGTCGAAGTTGACGTTGTGGCAGGACACGTTGAACTCCACCGCGGCGATGTCCCCAGCCGGCACAGCGGCGTTCACCCGGTCCACGAGTGTCACGAACTCCTCGGCGGAGAATCCGCCCAGGGAGATGATCACCCGCTGGTCGCGGGTGCGCGGGTAGTAGTCGCGCAGGTAGGCGTCGATCCCGACGTTGCACCAGCCGAACGCGTTCATCCAGCCGGCGTCGGTGCCGCGCAGCACCTTCCCGTACCGCTTCAGGAGGTCGGGCAGCTCACTCAGCGCGTACTCGTCGCGCGTCGTGAAGTGGCCTTCGCGGGGCTCCACGGTCAACGTCCTCGTGGTCACCGCCCCGAACTCCGCCAGCGGCACGAACAGCGACACCGGGCTCATGCCGTACGGCACGAGCCGGCTGTTGGACACCCCGTAGCCGAGCAGGCTCGACGAGGTCACCAGCCGGTTGCGGAGCACGATGTCGCCGAGGCGCACACTTTCCTCGCCGAACGGCTCCCGGTCGACATGATCACGAGCACGAAGCACGGCCCCGATGGTACGTGCGTCCATCCACGCTCTCCGGCGAACGGCACCCATACCGCACGGTCCCGCACGAAAGGCCCGACGACCAGCCGCGAACCCGGTCAGGATGTGCGAGCGGCAGAGTGCAAGGCCCGCAGGCGCGCGATTCCCTCCACGGCCCGATACCCGTCCACGGCCTGGATGGCCAGCACCGGCAGGTACTCGTCATCGGGCAGGTCCAGCCGCGCCCACGACGCCCCGTCGGGGAACGCCACCCGGCGCACGACCTGCCAGGACAGCCGCTGGGTCGTCAGGATGTTGCGCACCTCGATGCCCTCGGCGTCGGCGCGCACGCGCGGCCGGGCGAGCAGGAGCACGCCGCCCGCGATCAGAAGCCCCAGCACCACGAGGGCCACCTGGTCGGCCAACCGGAAGTACACGCCGGTCTCGCTACCTCGCAGCAGCACGGCCACCACGGTGAAGAGCACCAACACCGCCACGGCACCCACCCATGCGGCGATCATCACCTTGCGGGGTCGCACCACCACGGTCTCACCGGGCCCGGCCGCCCGCGGTGCACGGGCCGCCGCTTCTGCACGAGAGTCGCGGGCCGGCCCGTCGGCGTCCCGCTCCGCGGCCGCCGCAGTCGTGTCGGGGGCGGTGGTCGCCGCGGCCTCTTCGGCCTCGCGGCGGGCCGCAGCGCCGGAAGCTGCAGCCGATGGGGCTGCGGGCGCCGGGGTGCGGCCGGGATCGGTCATCGCCGGCCTCGTAGCTCACCCAGCGTCACCGCGGTGTGCAACGCGGCGAGGCACGCCTCCGCGCCCTTGTCCTCGACCGACCCGGGAGCGCCGGAGCGATCCACCGCCTGGGCCCTGGTGTCGCAGGTGAGCACGCCGTTGCCCACGGGGGTGCGCTCGTCCAGCGCCACACGCGTGAGCCCGGCGGTCACGGCGTCACAGACGTACTCGAAGTGCGGGGTGCCACCGCGGATCACCGCTCCGAGCGCCACCACCGCGTCGTGGTTGGTGGCGAGCTCCTGGCAGACCACGGGCAGCTCCACGGTGCCCGGCACCCGCACCACCGTCGGGCTCTCCACGCCGGCCTTCTGCGCGATCTCCAGCGCGCGCTCCAGGAGCGTGTCCACGATGTCGGCGTGCCAGGTGGTGGCGACCACGGCCAACCGCAGCCGCGAGGCGTCCGGGATCTCCTGGTGGGCCGGTCGTCCCTCGCCGCTCATCTCGTGTCCACCTCGTTCACGTGCCGGTCCCGTCCGCCGTCACGGGCGGGGACACCTCGTCGAGACCGGGCAGGTCGTGGCCCATCCGGTCGCGCTTCGTGCGCAGATAGCGCAGGTTCTCGCGGCTCGCCCGCACCGGCAACGGCACGCGGCCGATGATGGTGAGGCCGTAGCCCTCGAGCCCGGCGCGCTTGTCGGGGTTGTTGGTGAGCAGTCGCATCGACGTGATGCCGAGGTCGGCCAGGATCTGCGCGCCGATGCCGTAGTCCCGGGCGTCGGCCGGCAGACCGAGCGCCAGGTTGGCGTCCACGGTGTCGGCTCCGGCCTCCTGCAGCTGGTAGGCCTGCAGCTTGTGGAGCAGGCCGATCCCCCGGCCCTCGTGCCCACGCATGTAGAGCACCACGCCCCGGCCCTCCTCGGCCACGGCGGCCAGCGCCGCGTCGAGCTGCGGGCCGCAGTCGCAGCGCATCGAGCCCAGCACGTCGCCGGTGAGGCACTCGGAGTGCACCCGCACCAGCACGTCCTCGCCACTGCTCTCCGGCGTGCCCACGTCGCCGCGCACCATCGCGATGTGCTCGATCCCGTCGAGCAGCGAGTCGTAGCCGTAGGCGATGAAGTCGCCGTGCGCGGTGGGGATGCGGGCCTGCGCCACGCGCACCACATGCTTCTCGAAGCGACGGCGGTAGGCGATCAGGTCACAGATCGTGATCAGCGTGAGGTCGTGGTCCTCGGCGAACACGCGCAGCTCGTCGCCACGCGCCATGTCACCCTCGTTCTTCTGCGACACGATCTCGCACAGTGCGCCCGCCGGGGAGAGCCCGGCGAGCCGAGCGAGGTCCACGGCCGCCTCGGTGTGCCCGGCCCGGCGCAGCACGCCGCCCTCACGGGCTCGCAGCGGCAGAACGTGGCCAGGGCGCACGAGGTCGGCGGGGCCCGCGGCCGGGTCGGCCAGCAGCCGGATGGTGTGAGCCCGGTCGGTGGCCGAGATCCCGGTGGTGATCCCCGCCTTCGCGTCCACCGTCACCGTGAACGCGGTGCGGAAGTTGTCGCCGTTGGAGTGGTGCATCGGAGGCAGGTCGAGACGGTCGCACTCCTGCTCGGTGAGCGCCACACAGATGTAGCCGGAGGTGTAGCGCACCATGAACGACACGAGCTCCGGCGTGGCCATCTCGGCCGCGAAGATCAGGTCGCCCTCGTTCTCGCGGTCCTCGTCGTCGACCACGACCACGGGCTTGCCCGCACGCAGGTCGGCCACTGCCCGCTCGATCGCCTCGAAGCCGCTCAGCGGCGCCCCGGCCGAGTTCGCGGCGTCACCGGCGGTGCCGGGTGCCGCCTCCTCCGCGGATTCCTGTCCGTCCATCGACCCACCGTTCACCGGACCACCTATTTCTGCCCCGCTCACCGGGCTCTGGCCTCCTCGCCGACGGCCACCGCGTCAGTGGGGCGGTCACCACCGACGTACCCGGCAGCGAGCCGTTCCACATACTTCGCGACGACATCAGCCTCCAGGTTCACGGTATCCCCCGCCTCCCGCAAACCGAGTGTGGTATGTGACAAGGTCGTCGGAATCAGCGCCACCACGAAGCTGTCGGACGTCACACCTGCCACGGTCAGCGACACGCCGTCCACAGCGATGGAGCCCTTCTCCACCACGTACCGCGCCAGCTCCGGCGGAAGGCTGAACCGCAGCTCGTCGCTGCGCTCGCCGGGGGTACGGGAGAGCAGCGTCGCCACGCCGTCGACGTGGCCCTGCACGATGTGGCCGCCGAGCCGGCCCGTCACGGGCATGGCGCGCTCCAGGTTCACCCGTGCCCCAGTCGCCACGGCCGAGAGGCTCGTGCGTTTCAGCGTCTCGGGCACGAGCTCCACGGTGAACGTGCCGTCGGTGCTCCCGTCCGGATCCACCACCGTGAGACACACGCCGTTCACGGCGATCGAGTCACCGTGGCGGGCGTCCGAGGTGACGGTCCGGCCGCGCACGGTGAGCACCACCACCTCGGCACTCTCGCGCACACCGACCACCTCGCCGATCTCCTCGACGATCCCGGTGAACATCTGGGAGCTCCCCTTCCGCCGCCGCAGCTGCAACGTCTACAACGCGAGCCGCCGCTGATCCTTACCCGCGCGATCATCCTCGCCGGGAGCAACGCCCGTTCAGGACGCCCACCCCCGGTGCGCCGACGCCCGCACCACCTGCTCGCGCAACGCCTCCACCGCCCGCGCCGGGTCCTCGGCGCCGTACACGGCCGAGCCGGCCACGAAACAATCCACACCGGCTTCGGCCGCCGCCTCGATCGTCGACTCGTTGATCCCGCCGTCGATCTCCACCAGCAGGGTGAGGTGGCCGGTGTCCACCATCCGGCGCGCCGCCCGCACCTTGTCGAGCACTTCCGGCATGAAGCTCTGCCCGCCGAACCCGGGCTCCACGCTCATCACGAGGAGGGTGTCGTAGTGCCGCAACGTCTCCACGTACGGCTCCAGCGGCGTGCCCGGCTTGATCGAGAGACCGGCCCGCGCCCCGGCCGCCCTCAGATCCGCAGCGAGGGCCACCGGGTCGTGCGCCGCCTCGACGTGCACAGTCACATTGTGCGCGCCCGCCTCGGCGTAGCCCACCGCCCAACGGTCGGGATCCTCGATCATCAGGTGGCAGTCCAGCGGAATGTCCGTGGCGCGCAGCAGCGCTTCCACGACCGGCAGCCCGATTGTGAGATTGGGCACGAAGTGAGCGTCCATCACGTCGACGTGCAGCCAGTCGGCACCGCGATCGGGCTTGCCGGCCACAGCTGCGGCCTCGTCAGCGAGCCGCGCGAAGTCTGCCGCGAGGATGCTCGGGGCGATGAACGGATGCACGCGCGGAAGGTTACGCGTCGGGCGGTGGGCGGCCCGGCCCGCCGCCTGACCGGCCGGCGACAGCGTCTCGCAGCCGCTCCGGGGCTGCGCGGCGCTCCGGGTGCCGCCGCCGGAACTGTCGGTGTCACACGCTTGTATGTCGCCATGCCAGCACCCGTGTCGATCGACGAGCAGCTCGAGGAGCTGCTCGTCGGCGAGCTGCCCGCTGTCGCGGCGCTCGTCCACCGGCTCCGCGCCGTGGTGCGCGCCGCCCATCCCGACCTTCGCGAGCGCGTCAATTCCGGATGGCACGGGCTCGCCTTCCACCATCCGCGTGCCGGGTACGTGTGCGCGCTCTTCCCCCGCGACGGTGGGGTCAACGTCGGCTTCGAGCACGGGGGCGACCTGCCGGATCCCCACGGAAGGCTCCTCGGCGAAGGCCGCCGTACGCGGGACGTGCGCGTGGAGGTCGACGCCGGAGCGAGCGAGGAGGACGTGGTGGTCGACTACCTGGACCTGGCGGTCGACTGGGCACTCGACCGGGCCGCCGCCAAGGGCGGCAAGGCCCGCTGAGCCCGGTTCACGCACGCAGCATTGTGAGGAACATGGCGTCGGTTCCGTGCCGATGCGGCCAGAGCTGCACGGTGGGGCCTTCGCCGAGGTCGGGCACGCCGGGCAGGTACTGCCTGGCATCGAGCTGTTCCACCTTCGGATGCTTGCGCAGCACGCCCGTCACCACGCCCAGCGTCTCGGCGAGGTGCGGGGAGCACGTCACGTAGGCCACCACTCCGCCGGGCCGCACGTGGCGCAACGCCGCCGTCAGCAGCTCGCGCTGGAGCTTCGTCAGCCCGGACACGTCCTCCGGCTGGCGCCGCCAGCGCGCCTCGGGACGCCGCCGCAGCGCTCCGAGCCCGGTGCACGGCGCGTCCACCAGCACGCGGTCGTAGGCGGCATCGGGCAGCGGTGCCTCGCGTCCGTCCGCGGTGTGCACGGCGACCGGGAGGCCGTCGGTGGCCCGGCGCACGAGGTCGGCCCGGTGGGTGCTCACCTCCACGGCGTCCACGGTCGCGCCTTCCAGGGCGGCGATACCGCCGAGAAGCGCGGTCTTCCCGCCGGGGCCGGCACACAGGTCCAGCCACTGGGCCGTGTCGTCGCAGGTGAGCTCGGCCCGTGTGAGGGCGAGCGCCACCAGCTGGCTGCCCTCGTCCTGCACCAGGGCGAGCCCCTCGTTCACCACGTCGAGCTCGCCGATGTCGCCGGTGCCCGGCTCGAGGTGTACCCCGTACGGGGAGTACGGCGCCACCTCACCGCCCGTCACGAGGGCCAGCTCCTCCGCGGTGATCTCACCCGGCCGTGCCAGCAGGTGCACCGCGGGCCGGGCGTCGTCGGCGGCGAGGGCGGCGTCGAGCTCCTCGGGGGCACGCAGCGCGTCGGCGAACGCCTGGGCGATCCACCGGGGATGGGCGTGCGCCATCGCCGCATGGCCCACCGGGTCCTCGTCGGCCGGTGGAGCCAGTCGCTCCACCCAGGCCTGCTCGTCACGCTCTCCCACCTTGCGCAGGATCGCGTTGACGAAGCCCGCTGCCCGGCTCCCCGCGTCGCCGCGCACGAGCTCCACGGTGGTGTCCACGGCCGCATGGGCCGGGATCCGGGTACGCAGGAGCTGGTAGGACCCGAGCCGGAGGGCGTCGAGCAGCGCGGGCTCCACACGGATCAGCGGCCGGTCCGTGCAGGCCTCGATCACCGCGTCGAGCAGGCCGCGCGCCCGCAGCGTGCCGTAGCCGAGCTCGGTGGCGAGTGCGGCCTCCCGGTCGCGCAGACGGTGGCGCCGCAGGATCGCCGGGAGTGCCAGGTTGGCGTAGGCGTTGCGCACGCGCACCGCGGTGAGCAGCTCGAGCGCGGCCAGGCGCGAGGGGTCCGGTTCCGGCGGACGCGGCGGCCCCACGCGCCCCCGCGGTGGTCCGGCCTGACGATGGGTGCCACCCGGCTCGGGCCCGGGCCGCCTGCGGGGCCGCCGTCCGGGGGCGCTCATGCCGCCCACCCGCACGGAGCGACGCCGACACGCACGGACGACGACCGCTCCGCGGTGAACCGCCCGCGACCGCGGGCATCCTGTCGCGCAGCGATCCCCGCGGCGGATGCGCGGGCGTCACCGCGGACCGGTAGATCGAAAAGTCGGGGCCGCCGGGTCATGTCAGCAGCTCCCCCGGCTCGATCCGTGCCCCGCGTGCCCAGTCCGGCGCCGGCATCGCGCGCTTGCCGACCGGGAGCACCTCACCCAGCTGCAGCGCCGCCGTGGCCGTGCCGACCAGAACCCGGCGCTTCTCCACGTGCAGCTCTCCCGGTTTGAGGACGGGTGGCTCGGCGTCCGTCACGGGTGCCACCGGCCCGAGCCCGAGCCGCTCGCCGCGGAACGTGCTCCACGCACCGGGTTCCGGGGTGACCGACCTGATCAGGCGGTCGAGCGCCAGTGGCGGCAGCGCCCACTCGACGCGGGCGTCCGCGGTGGTCACCTTCGGCGCGTGTGACACGCCGTCTGCGGGCTGGGGCTGCGGGCGCAGGGTGCCGTCGGCGATGCCGTCCATGGTGGCGAGCAGCAGCGCCGCCCCGGAGGTGGCCAACCGGCCGAGCAGGTCACCCGCGGTGTCGGCCGGGCGCACGGTCTCGGTGACCACGCCGAACGTCGGCCCGGTGTCGAGGCCCTCCTCGAGCAGGAACGTGGTGGCGCCGGTGACCTCGTCGCCGTGGCGCACCGCCGCCTGCACCGGTGCGGCACCGCGCCAGGCCGGGAGGAGCGAGAAGTGGAGGTTGACCCAGCCCTGGCGCGGGATATCCAGCGCGGCACGAGGCACGAGAGCCCCGTAGGCGACGACCGGGCAGCAGTCCGGCGCGAGCTCGCCGAGCTGAGCGAGGAACTCGGGCTCCGAGGGCCGGCGGGGGGTGAGCACGGGGATGCCGGCCTCGTCGGCGAGGGCTCCCACCGGCGACCGCACGAGCTTGCGGCCCCGGCCGGCGGGCGCATCCGGACGGGTGACCACCGCGGCCACCTCGTGCCGCGTCGACTCGAGCAGCGCCCGCAGGGACGGCACCGCGGGTTCCGGGGTGCCGGCGAACACGAGCTTCACGGGAACTACCTGGCCTTGCCGAAGAGGGGATGCGGGCTGACCTGGACGCGCGGCGCCGGGGCACCGAACCACTCGGCGGCCCGGATCTCGGCCATGGCCTGCTTGCGGGTCTCCGCGTCGAGCCGGTCGACGAACAGCACGCCGTCGAGATGATCGGTCTCGTGCTGGATGCAGCGGGCGAGCCGCTCACTCCCCTCGACCGTGACCGGCTCACCGTGCTCGTTCCAGCCGCGGGCCACCACGTGCAGGTGCCGGCGGCAGTCCCAGCGCAGCCCGGGGATCGACAAGCACCCTTCCGGCCCCATCTGCTCCTCGTCGCCCACGACGTCGAAGGTCGGGTTGATCAGGTGCCCTGCGAAGTCGTCGCAGTCGTAGGTGAACACGCGGAGGCCGACGCCCAGCTGCGGTGCCGCCAGGCCCGCGCCACCCTCGTCGTGCATCGTGTCGGTGAGGTCGGCGACCAGTTTGCGCAGCTCGGCGTCGAAGGTGGTGACCTCGACGGCCGGGGTGCGCAGTACGGGATCGCCGAAGAGCCTGATCGGCTGGACGGACACAGATCTCCTTGCGACTACAGCGGGCAGACGAACGGCGGACAAACGAACGGAGCGGGCAGGCGCGGCCCTCAATTCTGCCACGCGGGCATCGGTGCCCCGACCGGACCGACCGCCACCCGCGGTGGTCAGCCGATCTCGACGGGATCGAGGCGCACCCGCACCGGATCGGGCACCTTGCGAGCGGTGCGCGCCGCCTGCGCGGCATGCAGGGCCGCGGCCATGGCCCGGCCCTCCGCGCGTGGCACGCGCAGCAGCGCACGCTCGCGGATCTCGGTCGGCTCGTCGCCGGGGCCGCCCGCGCTCGGCCCGATCGGGTCGACCTCGACCGGCCCGAGCACCTCGACCGCCTTCGGCAGCTCCGCCAGGACGTCCGCGACGGCCGCCGCGCTGCCCTCGACGGCCGCCATGCGCATCGCGGGCGGGAACCCGACCTCGGCACGCGACGCGTACTCGGCCGCCGCGTGGCCCGCAGGGTCCCAGCGCACGAGGGCCTGCACCACCGGGATCGCGGCGTCGGCCATGACGACCACCCGACCGCCACGGGTGTGCGGGACGACCAGCGCCGCGGCAGCCATCCAGCGCCGGAGAGTCTCCTCAGCCACGCGGAGATCGGGCCGCGACAGCAGCGCCCACCCGTCGAGCAGCAGCGCGGCGCCGTAGCCACCTGGGGCGCGCGGCTCGGCACCGGGGGTGGCGACCACGAGCTCCGGCCGGGCGGCCACCTCGGTGTGCACCGGTGCACCCCCGCCGGACAAGCGAACGGTGATGCCGGGGAACGCCCGCCCGAGCTCCTCGGCCGTGCGTCCGGACCCGACGACCCCCGCTCGCAGCCGCCGTGACCCGCAGGCCGGGCAGCGGAACGCGCTGTCGGCCCGGCCGCACCAGCGGCAGTGCGGAAGCCCGGCCGACGCGGCGTCCGATGGGCCTGCGCGTGCCACATCGGTGGAGCGCGCGTCCGCCGCAGCACGTCCGCCCTGGTGGGCGAGGCCGAGCGGGCCCGCGCAATGGCGGCAGCGGGCGGACTCCCGGCAGGCACCGCATGCAAGCCAGGGCAGATACCCCGCCCGCGGGACCTGCACGAGCACCGGCAGCCCGGAACCGAGCGCCGAGCGGGCCGCCTCGAACGCGATGTGGGGCAGCCGGGCAGCACGCGAGTCGGGGTCGCGGACGAACTGGCCCGCGGTCTCCTCCAGCGCGGTGATCCGCGGCATGGCGGCTCGGACGGTGGCGCGATCGGCGACGACCTCGCGGGCCCACCCGGACTCGACGAGCAGGTGGGCCTCCGCGGTGCGGGCGAAGCCCCCCACCAGCAGCGCCGCCCCCGCGTTATGGGCCCGCAGCACGAGCACGTCGCGGACATGCGGGTAGGGAGCCCGGGGTTCGGCGTGCAGATCGTCGCCGTCGTCCCAGACGGCGAGCAGGCCGAGCCGCTCCACCGGCGCGAACGCCGCCGAACGCGTGCCCACGACGACCCGGACCTGCCCGCGGCGCACCGCGAGCCACCGGCGATACCGCTCCGCGGGGCCCAGTTCGGCGGTGAGCGCGACCACCTCACCGGCACCGAGCCGGGCGGCGCAGGCGTCGTGGAGCGCCGCGACGTCGCGCTGGTCGGGCATTACGAGCACGGCCCCGCGCCCAGCGGCGACCGTGGCCGCGGCGGCCTCGGCGAGCCGCTCGGGCCAGCACTCCCCCGGCAGTGCCTGCCAGACGGCGTGGGCGGCCCGGCCACCGGCGAGCGCGTCGAGCAGGGCAGACCCGCGCTGGTAGCGCCGCCACGCGTCAGGTACGACGCCGGGCAGCTGCGCGGAACCACTCCCGGACTGGTCTGCGGACTCCGCTCCGCTCCGCGCCGCCGGCTCGCCACCGGGCCGGTCAGCACGATCTCCCGCGGACTGGTCTACGGACCCCGCGCCACCCCGCTCCGCAGGCTCGCCACCGGGCCGGTCAGCACGCTCCCCACCGGCCGGACCCACAGGCCCGGCTCCAGGCCGCTGCGGGTGCTCGGGGACCGGAAGATCGGCGGGATCTGCAGGCCGCTCCCCGGGCCTGTCACCGGAGTCGGCCGCAGGACCACCACCCCCGGGGCGGTCGGACTCGCCAGCCGGCCGATGCGAGGTTGCGCCTGCGGAATCCGTGGGCCCGCCGACGGGATCGCGTTCGGGAAGAGCATTGGCCGCTACGGAATCGCCCCCGGGCCGCCGGGCGAGCTCCGCGACAGCCGGGACATCGGAATCCGCCGGCTGCGGCGCAGGCTCACCACAGGGTTCGTCTACCGGCTCGGTGGTCGGCTCGGCTCGCTCCTGGGGCGCTTCGCTCTCCACCCGGGCGTGGCGGGGCGGCACGGCGAGGCGCAGAACGTCGGCGAACACGCCCGCGTACCGGTCGGCGACCGTGCGGCAGAGCGCGGCCACCTCGGGGCTGAGCACGGGCTCGGGTGAGACCACCTTCTCCACCCAGGCGAGCTTGCCGGTGTGGGCGGACTCGGCCACCCGCTCCAGCAGGAAGCCGTCGACCAGACGCCCGGCGAAACGCACTCGCAGCCGCACCCCCGGCACGGCGACCGCGTCGAGATGCTCGGGAACGCAATAGTCGAACGGGCGGTCCAGGTGGGCGAGCGCGACGTCGACCGCGACGCGCGCCACCGGCAGGTGAGCGGCCGGGCGCCACTCACCGCGGTTGCGGGCGGGTCGAGCCACGGAACCTCCTCGCTGCCGGCCGCCCGGTCTACCAGACGCCATCGGGCCGGCCCGCGACAGACCTCTCCCCGCACCGGCAACCTGTTCGGAACCGGAAACCCCGGGCGCAACGGAGCCGGTGCCCGCGCCCCCGGAAAGCCGGGCAGGCGCCTCCTCCCCCGTGGCCGCCATCGCGGCGACGACGAGCCCGGCGGGGTGAAGAGCAGCACGCACCCGGGGGCGCTGTGTCATGGTCATGGCGCCATCGTGACGACGGCGTCCGACAGTCCCGGCGGACGGGCGGCCCGGGCGGACCGCCCGTCCACAGGACCGGCGATGTACGAAATGAGCGGCTGCGGCCCCGGCGTCAGGCGCCGGCCGCGGCCTTCAGCGCGTCGGCGCGCGCGGTGCTCTCCCACGGCAGGTCCACGTCGGTGCGGCCGAAGTGGCCGTACGCCGCCGTCTGCGCGTAGATCGGGCGCAGCAGGTCGAGGTCGCGGATGATCGCGGCCGGGCGCAGGTCGAACACCTCGGTGATCGCCGACTGGATCTTCTGCGGGTCGACGTGCTCGGTGCCGAAGGTCTCGACGAAGAGACCGACGGGGGCGGCCTTGCCGATGGCATAGGCCACCTGGACCTCGATGCGCTCGGCGAGCCCCGCGGCCACCGCGTTCTTGGCGACCCAGCGCATGGCGTACGCGGCGGACCGGTCGACCTTCGACGGGTCCTTGCCGGAGAACGCGCCGCCGCCGTGGCGGGCGAACCCGCCGTAGGTGTCGACGATGATCTTGCGGCCGGTCAGGCCCGCGTCACCCATCGGGCCGCCGACGACGAACCGTCCGGTCGGGTTGACCAGCAGGCGCAGGTCGGCGACGTCGAGCCCGAGCTCCCGGATCTCCGGGTCCACGACGTACTCGCGGATGTCGGGGGCGAGCATGCCGTCGAGGTCGATGTCGGCGGCGTGCTGGCTCGAGACCACGACCGTGTCGAGGCGGACGGCCTTGTCGCCGTCGTACTCGATGGTGACCTGGGTCTTGCCGTCGGGTCGCAGGTAGGGCAGCACGCCGGACTTGCGGACGTCGGTGAGCCGGCGGGCCAGCCGGTGGGCGAGCGCGATCGGGAGCGGCAGCAGCTCGGGGGTGTCGGTGTTGGCGTAGCCGAACATGAGGCCCTGGTCGCCTGCGCCCTGGCGGGCGATCTCGTCCTCGCTCGCCTCGACGCGGCTCTCGTAGGCGGTGTCGACGCCCTGGGCGATGTCGGCCGACTGCGCGCCGATCGCCACGTTCACCCCGCAGGACGCCCCGTCGAAGCCCTTCGCCGACGAGTCGTAGCCGATCTCGAGGACCTTCTCCCGCACCAGCGTGGGGATGTCGGCGTAGGCGCTGGTGGTGACCTCTCCGGCCACGTGCACCTGGCCCGTGGTGACGAGCGTCTCCACGGCCACACGGCTGCGGGGGTCCTGAGCGAGGAGGGCGTCGAGCACCGTGTCACTGATGGCGTCGCACATCTTGTCCGGGTGCCCCTCGGTCACCGACTCGCTGGTGAACAACCGCCGGCCTGCGTTCGCCACGCCGTACTCCGTCCGTTATCGCTCGATCGCCGCTTCCGCGACCGCTGCTCAGGTGATCTCCGACCGTCGAGCCTAGTCGACTGATGCGCGCGACCTGCGAGGTGTGGCCCTCGACTCGCCCTCCGACACCGGGTGGTCGCATCGCCGATATTTCGTCGCGATCACTCTTTCCGGTGAATCCGATCCCCTGACCGGATCGATTCCGCGACTCGTCGTTGGGAGCGGTGGACGACCGCCGCAGCGCATGCCCGCCTTGGGGAGGAACGCGATGATCAAGGCCCCCGCCACATTCGAGTACCGGCCTGGGCGCCGGACGGCGGCGGTCGGCGCCGTGGTGGCGATAGGGGCCGCCGGCCTCATGGGGCTGGTCGCGGGAACGGCCACAGCGGCCCCGCCCGGCAGGTGCGCCGAGAACCTCAACGTGCGCGCCGAACCGGACGCCGCCGCGCCGGTCGTCGCGCTGTGCCGGGCTCGCTCGGAGACGCGGCTGGGCGCGACGCGCGGTGGGTACGTCGAGCTGACGGACCTGGGGGGATGGGCCGCGCTGCAGTACGTCTCCACGGCCGAGACCGCTGTTTCCGGTCCCGTGCCGAACACCCCGGACCAGAACGTCGCCCTCACGCCGACCCCGAAGCCGCGGAGCGAGATACGCGGCTGACGCCTGCCGCGGCCCGTCGTCACAGACGGGCAGCCACTGCGTCCCAGAGGTGGGAGGCCAGCAGCGCCTTGGAGCCCGTCGCCAGCTCGCTCTCGCTGCCGTCGGCACCCAGCAGCCACCCGGAGTTCTCGGCCACCTCGAAGGCCTTGCCGTCACCCACCGCGTTGACGACGAGCAGGTCACAGCCCTTACGGGCGAGCTTGGCCCGGCCGTGGTGCAACGCGTCCCCGGTGGCGTCCCCGGTCTCGGCGGCGAAGCCGACCACGATCTGGCCGGGCTCGCGCGCGCCCACGAGCTCGATGAGGATGTCGGGGTTGAGGGTGAGCGCGAGGGGCGGTGGCTCGTTGCCGTCCTTCTTGATCTTGTGGCCCACAAGGGCGCTTGGCCGGAAGTCGGCCACCGCCGCGTTCATCACCACGGCGTCGGCGCCCTTGGCCGCCGCGCGCATGGCGTCGCGAAGCTCCAGCGCAGATCCGACGCGGACGACATCGACGCCTGCGGGATCGCCGAGATCCGCGGTGTGTGCCGCGACGAGCGTGACAGCCGCTCCGCGCTGCGCCGCCACCCGGGCGAGCGCGTAGCCCTGCCGGCCCGAGGATCGGTTGCCGAGAAAGCGCACGGGGTCGAGCGCCTCGCGGGTGCCCCCTGCGGACACGACGACGCGACGCCCGACCAGATCGCGGGGCAGCGCGTCGCCACGCTCGAGGAGCAGGCGGGCGAACTCGGCGATCTCGGCAGGATCGGGCAGCCGTCCCGCGCCGGAGTCCTTCCCGGTCAGGCGGCCCGACGCGGGCTCCAGGACAACGACGCCGCGGGAGCGCAGCAGCTCGACGTTGGCCCGTGTGGCCGGGTGCTCCCACATCTCGGTGTGCATGGCCGGGGCGAACAACACCGGACACCGGGCAGTGAGCAGCGAGGCCGTGAGCAGGTCGTCAGCGCGGCCTGCGGCGGCACGGGCCATGAGGTCGGCCGTGGCCGGAGCCACCACCACGAGGTCGGCCTCCTGGCCGAGCTTCACGTGCGGCACCGATGGCACGTCGGTGAACACGCCCGTGTGCACCGGCTGCCCCGAGAGCGCCTCGAACGTGGCGGCGCCGACGAACTCCAGGGCCGAGGCGGTGGGGAGCACCCGCACCGAATGGCCGGTCTCGGTGAGCCGGCGCAGCAGTTCGGCGCTCTTGTAGGCCGCGATACCGCCGGCCACCCCGAGCAGTACCCGGGGCGGAGTCAGGGAGTTCATGTCCGACCTCGCGACAGGAGATCGAGGGTTACTGCTCGCCCTCGGTGTGCTCGAGCAGCCCGGCCTGGATCTCGCGCATGGCGATCGAGAGGGGCTTCTCGCGCGGGCCCGGCTCCACGAGCGGACCGACGTACTCGAGCAGGCCCTCGCCCAGCTGCGAGTAGTAGTCGTTGATCTGACGGGCGCGCTTGGCTGCGTAGATCACCAGCGCGTACTTCGAGCTGACCTGGCCGAGCAGGTCGTCGATGGGCGGGTTGGTGATGCCCTCGGGGGTGGCACCGGCTACTGCGGCGGTCAGCGGCATGCTCACGAAGAAGACTCCTGGGTGTGGTCGGGCGTCGGGACCGGGTCACGGACGGGTCGAGCGAGCGACGGGTCGACATGAGACGGGCCGACCAACAATTCTACCAACTGCGCCGCAACGTCCTTCAACTCGTCGTTGACCACGACCACGTCGAACTCGCGGCGGGCGGCCATCTCCTCGCGCGCGGTTTCGAGCCTACGCTCGAACTGCTGCTTCGACTCGGTGCCACGCCCGCGCAGGCGCCGGGCCAATTCCTCGAACGAGGGCGGCTCCAGGAAGACCGTGATGGCTTCCGGAAGGGCGGCCTTGATGGCCCGTGCGCCTTGCAGGTCGACTTCGACGAGCACCGGGCGTCCGGCGGCGAGCGCCTGCTCGACGGGCTCGCGAGGGGTACCGGAGCGCTGTAGGCCGCCGTGGATCTCGGCCCATTCGAGCAGCTCTCCGTGCTCGATCAGATCGTCGAAGCCCGACGGCCCGACGAAGCGGTAGTGCACGCCGTCGATCTCACCGGCGCGTGGGTCTCTGGTGGTGGCGGAAACACTGAAGTACAGCGTGGGTAGCTGCGCGCGCAGCCTCGTGACCACGCTGCTCTTGCCGACGCCGGAGGGACCGGCCAGAACTACCAGCCGGCCCCTCCGCCCGTGCGGGCCCGTGCGGCTACTGATCCTGAGCTCGCAAGCTCGCTCAGGACTCGAAGTCGGCCAGCAGCGCTTTACGCTGCCGGTCGCCGAGGCCCCGCAGTCGACGCGACGGCGCAATCTCGAGCCGCTCCATGATCTGAGCGGCACGGACCTTGCCGACGCCTGGCATGGCCTCGAGCAACGCCGAGACCTTCATCTTGCCCAGCACCTCATCAGTGTCGGACTGCTTGAGAACCTCCCCAAGGGTGGTTCCCCCGCGCTTGAGCCGGTCCTTCAGCTCGGCCCGGGCCCGGCGCGCCGCAGCCGCCTTCTCCAAGGCTGCTGCGCGCTGTTCCTCGGTCAGCTGGGGAAGGGCCACGGTCTCCTCCGTCTTTCCTCGTGCGGCCTGGAATCAGGGCGCATCCTCACCACCGTCGCGGGCGTGCCGCGGCTATCACCGAACGTACTCACGCCTACCACGGAAGGGGAAACGGGGGGTGCCACCTGGAGGTTCTTTCGGCTGACACACATCTCACCGATACCACGTGAAAGGGCGGGAACGGGTATACGACCCGCCCGTTCACCGCACGGTGGATACCGTCCCCCTGACGGGTGTCGAAATACCGTAGATGCTGTCAACTGCAACTAACGCCCGTGGCTTGTGAAGTGATCTCGACGGAACGCGTCCGTTTTGTCCGGAACCCACTCGCTCACGTCAGATCGTCGCGCAACCGCTCAGCCGCCGCACGTACGTCGAGGGGGTCCGGCCCTGCCGACAACACCGATCGGGCCGCCGCGGGCAGCACGATCCCGCTCACGGCGGCGAACCGGGCCCTGATGTCCGCCGGACCGGCCCCCTGCGCGCCGAGCCCGGGTGCGAGCACCGCGCCGTTCAGCTGCGACAGGTCGAGGCCGTGGTCGTTCGTGGCGCCGATCACCACTCCGACGTCGCCGAGCGGCGTGACCTCGGCGTTGCGGGCGCCTGCGGCGTCCACCACGGCCTGCGCGACGCTGCGACCGGCCCGTTCCGCGAGCTGCACCTGCTCGCCCTCCGGGTTGGACGTCCGGGCCAGCACGAACGCGCCCCGCCCAGCGTTGACAGCGGCGTCGAGCGCCGGGGCGAGCGAGCCGAAACCGAGGTAGGGCGAGAGCGTGAGGGCGTCGGCGGCCAGTGGGGCACCGATGGCCAGGTAAGCGTCCGCGTACCCGTCCATCGTCGAGCCGATGTCCCCGCGTTTGGCATCGAGCAGCGTGAGGGTCGGACTCTCCGCGAGCGCCATCAGCACGCGTTCCAGGACCACGATCCCGGCCGAACCGTGCCGCTCGAAGAACGCCGACTGGGGCTTGACCACGGCCACGTGCCCCGCGAGCGCCTCCACGCACGACATCGCGAACCGGTCCAGCCCGTCCGGGTCGTCGGTGAGGCCCCACTCGGCCAGGAGCCCCGGGTGCGGGTCGATCCCGACGCACAACGTGCCGTACCGGGACACGGCCTTGGCAAGCCGCTCGCCGAATCTGGCGCCGTTCTGGACGGTCATGACTCCGCCTCCGCGGGAACGAGCACGTCGGCGGTCACGAGCGCGCCTTCCGCAGGGCCGCGTGTGCATCCTGCAGCGACCGCACGCCGATCGTGCCGCCGATCATCGCCTCGATCCCCTGCACCGCGGCCGCTGCACCCTGCACGGTGGTGATGCACGGGACGCCGCGCGACACGGCGGCCGCGCGGATCTCGTAGCCGTCCACCCGCGGGCCGGAGTTGCCGTACGGGGTGTTGATGATCATGTCGACCTCGCCGGCGAGGACCATGTCGATGATCGTCTCCCCGCCCTCGAAGTGCTTGCGCACCACGGTGGTGGCCACCCCGTTCCGGCGCAGGATGTCGGCCGTACCTTCCGTGGCCAGCAGCTCGAACCCGAGGGCCGCGAGCCGCAACGCCGGGAACACCATGGCGCGCTTGTCCCGGTCGGCGATCGAGACGAACACCCGGCCGGAGGTCGGCAACGAACCGTAGGCCGCGGCCTGCGACTTGGCGAACGCCGGGCCGAAGGCGGCGTCGAAGCCCATCACCTCGCCGGTCGACTTCATCTCCGGGCCGAGCAGCGAGTCGACGCCCTCGCCGTCGCGGGTGCGGAAGCGGTGGAACGGGAGCACCGCCTCCTTGACGGCGATCGGGGCATCGGGCGGCAACTCGCCGCCGTCGCCCTCGGCGGGGAGCAGCCCCTCCTCGCGGAGCTGGGCGATCGACGCGCCGAGCATGATCCGCGCCGCCGCCTTGGCCAGCGGCACGGCCGTCGCCTTGGACACGAACGGCACGGTGCGCGACGCGCGCGGGTTGGCCTCCAGCACGTACAAGGTCTCGCCGTGCAGCGCGTACTGGACGTTGAGCAGCCCGCGTACACCCACGCCGTGCGCGATCGCCTCGGTGGAGCGGCGCACCTGCTCCAGCACCGAGCGGCCCAGGGTGATGGGCGGCAGGGCGCAGGAGGAGTCGCCGGAATGGATGCCCGCCTCCTCGATGTGCTCCATCACGCCGCCGAGGAAGACCTCGGTGCCGTCGCACAGCGCGTCGACGTCGATCTCGACCGCGTCGTCGAGGAAACGGTCGACGAGGACCGGACGTTCGGGGCTGATCTCGGTGGCCCGGGAGATGTACGCGGCGAGCGTCTCGTCGTCGTAGACGATCTCCATCCCGCGTCCGCCCAGCACGTACGAGGGCCGGACGAGCACCGGGTAGCCGATCCGCTCGGCGATCTCGCGCGCCTCCTCGAAGGAGGTGGCCATGCCGAATGCGGGCGCCGGGAGGCCTGCGTTGCGCAAGACCTCGCCGAACGCGCCGCGGTCCTCCGCCAGGTCGATGGCCGCGGCCGACGTGCCGACGACGGGCACGCCCGCCGCCGTGAGCCGCTGGGCGAGCCCGAGCGGCGTCTGGCCGCCCAGCTGCACCAGGACGCCCGCCACGGTGCCGCTGTTCTGCTCGGCGTGGACGACCTCGAGCACGTCCTCGAACGTGAGCGGCTCGAAATAGAGCCGGTCGGCCGTGTCGTAGTCGGTGGAGACGGTCTCCGGGTTGCAGTTGACCATCACGGTCTCGAACCCGGCCTCCCGCAGGGCCATCACCGCGTGCACGCAGGAGTAGTCGAACTCGATGCCCTGGCCGATCCGGTTCGGCCCGGAGCCGAGGATCAGCACCTTCGGCTTCTCGGTCTGAGGCGCGATCTCCGACTCCGCGGCGGGGTCGGTCTCGTAGGCGCTGTAGTGGTACGGGGTGCGCGCGGCGAACTCGGCCGCGCAGGTGTCCACCGTCTTGTAGACCGGACGGATCCCGAGGCTGTGGCGCAGCGTGCGCACCCCGTCCTCCCCCGCGAACTCGGGGCGCAGCGCGGCGAGCTGGCGGTCCGAGATCCCGGCGCGCTTCGCCCGGCGCAGCAGCGGCTCGTCGAGCACGGGAGCGCCGATGATGTCCCCGCGTAGCTCGGTGAGCGCGGCGATCTGGTCGACGAACCAGGGATCAATGCCGGAGTGCTCCGCCACCTCGGCCACGCTCGCCCCGCTGCGCAGGGCCCGCTCGACGGCGTAGATGCGCCCGTCGAGCGCGGTGTGGACGTCAGGCTCGGTGTCCGGGTCTGGCGTGGTCCAGAACCCGGCGGCCGACGTCTCCATCGAGCGCAGCGCCTTGCCCAGCGCCTCGGGGAACGAACGACCGAGTGCCATCGCCTCGCCGACGCTCTTCATGGTGGTGGTGAGCTCGGGGTCGGCGCCGGGGAACTTCTCGAACGCGAACCGCGGGATCTTCACCACCACGTAGTCGAGGGTCGGCTCGAACGCGGCGGGGGTCTCGCCGGTGATGTCGTTGCGGATCTCGTCGAGGGTGTAGCCGATCGCGAGCTTCGCCGCGATCTTCGCGATCGGGAAACCGGTGGCCTTGGACGCCAGCGCCGACGAACGCGAGACACGCGGATTCATCTCGATCACGACCAGGCGCCCGGTGGCGGGGTTGACCGCGAACTGGATGTTGCACCCACCGGTGTCGACTCCGACCGCCCGCAGCACGGCGATGCCCACGTCCCGCATGTGCTGATACTCACGGTCGGTGAGGGTCATGGCGGGCGCGACGGTGATCGAGTCGCCGGTGTGCACGCCCATCGGGTCGATGTTCTCGATCGAGCAGACGACGACCACGTTGTCGTGGTGGTCGCGCATGAGTTCGAGCTCGTACTCCTTCCACCCGAGCACCGACTCCTCGATCAGCACCTCCGTCACCGGAGACGCCGCGAGCCCCGCGCCGGCGAGCCGCTCCAGGTCCTCGGCGGTGTGCGCCATCCCGGACCCGAGCCCGCCCATCGTGAACGACGGCCGGATGACGACCGGGAGGCCCAGCTCCGCGGCCGCGGCCCGAACCTCGTCCATCGAGTGGCAGACCGACGAGCGGGGGACGTCTCCCCCGACCGACTGCACGATCTCCTTGAACTTCAGCCGGTCCTCGCCGCGCTGGATGGCGTCGATGTCGGCGCCGATCAGCTCGACGTCGTAGCGCTCCAGCACGCCGCGCTCGTGGAGTGCGACCGCTGTGTTCAGTGCGGTCTGGCCGCCCAGCGTGGCCAGGATCGCGTCCGGGCGCTCGGCGGCGATGACCTGCTCCACGAACTCCGGCGTGATCGGCTCGATGTAGGTGGCGTCGGCGAACTCGGGGTCGGTCATGATCGTGGCCGGGTTGGAGTTGACGAGCGAGACGCGGACGCCCTCGGCCTGCAGCACGCGGCAGGCCTGTGTGCCGGAGTAGTCGAACTCGCACGCCTGGCCGATGACGATCGGCCCGGAGCCGATCACCATCACGTGCCGGATGTCGTCGCGCTTGGGCATCAGGCGTCGTCCCCTTGTGGAAGGTCGGCAGGGCTCGTCTCGGTGCGCAGCCGGTGGCGCCCGGAGGCCGCGCCCGCGTCCATCAGCTCCACGAACCGGTCGAACAGGTCGGCGGCGTCGTGCGGGCCGGCTGCGGCCTCCGGGTGGTACTGCACGCTGAACGCGGGCACCTCGAGAGCCCGCAGGCCCTCGACGCAGCCGTCGTTCGGGCAGGTGTGGGTGATCTCGGCAGGCCCGAACGGGGTGTCGAACCGCTCCCCCGCCTCGCCCTCCACGGCGAACCCGTGGTTCTGAGAGGTGATCGCCACGCGGCCGGTGGCGTGCTCGACGACCGGGATGTTGATGCCGCGGTGGCCGTAGCGCAGCTTGTAGGTGCCGCGGCCGAGCGCGCGGGCGAGGATCTGGTTGCCGAAGCAGATCCCGAAGAGCGGGATCCGGCGCTGCAGCACCTGCTGGGTGAGTGCTACCGGCCCGTCCGCCGTGGCGGGGTCGCCCGGCCCGTTGGACAGGAAGAACCCGTCGGGGTTCAGCGCCTCGATCGCTTCGATCGACGTGTTCGCCGGCAGGACGTGCACCTCGATGCCGCGCTCGGTGAGCATCCGCGGCGTGTTGGACTTGATCCCGACGTCGAGCGCGGCCACCCGCAGGCGGGGCGGGCCGGTCGGGGCCACCACATAGGGCTCCCGAGTGGTGACGGCGCCGTAGAGGTCGGCGCCGACCATCGGCGGGCTCGCGAGCACGCGGCCGACCAGCTCGTCGGCAGGGGCCAGCGCATCGCCGGAGAACACCCCGGCGCGCATGGCCCCGCGCTCGCGCAGATGCCTGACCAGCGCGCGGGTGTCGATGCCCGCCACACCGACGATCCCCTGCTCCGCGAGCGCATCGCCGAGGGACCGGCGGGAGCGCCAGCTCGACGGCGTGCGGCTCGGGTCGCGCACGACATAGCCCGCCACCTGGATCTGCGCCGACTCGTCGTCCTCGTCGTTCCAGCCGGTGTTGCCGATCTGCGGAGCCGTCTGCACCACGATCTGCCGGTGGTAAGAGGGGTCGGTCAGCGTCTCCTGGTAGCCGGTCATCCCGGTGGCGAACACGGCCTCGCCAAGCCCCTGTCCGCTGGCCCCGTAGGCCTCACCGCGGAAGATCCGCCCGTCCTCCAGCACGAGTACCGCCGTCATGCCTGCACCTCCCCCTGCCTCGTGGTGATCCGGCCGCGCAGCACGGTGGCCGCCACTGTGGCCGGTAACCGCATGCCCTCGTACGGCGTGTTGGACGCCCGGCTCGCGAGCTTCGCGCCGCGCACCGTCCAGACTCCGTCGGGATCGACGAGCGCGAAGTTCGCGGGCTCGCCCACGGCGATCGGACGGCCCTGGTCGGGCAGCCCGGCGATCTCCGCGGGTCGCTGCGACAGGACCCGGGCGACACCGCGCCAGTCCAGCAACCCGGGCTCGAGCATCGTGTGCACCACCACCGACAGCGCGGTCTGCAGCCCGAGCATGCCCGGCCGGGCCGCCGCCCACTCCGTGTCCTTGTACTGGGCCGCGTGCGGGGCGTGGTCGGTGGCGACGACGTCGATGGCGCCATCGGCCAGCGCCTCGCGCATCGCCTTGGTGTCGGCGCCGGTGCGCAGCGGCGGGTTGACCTTGTTCACGGGGTCGTAGCTGCTGAGCGTGGCATCGGTGAGCAGCAGATGGTGCGGGGTGACCTCGGCGCTCACCCGCACACCCGCCGCCTTCGCGGCCCGCAGCACGTCGATCGTGCGCGCCGACGACACGTGGCACACGTGCAGCGCGGCGCCCGCCTCGCGGGCCAGCGCACAGTCGCGCGCGACGATCGTCTCCTCGGCGGTGGCGGGCCAGCCGGCCAGCCCGAGCCGGGATGCGACCACGCCCTCGTGCGCTTGCGCGCCCCCCGTGAGCCGGTGGTCCTCGGCATGCTGGGCGATGACGACGTCGAGCGCGGAGGCGTACTCGAGCGCGCGGCGCATGATCAGCGGGTCGTGCACGCAGCGGCCGTCGTCGCTGAACATCCTCACCCTGGCCCGCGAGCGGGCCATCGTGCCGAGCTCGGCCATCTTGACGCCCTCGAGCCCCACCGTGACCGCGCCGACCGGGTGCACGTCGACCAGACCGACCTCCTCGCCGCGGCGCCGCACGTGCTCGACCACCACGGCCGTGTCGGCCACCGGGTCGGTGTTGGGCATCGCGAAGACGGCGGTGTAGCCGCCGAGTGCGGCGGCGGCCGAACCGGTGGCCACGTCCTCCGACTCCTCACCGCCGGGTTCCCGCAGGTGGGTGTGCAGGTCGACGAACCCGGGGAGCAGGACGTTCCCGCCCGCGTCGAGAACCTCGACGCCGTCGGGTGCGTCGAGGTCACGGCCGATCTCCGTGACCACACCGTCGCGCACGAGCAGGTCGACGGCGTCCTCGCCGTAGGGCCGGGCTCCGGTGATCAGCAGGTCGCTCACGTGTTCCTTCCGTCCGCGGGCCGTCATTCCGGGGCTCCGGCCAAGAGGTGGTACAGCACGGCCATCCGGACGTGCACGCCGTTGGCCACCTGCGCGAGGATCGCCGCGCTGGGGCTGTCGGCAACGCTCGGCGCGATCTCCATCCCGCGCACCATCGGGCCCGGGTGCAGCACCACGGCGTGCTCGGGCAGCAGCGCGGCGCGCTCCGCGGAGAGGCCGTAGCCGATCGCGTACTCGCGGGCGGACGGGAAGAACGCGCCGTGCATCCGTTCGGCCTGCACCCGCAGCATCATCACCGCGTCCAGCGCGGGGAGCTCCGCGTCCAGCTCCGTGCCGACGCGGCACGGCCATTCGCCGACGCCGGTGGGCAGCAGCATGGGCGGGGCCACGAGCACCACCTCGGCGCCCAGCGTGGCCAGCAACTGCACGTTCGACCGCGCGACACGGCTGTGGAGCACGTCGCCGACGATGCCGATCCGGCGCCCGGCGATCCCGCCGAGCCGGTCCCGCAGCGTGGCCGCGTCCAGAAGCGCCTGCGTGGGGTGCTCGTGCGTGCCGTCACCGGCGTTGACCACCGAGGTGTGTGTGCCCGTGGTCTCCCGGTCGCGGTCGATCCAGCTCGCGAGCCGGTGGGCTGCACCGGATGCGGGATGGCGGACGATCACGCAGTCGGCGCCCATCGCCGAGAGGGTGAGCGAGGTGTCGCGCAGCGACTCCCCCTTCGACACCGACGAGCCACGGGCACTCACGTTGACGGTGTCGGCGCTCATCCACTTCCCGGCGATCTCGAACGAGACGCGGGTGCGTGTGGAGTCCTCGTAGAACATCGTGATCACCGTGCGCCCGCGCAGCGTCGGCAGCTTGCGCACCTCGCGGCCCAGCAACGCCTGCCGGAGCCGGTCGGCGGTGTCGAGCAGGCCGGTGGCCGCGGCGGCGTCCAGATCGGTGACGGACAGCAGGTGCTTCATACGTCCTGCTCCGTGCGACGCAGCCGGACGCCGTCGCTGCCGTCGACCTCGTCCAGCAGTACAAGGATCTGCTCATCCCGAGCGGTCGGCACGTTCTTCCCCACATAGTCGGCACGGATCGGTAGTTCCCGGTGACCCCGGTCGACCAGCACCGCGAGCTGTACCGCACGCGGACGGCCGTGGTCGGACAGCGCGTCGAGCGCCGCCCGCACGGTGCGTCCGGACATCAGCACGTCGTCGACGAGCACCACGAGGGCGTCGTCCAGGCCGCCGTCGGGCACGGCGGTGTCCTCCAGCGCACGCGCCGGGCGCCTGCGCAGATCGTCGCGATAGAGCGTGGGGTCGACGGAGCCGACGGGCGGGGCGCTGCCCTCGAACTCGGCGATCTTGTCGGCGAGCCGGCGGGCCAGCACGGTGCCGCGGGTGGGGATGCCGATGAGCACGACGCCCTCGGTACCCGCGGTCTTCTCGATGATCTGATGCGCGATACGCGCGATCGTGCGGGTGACATCGGCAGCGCTCAGCAGCTCCCTGGAGGGAGCGCTCGCGCCAGCCGGGTCCCCGCGGCGGTCGTCCGCCACGAGTCGCTCCTTCCCCGCCTCACCGGACGGGTCTTAAAGGAAATCCGGTCGATCGAAACGCTACCAGCGAGCCCCGCCGGGAACCCCCGCAACGCATCCCGGCATCATGAGCGTCACACCGCGTGGGATCCGCCACTGGCGACATCACCCTGAACCGGCCGCCGCCGGTGCAGTGAACTGTCACCATGGGAGAAGGCAGCGATGCAGCCAGCGCGGAGTAACGCCTGGCGGGGGACCCTCGATCAGCCGTTCGAGTGGTCCTCACGCTCTACGGCCCCGGGAGGGGGCAGCCAACTTGACCGATCGGCCACGCGAGCGCATGATTACTCTCCGTATTGATTGATTGCTCCCAGGGTGGCCGCGGTTGCGGGGGGCACCACCCCGGGACGGGACCCGGCGCACCACCGACGCGTCGGACGACACCCGCACCACCGGTACGAATTCGGTCCCGCGGCCGATGAACCAGCAAGTGAGGAGGTCGCCAGATGGGCGACTACGCCAAGGCGCTCGGCGGCAAGCTCCGGGCCATCCGGCAGCAGCAGGGGTTGTCGCTCCACGGCGTCGAGCAGAAGTCCGGTGGCCGCTGGAAGGCGGTCGTGGTGGGCTCCTACGAGCGCGGTGACCGCGCGGTCACCGTGCAGAAGCTGGCCGAACTGGCCGACTTCTACGGCGTGCCCGTCGCCGAGCTGCTTCCTGAGGGTCGTGTTCCCTCCGGTTCCGAGCCGGCCACGAAGATCGTCATCAACCTGGAGCGGTTGCAGCAGCTGCCTGCCGACAAGGTCGGGCCGCTGGCACGCTACGCCGCCGCCATCCAGAGCCAGCGCGGCGACTACAACGGCAAGGTGCTCTCGATCCGCGCCGAGGACCTTCGGTCGCTGTCGATCATCTACGACATGACGCCGGGCGAGCTCACCGATCAGCTCATCGAGTGGGGCGTGCTCCCACCCGAGGCCCGTCCCACCGCATAACCCGCCCCCTGCCCATCGGCGCGCGGGCGCCGATGGGCTGCGGTCGTTGCGGCTCCGGGCGCATGCGCACCGGCGCAACTGTGTGCTGCGCCGGTTAAGGCCCCGCGCGCTCGTCCGCTGCCGCTGGTCAGCGAGTGGCGCGCAGGTGCTCTGCGATGTCGGCGATACGCCCCAGCACGCCGTTCAGGTATCGCGGGCTGTCGTCGGTGGACAGCGTGCGAGCCAGCTCGACGGCCTCCGTGATCGCCACCGGGTCGTCGATCTCGTCCACCCACAGCAGCTCGAACACCCCGATGCGCAGCAGCGTGCGGTCGACGGCGGGCATCCGCTCCACCGTCCAGCCCTCGGCGTGCTCGGCCAGCAACTGGTCGATGCGATCCCGGTGCTCCACGACGCCCTCCACGAGCATCGCGGCGTAGTCGGAGACGGGGGGCGCGTCGTCGGTCTCCCGCCGCTGGGTGAGCACCGCGAGCGGGTCGTCGCCGCGCGCCTCCGACTCGAAGAGGATGTCGAGCGCCCGCTTACGAGCCCTCGTCCGCGCCCGGATCATCAGCTTGATACGCGGCCGAGGTAGCGCCCGTCGCGGGTGTCCACCTTGACCTTCTCGCCGGTGGTGACGAACAGCGGCACCTGGATCTCGGCGCCCGTCTCCACGGTGGCGGGCTTGGTGCCGCCCGTGGAGCGGTCACCCTGCAGACCAGGGTCGGTGTGGGAGATCACGAGCTCGACCGACGCAGGCAGCTCGACGTACAGCGCGACGCCCTCGTGCAGCGCCACCATCGCCGACTGGTTCTCCAGCAGGTAGTTCGCCGCGTCGCCCACGGTGCCCTCGGGGATCGGGATCTGGTCGAAGGTGTCGCCGTCCATGAAGACGAAGTCGGCGCCGTCGCGGTAGAGGAAGGTCATGTCCCGCCGGTCGACGGTGGCGGTGTCCACCTTCGTGCCGGCGTTGAAGGTCTTGTCGACGACCTTCCCGGTGAGCACGTTCTTCAGGGTGGTGCGCACGAAGGCGCCGCCCTTGCCCGGCTTCACGTGCTGGAACGCCGTGACCGACCACAGCTGGCCGTCCAGGTTGAGCACCAAGCCGTTCTTCAGGTCGTTCGTGGTGGCCACGTGCGGGATTCTCCTGCGTCTCTACGGGGGCGTCGGTCGGCTCGAGGGTTCCGCAGTGCGGGACTGCCGTAAACGCGCCGGGTGTGCTGAGTGAGCGGCGCCTGATCGCGCCGTCGTCCGCGACAAGCCTACCGCTAGAGCTCCAACAGTTCCTTGCTGGTGCGGGTGAGCAGGTCCGGCTCTCCGTCGCGGACGACGAGGGTGTCCTCGATCCGCACCCCGCCTCGCCCCTCGACGTACACACCGGGCTCGACGGTCAGCACCATCCCGGCTGCCAGCGCGCCGGTGCCGGTCCTCGCCAGTGCCGGCGCCTCGTGGATCTGCAATCCCACACCGTGGCCGAGGCCGTGCACGAACTCGGCACCCCGCCCCGCCGCGTCCACCACGCTCCGCGCAGCCTCGTCCACATCGGACGTCGCGGTGCCCGGGGCGAGCGCCGCGCGACCGGCGGCCTGCGCCGCCGCGACGAGTTCGTACATCTCCCGCTGCCAGGCGGCGGCGGGGCCGAGCACGACGGTGCGGGTCATGTCCGAGTGATAGCCGTCGACGAGCGCCCCGAAGTCCAGCGTCACCAGGTCGCCGGCTCGCAGCTGCGTGTCCGTGGGGCTGTGGTGGGGCACCGCGGAGTGGACGCCCGCCGCCACGATCGTCTCGAAGGCCGGACCGGTGGCTCCGTGGTCGCGCATGCGACTCTCCAGGTCGAGCGCGACCTCCCGTTCGGTGCGGCCCGGCCGCAGTCCGCCCGCGGCCATCAGGTCGGCCAGGGCTGCGTCAGCTGCGGCGCAGGCCGCCCGCAGCGTGGCGATCTCCCCGTCGTCCTTGACCGTGCGCAGACGCTGCACGAGCCCGGGCGCTCGGTGCAGCTCCAGGCCGCCGCCCGCCTCGACCAGCGCCGCGTGGCCGTCGACGGTGACCGAGTCGGACTCGAACCCCAGCCGGTCCACGCCCCACTCACGACACCATGCGACGAGCGCGAGGGCACAGGGCCGGTCGATCACGGTCTCCAGGTCGGGTACCTCCGCCGCGGCCTGCACCCGGTAACGGCCGTCGGTGCACAGGCGGCTGTGGGAGTCGCCGTCCCCGTGCACGAGCAGCGCCGCATTGGACCCGGTGAAACCGGTGAGATAGCGGATGTTCACGAGGTCGGTCAGGAGCAGTGCGTCGACGCCGGCAGCAGGGAGCAGCTCGCGCAGGGCGGCGCGACGCGACGAGGAGGACATCCCCGCACTTTACGACCACCGCCGCGCTCGTCCGCCGATGTGTCCGTGCGGCGATCACGGGGTACGAGGTGACCATGAGAATCGGAACGAGCATCGGCCTGATCGCGATCGGACTGATCCTGGCCCTCGCCGTCCGGGTCGATCTCGGGGGCCTCGACCTCCAGCTCATCGGCTGGATCCTCGCCGTCGTCGGCGTGGTCGGACTCGTGGCCAGCCTGCTCATCGCCCGGCAGAGCCGCCCGGTGATCACGCGCGACGAGGTGCATCCGCCGCACGTCCACGACCACCGCTACTGATCGTCGGAGTACCGGCCCCGCTCCGACGGGCGTCACACGGCCTGATCCGCTCGCCATCTTGACCATGAAGCGGCTAAGTGATTTAGTCACTTAATGCCTCGCGCCGAGCGGACCCTGTCCGAGCAACTATCCGACGACATCGTCGAGATCATCCGGGAAGAGCGCCTCGGCCCCGGCGACGCGCTCGCTCCCTCGCGCGATCTCGCGCGCCGCCTCGACGTCACCACGCCGACGCTCCGCGAGGCGCTGCGCCGGCTCGAAGCCACCGACGTCGTGCAGTTCCGGCACGGCTCGGGCACCTACGTGGGCCCGGGCATCCACCGCAGGCTGCTGGCCAACCCGCACGGACCGCGCATCGACCGGGAGACCGTGCTCGAGCTCGTCGAAGCGCGCCTCGTGCTGGAGCCCGCTATCGCCGCGGCCGCCGCACGCACGCGTGCCGAGGAGGGCATGCGGCAGCTGGAGGCGGCTGTCACGAACGCGCTGCAGCCCCCGGTGCGCGACGTGCGTCCCGCCGTGCACTTCCACGTCGCGCTCGCCACCGCGAGCGGCAACGCGCTGCTGCGCGAGACGCTCGAAGCGCTGATGCACGTCCGGGCGCTGGACCAGATCGAGATCCGCCACCGGTACGACGACCGGGAGCGCGACCACGCCGAGCACGTCCAGATCCTCGACGCCGTCCGGAGCGGCGACGAGGAGGCCGCGGAGCGCATCACGCGCGAGCACCTGATGGCGATCCGGGACGTCATCGCGGCCACCGATCTCCCCCGGTCGGGCGAGTGAGCCGACCGATGCGGCTGGGCGACATGACCACCGCGGAAGCGGCCGATGCGGTGACCACGAGCCCTGTCGTGATCATCCCCGCCGGGGCCTTCGAGCAGCACGGGCCCGGGATGCCGCTCGCCACCGACCAGATCCGGGCCGAGGCGGTGGTCGAGAACGTGGTCGCCGAGCTGGGCGGGCGGGCCGTGATCGGGCCACCGCTTCCCGTCGGCGTCTCCCCCCACCACGCCCGCTTCTCCGGCACGGTCACCCTCACCACCACGACATTCGCCGCGCTGGTACGCGAGTACGCCGACAGCCTGTACCGCCACGGCTGGCGGAAGGTGCTCGTGGTCACCGGGCACGGCGGCAACAACGCCACCCTCACCACCGTCGCCCAGGACCTGCTCACCACCCATCCCGACCTGCAGTTCGCCTGGACTCCCATCACAGCGCTCGCCTCCGACGTCATCGCGGGGATGCAGATCAGCGAGGTGCACGGGCACAGCGGCGAGGCAGAGACAGCCCAGATGCTCTTCCTGGCTCCCCACCTGGTGCACACGGACCGACTCGTCGCGGGCGCCCATTCCCGCGCCGGCCTCGGTCCGCTCCCCCGCCTGGCGCTGCGTGGCGGCGCTCCCACCCTGACCGCCCGCTACGACCTGCTCAGCGCGAACGGCGTGCTGGGCGATCCGCGGCGGGCCACCTCCGATGACGGGGCAGCGATCGTCGACGCCGTCGTGCGCCGGATCGTCGCCTTCGTCGAGGAGTGGCTGATCACCGAGATCGAAGGAGGCAACGATGGGAAGCAGGACAACTCGTATCGTCGGAGTGCTGGGGGCCACCCTGGCGGGGCTCGCCCTCATGGGGAGCTTTCTCGCCCCGCCCGCAATGGCGTCGCCGCCACCCCGACCAGCGATGAGTGACGCCGCCGGGTGCCGGTCGTCGCCGGACCAGAAGCCCGGCACCAGCGTCCTGCACACGATCCACAGCGGCGGGCGCGACCGGACCTACCAGCTGCATCTGCCGAAGGACTACAGCGCGAAGAGTTCGTGGCCGCTGATCATCGCGTTCCACGGTCGCGGCAACACCGGTGCGGGCACCGAGGAGTTCTCCAAGCTCTCGACACTCCCAGCCGTTGTCGCCTACCCCAACGGCGTGGTGGGCACCGGGGGCGGAGACCGTCAGGCGTGGGAAGGCGCGCCCTACGCCGCGGCCGGAGTGGACGACGTGGCGTTCACCGGGGACCTGCTGGACTCGCTCGAGAAGACGCTGTGCGTCGACAAGCAGCGGGTCTACGCCACCGGGAAGTCCAACGGTTCCGGGTTCACCGGGATCCTCGCCTGCCGCATGGCCGACCGGTTCGCCGCGATCGCTCCGGTCGCGGGTGCCTTCTACGGACAGACCGGCAACTACTGCCATCCGTCCCGCCCGGTGCCGGTGATCGAGTTCCACGGCACCGCCGACGCGACCATCCCGTACGGCGGCGACGCCGACCGGGACCTTCCGGCGATCACGGACTGGGTCGCGGCCTGGGCCAAGCGCGACGGGTGCAACGCCAAGCCCGTCGAGAAGTCCCTCGGGGCGGATGTCACGGAGTCGCGCTGGACGGGCTGCAAGGGCGGGGCGGAGGTCCGCCACGTCGCCGTCAAGGGTGGCGGGCACACCTGGCCGGGCGCTGACGTCCACAGCGGCGGTGGCGTCACGACCCAGACCATCGAGGCGCACGAACTGATCTGGCAGTTCTTCAGCCGGTTCCGGCTGCCCGCGAGCTGACCCCGCTCGCACGACCCCGCCCATCGCCGACGGTGATCGATCGAGGAGACGCCATGACCACCCGAGTCCCCGAGGACTCCGGCGCCCCCGCAACGCTTGTGAAGGTTGCAGAGCCCCGGTTACCACTGATCATCCGCGCGATGGGCGGGATCGAGCGGGTCGGCAACGCCCTGCCCCACCCGTTCTGGCTGTTCTGGATCCTGTCCGGGATCCTCGCGGTCGCCAGCGCCGTGCTCGCCGGTATCGGCGTGTCGGTGGTGTCGCCGAGCGACGGGGAGACCGTCACCGTTCGGAACCTTCTGAGCGGTGACGGTCTGGCCATGGCCGTCTCCACGATGGTCGACAACTTCGCGTCGTTCCCCCCGATGGCCACCATCGTCGTGGTGATCATGGGCGTGGCGGTGGCCGAGCGCAGCGGCTTCCTGGCGGCGCTGATGCGGGTGAGCGTCTCGCGGGTGTCGGCGTCGTGGGTGGTCTTCGCCGTCGCCTTCGCCGGCACGGTGGCCCACGTCGCCTCCGCGGCCGCGTACATCATCCTGGTGCCGCTCGGGGGCCTCGCCTTCCGTGCCGTGGGCCGCTCCCCGATCCTCGGCATCGTCGTCGCCTACACCGCCATCGCCTCCGGGTACGACGCGAGCCCCGTCCCGACCCCGAACGACGCGATCTTCGCCGGCATCACCACCGCGGCGGCCCGGATCGTCGATCCCGACGCGTACGTCTCCCCGCTCAGCAACTGGTTCTTCAACATCGCCTCCTCACTCGTGCTCGCCGTGGTGATCACGCTGGTGACGAAGTTCGTGCTCAGCCGCAGGCCGGACCTCGACGCCGACCCCGACGCCGACCTGGAGGACATCGGGTCGCTCAGCCTCAGCGCCGCGGAACGTTCCGGCGTGCGCCGGGCGCTGGCCGCCCTGCTGGCCGCGCTCATCGTGCTGGCGCTCGTGATGGTGCCTGTCTCCTCACCACTGCGCGGCGACGGCGGCAGCATCGTGGACTCCCCGCTGCTCGACGGGATCGCCGCCGTGGTGGCGTTGCTGTTCGGCCTGGTCGGCATCGTGTACGGCCGGCGATCCGGCTCGATCACCAAAGCGAGCGACGTCCCGAACCTGATGCTGCAGGGCATCAAGCAGATGGCCCCGGTGCTGGTCCTCTTCTTCGCGATCGCCCAGTTCCTCGCCTACTTCGACTGGAGCCACATCGGCGACGTCATCGCGGTGGAGGCTGCCGAGGCACTGCAGGCCAGCGGCGCGCCCATCGTGGTCGTGTTCCTGCTGATCCTCGTCCTTCTGACGCTGGTCAACATCATGGTCACCAGCGGCTCGGCCATGTGGGCCGTGTCGGCTCCGGTGATCGTCCCGATGTTGATGCTCGTGGCCGTCCCGCCGGAGACCACCCAGGCGCTGTTCCGGATCGCCGACTCGGGATCCACCGCGATCACGCCGATGAGCCCCTACTTCCTCATGGCGCTCGGTTTCCTGCAGCGCTACCGCAAGAACGCCGGTATCGGGACGCTCGCGTCCTACACGCTCCCGCTGGCCGTCGCGATGACCGTGGTGTGGACCCTGCTGTTCCTGGCCTGGTGGTGGATCGGTATCCCGCTCGGGCCCGGCGCGCCCGTGCGGTAGCCGGGCCGTCAGGCCTGCTCGGCCCCGGCGATCCAGCGCAGCGCAAGTGCATAGCCGTCGACACCGAGCCCGACGATCACTCCGCTCGCCACCGCCGAGATGTAGGAGTGGTGACGGAACTCCTCACGGGCGTGCACGTTGGTGATGTGCACCTCCACCAGCGGGGCCGTGAGCTGGGCGCACGCATCGCGCACGGCCACGGAGGTGTGGGTCCACGCCGCGGCGTTGAGCACCACGGGGGTGGCGGCGTCGGCGGCCTCGTGCAGCCAGCCGAGCAGCTCTCCCTCGTGGTCGGTCTGCCGGACCTCGACGGCCAGGCCGACCTCGCCGCCCGTGCGCTTGCACAGGGCCACGAGGTCGGCGTACGTCGTTGCGCCGTACAGGGCGGGTTCCCGGGTACCGAGCCGGCCGATGTTCGGCCCGTTCAGCACGAGCACGGACCGCAGCTCGCTCGCCGGGACATCGCTCACTGGGACACCGCCGCGTACGCCTTCTCCAGCAGCTCGGGTGCCGGCCCCTCCAGGCGGCCGGGTGCCGCGACCCCGTCCAGCACGACGAAACGCAGCTTCCCCCCACGCGTCTTCTTGTCCCCACGCATCGTCTGCACCAGCTCGGGCAGCACTCCGGGGACGTAGGCGACCGGCAGGCCGATCGACTCCAGGATCGCGCGGTGGCGGGCCACCGTGGCGTCGTCGAGCCTGCCGGCCGCGTGCGAGAGCTCCGCGGCGAACACCATCCCGACGCTCACCGCCGCCCCGTGGCGCCAGCGGTAGTCCTCGCGCCGCTCGATCGCGTGGGCCAGCGTGTGGCCGTAGTTGAGGATCTCCCGCAGGTGCGACTCGCGCAGGTCCGCAGCCACGACGTCGGCCTTCACCTGGATCGAGCGACGCACGAGCTGCGGGAGCACGTCTCCGGAAGGGTCCAGCGCGGCGACGGGATCCTCCTCGAACAGATCCAGGATCACCGGGTCGGCGATGAACCCGGTCTTCACGATCTCCGCGCTCCCCGCGGCCAGCTCGGAGGGAGGCAGCGTGTCGAGCACGGCCAGGTCCACGAGCACCGCGGACGGCTCGTGGAACGCGCCGACGAGGTTCTTCCCGGCCGGGGTGTTGATACCGGTCTTGCCGCCCACCGCCGCGTCGACCATGGCGAGGAGGGTGGTGGGCACGTGGATCACCCGCACCCCGCGCATCCAGGTGGCGGCCACGAAGCCGGCGAGGTCGGTGGCCGCCCCACCGCCGAGGGACACGACCATGTCGGCGCGCGTGAGACCGATGCGGGCACAGACCTCCCAACAGAACCCGGCCACCGCGAGCGCCTTGCCGTCCTCGGCGTCGGGCACCTCCACGCGGTGCGCGTCGACACCGGCGGCGGCGAGCTCACCGCGCAACTGCTCGGCGAGCTCGGCGAGCGCCGGCTGGTGGACGAGCGCCGCGACGGTGGCGCCGTGACCCGCCACGGTGCCCGCCAGCTCGGCCCGCACACCCCTGCCCACGAGCACCGGATACGGCCGCTCGCCGGCCACCTCGATCCGTACGGTCTCGATCACGCAACCTCCTCGCTGAGGCTCATCGGCCGCGTTCGCAGAGCTGCTGCGCCCGACGGTTCACTCGCAAGCTCGCTCACCCAACCTCCTCGCTGACGCTCGCCGGCCACGTCCGCAGAGCTGCCGCGCCCGACGGTTCACTCGCAAGCTCGCTCACGTACCCACCCCGCTGACGCTCGCCGGCCACGTTCGCGCAGCTGCCGTTGCAGATGGTTCGCTGCCACCCTACTGAGGGCCGGACCCCCGCCCGGACGCACCGGGTGGGCGCGCTCAGGGCTGCCGACCGGCCCCCGGGAGCACACCGGGATCGGGGAGCATGGCGCTCTCGTGCGGAGTGGGCCGGTCCAGCGGATCGTCGGGATCGACCGGTTCCTCGGGCGCCGACGCCGGCAGCTCCCCGAGCGCCACCAGCACCGCCCGCGCCACCTGGTTGGCGCTGCGCCGGTCGGTCTCGACCTCGACCGTTGCGACTTCCCGGTAGAGCGGGGCACGCGCGTCGAGCAGCGCCTTGAACGTGGCCCGCGGGTTGACCCCGGCCAGCAGCGGGCGCGCGGTGGACATGCCCGTGCGGCGCAGCCCGTCCGCGAGCCCGACGGTGAGGTAGACGACCCGGTGGTCCCGCAGCTTCTCGCGGGTGGCCGCCGCGAGCACAGAGCCACCGCCCAGCGCGAGCACGCCGTCGGTGCCGGCCAGAGCCTCGATGACGACCTCGTGCTCCATCGCGCGGAACGCGTCCTCCCCGTCCTGCAGGAAGATGTCGGCGATCGGCTTCCCTGCCCGCTCGACGATGAGCGCGTCGACGTCGGTGAACTCCACAACGAGCCGTCGCGCAAGCACCCGGCCGACGGTGGTCTTGCCCGCGCCCGGCGGACCGACGATGACCATCGTGGGACGTGTTTCGAGACTCACCGGCCTCAGGGTAGTGACTGCCGCGGATGTTCATGGAGGCCCTTGGTAGAACGACCATGGGGGCCAGATACCCTGCGATCACTGCGGCGAATACCTGCGATCTCTGCGGCTTTGCCGGATTGTGCGGAAACGGCACGTGGGGTTGCGCGATCGGAGTGCTGGATGAACGACGTCGGGGGCGGACAGGGCGGTCGGGGAGCATCCGGCGGCGGAGCACGGCGGCCGGTGGACCGCCGGTTGAGCCATCACCAGGACAAACCTCCCGTGCTGCGTACGGGAGATGACCCGCCACCACCGGCGCGCGAGCAGCTCCCCCTCCCCCGACGGCGTCGGCAGGCCCACCTGGAGCCGCAGCTGCGCAACCCGGGAAACAACGAGGCAGGCACGCCCTTCGCCGCGTTCGCCACACAGGCACCTGCCCCGGAGGCAGCTCCCCGGGAGGACCCCCAGCCGGAGCCCAGCACCCCACCCTCCGGCTCCGACGTGGCTGCCGCATTCCACTCCGCCACCCGGCGCGGGCGGCTGCACCGGCGCCCACAGTTCTTCGAGGGCAGGGGCGGCGGACGGACGCCGCCGCCGGAGGACCAGGCGCGGTAGGTCCCCGGCGAGCTGATCGAGGTCCCGTCCGGAGTGCGGTCTCCTGCGGCGCCGGCCGACCTGATGATCACCGGATCGGGTGAAATCACGACATGGAGCGGCCGAGCGGTCGCGGCGCGACCTGCGGCCGCTTCGGCACGGTCATGGTCCCGGCCCGGTTCTCAGGGCCGAACAGCAGCGTCGCGGTGTGGGGGCCACAGCAGCGGGTGCGCACACATCCACGATCGCTGATCGGGGACGCGCAACCGTTCTGACCCGGTCGCCGGACCACAACCGGCGATCAAGGACGGACACTCGGCCAACCCCGGGCGAAGATCATCGATTCGGGACTCGCCGCCGCCCATAGCGCTGTTGCCTGTCCCCAACTAATGATCAAGCCCGGTATTCGGGCCGAGGTGGGATCCGGCCACCCGATCGCCGGCGGTCGGACACCACCACAACCGGCGGGTGCAATTCCGCGCTGCCGGACAATCAAGATCATCAATTCGGGACCGCCGGTCACATATCGCGCCACGCCCGGTCCACAGCTGATGATCAAGCCCGGACGCTTCACACTGCGGACAGGAACCGACCCGCCCACGCCCACCACCGCGGGGCCCAATCCAGGGCCAGCGCCGATCACGATCATCAGTGGGGGCCGCCAGCCGCACATGGCGCGGTTGCCGGTCCCGACCAATGATCCAGGCCACCACTCGGCCGGCCCCGAGCTCACGAGCCCGTCAACGGTCAGTGGTGGTCGGCGTCCCGGTAGGCACGGAGGTTGCGGCGGGTCTCGGCGAGCGAGTCGCCGCCGAACTTCTCCAGCGCCGCGTCGGCCAGCACCAGGGCGACCATCGCCTCGGCCACCACGCCCGCCGCGGGCACCGCGCACACGTCGGAGCGCTGGTGGATGGCCTCAGCGGGCTCTCCGGTCGCGATATCCACCGTCTGCAGGGCACGGGGCACCGTGGAGATCGGCTTCATCGCCACCCGCACCCGGACGGGCTCGCCGTTGGACATGCCGCCCTCGATGCCTCCGGCCCGGTTCGACAGCCGCTTCACCGGGTCGCCGGGGATCATCTCGTCGTGCGCCGCACTGCCCCGGCGGCGAGCGGTGCGGAACCCGTCGCCGATCTCGACGCCCTTCATCGCCTGGATGCCCATGAGCGCACCAGCGAGCCTGGCGTCGAGCCTGCGGTCGGACTGCGCGTACGAGCCCAGTCCGACGGGCAGGCCGTAGGCGATGACCTCCACCACGCCGCCGAGAGTGTCGCCGTCGCGCTGTGCGGCGTCGACCTCGGCCACCATCGCCGCGGTGGCGGCCTCCGAGTACGCGCGGACCGGGCTGGCGTCCACGCGCTCCAGGTCGTCGGGACCGGGCTGCTCGTCGTCGGGCGCCTCAGCGGCCCCGAGAGCGACGACGTGGGAGACGATGGCGACGCCCAACGCCTGATCGAGGAACGCCTTGGCCACGGTGCCCAGCACCACCCGCGAAGCCGTCTCCCGGGCGCTGGCGCGCTCGAGTACGGGACGGGCGTCATCGAAGCCGTACTTGATCATTCCGGCCAGATCTGCGTGGCCCGGGCGCGGCCGGGTGAGCGGCGCGTTGCGGGCCCGGCCCGCGATCAGCTCGGGGTCGACGGGGTCGGCTGCCATCACCGTCTCCCACTTTGGCCACTCGGTGTTGCCGATCCGCACCGCGACCGGGCCGCCCTGGGTGACCCCGTGGCGCAGACCGCCGATCACCTCCAACTCGTCGGCCTCGAACTTCATCCGCGCGCCCCGGCCATAACCCAGGCGGCGGCGGGCCAGCTCGGCGGCCAGCTCCTTGGTGGTGACCTCGACGCCGGCGACCATGCCCTCGAGCACGGCGACCAGCGCGGGACCGTGAGACTCCCCTGCGGTGATCCAACGCAACACGCTGCCGATTCTCTCACCCCCCTGCATCGGCAGCCGTTGCCGCACCCACGGCCGCCAGCCACGAGGTGACCAGCCAGGTGGCCGCGAGCATCGACGGTCCGTGCGGCAGCGCCGCTCGACGCCCGAGCCTGCGGGTGGAGATGCCGGCGATGCCCAGTACCGCGGTGAGCGCCGCGGCCAGGAGCGCCGCCAGAACCAGCGCGGGCCATCCGGCGGCCGCCAGCACGGCGCCGAGTGGGGCTGCGAGCTTCACGTCACCAGCGCCCATCGCGCGCGGGACCGCGAGATGGACGGCACCGTGCGCCCCTACGGCCACGGCGGCACCCGCGAGCCCGTGCAGGACCGCTGTGGGGCCCAACGGAAGCAGGAGCAGCAAGGCTGCGGGGAGCGCCGGAAGCGTCAGCGCGTCGGGCAGTCTGCGGTGCGCCAGGTCGACCGCACCGGCCGCGACGCCGAACCACGCGAGCGCGAGGAGCACGGGCACCCACGCCGCCGGGACCACCCCGCCCGCCCAGGCCGTGGCGACCGCCGCCCACAGCACGCCCACCGCGATCTCGCACCATGGCGGCGGAATCCGTGCGCCGCGCCGCAGCCACCCCAGGAGACGTCGCGCGACACCGCCGGCCGCTGCACCGGCAACCCCGGCACAGATCCCCACAGCCCCCACGGTTGTCACGTCGAGCGCCCGGAACACCACGGCCGCCACCGCCGCCAGGCCGGCCACCGACGCACCGGCCGACAGCCGGCTCACCGCCCCGGCACCCTCACGCACCGCTGCACACACCGGACCGGCCCTCCATCCCCAGGACCCGAACCTGGGCCCACGACCGCCCCAGCACCGCCACGCACCGAGCCGGCCTTGCCCTGACACCCGCCGGGCCGGGACCGAGCCTGCGATTCCTGACAACGCTCACGTCGAACGACCGCCCACAGCACCTCCGCACCGCCACCCGCCGGCCCCTCGCTCCCCCGTAGCCCAGCTCGAACCGCCGCCTTCAGAACGCCCCAGCACCGACCAGGACCGAACCGGACGCGGCCGGTGCCCAGAACCCCGCCACCGCCGCAAGCGCCGTCTCACACCCGGCACCAGCGGCCGGCCGGCCCCACCGCTGCCGCACCGCTCGTCATTCGCCACACCGTGATCGTCGGGGTCGCCGGGGACGCCCACCACCGCCCGCTCGGATCTGTGGATGACTGACCTACGAGGTGGACAACCACGCTCCGAGCGCGACCACCGGATCCGGGAACGTTGGCATGATCCGGTGGTCACGTCCGCAGATCCGAGGAGAAGCATGTCGGCGAGCACGACCATTGACCCCGCCCTGCTCGAGCTGTTCACCCAGCAGCCCAACGGCATCCTCATCACCCTGAAGCGGGATGGCCGGCCGCAGTCGTCCGTCGTCACCCACGCGTTCGACCTCGAATCGAGGACGCTGCGCATCTCCATCACCGACGGCCGCGCGAAGACGCGCAACCTCCGCCGCGACCCTCGCGCCACCTACCACGTCAGCCGGGCCGACTACGGCGGCTACGTCGTCGGTGAGGGCATTGCGGCGCTCAGCCCCGTGGCCACCGAACCCCACGACGACACGGTCGAGGCCCTCGTGGGCTACTACCGCGATCTGCGCGGCGAGCACCCCAACTGGGACGAGTACCGCGCGGCCATGGTGGCCGACGGCCGGGTGATGCTCACGTTGCGGCTCGACCACGTCTACGGCTGGGCCCGGCCCACCGGCTGACGGGCCGAGGGAGCAGGATCGAGGGGTGAGCGGGCGGCCGGAACGAAGGGAGCGCGTGGCGCGCGCGGTAGTGGACGCCGAGGTCGACCATGGCTACGCCCAACTACTGGGCGACCCCGATCGGCCACAGGGGTGGACGCTGCTCCTCGACGGCACCGCGCAGTCGCACGTCGACCTCGACGATCCGACACATCTGGAGTTCGAGTACGTACGCCGCCTGGGCCACGTCGTCGACCTGATGGCGCCGCAGGCGGTGCCGCAGCGGGTGCTGCACCTCGGCGGCGGGGCATGGACCCTGGCTCGCTACGTCGCCACCACGAGGCCGCGGTCCACGCAACAGGTCATCGAGGTCGACGCGGCGCTCGTGGACCTCGTGTCCTCCCGGCTGCCGGCCGACGGGCTCGGGATCGACGTGGTCGTCGGCGACGCGCGGGCCATGCTCACCCGGGCCGTGCCCGGCTCGGTCGATTTGCTCGTGCTCGACGTCTTCGCCGGCGCCCGCACCCCGGCCCACCTGACGTCCACACAGTTCCTCGAGTCGGCGGCGGCCGCGCTCGCGCCCGACGGCGTGTACGCGGCCAACGTCGCCGACGGCGGGGATCTGCGGTTCGCGCGGAGCCAGGTGGCCGCCGCCGTCGCGCGCTTCACCGACGTGGCGGTACTCGCCTCGCCGGACGTGCTCCACGGGCGGCGGTTCGGCAACCTCGTGCTCATCGGCAGCGCGGCCGAGCTCCCCGTGGACGGACTGGTGCGACGAGCGGCGGGCGACCCGTTCCCCGCCACAGTGCTCGCGGGCGATGACGTCCGGCGGTTCGCTGCGGACGCCTGCCCGCCCTCCGACCGCGCGGCTACCCCGTCGCCGCTCCCCCCGCCGGGGTTCTTCGGCCGCCCACCAGCATGACGCCCGGCGTCAGAACGCGCCGTTGGCGCGTGCCTCCGCCACGTTGGCCGCGTGCTCGGCGAAGGTCGCAGCGAAACACGAGGTGCCGTCCTTCTGGCAGCGGACGAAGAAGTGCCAGGGCCCTGGGGTCGGCTCCAGGGCCGCCTTGATCGCTTCTGCGCCGGGCGCGGCGATCGGGGTGGGCGGGAGGCCGGCCACGACGTAGCTGTTGTAGGGGCCGGGGCGCGCCCTGTCCTCGGGGGTGGTGCGCAGGGCCTGCAGGTCGAGCGGGTAGTTCACCATCGAGTCGAGCTCGAGGCGCTGACCGGCTCCGAGCCGGTTGTAGATCACCCGGGCCACCCTGGGCATGTCGGGGGTGATGGCCTCCTTCTCCACGAGCGAGGCGATGGTCAGCACGTCGTACGGGGTGGATCCGATGGCTTGCGCGCCCGACACCAGGCCGGAGGCCTCGAGGCGCGTGTCCGAGGCGGCGAGCAGGCTGCGCAGCACGTCCACGGCCGAGGCGCCGGGCTCGACGCTGTAGATGCCCGGCATCAGCAGGCCTTCCAGCCGACGGACAGGGTCGGCCTTCTCGACGCCTTCGAGCGCCCACGCCGGAACGCCGAGCGCAGCTGGGTCGGTGTCGACCATCGCTGCGCGCAGCGCGTCGACCGAGGCGCACTGCTGCGTGCCGTCCACTGTGTAGCAGCTGGCCTTCGAGATCAGGCTGAGCACGCCAGGGGCGACCGTGCCGTCGGGCGCGCGCGTGTCATCGAGCTGCACCCCTCCCCGGATCTCCAGCTGGCCCACCCGCGATACCGGGTCGAGCAGCAGCGACACGGCTGACGCCCCCGACATCCGAGACCGCATCTGGTAGTAGCCCGGCTGGACCGACCGGATCCGGCTGTCCTCCGCCGCGGCCTCGTTGAACGCCTGGACGCTCGCGACCACCCCGCGCTGGGTCAGGGTGCTGCCGATCTGGGTGGTCGAGTCGCCCGGTTTCACCTGCGCGATGACCGAACCGGAGCCGTCACCGTCGAAGTCGGGCGTGGAGAACAGCGACGAGAACACGTAGTAGCCGCCGCCCGCGATGGCGCCGAGCAGCAGGAGCACCGCGAGCAGCAGGACGCCGCCGCTGCGGCGCCGTCGGCGGGTGGCGGCCCGCTGCCGCCCCCGTGGGGGCGGCGGCGGCTCGTCCTGCGGGCCCGGGTACACGCCGATGGGTCCGGTTGCCACCGAGTCGTCCGCTGCACCACTGTGGTGAGGCGGTACTCGCTGGTCCCAACCGTCCGAGGTCACGGTTCCGACAGTATCGATGGCTCCGAGGAACCTGCAGAGCCGGGTCAGCGACGGCGCGCGGCGTCCAGCCAGCCCTGCAGAATCGCCACGGCAGCGGCCTGGTCGACCACCGCGCGCTGCTTACGGCCCTTCACACCACGCTCACGCAGCTGCTGGGTGGCGACGACCGTGGTGAGCCTCTCGTCGGACAGCTCGACCGGCACATCCACGACCGACGCCAGCCCGGCAGCGAAGTCGCGCGCCGCTTCGGCAGCAGGCCCCTCCCGCCCGGCCAGCGTGCGTGGCAACCCCAGGACGATGCCGACGACCTCGTGGTCGGCGACCAGCCCGGCGATCGCCGTCAGGTCGCTGCCGCCCGCGACGTCGCGCGGGACGGTGACGAGCGGCGTGGCCAGCACTCCGTCCGGATCGGACAGAGCAACCCCCACACGCACCGCTCCGACGTCGATGCCGAGCCGCCGTCCCCTCACACCGCCACCGTCACGTCCGGGGTCCGCCGGTCAGTTGCGCAGGGCCGAGCGCAGAGCCCGCACGGCGTCCGGAATACCGGCCGGGTCGGTGCCACCGCCCTGCGCCAGGTCCGCCTTGCCGCCGCCCCGGCCACCGACGGCCGCAGCGAACGTGGGGATCAGCGCGCCCGCAGCCAGGCCGCGGTCGCGGGCGGCAGCCGTGGTGGCTACCACGAACGAGACCTTCTCGCCGTCGCCGGAGAAGAGTGCGACGACTCCCGGCTGGGAACCGAGCCGGCCCCGGACATCGGAGGCCAGCGCACGGAGGTCGTTGCCGGCCACCCCGTCGGGTGCAGCCACCGCGACGAGCGAGACCCCGTCGATGTCCTCGGCGCCTGCGGCGAGGGCCCCGGCCGAGGCCAGCACAGCGTCGGCACGCACCTTCTCGAGGTCGCGCTCGGCCGTGCGCAGCCGCTCGATCAGGCCGTTGATCCGCTCCGGGAGCTCCTCGGGGCGCGCCTTCAGCTGGTCGGCCAGCGTGGAGACGAGCAGGTGCTCCTTCGACAGATGGCGGAACGCGTCGAGCCCGACGAGCGCCTCCACGCGTCGCACGCCGGAACCGATCGAGGCCTCCGACAGCACCTTGATCATGCCGATCTCACCGGTGCGCCCGACGTGGGTGCCACCGCAGAGCTCGCGCGAGTAGTCACCCATGTCGACCACCCGGACGCGGTCGCCGTACTTCTCACCGAAGAGCATCATCGCGCCGAGGCGCTTGGCCTCGTCCATCGTGGTCTCGTAGGCCTCGACCTCACGGTTCTGCTGCAGGACCGTGTTGACCTCGTCCTCGATCTCGGCGAGCGCGGCCGGTTGGACGGCGCCGGTGGGCGAGGTGAAGTCGAACCGCAACCTGCCAGGGGCGTTGAGCGAGCCGGCCTGTGCGGCGGCGGTGCCCAGCGCGCCACGAACACCGGCGTGCACGAGGTGTGTGGCGGTGTGCGCCCGCGACACCGACGCACGCCGCGACCGGTCGACCTCGGCCACGACGGCGGCGTCGAGCGACACCTCACCGGCGACGACGACGCCGCGGTGCACCCGCAGCCCGGCGACCGGCGACTGCACGTCATCGACGCGGACGGTGAACGACGCCCCGCGCAGCTCACCGGTGTCGGCCTGCTGACCGCCCGCCTCGGCGTAGAACGGGGTGCGGTCGAGCACGACCTCCACGTGCTCGCCCTCCCGCGCGGCGGCCACCGGCACGCCGTCGACGAGCAGGCCGACGATCGTGGCCTCGGCGCTGAGCTCGGTGTACCCGAGGAACTCGGTGACGCCGTGGGTGTCGAGCACAGTGCGGTAGATGGATCCGTCGCCGTGGCCGACCTTGCGCGTGGCGGCGTCTGCCTTGGCCCGGGAGCGCTGCTCGTTCATCAGCGTGCGGAAACGGTCCTGGTCGACCTCGAGGCCCGCCTCGGACGCCATCTCGAGGGTGAGGTCGATCGGGAATCCGTAGGTGTCGTGCAGCTGGAACGCCCGGTCCCCTGGCAGCACGAGCCCGCCGCTGCGCTTGGTCTCCGCCACGGCGGTGTCGAAGATGCGCGAGCCCGCGCTGAGCGTGGCGAGGAACGCCTCCTCCTCGGCCTCGACGACCGCGGAGATCCGCTCGAAGCCGCTGACGAGCTCCGGGTAGGTCGGCGCCATCTCGTCGCGCACGACCTCGGCGAACGACCGGAGCACCGGCTCGTTCACCCCCAGCAGCCGCGACGAGCGCACGATGCGCCGCAGCAGCCGGCGCAGCACGTAGCCACGGCCCTCGTTGGAGGGCGTGACCCCGTCGCCGATGATCATCACGCCGGACCGCGCGTGGTCGGCGATCACGCGGAACCGGACATCGTCGGTGGCGTCGACGCCGTAGCGACGGCCGGAGAACTCCTCGGCGCGGGTGATGACAGGGCGCACGAGGTCGGTCTCGTAGACGTTGTCGACGCCCTGGAGCAGGTACGCGACCCGCTCGACTCCCATGCCCGTGTCGATGTTCTTGTGCGGCAGCGCTCCGATGGGCGGATGCCCGTCCTTCGGGCTGAGCTCGCCGCGGACGTCCTGCATGAAGACGAGGTTCCAGATCTCCAGGTACCGGTCCTCGTCGGCCTCGGGCCCGCCCTCGCGGCCGTGCTCGGGCCCCCGGTCGTAGTAGATCTCGGACGACGGACCGCCCGGGCCGGGCACGCCCATGTCCCAGTAGTTGTCCTTGCCGTCACGACGCTGGATGCGCTCCAACGGCAGCCCGGCGATCTTCCGCCAGAGCTCGATGGCCTCGTCGTCGTCGCGGTACACGGTGACCCAGATGCGGTCGGGGTCGAAGCCGTAGCCTCCGGCGTCCTGGCTGCTGGTGATCAGGTTCCAGGCGTGCTCGATCGCGCCGGCCTTGAAGTAGTCGCCGAACGAGAAGTTGCCGGCCATCTGGAAGAACGTGTTGTGCCGGGTGGTGCGCCCGACCTCGTCGATGTCGCCGGTGCGCACGCACTTCTGGATGGAGGTGGCGCGCGCGTAGGGCGGCGGCACCTCGCCGAGGAAGTACGGCTTGAACTGCACCATGCCTGCGTTGACGAACAGCAGGTTGGGGTCGTCGAGGATCAACGACGCGCTGGACACCTTGGTGTGCCCGGCGGCGACGAAGTGGTCGATGAAGCGACGGGTGATCTCGTGGGTCTGCACGGCGGTGCTTCCTGGTGGGTACGACGAGGGAGGCCGTCTCCAGTCTCCCTCAGGGGCGGGGACGCGGATCGGCAGGGGAGGGCGCAGCGGCGCCGCTACTCCCCTGCCCTGCGCGCTCGCGCGCCCGGCCGCACCACAGGATACGGCTCGTAGATGGCTTCCCTCATCGTCGGCAGGCCACCACCGGTGCGGCGTTCCACGAGGTCGGTGAGCTCCTGCTCGCGTGCGACCATCCCGGCCCGCACCTCCGCGCCGAACGCGCCGAGGCCGGCACCGACCTCGCGCAGGCCGTCGGCGATGTTGGCCCCGACCCCGGCGGGGGTGAGGCTGTGGGCCGCGGCGCTGGCCCGCCGAGTGACGTACGCGCCCGCGGCGATCCCGAGCCCGAGCCAGAACAGCCTGCTCACCGGCGTCCCCTCCGGCGGCCGAGGCGGCCGCGCCGCGAGTGGGCACCGGCATCGCGGCCCGCCCGCCGCGCCTTGACGGCCTTGTTCAGGCCGTAGGAGAACGCGGCGGCGCGGACGAGCGGACCGCCCAGCGTGGCGGTGAACAGCGACGTGAGCACGGAGATGTTGCTCGTGACCGTGCGCGCGCTGGAGGTGATGCCGTCGACGCGCTCGAGCTGCGTGTTGACCTGGTGCAGCGTGGTCTGCGCGTTGTCCAGCAGCGGCGCGCTGCCCTCGTGGGCCTTGCGGATCGCGATCGTGGCCTCGTCGAGCGTGCGGGACAGCTTCAGCAACGGAACGGCCAGCAGCAGGACGAGCACCACGAAGGCCCCAGCCGCGATCAGTGCCGCGATCTGGCCTGCTGACACGACGCCTCCCCATACCCGTCCGACCCGAAGTTGATCGCGGACAGGTTACTCCCCGGCCGTCACGGACGAGCTGGAGGCCCGGCATCTCCCACGGCTCACTCCTCGTCCGGTTCCTCCTCACCGTCCTCCACGAAGAAGCCGGCCAGGATCCGGCGCAGGCGGTTGAGTGCGCGGTGCTGGGTGACCCGCACGGCCCCCGGCGTCGAGCCGACGGCGTGGGCCGTCTCCTCGGCGCTCATCCCGACCGCAATGCGCAGCACCAGTACCTCGCGCTGGCGCGGGGTGAGGTGGCACAGCAGCCCGACGAGACGCTCGGTGAGCTCGGCTGCGAGCAGGTGCTGCTCCGGGCCGTCGTGCACGGCCGGAACGTCCGGCAGGTCGGCCATGGGCTCCGAGCGGTTGCGGCTGATGGCCCGGAACGCGTCGGTCACCTTGTGCGCTGCGATTCCGTAGACGAACGCCCGGAACGACAGCCCCCTGATCGTGTAGCCGGGCAGCGCGTTGACGACGGCCAGGCAGACCTCCTGGGCGATGTCGTCGGCCGAGCCGATGACGGTCTCCTGGCGGCCGAGCCGTCCGCGGCAGTAGCGCAGCACGAGCGGATGGATGGCCGTGAGCAGCCTGTCCTTCGCCCGCGGCTCTCCTGCCACGGCCTCTGCGACCAGGAGGTCCAGCAGTGCCGGCTCGGCTGCCTCCTCCTGTGCGTCCTGTGTGGAGCTTTCCGTTGCCGCCCGTAGTCGGACGGCGCGATACGGCTCTGCCGGCCCGCGCTGGGCCGGGACCAGGCCGGATGATCCCCCCGTGTCGACCGCCACTGCGAGGGCGCTCATCGGGTTTCACCTGTGATTGCAACGACGTGGCGCTCAACAGACAACATGCTGGGTCCCCTCCCTGCACCGGCGCCTCACCGGTGTGACGCGTCTGCCGCCTGCCCTCCGTTGGGCGTGGTGGCGGGTCGTGCCGTCGTACTCAGGAGAAACCGGACAGCCGACAGATACCTGCGATCCCCCGACGGCAGGGCCGACGTCCGATGTCGCCTCGTGCCTTCGCACACCTGCCGTGCCCAGCAAGGTGATCGAAGTCGTTCTACCTTCAAGTACGCAGTTTGGGTGACACCCCAAGTTGGAGTCAAGAGAAGTTCGACGGACGGTTAGTTACTCTCCGGTCAATGCCTGCGACCGATCAACCCCATCCGCGCGATCCGCGCGCCCGAGCGGCACAAACGAAGCGTGATCGAACACGCCGAGCGTTACTCGATGCCGCCGACACGGCGTTCGCCTCACACGGCTGGGCGAACGCGAGGATGGAAGACATCGCTGCCGCCGCGGGTGTGAGTGCGGCCACCGCGTATAACCATTTTCCGACAAAGCATGCGCTCGTCGGACACATCTTCCGGCCGGTCGTCCTGCCCCTCCTGACGCAGGCGCAGCAGGACGTCGCGACGGCCCGATCCATGGTCGACGCCCTGTGTGACCAGGTCAGCAGCCTGACACTGATCACCTTCCGGTTCCGGTCGCTCACCGCGTCCTTCTGGTCGGCCGTGCAGGAGTACACGATCAGGGTCGCCGGGCCCGCCGACCCCGCCGACGAGATCGATCCCCGAATCCTGGCACCCGTCCCCGTCCCTATTCAGATGCTCATCGAGCACGGGCAGGGAACCGGAGAGCTGCGACCATTCCCGAGCGCCGTCGAAGTGAGCGGGCTGATCGTCAACATGGCATTGATCCGAAGCGTCAACCGGCCGCAGGAGTCGGCGGAGTTCACGTGCGAGATGTTACTGACCGTAATGTTCGGCATGCTCCGACCGGAACTGCTCGTCGACGCGGGCGACGACGGACGGCCGTTCCGCAACCGGCTCCGACCGTGATTCCATCCGCGCGTGCCGCTCGGCGACGCCGCGGTCCCGTTGAGCGCTTCTTCCAGCCGTGGCCGGCCGGAGACCGTGGATGCGCCTACTACTCGGTTCGGTACGTGCCGTAGTCGGGCAGCTCCGCCGATTCGTACGTGTGCACGGTGAGACCTGCCGCCGTGGTGCCGTTGCTGACGAGTCGCAGGCCGGTGCGCGCCGCGCCGTCCGGGAACAGCCGCCTGCCGGAGCCCACCACGAGGGGGGCGATCATCAACCGGATCACGTCGATCAGCCCGGCACTCAGCAGCGACTGGGCAAGCCGCGCGCTGCCGTGGATCTGGAGCTCCCGGCCAGGCTGCCGCTTGAGCTCGGCGACCTGCGCCAATACATCTCCGGACAGGATCGTCGTGCGCGCCCAATCGGCCCGGCGCAGACTCTGGGATGCCACGTACTTGGGCATGCTGTTCATCTTGCCGGCGAACGGGTCGTCCGGATCGGAGAGCGGCCAGAAGCTCGAGAAGCCGGCGTAGGTACGAGCGCCGAACAAGCACGCATCCGCCTCGTCGAACCACGACCCGGCCACCTGGAAGAAATCCTCGTCCAGGTAGGGCATGAGCCAGCCGCCGCGTGTGAACCCGTCGCTGCTGTCCTCGTCGGGAGACCCAGGGCTCTGCGAGACACCGTCCAGCGACAAGTACCCCGTCAACGTCAATCTCACCAGGCTTCTCCTCGTCCGCGGCACCGGCGCACTGGCCACGCCGGGGACCGGCGCCGTCCGGGAAGCTCGTCGGCACGCCAGGGGGCCGGCCGCCTTCCCCGAGCGTGCCGACCCACGCTTGCTGATCTTAACGGCGCACCGGGGCGCCGGACGGGACTCACGTCCGGCGCCCGGCTTGCCCGTGTCGTCTCCTACCGCCGGTTCGGCGAGAAGATCACGCCTGTGGTGGCGGCGGTCGGGACGGACTCAGCGCAGCTCAGCCAGCGCACCGGCCAGCGCGTCGACCGCGAACGCCACTTCGTCCTCGGTGATCACCAGCGGCGGCGAGAGCCGGATCGTGGAACCGTGTGTGTCCTTGACCAGCACGCCACGCCGGAGGAGTGCCTCGCCGACGTCCCGCCCGCTCCCCAGCCGCGGGTCGACGTCGACACCGGCCCAGAGACCGCACCCGCGCACGGCGACCACGCCGTCGCCCACGAGCCCCGCCAGCCGCCCCTGCAGCACATCGCCCAGGCGGGCCGCCCTGGCGAGCATCCCCTCCGGACCGGTGTCGGTCAGCAGCTCGATCACGGCCCGGCCGACCGCACACGCGAGGGGGTTGCCTCCGAACGTGCTGCCGTGCTGCCCCGGCCGCAGCACCCCGAGCACCGCGTAGTCCGCGACCACGGCCGACAGGGGCACGATCCCGCCGCCGAGGGCCTTGCCGAGCAGGTAGACGTCGGCGTCGGTTCCCGCGCCGCGGGTGGCCAGCACGTGCCCGGTGCGCCCGAGGCCGGACTGCACCTCGTCGGCGATGAACAGCACGCCCGTCTCGTCGCAGATCTCGCGGACCGCCGCCAGATATCCGGCAGGTGGGACGCCCACGCCCGCCTCGCCCTGCACGGGCTCGATCAGCACCGCGACCGTGTCGGGTGTGATCGCGGCGCTCAGCGCGTCCGGATCGCCGTAGGGGACGATGTCGAAGCCGGGAGTGAACGGCCCGAACCCGCCGCGGGCGTCCGGGTCGGTGGAGAAGCTGACGATGCTGATGGTGCGCCCGTGGAAGCCGCCGTCCGCGACGACGATGCGCGCGCGTCCGGGAGGTACGCCCTTCACCTCGTAGCCCCACTTGCGCGCGACCTTGAGCCCGCTCTCGACCGCCTCGGCGCCGGTGTTCATCGGCAGGACGAGCTGCTTGCCGACGAGCGCGGCGAGCTCCGCGCAGAACGGGCCGATCTGGTCGCTGCCGAACGCGCGGCTGGTGAGGGTCACGCGGTCGAGCTGGGCATGGGCCGCTGCGATCAGCGCGGGGTGGCGGTGGCCGAAGTTCAATGCGGAGTAGCCGGCCAGGCAGTCGAGATACCGGCGGCCCTCCACGTCGGTGACCCAGGCGCCTTCGGCGTGCGCGACCACCACCGGCAGGGGGTGGTAGTTGTGTGCCGAGTGCTCCTCCATGAGGAGCTCGTGGTGTGCGGTGGCGTTCCCGCCCGCGGCGCCGGTCGCCGTGCCGTCCTCGATGATCGTCATGGCCGTACCTCCAGCGTGCAGCACTTGGGTCCGCCGCCGCCCTTGAGCAGCTCGGACATCTCGACCGGGACAGGGACGAACCCGCGCGCGGCGAGCTCGGCGGCGAGCCGGGTCGCCTCCGCGGGCAGGACGACGTGCCGGCCGTCGCTCACGGCGTTGAGCCCGAGCACCGCGGCGTCGGCCGGGTCGGCGACGAGCGCACCGGGGAACCGCTCGCGCAGCACAGCCTGGGACTCCGGGGTGAACGCCTCCGGGAGCCAGGCGATCGTGTCCTCGTCGAGCACCGCCATCGCCGTGTCGAGGTGGTAGTAGCAGGGATCGACCAGCTCGAGCGACACCACGGGCCTGCCCAGCACGGCTGCGGCCTCGGCATGGGCTCGCGGGTCGGTGCGGAACCCGGTGCCGGCGAACACCACGGCGCCGGCCCGGCCGCCCAGCACGAGCAGATCGCCCTCCCCCTCGTTCACGAACTCCGGCTCGACGACCCGCGTGAAGCCGGCGGCCCGGAACCACTCGCGATGCGCAACGGCCTCCGCGGCCCGCTCGCGGTGGCGAAACCGTGCGCCGAGCACGACACCGCCGACGACGGTGGCGCCGTTGGCCGCGTAGACCATGTCGGGCAGGCCCGGGACGGGATCGAGCAGGTCGACCCGGTGGCCGAGGTCGAGGTAGGTGCGACGCAAGGCGTCCCACTGGGCCATCGCCAGGTCGCGGTCGACCGGGACGCCTTGGTTCATCCACGGGTTGATCGCGTACTCGACGGCGAAGTGCACCGGCGCGCACATGAGGTAGTGGCGGCGGGTGGCGGTGCGCTCGGCGGGTTCGCTCGGGCGGGGCAGGACGCTGGTCACGGGCTCGCTCCACGAGGTGTACGGGGGTGGCCGCGGCGTCGGGACCGGGACGCTCATCAGGCTAGGAACGGCACGGACGCCGGACAATTGCGAAGCGTTGCCCGTACATGGGGAAACGTTGCTCGTTGATCGCAGCTGACGCACGTTCTTTGCGCAGCACTCGAACCGCTGTACGCCGCTCGTCCGGCAGTCCGGATCGGGCTCAGTGCGGGAGTGGCGCTGCCGGGCGGCGGAGCAGGGGCGAGAGCACGAGCACCGAGCGGGTACGCGCCACGAAGGGCTGGGCACCGATCTGTTCGAGCACCTGCTCGAAGTGGCGCATGTCGGCGGCGAGGATGCGCAGCACGGCATCGGCGTCGCCCGAGACGGTGCTGGCGTCCACCACCTCGGGGAACTTGGCGACGGCGGAGCGGATGGTGGCGGGTGCGGTGCTGATGCGGCAGTAGAGCTCCACGTAGCCCTCCACCGACCAGCCCAGCGCACCCGGGTCGAGCCGCACGGTGAACCCGGTGATCGCCCCACCTGCCCGCAGGCGGTCGACCCGCCGCTTCACCGCTGATGCCGAGAGTCCGACGCTCGCGCCGAGGTCGGCGTAGCTGCGGCGCGCGTCGTCCACGAGCAGCGCGATGAGGTCCTCGTCGAGCCGATCGAGTTGCACGCGCTCATCCTGCACGCCGAGCGGGCGAAGCACGTGCAGGATGTCCGGCATGTACCGCGTGGATTCCGAGGTCGGGCCGCTCCGCCAGGTGATCCTGCACCGCCCCGGGCTCGAGCTGAAGCGGCTGACGCCGGCCAACAAGGACCGCCTGCTGTTCGACGACGTGCTGTGGGTGGCCAGGGCGCAGGAGGAGCACGACCGATTCGCGGCACTGCTGCGGGAGCGCGGGATCACCGTGCACCTCTTCGGCGAGCTGCTGCGGACCACGGTGGAGATCCACGAGGCGCGCAAGTACATCCTCGACCGGATCTTCGACGACCGCGTCTACGGGCCGCTCGCCATCGACGCGATGCGCAACTGCTTCGACGCGATGGACGTCGACACCCTCACCGACCACCTCATCGGCGGGATCACGAAGCGCGAGGTGATGGACCGCATCCCGGAGCCGCGCTCGATCGCCTTCCACGTGCTCGCTCCCGACGACTTCGTGCTGGAGCCGCTCCCCAATCACCTCTACACCCGCGACACGTCGGCCTGGCTCTACGGCGGTGTGGCGATCAACAGCATGCGCAAGAAGGCCAGGATGCGCGAGACCGTGCACTACGAGGCCGTCTACCGCTGGCACCCGCTCTTCGCCCGCTCCGACTACGCGATCTGGTCCGAGGGCTCGGCGAACGGGCCCGCGACCACCGAGGGCGGCGACATGCATGTGCTCGGCGGCGGGGCCGTGTTGATCGGGCTGTCGGAGCGCACCACCCCCGCAGGCGTCGAGCGGCTGGCCACGCGCCTGTTCGCCGGCGGCGAGATCGACCGGATCGTCGCGCTGCGGATGCCGCAGCAGCGCGCGTTCATGCACCTGGACACCGTGATGACGATGGTCGACCCGGAGACGTTCGTGGAGTACGCGGGGCTGGGCAAGTTGCCGGCTTACACCGTGCGGCCCGGCGACTCGGAGAAGGAGCTCGACGTCACCGACCACCCACCGGAGCAGATGCACGAGGCGATCGCCGCGGTGCTCGGGCTCTCGTCGGTCCGGGTCCTGACCCCCGAGCAGGACGTGCACGCCGCAGCCCGCGAGCAGTGGGACGACGGGTGCAACGCGCTGGCCGTGGCGCCCGGCGTGGTGGTGACCTACGAGCGCAACGTCACCACGAACACCTTCCTGCGCAAGCACGGGATCGAGGTGCTCGACATCCCCGGCGGCGAGCTGGGCCGGGGACGGGGCGGCCCGCGGTGCATGAGCTGCCCGATCGTGCGCGACGGCGCATGATCGCTGCGTGACTGCGGGCGGACGACCGTGCCGCTCATCCGGGCGACGACCCCCACGCGGCGAGGGACTGCGCGGTCGCCGCGTCCGCGGGCAGGAACGCCTCGAGCTTCAGCTCCGCGAGCGTGACATCCACGGCTGTCGCGAAGGTCGTCACGGTCGTGATGAGCCGCAGTTCGCCCCGTTCGGACCGCAGCCGCAGTGGCACGGCGAAACCCAGGTGGTCCGGCCCGACAGCGGCAGGCGGCGCGTAGGACCGAGCTCGGCGCGAAATGCGGCCAGCCGCTCGTCCGGGCCGCGTTCGAGTGCCTGGTCCAGCCGCTCGAGGACGTGACGAGCCCATTCGGCGAGGTTGACGATCCGTGGGGCGAGCCCCTCGGGGTGCAGGGCAACGCGATAGGCGTTGGCGGGCTCAGCCAGCAGGTCGGCGGAGACCCCCTCGGTGAGCAGCCCGAACGGCGCGTTCGCCGCGACCAGGTCGCCGTGGCGGTCCACGACGATCGCCGGATAGGGCCGGTGGCCGTCGAGCACGGACCGCAGGGCGTCGCGCACCGGGGCGAGGCCGGGCTCGTCGAGGCCGGTTTCGGGATATGCGGGCGCGAATCCGGCCGAGAGCAGCAGCGCGTTGCGGTCACACAGGGGCAGTTCCATCGACTCCGCGAGCCGCACGACCATCGCCCGGCCGGGCGCCGAGCGGCCGCTCTCCATGAAGCTGACGTGCCGTTGCGTCGTCCCTGCGCGCAGCGCCAGGTCCAGCTGGCTGACCCGCAGCCGGGTACGGCGCTCGCGGAGCGCGGCGGGGAAGTTCACAGGGTGTTCCTAGCCCTGGGGTGTGCCGCCCGGCCATTCCCCCTGGGGAATTGCCGCTGCGCACCGGCCGAACGAGCCTCTGCGGCATGGATCTCGTTCGGACAGGTGTGCTGCTCCCGCTCAAGGCGGAGCAGTGGGCGGGAGCGGACCCGCGGGAGCTGGTGGAACTGGCGGTCCGGGCGGAGCGGGCAGGCTACGACTCGGTCTGGGCCAACGACACGCTCCTCGGCGCCCACATCGACCCGCTGACGGTCCTCGCCGCGGTCGCGGCGGCGACCGAACAGATGACTCTCGGCACCGCGGCGCTGCTGCCCGCGTTCCGGCGGCCCGTGCAGGCCGCCAAGGTGATCTCCTCGCTCGACCTCCTGGCAGGCGGACGCCTGGTGCGCGGCGTCGGGGCCGGTTTCCCCGGGCGCTCCGAACCGGAGTACGCGGCGTCCGAAGTGCCGTGGACGCGCCGCTTCGCCCGGCTCGACGACACGGTGGCACTCTGGCGGCAGCTGTGGACCGCCGAGGGACCCACCTCGTTCACCGGCGACGTGCTGCGCTTGTCCGACATCCCGGCAGGCACCCGCCCGTACCGCAGAGGTGGCCCGCCCATCTGGCTCGCGGGAGCCACTCCCGCCGCGCTGGCCCGGACCGGGCGCCACTACGACGGCTGGCTGCCCTACCCGCCGCAGCCTGCGACCTACGCCACCGGTCTCGCCGATGTCCGCACCGCCGCCGTCACGGCGGGGCGGCCGCAGGACGCCATCACGCCGGCGCTGTTCGCGACGGTGCTGCTGGCGTCCGACGTGCCGTCGGGGCTGCGCGCCGTCGACGAGTTCTGCCGGGAGAACTACGGGCTTCCGCTCGAGGTGGTCGAGCGGATCCAGACGATCGTGGCGGGACCGCCCGAGCACGTGGCCGCGGGACTGCGCCGGTTCGTCGATGCCGGCGCCCGTCACATCGTCCTGCGCATCGCGGCTCCCGGGCTCGACGGGCAGCGGGACCAGCTCGACCGGCTCGCCGGCCTGCTGCTCGGCATACGCGACCCGGTGACATCGACGGTCTGACGAGAGTGCGAGCGGTAGTGTTCACCCGTGAGTTCCGTCGCGGAAGAAACTGGGGTCGCCGGCGACTGGACCACGCTCGACGGCAGCCAGCAGCGCGTCGCGGTGGAGGTGCTGCGCCACGGCCCGCTCCCCCGCGCCGAGCTCGCGCGAAGGCTCGGACTCTCCCCCGGCTCGCTCACGCGGCTCACCCGCCCGCTGGTCGACTCCGGCCTGCTGGTCGAGGGCACCAGCGACGTCCACACCCGTACCGGACGACCCTCGCTCCCGTTGGACGTGCGGCCCTCCTCCCGCCGGTTCGTCGGCGTCAAGATCACCGGCGACGCTCTTTTCGCCGTGGTCACCGACCTGCGCGCCGCCGTCCTCGTCGAGCACGAGGTGCCGCTCCCCGGGCGCGGGCCGGACGCCGTGGTGGACGCGGTCACCGATGCCGTCGCCCGGATGCGCGGGGAGCACGGCGAGCCGGCCGGGCTCGGCATCGGCATCGGCGGGCGGGTCTCGGAGCGCCGCGACGTCACGAAGGCGCAGTTCCTCGGCTGGCAGCAGACGGTGCCGCTGGCGGCGTGGCTGCACTCGGCCACCGACCTGCCCACCGTCGTCGAGAACGACGTCCGGGCGCTCACCGTGGCCGAGCACTGGTTCGGCGCCGGTCGAGGGCTGCAGTCGCTGGTGGTCGTCACGATCGGCGTCGGCGTCGGATGCGGGATCGTCGTCCACGACCGGCTGGTCGAGGGCGCACACGGGGCAGGTGGGTCGGTCGGGCACCGGCCGCTGCCGGGCTGGGCGATGTGCGCTCAGGGGCACCGCGGATGTGCCGAGGCCGTGCTGACGTCCGGGGCGATCACCACCGCCGTCGGGCAGGCTCTGGGCAGGTCTGTGACCTACGACGAGGTGCTGGAGCTCGCCGTCGCCGGGCAGCCCGCGGCCCGCCGCGCCGTCGCGGACGCCGGCCGGGCCCTCGGCCTGCTCGTCGCCGACATCGCGGGCCTCGTCGACCCGGACCTCGTGATCCTCACCGGTGAGGGCGTCGGCGCGGTCGACATCGCCAGGGCCGAGCTGGACGCCGCTCTGGAGGAGGGCCGCGATCCGGCGGGACCGCCGATCCGGGTGGACGTGCAGCCGTTCCCGTTCACCGAGTGGGCACGCGGGGCGGCCGCCGTGGCGATACAGGCGCACGTGCTGGGGCCTGCCGCGCCCGCGTGAGGCGCGCCGTCAGCGCGTGTCCACCGCATCCGCCCGCAGCAACAGCAGCTGCTCCGGGTTGATCGCCGGAGCCCGCAGCCCGACCGCACCGAGCACCCGGCCGGGCAGCTCCACCCCGTCGGCGAGCCATGCCGGCGGCCGGCTCTGCCTCAGCGCCGGTGCGTCGCCCGGCGGCTGCGTCCGCACCCGGTAGCGCCGCTCGGGGTCGAGGCCGGGCAGACGCAGGGCGCCGGGAACGGCGGCCAGCGGCGTGGCCAGCTGGACCAGCGCGAACAGGGCGGCGGACCGATCGGCCGCCACCACGCCGTGCAGCGCGAACGACGGGTCGTGCTGGTCGGCTCGCACCACGGTGCCGGTGTGCAGCAGACCCCGCACGTCCTTGTAGAGCTGCACCCACGCGGCCAGCTCCTTGCGCTCCTGCGGGCTCGCGGTGGTGATGTCCCACTCGATGCCGAACGAGCCGAAGAGTGCCGTCCCGGCCCGGAACGACAGGTCGTGGGTGCGGGCCGTGGAGTGCGAGCGCGGCGACCCGACGTGCGATCCGACGAGCTCGGGCGGCAGCAGCTGAGCGGTGTAGCGCTGGATCTGCTGGCGTTCGAGGGGGTCGATGTTGTCGCTGGCCCAGATCCGGTCGGTGCGCTCCAGGATCTCCAGGTCGACGCGCAGGCCCCCCGACGAGCAGGACTCGATCTCGACGTCGGGATGCCGGGCGCGCAGCTCGTCGATCAGCCGGTACACGGCACGGGTCTGCGCGTGGACGCCCGGTGTGCCGAGCGGTCCGTGGCCGGCGTCGAGCAGGTCGCGGTTGTGGTCCCACTTGAGGTAGGCGATCGGGTACTCGGTGAGCAGGGCGTCGAGCCGCTCCAGGACGTAGGCGAACGCCTCGGGCCGGGCGAGGTCGAGCACCTGCTGCGACCGGGAGAGCAGAGGTTGACGCCCACCGGTCGCGAGGATCCACTCCGGGTGGGCGCGCGCGAGGTCGGAGTCGGGGTTGACCATCTCCGGCTCCACCCACAACCCGAACTGCATGCCGAGCCGGCGCACCTCCTCTGCCAGCGGATGCAGGCCCCGGGGCCAGACGTCCTCGTCGACGTACCAGTCGCCCAGACCCGCCGTGTCGTCGCGGCGGCGGCGGAACCAGCCGTCGTCGAGCACGTAGCGCTCGGCACCGACATCGGCGCCTGCCCGGGCGAGCTCGACGAGCCGGTCGAGGTCATGATCGAAGTAGACGGCCTCCCAGGTGTTGAGCACGACCGGGCGCGGGGTGCGCGGGTGCTGCGGCCGCGAGCGCAGGTGCATGTGGAAGCGCGCGGCGACGCCGTCGAGGCCCCTGCCGTACGCGGCGTAGACCCACGGGCCCGCGTAGTGCTCGCCGGGAGTAAGCGCCATCTCTCCGGGGAGCAGCAGTTCGCCGCCGCCGAGCACGGCGGCCCCGGTCGACAGTCGCTCGGCATACGAGACGTGGTTGCCGCTCCACGCCACGTGCACCGCCCACACGTCACCGTCGCGGAAGCCGAAGCCCGCGGTGCCGGCAGCGAGGATCAGTGGCGCGTCCGGTCCGGTGCGACCGCGCCTGTTCTCCCGCGCGTGCACCCCGACGACGAACGGCGCGCGCTGCGGAGCCCGCTCCCGGCCCCAACGGCCAGCCATGTCGAACAGCTCGGTGGCCTCCGACGGCACCGGAAGCGCGACGGCGAGGCCGTCGACGACGAACGGCTCCGCGGCCGCTCCCTGCGGAACCGCGACCGTGGCCCGCTGGCGCAGCAGTCCGGACGCCAGCAACTCGATGTCGAGCCGGACCTCGAGACCTGCCTCGTCGTCGCGGCCGACCGCGCGGACCTGTCCGCCACCGTGCGGACCGGTCTCGACGTCGAGCGCGACGAGGGTGAAGAGCGGTGACCAGGCGCCACCCGCGCGGTGCCCCGCGAGCCCCGGCCGGCCGAGCCACCCACTCGCCTGCTCGGGCACGACGCCGACGCGCGCTCCCTCGTCGACATCGTTGGGCACGGTGCCGGGGATCGCCGCCGCGGCGAGGCCCGCGAGATCGGAGGCGTCCAGCTCGCCGAGGTCGGGGCCCCAATGCAGCACGGCAGGCAGGCGCAGCCCGTCCGTGCCGAGGACCACGCTCACCCCCGCTGCCCTGAGGTGGACGGGGCCGGCAGGGGTGGGGGGCATGGCCGCTCCGGACGTCGTCGTAGCGCTGATCGCGGATATGTTTTACGACAGAAGTTAATGGAGGTCAACGGCGGCCTCGGACGCTTCTCCACCGGGCAACGGTCCGGCGGCAGCCACGTCCTCAGCGAGCGGTGTCGGCCAGGCGATCGAGCACGGCGACGAACACGGCCCGCTCCGTGGGATCGATGGCGGCGAGCAGCTCGGCCTCGACCCCGCGTATCCCCGCCCGGCAGGACCGCACCAGGTCACGGCCATCGTCGGTGAGCGCGACGATCCGGTTACGACGATCCGCCGGATCCGGGGTGCGGCGGAGCAGGCCGCGTGCTTCCAGGCGATCGAGGATCGGGATCAGCCGCGTCTTGTCCCTCCCGACGGCGGCCGCGAGCTCGGACTGCGTCGGCGCCGCCCCCTCCTCGAGGGTGCTGAGCACGGCGTAGTCCCACATCTCGACGTCGTGAGCCCGCAATACCGGCGTCTCCGCCTCGATCATCATCCGCGTCAGGCGGGCGAACGCGGCCCCGAGGTCGTGACGCTGCTCCATGTGGCGCGACGATAGTGCTTGACCAATCGTCTACCCAGGTAGATAGTCGCCTCATGGATACCATTGTGCTGCACCGACGGGCCGTCGCCGCCGTCGCTCCGGTCCTCACCCGGGTCCGCCCGGTCGACCTCGGACTTCCCACTCCCTGCACCGGCTGGGACCTGTGTGCCCTGCTGGAGCACATGACCGGCCAGGACCACGGCTTCTCGGCGGCTGTGCGTGCGGGGAACGAGACCGACGTCGACATCGACGCGTTCGCCCCGCGCTCGCTCGGGGACGACCCGGCTGCGGCCGCCACTGCGTCGTCGGCCGCAGCCGGGGCCGCCTTCGCCGAGGCCGCCACCGACCCGGCCCGCACGGTCTGGCTGGCGGAGTTCCGGAACCGACTCCCGCTGGAACAGGTCGCGGGCTTTCACCTGATCGACACGCTCGTGCACGGCTGGGACGCCGCCGTGACGCTCGGGCTCGCCGTCGACTACGACGACGACCTCGTCGCCGCCGGTCTCACGGTGGCCGAACAGGTGCCGACCGGCGCCTTCCGGGAACAGCCCGAATCACCGTTCGGCCCGGCCCTGGCGATGACGGGATCAGACCCGTGGGAGCGCACCCTGACCTTGCTGGGACGCGACCCGCACTGGACCCCCACCCGCCCTACCGCCACTCCCACCCGGTAGCAGCCCACCGTGCGAACGGCCGGCCCGTACGCACGAAGGGGCATCTCGCACGATCACCGACGGGCGCACCACAGGGCGACCCGGCCCAGTCGGGGCAACCTGCGACGCAACACGGCCCGTCCGCCCGACAGGGCCGCACCTCCGAGCCGGCGTTCAAGCAGCGGCGAGCCGGCCCCCCGCAGAACAGATCCCGGGAGTGGACGGCCGGCCCACCCATCCACGAGGACCGCACCATCAACCCGCTCGCCCGATCAGCGGTGAACCTGGCCTGCGGAGCGAATCCGGGGCTCAGTTCTCGCCGCGGATCGCCCGGCGCAGCTTCGGCAGACGCTCGGCCAGCAGCCGCTCGCCGCCCCGGCCGGAGGGGCGGTAGTAGTCGCGGCCGACCAGGGCGTCGGGCGGGTATTGCTGCTCCAGCACCCCCTCCGGAGTGTTGTGGGGGTAGCGGTAGCCCACGGCGTTGCCGAGCTTCTCCGCCCCGGCGTAGTGGCCGTCGCGCAGATGCGGCGGCACGGCGCCGGTGGCCCCGGCACGCACGTCGGCCATCGCCTCGTCGATGCCGGTGATCACGGCATTGGACTTCGGGGCGGTGGCCAGGTGCAGGGTGACCTGGGCCAGCGCGATGCGGCACTCCGGGAGCCCCACGAGCTGCACCACCTGGGCCGCGGCGACGGCCGCCTGCAGCGCGGTGGGGTCGGCGAGCCCGATGTCCTCGCTCGCGTGCACCATGAGCCGCCGCGCGATGAACCGTGGGTCCTCCCCCGCCACCAGCATCCGGGCGAGGTAGTGGAGCGCCGCGTCGGCGTCGGAGCCGCGGATCGACTTGATGAACGCGCTGATCACGTCGTAGTGCTGGTCGCCCTGGCGGTCGTAGCGCACGGTCGCCTCGGTGACCGCCCGCTCGACGGCGGGAACGTCGATCTCGGTGTCGCCGGTGCCTGCCACGCCGTCGGCGGCCGCCTCGAGCGCGGTGAGGGCGCGGCGGGCGTCGCCGGACGCGAGCCGTATCAGCGCGTTCTCGGCCTCGGACGTGAGCTCGACGGCGCCGCCGAGCCCCCGCGGATCGGCGACGGCTCGACGCAGGAGCGACCGCACGTCGTCCTCGGTGAGCGACTGCAGCTGCAGCACCAGCGAGCGGGAGAGCAGCGGGGACACCACGGAGAACGACGGGTTCTCCGTGGTGGCGGCGACGAGCAGCACCAGCCGGTCCTCCACGGCACCGAGCAGCGCATCCTGCTGGGTCTTGGAGAACCGGTGCACCTCGTCGATGAACAGCACCGTCTGCTGGTCGAGCCGGTCGCGGCGCCTGCGGGCGTCGTCGATCACGGCACGCAGCTCCTTGACCCCCGACGAGAGCGCCGAGAGCGCGACGAAATGCCTGCTGCCCACTCCGGCCAGTAGCCGCGCGATGGTGGTCTTGCCGGTGCCGGGAGGGCCGTAGAGCAGCACGGACGCCGCCGCGCCGCCTTCGACGAGCCGCCGCAACGGGGCACCGGGCCGCAGCAGGTGGGCCTGGCCGACCACCTCGTCGAGCGAGCGCGGGCGCATCCGCACGGCCAGGGGCGCGGTGGTGCGTGCCGGATCGCCGCCGACGTCCTCCATGGGGGTCGCCGGCTCCGGCTCGTGCAGCTCGAAGAGGCCCTCCGCCCCTCCGCTCATTTCCGCGCTCATCGCATGCAGCCTGCCATCCCGGTACGACGAGTTCGGAATCCGCCCGAGATGTCGGTACAGCGTGCAATCATGCCGCGGTCGGAAGGAGACGGCGATGACCCTGTCGTGGCCGAACCACCTGCTCACGCTCGAAGAGTGGGAAGCACTGCCTGAGTCCGAGGGCGTGCGGCTCGAGCTCGCGGAAGGCCTGGTCGTGATGTCACCGAAGCCGCTGTTCTTTCACCAGCGGGCGGCCATGCGGTTGGGCTACCGCCTGGACGAACAGCTTCCGCAGGAGCTCACCGCGCTCACCGAGGTCGAGGTGGTGGTGTCCGTCCGTCCCGCCACAGTGCGGGTGCCGGACATCATCGTGACCCGCAGTCAGGTCGTCGAACGCAACCCGCCCCGGCTGTCCGCGGACGACCTGCTGCTCGCCGTCGAAGTGCTCTCGGATGGGACGCGTCGGGTCGATCGGGTCCTCAAGTTCTCCGAGTACGCCGAGGCCAGGATCCCGCAGTACTGGATCATCGACCTGGGTCAGCCGCACAGCCTCACCGCGTACGTGCTTGTCGACGGCGACTACGAGCTCTCCGGCGAGCACACCGGCATCGCCGACCTCGACGTCTCCGGACATTGCGTCACTGTCGACCTCGCCGCACTCACCCAGCGCTGACCGATGTCGATCGCAGCCGGTCCCATTCGTCAACAGGTCATGGAAATCGGCATCGCGCTGCCCAACGGTGGCGCCACTGTGGTCGCAGACGATCTGGTCCGGCTGGCGACGGGCGCGGAGGCGGCGGGTCTGCACTCGGTCTGGGTGATGGACCGCTGGCTACGCCCGCGCGGCCCCGTCACGATCCCCGGCGTGCCCGTGCCGGTCGAGCTGCCGGCGGACAGCTACGCGTGCGTCCTCGACCCCATCGACGTCCTCGCCCATCTCGCCGCGCTCACCCGTCGCGTTCTGCTCGGCACGAGCGCGGTGCTGGCGCTGCTGCAGCCGCCGGTGCTGCTCGCCCGAAGGCTCGCAACCGTCGACCAGCTCTCCCACGGGCGGGTCGTCGCCGGCCTCGCCGCCGGGTGGATGCGCGAGGAGTTCGCCGCCGCCGGCGCACCTGCCGGCAACACGGGCCTGCGGCTCGACGAGCATCTCGCGGCACTGCGCGCCGTCTGGGGTCCGGACCCCGTCGAGATCCCCACGGGCTCCCACCCGGTGCCGCCGTCGGACATCGGCCCGAAGCCCTTCCGCCGCGCGGCGATCCCGATCCTTCTCGGCTACAGCACCACAGCGGGGATTCGGCGGGCGGCCCGTGTCGCCGACGGGCTCCACCCCTACCGCACCGACCTCGACGAGCTGGCCGCCGACCTCGCCGTCTTCCGGGCCGCGGCAGCCGAGGCCGGCCGGGATCCCGGCGCATTGCCGGTCGTGCTGCGCGGCGACGCCGTGCCCGACCAGGACGCCGGCGAGGGTCGTCCGCTGTTCCGCGGCACGGTCGAGCACTGGGCACAGGACGCCCGCCGGGTGGCGGAGCTGGGGGTCGGCCAGATCGTGCTGCAGGTCGCCGCACCACCCGAGGCCACTCTCGACGCCCTCGCCGACCTGCGCGAGCGTCTCGACCGCTGAACCGGCCTCACGCAGCGGAACCGGGAGCATCGGCGCCGTCAGTCGAAGCGGATGTGCCGCAATCCCGTGGCGTACCGGCGGAGCCGTCCGCGCAGCAGGCTGTCGGTGTTCCGGTCGATGGACAGGCCCACGGAGCGCGCGATGCGCTCGGCGACCTGCGGAATCGGGAGGTGGTCGGTGCGGATGTGCTCCGCGAACTCCGGCTCTCGGAGTCGCTCCAGGCAGTCGTCGAGCCGGCGCACCGCGAAGCTCTCGCGTGAGAGCCCACGACCGAACCCCCGCTCCCGCAGGCGCCTCAGCACGGTGGCCCGCTCGGCGAGCAGTGCGAAATGGCGCACCTCGTGGCCATCCTCGCGCAACTGCCCGACGACCTCGGCGAAGTAGAGCGGGTGCACGAGGGTCATCGGCGCGATGACCGGGCCGTCGTGCTTGCGGAGCACGATGTCGAGCACCTCGCGCACGCCCTGGCGCCAGGCGGAGAGATCCTGGAAGTCGCCGCGAAGCACGCGCGGCATCGTGCGGTGCAGCCCGAAACCGACGTGCTCGGGATCGCACACGATGCTGCCCGGCAGCCGTCGGCACAGCTCGTACGCCGTTTGGGTCTTGCCACCGCCGAACGGGCCGTTGATCCACAGCAGCATGCGATTGACCGTATCCCGGCGACTTCACGGCGATCGCCCGACTCTTCTCCCAGCTAATGGGAACCAGTTTCCGCATCGCAGGAACGTGAGGCATGCTGTGAAAGGTCGGATCCCCAACCGAGGTCCGGCACCGCCTCGCCCTGTCGATCCAGGACGACCAGATTCGTCCCTGCATCGACGTCCGAAGGCGAGATCTCCGTGACCGTCCACCTCTCCAGCCGGCTACGCGACGTGCGCGGTTCGGCCATCCGCGACCTGCTCGCCCTCACCGCTCGCGACGACGTCATCTCCCTCGCGGGCGGCCTACCCGGCACCGAACTGCTGCCCCGGGAGCGGATCGCCACCGCGCTCGCGACCGCGGCCGTGGACCCGGCGAACCTCCAGTACGGCGAGACCATCGGGCTGAGACAGCTGCGGGAGGTCCTCGCGGCAGCGGAGGGCGCCCGGCTCGGGCGGGCCCTCACCGCCACCGACGTGGTGGTGACCAGCGGCTCGCAGCAGGGCCTCGACCTCGTCGCCCGCACGATGATCGATCCGGGTGACGTGGTGGTGGTCGAGGACCCGGTGTACGTCGGCGCTCTCCAGGTGTTCCAGGCCGCGGGTGCGGCGCTGCACGCTGTGCCCGTCGACGCCGACGGCATGGACGTCGACGCACTCGCCGACCTGCTGACCGCGGGCCTGCGCCCCCGGCTCGTCCACACCGTCAGCAGCTTCCACAACCCGCGCGGGGCGACGCTCGACGACCGGCGGCGGGGCCTGCTCGCCGGACTGGCCGACCGGTACGGCTTCCTCGTGGTGGAGGACGACCCGTACGGTCTGCTCTCCTTCGACGGCCCACCGCCGGTGCCGGTGGCCGCCCACGGCGACCGGGTCGTCCGCCTGGGGAGCGTGTCGAAGGTCGTCGCGCCCGCTCTGCGGGTCGGCTGGCTGACCGGTCCCGCGCCGCTGCTCACCGCGGTGGAGCGGCTCAAGCAGTGCAGCGACCTCTGCGGCTCCACGCTCAGCCAGGCCGTCGCCGCCGAACTGCTGTCCGACGTGCCCTGGTTCGAGGGGCACCTGGGCATGCTGCGTGCCGCGCTGCGCGAGCGGGCAGGCGCGCTCACCGAGGCCGTCCGCGAGGCGTTCGGGGACGCCGTCACCTGCTCCGTCCCTACCGGCGGCATGTTCTGCTGGCTGGAGTTCACCGACGGGACGCGCCCGGCCGAACTGCTCCCCCACGCCCTCCGGAACGGCGTCGGGTTCGTGCCGGGCGACGCGTTCGCCGTCAACCGGCCGCTCGACGAGGCGGCACGCCTCTGCTTCGCGTCGAACCCGGCACCGGTTCTGCGCACGGCCGTGCACCGGCTGGCCACCGCATGGCGCCAGCACCGACAGTTGCGACGTAATGTCGAGACGTGCGGCAAATCCTCGAACTGCTGGAGCGTGACGCCCAGCTCTCCCATGACACCATCGCGACCATGACCGGCCTGCCCGTGGCCGAGGTGAGCAAGGCGATCGCGGAATGGGAGGCGTCCGGCGCCATCCGGCGCTACAAGGCGGTCATCGACTGGGACGCCGTGGACGACGACCCGACGAGCGAGATCGTCATCGCGTTCATCGACGTGTCCCTCGCACCCGCCCGTGGCGTCGGCTTCGACGACGTCGCCGCCCGGATCGCCCGCTTCGACGAGGTGCGCAGCGTCCACCTCGTCTCCGGCGGCCACGACCTGCGCTGCACCGTCACCGGACGCAGCATCCGGGCCGTATCGGACTTCGTCTCCCAGAAGCTCTCCACGATCGACCGTGTGCGGGCCACCGCCACGTACTTCGTGCTGAAGACCTACAAGCGTGACGGTGATTCCTTCACCCCTGCCGAGCAGGACCACCGGCTCCCGGTGACCCCCTGATGAAGGAGCTCAACGCCGTCATCGCCGCCTGTCCCCCGTCGGGGATCCGGCGGTTCTTCGACATCGCCGCCGAGATGGACGACGTGATCTCACTCGGGGTCGGCGAGCCCGACTTCGTGACGCCATGGCACGTGCGCGAGGCGGGGATCTACGCGCTGGAGAACGGCTACACCACCTACACGTCGAACGCCGGGCTGCCGCGCCTGCGCGAGCTGATCTGTGCTGATCTCGCGGCGCGCTACGGCGCCGACTACGCCCCCGACGGAGAGTGCCTCATCACCACCGGCGTCTCCGAAGGGCTCGACCTCGCGCTGCGCGTGCTGCTCAACCCCGGCGACGAGGTGATCGTTCCCGAGCCCTGCTACGTCGCGTACGAGCCGTGCGTCGCCTTCGCCGGCGGCGTGCCGGTGCGGGTGCCGACCCGCTGGGAGGACGACTTCGCGATCGACGCCGAGGTCGTCGCCGCGGCGATCACACCCGGCACGAAGGCGATCGTTCTCGGCTCCCCCGCCAACCCCACCGGTGCCGTGCAGCCCCGCAGCGCGCTCGAAGCCCTGGTCCGGCTCGCCGAGCAGCACGACCTCTACATCGTCTCCGACGAGATCTACGACCGCCTCACCTACACGGGCACCCACACGTGCCTGGGCACGGTGCCCGGCGCACGCGACCGCACGGTGCTGCTCGGGGGGTTCTCGAAGGCCCATGCGATGACGGGCTGGCGGGTCGGCTGGATCTGCGCGCCCCGGCCCGTCGCCGAGCTGTGCGTGCGCGTGCACCAGTACACGATGCTGTGCGCGCCACACGTCTCGCAGCTGGCGGCGGTGGAGGCACTGTCGGGGCCGGACGACGCGGTGCAGTCGATGGTCGCGGACTACGACCGGCGGCGTCGGGTGTTCGTGAAGGGCCTGCGGGAGATCGGACTCGACACTCCCGAGCCGCAGGGCGCCTTCTACGCGTTCCCGTCGATCCGCCGCTCCGGTCTCGACTCGGAGACCTTCGCCGAGCAGTTGTTGCGTGCGGAGCACGTGGCCGTGGTGCCCGGCAGCGTGTTCGGCCCGTCCGGAGAGGGACACGTGCGCTGCTCCTACGCCACCGCGTTGCCCCTGCTCGAGGAGGCTCTCGTGCGGATCGACCGGTTCCTCGGCTCGCTCTGACGGACCTCCGGTAGTCGGACGTCCACGCACCGTAACCTTTGCGTCGGGTTCACAGCCCCGCAAAGCCGCACCACCAGACTTCAGTGGCATGGACACACGACCTTGCCCCTTGTGCAGCCGCCCACGGACACCGGCCGATGCCGCCGGTCTCGCCTGGAGCAGTCAGCACGAGGCCGACGGCTCGATCACCTTCATCTGCCCCACGTGCACCCGTGCGCAGCTGTGGCGGATCGAGGCGATGCTCGCGGTGGCCTCGCCGACCGCGCCGCTCGCCCCGCTTCCGCTGCGCCCCGCAGCCTGACCGGGACGTTCACTCCGGCGTACCGGCCTCGCGCAACGTGTGCAGGCGCGCGAGGACCGGAGCCACCAGCACCACGACCGCCATCACGACGAAGGCCGTGGCGAGGTGCCCGGTGGCCTGGTAGACGCTGCCGAAGACCGCCACTCCGGCGACGAAGCTGAACTGGATCACCGTTGTCGCCATCCCGCTGGCGTCGGGGATGTTGACGCGCCGGACATGGGCCACGGTGAGAGCGAACAGCGGTGAGAAGGCCGCCCCGAAGCCCAGGCCACACACGCCGAGCACCACCGCGGCGGCCGCAACGGGCCAGCGCTCGCCTCTGGTGAGCCACGCCAGGAGGAGAAGCGCTGCACCGGCGATGACCACCCCGCCGATGAGGAGCACTCGCTGACGCCCGGGCCGGACCAGCGACGGGATCACCCCGCCGATGCCGAAGCCGATCGCCAGCGGCAGGAGCGCGTATCCCGCGACCCCGGCTGTGCTTCCGTGCCGGACCTGGAGGTCCGCCGCGACGCAGAACAGGATGCCGGTGTAGGGGGTGCCGAGGAGGAGCAGCCCGAGCAGCCCCGGACGGACGCCTCTGGTGGTGAACAGGGCCGGTTCCACCAGTACCGGCCGGCCTCGGCGGCTGGTACGTCGCTGGTGGGCGGCGAACACCGCGAGCACGGCGACGCCTGCCATCGCGGCGGCGATGCTCCACGGTGGCCGTCCGCTGTCGGTGCCGAGCGTCAACGCCGAGATCACGAGGATTGCGCCGCAGGTCAGCAGCACCACACCCGGAACGTCGAGGCGCCGCTCGGCCACCGGGACGCGCGGCAGCACCAGCGCTGCCACAACGACGAGCACGATGCCGATGGGCACGTTGACGAGGAACACCGAGCGCCAGCCCAGCCCCAGGAGATCGAGGTCGATCAGGCCACCTCCGGCAGCCAGCCCGACGGCTCCCCCGATCGAGATCATCGCGCTGAAAGCCGACAATGCCCGGGCCCGCGCAGAATCGGTGAAACTGATCTGGATGACCGACACGATCTGCGGAATCATCAGCGCGGCGCCGATTCCCTGCACCGCCCGTGCTCCCACCAGCACCGCCGCGGAGGGGGCCGCGCCCGCCGCTGCCGACGCAACCGTGAAGACGACCACCCCTGCGAGGAACACCCGTCGCCTGCCGCGATCGGCGCCGATACGGGCCCCGGTGATCAGCAGGCTCGCGTACAGCAGGGTGTAGGCCACGATCGCGAGCCGGACCGTTCCCGCCGATACCTGCAGCTCCGTGCCGATGTCCGGGGCCGCGACGTTGCCGACAGTGGTGTCCAACGACGCCATGAACTGGCCCGCCAGCACGACGGCCAGGGTGACCCATCGGTGCCCGGCGCGGGCGTCCGGGGCGACGGCGACCTGGGACGTCATCACAGCCCCTTCCTCCTCAGCGGGGCCGCACAGAGGACTCCCGAGTCGGCAGCGCCTGTCGCCGACGAAATTCGAGCGTAATCGCGCATCCGGTCGACGATGAGTGACGCTGGTCGCGCTCGAACAAATGGGGCCGAACGAACAATGCGAATAATGAGCAGATCAGCAATCGGGTGCCGGACCGCGGCGGATGGCGACGGGGGCAGGCCTGCGCACCAACTCGCCCACCAGGCTCTGCACGATCACCGGGCCGAGGTCGCGTCCACGCCGGGCCAGCCAGGGCACGCCCTTCACCACCAGCCAGGCCGTCCGCTGCACGGCCGTCACCTCACGCCCGCCCGCGCACTCCAGGCTCACCGGATGCGGCACCGTGAACCCCGCGTCGAAGAGCAACTCCGCGAAACCCGCCGCGAGCATCCGGTGCCCGCGCTCCGAGGGGTGCAGCCGGTCGACCGACCACGCCGAACGCTCGTAGCCACCGGGCAGCAGGTCCAGATCCAACACACCGATTCCCGCCGGGTCGGTGGCCGCCACCGCGTCGATCACGGCGTTGAGCGCCACGATCCGCCGGTACAGGGCCCGGCGCAGCGGCGCGGGCAGCCGGAACACCCGGGTGTGGTCGTGGTAGCGAACCATCAGGACGTATGTGCCCTCGGCCCGCAGCGCGCCCACGATCGCGGCACAGTCGTCGTGCAGTTGCCGGGGGTCGAAGTCGGAGCGCAGCGTGTCGTTCATCCCGACCGACAGCACTGCGACGTCCGGGCTCGCGGTCAGTGCCCCGGGAAGCTGGTCGTCGCGCACCCAGGACATGCGGGCCCCGGTGCACCCGAGGTTGAGCAGCGTCGAGGCACCGAGGGCATCGCGCAGCAGCATCGGGAAGCCCCGCCAGCCTCCGCCGGGCAGTGGATCGCCCAGCCCCACAGCTGTGGAGTCGCCGAGCGTCACCAAGGTTGCAACCGACCTTGGGCCTGGCACCGGCGGTATGATCGACACGGACGTGGCGGACGCGAGCAGCGGCTGCAAGGTCACGCCGACACCATCACCGACGTCGACTCACCTCGGGTGTGCGTCGGATGACCGGCTGTGGGCGGATTAAGGAACGATCGGTGCTCTGACCAGCAGGGTCTCAGGCCACCGACCGGAATGCCGGGTACACCGGCAGCGATCCGGGGGCGTCGGGGAAGCGCTTCACCAGCGCATCCGCCACCAGCGCGCCAAGTTCGGCAGTGGCCGGCAGCCCACCAACGGCAGCAGCGCCGGACATCTCCCGCCAGTAGTGGGCGAGCGCGGTGCTGATCCGAGGGGACCGGGTGGGGTCCTGTCCGACGGGCATGTCACGTACGCGGATGCGCGGCAGCAGCCACCACGTGCACAACCACACCCACAGCAGCTGCGCGTGCAGCAGCCTGTGCTCGAGGCGATCGGGCTCGTCGAGATCCGGCCAGACCGCGGCGATCTCGTTGCGCCACGCCTCGAGCATCGTGTCGGCCAACCCCGGAGGCAGGGCGAAACTCGCCTCACAGCCGGGGAAGGGGACACGGAAGTAGGCCGCGTCGAGTGCGACGTCGCGGAAGCAGCCCCATTCGAAGTCGACGAACCGGACCCCCCGACTGGTGACGAGGTTGTTGTCCGGGCAGGTGTCCGACGGACTGAACGCGCGGTAGCGGGTGCCGCCCAGCAGCCGCGCGGTCTCGTGGGCCTCCTGTATGGCCGCGCGCGGCACCGTGACCCCGAGCTCCTGCTCCAGCAGCCCCGTGACCCCGGCCAGAGCGACACGCGCGTCCTCGGCCATCGGGTCGCGCCAGGCCCGCTCCCCCAGCCTGCGCAACAACGCCCCGAAGTCGTTCTCGCGGCCCGCCGTGGCGGCCTGCATGCGCCCGAGCGCCCGGGCCCAGCTCAGCAGGCAACGCTGCGCGGCGGCCGGGTCGGGACCGAACAGCTTGTCGGCGAGCGTGGAGCTGCGGCCGAGGTCCTCCATCACCAGCAACCGGCTCTGAGGGTCGTGCGCGATCAGCACCGGGCTGGGCCGCGCATCCGTCGGCAGCGCCGTGAACAGCTGGCAGCTCGCCACCTCGTAGTGGAACGGGTCGGGCCGGTCGGGATCCGGCCGTCCCAGGTAGTGCTTGACGACGAGTGTGCGCGGCAGCGAGAACGGATTGCGAGCCACGCGCGCCCGGGCCACCACCGACCGGTCACTGCCCCCGAGATCCTCGGGGTCGGCCAGTACGATGCCGGCTCCCGACCGGCGGGTGAGGAGCCGCTCGGCAGCAGTGAGCGCAGCAAGTACCGGCCTGGGGAAGCTGCCCAGGTCCTGAACCATCGTCTGTGACCCTACCTCGCCGACAACCAACGAAGCCGCCCCTCACTCATACCCGTCCGCCGCGACACGATCAGCACGGCGATCGCGGCCACGACGATGCCCACGAGGTTCACCAACAGCTGAAGCGCGGATCCGCCCGCCTGGCCATAACGCCCCTCCACGAGGGCGGTCGACGCGAACGCTGCTGCCGGAACGGTGGTGACGGAGATGAACACACCAACCAGCGAAGCGGACTTCGCCGACGTCAGCGCGAGCATCCCGGCCGCTCCGGCGAGCAGCGCCACGATGAAGGAGAACGGACCCACCTTGTAGATGAAGTCGACCTGACCGACGTTGTCGAGGGTCGCGGTCGACAGCAGTCCGGTCACGTCGAGTGCCACGGCAGCGAGCGCCGTGATCAGCATCGCGAGCGGAAAACCGACGGCGAGCGCCATCGCGCCCCGGCGCACCAGATCCCCCCGACGCAGCACCGCGCCGACCGCGATCGCAGCGAGCGGCCCGAACTCGGGGCCGAGCACCATCGCGCCCACCACCGTCACCGCCGAGTCCGTGATGACACCGATCGCCGCCAGCAGGCAGGCGATGGTCAGGAACGCCTGGAAGCTCACCGACAGCCGAGACTCGTCACCGGTGCGTGCCACCAGTTCGTCCCAGATCACGGCATCGGCGGGGTCTCCGGGGGCGGCCTCCTCCGCGGCGTCGGCCGCCTTGGAGAGCGTGGTGTCGATCGCCTCGAGCGTCACGCCACCCGATCGGTCGACACCCAGCTCGCACAGCGCGCCGAGCACCGCGTCGACCGATTCCCGAGTCACGTCGGCCTCGACGACATCACCCGGGGGCTTCAGCGCGATCCCGGGCAGGACCGTGACATGGGCGGCACCCGGTTCGCCGAGCAGTAGATCCCGCACCGCCTCGGTGTGCTCCACCGGCGAGATCACTCTCATGTGCAGCACAGCGACAACCTGCTCCCGCGATCGACCGGATGGACCGGCTGCGCGTTCAGGACTTCGTGGGCGGCTCGTCGGCGACCGGTGAGGCGGCCGCGGGCGCTGCCGACGGCTTCGCGTCGATCCCCGCCTCCTTGCGCTGCTCGGGCGTGATCGGCGCGGGCGCCCCCGTGAGCGGGTCGAATCCGCCACCCGACTTCGGGAAGGCGATGACGTCACGGATCGAGTCGGTGTGCGAGAGCAGCATGCAGGTGCGGTCCCAGCCGAACGCGATGCCGCCGTGCGGCGGCGGGCCGAACTGGAACGCGTCGAGCAGGAAGCCGAACTTCTCCCGCTGCTCCTCCTCGTCCATGCCGAGCAGCGCGAACACCCGCTCCTGGACGTCGGAGCGGTGGATACGGATCGAGCCGCCACCGATCTCGTTGCCGTTGCAGACGATGTCGTAGGCGTAGGCGAGCGCCTGGTCGGGCGCCTCCTCGAAGCGATCCATCCACTCCGCGTTGGGCGAGGTGAACGGGTGGTGTACCGCGGTCCAGCCGATCTCGTTGCCCTTGTCGTCGCGGACGCGCTCGAACATCGGCGCGTCGACGACCCAGACGAACGACCACGCGTTCTCGTCCACCAGGCCGCAGCGCCGCGCGATCTCGCCGCGGGCGGCGCCGAGCAGCTCGCGCGCGTCGGACGGGTGCCCGGCGGCGAAGAAGATGGCGTCGCCCGGCTCGGCACCCACCGCCTTCGCCAGGCCGTCGCGCTCGACCTCGGAGAGGTTCTTGACGACCGGGCCCCGCTCACTCACCGCGCCGTCATCGTCCACCAGCACGTACGCGAGACCGCGCGCCCCGCGCTGCTTCGCCCACTCCTGCCAGGCGTCGAGCTGCTTGCGCGGCTGGCTCGCCCCGCCGGGCATCACGACCGCGCCGACGTAGGCAGCCTGGAACACGCGGAACGACGTGTCGGCGAAGTACTCGGTGAGGTCGGTGAGCTCGACGCCGAACCGCATGTCCGGCTTGTCGGAGCCGAAGCGGGCCATCGCGTCGGCGTAGGTGAGACGCGCGATCGGGCGCGGGATCTCGTAGTCGGCGAGCTCCGACCACAGAGCGGAGATGATCGTCTCGCCCAGCTCGATCACGTCGTCCTGCTCGACGAAGCTCATCTCGATGTCGAGCTGGGTGAACTCGGGCTGGCGGTCGGCCCGGAAGTCCTCGTCGCGGTAGCACCGCGCGATCTGGTAGTAGCGCTCGGCGCCTGCCACCATCAGGAGCTGCTTGAACAGCTGCGGGCTCTGCGGCAGGGCGTACCACGAACCCGGGCGGAGCCGGGCGGGCACGAGGAAGTCGCGGGCACCCTCGGGGGTCGAGCGGGTGAGTGTGGGTGTCTCGACCTCCACGAACTCGCGGTCGTGCAGCACGGTGCGCGCGATGCGGTTGGCCTCGCTGCGCAGCCGCAGCGCCGCCGCCGGACCGCTGCGCCGCAGGTCGAGGTAGCGGTACTTGAGCCGGACCTCCTCGCCGACCTCCGTGTGCTCGTCGAGCGGGAACGGCAGCGGCGCCGACTCGGACAGCATGGTGAGCTCGGTGGCGGTCACCTCGATCTCGCCCGTGGCGAGCTCGGGGTTCTCGTTGCCCGCCGGACGACGGACGACATCGCCGGTGACCAGGACGCAGAACTCGCCGCGCAGCCGGTGGGCGCGCTCGGCCATCTCTCCCTCGCGGAACACCACCTGGGCGGAGCCGGAGGCGTCGCGGAGGTCGATGAAGATCACCCCGCCGTGATCACGGCGGCGCGCCACCCACCCGGAGAGGGTCACGGACTGTCCGGCGTGCTCGGCACGCAGAGTGCCGGCGGGGTGGGTACGCATCACGTGTCGAGGTTATCGGCCGACCCCGGTCGGCCTGCCAGCAGGTTTCCCCGCCGATCGCCGCTGCTCACGCCGATGCGCTCCTGAGTGCGCCCGTCCGGGCCGCCATCAGGAGCGCATCGATCCAGAGCAGTTTCGAAGCCCACCGCTACGAGTTGATGAACAGGTAGTCGGCCGAGTAGGGCACCGCGGTGACGGCCTGGGTCGTCGGGTCACAGGTGCCCACCGGGGCGACGCCACCGATGGTGTCCAGGCGAAGGACGGCGTGGGTCGACGACAGCTGGCCGTCGGGTGCGCCCGACTGCGTTGCGGCGAGGATGAGCTCAGGGATGTTGTTGGCGCCGTTGTAGATCGTGTCGACGGCCTTGCCGGTCACCGCCGAGTTGTCGGGCGCAATCCACTGCGGCGGCCCGCCCGGGCCGGGCTTGACGAACGTGTGCCGGATACCGCCGGTGAGCATGGTGTCGACGTTGACCGGCGTGAACTTGAACGAACCATCGGATTCCTGCCTGGTGCAGGAATAGATCTGGTCACCTTCGACGACCGGGTGGTTCTGGTCCTGGTTGATCGCCTTCTGCAGATTGAGCTGCACGGGCATCGCGTGCAGCTGTCCGCGCATGGCTCCGTCCGGGAAGTCCGCGGTGTGCAGGTTGACGTAGAACTGCTCCGGGTGGCTCTTGATGTTCGCCAGGAGATCGGGGTCGTTCACCGTCACGGTGCCGACCACGGAGGTGCGGCCGTCCGGCAGCTTCGTGCCGAAGAACGGGATCTTGACGGCGCCGTTCACGCCTGCGGGGCCCTGATGGATGTGCCCCGAGATCGGCGCGCCGATGCCCGTCCAGGTGAAGGCGTAGGACACCTGGTTGCCCTGGATGCGAACCAGGGAGGTGCCGCTGCCGTCCTTGTCGCCACCTGCCGGCTGCATCTTGCTCGGAACCTCGTTACTCCCTCGCAGAACGGTGCCGAAGAACATCGCATCGCTCTCGTTTTTGGCGTCGTACTTGCCGATCGAGTCCGTCGGCATCGCCATGTTCATCGGCATCGGCATCGGCATCGGCGGGGACGCCGTTGTGCCGCCGTTCGGCGCAGCGGGGACAACGGCGGGCGGAGCGGCGATCGCAGCGCCGTTCGTGCCGACGAATATCAAACCGATGACTGCCATCCCGGCAGCGGCACCGCCCAGCACCCAGCGGCCCATGATGCGACTCATTCCGTCCTCCCGACCGAGAGCGGTCGCTCTCCTGAAACTGGCCTTGTGGTTCAAACACGGCCGGGATCCGGTGGCGTGGTCAACCAGAGCACTGAGGCAAGCGTCATGCCGTTCGGGTTCAACCCGAACGGCCTCCCGTACGTGCTCCTCTGAAGTGCCTTGATGTGAAACCAGAGGAATGGCATACCACAGCACTACGCTTTCTTTACCTGCAGATGCGATCGTCGATGCCGAACCAATCGGAGACCCAAGAGTTCTTCCCGACCGGCACTCAGCGCGTCATCACAGAAATTGTTTCACCGACGCAAATGTTTCGGGTCGCGCCCGAAAACCCCGGCAGCGATATTGTTGAGCGCACCAGCAATCAGGGCACGTCAGGCCTGGCAGAGCTCGCTCCGAGCAATGGGATGACCACGACGACGAACCTGTTCACATCAGTCGGAGCTGTTCCCCGGACGACGGCGGGGTGACTGTGGCGTGCTCCGCGGACCGAGCGTGCCCGCGCGCGATGGTGGCGGCGCCGGACAGGCCGTGGCGGCGCAGCAACGGTGCGACGCGCTCGGCGAGGGCGTGGCGGTACGCGGGGTCGACGTAGGCGCCCCGTCGGTACAACCGCGCATAGGGCTCCACCAGCGTCGGGTGCTCGCGCGCCAGCCAGTCCAGGAACCACTCACGAGTGCCCGGCCGCAGATGCAGGGCCAGCACCGTGGCGCCGGTGGCGCCTGCCGCCTTCACCTGCGCGAGCAGCGCGTCGAGCGCCTCCGCCGAGTCGGTGAGCAACGGCAGCACGGGCGCCACCATCACGCCGCAGGACAGTCCGGCGTCGGAGATCCGCCGGACGAGGTCGAGCCGCGCGGCCGGTGACGGGGTGCCCGGCTCGAGCCGGGATTGCAAGGAACGGTCGACGAGGGCGATGGACACACCGAGCCCCACCGGGACGTCGGCTGCCGCCGCCGTGATGAGCGGAAGGTCGCGGCTGAGCACCGTGCCCTTGGTGAGCAGCGAGAACGGAGTGCCGGAGCCGGCCAGCGCCCGGATCACGCCGGGCATGAGCCGGTAGCGCCCTTCAGCGCGCTGGTACGGGTCGGTGTTGGTGCCCATCGCGACGGGCTCCCGGCCCCACCGCGGCGCGCGCAGCTCACGCTCCAGCACACGCGCGACGTTGACCTTCACGACGATCTGGCTGTCGAAGTCGGCGCCGGCATCGAATTCGAGATACGTGTGAGTGTTGCGGGCGAAGCAGTTGTGGCTGATCACTCCCTCCGCCACGAAGTCGCCCGTGCCGGTGGTGATGTCGTACATCGGCATCTCCACACCGAGCGACTGCACCGACTCCACCGCCAGCTCCGCCCCGCCGCTGACGGGCGCGCCGCCCAGGTCGCGCAGCTTGCCGACCGCGGGATCGGCGAGGCGCACCAGCCGCAGCAACGCTCCGGCGCCACCGAGCAGCCGGACCGTCCGGACCGCGCGTCGCCCGCCCTCCGCATGGCGCTCGGTGTGGACCGTGTGCCGCAGACCCAGGCGGCGCAGCGCGCTCGTGACCCGCCGGACGATCTCGGGGGCGGTGTGGCGGATCCGCAGTTCCCCGCCCTCGACCGCGCCGCGGGCGTCGACCACCCCGGCGAGGAACCCGGCATTCCAGTCGACTCCAGGGTTCTCGGGCCAGCGCACCACGTCGGTGATCGGCGCGATTCCACCGCGGCCGGTGGGTGCGGCGATGCGGCCCGGCTCCCAGCCTCCGGCCGGCACCGCCACCGGAAGCTCCACGACGTGCTGGGCCGCCTCGGCAAGGAAGTGGTGGACCCGGCCCAGCGCCTCGAGCTCCAGGTGGTCGGACGGAAAGCCACCGGAGTGGTCGACGCCGCAGTGACCTATCTCCCGGTGATCCACACCGCACTGATCCACCCCGCACCCGGGGACATCGTCGACCACCGGGCCGTCGGCCCGGACCAGCCCGCACAGGTAACCCTGCCGGTAGGCGGCGGTGTGCGGGCGCTGCTCCCACCCGGTCATCGCCTCCGGGCCGGGGCCGAGCAGGCCTGCACCCGGACGCAGCCGCGGCCGCAATCCGGAGCGGCACCAGCCGCCGCTCACGTGGCGCCAGCCGCGATCACTGAGGAATCGGTGCTCCCCGCTGGCCACCAGCTCTGTGCCTCCCGCGAGGCGGACCCGATAGGCGGGCTTGCTGGTGGACCAGTGCGCCAGCACGGTGGTGGGCACGTACCGCCGCTGCCCGCCGACGACCTCCGTGCCCATCACGGCGTCGCCGACGCGCAGCTGCGCGATCGGCCGGACGCGCCCGTCGGCCAGCAGGACGCGGGTGGAGCCCGCCAGGCAGTACACGCAGGCATGGGAGCAGCCGCGGTACGGGTTGACCGTCCATCGGAACGGAACCGGCGAGCTGCCCGGCACACGGTTGAGCACCGACTTGGCCTCGACCTCGTGGAAGACCGTGCCGGCGAACTCCGGGGTGCGGACCGAGCGCAGGAGGCCGCGCATCCCCGGGAGCGCCGCCTCCGCCCCGATTCCGTCGTCGAGCACCTGCTGTCCGCTCCAGCGCATGCCACCATTCGAACACGTGTTCGACACCCAGGGCAAGGCGGGGTCAGGGGCATACGCCAGTCTGGCTCCATGACCGGGACCCGCTCATGACGGTGACGCTGGTGGTGATGGGTGTGTCGGGCGTCGGCAAGAGCTCCGTGGCTGCCGAGCTCGTCAGGCGTACGGGATGGGCGTTCGTCGAGGGCGACGACCTGCATCCCGCGAGCAACCGCGCGAAAATGGCCAGCGGCATTCCCCTCGACGACGACGACCGCTGGCCGTGGCTGCGCCGGGTGGCCGCGTGGATCGGGGAGCAGGAGGCCGCGGGCCGCGACGCCGTGGTCACCTGCTCGGCCCTCAAGCGCTCGTACCGCGATCTGCTGTGCGACGGACACCCCTCCGCGCGCTTCGTGCACCTGCTCGCGCCGCCGGAGCTGATCTCGGCGAGGATCACCGCCCGGCGCAACCACTACATGCCGCCGTCCCTGCTCGAGAGCCAGCTCGCGACACTGGAGCCGCTCCAGCCCGACGAGCCGGGGATCGAGGTCGAGACCACGGGCGACCCCGCGGCCGTCGCCGAACGGGTGCTGGAGCTACTGGGCGACGACATCGTGCTGCCCGCCGATCCACCCTCCGGCGACGAGCCGGACCACCCGGCCTCATCCTCGTGATGTGCGTGAATGGGTACACACCAGCCGGCGAACCGTAGACAGGATGATCGCGTGCCGATCGACGAGCCCGGGGCGCGCGGTCCGCGGCAGCCGCAGGGGCATCGCCGGCACGGGCGTTCCAGCGTCCCGATCGCACAGCAACCCACGCCGTTGATCAGCCGTCCGCCTGGCTCCCCGCGCCCGGAGCCCGGCGCACCCCGACCGTCGGAGCGCACGGACCACCCGTCCCGATCCACCAGGCGCGCCTCGCCGCAGGAGCGCGAGGAGCCGGTCGACGACGACGCCCCGACCTCGCCCATCGGCATTCCCGCGGTGGGGCGCCGGCGGGATGCCGAGGACCCGGACGAGCACCCCGCCCGCGCCCCGCGACGGCGCCGCGCCGCGCCCGTGGACCACGGCCACGGCCACGGGCACGGACACGGCCACTCGCCGGCCCCGCCCGCGGGACGCCGGGTGCGCATCTTCATCGCCGCGCTGCTCGTCCCGTGCGCACTGGCGACGCTCGTCGGCATCGTTCTGCTGTGGCCGAGCGGCGGACCGCCGCCCACCGCCCAGCCCGTCGCCCAGCAGCCCGTACACGCCGAGGTCACCGCCACCAGCAAGGCCGACTGCAGCCCGGGCTCGGGCGACGGCCAGTGCCTCGGGCTCGTTCTCAAGATGGCCGACGGACCCTTGCCCGGGCGCGACCTCGTGCAGGTGGTTCCGGTCGAACCCGGCTCGCCGACGTTCGCGGTCGGCGACCCGGTGGTGCTGGGCTTCTCCGGGGGCGACCCGAACGACCCCGGCTCCTACCAGGTCGTCGACTTCCAGCGCGGAACGCCGCTCCTCTGGCTCGCCGCGATCTTCGCGGGCGCGGTGCTCCTGCTCGGGCGCTGGCGTGGCCTCGCCGCGCTGGTGGCTCTCGCGCTGAGCTTCGTCGTCCTGCTGATGTTCGTCCTGCCCGCGATCCTGGACGGCCACAACCCGCTCGCCGTGGCCGTGGTCGGGTCCTGCCTGATCATGTTCGTGGTGCTCTACCTGACCCACGGACCGTCCGCGCGCACATCCACGGCCGTCCTCGGCACGCTGCTGTCGCTCGCCCTGATCGGCGGGCTGGGCGCCGCGTTCTCCGTGGCCGCCCGGCTCACCGGGCTCGACGACCAGACCAGCAACCTGATCGCCACGCTCGGCACGGGTGTCGACGCGCGCGGTCTCCTGCTCGCCGGTGTGGTGATCGGCGCACTCGGCGTGCTCGACGACGTCACCGTCACCCAGACCAGCGCGGTGTGGGAACTGCGCCGCGCCAACCCGGAGCTGGGTGCACCCGGCCTCTTCGCGGCGGCGATGCGGATCGGGCGCGACCACGTGTCGTCGGCCGTCAACACGCTGGTGCTGGCCTACGCGGGGGCATCGCTGCCGCTGCTGCTGCTGTTCACGCTGTCGGGACGCGCGCTCAGCGAAGTGGTGACCACACAGGACGTGGCCACCGAGGTGGTGCGCACGCTGGTGGGCAGCATCGGGCTGGTGGCCTCTGTCCCGATCACCACGGCGCTCGCCGCGGTGGTGGCCAGCCGCGAGGCCGACGTCGAGCCGTGACTGCTCCGCGCAGGTCAGGGGCGACGCGCCAGCAGGCTCGCCTCGCCGTCGCGCTCGGTGTGATCCAGCCTGGTCAGGCCGTCGAAGGCGGCGAGCAGCTCCCCGGCGTCGGCGCGAAACGGCCCACCCTCGTCCCCGACCACCGACAGCACCGTCACCACGAGCAGCCCGCCGGGAGCGAGGCGCTGCGCGAGCACCGGGTACAGGGCGGGATCACGGAACCGCTGGCACACCACCACGTCGTACGGCCCGGCGCACCCGTCGGGCAGCCCCTCGTCGAGGTCGTGGGACCACCAGCGCACCTGCTCGCCGACCCCGCGGTCGGCCGCGAGCGCAGCGCCCGCCGCCAGCGCGGGCTCCGAGACGTCGACCGCGTCGACACCGAACCCATGCTCGGCCAGCCACACGGCCACCGTGCCGCGGCCGCAGGCCACATCGAGCGCGCGTCCTGCGGTCGGAAGCAGGTGCTCACGACCACGCAACGCATCCGGCGGCGTGGGGACGGCCGGCGCACCCGCTGCTGCGACGGCCCGGTGCCGCGCGTCCCACCGCTCGCGATCTTCCCGCGCCACGGAGGTGAGCCTAGGCGCGCAGCCGGGCGAGCACCTCATCGGTCGCGCCCGCCAGCTCGACGTCCTGCTGCTCCCCCGACACCAGGTCCTTGAGACCCACCGTGCCGGCCTCGAGGTCGCGTTCGCCGAGCACCAGCGCGAAGCGGGCGCCGGACCGGTCGGCGGCCTTCATCGCACCCTTGAGCCCACGGCCGCCGTAGGCCAGATCGACCCGGACACCGGCGCGGCGAAGCTGCGCGGCCAGCACCACGAGCCGTCGCTTCGCCGCCTCGCCCAGCGGCACGCCGAAGACCTCGCAGCGTGCCTCGGACCACGGCGCGACGCCCTCCGCGCGACAGGCCAGCAGCGTGCGGTCCACGCCGATGCCGTAGCCGACGCCCGACAGCTGCTGCCCGCCGAGCGTGGCCATCAGACCGTCGTAGCGACCACCACCGCCGATCCCGGACTGCGCGCCGAGACCGTCGTGCACGAACTCGAAGGTCGTCTTCGTGTAGTAGTCCAGGCCCCGCACCATCCGCGGGTTCTCGACGTAGGCCACGCCGAGGTCGTCGAGGTGCTGCTTCACCGCGGCGTGGTGCTCGGCGGAGGCGGCCGAGAGGTGGTCGACGAGCAGCGGGGCGTCGACCAGCAGCGCGCGCACGTCGGGGCGCTTGTCGTCGAGCACCCGCAGCGGGTTGATCGCCGCCCGCTTGCGGGTGGCCTCGTCGAGCGGGAGCCCGGCCAGGAACTCCTGCAGCAGCGCCCGGTAGGCAGGGCGGGACTCGGCGTCGCCGAGCGAGGTGATCTCCAGGCGGTAGCCGGTGAGGCCGAGCGCGCGGAACCCCTCATCGGCGATGGCGATGACCTCGGCGTCGAGCGCCGGGTCGTCCACGCCGATCGCCTCGATGCCCACCTGCTGCAGCTGCCGGTAGCGCCCGGCCTGCGGACGCTCGTAGCGGAAGAACGGGCCCGCGTAGCGCAGCTTCACCGGTAGCCCGGCGCGGTCGAGGCCGTGCTCGATCACCGAGCGCACGACACCGGCCGTGCCCTCCGGGCGCAGCGTCACCGACCGGTCACCGCGATCGGCGAAGGTGTACATCTCCTTGCTCACGACGTCGGTGGACTCGCCGACCCCGCGGGCGTACAGGCCGGTCTCCTCGAACACCGGAAGCTCGATGAGCCCGTACCCGGCACGGTCGGCCGCGGCGACGAGCGTGGTGCGGACGTGCTCGAAACCCGCCGACTCCGGGGGCACGTACTCCGGGATGCCCTTGGGTGCGGCGAACGCGGCAGGGCGCTGTTCCACGGTGTCGGCCCGCTCCTCGCTGCGCGCGGCCGTCACAGCCCACGCCCCGTGGTGGGCAGGTCCAGCCCCTGCAGGAACGGGTTGGAGGCCCGCTCCCGCCCGACGGTGGTGGTGGGCCCGTGCCCGGGCAGCACGACCGCGGAGTCGTCGCGGGTGAGGAGCTTGTCGTGCAGGCTCGCCATCATCTGCGCGTGGTCCCCTCCGGGGAGATCGGTGCGGCCGATCGAGCCCGCGAACAGCGTGTCGCCGGCAAGGATCACCTCGATCCCCTCCTCTGTGGGCGTGGTGAAGACGACGGAGCCGCGGGTGTGGCCCGGTGTGTGGTCGACGCGCAGCGTGAGCCCGGCGATGTCGAGGGCACTGCCGTCGGAGAGCTCGCGGACCTCGCGGGGTTCGCGCAGCTCCATCCGGCCGCCGAAGAACGCCGCCGCCTCCGCCGAGATGCCCTTCATCGGGTCGGCGAGCATCTCCCGGTCCTCCGGGTGGATCCAGGCCGGGATGTCATGGCCGTCGCACACGGGCGCAACGCTGTACGTGTGGTCGAAGTGGCCATGGGTCAGCAGCACCGCCACCGGCGTGAGGCGGTGCTCGGCGAGCAGCTCCTCCAGTGGCTCGACGGCGTCCTGGCCGGGATCGACCACCACGCACGCCTCGCCGGCAGCCGCTGCCACGACATAGCAGTTGGTCTGGAACGAACCGGCGGGAAATCCTGCGACGAGCACCCCACCAGACTAGGACCTGCCCTCCACCGCAGGTCGCGCGGTTTACCCCGCACGGAGCCGCACTCCCCATACGCGCTGGTGACCACTCCGAAACCTCACAGGAACAGTCGTTATCCTGCGGCCCGGGTAACGAGGGCGAGGGAGTACCGAGTGGCGACGAACCAGATGCGGCGCGATGCGGCCAAGCGGAAGCTGGCGAACCAGCAGCAGCGACGGGCCGCGCGGGCCAAACGTCGCCAGCGGATCGCCATCATCACATCGGTCGCCGTCGTCGTGGTGGTCGTCGTGGGTGTGGTGCTGCTCTCCACCGTGGGCCGCGATTCCGCGCCGTCCCCGGCCGCCGCCCCTCCGGGTCCGACACCGGCTCCCGCCACACCCGCCGCACTGGGCCACTGCGCGTTCACGCCCACGCCGCAGGATCCGGCCGCGAAGCCCGTCCCCGTCCCGACCCTGACGGAGGCGAGCACCAACGGCACCGTGCCGGCCACGATCCAGACCGACAAGGGCGCGATCCCGCTGACGCTGGACCGCGCCACCGGTCCGTGCGCCGTGGAGAACTTCATGAGCCTCGCGAAGGCGGGCTTCTACAACAACACCCCGTGCCACCGGCTCACCACCACCGAGGGCCTGAAGGTGCTGCAGTGCGGTGACCCCACCGGCACCGGCTCGGGCGGGCCCGGTTACACGATCAACGACGAGCCGCCCACCGGGCTGGCCCCGGCTGCCAACGGCTCCGTGGTCTACCCGCGGGGCACCGTGGCGATGGCGAAGACCTCCGCTCCCAACTCCGGGGGCAGCCAGTTCTTCCTCGTCTACGCCGACTCCACCCTCCCGCCCGACTACACCGTCTTCGGCACGATCGGCGCCCCTGGCCTCGCCACTCTGGACAACGTCGCCAAGGCAGGGTCGGACAACTCGAACGGCACCGGTGACGGCAAGCCCGTCACTCCCGTCCAGATCCAGACCGTCACCGTCGGCTGAGCCGGCGGGTGTTCGGAGGGGGCCGCGTAGCGGTCGTCGTGCTGGCCGCGGCGGCCGTGCTGACCGGTTGTTCCGCGGCCCCTGAACCCTCGGCTGCCCCGCTCGGCGACCAGGTCAGGATCGAGCAGGGCGAGCTCCTCGGCACCACCGACGGCGACGTGCTGCGCTACCAGGGCATCCCTTACGCGGAGCCACCCGTCGGGGAGCTGCGCTGGGAACCCCCGCAGCCGCCGCCGTCCTGGACCGGCACGCGGAACGCCACCAGCCCGGGCAGCCGGTGCGCCCAGCTCACCGCGGCCCCGGCCACACCCCTCGCCGCCCCGCTCGCCGCAGCCGGCAGCACGAGCGAGGACTGCCTCACGCTCGACGTCACGGTCCCGGCCGGCACCACGCCGAGATCGCAGCTGCCGGTGCTCGTCTGGATCCACGGCGGCGGCTTCAACGCCGGTGCCGGCTCCGACGTCGACCCGCGGCGCCTCGTCAGAGCCGGGCCGCTGGTGGTCGTCACGGTCAACTACCGGCTGGGCATCTTCGGCTTCTTCGGCCTGCCCGGACTGAGCGGCTCCGGAACGTTCGGGATCCTCGACCAGCAGGCGGCCCTGCATTGGGTGCGACGCAACATCGCCGCCTTCGGCGGCAACCCCGGTTCGGTCACGCTGGCCGGAGAGTCGGCGGGTGCCGACAGTGTCTGCGCGCAGCTCGCGTCGCCCGGTGCGGTGGGGCTGTTCCACCGCGTGATCCTGCAGAGCGGCGGCTGCAGCACCGCGAACATCGTCGACGTCATCCGGCCCGGCAGCGGGCCCGGTGGCGACACCTGGAAGCCGCTTCCCCTGGTGGAGGCGGCCGGGGAGGCCGTCGCGAGCCAGTTCGGATGCCCCGACCGCGGCCGGACCCCTGCCCCGACCGTCGCCTGCCTGCGTGCCGTGTCCACCGACCGGCTCGTGGCGGGGGCAGGCGTGTACTGGAGCCCTGCGACGGGCACCCCGGCGCTGCCGCGCCGCCCGTCGGACATCGTGGTGGACCGCGACCTGCGTGCCGTACCGGTGCTCGCCGGGATCACTCGCGACGAGGGCACCCTCTTCAGCGCCGTGTTCTTCGACCAGGCTGGCGCCCCGCTCACCGCAGCCGGCTTCCGCACCCTGCTCACTGCGGCGGCCGGAACGCGCGCCCAGGCCGCGATGCTCACCTACCCGCTCACCGGCCGGTCACCGGGCCGGGTCTGGTCGGACGTCATCACCGACCGCGGCTATGCGTGCACCATGCTCGCCACCCAGCGCATTCTCGGGCCCCGGGCACCGCTCTACGCCTACGAGTTCGCCGACCCCACGGCGCCCTCCCCGTTCGTGACGCTGCCGCCCCACCTCGCTACCGGCGTCACCCACGGGGCCGAGATGCCCTACCTGTTCGACCTCGTGCCCACTCAGCCCGCGCTCACCCCCGAACAGCAGGCGCTGGCCAAGGAGATGGTGGCCGCGTGGGCGCGGTTCGCCGCAACCGGCAACCCCAACGGCGGGGGCGGCCCGGTCTGGCCCCGATGGGCGGGCGCGGGTTCGGTCCTGACGATCACCGGCGCCGGGCACGGCACCGAAGTGCGCCCGGCCGCCGAGTTCGCTGCCGCGCACAACTGCGGCCTCTGGGACCTGAGCTGATCCCCGGCGTCCGCTTCGCCGGGCAACGCGGCATGCGAGCCGGCTAGCTCGCGCTCGTGACCCGGTACACGTCGTAGACGCCCTCGACGTTGCGCACAGCGCGCAGCACGTGGCCGAGATGCTTCGGGTCGCCCATCTCGAAGCTGAAGCGCGACACCGCCACGCGGTCGCGCGACGTCGTGACCGAGGCCGACAGGATGTTGACCTTCTCGTCGGCCAGCACCTTCGTGATGTCGGAGAGCAGGCGGTGGCGGTCCAGCGCCTCCACCTGGATCGCCACGAGGAACACCGAGCCCGGCGAGACCGCCCACGTGACCTCGACCAGCCGTTCCGAGCGGTTCTGCAGGTCGGAGGCGTTGGTGCAGTCGGTGCGGTGCACGGAGATGCCGCCGCCCCGCGTGACGAACCCGAGGATGTCGTCGCCGGGCACGGGGGTGCAGCAGCGCGCGAGCTTGGTGTACAGGTCGGAGAGGTCCCCACCGGTGATACTGCCGTCGCCGCGCACCACCACGCCGGCGTCACCACCGGTGCGCCGCTGCCGCACGGTGGACGGCGTGGCGCGCTCGGCGAGATCCTCTTCTGCCTGCTCCACACCGCCGAGCAGCGCGACGAGACGCTGGACGACGTGACGTGCGCTCGCGTGGCCCTCACCGACCGCGGCGTAGAGCCCGGACAGGTCGGGGAAGTGCAGCTCGCGCGACAACGCCGCCATCGCGTCGGCGGAGACGAGCCGCTGCAGCGGCATCGAGGTGCGCCGTGCCTCCCGGGCGATCGCCTCCTTGCCCGCCTCGATCGCCTCCTCGCGGCGCTCCTTGGCGAACCACTGCTTGATCTTGGTCTTGGCACGCGGTGACGCGACGAACGCGAGCCAGTCGCGGCTCGGACCCGCGCCCTCGGCCTTGGACGTGAAGATCTCGACGACGTCGCCCGACTCGAGCTTGCGTTCCAGCGCGACCAGCCGGCCGTTGACGCGCGACCCGATACACCGGTTGCCGACCTCGGTGTGCACCGCGTACGCCAGGTCGACGGGGGTGGACCCGGTGGGCAGCGTGATGACGTCGCCCTTGGGGGTGAAGACGAAGATCTCCTGCGAGGCGAGGTCGAAGCGCAGCGACTCCAGGAAGTCGCCGGGGTCCGCCGCCTCTCGTTGCCAGTCGAGCAGCTGGCGCATCCAGGACATCTCGTCGACCTCGACGGCCGACGTGGACCAGTTCGCGCCGTTCTGGCTGCGGGGGCTCTCCTTGTAGCGCCAGTGCGCCGCGATGCCGTACTCCGCGGTGCGGTGCATGTCGTGAGTGCGGATCTGCACCTCGAGGGGCTTGCCGTCCGGCCCGATCACCGTGGTGTGCAGCGACTGGTACACCCCGAACCGGGGCTGGGCGACGTAGTCCTTGAACCGCCCCGGCATCGGCTGCCACAGCGCGTGCACCATTCCCATCGCGGCATAGCAGTCGCGCACCTCGTCGACCAGGACACGCACGCCCACCAGGTCGTGGATGTCGTCGAAGTCCCGGCCCTTGACGATCATCTTCCGGTAGATCGAGTAGTAGTGCTTCGGCCTGCCCTCGACGGTGGCGGCGATGCGGGCGGCGTCGAGCTGCTGCATCACCTCGTCGATGACCTGCTTGAGATAGGTGTCGCGGGACGGCGCCCGGGTGGCGACCAGCCGGACGATCTCCGAGTACTTCTTCGGGTGCAGGATCGCGAAGGACAGGTCCTCGAGCTCCCACTTGACCGTGGCCATCCCGAGCCGGTGGGCCAGCGGCGCGAGCACCTCGAGCGTCTCGCGGGCCTTCTTGGCCTGCTTCTCCGGCGGCAGGAAGCGCATCGTGCGCATGTTGTGCAACCGGTCGGACAGCTTGATCACGAGCACCCGCGGGTCACGGGCCATCGCGACGACCATCTTGCGGATCGTCTCCGCCTCGGCGGCGGTGCCCAGCTCGACCCGGTCGAGCTTCGTCACCCCGTCGACGAGATGCGCCACCTCTTCGCCGAAGTCGGCACGCAACCGGTCGAGCGGGTAGTCGGTGTCCTCCACCGTGTCGTGCAACAGCGCCGCCACGAGAGTGGTGGTGTCCATGCCCAGCTCGGCCAGGATGGTGGCAACGGCCAGCGGGTGGGTGATGTACGGGTCGCCGGACTTGCGCTTCTGGCCGTCGTGCTTCGACTCGGCCACGTCGTAGGCGCGCTGCAGCAGGGCGAGGTCCGCCTTGGGGTGCAGCGCGCGGTGCACGCTGGCGAGCGGCTCGAGAACGGGGGCGACGACGGCAACGCGCTGCGGCGTCATCCGGCGGGCGATCCGGGCGCGCACCCTACGCGTGGCCGACGGCCTCGACGTGGTCGCCACCGGGCTCTCCGGACCAGGGAGCGGCGGCGCGACCGGCTGTAGGTCCGTCATGCGATATCGCGCTCCACCCGATGGAGGATAGTCCCGTGCCGGCGGAGTGGCTGGGCTGATCCCCCTGCTGGCGGTAGCGCTCGAACCAGGTGCCCGCTCAGAGGCTGAGCAAAGCGTGCACCGGGATCGGGGCGAGCTGCTCGCGACCCCCGAGCGCCCCCAGCTCCAGCAGGACCGCGAAGCCGATGACGTCGGCGCCCACATCGGCCAGCAGCTTGTACGCCGCAACCCCCGTGCCCCCGGTGGCCAGCACGTCGTCGACGATGAACACCTTCGCCCCCGGCGCCACCGTGTCGGCCGACAGCTCGAGAGTGGCGCTGCCGTACTCGAGGTCGTAGGTGCGAGAGGCCGCCACCCGCGGCAGCTTCCCGGCCTTGCGGACGGGCACCACGCCGGTGCCGGCGACGACGGCCACCGCCGCACCGATCAGGAAACCACGAGCTTCCACCCCGACCACGACATCGGCATCACCGACCAGCGACGCCAGCTCGGTGGTGACCGTCGCGAACGCCTCCGGGTCGGCCAGCACCGGCGTGATGTCCCGGAAGAGGACGCCGGGTGCCGGGTAATCAGGAACGTCACGGATGAGCGCCGCCACGCGTTCGAGCGCGGCCTCCGTCTCGGCGTCGGACACGTCCAGCTCGCTCATCGTCATTCCTCGCTACGCTCGGTCAGCGCTGCGCGAAGGCGCTGTACCGCCGATTCGCTCGCACGCTCGCGCTGTCTCAATGATCCGCCGGCGGGCTCGCGCACTATCAATGATTCCGCTCGCGAGCTCGCTCACTGTCGATGGTGCACACGCGAGCTCGCGCGTGATCGATGGGTTCGCTCGCAAGCTCACTCACTGTCGATGGTTCGCTCGCGAGCTCGCTCATCCCCGCCGCTTGCCGGCGGGCCGCGACGCCTTGCCCGTGGGCCGGGCCGTGCGGCCGCCGCGCTGCTCCACCGACTTGCCGGGCCGGGCCGGGCGGCTCGCCGCCGCGGCCATCGCCCGCTCCCGGCGTAGCTCGGTGGCGAGCACCCCGTCGTCGGACAGGTCCGGGTCGCCGTCGGGCTGCCCGTCCGGCTCACCGGCGAGTGCGGACGCGGCCCGCTGGCGACGGGCCACCACCCGCGCCGCCTGCTGCTGGTACCTGCGGTCGCGCATCTTGATGTCGACCAGCAGCGGGGTGGCGAGAAGCAGCGACGACAGCGCGCCCGCGATGATGCCGACCATCTGCACCAGCGCGAGGTCGGCCAGCGTGCCGACACCGAGCAGGCCAACACCGACCACCATCAGCCCGACCACCGGCAGCACCGCGATCAGCGACGTGTTGATCGAACGCATCAGCGTCTGGTTGAGCGCGAGGTTCGCCGCCTCGCCGTACGTGCGCCGCGTCAGCCCGAGCAGGCCGCGGGTGTTCTCCTTGACCTTGTCGAACACGACCACCGTGTCGTAGAGCGAGAAGCCCAGGATGGTCAGCAGGCCGATCACCGTGGCCGGGCTGACCTCGAACCCGATGATCGAGTAGACGCCCGCCGTGACGATCACGTCGTGGGCGAGGGCGATCAGCGCTGCGATCGCCATCGCGCGTTCGAAGTAGAACGCCAGGAAGACCGTCACCAGCACGAGGAACACCGCCAGCGCGATGATCGCCTGCCGGGTGATCTGCCCGCCCCAGCTTCCGCTCACGTCGCTGTCACTGATCGCCTGCAGCGAGGGCGCCCCGGTGGGCCCGATCGGTTTGAACGTGTCGAACAGCGCCTGCTTGAGCTGCACGAGCTGAGTGGGGTTCAGCGACTCGGAGCGGATGAGCACCGAGGCCGAGTTGCCGGTGCCGACCGTCTGCACGGCGGCGGCCTCGTGCCCGGTGACGTGCTCGTAGACGCTGCCGACCGCTTGCACGTCGGCAGACACGGCCGTGCCGGCCGACGAGAACTGGATCTGCGTGCCACCGGTGAAGTCGATGCCGAGGTTGAAGCCACGGAAGATGATCGACCCGATGCAGATGAGCATGAACAGCCCGAACACGACGTACCAGACGCGCCTGCGCCCGACGATGTCGAACGAGCCGGTGCCGGTGTAGAGGCCGGAGAGGCGGCCCGTCTTCCGGGAAGGGGTGGTGGCCATCCCTCAGGCTCCCTTCGATGCGCCGGCCGCGGCTGCGGCCCGCTTGCGATCGGCACCGATCCGCGCCACCGCACCGAGGCCGGACAGCGTGGGACTGCTGAACAGCCGGGAGCTGGACGCGAGCGCCACCAGCGGATGGGTCACCAGGAACACGACGACCAGGTCGAGCACGGTGGACAGGCCCAGGGTGAACGCGAAGCCCTTCACCTGCCCCAGCGCGAGCAGGTACAGCACGGCGGAGGCAAGGAAGCTGACCGCGTCGGCCGACAGGATCGTCCGCCGCGCCCGGACCCAGCCTCGTGGGACCGCCGACCGGAACGTGCGGCCCTCGCGCATCTCGTCCTTGAGCCGTTCGAAGAAGATCACGAACGAGTCGGCGGTGATGCCGATGGCGACGATGAACCCGGCCACCCCGGCGAGGTCGAGCGTGAACCCGATCCACCGCCCGAGCAGCACCAGAACGCCGTAGACGATCACGCCGGAGAGCACCAGCGACAGGATCGTCAGCACCCCGAGGATCCGGTAGTAGAAGAGGCAGTAGACGAACACCAGGGCGAGCCCCAGCGCACCCGCGATCAGGCCCGCTTGCAGCGAGGCCAGCCCGAGCGTGGCCGAGACCGTCTGGGCCTCCGACGACGCGAACGACAGCGGCAGCGAGCCGTACCGCAGGATGCCCGCGAGCCGCTGAGCGGACTCCTGGTTGAACTGTCCGGAGATCTCGGTGGGTCCGTAGATCGCGCTCTGGATCGTGGGCGCCGAGACGACCTCGCCGTCGAGCACGAACGCAGCGCTCTTGCCGATGTTCTGCGAGGTGTACTGGCCCCAGGTCGCGGCACCCTGGCTCTTGAACGTGAGGCTGATGACCCAGCCGGCGCCCTGGGTGTTCTGCTGCGCGATGGCGTTGTCGATCTGCGTGCCCTCGAGGAAGGCGGGGCCGAGGACGTACTTCTCGGTGCGGTCCTGGCTGCAGGCGACCAGCGGGCGCGTCGGGTCGTCGTAGCCCTTCAGAGGGTCACGCACGTTGCAGTCCAGGGTGGCCAGCGCCGTCTGCTGGACAGCCGGGTCGGTGCTCTGGCGGAGCTCGCGGGCCTGGTTGATCTCGGCGGCGAGCTGCGGGTCGGCCGGACCCGCAGGCGTGCCCGATCCCGCGGCCGGCGGAGGAGGCGGAGGCGGCGCAGGCGTGGGCGGAGGCGTGGGGTTCTGCAGCGGCTGGGTGAAGGCGACCGGGGCGACGCCGCGCTCGACAGGCGCCGACGGGTCGGCCGCGCCCTGCGGCTGCTGGGCGGGGTTCGCCGGTGCGGCGGGCGGAGGAGCAGCAGGGGCACCCGGCGGGGGTGCCGGAGCGCCGGGAGCGGGGGCGCCCGGCGCGGGGGCGACCCCACCCGGAGCGGCGGGAGCGCCGCCCGGCGGGGCAGGTGGAGTGGCCGCCACCGGACCGCCGATGACCTCGCGGAACCTCAGCTGCGCGGTCTGGCCGAGGTCGCGGGCCTGGTCCCCTTCCTGGCCGGGAACCGTGATGGTGAGGTTGCTGCCGTCGAGCACCACCTCGGCGCCGCTGACGCCGAGGCCGTTGACCCGATCCTCGATGATCTCCTGGGCCTGCAGGAGTTGCTCCCGAGGCGGCTCGGCGCCGGTTTCGGTGCGCGCCTGCAGGGTGACACGCGTGCCACCCTGCAGGTCGATGCCGAGCTTTGGTGTGGCCCGGCCGTCCCCGGTGAAGAACACCAGTGCGTAGAGCACGACGACGATGCCGAGGAACGCCGCGAGGTAGCGCCAGGGACGGATCCGACCCGGGGTGGTTGCCACTGCTACAGATCTCTTCCTGTCAGTACGCCCGCATCGTCAGTTGCGGGAGGAGCCGTTCGCGGAGTCGTCCTTCTCCAACGATGGCGCCTTGTCCAGCGACGGCGACGCGTCGGGCGTCGGATCGGCCGGCGCCACCGGGGCCGGCGGCGCGTCGATCACGGTCGGCTCCTCCACCGGGTCGTGGTGGGTCACCTTCTCCCGGATCGCGGCGCGCAGCCAGGTGGTGACCACGCCGTCCGCGATCTCGAGGTCGACGGTGTCCTCGTAGGAGGCGTCGATGACCGTGCCGCGGAGACCGGACGTGGTCACGACCACGTCGCCGTTCTCCAGCGACTGCTGAAGCGCCTGTGTCTCCGCCATCTGCCGGCGCTGGCGCCGGCCGGACAGGAAGATCGGGATGAACAGCAGCAGGATGAGTAGTGGGAACAGCAGCGAGAGGTCCATGGTCTCCGTATCTCCGCACGTCGAGAGCCACCAGAGTCTGCCAGCCCCCGCTCAGAACAACGCGGGAGGGCCACCCGGGGTGACGTCCGGCGGCGCAGCGATGCCCAGATGTGACCAGGCCGCCGCCGTGGCTACCCGTCCCCGGGGGGTGCGGGCCAGCATTCCGGCCCTTACCAGGTACGGCTCGCAGACCTCTTCGACCGTACCGGGTTCCTCGCCGACTGCGACAGCAAGCGTCGAAACGCCCACGGGCCCGCCGCCGAACGACCGGACCAGCGCCCCCAGGACCGCGCGGTCCAGCCGGTCGAGGCCCAGCTCGTCGACGTCGTAGACGGCCAGGGCGTCCCGGGCCACCTCCCTGGTGACGGCGCCGTCGGCGCGCACCTGGGCGAAGTCCCGCACGCGGCGCAGGAGTCGGTTGGCGATACGCGGGGTGCCCCGGGACCTGCCCGCGATCTCGTGGGCACCGTCACGGCGCAGATCGACATCGAGGATCACCGCGGCACGGCGCAGCACGAGCTCCAGTTCCGCCGGCTCGTAGAACTCCATATGGGCGGTGAAACCGAACCTGTCGCGCAGCGGACCGGTGAGCGCCCCCGACCGGGTGGTGGCCCCGACCAGCGTGAACGGTGCGATCTCCAGCGGAATGGACGTGGCGCCCGGGCCCTTCCCCACCACCACGTCGACCCGGAAGTCCTCCATCGCGAGGTAGAGCATCTCCTCGGCGGGCCGGGCGATCCGGTGGATCTCGTCGATGAAGAGGACGTCGCCTGCCTCGAGGTTGGACAGCATCGCGGCGAGGTCGCCTGCGCGTTCCAGCGCCGGGCCCGACGTCAGCCGGATCGCGGCACCCATCTCGGCGGCGACGATCAGCGCGAGGCTCGTCTTGCCCAGCCCCGGCGGGCCCGACAGCAGGATGTGGTCGGGTGGGTCACCGCGCCGCCGCGCCCCCTCCAGCACCAGCTCCAGCTGCTCGCGGACCCGCGGCTGCCCGATGAACTCGGTGAGGGAACGAGGCCGCAGGCTGGCATCGACCTCCAGGTCTTCGGGCTCGGGCCCCGGCGTGAGTGCGACGTCGTTCATCGCGGTCCCCCGCCCGAGCACGTTGTCCTCATCGGGACCTGCCCAGGCGCGTCAGCGCCGCCCGCAGGAGCGTGCTGGCGTCCGCGTCGGCCTCACCGGCCAGCACCGCGTCCACCGCCTGCTCCGCGGGCTTCGCGGTGAAGCCGAGCCCGACGAGGGCCTCCACCACCTGGTCACGACGCGGGTTCGCGCTGTTCAGCGCCGCCGACGGCACTGCGGCCGGCGCGGCCGCCGATGCCACCACCTTGTCGCGCAGCTCCAGCACCAGTCGTTCCGCGCCCTTGCGCCCGATGCCGGGCACGCGGGTGATCGTCGTCAGGTCACCGTCGACGAGCGCGCGGCGCAGCACGTCCGGCGCGAGCACGGCGAGGGTGGCGAGCGCCGTGCGCGGTCCGATGCCGCTGACCGTCTGTAGCAGCCCGAAGAGCTCGCGCTCCTCGTCGTTGGCGAAACCGAACAGGGTGAGGGATTCCTCCCGCACCACGAGCGCCGTGGCGAGCCGGCTGGGCTGCCCCCGTCGCAGCCCGGCCAGAGTGCTGGGGGTGGCGTGCACGGCCAGGCCGACGCCCCCCACCTCGACGACGGCGTGGTCCAGGCCGATCTCCAGCACCTCACCGCGCACCGAACTGATCACGATGCCTCCCCTGCGGCCTTCGCCGCTGCCGCCTTCGCCGCTGCCGCGGCCACCCGTGCCTTGTGGGCCCGCGCCAACTCGGCCGACCGGGCCTGCGCCTGGGCCATCCGGTCCAGCATGGGCGCTCGCCAGCAATGGCAGATCGCGAGGGCCAGCGCGTCGGCCGCGTCGGCGGGCCGCGGTGCCTCGGCGAGCTTGAGCAGGCGGGTGACCATCGTGGTGACCTGCTCCTTGCCCGCCCGGCCCTCGCCCGTGACGGCAGCCTTCACCTCACTGGGCGTGTGGAACGCGACCGGCAGTCCGGCCCGGGCCGCGAGCAGCGCGACGACCCCGCTGGCCTGCGCCGTGCCCATCACCGTGCGGACGTTGTGCTGGCTGAACACGCGCTCGATCGCCACCACGTCGGGCCGGTACCGCTCGATCCAGTCCTCGACCACCGCACCGACCGCCAGCAGCCGCTCCGCGATCGGGGCGTCCGCAGGCGTCCGCACGACGTCGACAGCCACGCAGCGCACGGTGCGCCCACCGGCACCGTCGACGACGCCGAGCCCGCACCGGGTGAGCCCCGGGTCGACGCCGAGCACCCGCACACCATCTCCTCACGCGCGAACAGCCGTTCGAGGGGGCAGGCTACCGGCGTGCGATCGGGCGCTCGCGGGGGCGCGCCGTCCGCGGGCCGGGTACTTCCTCAGCGGTCCGTGCGACCGTCGCCACCGCACACCCGTGTGGGACGACACTTCTCGACGCAGGGAGCGAGCATGTCAGCAGTCGATCATCTCGGCACGTACCTCAACGACCACCTCGGCGGCGCCAACGCGGGGGTCGAGATGGCGCGCCAGCTCGAGGAGGCCGTCCGGGGCACTCCGTACGCGGCCGCCCTCGGGCCGATCGCCACGGACATCGAGGAGGACCTCGAGACGCTGCGTGGCCTCGTCGACGAGGTGGGGGTCGGCCAGAACCCCGTGAAACAGGCCGTCGGCTGGGTCGTGGAGAAGGCGCATCGGATCGGTGTCCACGAGCGGATGGCCGGCAGCCGGGACCTGTCGCTGCTGCTGCAGGCCGAGAGCCTCGGACTCGGCGTGGAGGGCAAACTCGCGCTCTGGCTGGCGCTGATGGAGGTGGTCCCCGCCCACCCGCAGCTCACCACCGTCGACCTGCCGGCTTTGGCGGAACGGGCCCGGGACCAGCGGCGCCGGCTGGAGATCGCCCGGCTCGGCGCCGCCCGTGCCGCTTTCACCTCCGACGACTGACCGGACGCCCCTTCCGCCACCGCTGGGTCAGGCCGTGGTCTGGGACAGGCTGAACCAGTTGCCGGAGTCGTCGCGGAACAGGGCCTCGATCCCGTACGGGCGCCGCGCGGGCTCCTGCGTGAACACGACACCGCGAGCGGAGAGCTCCTCGTAGGTCTTCTGGCAGTCGTCGGTGTTCATCACGCCCGCGCCCAGCGCGCCCTTCGCGACGAGGGCGCGGATCTGGTCAGCGGTGTCCGGATCGTGGCCCATTCCGACGGCGGCGAGGATGATCTCCAGGCCGGGCTGGTCGGGCGGGCCGACGGTCAGCCAGCGGAAGCCCTCGCCCGCACCTTCGAACTCCGCGCCCATCGTGACGTCGTTGCGCACCTCGAAGCCGAGCTTCTCGGTGTAGAACTCCTTGGCCGAGTCCTGGTCGAGCACGTACACGGTGGTGTGCGACATCCTGCTGATCATCTGGCCCTCCGGTCGATCACGGTGTGTGCCGCAGACGCTAGGGCCGCTCCACCGGTGCGGGCTTCTCCGCGATTGCGGTGGTGGCGCCGGGCCGCCCCCATGCCATGACGAAGTAGTCCGGCACCCGCGGAGCCGCCCTCTCGGCGTGCACCTTGCGGTACGCCGTGGGGGACGCACCCACGAGCTCGGAGAAGCGGGCGCTGAACGAGCCGAGGCTCGTGAACCCGACGAGGTGGCAGATCTCGGTGACGGTGAGGTCGGCCGAACGCAGGAGGTCCTGCGCCCGCTCCACCCGCCTGCGTGTGAGGTACTGGCCGGGCGTCTCACCGTAGGCCGCGCGGAACCCGCGGGCGAAGTGGTAGCGGGAGAAGCCCGCGGCGCGGGCCATGTCGTCGAGATCGAGCGGCTCGGCGTAATAGCGGTCGATCAGGTCGCGCGCTCGCCGCAGGTGGAACACCGCCGGCACAACAGGACCATTCACCTGCGCATCCTCCCGTACTTTCGTCGCCGTCCCCTGTGCGACACCGAACGGAAACCCACTGGTGGCATGCCGGGTGCCCAGCCGCTGATCCGGGTTCACCCGCGCGCCGCCGCCGTACGCTCCGACGATGCGCGACGGCCGGATCCTGCTGCGTGAGTTCCTGCGCGCCCCCACCCAGGTCGCCACCGTGACGGCGAGCTCGGAGGCGCTCGTCGCCACGATGCTCGCACCACACGTGATCGGCGATGGATCCGTGGTCGTCGAGCTCGGGGCCGGGACGGGTCACGTCACCGACACCCTGCAGCGCAGGCTGGCCGGGCGCGGCCGCCACATCGCCATCGAGATCAACCCGACGCTGGCGCGCAGGCTCGCCGCCCGACACCCCGCTGTCACCGTCGTGTGCGCCGACGCCGCCGAGCTCCCCGACGTGTTGCGGACCCACGGGGTCGCGAAGGCCGACTCGATCTGCAGCCTCCTGCCCTGGGCCGCCTACGCATCCGCACCGATCCCCGCCATCTCCGCCGCGGCCCTCGCCCCGACCGGCACCTTCACCCAGGTCTCGCTGCTGGTGACCCATCTGCTGCCCCCGGCCCGCCGCCAGGAGCGCGACCTCCGGGCGGCCTTCGCCGAACTCACGGTCAGCCCGCCGGTCTGGCGCAACCTCCCCCCGGCCCGCGTCCTCGCCGGACGGCGCCCGAGAACCTGAGGACGGCGTAGAAGCACGCCGTCACGCCCCGGGCACCCGGCGCGCGCGATCGGCGGCCGAGCCAACTCGACACGCGCGGCACCGGCGCTCCCGGCACGGGTCGAGGCGGCCCCGCCGGACACGCTTCCCCGGCCGGCCCCTGGCACGCGGCCGGGGAAGCCAGCCGGGGACCGGCAACCGTGCCACACCCTGCTCCGCGTCCCGAAATGGTGATCAACACCCGGAGGAGCCACACCACCGGTGCTCGGCGGCGTACGCCAGGTCATGATCACCGAACGGGGGTCGGGAACCGCGCCACACACGGCGCCAAGGCCCGAAATGACGATCAACGCCGGAGGCCCGCCGTGCAGACACAGGCACACCAGCCGGAGGTCGGCGACCGCGCTCCACACCGCTCCAGGGGTGACGATCGATGCCGGAGGCCCGCCGTGTAGGCACAGGCACACCAGCGGAGGTCGGCGACCGCGCTCCAGACGGCTCCGCCGAGCGCGGTGTTGGCGGGCGGGCCGGACGGTGGCGCCCGGACCGGGGCCCGGCGCCGTGGGATGGGCCGGCCTGTCGACCAGCAGATTCATCGCCGGGTCTCCAGCGGTGATGAAGGCCGGGGCCGGGCCGCACCTGCAACGGTTCCTGCGGCACCAGCCCGTGCCACATCAAGATCGCCATTCCGGGACCGGCAACCGCCCTACACACAGCTCCAGGTCCTGGAACGGCGATCATCACCGGCGGCCGTCCGGCACAGTCCCTGGGCTGCCGGCCCCGTTCCTCGGTCGCGACCGCCAGCCGGACCTCGGCCACGCCGCCTCCTTCAAGCGCAGTTTCTGCCCGCGGTACGGACGGTGGGTCACATCCAACGGCCCGGGGCGCGCGGCGCCTCGGATCAGCCGGCCACCGGTCGACCAGCAGTTCATCGCCGCGTCCCACATGGCGCCCAACACCGGGGTCGGCCGCACCTGCACCAGCCCCCAGGGGCACCAGGCCGGTGCAAGCCAAGATCACCACCCGGGGACCGGCAACCGCGCCACACACACCGCCACGTCCCCAAACAGCGATCACCACCAGTGGCGGGCACACTCACCAGCGCTCCGCGGCGGATACAGCCATGATCACCAAACCGGGGTCGGCAACCGCGCTCTACACGCCTCCGCGTCCCCAAACGGGGATCATCACCCGTGGCAGCCGACGCCAACCAGCGCGCCGCCGCGGATACCCAGCCATGATCACCAAACGGGGGTCGGCAACCGCGCTCTACCCAGCTCCGCGTCCCCAAATGGCGATCATCACCCGAGGCGGCCACACCAACCCGTACTCCGCGCCAGATACCCGGCCATGATCACCAAACGGGGGTCGAGAACCGTGCTCTACCCAGCTCCGCGTCCCCAAACGGTGATCAACGCCCGCGGCGACCACGCCAACCAGTCCCCGCGACCGACGCCCACTCGTGATCACCAAACGGGGACCGGGACCCGCCAGGCACACCGCTCCACGTCCCGAAACAGCGATCACCACCCGTGGCGACCACGCCCACCAGCGCGCCGCCGCGGATACCCGGCCCTGATCACCAAACGCGGGTCGGCAACCACGCTCTACCCAGCTCCGCGTCCCCAAATGGTGATCATCGTTCGAGGCGAGAGGCTCGGGGCCCGGCACCCGGGGAGCGCGCCCCCGGGAGCCGGGGCAGCGGGCCGAGCTGCCGGGGGTCGGTCGGAGGTAGCGTCGGTGTCGTGACGATCGGGGAGCAGGGGCTCGAAGTGCCCGTGGAGATCGTCGACCTGCTCGTCTCCCCCGTGCACGCCTTCGAGGGGCGGCCGCAGGACGGACCCCGGCCCGACCCGGCCGGGACGCACCCCGAGTACGTCGAGGTCAGGGCGGGTCTCGGACTCGTCGGGGACCGCTACTTCGGGCACGCGGCCCACCGCAGGGCGGCGGTCACGTTCTTCGCGGCGGAGTCACTCGACGAGGTCGCCCGCGAGCTGGGTCTGGCGGCCGTGCCCGATGCGGGTCTGACGCGCCGGAACGTGGTAGTGCGCGGCTTCCCGGTGGACCGGCTCGCGGCTGGGCGCGGCACCGAGGGGGCGGTCTTCAGCCTCGATTCGGGTGACGGGCCGGTGCGGTTCCGCGCGCACCGCCCCGCCAACCCCTGCCGCTGGATGGACGTGGTGCTCGCCCCGGGCGCGTTCCGCGGGATGCGCGGGCGGGGCGGAGTGCGCTGCGAACCGCTCGATGACGGCGTGCTGCGCCGCGGGCAGGCGTTGCTGCGGGTGGAGACCTCGCTGCACGCCCGGTCAGTGGGCCGCGTCGTCCCAGCTGCGGCCGTAGCCGACCGACACCTCGAGCGGCACGCTCAGCTGCGCGGCCGCACCCATCTCGCGCCGCACCAAGCTCTCCACGGCCTCGCGTTCGCCATCGGCCACCTCGAGCACGAGTTCGTCGTGCACCTGCAGCAGCATCCGGCTGCGCAGCCCCTCGCTCGTGAGGGCCCTGTGCACACCGAGCATGGCGACCTTGATGATGTCGGCGGCGCTGCCCTGGATGGGAGCGTTCAGCGCCATCCGCTCGGCCATCTCCCGGCGCTGACGGTTGTCGCTGGTGAGGTCGGGCAGGTAACGGCGGCGGCCGAGGATGGTGGCGGTGAAGCCGTCCTTGCGGGCGATGTCGACGATGCTGCGCAGGTAGTCGCGCACTCCACCGAAGACGTTGAAGTACTCGTCCATGAGCCCACGGGCCTCCTCTGTGGAGATCCGCAACTGCCCGGCCAGGCCGAACGAGGAGAGCCCGTAGGCCAGCCCGTAGTTCATCGCCTTGATCTTGGCGCGCTGCTCCCCCGAGACCTCGGTGGGTTCGCAGTCGAAGACCCGCCCGGCCGTCTGCGCGTGGAAGTCATGGCGCGAGCGGAAGGCCTCGATCAGCGCGGCGTCCTCCGACAGATGGGCCATGATCCGCATCTCGATCTGGCTGTAGTCGGCCGTCATCAGCTCCGCGTATCCGGGGCCGACCACGAACGTCTCGCGGATCCGCCGGCCCGCCGCGGTGCGGATCGGGACGTTCTGCAGGTTGGGCTCGGTGGAGCTCAGGCGACCGGTGGCCGCGATCGTCTGGCTGTAGGTGGTGTGGATCCGCCCGTCGTCGGCGACGGACTTGAGCAGGCCGTCGACGGTGACCTTGAGCCGGGTGGCGTCGCGGTGCAGCAGCAGGTGGGAGAGGAACTCGTGGCCCGTCTGCTCGTAGAGCGTCTGCAGCGCGTCGGCATCGGTGGTGTAGCCGGTCTTGGTGCGCTTGGTCTTCGGCATGTTGAGCTCGTCGAACAGCACCGCTTGCAGCTGTTTCGGCGAGCCGAGGTTGATCTCCTTGCCGATCACGGAGTAGCTGTCCTGTGCGGCCTGCTTCACCTGAGCGGCGAACTCGGCCTCCAGGGCCGCGAGGGCCTCGCCGTCGACGGCGATGCCGGCCTTCTCCAGATCGGCGAGCACGAACTCCAGCGGCAGTTCGAGCTCCGCCAGCAGTTCGGTGCCGCCGCGCTCGGCCAGCTCGGCGTCGAGGGCATCGGCCAGTTCCGCGACGGCCGAGGCCGCGATCATCTGCGTCTGCGCGCGGGCCGCGTCGGCCTCCTCCTCGCCGCCGAGCAGCGACAGCTGGCCGTCCTCGGCCTCACCGTCGGCACGAAGCTCGCGACGCAGGTAGCGCAGCGCCAGATCGGCGAGGTCGAAGCTGCGCTGCCCCGGCCGGGCGAGATACGCGGCGAGCGCCGTGTCGCTGGTGAGCCCGGCGAGGCTCCAGCCGCGTCCGCGCAGCGCGTGGAGCGCCGACTTGGCGTCGTGGGCCGCCTTGGGCACCGACGGGTCGGCGAGCCACTCCCCCAGCGCGGCCTCGTCGTCGGGCGTGAGCTTGACGACGTCGAGGTAGGCGGCCTGCGGCACGCCGGCGAGCGCACCTTCCGCGCGCGCCTCCACGGTGGGCTCGCCCGCCGCGAGTCCGATGCCGGCGAGGTCGCCCGCGGTGGCCCCGCCGGTGATGCCGTGGAACGCGAGACCGACACGGCGCCCGTCGCGGGCATGGCTGTGGAGCCAGGCCCGGACGCCACCCGGCTCGATGGCCCCGCCCTGCACCTCGATGCCGCCCTCGGCCTCCGGCTCCGCGCTCTGCAGCGTGGCGAACAGCCGTTCACGCAGCACGCGGAACTCCAGCTCGTCGAACAGCCGGTGCACGGCGTCGCGATCCCACGGCCGCAGCTCGAGATCGGCAGGCGCCGCGTCGAGCGGCACGTCGCGGATCAGTTCGGTGAGCTGCCGGTTGAGCAGCACACCGGCCAGGTGGGCCCGCAGGGCGTCGCCCGCCTTGCCCTTGACCTCGTCGACGCGGTCGGTGAGCTCGGCGAGCGAACCGAACTCGCGGATCCACTTCGCGGCCGTCTTCTCCCCCACGCCCGGGATGCTCGGCAGGTTGTCGCTGGGGTCGCCCCGCAGCGCCGCGAAATCCGGGTACTGGGCAGGGGTGAGGCCGTAGCGGTTCATCACCTCGCCAGGGTCGATGCGGCCGAGATCGGACACCCCGCGCTTCGGGTAGAGCACCGTGACGTCGTCGCTGACCAGCTGGAACGCATCGCGGTCGCCCGTGGTGATGAGCACCTGGAAGCCGTCGGCCTCCGCCTGGGTGGCCAGCGTGGCGATCAGGTCGTCGGCCTCGAAGCCCTCCACACCGAAATCGGGGATGCCCAGCGCCCGCAGCACCTCCTTGATGAGGTCGACCTGGCCCCGGAAGTCGTCGGGAGTGGTGGTGCGGTTGGCCTTGTACTCGGTGTAGCGCTCGGACCGGAACGTGGCGCGGGAGACGTCGAAGCACACCGCGAGGTGGGTGGGCTGTTCGTCGCGCAGCAGGTTGATGAGCATCGACGTGAAGCCGTAGACCGCGTTGGTGGTCTGCCCCGTGCCGGTGCGGAAGTTCTCCGCAGGCAGCGCGAAGAACGCGCGGTAGGCCAGCGAGTGGCCATCGAGCAGCAGGAGCCGTCGCCCGGTGGACGACGGCGAGGCCGGCGCCGGCGCGGCCGGCTTCTGTGGGGTGCGTGTGGCGGGGCTCATCGACGGCGAGTGTAGGACCGTCGCCCGACAGTTCCGCACCCGACGGGCCTGCGACACAGCAGGTCGCGGGCAGCAGGGAACCCGGCCCCCGATTTCACCGTTGCTGATGTTGGACGTGCCGTACGTCCCGTTCGTCCCGATAGGGTCGCACCGAGATCATCCGGCCTCTCGACAACCAGATGTGGAGCAGTGACGTGAGCGTCAGCCTCACCAAGGGTGGAAACGTCAGTCTCACCAAGCAGGCCCCCGACCTCACGGCCGTGATCGTCGGCCTCGGGTGGGACGTGCGCAGCACCACCGGCACCGACTTCGATCTCGACACCTCGGCGATCGTGGCCGGCGCAGGCGACAAGGTGCTCTCCGACAAGCACTTCGTGTTCTTCAACAACCTCACCACCCCTGATGGCACGGTCGAGCACACCGGCGACAACGTCACCGGCGAGGGCGCGGGCGACGACGAGCAGGTGAAGGTCAACCTGGCCGCGATGGCCCCGCAGGCCGACAAGGTCGTCTTCGCCGTCAGCATCTACGACGCCGACGCCCGCTCCCAGAGCTTCGGCCAGGTCCGCAACGCCTACATCCGGGTCGTCAACCAGGACGGCGGAGCCGAGATCGCCCGCTACGACCTCAGCGAGGACGCCTCCACCGAGACGGCGATGGTCTTCGGGGAGCTCTACCGCAACGGTGCGGAGTGGAAGTTCCGCGCCGTCGGCCAGGGATACGCCTCCGGGCTCTCGGGCATCGCCCGCGACTACGGCGTCAACGTCTGACACGCAGCAACCAGCTCCACCCGCGCCCGGACCGGGGCACCGTCGATCACCGCCTCCCGGGAGTACGTGCCTCAACCGGGCGAGCTCGGAAAGGGTCGGTCGCGTGCGGCACTTCGGGTACCTGAGCGCGTCCGAGACGGGCGCACTGTTCGCCTCACCACCGGAGCCCTTCCACCGCCGCAGCGGCCGGGAGCTGCTCTCGGTGGCTCTCGGCGCCACGCTCTACATGCCGGCCACCCGGCCGGCTCTGGCCGCCGACATCGTCAAGCAGGCGACCGCCGGCGTCACGTCGGTGGTCGTCTGCCTGGAGGACGCGATCGCGGACGATCAGGTGGCCGAGGGTGAGGCCAACCTGGTGGCAGCGCTGACGGACCTGCACGACGAGCCCGAGGCCGAGCCACCGATCCTGTTCGTCCGGGTCCGGCACGCGGCGCAGATCCCGCAGCTGGTGGCCCGCCTCGGACCGGCCGCAGCGGTGCTCGACGGGTTCGTCATGCCGAAGTTCACGGCCACGAGCGGCACCGAGTACCTGCACGCCCTCGACGAGGCCGACGCCATGGCCGGCACAGCGCTGCTCGCCATGCCCGTGATCGAGTCGGGCGCCGTGCTCTATGCCGAGACGCGCGTCGACGAACTGACCCGGCTGCGCGCGCTCCTGCACCGCGATCGGCGCCGGATCCTCGCTGTGCGGCTCGGGGCCACCGACCTCTGCGCTCTCTACGGCTTGCGCCGCTCACCGGATCTGTCGATCTACGACGTCAAGGTGGTGAGCAGCCTGATCGCCGACGTCGTGAACGTCCTGGGCCGGGCCGACGGCAGCGGGTTCACCGTCACCGGGCCTGTGTGGGAGTACTACGCAGGCGTCGAACGGATCTTCAAGCCGCTGTTGCGGTCGTCGCCGTTCACCGAGCACAACGAACCGGAGCTGCGCGGGCGGCTCCTCGACCGGGCGATCGACGGGCTGATCCGCGAGGTCTTGCTCGACCGGGCCAACGGGCTGATCGGCAAGACGGCCATCCACCCGAGCCACGTCGCCGTCGTCAACGCACTGTCGGTGGTCTCCGCGGAGGAGCACCGCGACGCGTCCGACGTCCTGCGGGCCGGTCGGGCCGGCGGCGTGCTGGCGTCCGGCCATGGCAACAAGATGAACGAGACCGGCCCGCACACTGCGTGGGCCAGGCTCACGATGCTGCGCGCGCAGGCGTTCGGCGTGGCCGCTGACGACGTCTCCTTCGTCGATCTGCTCGCCGCGAGCCTGTCCCGATGACCGGCATCGCAAGCGCTCCCGTCGACCGGCTCGGCATCCGGTTGCGGCCCGTCGGCCCGGGTGTCGACCCCACCGTGCTGCTGGGCCTGGCGCTGCGTCGCAACCCGCGCCGTGCTCAGCTGCTCGTGTCCCGGGTGCTCGGCAAGCACGTGCCTGCCGACCCTCGTCTGGTCCGCGCCGCGGGGCTGCTGCTGGGCGGTCTGGTGGCCGACGCGCTGGCCGGACGCCCGGCGAGACCACTACCGGCGCAGACGCTGCACGCGGCCGTCCGTGGTGACCGCTCTGCGGCCGCCGCGCTGCACACCGACGCCGAGCGGGCGATCGCCGCGGCGTCGAACACCCTGGTGATCGGCTTCGCCGAGACGGCCACCGCGCTGGGGCACTGTGTGGCTGAAGGGCTGGGCGGGGCCACGTACCTGCACTCCACCCGGCGGCGGGTGCCCGGGTTCGCCGTGGCGGGCGGCTTCACGGAGGAGCATTCGCACGCCACCGACCACCTGCTGCTTCCCGCCGACTCCGCGCTGCTCCGTGCCGGGCGGCCGCTCGTGCTGGTGGACGACGAGCTCAGCACCGGGCGCACCGCGCTGAACACCATCACGGCGCTGCACCGCACCGCGCCACGGGAGCGCTACGTCGTGGCGGCTCTCGTGGACGTGCGTCCGCCCGGCAGCGACCTCGTCGACGCCGTCGCGGCGCTGGGTGCGCGGCTCGACGTCGTCGCGCTGGCGCAGGCCGCGATCGAGCTGCCCGCAGACCTCGCCGAACGCGCTGCCGCGCTTCGCGCCGAACTCGGCGACGGTACCACTCCCCGCACCGCCCCGAACGGACCCGCCTCCCGGGTGGCGCTCAGTGAGCTCGGGTGGCCGGTCGGACTGCCGGTAGGGGCCCGACACGGGGTCGGACCCGATCACCACCGGCGCCTCGCAGCCGCACTCCCATACGTCGCCGCAGGCCTCGCGCGTGCTGCCCGGCTCGATGCCGGCCAGCGCATCCTCGTACTCGGCACCGAGGAGCTGATGCATCTGCCGCTGCGGCTGGCCCAGACCCTCGCCGACGCGGGCCACGACGTCGCGTTCTCCAGCACCACCCGCTCGCCCGCGGTGGTGGTCGATTCGCCGGGGTACGCGCTCACCAGCGGAATTGCCTTCCCCGCCCACGACGACCCCGCCGACGGGCCGGGCCCCCGCTTCGCCTACAACGTCGGCGGCGCGCACGATCCCCCGTGGGACCACGTCCTCGTCGTCGTCGACCCGCCCGGGGACACCCCCGCTCTGCGAACCGGGCTGCTGCCGGCACTCACCCCGCACGCCCGGCGCACGAGCGTGGTGGTCACGCCGTGACCCCCGCCCCGCTGCGCGGCCCGCAGTTCGGCAGCTACGCACCGGACGAGGTGGGCTGGCTGCTCACCGATCTCTCCGGCGTGCCGCTCGAGGCACCCACGGAGGAGCGTGAGGAGGCCGTTCAGAGCGGTGCGCACTACGCCGAGTCGCTCCCGCACGAATACCGCCCGGATGCGGGTTATCTCGCGCTGTACCGGTCGGTGCTCGCCGCCACCGCGCCCCGGCTGGCACAGGCCGTCGGTACGGTCACCGAACTGGTGCTCCGCGAGCGTGGCCCCGACGTCGTGCTCGCGTCGCTCGCCCGCGCCGGCACCCCGATCGGTGTGCTGATCCGGCGCTGGGCCGCATGGGCACACGGGCTCGACCTGCCTCACTACGCCGTGTCGATCGTGCGTGGCCGCGGCATCGACCGGCTCGCGCTGCACCATCTCGCCGAACACCACGACCCGTCCCGGGTGGTCTTCGTGGACGGCTGGACGGGCAAGGGCGCGATCGCCCGTGAGCTCGCGGCGTCCGTGGCCGAGCACGAGTACGACACCGGCGTGCGGTTCGACCCGCGGCTCGCGGTGCTGGCCGACCCCGGGCGCTGCGCCACCACCTTCGGCACCCGTGAGGACTGGCTGATCGCCTCGGCCTGCCTGAACTCGACGGTGTCCGGGCTCGTCTCCCGCACCGTGTTGCACCCGCGCCTGGTGGGACCCCAGCGCTACCACGGGGCCAAGTTCTACGCGGAGCTCGCCTGCTCCGACGTCTCGGCCGGCTTCCTCGACGCCGTCAGCGCGCAGTTCCCGCACGTCGGCGACACGACGGCGCCCGCAGACCGCTTCGCCGACCACGCCGGCCGCCGGGCCGTCGACAGCATCGTCGAGGCCTACGGGATCGGCGACGTCAACCTCGTCAAGCCCGGGGTCGGCGAGACAACCAGGGTGCTACTGCGCCGGGTGCCGTGGCGGGTGTTGGTGCGCGCAGGTGCGCCCGCCGCCGACCTCGCCCATATCCGGCTACTCGCGCAGCAGCGCGACGTGCCCATCGAGGAGGTGGCAGACCTGCCCTATACGTGTGTCGGGCTGATCCATCCCGGCTACACCCGGACCCCGGCCGGTGCCGAGGCCACGGCGGCGGCACCGTGACGGCGCAGACCGCGCCCGGATCCGCCCTGGTGACCGGCGGCGGGCGTCCCGTGGTCTGCCTCGACCTCGACCGCACCACGATCTACTCGCCTGCCGCGCTCGACCTGCGCTGCCCCGACAGCGACGCGCCTCGGCTGCTCTGCGTGGAGATCCACGACGGGGCGCCGCGGTCGTTCATGACCGAGGCCGCGGCCGATGCCTTCCGCGCGTTGCAGGACACGGCCGTCGTCGTCCCGACCACCACCCGCACGCCCGCGCAGCTCGCCCGCGTGCACCTGCCCGGGCCGCCCGCGCGATACGCGATCGCCAGCAACGGCGGGCATCTGCTCGTCGACGGGGAGATCGACGCCGGGTGGAGCGCCGCGGTGCGTACCCGGCTCGCGGGCTGCGCACCACCCGCCGAGGTCGAGACGCACATGCGAGCCCGCAGCGGGGCGTTCGTCCTGCGGCTGCGCACGGCCGCCGGGCTCTTCTGCTACGCGGTGGTGGAGCGAGCGGCGCTGCCCGCCGGCTGGATCGAGGAGCTCAGCGCCTGGTGCGCTCCCCGCGGCTGGACGGTGTCGCTGCAGGGCCGCAAGGTCTACGCCGTGCCCGAAGGCCTCACGAAGTCGGCGGCAGCGGCCGAGGTGCTCGACCGCTGTGGCGGCACGATGTTCCTCGCCGCCGGCGACTCGCTGCTCGACGCCGACCTCCTGGACGCGGCCCGCCTCGCCATCCGCCCGGCCCACGGCGAGCTCGCGGCCACCGGTTTCGCCCGCCCGCACCTGGCCGTCACCGTCGCCACCGGAGTGGCGGCGGGCGCCGAGCTGCTCGCGTGGCTGTACGAGCACGCCGCGGAGGCTGCCCGCCCCGGCGATCAGGCCCTGCGCCAGGCGCGTCAGAGGTGACCGGCGGTCACCGGCAGCAGCTCCTGGAACGTGCGGCCGGACGCGACCGCGCCGATGGCCGTCATGGTCCAGCCTCCGCCCTCCCCGCGGGCGACCTTGGCCATGATCTGCGCGTTGTGGCGTCCCGAGCCCGACAGGACGTAGCGGGCGATCTCGTCGCCCGTGGTCTGGTCGATGAGCCGGCAGAAGGCGTTCTCGACCTGGGAGAAGTCCTGCCCGGTGAACGAGTTGACGACGAAGACGATCTGGCCGATCGCGGGCGAGAGCCGCGTGAGGTCCACGAGGATCGTCTCGTCGTCGCCCTCACCCGCTCCCGTGAGGTTGTCGCCGGTGTGCTGCACGGAGCCGTCCTGGCTGCGCAGCTGCCGGAACCACACGGCGTCGATCAGGTTGTCGCTCACGTCGAACAGCAGCGCGGACGCATCCAGATCGACCTGCTGCGACTTCGAGCCGAAGAGACCACGCTTCTTCACTGCGTCCCAGCCGAGCCCCATCCGGACCACGCTCAGACTTGCGCCGTCGCGCTTCGCGAGAGAGACCTTCTGACCTTTGGTCAGGCTGATCGACACACGTACTCCATTCGTCATCGCCGGGGAGGGAGCACGGCCACGTGTGAGTGGCCGGCGAGGATCTCGGGGACCACCGGCCACGGCAGCCGGCGACCACGCGCCGGGCAACCGTAGCCCAGTGGATCTTCGTCCGATACGCCCTGAATGCCCGGATCGACGGGATCCGTGTGAGCGGAGATCAGCCGACCTCCGCCTTCAGCTCGCCGAATCGCCGACGGCTACGCGTTGACCTCTTCGAGCACCTCGTCGGAGACGTCGAAGTTGGCGTAGACGTTCTGCACCTCGTCGCTGTCCTCGAGCGCGTCGATCAGGCGGAACACCTTCTTCGCCGCCTCCGCGTCGAGCGGCACGCTCATCGACGGCAGGAAGGTGGGGTCGGCCGAGTCGTAGTCGATGCCGGCTTCCTGCAATGCCGTGCGCACCGGGATGAGGTCGCCGGCCTCGGAGACGACCTCGAAGCTCTCGCCGAGGTCGTTGACCTCCTCGGCACCCGCGTCGAGCACGGCGAGCAGCAGGTCGTCCTCGGTGAGGTCGCCCGCCTTCGGAACGATCACCACGCCCTTGCGCGTGAAGAGGTACGCCACGGAGCCGGGGTCGGCCATCGCGCCGCCGTTGCGGGTCATCGCCGTGCGGACCTCGGTGGCGGCCCGGTTGCGGTTGTCGGTGAGGCACTCGATGAGCACCGCGACGCCGTTGGGCCCGTAGCCCTCGTACGTGATCGTCTGGTAGTCGGCACCCCCCGCGTCGGCACCGGACCCGCGCTTGACGGCACGGTCGATGTTGTCATTGGGGACCGAGCTCTTCTTGGCCTTCTGGATGGCGTCGTACAGCGTGGGGTTGCCATCCGGGTCACCGCCGCCCGTGCGCGCGGCCACCTCGATGTTCTTGATCAGCTTGGCGAACATCTTGCCGCGCCGGGCGTCGATGACGGCCTTCTTGTGCTTCGTCGTCGCCCACTTGGAGTGGCCGCTCATCGGTGTCGCCGTCCTTTCCCAGCTCTTGCCCACCCGCCGGGATCCGGACGTCCGCCACCGGCCTCCTGCCGCGCGGACCGGATAGCACCGACGTCTGCTTGAACTGTCGATTCTACCGACCCGTTCGGAGGACGAGCGGCCGGGAAGGGGGCCACCGGCCGTGCGGCCTCACGCCCATTGCTCAGGCGGCGCGGGCGGCTTCCTTCACGAGGTCGCAGAAGAGCCCGTGCACGCGGAGATCGCCTGTGAGCTCGGGATGGAAGGCCGTGGCGATCACCGCGCCCTGGCGCACGGCGACCGCTCGACCGGCCGCGGCGCCCGCGTCGGCGCCGGTGATCGTCGACTGCGGAACGGTGGCGAGCACCTCCACTCCGGGGCCTGCCGACTCGACCCACGGCGCGCGGATGAACACCGCGCGCACGGGACCACCGAGCATCCCGCGGAAGCGCAGGTCGGTCTCGAACGAGTCGACCTGGCGGCCGAACGCGTTGCGCCGGACCACGACGTCGAGACCGCCGATCTGCTTCTGGTCGGGGCGACCGTCGAGCACCTCACGGGCGAGCAGGATCATCCCGGCACAGGACCCGTAGGCCGGCATCCCGGCAGCGATCCGCGCGCGCAGCGGGTCGAGCAGTTCGAAGACCTCGAGCAACCGGCTCATCGTGGTGGACTCCCCACCGGGGATCACCAACGCGTCCACCGCATCGAGCTCGGAGGGGCGGCGCACCGGCACACCGCGGACGTCTCCACAGGCCGACACGGCCGCAAGATGCTCGCGGACATCACCTTGCAGAGCGAGCACACCGATCACGGGAAGCACATGTCCAGGGTAGTCCGTACCCCGCGGCACAGCGCGCACCGCGCGGCCTGCGGTGCGCGGCGGCCGGAGGCGTCAGCCGCTGACGCCCGGGCTCGCCGATCCGCTGCGGACGTAGGCGCCCGGGGTGTGTCCCAGGGAGCGGCGGAAGACGTCGATGAAGGCGCTGGTGGTCGCGAAACCGCAGCAGCGCCCCACCGCCGTGACGGACCGGCCCTCCGCGAGCAGCCTCAGCGCCTGGTAGAGCCGCAGCTGGGTACGCCACTGCGGGAAGGTCATCCCCACGTCCTGGCGGAACAGCCTGGTCAGCGTCCGACCGCTCGCACCGACCTCGTGCCCGAGGGCTTCGAGGCCGCGGGAGTCCGACGGGTCGGCCTCGAGGATCGCGGTGACGGCCGCGAGCCGGGCGTCGCGGGCGGCGGGGATCCTGACGGGCCGCTCACGTGCCGCGGCCAGCTGGTCGAGCAACACGCCGAGCATCCGCCGACGCGCTCGGACGTCCTGCGACTCGTCCGACGCGGTGTAGGCGATGAGCAGCTCACGCAGGAGCGGGGACACCGCGAGGACCGTCGGCTCGACGAGACCGAGAGGGTTGCGCCCGGCGGGCAGCCCGAGCAGATGGAGGCGTGTCTCGCCGTATGCCCGGTGGGAGTGGACCGTGCCCGCCGGCACCCAGATCGCGCGATGCGCGGGCACGATCCAGCGCGAGGCCTCGGTGTGCACGGCCAGCACCCCCTGGCTCGCGTACGCCACCTGGTTCTCGTCGTGCCAGTGCGCGTCCACCCCTGCGGTCGCCGCGAGGTCGCGGCTGTCGGTCGGCGCGTGCGGGAGGTGGCGAGTGCTCGACACAGTCAGCCAGATTATCGGAATCACGCACCCCGGCCCGAACCGATGATCGATGCCGTATGGCTACGGACCGGCCGTGGTCAGCCGGCTGTCGCGCGCAGGACGCGGCAGAGGAAACCCAGGTGCCGCGGTAGGCGCGCAGCCATTCGGAGCGGTGGGTCGTGGCCGCCGCGAGTGCGGGTGGCGAGTACTCGACACAACCAGGCTCGTTATCGGAATCGCGCAGCCCGCCGCGAACCGATGATCGCTGCATGACGACGGGGAAACGCTCACTGTCCCGGCCGATGATCGTGCTCGTCATCGGGCATGCGGTCGATGACCTCTACCAGGGAGCCGTTCCCGCGATCGTCCCGTTTCTGGTCGCCGAGCGGTCGTACGGATATCTCGCGGCATCGGGCATCACGTTGGCCGCGACCCTGCTGTCGTCAGTCGTCCAACCGTTGTTCGGCGTGCTCACCGACCGCCGTCAGATGCCGTGGCTGGTCCCGGTGGGAATGACGCTCGCCGGCGCGGGCATCGGGCTCTCGGGCGTGAGCGACTCCTATCTCATGACCTGGGCGGCGATCGCCCTCTCCGGCCTCGGGGTCGCCGCCTACCACCCGGAGTCCGCACGCCTCGCCCGCTCGGTCAGCGGCGGCAGTCACGTCGGGATGAGCTGGTTCTCCGTCGGCGGGAACATCGGGTTCGCGCTCGGGCCTGTGGTCGTCACCCCGGTGCTGCAACTGGGCGGGCTGAGCGCCAGCCCGCTGCTCGTCATCCCGGCCGCGGTCGGCTGCGCCCTCACGGTCGCCGCCCTGGGTCGTTCCGGCATCCGCACACGAGCACCGAGAACGGGCACGATCAGGAGTGGCACGGACGACTGGCGGCAGTTCGGCCGGTTGACGATCGTGGTCATCAGCCGTTCGATCGTGACGTTCGGGCTCAGCACGTTCCTCGCGATCTGGGTCGCGGGGCGGGTGGGCGGGGGGCCGGTGGCCGGTGAGGTCGCCCTCGTGGTCCTGTTCGGGGTCGGCGCGGCCGGAACGCTGCTCGGCGGGGTGCTGGCGTCACGATGGGGCCGCATCCGGACGATCCGCGTGTCGTACGCGGTCGCCGTGCCGGCGCTGATCGGCCTCGCACTCGTTCCAGGACCGGCCGTGTACCTGCTGGTGGCGTTGACCGCCGTCGCCACCTACGTGCCGTTCTCGCTCCATGTCACGCTCGGACAGGACTACCTGCCGAACAGGCACGGCACGGCCAGCGGTGTCACGCTCGGGCTCGCGGTCAGCGTCGGCGGCCTCGCGGCCCCGGGCGTCGCAGCCCTGGCCACCGCATTCTCACTGCAGTACGCCCTGCTCGCCCTCGCGTTGCTGCCCGTGGTGGCGCTGCTCGCCGCGCGCCGCATGTCGGAGCCCGGCGCCGAGCCGCACACCACCACGATGGCGGCCGGCACCAGGACGGCCCGTTGACGACCTCTTCGGCGGGCGCCGGACGTCAGATCGGGGCGACGTCGCTGCGGCCCGTGGCATTGCGGACCGCCTCGGCCACGGCCGGGGCGACCGCGGAGTCGAAGACGCTCGGCACGATGAACGACGGGTTCGGCTCGGTGACGACGTCGGCGATGGCGGCAGAGGCGGCGAGCAGCATCGCGTCGGTGATGTCGCGCGCCTGGGCGTCCAGCAGGCCGCGGAACACCCCGGGGAACGCGAGCACGTTGTTGATCTGGTTGGGGTAGTCCGAGCGGCCGGTGGCCACCACGGCGGCCTTGGCCATCGCGATCGCCGGGTCGATCTCCGGGTCGGGGTTGGCCAGGGCGAACACGATGGCGTCGGGCGCCATCGTGGCGAGCTCCTCGGCCCCGAACAGGTTGGGCGCCGACACGCCGATGAACACGTCGGCGTCGACCAGCGCGTCGGCGAGCGTGCCGGACACCTGCGCCACGTTGGTGTGCTCCGCGATCCAGCTCAGGTTGTCGTCGAGGCCGGGACGACCCGGGTGGACGATCCCGTTGATGTCGACGGCCAGCACGTCGCCGGGCGCGCTGGAGCGCAGCAGCCGGATGACCGCGGAGCCGGCGGCACCGACCCCGCACACCACGACCTTGCAGTCGGAGAGCTTCTTGCCGACCACCCGCAGCGCGTTGCGCAGCGCGCCGAGGACGACCACCGCCGTGCCGTGCTGGTCGTCGTGGAAGACCGGGATGTCGAGCAGTTCACGCAGCCGTGCCTCGATCTCGAAGCAGCGCGGGGCCGCGATGTCCTCGAGGTTGATGCCGCCGTAGGCGGGGGCGAGGATCTGGACGGTGCGGATGATCTCCTCGGTGTCCTGGGTGTCCAGGCACACCGGCCAGGCGTCCACCCCGGCGAAGCGCTTGAACAGCGCCGCCTTGCCCTCCATCACCGGCATCGCGGCGGCGGCACCGAGGTTGCCGAGGCCGAGCACGGCAGACCCGTCGGTGACCACGGCCACGGTGTTGCGCTTGATCGTCAGGCGCCGCGCGTCGGCCGGATTGGCCGCGATGGCCTGGCAGACCCGGGCGACGCCGGGGGTGTAGGCCCGCGAGAGGTCGTCGCGGTTGCGCAGGCTGACCTTGGACTCGACACTCAGCTTGCCCCCGAGGTGGAGCAGGAACGTGCGGTCGGAGACCTTGCGCACGCGCACGCCGGGTAGCGCCTCGAGCGCGGCGGTGATCTCCTCCGCGTGGGCCTCGTTGAGCGCGTTGCAGCTGATGTCGATGACGAGGATCTCGTTGTGGGCGGCCTCCACCACGTCGAATGCGGTGACGACGCCCCCGACGCGGCCGATGGCCATCGTGAGGTCACCCGCGGCGCTGGCGGAGGCGGGCACCTCGACCCGCGCGGTGATGGCATAACCGGGACCCGGAACTGGCACACCAAGACATTACCGTCGGCGATCGCACGACCTGCCGGCCCGGGTCCTGCGGCCCTGCTCACTTCCGCTCCGATGAACATTCGATGAACCCGAATGCTCGCCAAGGGTTGTGACCGCCGGATCCCGGGTGTGGGATGGCGCACACGTCCTCTTCGACATCGACGCAGTGCTGCGGAGGTGGTCTCCCATGGCCGTCAGAGCAGAAGCCGGGCAGCGGACGGGGAACCGATCTCAGGTTCCGACCGCCGGCGACCCGTCCCGAGTGCGCAACGTGGTCCTCGTGGGGCCGTCGGGCTCGGGGAAGACGACGCTGGTGGAGGCGCTGCTCGCGCATACAGCAGCGATTCCCCGGGCCGGGGCGGTGGTCGAGGGCACCACCGTCTGCGACCACGACCCGGCTGCCGTCCGGCAGCAACGGTCGGTCGCGCTGTCCGTCGCCCCCCTGCTCCACGAGAACACGAAGATCAATCTCATCGACACCCCCGGCTACGGGGACTTCGTCGGTGAGCTCCGCGCCGGTCTACGCGCCGCGGACGCCGCGCTGTTCGTCGTGCCGGCGAACGAGGGGCGCGAGGGTCAGATCGATCCCGCCACCATCGCGCAGTGGGAGGAGTGTGCCGCGGTCGGCATGCCACGCGCCGTTGTGGTGGCGCGCTGTGACCACGCGCGCGCCGACCTCGAGGCCACGATCGCCGCCTGCCAGGACGCGTTCGGCAGCGGTGTTGCGCCGCTCTATCTCCCCATCCGCGAGGGCGACCGGCTCGCGGGCCTCTACGGCCTGCTCACCCAGTCGCCTGCCGGGCAGGCACCACCCGGCGCGGACGACGCCCGCAGCGAACTGGTCGAGGGCATCATCGAGCAGTCCGAGGACGAGACGCTCATGGAGCGTTACCTCGGCGGCGAGGACCTGGACGTCTCCACGCTCATCGACGACCTCGAGACGGCCGTCGCCCAGGGGGCCTTCCACCCCGTGATCCCCGTCTGCGCGAGCAGCGGGATCGGGCTCGACGCGCTGCTGGAGGTGCTCGTCGGTGGGTTCCCCTCACCGCTGGAGCGCGCGCTCCCGCCCGTCACCGGCGTCGACGGGACCCCCCATCCGCCGCTCACGGCCGACCCGGAGGGCCCGCTCGCCGCCGAGGTCGTGCGCACGTCGGCCGATGCCTACGTCGGGCGCGTGTCCGTGGTGCGGGTGTTCTCCGGGACGCTGCGTCCCGAGTCGACCGTGCACATCAGCGGGCACCACGTGGTCATCCCTGCCCAGCGCAACGGCGAGCCGGACGGCTCCGAGCACGACGGCCACGACGCCGACGAGCGTCTCGCCCACATCTACGCCCCGCTCGGCGCCACACTGCGCGAGATCGACGCCTGCGTCGCCGGTGACATCTGTGCCCTCACGAAGCTCGGCACCGCCGAGACCGGCGACACCGTCTCGGCCAGCGAGCACCCGCTGCTGCTCTCCTGCTGGGACCTCCCCCGGCCGTTGCTGCCCGTCGCGGTGGCCACCCGCACGCGGGGAGACGAGGACGCGCTGGTCAAGACCCTGGGGAAGATCGTCGCGGCCGACCCGACGCTGCGGCTGGAACGCAACCAGGAGACGCACCAGACAGTGCTGTGGTGCATGGGTGAGGCCCACGCCGACGTCGTGCTGTCGCGGCTGCGCGCCGGCGGCGCCGAGGTCGACACGGAACCGGTGCGCATCCCGCTGCGCGCTGCCCTCGCCAGGCCGGCGCGGGTCACCGGACGCCACGTCAAGCAGTCCGGCGGGCACGGCCAGTACGCCGTGTGCCACATCGAGTTCGAGCCGCTGCCACGCGGGTCGGGCATCGACTTCGTCGTCAAGATCTTCGGTGGATCGGTACCCACCCAGTTCATCCCGAGCGTGGAGAAGGGGGTGCGCGCCCAGGCCGCGCGCGGGCTGACCGACGACCATCATCCGGTGGTCGACTTCCGTGCCACGCTCGTGGACGGCAAGGCGCACAGCGTCGACTCCTCGGACGCCGCATTCCAGACGGCAGGCGCGCTCGCCCTGCGGGAGGCGGCCGAGGCGTGCGGCGTGCAGATCCTCGAGCCGTACGACGAGGTCACGGTGCGCGTTCCCGACGAGCACCTCGGGTCCGTGCTCGGGGACCTGTCCGGCCGGCGCGGGCGGGTACTCGGCACCGACGTCGCCGGACCGGGGCGCTCGCTGGTGCGCGCCGAGGTGCCGTGCACCGAACTGCGTCGCTATGCCGTGGACCTGCGCGCGATGACCAGCGGCGCGGCGACGTTCTCGCGCGAGTTCGCCCGCTACGACGTGGCACCGACCTGACGGGCCGGACGCACCGCCTGCACGCGGACGCCCGTCAGGGCACGCCGAGGTAGCGCAGCCCGGCGGTCGTGGCCGCCGCCAGCACGACGACCAGCACGAACGGCACCTTCCGCCAGGCGGCGAGCGCGCCGACGGCCACACCCGCCGGCCGGGCCCAACCGGCGAACCCGGAACCGTCGGTGAGTGCCGCGGTGGCCACGAGCGCGACCAGCAGGGCGGTGGCACCGAGGTCGACGTAGCGTTCCACCCGACCGGGCAGGCGCACGCGGTCACGCAGGACGACACCGGTCAGCCGCAGCAGGTAGGTGCCGCCCGCGAGGGTCAGCACGGCGGGCCAGTTCACGCGTCGCTCCTCGCCGGGACCCGCGCGGCGAGGAGACCGGCCAGGCCCACCAGCACCGGCAGTCCGGCGGGCAACCAGGGCGTGGCCATGAGTGCCGCTGCCGCTGCCAGGAGCCCGACCCTGCGGGCGTCGGCCCGACGCAGCGAGGGCAGCAGGAGCGCCAGCAGAGCGGCCGGGAACGCCGCGTCCACCCCGAACGCGTCGGGATCCGGCACGGCCGAGCCCGCCAGCATCCCCGCCACCGTCCCCAGGTTCCACGCGACGAACAGCAGGGCCCCGCAGAGCCAGTACGCGGTGCGCGACCGCGCGCCGCCGCCCCGGGCCTGCGAGAACGCCACGCTCTCGTCGACCATCAAGTGCGTGCCGAGCAGCCGAGCGGGCCAGCGCTCGGCGATGTTGCCGCCCACGGCCAGCCCGAACGGCACATGCCGTGCGTTGAGCAGCAGACCGGCAGCCACCGCCGCCATCGCACCGCCCCCCGCCGCGACCACGGCGACCGCGAGGAACTGCGCGCCGCCTGCGAACACCAGCAACGAGAGCGCCACCGTGAGCGCCATCGGCACCTGCGCGGTTGCGGCCAGGGCACCGAACGAGGCGCCGACCAGTGCGCTCGCCGCGGCGAGCGCCACCGCGTCCCGCAGGTCCTCCCGGTCTACTGTTCGGCTGAGTGAACGCATGTCCCATAGAGTGAACGCCAGGTAATCTGTTCGTCAAGCCGAACAAGGAGTCCGATGGATCGAACGGCGCCGTTGGCGACCATCGCCGCCGCGCTCCGCAGGGAGCGCGAGCGCCACGGCATCTCCCTCACCGAGCTCGCCCGGCGCGCCGGCGTGGCCAAGTCGACGCTCTCCCAGCTCGAGTCCGGTGCGGGCAACCCGAGCGTCGAGACCCTGTGGGCACTCGCCGTGGTGCTCGAGGTGCCGTTCTCCCGCCTGGTGGAGCCGCCGGTCTCCCCCGTGCAGGTGGTGCGGGCGGGCGAAGGCGTGGCGATCCCGTCGGAGCACGCCCGGTTCACCGGCACGCTGCTCGCGGCCTGCCCGCCAGGGGCCCGCCGCGACCTGCACGTCATCGCCGCCGAACCCGGCCCGACTCGCGCCGCGCACGCCCACATCCCCGGCACGGTCGAGCACATGATCGTCACATCGGGACGGTGGCGTGCGGGCCCGGCCGACGACGAGGTCGATCTCGGCCCCGGCGACTACCTTCGCTTCCCCGGCGACCGGCCACACACCTACGAAGCCGTCGAACCCGGCTCGGTCGCGGTGCTGGTGATGGAGTACGTGTAGCCCCCCACCAGCACCGCGACCGGGTCCGGGTCCAGGGTCGTGATCAGCCCCCGGGAACTGCGGCCGGGGCACTTCCGGGCGGGTTCGCGTCCGGGCCACCCTCGGCGAGCCGCCGCCCGAGCGGCCAGGCCTCCCGCAGACGAATATCGGACTGAGCCCGCGTCGAACTGGTCACTCGGGCCACCAGGCCTCCGGGAGGCGGAGTCACGGGCCTGACCTGATCCAGGTTCCGCTGCCCGAGCGTGTGCCTGAGGTCGGTGACGAGGCCACTCACCAGCTCACCGAGGGGCAGCGAGTACTGCTTGACCCAGTCGACGTGCATGTAGGACTCCTGCACGGGTCCGGAACCGCTGTTCGGGAACCAGTCGAGCTGGACGCACAGATGCATGGGACCCGGAGGCAGGATGCTCACGTCCGTGGTGCGGTACCACTCCCTGCCGTCGACGAAGGCGGCGACGTGTGTGGGCGTCCACTCGACCGCCCAGTTGTGCCACTGCGTCGCGTCGATCCGCACCTGGCCGTGCACCTGGTTGTTGTTCGGCCCGTAGTGCAGGAAGAAGTCGGTGGTCTGGCGGGTCTCGTCCATCATCTCCATGAAGTCGATCTCCCCGCCCACCGGGAAGTTCTCGGCGTCGGGCCAGAGCAGCATCAGCGCGTTGTACGTCTCGTCGGACGCGGGCGCCCGCACCCTGCCCTCCCAGCGGCCGTACATCTGGCCCGGGTTCCACGCCATGCCCTCGGTGTTGCCCTGAGAGTCACCGGTGATGGTCATCACCCCGTTCTGGACGCTCACCGCATCGGGCGTGCGCCGGCCGTTGCCACCGTGACCCGGTCCGTCGTAGAGATCCCAGTCGGGGCCGAGGCCTGAGGTGAACTCGTCCACCCGGTTGGGCGTGCCCCACCCGAAGCGGTCGGCCGCGGTGGTGCCGTTACCTCCAGGGGGGCAGTTGGGCGGGGTCGTCGGCGGGGTCGTGGGCGGCGTCGTCGGTGGGGTCGTGGGCGGAAGCGTCGGCGGGGTTGTCGGCGGGGTCGTGGGGGGAAGCGTCGGCGGGGTTGTCGGCGGGGTCGTGGGGGGAAGCGTCGGCGGAGTCGTCGGCGGAAGCGTGGGCGGCGTCGTCGGCGGGACGACCGGGGGGAACAGCGGTGTCAGCACGATCGGCACCGGGAACGGGATCGGCACCGGGAACGGCATCGGGAACGGCACGGGGTACGGCACGGGCACCACCACCGCCCCACCGGGCGAGGTCGGGGGCGGCACGACGGTCGGCGGCGGAAACGTCGGGAACACCGGCGGAAGCGTCGGCGGTGTCGGGAACACCGGGGGAAGCGTCGGCGGAGTCGGCAGCACCGGCGGCAGAGTGGGCGGCGTCGGCAGGACGGTCGGCTGGGCGACCGGGATCTGCGGCTTCGGCTGGGCGACGGGAGCCTGCGGCTTGGGCAGCGGGACCGGCTGATCCAGCGGCTTGGGCAACGGCACCGGCGGCGCCTCGGGCTTCGCCGCACCGACGCCCGGAGCGTCGGGCTTCGCCAGCCCGACTACGGGAGGCGCCGGCTTCCCCGCCTCGGAGCCGGGCACGCCGGGCTTCGGCGGCTCGGGCGCGCCCTCCTTGATCGCGCCCACCTGCCCCTTGCCGGAGGTGTCGGCCAGTCCCTTGCCGGGCGCGTCCACCAGGCCCTTGCCCGACGCATCCGCGAGCGTCTTGCCGGAGGAGTCCGCAAGCCCCTTGCCTGAGGCGTCGACCAGCCCCTTGCCCGACGTGTCGGTCAGTCCCTTGCCCGACGTGTCGGTCAGTCCCTTGCCGGACGTATCGACGAGTCCCTTGCCGGACGTGTCGGTCAGTCCCTTCCCCGACGTGTCCACCAGGCCCTTGCCCGACGGATCCGACAGCCCCTTGCCCGGGGACTCAGGCGTGCCCTTGCCCGGGGGCTGGGTCGGCGGAAGCGTCGGAGTGGTGGTCGGTGGCGTCGTCGGCACACAGGTCGGCGGCGGCGTCGGCTGCGCAATCGCCGCCAGCGATCCGGTGAGCATCGTGGTGACGACGATGCCCACAACGGTCGCATATCGCCTCATCTACCTCGCCTGCCCCTCGTGTCCCTCAAGTCACAGATCGGACATGAGGCACACTAGGCGCGGACGATTACTCGGGAACGCTGGTTCACCAGACCGTGTGGGTGTTCCCACCACTTCGGGGCGCCGTTTTCGGCACAGAACGTCGTCGCCGCCGTGTCCCGGTTACGGTGACCGGTGACACGGCGGCGACAAACGGAGCAGTGTGCACTTCTGGGTGGCAGTGCCACCCCCGAGGTGTGACGGGGCTACCAGCCCCGCGAGGCGTACCGCTGTTCTGCGGGCAGTTCGGCTACGTTGATGCCGACCATGGCCTCACCGAGACCCCGCGAGACCTTCGCGATCACGTCGGGGTCGTCGAAGAACGTGGTGGCCTTGACGATGGCCGTGGCCCGCTGCGCGGGGTCGCCGGACTTGAAGATGCCCGAGCCCACGAACACGCCCTCGGCGCCGAGCTGACGCATCATCGCGGCGTCGGCAGGAGTGGCGATGCCGCCCGCGGTGAAGAGCACCACCGGGAGCTTGCCCGCGCGGGCCACCTCGGTGACCAGTTCGATCGGGGCCCGCAGCTCCTTGGCGGCGTCGTAGAGCTCGGCCTCGTCGAGGCCTGCGAGCCGGCGGATCTCGCCTCGGATCGAGCGCATGTGCCGGGTGGCCTCGACGACGTTGCCCGTGCCCGCCTCGCCCTTCGAGCGGATCATCGCGGCGCCCTCGGAGATGCGCCGGAGCGCCTCACCGAGGTTGGTGGCGCCGCAGACGAAAGGCACGGTGAACGCCCACTTGTCGATGTGGTGGGCCTCGTCGGCCGGGGTGAGCACCTCGGACTCGTCGACGTAGTCGACCCCGAGCGACTGCAGCACCTGGGCCTCGACGAAGTGGCCGATGCGGGCCTTGGCCATCACCGGGATGGAGACGGCGTCGATGATGCCCTGGATCATGTCGGGGTCGCTCATGCGGGCCACGCCACCCTGGGCGCGGATGTCGGCCGGCACGCGCTCGAGCGCCATGACGGCGACGGCTCCCGCGTCCTCGGCGATCTTGGCCTGGTCGGCGTCGACCACGTCCATGATCACGCCGCCCTTGAGCATCTCCGCCATCCCGCGCTTGACGCGTGCGGTGCCCAGCGCTGGGCCGGTGGTGGTCTCGGACGTTTCGGACGACACGGCGTCTACCCCTCAGTTCTACGATCTGCGGACACCCGATCGTACGTCAGTGCAACGATCGGTAAGCCGGGCCCGGCAGGCGGCGCGGTGGTCGTCACGCCGGTCTCGGGGTCGGCGATCTCGAAGTAGGCCGGCAGCGGTGCGGTGCCCGCGAGATGCAGCCAGCGCACCAGCCTTCGGGACCGTAGACCGAGGGTGTCACGCACGGCGTCGTTGTGCACGCGGCGGGCCAGGATGAGCAGCTGCTCGGCGTCGATGAGCTCCGCGAGCAACGCCGGCGGTAGCACCGACCGGTCGAGCGTCCCGAGCGCACGCCCGAGCACGTTCTCGGCCGCCTCCCTGTCGCCTGCGCAGGCGCGGGCGGAGTGCGCGGCCGCGACGGCGGCTCGCAACCCGTCCGCACCGTCACCCTCCGCGACCTCAGCCGCGGACAGCGCCGCAGCGGCGCGCCGATCGAGCGCGGCCTCGAGCCCCGCGCGCGCGGCGTCGGTGCGGACGTGCAGGCGGTCCAGTCTGCGCACCCGCGCGAAGCACAGCACGGTGGCCCAGACCAGCACGAGGCCGACGGCGACGACCAGCATCCACAGCTCAGGGGTCACGACGCACCGACAACACGACGGGGGTCGGCCGCCACCGCGGCCCGGTAGACCCGCACCACGGAGGCCGCGACGGCGGGCCAGCCGAAGTCGGCCGCCCGCATCCGGCCCGCTGCGGACATGGCGGCTCGCGCGGACGGGTCGTCCAGCAGGGGGGCGAGCGCGCCGGCGAGCGCGCCTCCGTCGCCCGTCGGGAACAGGACACCCGCCCCGGAGCCGCCCACGACGGCGCGGAACGCGTCGAGGTCGCTCGCCAGCACGGGCGCGCCCGCCGCCATCGCCTCCGTCAGGACGATGCCGAAGCTCTCGCCGCCGAGGTTGGGCGCGCAGAACACGTCGACCGACCGCAGCGCGGCGGCCTTCGTGGCGTCGTCGACGGGGCCGAGGACATCGAGGCGGGCGGCCACCGGTCCGGCGGCACGCCGCAGCGCGCCCACATCGCCCCGCCCGACCACCAGCAGACGCAGGTCGGGCCGCGACGGCGCCAGTGCGCGCAGGGCGTCGAGCAGCACGGGCATGCCTTTGCGGGGCTCGTCGAACCGCCCCAGGAAGCCGACGGTTCCCGGCTGGGGATAGCCGGGCAGCAGTGGCCCGTCGGCGAAGGCGGGGATGTCGACCCCATTGGGGATCTCGACGGCGTCACCGCCGAGATGCTCGACCTGCACGCGACGGGCGAGCGGCGACACCGCGATCCGAGCCGTGACCTTCTCCATCAGCGGGCGCAGGACGCCACCGAACGCGCTCAGCGCGCGGGAGCGCTCGGTCGAGGTGTGGAACGTCGCGACGATCGGGCCCTCCGCCGCGAGCAGGGCCAGCACCGACAGGCTGAACGTCGTGGGCTCGTGCAGATGCAGCACGTCGAAGGAGTTCTCGGCGAGCCAGCGACGGGCCCGGGCGTAGGTCACCGGACCGAACGTCACACGCGCCACCGAGCCGTTGTACGGCACACCCAACGCGCGCCCGGCCGGCGTGACGAACGTGGGCACGGGGGTGTGCTCGGCGGCCGGGGCCAGGACGCTGACGGTGTGCCCGAGATCTTCGAGCGCCCCGGCGAGGCCGACGACATGTGCCTGCACGCCGCCCGGGACGTCGAGCGAGTACGGGCAGACGATGCCCACCCGCAACCGTTTCCGGGCGGGTGATGCACCGTCGGGGTCGGTCATCGCACCACTTCCCCGCGGACGTGGTCCGCGGTCCAGATCGGCTGCAACGCGTGCCAGTCGGCCGGGGCGCGCGCGATCAACCGGCCGAACTCGTCGGCGATCGCCTGCGTCGCCTCGGCCACGGCTGCACGCGACTCGCCCGTGCGCAGCCGCGAACCGTCACCGACCGTCACCGGCTCCGCGATCGGCACCTGCCAGCCGTCGGGACTGAAGTGCGGGTAGGCCGGCATCAGCAACGCACCCGTCAGGGCGGCCAGCCGCGCCGGGCCGGCGGGGAAGCGCGCCTGCTCCCCGAGGAACTGCACCTCGACGCCGGTGCCAGTAATGTCCCGGTCGGCCACGAGGCAGACGATCCCACCCGCGCGCAGCCGCCGGATCAGCGCCCTGTGCGCGGCCGACCCGTCCTCCGCGGCAACGACCTCGAACCCGAGCGATTCGCGGTAGGCCACGAACCGCCGGTAGAGCGACTCCGGGCGCAACCGCTGCGCCACCGTGGTGAACGCGGGCGGCCTGCCGAGCCTGCGCAGCGTCTCCACCAGCCACACGCCTGCGACGTCCCAGTTGCCGCTGTGCGGCACCGCGAAGACCACGCCGCGACCGGCCTCCAGCGCCTCGAGGAACGGGTCGCGCCCGGTGAGGAACGGATCGACCCTGGCGTGGACCTCGGCGAGGTCCATCGTCGGCAGCCGGAACGTCTCGCACCAGTAGCGGGCGTAGCTGCGCATCCCGTCGCGGACGAGCACGTCGAGCTGCGCCGCGGACGCCGACGGCACCACCCGCGCCAGGTTCGCCCGAAGCCGGCGCACACCCGCCCCGTCCTGGCGTGTTGCGAGGTCGGCGCCGATCCGGAACGCCCCGAAGGCCGCGCCGGGCGGGAGCCCGCGCACCAGCCGCCAGGCCGCCGCGTACTCGGCGTCGGCGACGAGCTCGGCGAGCCGCGCGGCGCGCGACGTCCGTCCGCTCCGGGCGCCGCCTGCCGGTTGGGCGCGGGATCTGTCCGGCGCGTGCGGCGGGTCGAGCCGGGCGGTCACGGGCTCGGCGCCGAGTCGGTGGGTCCGGAAGGGCCGGTGGTGGACACGGGACCACTCGCTTGCGCGCTGCGGTGGACGAGCAGGATGCGCTGCCCGACGGTCCACACCGACGCCGCAGCCAGGAGCCAGAGCGCGACCGGGAGCGCGTAGGGCACCCCCAGCCCGTGCAGGCCCGTGCCGACCAGCGCGACGATCAACCGCTCGGCTCGCTCGACGAGCCCGCCGTCGGCGGAGAGTCCGGCACCTTCGGCCCGGGCCTTGATGTAGGAGATGAGCTGGCCCGCGACCAGGCAGACCAGTGCCGCGACACCCAGGAGCCGCTGATCCCCCACCCCGAGGCACCACCAGGTGAGCCCGGCGAACAGCGCCCCGTCCGCCACCCGGTCACACGTGGAGTCGAGCACCGCGCCGAACGGTGTGCCGTTGCCCCTCGCCCGTGCCATGGCGCCGTCGATGAGGTCGAACAGCACGAACAGCGTGATCACGAGCGTGCCGACGAAGAGCTGGCCACGGGGCAGGAACCAGAGCGCCGCGGCGACCGAGCCGACGGTGCCGACCACTGTGACGACGTCGGGTGCGACTCCGTGCCCGACGAGCCATCGACCGATGGGATCGGTCACGCGGTTGACGCGCACACGGGCGAGGACGTTGAGCATGGACTCCTGCTTGGTCGGCCGGGGCCCATGGTGACCGGCCACAGCGCGCCGGCCGCCGCCTGGACCAGAGGCAGCCTAGCGCCGGTCGCCCGCGGCGCCTCCCGGCGGTTGTCCGGTCGACGGCCAGGCCGCAGCGAGTAACGCCCTGGTCTCCGACAGCAGTTGCGGGATCACCTTGGTCTGCCCGACGACCGCGATGAAGTTGGCGTCGCCGCCCCACCGCGGCACGACGTGCTGGTGCAGGTGCTCGGCGAGCGATCCACCCGCCACGGTGCCGAGGTTGATCCCGACGTTGAACGCGTGCGGCGCGGCCACCTGCTTCAGCGCCTGGACCGCCGCCTGTGTGAAGGTCATGAGCTCGACCGCCTCGTCGGGCGTGAGGTCCTCGAGCTCGGCGACGTGCCGGTAGGGCAGCACCATGAGGTGTCCCGGGTTGTACGGATGCAGGTTGAGCACTGCGTAGACCGTGCGCCCGCGGGCGACGACGAGACCCTCCTCGTCGGAGAGACCGGGGATGCGGCAGAACGGGCAGCCGTTGCCCCCGGCGTCCTTGATGTAGGCCAGCCGGTGCGGCGTCCAGAGCCTGCGGAAGCCGTCGGGCGTGCCCACCCCGTCCTGCAGTTCGGCCACCGGCTCGACCGGGCCGTCCGTCGCCCCCGGCAGGGCCGCGTCGCTCATGTCGCGATCCTAGGCGCGCGGACGGCACCGGCGACGACGGCGCCGAGCGGGACCCGCACCACCCCTAAGAGGGTGCGACGGCGTCGGCCGTCGGGGACGTGTTGTTCCGGATCGAGATCCAGTCGACCACCGTTGCGACGGCGTCGGCCACCGGGATCCCGTTGAGCTGGGAGCCGTCGCGGAACCGGAAGCTCACCGCTCCCGCCTCGGCGTCGCGGGCGCCCACGAGCAGCATGAACGGCACCTTCTGCATCGTGTGAGTGCGGATCTTCTTCTGCATCCGGTCGTCGCCCGCGTCCACCTCGACGCGCACGCCGTGCTTGCGCAGCTGCGCCGCGACGTCCTCGGTGTAGGGGACCTGCTCGTCGGTGACCGGGATGGCCACGACCTGCACCGGCGAGAGCCACGCCGGGAACGCGCCGGCGTAGTGCTCGGTGAGCACGCCGAAGAACCGCTCGATGGAGCCGAACAGGGCACGGTGGATCATCACCGGCCGCTGGCGGGAACCATCGGCCGCCGTGTACTCCAGCCCGAACCGCTCGGGCAGGTTGAGGTCGAGCTGGATGGTCGACATCTGCCAGGTGCGACCGATCGCGTCGCGCGCCTGCACCGAGATCTTCGGCCCGTAGAACGCCGCGCCGCCCGGGTCGTCCACGAGATCGAGGCCGGAGTGCTCCGCAGCCTCGCGCAGCGCCTCGGTGGACCGCTCCCACATCTCGTCGGTGCCCACCGACTTGTCGGGGTTGCGCGTGGACAGCTCGAGGTAGAAGTCGTCGAGGCCGTAGTCGCGCAGCAGGTCGAGCACGAACTTCAGCAGCGACTTGAGCTCGTCCTGCACCTGCTCGGGGGTGCAGAAGATGTGGGCGTCGTCCTGGGTCATGCCCCGCACGCGGGTGAGCCCGTGGATCACGCCGGACTTCTCGTAGCGGTACACGGAGCCGAACTCGAACTCGCGCAGCGGCAGCTCCCGGTACGACCGGCCGCGCGAGTCGAAGATCAGGATGTGCATGGGGCAGTTCATCGGCTTGAGGTAGTAGTCCTGCCCCGGCTTGCGCACCTCGCCGTCCGAGCCGCGCTCCTCGTCGAGGTGCATCGCCGGGAACATCCCGTCGGCGTACCAGTCGAGGTGGCCGGAGATCTCGTAGAGCCGGCCCTTGGTGATGTGCGGGGTGTAGACGAACTCGTAGCCCGCCTCCTCGTGCCGCCTGCGGGAGTAGTCCTCCATCTCGCGCCGGATGATCCCGCCCTTCGGGTGGAACACCGGCAGCCCGGAGCCCAGCTCGTCGGGAAACGAGAAGAGGTCGAGCTCCGCGCCGAGGCGGCGGTGGTCGCGGCGCTCGGCCTCGGCCAGCCGTTCCAGGTGGGCGTCGAGTGCCTCCTGGCTCTCCCACGCGGTGCCGTAGATGCGCTGCAGCTGCGGGTTCTTCTCGCTGCCCCGCCAGTACGCCGCCGCGGTGCGGGTGAGTTTGAAGGCGGGGATGAAGCGCGTGGTCGGGATGTGCGGTCCACGGCACAGGTCGGACCAGAGCGTCTCGCCGGTGTGGGCGTGCACGTTGTCGTAGATGGTGAGCTCGCCGGAGGCGTCGACCTCCATGACCTCGCCGTCCTCGGCCGCCTCGGACTCCGGGCCGCCCTTGAGCTCGATCAGCTCCAGCTTGTACGGCTCGTCGGCGAGCTCCTTGCGGGCGTCCTCGAGCGAGTCGAAGCGGCGCCGGGAGAACCGCTGCCCGGCCTTGATGATCTTCTTCATCGCCGACTCGAGCTTGGTCAGGTCGTCGGGGGTGAAGGGCTTCTCGACGTCGAAGTCGTAGTAGAAGCCGTCGGTGATCGGCGGGCCGATCCCGAGCTTCGCCTCCGGGTACAGCTGCTGCACCGCCTGGGCCAGCACGTGCGCGGCGGAGTGCCGGATCACGCTGCGGCCGTCCTCGGTGTCGGCGCCGACGGGCTCGACCTCCACGTCACCGTCGGGCACCCAGGCGAGGTCGCGCAGGCGCCCCTCCGGATCGCGGACGACGACCACGGTGCTCGGCCCGCTCGTGGGCAGGCCCGCCTCACGCACGGCGGCACCCGCCGTCGTCCCCGCCTGCACCCGGACGGGAGCGGACGCGGCAGGGGATACGGGCGCGGACACGTGGGGCCTCCATCGGTCGGTTGGTGTGCATTCGATGCTAGTGCCGAGGAAACGAGGCCTTCTTACCCGCCTCCGGCGCCCAGGCGGCGCCTCGCGGCGTTGTCGTCGGCGCCGATACAACAGCGGTATCGGCGCCTCCTCCGCCTTGCGATGCATCCGCCTGGCCACCGGATCCGGGCAATGGACCTCGTTTCCGCGACACTAGAGGTGGCCCGCCAGGGGTTTTCGGCAGCGTCGCCGGGCTGCTCGTCAGGCGAGCCGGCGCAGTCCGGCGAGCACTCTCCTCAACGCATCGAGGTCCTCGGCCCATGCCTGTTTCAACACACCGTCTGCAGCAACGTTCGGCGGGCGGGGACGGGGCGACGGGACGCGGCGTGGTCGCTCCGTGCGCGGCCCGGCGTTTCGTGCCTCGGCGTCCCGCTGCTCGACCTCCTGCAGCGCCAGCACCGCGAGCGCCCCTGTACTGGTGACCGGCCGCAGGCCGGTGAGCGTCACCAGCGCGGGCTGCTGCTCGGCCGGGGGGCGTCCGGGCACCCGTCGTGGCAGCGGCACGGGCGATGGCCCCGCAACCACTGCGACAGCGGGCTGCGGCTCCGGCACACCGCCCGGTTCCGGCGCCTGCACGTGCGGCACCGGCTCCAACCCAGCGCTGGACAGCAGAGCCGACGCACCGGCGGGCATCCATCCCCGCGCAGCACTGGGCGGCTGCTCCGACGCGTGACCGGGCGCAGGGGCCAGTGGATGGGGTGGCTCCGGCGCATGGCCGGGCTGCGGAGCCGATGCACCAGCGGGCAGCGCCACCGGCGGACTACCGGGCGACCACTCGGGTGTCGGGGCCTGCGTGGCAAGTGGCTGCCCACTTGCACCTCCAGGCAGCGGGGCCTGGGCGCCGACGACCAACGGGACCGGTGCGCTGCCGGTCAGCGGGTGCGGCGTCCCACCGGACTGCACGGCAGTAGCTGTGACGGGGGCCCAGGCCTGCACCGCACCGGGCGCGTGTACCGGCGCCGGCGCGGGTGGCCACGCGGAGCCGGTCGACACGGCCGGCGCGGCCGGAGCAGGAGTAGGCGCGGGAACGTAGTTGGGCACGCGGAACTGCATCGGAGCCGGCGCCGGCCGCGGTGGCCCGGGCCTGCCGCTGCCCACGGGGCGCGGAGACGGCGACGGCCGGGGTGCGGGGGACGCCACCGGCGCGAGCGGCGCGGCCGGTGCGGGCGGCGCGGGCAGCGCCGGCGGCGCGGGCGGCGCCACCGGTGCGGCCGTCGCCGCCTCCACGCGCATCCGGACCGCCTGGACCACCTGCTGCAGACCGGCCACGCGCAGCGCTCGCCGGGCGGCTTCCACGTCCGCCTTCTCGCGGTCCAGCCGGACGTGCAGGAACGTCCCCGGCTCGTCGCACTCCCGCAGCAGGTGCACCGACCCGCGGGTGCTGACGACCATGTCGTCGAGCCCGTCCGCCCCGGACGCGACCGGAGCGGCGGCCCGCGCGAGCTGCACGATGGCCGCGCCGTCCGATTCCGCCGTCAGCCCGAGCTCGGCGACGATCATCCCTCGGCGGCTGTCCACCGCGTGGGCCGCCCTGGCACCCGGCGTCCGGAGCAGACCGGCGAGCACGGCGCGAAGCGGGTCGATCTCGAGCGGACCCGTGTCGTACGGATCGGCGGGCGGACGCATACCTCACCCTGTCGTGACGCTCCGGAGCAGCTTCGTTCCACCCGCCTGGCGGCACCCCGACTGGGCCGTTCGGCGGTGTCCACCGACGGGGAAGAACAGATCGTCCGGAGGGGTTGCACGGTGTCGTGCTGCTCTCCGTGCTCGACCTCGTGCCCATCGGCTCCGGCTCCACGGCCACCGTGGCGCTGACGCACAGCACCACGCTGATCCGTCGGGTCGAGGAGCTGGGCTTTCACCGGTACTGGGTGGCCGAGCACCACGGGATGCCCGGGATCGCGAGCTCGTCACCCGCCGTGCTGATCGCCCACCTCGCCGGTGTCACCTCGCGGATCCGCGTCGGCTCCGGCGGTGTGATGCTGCCCAACCACCAGCCGCTGGTCATCGCCGAGCAGTTCGGCACGCTCGACGCCCTGCACCCCGGCCGGATCGACCTCGGCATCGGCCGCGCGCCCGGCACCGACCAGCGCACCGCACGCGCCCTGCGCCGGGGCGCGGTAGCGCTGGGGGCCGACGACTTCCCCCAGGAGCTCACGGAACTGGCGTCGTACTTCCGCGGCGAGGGACCGGTCGTGGCCGTGCCGGCGCACGGTCAGCAGCCCGCGATGTGGCTGCTCGGCTCCAGCGGCTACAGCGCCCAGCTGGCCGGGCTGCTGGGGCTGCCGTTCGCGTTCGCCCACCACTTCAGTGCCGAGAACACGCTCCCCGCGCTGGCCCTCTACCGCGAGACGTTCCGGCCGTCACCGATGCTCGCGCAGCCCTACTCCATGATCGCCGCGTCGGTGCTGGCGGCGGGCACGGACGAGGAGGCCCGCCGGCTCGCCCTGCCGAGCGCGCTGCAGTTCCTGCGGCTGCGGCTCGGTCAGCCCGGGCCGGTGCCGACCCCGGAGGAGGCGAGCACCTACCCGTACTCCGAGCAGGAGCGGGCGTTCGTCGAGGACCGGCTCGCCGGGCAGATCATCGGCTCCCCCGACACCGTCCGCGACGGCGTGCACGCACTCGTGGAGCGCACCGGTGTGGACGAGCTGATGGTCGTCACCAGCACACACGACGGCGCCGACCGGCTGCGCTCGTACGAGCTGCTCGCCGCGGCGGTGATGCCGACCACGGTCTGAGTCGCGGCCCGGCGACCGTGATCCGGTCACGGTCGGTGTGCATTGCCGTGCTGGTCGCCCGGTTCGAGCGTCACTCGTTCGGGTGATCTCCGTACTCCCCGCACATCCATCCCGGCCGTCCTCCGTTGGACCGCTCGGTCGCCGCAGACGAGCGCGGTGGCTCGGAAGGACGGTCGGACGTTTGGGCGGAGCAGGCACCCCGCGACCCCACCGTCCGACAGGCCCCACCGAGCGACGCCCCGCGCGCCGGCCGGAGATGCCACCGCAGCGGTCCCGGCGAGCGACAGAACCCGCAGGTGTGGGCTCGCGGCAGCACCCGCCCAGCAGGCCACCACTTCCCGACGCATTCGCCGACCACCGCGTCCCCGGGCCGACGGACGTCATTCCCGTCGTCGGCGCTCCCGGCCGCGCACGCCCCGGCATCCGGTGGCCGCTCCCGTGGAGACCCCGTGGTGAGCGGGGAGGGACGCCGACGCCGTGGTGGCGCCGCCCGCGATACCTGCTGATCGGCGCGGCCGCCGCCGTGGTGCTCGGCCCGGCGCTCCTGCTCGCGATCGGGTTCATCGTGTTCTCGGTGCCGAACCCGGACGAGGCGGTGAACAACCAGGTCGCCACCGTGTCGTTCGTCGACGGAGAGCAACTCACCCGCCTCGTGCCGGAGGAGGGCAACCGCACGAAGGTCCCGATCGAGCAGGTACCGCTGCACGTCCGACACGCGGTGCTCTCCGCGGAGGACCGCTCCTTCTACTCCAACCCGGGCTTCGACGTCACCGGCATCCTGCGCGCGGTGTGGAACCAGCTGCGCGGCGGCGTCGGAGGTGGCTCGACCATCACCCAGCAGTTCGTGAAGAAGGCGCTGGTAGGAGACGAGCAGACGCTCTGGCGCAAGTACAAGGAGGTGATCCTCGCGATCAAGATCTCCCAGGAGCGCAGCAAGGACCAGATCCTCTCCGACTACCTCAACACGATCTACTTCGGACGCGGCGCCTACGGCATCCAGTCGGCGGCGCAGTCCTACTTCGGCAAGAACGTGCAGGACCTGACGCCCAGCGAGGGAGCGCTGCTCGCCGCGGTGATCCAGTCCCCGTCGCGCTGGGATCCCGCGGTCAACCCCGAGCACTCGGTGGATCGCTGGAACTTCGTGCTCGACGGCATGGTCGCCGAGGGCTGGCTCGCACCGCCCGACCGGCAGGCCGCCCAGTTCCCGCACACCGTGCCCCGCAAGACGTCGTCGGGCGGCGTTCCGTCCGACAACCGGGGGCACATCGTGTCCGCGGTGAAGGCGGAGCTCGAGTCGTTGGGGATCTCCGACGAGGACCTCGCCCAGGAGGGCCTGCGCATCACGACGACGATCGACGCACGACGCCAGGAGCAGGCCGTCACCGCCGCCCACGACGTGCTCAGCGGCCAACCCGTCAACCTGCGCAGCGCGATGGTGGCGATCGACCCGCAGACCGGCGGGGTGCTCGCCTACTACGGCGGCGACAACGGGCTCGGCCTGGACTACACGAAGGTCCGTCGCCTCGCCGGGTCGACGTTCAAACCGTTCGTGGTGCTCGCGGGCCTGCAGCGCGACCCGCCGGTCGGGCTGGGCGAGAAGTTCGACGGCAAGGAGCTGCCCGGGCTGCGCAACGCCGAGGGTGCCGACTGCGACCAGTGCGACCTCAAGCAGGCGATGACGGTGTCGAACAACGTCGTCTTCACGACCCTGGCGAAGCGCGTCGGTCCCGAGGCGGTTGCGGCCGCTGCCCGCTCTGCCGGCATCACCGCGCCCCTCGACGATCCGACCGAGGGCATCGCGCTGGGCAACAAGGAGGTCAGCCCGCTCGAGCTGGCCTCGGCGTACGCGACGGTCGCGGCCGGCGGGGTCTGGCGCCAGCCGCACCTCGTGACGTCGGTCGTCACCGCCGATGACCGTGTGCTCTACCAGGCCGCCACCGACGGGGAGCGGCGGTTCCCGGAGCGAGTGGCCCGCAACGTCGCCGAGTCGATGATGGACGTGGCAGCGCACGACGATCTGGCCCTCCCGGGCGGACGACCGGTGGCGGCGAAGACGGGCACCGTGCAGTCCCGGTTCGAGGGGCAGAACAACGATGCGTGGATGGCGGGCTTCACCCCGTCGATCGCCGCGGCGGTGTGGATGGGCACGGACATGAACTCCCCCATCCGTACCGCGCGGGGCACGCCGATCGAGGGCGCGACGCTGCCGGGCGAGGTGTGGCACCAGTTCATGGCGGAGGCGCTGGACGACGAACCGGCGGAGCCGTTCGCCCCGTTCCGGCCCATCGGCGAGGCGCCCTCCACCGCGGAACCGGGCGCGGGGACGTCCACGCAGCCGACGCCGGAGGCCGGCGCGACGCCGACACCCACCGGCGCCCCGTCGGGCACCGTCCCCGTCCCGCCCGGTGAGGAGGACGACTCTCCCGGTGAGGGTCTGTTCGGCGGTTCCGACCCCGCGCCGGATCCCGATCCTCGTGCCGCGTCGGACGCCACGAGCCCGCCACCGCGCGCGGGCTTGTTGTGGCAACGGGCGCCCGCGGAGTCCGGTACCGACCAGGACTGCTCGGCGTCCGCCTGCGACGAGAGCAGCCGTTAGGCCTAACCTTGACGCTGTGGCCGCGGGGGGTGGCGAGCGCACGTTCGAGGTGCTGACCTGGCTCTCCGAGCGGGGCATGGTGCTGTACGTACCTGAGATCGAGGCATCAACGACCGTGCCCGCGATGCCCGACGCCGACGTCGCCGTCCGGTCGCTCATCGCCGACCTGACCGGGCTCGACCCGTCCGCCATCCGGTGCGACATCCGACCGGGGCGCCCCCGCGGGTACAGCGGCCCGGCGTCGTTCGGCTGAGCCGCCCACTGCCCGTCCCGATCACGATGTTCGACGGCGCCTGACGACGTACTGTCGCGGCATGGTGCTGGCAGCGACCGACGCGACCCGAGACGTCGCGGACCGGATGGCCGAGGCGGCGGGCGAGTGGCTGGAGTCCCTCGACGCGGAACAGCGGGAGGTGGGTTGCGGCGCCACGCCGGGCGCGGACGACCCGTCCGACGCCGAACGGCTCCGCTGGTTCTACACGCCGACCGACCACGGCGGTCTCACGCTCCACCAGCAACGCCCCGCTCAGCAGCGGCTCGCGATGCGGCTGGTCACCACGGGCCTGTCCACCGCCGGCTACGTCACGGCGGCCACGGTGATGGGCCTGGAGAACGTGCTCGACCACGTCGAGGGCTTCACCGCGACGTTCGGCAGGGAGCGTGGCCGCGACCCGGGCATGTACTACCTGCGGGTGTTCGGGGAGCCCGGCGGGGCGGCGCCGTGGGGATGGCGGTTCGGCGGCCACCACGTGTCGCTCAACAACCTGGTCGTCGACGGGCGCGTCGCGGCGACCACGCCGTGCTTCCTGGGCGCCGACCCTGCCACATCGGCGCTGCTCGGCGGGGCGACGCTGCGCCCTCTCGGGGCACCGGAGGATCTCGCACGCGAGCTCGTGCGCTCACTGCGGCCCGAGCTCGCCGAGCGCGCGCTGCTGCTCCCCCACGCCCCCACCGACATCGTCGGGGCCAACCGGTCCCGCATCGGCGAGGGCGACGAGGCCAAGCCGCTCGTCGACGTGTGGCGGGGCCGCTTCCCCGACCCGCAGCAGCAGGAGAACCTGCGCCGACGCAGCGCCCAGTCCGAAACCGAATCGGGCGTCGACCGCGACGGCCACCGGGCACTGGCGCTGACCAGCACCCCGAAGGGTGTGCCCGCCTCCGAGCTCGACGCCGGGCAGCGGGAGCTCCTGCTGCAGCTGCTCGGCACCTACCTCGGCCGCGTACCGGACGAGATCTCCCCGCTCCCGAACTACCGCGAAGCCGCGGCGCTCGACGAGGTGCATCTCGCCTGGGCCGGTTCCATGAATCACGGCGAACCGCACTACTACCGGCTGCAGGGCCCGCGGCTGCTGACGGAGTGGGACAACACGCAGCGCCAGGTCAACCACGCCCACTCGGTGTGGCGCGACCCGGAGTCCGACTTCGGCCTCGACGTGCTCGCGGCGCACCGATCGGCCCACCACCACTGAGGCCGCCGACAGGGAGGCGCCGGGCCCCGGCAAGCGGCTCAGCTGACCGCGGGCAGCGACTCCAGCACCGTGGCCGGCACGATCAGGTCGGCCCGGTGCCTGGTGGCCTCCACGAGCACGGCGTTCGGCTCGTCCACGGCGGCCACCCACGCCGCGGCGCGGGCGGGTTCCTTCCCGAACGCGACGTGGCGGGCGGTGAGCTGCGCGAGCCGGACGTCCGGGCGCGGGTCGCAGAACCACACCTCGTCGAGCTCGGGACGGACCTGGGCCCACTGCCCCTGATCGAGCAGCAGATAGTTGCCCTCGGTCAGCACCAGCCGTGCCGTGCCGGGCACGGCGATGGCGGCGGCGAGGGGTTGTTCGAGGTCGCGCTCGAACGCGGGCGCGTAGATCACGTCCTCCGCGGGGGCGCCGGTCTCGTCCAGGGCGCGCAGCCTGCGCAGCAGCGCGACGTAGCCGCCGACGTCGAAGGTGTCGGGTGCCCCTTTGGCGTCGCGGCGCCCGATCGACTCGAGCGCCACGTCGGCGAGGTGGAACCCGTCCATCGGGACGTGGTCCACGGAGTGACCGGGCAATCGCGCCAGCAGCGCTGCCACGAGGGTGGACTTGCCGGCACCCGGGCTCCCGGTGATGCCGAGGATCGCGCGCCGGGGTCCGGCGGCGAGCGCGGCGGCCCGCCGGACGAGGTCGTCGAGGATCATCCGGACTCCGCCACCCGCAGCGCGAGCACCGCGATGTCGTCACCGGTGTCGGCGATGGTGCCCCGCACGAGGTGGTCGCAGAACTCCGGAAGCGGCAGGGGGACGCCGCGGCGCACGAGGTCGAGCAGAGCGCTGCCCGCCGCGTCGGCGTGGTCGCGACGCCGCTCGAACAGCCCGTCGGTGTAGAGCAGCAGCGTCGACCCCGGCGGGATCTCGGCGACGCCATCGTGGCGGCGCGTGCCGGGATAGAGCCCGAGCACGAGGTCGACGCGGCTGGTGAGCAGCCGCGCCTGCCCGTCCGGGCCGACGAGGATCGGTGCGGGGTGGCCCGCATTGGACCAGCGGAACACGGCGCGCCCCCCGGAGATGCCGAGCCGTCCGTAGACGAGCGTGGTGAACCGGGTGACCTCCAGCCCGGAGAGCACCCGGTCGAGCCGGGCGAGCACCACGGACGGCGCGGCATGGCTGTCGTGGGCGAGTCCCCGGAGCATGCTGCGCAGCTGGCCCATCGTGACCGCGGCGGGCAGGTCGTGGCCCTCGACGTCGCCGACACCGACCGCGAGGTCGCCCCCCGGCAGCGTGAACGCGTCGTACCAGTCGCCACCGACCTGCAGCTGCGCCGCTGCGGGACGGTAGCGGGCCTCGATCTCGACACCGGGATAGCGCGGGGGCTCGGTGAGCATCGCCTTCTGCAGCGCCAGCGACACCTCGCGGCTCTGCTGGAACGCCATCGCGTTCTCCACGGCGGCCGACGCGCGCGACGCGAGCTCCCGGACGAGTGCAAGGTCGTCCGCTGTGTAGGGCGACCGGTCGCCCCCTGCGAGGAACATCAGAGCCGCCACGACGGCGCCGCCGGAGAACACCGGCGCGATCAGCAGGGAGTTGATCGCGACGTCGCTCCCCCACTGGAGCTGTTCCTGCGGGACCCGCCACTGTCCCGACGTGTCGGGCACCGTGGCCAAGCTGGGCGAACCGGAACGGACGCAGCGGACGAGCGGGTGCTCCGGGGGGAAGGTGAAGCGTTCGGCGCTGGCCGGGATGGGGGGAACCCCGGCGGCCATGCGGGTGACCGCCCTGCGCCCGGAGAGCGGCCCCTCGGCCGGCGTCCCGTCGGCGACCTGCCCCTGGGGCGGCAACGGGTCGGGGTCGAGCAGGAACACCCGGCAGACATCGGCGAACTGCGGGACCGTCGCTTCGGCCAGCGCCACCAGCTCCCCCTCGGGATCGAGTGCGGCGTTCATCGCGTGCGTCGCCTCCGCCAGCACGCACAGCCGCTCGCGGATGCGCATCTGGTCGTCGACATCGGTCTCGGTGCCCACCCATTCGACGACCCGGCCCGCCGAGTGCACGGGGACGGCGCGCATGCGGAACCAGCGATAGCCACCGCCGGCCGTCCGCAGCCGATAGGTGCGGATGAAGACGATGGCGGGTTCGGCCACGGCGGCCGCCCGCCACGCCGCTTCGAGCTCGTGGCGGTGCCTGCGGTGGACGGCGTCGAGGAACCCCCACCCTCTGTGCTCCGCCTCCGTCTGGCCCGTGATCGTGCGCAGCCCGGGAGCGTCACGCCGGGCGCTGCCGTCGGCCTCGCGGATCCAGACCGCAGCGCTCGTGGCCTCCACGAGGCTCTGGTAGCGGTTGAGCGCATGCTCGCGCTCCGCGGCCGACTCCTGCAACGCGCGGCGGGTGCGTTCGGCTGCGGTGACCTCCTCCATCACCACACCGACCCCGCAGACCGCTCCGTCGGCTATCCGCACCGGGTAGTAGTGCACCCGCCACTCCTGGAACGGCCCCCGTCCGTGCCACAACCGGCCCACCACGGGAACGGCGGACCGCGGCCGCCCGTCGGCGAGCACCGCCCGCAGCCCCTCCGCGAACGTGGCGCCGACGGGCCCGTGCACCTCCGCCGGCGTGCGGCCCACCCGATCCTCGGCACTGCCGCCGACGGTCTCGAAGACCACACCGTTCATGCGCCGGTACCGCAGTTCGGTGTCGAAGTACGCGAGACCGACGGGTGCGGTCTCCCAGAGGGCGTCGAGCAGCGCGAACGCCTCGTCCGACGCCTCCTTGTCGCCGACGTCGTGCAGCACGCCGAGCGTGGTGGATCCGGGACCGGGCGCGACACGGAAGTGGAGCCGGCCGCCACTCCCGCCCCCGGCCGTCAGCTTCCCGCTCACGGTGGCACCGGATCGGATCTCCTCGACGATCCGGGCGGCGGTGTACGCGTCGAACATCATCGAGGTCTGATCGGCGAGACCGTGGGAGATCACGGACCGTCCCACCATCTCGCCGGCGGGCCGGCCGGTGAGGCGCTCCGCGGCCGGGTTCCACAGCGCCACGCGGCCGTCGTCGTCGAGAACGAAGACGCCGACGGGGAGCAGTCCGACCAGCTCTGCGAGGAGGTCGTCCGGCACGGTTCTCCAGCGTAGGTCCCGCTCCTGCCCCGCTCCACGCCGCCACGAACAGGGCAAACAGTTCCCATTCGTTCAAGCCACGCCCCGCGGACCGGGCCTACTGTCCGCTTCATGAGCGTTCACCCCACTCTTCGTTACGACGACCCGCGTGCCGCGATCGCATTCCTGACGCGCGCGCTCGGCCTCGTCGAGCAGCAGGTGTACACCGACGACAAGGGCGCCGTCGCGCACGCGGAACTGAGCTTCGGCGACGGGGTCGTCATGCTCGGCACGCGGGCGGGCGGTGACGACCGGTTCGACACCGGCCGCGCGGTGATCTACCTCGTCGCCGACGGCGCCGACGCCGTGGACGCCCATCACGACCGGGCCGTCGCCGCCGGGGCCGAGGTGGTGCTGCAGCTCACCGACCAGCCCTACGGCTCCCGGGAGTTCGCGGTGCTCGACCCGGAGGGCAACGTCTGGACGATGGGCAGCTACCGCCCCGTGATCAAGCCGGCGGCGCGCGGATGACCGACCCGCTCCACCGCCCCTGCGGGCCCTGTGCCTGGCGCTGCCCGAGGTGACCGAGAAGGTCAGCGCTGATGTTCGCTCCGCAAGCTCCGCTCAGCACGGCGAGCCCACCTGGTTCATCCGCAGGACGTTCGTGATGTATGCCGACCGGCACCACGACGACCGGGTCGCGTTCTGGTGCGCGGCGCCGGCGGGCGCGCAGGAGGAACTCGTCTCCACGGCCCCCACCCGGTTCTTCCGGCCGCCCTACGTCGGTGGCCGCGGCTGGCTGGGGGTCTACCTCGACGTCGACGACGTGGACTGGGACGAGATCGGCGAGATCGTCCTGGACGCCTACCGGGTCATCGCCCCGCGGAAGCTCACGGCGCTCCTCGACTAGGGTCAGCGGGTGCCGGATCTCCCGAGCGTCGAGTTGCCCGGTGGACGGATCGAGTACGACGACGTGCCGGCCGATACCGCCGGTGGCGAGCTCGCACCCTTGTTGTTCCTCCACGAGGGCCTCGGATCGGTAGGGCTGTGGCGCGGTTTCCACCAACGCATCGCGGCCGCCACCGGCCGCCGGGCGCTGGCCTACTCCCGCTTCGGACACGGGTACTCTGACCTGCCACGGGAGAAACGCACGCCGCGGTTCATGCACGACGAGGCCGCCACCGTCGTCCCGGCGCTGTGCTCCGCGCTCGGGCTGGAGCGCCCGGTGCTGGTCGGGCACAGCGACGGTGCGTCGATCGCGCTGCTGGCCGGGAGCGACGCCACCGGCGTGGTCGTGCTGGCTCCCCATGCGTTCGTGGAGGACGTGGGTCTCGTCGGGATCGAGCAGGCCCGCCGCGACTACACCGAGGGCGACCTGCGCACCCGCATGGCCCGCCACCACCGCGACCCCGACGTCACGTTCTGGAACTGGAACGACGTCTGGCTCGATGACGCGTTCCGCGACTGGGACATCCGGCCCGAGCTGTCCGCGATCAGCTGTCCGGTGCTCGCGATCCAGGGCACGGCCGACCCCTACGGCACCGTGGCCCACGTCGAGGCGGTGCGCGACACGGCTACCGGTCCGGTCGAGCTGCTGGTACTCGACTGCGGCCACGCGCCCCACCTGGAACAACCGGATGCCACCCACCGGGCGGTCACCGACTTCCTGCACCGGCTCCCGTAGTGAGGCGTCCCGGTCGCGTCACCACGTGACGTGCACTGCGGCCGGTCCGGAGTCGACGAACCCGTGGATCCAGGGAATGTCCTCGACCCGATCACGCAGGCGCAGGCCGGGCAGCCGCACCGCGAGTGCGTGCAGGGCCGCCCGGATCTCCGTACGGGCCAGGGCCGCGCCGAGGCAGTGGTGCGGGCCGCGGCCGAACGCGAGGTGCGGGTTGGGCCGCTCGGGCACGAAACGGTCGGGGTCCGGGAACCGGTCGGGATCGCGGTTGGCGGCCTCGAGCCGGGCGAGCACCATGTCGCCGGCCGCGATGCGCGTCTCTCCCAGCTCGACGTCCTCGTGGGCCCACCGCGGCAGTACCTCGCCGGTGACACCGGACTGGTGGCGCAACACCTCCTCGACGGTGGCGTCCAGCTGCTCGGGGGCGCCGGCGAGGCGTGCCAGCCGGCCGGTGCCGACGAGATGGATCACCGCCACGGACATCACGTTGCAGGCGCTCAGGTAGCCGGCGCTGACGAGCGTGGTGACCATCGCGGTCAGCTCGTCCCCGCTGAGCCGCCCGTCCTGCGCGTCGTGCACACCGATCAGTGCGCTCATGAGGTCGTCACCGGGATCGGACCGCCGGGTCGCCACCAGCTCGGCGGCATAACCGCTCAGTGACTCCCACGCCTGCTCCATCGCAGCTCCGTCGAGCTCCCCGGTGGGCACCGACATGTCCACCGTGAGCACGGTGTCGGCCCAGCGGCGCAGCTGAGCGCGGTCGTCGGCGGGGATGCCCAGCAGCTCACCGATCGTCGTGATCGACAACGGGGCCGCGAGGGCGTCGACCAGGTCGGCAGGCGGGCCCGCCGCAGCCATCGCGGCGACGTGATCGGCGGCCAGCTCCTCGATGCGGGCTCGCATCGACTCCACGTGCCGCGGCGTGAAGACCGTTGACACCAGGCGACGGAGCCGTGCGTGGGCGTCGCCGTCCTGGAACAGGGTGTGGTTGCCCGGGTCGCCGCCGCCGAGTGGCGCCACGCCGAACCGTGGGTCCGCGAGCACGGTCGCGACTGCGTCGTAGGAGGTGACGAGCCACGCCTGCGTGCCGTCGGGCGTGGTCACGCGGGCGACGGGCTCGGTACGGCGCAGCTCGGCGTAGGCCGGCGGCGGCTCGAGGACGCCGGGGCGCTCGAAGGGCAGGGTCCGTGTGGTGGTCGGCATCGGGCTCTCCCTGGGTGATTTTGCATTACGACTGCAATGTAAAGACGCTCGGCAGACGAGTCAATACGACTGCAATGTGAAAGGGTGTGCGGGTGCCGAAGCGGGTCGATCATCAGGCGCAGCGCGCCCGGATAGCCGACGCCCTCATGCGGGTGGCAGCCCAGCAGGGTCTCGAGGCCGTGAGCCTGCGCCATGTGGCAGCCGAGGCCGGGGTCTCGACCGGCATGGTGCAGCACTACTTCCACACCAAGGACGAGATGATGGTCTTCGCCCTGGAGATGGTGGGCCGCAGTGTCCAGGCCCGCCTGGCCACGGCCGCCCCGGATGACGTCCCGGGCCCACGAGGGCTGGTGCGGGCGCTACTGGTGCAGATGCTCCCGCTCGACGAGGAGCGTGCCGCGGAGGGCCGGGTGGCCCTCGCCTTCTTCGCTCACGCGGCCGTCCGGCCGCACGTCGCCGCGGAGCTGCGCGAGAACACCGGGGTCCTCAGGGCGTTCTTCGCCGACCAGATACGAGCGGCCGGCCGGGTGAGTGACCCGGAGGTCGCAGCAACGGCCCTGCTCGCACTCGTCGACGGGCTCGGCGTCCACGTGCTCGGCGGCCACTACTCCCCGGAGCACGCCCTCGCCGTGCTCGACGCACAGCTCGACACCGTGTTCGGCCCGCAGGACCAGGTGTAGCCGGTCAGGCGGGCTCGGCCGGAATGCGCGCGTCGATCTGCTCGCGGGCGTGCGGGCACTCGGCGAAGGGCAGCGGACACGCGAGGGCGTGCTCGATCAGCTCCTTCGCCGCCGTGGCCTCGGCGATCCTCCGGTCCAGTACCGCGACGTGGCGACGGAGCCGGTCGGCGTGCCGCATCGGATCGGGCCCGGAGAGCAGCACCTGCAGCTCGCCGAGACCGAACCCCGCCTCCTTGCCCATCAGGATCATCGCGATCCGCGCCAGCTCTGCCGGGCCGTACCGGCGGTGCCCGGAGGAGTCCCGGGCCGGTGTGAGGAGCCCGACGCTCTCCCAGTGCCTCAGTACGTGCTGCGGCAGTCCGAAGCGGACGGCGACGTCACCGATCGTCGCCGCCGGCTCGGGCGCGCTTGACCTCATGTGGATATTGAGCCCGAGCTTCCGGGCAGGGACCAGCCCCCCGGACGATCGAGATCCTCGTCCTCGCGGCACGGGAAGATCCGCAACGGGCCGCTGCACCGTACGGTCAGGGCGTGGATGTCGACGCGCGACTGCGAGAACTGGGCCTCGAGCTCCCCACCCCGAAGAGCCCGGCCGGGAACTACGTGCCGGCTGCGACGGTGGGTGACCTGGTGTATCTCTCCGGGTCGGGCCCGGTGCGGTCGGACGGGAGCATGGTCGTCGGCAAGGTCGGCGACGGCGGTCTGGACCTCGACGCCGCGCGGGAGGCCGCTCGGCTCACCGGCCTGCAGCTCCTCGCGGCGCTGCGGGCCGAGATCGGCGACCTCGGCCGGGTCCGGCGGGTGGCACGGATCTTCGGCATGGTCAACTGCGCTCCCGGGTTCAACCGGACGCCCGCGGTGATCGACGGTTGCTCCGACCTGCTGGTCGAGGTTCTGGGCGACGCCGGGCGCGGTGCCCGGTCCGCGGTGGGGATGGCCGAGCTGCCGTTCGACATCGCTGTGGAGATCGAGGCCGTCGTCCAGGTGAGCACGTGACGGACGGGCGCCGCCGGCTCAGGTGACGATGCCGGACATCGTGATCAGTTGGCCTGCCATGACCAGCACGGCAGCGGTCATCATCACGGTTCCCCCGGAGAGTCGCCGTCGCAGGATCGCGGTGACCCCGATGAGCATGAAGACGACGACGAGGATCCAGCTGAGTTCGGCGGACATCGAGATGCTCCTTCGTGCTTGTCGATAGCCAGGAAACGTGTACTGGTTCAGGCCGGTTCAGGATCGGTTCCCCGGTCATGCCGTTCCAGGAGGTACGCCCCCGGTCCGCGACGGATCGCCCCCGTCTTGCGCCTGGTGAGAACCCCCGGGTCAGCGGCTGGGGGCGATCGGTGACCTCGGACCGGCAAGGAGGGCGTCGGCGCATCTGCGAAAGGCCGCCACGAGACGACTGCGGTCGCCGGCGCGGGTGGCCAGCACGACGTGGCTCGGCTCGACGCCCTCCAGGGCGACCGTGGTGAGGTCGGGACGGATGCTGCGAACACGCTCCCCGGCGGGGACGATGGCCACGGCCTGCCCGGAGGCGATGAGTTCGAACTTGTCCTCGACGTCCGCTACGACCGGACCGTCGGGCGCCCGGCTCCCGTCGGGCCGGGGGTCGATGCGCCAGTAGGCGTTCCAGGTCAGGTCGTCCGACACCCGGGGCATGGGTTCTCCGGCGATGTCGTCGAAGGTGACGGATTCCTTGCCGGCCAGGCGGTGGTCGAGAGGTACGAGCAGAACCCGGGGCTCGTCGTAGAGGATCGTGACGTGCAGCTGGTCGGTACCGATCGGCAGCCTGGTCACCGCCACGTCCACGCGGTGGTCGAGCAGGGCATCGCGCGGCTCGTTCCAGGGCAGGTGCACGCTGCGCACGTCGGCATCGGGGTGTTGACGCCGAAGCTCGCGCACCGCTGGGGTGACGATCAGGTTCGTGGTATAGCCGATGGTGATGCGGCTGGGCTGGGCAGCAGCGCGGGTCTGCGCCGCGGCCTGGGCGGCGGAGCGCAGCAGCGCCTTGGCACGAGGGAGGAAGACCTCCCCGGCCTCGGTGAGCCTGCTGCCCTGGGGGGTGCGGTCGAGCAGACGGGCGCCGAGCTCCTGTTCGAGGCGGCGGATCTGCCGGCTCAGGGATGGCTGGGCGATGCGCAGCGCGGCGGCCGCGCGGCCGAAGTGGCGGTGGTCGGCGACGACGGTGAAGTACCGCACCAGCCGCAGATCGAGGTCCACCGGCGCCGATTCTGGCATGTCCGCATCGTAACCTCTCGCGCCGGGCATACCGTCGACGCAAACCCATCTGACCTGCGGTGATGCCTCACGTGTATTGCCCGGTACGGAACGGGCCTTGGACCCGGAGCGCTCCCCGGCCGCAAGGTCGAATCACGAGCACCGCACCGGCCCGGTGCCGCTCGGGACCGACCACGTTGCTTCGTCGAAGGAATGCACCATGCGCGTTTTCGTCACCGGCGCGACCGGATTCATCGGTAGCGCCATCGTCCGCGAACTGCAGAGCGCCGGACATGAGGTCCTCGGGCTCGCCCGCTCGGATGAGGCCGCCACGTCACTGGCGGCCGCCGGGGCCGAGGTGCACCGCGGCGCCCTCGACGACCTCGACAGCCTGCGCAGAGGAGCGGCCGCCTCGGACGGCGTGATCCACACCGCGTTCATCCACGACTTCTCCGACCATCCGGGCGCCGTGCGCACGGATCTTCGTGCCGTCGAGACCCTCGGCGAGGCGCTCACGGGATCCGATCGCCCCTTCGTCATCACCTCCGGGACCGCCGGGCTCACGCCTGGCGGCGTCGTGACCGAAGAGGACATGCCTGATGCCGGGTCGCCGGCCGCACCCCGAATGCCCGCCGAACTGGCAGCACTCGCGACGGCCGCGCGCGGCGTGCGTGCCTCGGTGGTGCGGCTCCCACCGTCGGTTCACGGCAAGGGCGATCACGGGTTCGTCCCCCGCCTCATCAGCATCGCCCGGACCACCGGCGTCTCGGCCTACCCGGGCGATGGTTCCCACCACTGGGCCGCCGTGCACCGGCTCGACGCCGCGCACCTGTTCCGGCTGGCGCTGGAAACAGCGCCCGCGGGCGCGCTGCTGCACGGGGTCGACGACGAGGGCGTGCCGGTTCGTGACATCGCCGAGGTCATCGGCCGGCACCTGAAGCTGCCGGTGACCGCCGTTCCCCCGGAGAAGGTCGAGGCCCATTTCGGCTGGCTGGGCGCCTTCTTGTCGATGGACGTCCAGGCTTCGAGCACACTCACCCGCAAGCAGCTCGGATGGCATCCGGTGCACACCACGCTCATCGCAGACCTGGAAGAAGGTCATTACTTCACCGACTAGCCTGTCGCGGTCCACCCGCTCCAGCGCGACGGCGTGATCACGAGCACCGCGCCCGACGGCGGCTCGGCGGCGTAGGGCGGGTACTTCACCCGCAGGTCGGCGAGTGCCCGCTCCCGCAGCGAGCCGCCCTCGTGGATCTCCGCGGTGCCGTCCACGCGCACCCACCACAGCGCGGACCAGTCGTCGTCGTAGCGGTCGACGATCACGCCCACCCGCGGGTCGCGCCGGACGTCGTCGAGCCGCGCGAGGCGGGTGCTCCGCTTGGGCTTGACCTCGTCGACGGCGGAGCACACGAGCCCGTCCACGAGCGCGAACGTGATGGGCACCAGGCGCGGTGTGCCGTCGGCGCGCAGCGTGGCGAGGCGGGCCACCCTGGCGGCGGCGAACCTCTCACGCTGTTGCGCCGCGTCGAGCGCGGGCATTCAGGGCGCCCCGAGCCGGCGGGTCATGCATCCCAGTGTGCCGGGCCGTGCTGCCGGGCCCGCGATGTGCACCCCGTGTTTCAGCTAGATCAAGACTGCCTTTACACCATGGCCTCGGCTTCTAGAAGCGCATTACGTTCACCCGACCGAATGACGGCTCAAGGGAGAACGCAAGACGATGAAGCGCAGCCTGGTATCACGACGGATCCGGGGGCGCGGCGCGGGAGCGCTCGCGATCGCACTGGCAGCGGCGGTCGCCGTCGGCTGCGCACCCGTGCAGCAGAGCAACGGGCCCGCCGCGGCACCCGCCACCGACTCGTTCGGTACCCCGGCCGACCCCGCCGCGGTGCAACAGGGCGGCACGCTCGTCATGGCACTGTCGGCCGAGCCCGACATGCTCGACCCCACGCAGTCCCGCTCGCTCTACTCGCGCTACGTGTTCCACACGATGTGCGAGAAGCTCTACGACCTCGACGAGCACACGCAGATCGTTCCGCAGCTGGCCACCGCGCTCCCCACGGTCTCCGCTGACGGCCTGAGCGTCACGATCCCGCTGCGTCAGGGGGTGAAGTTCGCCGACGGCACCCCGATGGACGCGCAGTCGGTGGTCACCACGTTCCAGCGCAACCTCACGATGGCGGGATCCGGGCGCAAGAGCGAGCTCGGACCGGTCACCTCGGTCGAGGCGACCGACGCGAGCACCGTGGTCGTCCACCTGTCGACCCCGTTTGCCCCGCTGACGTCGGTGCTCGCCGACCGAGCCGGAATGATCATGAGCCCCGCGGCTCTGCAGCAGCTCGGGGACAAGTTCGGGACGGCGCCGGTGTGCGTCGGGCCGTTCAAGTTCGAGAAGCGCGTGGCACAGAACTCGATCGACGTGGTGCGCGACCCGAACTACTACGACGCCGGCAAGGTGCACCTCGACCGGATCACCTACCGGATCATCTCCGACGCCAGCATCCGGGCCGCGAACCTGCGCTCCGGTGACGCCCAGGTGGCCGACACACTCTCGACGCAGGACACCCCCGCCCTGCGCACCACGCCGGGCATCCAGGTTCTGGAGTCGAACTCCCTGGGCTACCAGGGCATCACCTTCAACATCGGCAACGTGGCCGGGCTCGACAACCCGCTCGGGGACAAGGGCACGCCGGTGGCGAACGACCCCCGGGTGCGCCGGGCGTTCGAGCTCGCGGTGGACCGCCAGGGCCTCGTACAGGCTGTGTTCGGCGGGCTCTACGCGTCGGCGTGCTCGCCGATCAGCCCGGACACCGCCTTCACCAGTGAGGCCGCGCAGGCCTGCACGCCGCACGATCCGGACGCCGCTCGCAAGCTTCTGGAGGAGGCCGGCGTCACGATTCCCTACAAGATCGCGATGATCACGTCGAACAACCCCGACTCGCTGAGGCTGGCGCAGGCGCTGCAGGCCACGGTGGCCACCGGCGGTTTCGACCTGGAGATCCAGCCGGTGGAGTACTCGGCCCTGCTCGACCAGCAGGACCGCGGTGACTTCGAGATGCTGCAGCTGGGCTGGTCGGGCCGGATCGACCCGGACAACAACATCGCCAACTACCTCAGCACCGGTGGCGGCCAGAACGTGGCCGGTTACAGCGACCCGGCGCTCGACGCATTGCTCACCCAGGCCCGCACCAGCACGGACCAGGCCGAGCGGGTGCGGCTCTACGGCGAGATCGTCACGAAGATCCACGAGGCCGACCCGATCGTCTACCTGTACCGCCAGCGCAACCTGACCGGCGTCGCCGACTCGGTGTCGGGCGTGCAGGTCTTCCCGGACGGGATCGTGCGGGTCGCCTTCGCGGGACTCACCCGGGTCTGACGGGACGCCGAAGGCATGCGGTCCTACCTGTTGAACCGGCTCTGGCAGTCGGCGCTGACGCTGGTGCTCGCCACGATCGTGGTGTTCCTCGGCGTCCGCGCCCTGCCGGGCGACCCGGCGCTCGCTTTCGCCGGGGAAGAACGCGACCCTGCGTCGCTCGCGGCACTGCGCGAGCGGCTCGGGCTCGACGACTCGATCATCGTGCAGTACGGGAAGTTCGTACTCGGCGCACTGCAGGGTGACTTCGGCAGCTCCACGCGGACCGGCATCCCGGTCTCGACGATGATCGCCACCGCGCTGCCGGTGACGATCGAGCTGTCGCTGCTGGCGATGCTGGTGGCGGTCGTGCTGGGCGTCTCCACCGGTGTGGTGGCGGCCGTCCGGCGCGGCCGTCCCGCGGAGTGGTTCGCCAACGGGCTCGCGCTGCTCGGGCTCTCCGTGCCGAACTTCTGGCTCGGGTTGATCGCGATCCTCTACCTGTCGGTCGGCCTGGGAGTCTTTCCCGCCTCCGGCTTCGTGCCACTCACCCAGAACCCGATCGACAACCTGCACCACCTCGTGCTGCCCGCGCTCGTACTCGGCACGGGCATCGCGGCGGTCGTGATGCGTCAGACCCGCTCGGCGATGCTCGACTCGCTCGGGGCCGACTACATCCGCACGGCGCGGGCCAAAGGGGTCTCGCCGCGCGGGGTGATCGGGCGGCACGCGCTGCGCAACAGCCTCGTCGTGGTGACCACCATCGTCGGGCTGCAGTTGGGCATCCTCATCTCCGGTGCCGTCGTCACGGAGGGGATCTTCAGCCTGCCCGGCTTCGGGAAGATGACGATCGACGCGGTGTTCCAGCGTGACTATCCCGTGCTGCAAGGGGTGGTGCTCGTGACGGCCACGGCCTACATCGTTATCAACTTCCTGGTCGACCTCGCGTACTCGCTGATCGACCCGCGGATCCGCGTGGCAGGAGAGCCGGCATGACCGCCACCGAGATCGTCACCCCTGCGGCACCGGAGCCGGGCGTCGAACCGCCGCGGCGCCGCGCGGCCCTGCGCAGGCTCCGCCGGAGTCCGCTGGGCATCGCGGGGTTCGCCGTACTGGCTGTGGCCGTCGTGGCCGCGGTGCTGGCTCCCGTGCTCGCGCCCTACTCCCCCGCGCAGGTCCACTTCGACGCCCCGTTCCAGATCCCCGGCACCGTGGGGTTCGCCCTCGGCACCGACGACCTCGGCCGCGACATCCTGTCGCGGATCCTGTACGGGCTGCGGGCCTCGCTGGAGGTGGGCGTGCTCGCCGTCGCGCTCATCCTGGCCGTCGGGGTGCCGCTGGGTCTTGCGGCCGGCTACTTCCGGGCGCTCGACGCGGTGATCTCCCGCTTCACCGACCTGATGCTCGCCTTCCCGTTCCTGCTGCTGGCGGTCGGGCTCGCCGCCATCCGCGGCCCGAGCCTCGGCAACGCGGCACTCGCGCTGGGCATCTCCCAGATCCCGAGCATGATCCGCGTCGTCCGGTCGGAGACACTCCGGCTCAAGAACCTCGACTTCGTCTCCGCGTCGCTGGTGGACGGGGCGGGCGACGCGTGGGTGCTCGGCCGTCACGTGCTCCCCAACGCGCTCTCCGCCGTGATCGTGCAGGCCACGGTGGCCATGCCGCAGGTGATCATCGGCGAGTCGGTGCTGTCGTTCCTCGGGCTCGGCATCCAGCCGCCCTCCCCGAGCCTCGGCACGATGCTCTCCGAGGCCCAGCAGTACGCCGCGAAAGCACCGTGGACGGCGGTGATCCCCGGCCTCGCGATCATGCTCGTGGCGCTCGCCTTCAACCTGTTCGGCGACGCGCTGCGCGACGCCCTGGACCCGAGGAGCTCCCGGTGACGGCCCAGGCCGGCGACGCCGTGCTCGACGTGCGCGACCTGAGGGTCACGTTCCGAACCGACGACGGGCGGGTGTCCGCCGTCGACGGGGTGTCGTTCGACGTCCGCCCGGGCGAGGTGCTCGCGGTGGTCGGTGAGTCGGGGTGCGGGAAGAGCGTCACCGCGATGAGCATCGCCGGGCTGCTGCCCGGCTCGGCGACCGTCACCGGCTCGGTCAAGCTCCGCGGCCGGGAGCTCGTCGGGGCCCCCGAGCCCGTGCTGCGCACGGTGCGCGGCGCGGAGGTGGCCTACATCTTCCAGGAGCCGATGACCTCGCTGAATCCCGTGTTCACCGTGGGCAGCCAGATCGCCGAGACGCTGCGCATCCACCAGGGGCTCTCGCGCAAGCAGGCGCTCGCGCGGGCCGTCGAGCTGCTCGGGCTGGTCGGGATCCCCTCGCCTGCCGCCCGCGTGGGGGCCTATCCACACCAGTTCTCCGGCGGCATGCGCCAGCGCGTCATGATCGCGATGGCGCTGGCCTGCGACCCCGCGGTGCTGGTGGCCGACGAGCCGACCACCGCTCTCGACGTCACCGTGCAGGCCGCTGTGCTCGACCTGCTGCGCGACCTCGGCAAGCGGCTCGGCACGGCGATCGTGCTCATCACGCACGACCTCGGCGTGGTGGCCGACATCGCCGACCGGGTGCTCGTCATGTACGCGGGCCGGGTCGTCGAGACCGCTCCCACGCAGGAGCTGTTCGACGCTCCCCGCCACCACTACACGCTGGGCCTGCTCGGCGCGGTCCCGACCGCGGGCAGGCGCGCGGCGGGCGGGCGGCTGCAGGAGATCCCCGGGCTGGTGCCGGTGCTGCAGGAACAGCCCGACTCCTGCACGTTCGCCGAGCGCTGCCCCGCCGCGGACGAGCGCTGCCGCGCGTCGGCCCCGGCGCTGGTGGTGCAGAAACCCGACTCCCCGGCCGACCCCGACGACGAACGGTCCCTGCACCGGGCCGCCTGCTGGCATCCGGCCGAAGCACTCCTCGTGAAGGGACGGTAGGACGATCACTGGTCTCATGGAGGAGTCCGCCTCCCCGGCCCCGCAGGCGGCCCTGGAGCTGGACGACCTCGTGATGCATTTCGGCCCGGTGCGGGCCGTCGACGGGGTGAGCCTGCGGATCGAGCGTGGCCGCGTGCTCGCCCTCGTCGGCGAGAGCGGATCGGGCAAGTCGACCGTCGGCCGGTGTGTGGTGCGCCTGCTGCAGCCGACGTCCGGCACGGTGCGCCTCGCCGGCACCGATGTCACGACGCTCAGCAGGCGGCGGCTGCGGCCGCACCGGCGTGAGGTCTCGATCGTGTTCCAGGACCCCGCGAGCTCTCTGGATCCGCGGCTGCCGGTCGGCGAGATCGTGGGCGAGCCGCTGCGGCTGCTCGGTCTGGCACAGTCCCGGCGTGACCGCGAACAGCGCGTCGGGGATGTGCTGGAGCAGGTGGGGCTGCGCCGCCAGGTCGCGCAGCGCTACCCCCACGAGATGTCCGGCGGCCAGCGGCAGCGTGTGAGCATCGCACGGGCACTGGTCTCCTCGCCGCGGCTACTGGTGGCCGACGAGCCCACCAGCGCGCTCGACGTCTCGGTGCAGGCGTCGGTGCTCAACCTGCTCGCCGACCTCCAGCGCGACCTCGGGTTCGCCTGCCTGTTCATCACGCACGACCTCTCGGCCGTCGAGTACCTGGCCGACGAGGTGGCCGTGATGTACCTGGGCACGCTGGTGGAGCAGGGGTCGCGGGACGCGGTGTTCGGCTCGCCCGCGCACCCCTACACGCAGGCGCTGCTCTCGGCCGCACCGCTGGCGAACCCGCGCGAACAGCGGGCGCGCCGACGCGTGCTGCTCACCGGCGACATCCCGTCGCCGACCGCTCCTCCCCCAGGTTGCCGGTTCCACACCCGATGCCCGGTTGCGCAGGACCGGTGCCGCACCGAGGTACCGCTGCTGCGGCAGACCCCGGTCGGCCAGGTGGCCTGCCATCTGGTGGCCGATGACGGATCCGGGCCGGACGTCCGCGTTGCGGGCACCGCGGCGGTCCCGGCGGGAGGCGAGTGACCCGAGCATCTCGGCGCCGTAACGTCCACGATGTGGGTCTCGCTCCCGGGCAGTGACGCTCGCCATCAGTAACCCGGAAGGGGCACGACCCGCGGGTAGCGTCGATGGTGATCGGATCGCGCGACCGGGGAGGGGCGCATGGCCGTCGACGCATCCCGCAGCCTCGTCGGCTGGCTGGTCAACCCGTTCGGGAACTTCCTGCGCACGTGGGACTACCGGCCGGTGACCAGCTGGTTCGACAACTTCACGATCAACCTCAACTCCCACGACGCCGAGCTCGAAGAGCATGTGCTCGGCAACGTCGGCAGTTACGGGTTGCAGCTGAGCCGCATTCTCGACGCGGTGAACCTGCTGGTGAGCGAGCTAGACCTCGATCGCCTCACGCCTGAGCAGCAGCGCGTCGTCGTGCGGCTCGAGGATCTCGCCGAGGACGTCCGGCGGTCCGTCGCGGAGTACCGCGGCGGCGAGATCGAGCCCGCGCCTGGCAGCGACCGCCCGGTGTTGCTCCCGCGGGTGACGCAACCGCACCCGACGGCTTCCTGAGCCGCGGCACGCTCCACGCAGGGGCAGCAGGCCCGGTAGGGCCACGCGAATCGGACACCCGTACCAGGGAAGAGAACAACCCCCGGTACCGTTCGGACCGGTAGTTGCAGAATCAACTTCCGGAGGCCCCACATGCCCGCCGTCACCGTCGCCGATGTCACGTTGCTCCCCCGCGTCCCCGAACCGGGAGCCGCCGCCCAGGATCGGCCCGTCCGCTCCGTCACCACGGCGCCGTCCGGGTTCGAGGGCGAGGGCTTCCCGGTGCGCCGTGCCTTCGCCGGGATCGACCTGCGCGACCTCGACCCGTTCCTGATGATGGACCAGATGGGCGAGGTCGAGTACGCGCCCGGCGAGCCGAAGGGCACGGCCTGGCACCCGCACCGGGGCTTCGAGACCGTCACCTACATCATGGACGGCACGTTCGAGCACGCCGACTCGCACGGCGGCGGCGGGGTGATCACCAACGGCGACACCCAGTGGATGACCGCGGGCGGCGGGCTGCTGCACATCGAGCGCCCGCCGGAGTCGCTCGTCATGAGCGGCGGGCTCTTCCACGGCCTGCAGCTGTGGGTGAACCTGCCGAAGGCCGACAAATGGCTCGAGCCGAAGTACCAGGACCTGCGGGCAGGCGAGTCGGCGCTGGTCACCACTGCGGACGGCGGGGCGCTGATCCGGGTGATCGCCGGCGAGCTCGCCGGGCACACCGGCCCGGGATCGACCCACACCCCGATGGCGATGATGCACGTCACCGTGGCGCCCGGCGCCACCGTCCGGCTGCCGTGGCGCCGCGACTTCAACGCGCTCGTCTACGTCCTGTCCGGGGCCGGATCCGTGGGCGCCGAGAAGCGCCCGGTGCGCACCGGGCAGGCCGCCCTCTTCGGACCGGGCGACACGATCACCGTCTCGGGCAACGAGAAGCAGGAGTCGCGTCTGGCAGGCCTGGATGTGATCATCCTCGGGGGAGCACCGATCCAGGAGCCCGTCGCCTGGGCCGGTCCGTTCGTCATGAACACCCGGGCGGAGGTGCTGCAGGCGTTCGACGACTACCAGAAGGGCAAGCTGGGCGTCGTCCCCGCCACGTACATCCCGCACGGGTCCGCAGGAGGAAACGTATGACCGAGCCGCAGGTTCTCGACGCCGCCGGGTCGTCCCGATTCGAGATCCACGTCGACGACAAGCTCGCAGGCTTCGCCGTCTACCGGCTCGGGCACGGCCGGATCAGCTTCATCCACACCGAGATCGACGACGCGTTCGCGGGGCAGGGCCTGGGCGGCAAGCTCGTCCGGGCAGCGCTCGACGCCGCCCGGACCCGAGGCCTCGCGGTCATCCCCCAGTGCCCGTTCGTGCGCGGCTGGATCCAGAAGCACGCGGACTACCTGGACCTGGTGCCCGAGGCGGAGCGCGCGCACATCGGCCTCTGATGAGCAGCCTGCGGGTCGGAGTCGCGCTGTCGGTCACCGGCCGGTTCGCACGCTTCGGCACGCAGGCCGCGCAGGGTCTGCACAGCTGGCGGGAGTTGACCGACGGCGTCCAGGTCGTCATCGAGGACGACGAGAGCGATCCGCGGACGCTGCGCGCTCGGCTGCCCGCGCTCGCCGCCCGTTGTGATCTCCTGCTCGGGCCCTACTCCACACTGCTCGCACGCAGCGCGGCGGAGGTGGCGGCCGCCGAGGACCTGCTGATCTGGAACCACGGCGGCTCCGGCGACGACGTGCAGGCGGCGGCACCCGGCCACGTCGTCTCCGTCCTGTCGCCCACGAGCCGTTACGCCGAGCCGTTCGTCCGCCATCTCGCCGGCCGCGAGGAGAAGGTTCCGCTCGTCCTCGCCCAGGGGCGGGGTCGCTTCGCACGCCAGGTCATCGCCGGGGCGCAGCGGCACGCCGAGCGCACGGGCATCACGACCGTCCGCGCCGACGCACCGTTCACGCGTGACCGGGCGTGGGACCTCTTCACGGCCGGCACCTTCGAGGAGGACGTGGACACCGTCACGGCGGCCCGCGCCGCGCCCGGCAGGCCCAGGATCATCGGGGCGGTCGCCGCCGGGGTGCGCGAATTCGGCGACGCGGTTGCGGACAGCGACGGAGTCCTGGGGGTCGCCCAGTGGTTCCCGCGCGGGCACCGTCGGGCGGAGATCGGCCCGTCCGAGAACGACTTCCTGGCCACGTTCACCCGCCGGACCGGCACGACCCCCGACTACCCGGCCGTTCAGGCCGCCGCTGCGGCCGCGCTGGCCGTGCACTGTGCCGAGGCCGCCGGTAGCCGTGACCGAGAGGCTTTATGGGCGGCAGCCACCCACCTGCGGACGTCGACGATGTTCGGTGACTTCGCCGTCGCCACCGAGGACGGCAGCCAGGTGGGCCACCGGATGACACTCGTGCGCTGGGACGAGGGCCGCCTCGACGCCCTGGAACGCCGACCCCCGGAGCCCTGACGCCGCTCCGGCGACGGAGAGCGCGGGGCCGAGGCCGCGAGCGTGCACGTCCGGCCCGTTCATCCCGCAGCCGCGGGGCGGGGTGTCGGGGCGGCTCCGTAGCCTGGACCTGTGCTCGCCGTCCACGCCGTCTGGTCGCCCGGCCGCGGCGTGGTGCTCTGGGCCGAGGACGGCGAGCGGCCTGCCACCTCGTCGAGCCGCTCGCTGCGCTCCGCTCGCCCCCACCCGTTCGCGGCCCCCGCGTCGGCGCTCGTGGCGCTGCACCCCGGCAAGCCCGCCACCCTCACGCTGCTGCTGCCGTCCCGGCCGGGCGGCCCGCTCGCCTCACCGGAGCTGGTGCGGGGCGGCGGGCGCGCCGCACCGCCCCGGGGCGGGCCCACGCTGCGGCCGTGGTCGGTGCCTGCGCTGCTGGTCGACGTCGCCGAGCTCGACGACCCCGTCGACGAGGTGCGCTACGGCGCTTCGGTGGCTCACCTGCGCGCCGTGGCCGAGCTGGCGGCCGACCTCGCCGCACGTGGCCGCGTGCTGCCCACGCTGGTCCGCAACGGTTCGCTCGCGTCCGCACGGTGGCGCCCGATCGTCCAGGGCCTCGACGCCGTCACGTTCGACGCGCTGGTGGCCGCACTTCCGCCGGTCGGGCGAGCGGAGGCCGTGGGGCCCGCGCGTGGTCCGCAGACCGGCGGCGACGCCCAGGAGCTGGTCACCGACGCGCTCGCCGGCCTCACCGACGCCGCCGTCCGCGACCTGCTCGCCCGTTCGCCCGAGCCGGTCACCGTGCTCCCGCCGCGCACGGGCACGCCTCACCGGCTCGCGGCCACGGAGGCGTGGCTCGCCGCTCTGCTCACACCCGACGGGCGGATCGGGGGCGGCTCCTCCGAGCCGCCTGCCACCGAGCTGGCGGCGCTCGCCGACGCGGTCGCGCAGTGGGACGAGTTCGGCACGGCCCCCACCGGTGCCGGCCGTGCCTGCTTCCGGCTCTCCGAGATCAGCACCCTGCACGACCCCGACGACCCGGCCCCTGACGCTCTCGACCAGACCGGCGACGGCACGCGCTGGGTGCTCGAGTTCCTCCTGCAGTCCACCGCCGACCCGAGCCTGCTCGTCCCGGCCGAACAGGTCTGGTCCGGCGGGGCCGCCCGGCTGATCGCAGAGCCGCAGGAGCTGCTGCTCGCCGAGCTCGGCCGCGCGTCGCTGGTGCTCCCGGCGCTCGCCCCGGCATTGCGGCAGGCCCGCCCGTCCACGCTCGACCTCGACCTCGACGGCGCCCACCACTTCCTCACGGCCGGCGCGGCGCTGCTCGTCGAGGCCGGATTCGGCGTGCAGTTGCCGTCCGGGTGGGACGGCGCGCGCCGCGTCGGGCTCGCCCTGAGCGCGCGCAGCACGCCGGCCGACCGCGTGCTCACCCGCAGCGGACTCGGCCGCGAGGAGCTGGCCGATTTCCGCTGGTCCATCGCGGTGGGCGACGAGGAGCTCTCCGAGGAAGAGCTCACCGACCTGGTGGCCACCAAGGCACCGCTCGTCCGGCTGCGGGGCCGGTGGGTCAGCGTCGATGCCGAGCGGTTGCAGAAAGGACTGGAGTTCCTGCGGCGCGCCCGGCAGCGGCGGGCCGCGGGCGCCCCGACCGCCGCCGAGGTGCTCGCATTGGCCCACCGCCATCCCGACGACTGGGCAGCCGGGGGCGAGGAGGACGGCGTCCCGCTCCCCGTCACTGCCATCCACGCCGAGGGCTGGATCGGCCAGCTGCTCTCCGGTGAGGCTGAGCGCGCGATCACGCCGATTCCCCCGCCGCCGGGCTTCCAGGCGCAGCTTCGCCCCTATCAGGAGCGCGGCGTCTCGTGGCTCGCCTTCCTCTCGGCGCTCGGGCTCGGCGCCTGCCTCGCCGACGACATGGGGCTGGGCAAGACGGTGCAGATGCTGGCCCTGGAGACGCACGAGCGTGCACAGCAGGAGCAGGGCCCCACCCTGCTGATCTGTCCCATGTCGCTCGTGGGCACCTGGCAGCGGGAGGCCGCGCGCTTCGCTCCCCATCTGAAGGTGCTCGCGCACCACGGCCCCGGGCGGCTGCACGACGAGGAGCTCGCGCAGCGGGTTCGCGAGTCCGACCTGGTCGTCACCACCTATGCCACGGCCACCCGCGACGGCGACGAGCTGGCCCGGTTCGCCTGGCGCCGGCTCGTGCTCGACGAGGCTCAGGCCGTGAAGAACAGCCGGGCCTCGCACGCCCGCGCTGTGCGGCGCTTCGACGCCGAGCACCGCGTGGCACTCACCGGCACGCCTGTGGAGAACCGGCTCGCCGAGCTGTGGTCGATCATGGACGTGCTCAACCCCGGGCTGCTCGGCTCCGCCGACAGGTTCCGCGCCCGCTACGCCATCCCGGTGGAGCGCCACGGCAACACCGAGGCCGCCGCGTTGCTGCGCCGCGTCACGCGCCCGTACCTGCTGCGGCGGGTGAAGACGGATCCCACGATCATCGACGACCTGCCCGACAAGATCGAGATCACGCAGCACTACCGGCTCACCCGCGAGCAGGCCTCGCTCTACCGCACGGTCGTCGACGACATGATGGAGAAGATCGCCGACTCCCAGGGCATCGAGCGCCGCGGCAACGTCCTGGCCGCGATGGCCAAGCTCAAGCAGATCTGCAACCACCCGGCCCAGCTGCTGCACGACGGCTCGCCGGTCGGGCGCCGCTCCGGCAAGATCCTCCGGCTCGAGGAGATCCTCGCCGAGATCCTCGACGAGGGCGACCGCGTGCTGTGCTTCACGCAGTTCGCCGAGTTCGGCCACATGCTCGTGCCGCACCTCTCGGCGCGCTTCGACACCGACGTCGCGTTCCTCCACGGAGGCACGCCCAAGAAGCGCCGCGACGAGATGGTCACGCGGTTCCAGGCCGGCGAGGGGCCCCCGATCATGCTGCTCTCGCTCAAGGCGGGTGGCACCGGCCTCACCCTCACCGCCGCCAACCACGTGGTGCATCTGGACAGATGGTGGAACCCCGCCGTCGAGAACCAGGCCACCGACCGGGCGTTCCGCATCGGGCAGCGGCGCAACGTCCAGGTGCGCAAGTTCGTGTGCCCGGGCACCGTCGAGGAGCGCATCGACGAGATGATCACCAAGAAGCGAGCGCTGTCGGAGATGGTGGTGGGCGACGGCGAGGGCTGGCTCACCGAGCTGTCCACCGACTCCTTGCGCGAGCTGTTCACCCTGAGCTCGGAGGCTCTCGAGGAGACGGTCGAGGGGGGCGAGAATGCCTGATCCCGATCCCTTCTGGTGGCGCGACGCCGAACCCGCGAAGGCGCGCAAGGTCGAGGGCGGCATCCAGATCAACAGCACCCGCGGCCCGGTGGCGCGCTCGTGGTGGTCGCAGCGGTTCCTGTCGGTTCTGGAGTCGCTCGGCGTCGGCGGCCGGCTCTCGCGGGGGCGCAGCTACGCGCGTGCGGGCCAGATCGTCTCCCTCGACGTCGACGCGGGCGGCGCCGTCGCGCAGGTGCAGGGCTCGCGGCCGCAGCCGTACAAGGTGCGGATCGGCGTCCCGGCGTTCGGCAAGGCGGAGTGGGCCGCGGTGGCGCAGGCGCTCGTCGACGACGCCTCCTACGCCGCCGTGCTGCTGGGTGGCGAGATGCCGCGCGACATCGAGCGTGTCTTCGAGGCGGTCGGTCTGTCGCTTTTCCCGGCGAGCAACCGCGACCTCTCGATGGACTGCACGTGCCCCGACTTCGCCGTCCCGTGCAAGCACCTCGCCGCGGTGTTCTACGTGCTCGCCGAGTGGTTCGACGCTGATCCCTTCCAGATCCTCGCCCTGCGCGGCCGCGATCGCGAGACGCTCCTGGAGGAGCTGCGCGCCCGCCGCACCGCGGCGCTCCCGAGCGACCCGGCCGCGAGCAGCGGCGCCCTCGCCGACGTCATGGACACCTACTGGCACGCCGGCCCCGGTCTCCCCGAACGGCTGGCCGGCGCCCACACGCCACCCGACGCGCTGCTCGACCAGGTGCCTCGTTTCGCGATCGACGTGCGGGGCGAGCAGGTCACCGACCTGCTGCGACCCGCCTACCGCGCCATGGCCGGAGAGGACGCCGAGCTCGTCACCGGGCCCTGAGCTTCTCCAGCTGCCCGGCGAGGGCGAGCAACCGCGGCTCACCGCCGGGCGGTGCCACCAGCTGCACCCCGATCGGCACTCCCGAGGGATGCCGGCCGGCAGGCACGGAGAGAGCCGGGTAGCCCGCGAGGTTCCAGGGTGTGAGAAACCCGCTGGCCCGCGCCTGCGGCAGGTTGGCGAGCCACGACTTCCGGCTCCACAGCTGTGCCTTCGCCGGCAGCGCCGCTTGCGCGGGTGTGAGGAGCACGTCGTGGTCCGCGAAGAACTCACCGGCGCGGGAGATCCACTCCCGCCGGGGGCCTTCACGGACGAGCCCTGCCCTGCTCACGAACCGCCCGATCCGCACATGGGTGCGCGTCCGCGGCTGCAGGCGGCTCGGGGCGAACTCCGCGGCGTGCTCCGCGGGCCCGGCGAACCAGCGGGCTGCGGCTCCGGTCAGTACGGCCGTTCCGTACCGGGGCGTGGCCGCGGTGATGCTGTGCCCGGCGTCGCGAAGCTGCTTCGCCACCTGCGTGACCGCCGCCGTCATCGCCTTCGGCACCGACGCTCCCGTGACCGGCACGCGAGTGGACACGGCCACCCGCAGCGGGCCCGGCTCGGTGACCCGGCCCAGGTCGGGCCGCTGCGCGAGCACGGCGAGCAGCAGGGCCGCGTCGGCTGCGGTCGTCGCGAGTGCACCGTGCCGGTAGAGCCCGCAGAACAGCCCGGAGTCGGACGCGGGGACGACGCCCGCACCCGGCATGATGCCGAGAACCCCGCAGATCGCGGCGGGACCCCGGATCGAGCCGAGAGCGTCGGTGCCGTGGGCGAGGGGCACCATGCCCGCCGCCACCGCCGCCGCGCTCCCCCCGGACGATCCACCGGCCACGTACTCCGGCGCCGCCGGGTTGCGGGAGATCCCCTCGGCCGTGTCGGTCGACGGCCAGGAGCACAGCTCGGGCACCCGGCTCAGCCCGACCACCACCGCACCGGCCGCGCGCAGCCGGGCGACGATCTCGCCGTCGGCGCCCGCGACCTGCCGCGACCCCGCGCGCGAGCCCCACTCCGCGAACTCGCCGGAGACCGCAACGACGTCCTTGACGGCGATCGGAACGCCGGCGAGCGGGAGATCAGCACGGTCAGGCCGCGCACCGATCGCCCGGGCCTCGGCCAGCGCCTCCAGCGCGCGGACCCGCCGGAACGCACCGATCGTGTCGTCACGGGCCGAGATCCGTTCCAACGCCTCCTCGGTGATCCGCACCGGGTCCAGCGTTCCCGCCCGCACTCCCGCGGCCACCTCATCCGCCGTACGGATCATGAGTCGAAACGGTACGCGTGGACGACCGGCCGCCGCCGCGTGGACGTCGACACGACAGGCTGATCCGCACCGCCCCCGGGGTCAGGTCTCCCCTGCCGGTGCGCGGCGGGTACGAAGACGGGGTGCCCGACATCCCTCATCTCGCCACGCTCGCCGTTCACGCCGGCAACGCCGTCGACGCGGGCAGCGGAGCGATCCGCCGCCCGCTCGTCATGGCGAACTCCTATGCGCTGCCCGACGACCCGTCCGAGCTGTCCTGGTCGGGCACCGACACCCCGCTCTACACCCGCAACGGCGGCGCCAACCAGGGATGGCTGGAGGACAAGCTCGCCGCGCTCGACGGGGGTACGGCCGCGGTGGCCCTCGCGAGCGGGATGGCCGCACAGCACGCGGTGTTCTTCGCCGCGCTGCGGACCGGCGACCACGTGGTCTGCTCCGACACCACCTACGTCGGCACCTATCGACTGCTCCACGACCTGCTCCCGGCGAAGTACGGGATCACGGCCACCCTCGTCGACTCCTCCGACCTCGACGCCGTGGCCGCCGCGGTCCGCCCGGAGACCCGGCTGGTGCACATCGAGACGCCGGCCAACCCCACCACCCGGATCACCGACGTCGCCGCCGTTGCGGACATCGCGCACGGCGCAGGCGCGCTGCTGTCGGTGGACGCCACGTTCGCCACACCGGTGCTGCAGCGCCCGCTCGACCTGGGTGCCGACGCCGTCGTGCACTCACTCACGAAGTACATCAACGGCCACGGCGACGCGATGGGCGGCGCCGTGATCGGCGGTGGGGAGGCGGGCAGCGCACTCGTGGCCGACATCCGGCGCGAGGCGATGGTCAACGTGGGCGGCGTGATCAGCCCGTTCAACGCCTGGTTGATCATGCGCGGTTCGGTGACCCTGCCGATGCGGATGCGCGCCCACTGCGCCGGGGCGATGGCCGTGGCCCGGTTCCTGGAGGAGCACCCGCGGGTCGCCTACGTCGCCTACCCGGGTCTGCCCTCGCACCCTCAGCACGCACTGGCCGTCCGCACGCTCGACGGCGGGTTCGGCGGGATGCTCGCGTTCGCCGTGGACGGTGACTCCGCTGCGCAGAACCGGTTCGTGGCGGCGCTGCGGCTGATCACCTCGGCGGTCTCGCTCGGGCACGACGAGTCGCTGATCGTGCACGTCTCCGGCGACGACGAGCGGGCCCGGTACTACCCCGAGAAGTTCCGCCGCTACGGCCATCTGCGGTTCTCGGTGGGCCTGGAGGACCCCCGAGACCTGATCGCCGACCTGTCCCGCGCCCTCGACGCCGCCGGTTCCTGACGCCACCCATTGGCGGCCGGACGCGCGGCACGCGGGGGTAGCGTCGAGGTGTGAAGGTTCGTATCGGTATCGGGTCAGTGCCTCTCGCCTCCGGTCCGGGCCCCGGGCCCGAGCTCGCAGAACTGATCGACGAGCTCGAGGCCCGCCACGTCGACTCGCTCTGGCTGGCCGACACGGCGTCGGCCCCGACGATCGATCCCGTCGTCGGGATGGCGTTCGCCGCGGGCCGTACCCGTGAGCTGAAGCTCGGCACGGGCGTCCTGGTACTCCCCGACCGCAACCCCGCGCTCGTCGCCGCGCAGCTGGCGTCGCTGGCCGCGCTGGCTCCCCGGCGGATCCTGCCCGCGTTCGGGGTGCGGTCGGTCACGCCCGCCGAGCGCGACCTGTTCCCGGCACCCGACGGCGCGCGGGCCGCTCTGTTCGACGAGTCCCTCGTCGTGGTGCACCGGTTGCTGTCCGAGCCGAGCGTGACCCACCACGGCCGGTTCTTCCACCTCGACGATGCGTCGGTGGCGCCACTACCTGCGCGGCCGCTGGATCTGTGGCTCGGTGGCCGCGCCCCGGCCGGACTACGCCGGATCGGACGGCTGGCCGACGGCTGGCTCGGCAGCGCCGTCACCCCGGAGGAGGCCGGCGTCGCCAGGTCGCTCATCGAGGAGACGGCCAAGGACGCGGGCCGCGAGATCGAGCCCGATCACTACGGCACGAACATCGCCGTGATCCCGCCCGGCGCCACCGTCACCGACGCCGCGATCGCCCGCATCGCACGGCGCCGCCCGGACCTCGACCCGAAGTTGCTGGTGGCCCACGGCTGGGACGCCGCGCGCGATCAGGTACGCCGCTTCGTCGACGTCGGGCTGACGAAGTTCGTCGTCCGCCCCGCCGGAACGGTCGCCTCCTGGCGCGGGTTCCTCGACCAGTTCACCGCCGAGATCGCCGGGCTGGAGGCAGAGCTCAGCAGCTGACCAGGCCGTTCACGCCGCCTGATCGGCCACCGCGGGAACACCGGAGAACAACCCGGTGCGCCGGGCACGGCGCTCGAACCACAACGTGGCGAGCGGCGGGATGCTGGCCACGAGTGCCACCACGGTCGTTCCCACGCTCCACCGGAAATCACGCGCCACCACCAGCGTGACGACGACGTAGATGATGAAGAGCACCCCGTGGATCGGCCCGAACACGGTGACGCCGATGTCGTTGCGCACCACGACGTACTTGAAGAACATCCCGATCAGCAGGCCGGCCCAGGAGCAGGCCTCAGCGATCGCGATGGTGCGGAACACCAGGGCACCCGTGGTCGGGGAGGGGAAGGCAGCCATGTGCGCCACTCTGCCCGACCATCGTTCCGTAGCTTCTACCGGGTGTCGAAAGTAACCGCCTACGACAGCCGGCCCCGGAGATATCGGGGTGACGGTGGCGCCAGCGGCACCACCGGGGCGTCCCCGAGGATGTCGCCCGCCGCCTTGTAGAACGTTCGCGCCGGCGCCCCACCACCGAAGAGCGTCCCGCTCGAGCAGGTGCTGGGCGGCGACCCGTCGCAGATCGGCCGGGGGTTACGGGAGTCGTCGAACACGATCGCCGCTCCGGAGAGCTGCGGCGTGGCACCCACGAACGCCGCGGACTGGAAGATCTGCGTGGTTCCGGTCTTGGCCGAGGCGGGTCGTGACCAGCCCTCGGCGGACGCCGCCGCCGCTGACGTGCCACCCGGCTGGTCGTCCTGGCTGAGGCCGTTGACCAGGCTGTCCGCCAGAGCGGGAGCGACCGCCTGCCTGCACGGGGCCTGGTTCACGGGCACCGGTTTGCCGCTCTGGTCGGTCACCGACAGGATCGGTGTGGGCGGGCACCACATGCCGTGGCTCTGCAGCGTCGCGTCGACGTTGGCCAGCTCGAGGTCGCTCGTCGGGGTCACACCGAGGGTGAAGGACGCCTGCCTCTCCGCCTTCACCGTGTCGGCGATCGACATGGCTCCCGGCTTGTCGCTCACCGGCTCGGAGAGGGAGGTCATCCCGAGCCGCTGCGCCATGTCCACGATGGGTGGGATCCCGGTGCTCTCCTCCAGCTTCACGAAGGCGGTGTTCGGCGACTCGGCGAGCGCCTCGGTGAGGCTCAGCTGTGGCGCGAGGGTCTCCTCGGCGTTGTGCACCGGGATGTCGTGGCCCGAAGCGTCCTTGTAGATCGGGCTCAGGTACCCGCTCGGCGGCACGTCGATCACCGAGTCGATACCGATCAGGCCCTGCTCCATGGCCGTGGCGGCGGTGAAGATCTTGTACACCGAACCGGCACCGAGGTTCTCGGGCTGGTAGGGCAGCCCGTAGCTGGACTGGCCCGGCTTGTTGCCGTACGTGCGGTTGGCCACCATCGCCGTGATCGGGTGCAGCGTCTGGCCGGGCTGCACGAACGAGAGCACGTCGGCGACGTGCGGCGTCCGCGGGGGCACCTGACTGTCCACTGCGGACTTGGCCTTCTCCTGTGCGACCGGGTCGAGCGTGGTACGGATCGTGTAGCCACCCGACAGGAGCTGATCGCCGGTGAAGCCGGCCTGCTCCAGGTAGCGCACCACGTAGGCACAGAAGTAGCCGTCGTCCCCGGCACCCGTGCAGCCCTCGGGCGGCACGGATGTCTCGTCCACCACGCCCAGCGGCGCGGCGGTGGCGGTCGCGGCATCCGCGGGGGTGATGGAGCCGAGCTGGCGCAGCTGCGCGATCACCACGTCGCGACGCGCCTTGGCTGCCTCCGGATGCTCGATCGGGTCGAACTGGGTGGGGCTCTGCACCATTCCGGCGAGCAGTGCCGCCTGCGGGACGGTCAGCGCGGACGCGGTGGTGTTGAAGTAGACCCGCGCCGCGGCGGCCACGCCGTACGCGCCGTGCCCGAAATAGACGATGTTGAGGTAGCGGGTGAGGATGTCTTCCTTGCTCAGGTTGTGGTCGACCGTGACCGCCAGCTCGGCCTCGTGGATCTTGCGGGCGAGGCTGGGCGCCACTGCCGCCTGGCGCTGCGCGTCGTTGGTGGCCGCCACATAGAGCTCGTAGTTCTTCACGTACTGCTGGGTCAGGGTCGAACCACCCTGCTGAGCCCCGCCACCGGCGTCGTTCACCAGGGCGCGAATGGTGCCGACCGGGTCGACGCCGCCGTGTTCGAAGAACCGCCGGTCCTCGATGGCGACGATCGCCGCCTTCATCGCCGCCGATATCTGGGTGCTCGGGACCGGCGTCCGGAACTGGTTGTAGAGGAACGCGATCGGTTTCCCGGTGGAGTCGGTCACAGTGGTGACGTCGGGGGTGTTCCCCGCGAGCAGGGAGGCCGGCGCGACGTTGACCGCCCCGTTGCTGACCTGCGCGGCCAACGCTCCGATGCCGCCGACCACCGGAAAGCTCATCACTGCCAGCACCACGGCTGCCACCAGCCCCAGCACGGCCAGACGCGCGCACTTACGGAGAACCACCACGCAACACATCTACCAGTGTGCCCACCTCCGCGCAGAATCCGGATGATCAGTACCCATATCGGAGAAAAGAGACCAGTCGGACGCACAGGATTGTTCGACGAAAAGGCGTGTGGAACATTCCCTGACTTCCCGGCAGGAGGACACTCGAGAGGTCCCTCCAGTGCACCACAGGACGGCACTGCGGAAACAGCGTTGCGAAAGGGTGGAGAAATGGGCGAACTCAGTCCCTGGCACTGGCTCATCGTGATCGGCGTGGTGGTTCTCCTCTTCGGGGCCAAGAAGCTGCCCGACGCGGCGCGTGGCCTCGGCCGCTCCGCCCGGATCCTGCAGGCGGAACTGCGGGCCGGCACCGCGCCCGCGACGACCGATCCCGAACCCGGCCGCCCGGCCACCGACGAGGACAAGGCCTAGCCTGAAAGTAGCCTGGCACTTACGTAAGTGATGGTCTACGCTCCTCGAATGCAGGCCGTCCTCGAAGCCCTCGTCGAACCGCGACGGCGCGAGATCCTCCGACTCGTGCGCGACGGGGAACTCCCGGCGGGCGCGATCGCCGAGCAGTTTCCCGACGTGGCCCGACCCACCGTCTCGCAGCACCTGCGCGTACTGCGCGGTGCCGGGCTCCTCGTCGAACGACGCGAAGGCACCCGGCGGTTCTACCGTGCCCGCCCGGATGCTCTCGCCGAGCTGCGCGCGTTCGTCGAGGATTTCTGGGACACTCGGCTGGCCGACATCAAGGCGATCGCCGAGGAGGATCAGTGACGTCGAACGACACGGCGACGTCGAACAACACGGCGACATCGAACGACACGGCGACATCGAACAGCCCCGCACCGTGGTGGACCGAGCTCAAGAGCATCACCCTGCACGTCGAGGGCGAGGCACCCGAGCTCTGGCCCGCCGGGGCGAGCGAGGAGTACCGCCGGGCACGATCGCAGCTGCGCCGGGCCGAGGCCGAGCTGCGCGACCGGATCGAGGCCGTCGCCGCGATGCGCCGCGCGCTGCCACGCGGGGCCGCCGTGCAGAACCACCGGTTCGTCGAGGGCCCGGCCGACCTCGCCGCCGACGGGCCCGAGCGTCCCGTCGCGCTCGACGAGCTCTTCGGCGACCACGACGAGCTGGTCATCTATCACCTGATGCTGCATCCCGAGGACAACGCCGCCTGCGCGGCGTGCTCGATGTTCGTCGACGGCCTCAACGGGGTGGAGCGGCACATCGCCCAGCGCACCGCCTTCGCCGTGATGGCTCCCGCCCCGCTCCCCGTCCTTCGCGGCTGGGCACGCACCCGCGGCTGGGCACGGGTGCGACTGGTCTCCGCTGCCGGCACCACGTTCCTCGACGACCTCGGGGTGGCCGGCTCCCGTGGGGCGCTGTTCCCGGCGTTCAGCGTGCACGTCCGCGACCGCGAGTCCGGCGGGGTGCGTCACGTCCTCACCCAGCCTGCCGACTTCCCTGACGGCACCCCGCGTGGCATGGACCTGCTCACGCCCGTGTGGAACCTGTTCGACCTGCTGCCGTCCGGCCGGGGCGACGGTGAGCCGGACAACACCTACCCCCTCGCACCTGCATCAGGTGGAGTATCAGCGTCATGACCCGGTGGCTTCCTGTGGTGCTCGGCGCGCTCGGCGTGCTCCTGTTCGTCATCGGCGGGGTGTGGACCCTGCAGGGGGCCGACCTGCTGGGCGGCAGCTTCATGACCGGATCCCGCACGTGGCTCGTGATCGGGCTGCTGGTGCTGATCGGCGGGATCACGCTCATCTCCAGCTCCGTGCGCAGCCGCGCCCGTCACTGAGCCTCCCGAGGAGGCGCTGCGCGCGACGACGCCGTGCCGGCGACACTGCACCGTTCGGACCACGTGGGGCGAGGTCAACTCGCGCCCGTGTCCGGGTCGTCGCACCATTTCGTCATGAACAGGGTATGGCGCGAATCTCACGGGAGTCTCGACGCCGTGCACCGCGTCGGCGCGATGCTGTTCGGTCTCGGGCTCTGGGTGTTCGGCATCCTCGGCCTCGTCAACCGGCTGGATCCGTTCACCACCAACGGCACCCCGGTGCTCGGGCTCTCGTCCAACGGTCTGCTCTCGGTGATCTCGCTGGTCGTGGGCGCGATCCTGATCGCGGCGGCCATGCGCGGCGGCCGCACGGCCTCCACGGTGACCGTCGTCGTGGGGGTGGCGTTCATCCTCTCCGGCCTGGCCAACGTGCTCGTGCTGAACACCCCGATGAACCTGCTCGCGTTCCGGATGCCCAACGTGATCTTCAGCCTGATCGCAGGCGCGCTCCTGCTGTTCCTCGGCGCGTACGGCCGGTACACGGGCGGGCTGCCCGACGACAACCCGTACTACGCCGAACGCCATCCCCGCAGTGAGCCGGAAGTGCCCCTGCCCACCGTCTTCCGGGACGCGGCGGACGTGGTCGCCGCCCGGGAGCTCGCCGAGGCCGAGCGCGCCGTCGCCCAGCACGCCGCCTCACCGGAGCAGGCCGACCGCGTGGCGGCGGCGCGGAGTGCACGGCGAGCCGAGGACCGGGTACGCGCCTGGCGTGCAGGCGCGCCCTGACTCGACGACGAGGCGGACCCGCGCCGCCGGCTCCTGATCATCGTGTCCACCGCCCGGACACCCCGCGGCCATCGCACGGCCGACTGACCCTCGGCTCTAGAGCACCGCTCCAAAACAGTTCTATCGCCGGGCCGGGGCCCCGGGGCACGATGGCCCCGGAGGGGACGAGCCGATCCCCGGCGACGATGCGGAGGCGCGGACGATGGCCTGGGACTTCTCGACGGAACCCGAGTTCGAGGCACAGCTCGAATGGATGCGCGGCTTCGTCCGCGAGGAGATCATTCCGTTGGAGACCCTCGATCTGGACCGCGAGACCTACGCGCGGATCACCGCACCACTCAAGGAACAGGTGAAGGAGCGCGGCCTGTGGGCGGCTCACCTGCCGCCCGAGCTCGGCGGCGGCGGGTTCGGACAGGTCAGGCTCGGGCTGATGCACGAGATCCTCGGTCAATGCCGCTACGCACCGGGGATCTTCGGCAACCAGGCGCCCGACTCCGGCAACGCCGAGCTGCTCGCCATCGGCGGGAGCCCCGAGCAGAAGGAACGCTGGATGCACCCGCTGCTGCGCGGAGAGCTGCGCAGTTGCTTCTCGATGACCGAGCCCGGGGCCGGGGCCGACCCGACGCTGCTCTCGACGCGGGCGGTGCTCGACGGCGACGACTACGTGATCAACGGACACAAGTGGTTCTCGTCGAACGCCTCGCACGCCGACTTCCTGATCGTCATGGCGGTGACCGACCCCGACGTGTCGGCCTACCAGGGTTCGTCGATGATCATCGTGCCCGTCGAGACGCCGGGTGTGCGGATCGTCCGCGACATCCCGGTGATGGACCACCCGGCGATCGGCGGCGACCTCTACGGGGGACACGCCGAGATCATCTACACGGACGTGCGCGTGCCGAAGGAGAACCTGGTCGGCAACCCCGGCGACGGCTTCCGGCTCGCTCAGCAGCGCCTCGGCCCCGGCCGCATCCACCACGCGATGCGCTGGCTGGGCCAGTCCAAGCGGGCGTTCGACATGCTGTGCGAGCGGGCGGTGAGCCGGTACACCCACGGCTCCGTGCTCGCCGAGAAGCAGATGGTGCAGGACTGGGTCGCCACGTCCGCGGCGGAGATGCAGGCCGCACGCTTGATGACCTTGCACGCCGCGTGGACGATGGACCAGGTGGGCGCGTCGAACGCCCGCGTCGAGATCGCCATGATCAAGTACTGGGGCGCAAAGGTGCTCCACGACGTGATCGACCGCGCGATCCAGGTGCACGGCTCGCTGGGCTTCTCCGGCGACCTGCCGCTGGAGGGGATGTACCGCGCGGCCCGCGCCGCCCGGATCTACGACGGCCCCGACGAGGTGCACAAGAGCACGGTGGCGCGCCGGATCCTGCGCGGCTACACCCCCACCGACGTGCCGACCGAGCACGTCCCCACCCGCACCGAAGCGGCCCGGAAGAAGTTCGCCCAGTATCTGGAGGAAGCGACCGCGAACCTGTAGCGCGCGCCCCGCGAGTCGCCTGCGACGGCCGGTCCCGGCCGTCGCAGGCAGCCGCACACGCTTTCCGGTGCGCCGACCTACCAGCGGTCGTGGACGTGCGGGCGGATCAGGTCGTCGTAGACCTCGCGGATCGCCGTGCGCACCTGCTCCTCCAGCGGGGCGAGGTCGGCCGCCGCGGCGTTGCCGCGCGCCTGCTCCGCGTTCCGCGCGCCCGGGATCACGACCGTCACCTGCGGGAGATCGACGATCCAGCGCAGCGCGAACTGCGCCATCGTCGCCCCCGCGGGCAGCAGCGGCCGCAGCCGCTCGACGGCCTCGAGCCCGACCTCGTAGGGCACCCCGGCGAACGTCTCACCCACGTCGAACGCCTCGCCGCGCCGGTTGAAGGTGCGGTGGTCGTCGGGGCCGAACGTGGTGGCCGCGGTGTAGCGCCCCGAGAGCAGGCCCGACGCGAGCGGCACCCGGGCGATGATCGCGACGCCGGCCTCGTCCGCCGCGGGAAGCACCTGGTCCAGCGGCTTCTGCCGCAGCGCGTTGAGGATGATCTGCACACTCGCGACGCCGGGCCGCGTGATCGCCGCGAGGGCCTCGTCCACCCGCTCGACGCTCACGCCGTAGGCCGCGATCCGCTTGTCGGCCACGAGCTCGTCGAGCGCGTCGAAGACCTCGTCGCGCGAGTAGACGGGCGTGGGCGGGCAGTGCAGCTGCACCAGGTCCAGCGTGTCGACGCCGAGGTTGGCCCGCGAACGGTCGTTCCAGGCCCGGAAGTTCTCGCGCGTGTAGTTCTCCGGCACCTGCTCGACGCGCCGGCCCATCTTGGTGGCCACCACGAACCGCTCGTCTGCCCGCTCCCGTAGGAACCGGCCGACCAGCGTCTCGCTGCGACCGTCCCCGTAGACGTCGGCGGTGTCGAAGAACGTGACGCCGGTGTCGGCCGCCGCATGCAGTACCGCGAGGGCATCGACCTCGTCGACCCGGCCCCAGTCCGCGCCGAGCTGCCAGCAACCGAGCCCGACGACGCCGACCTCACGACCGAGTCGTCGCGCGTTCCTCTTCTCCATGGTCGGAGCGTACGTCGGCGGCCGCAGCCACTCGCTCGTGCAGCCGTGACCTGATCTCCTCCGGCGAGTAGGCCCGCCGGCGCCGCTCGGCCCGCACCGTGACCACCCCGGTGGCCGCAACCCCCGCGAGCCCGGCCAGGCCCAGCCACTTCCACCACCGCATCCGGCTAACCTACCGGCCGTGCCGGCCAGCGTGATCACTCTCGACCGGGCGTGCGAGCTGGCGCGGACCGGGGACGTCTGGATCTTCCGGGGCAGCAGTCCGGCCGACCGCGCCATCCGAGGGCTGACGAATGCCCCGGTCAACCACGTGGGCATGGCCATCGTCGTCGACGACCTGCCGCCCCTGATGTGGCACGCCGAGCTCGGCCGTTCGCTGCCGGACCTGTGGTCGGGCACGCACCAGCGCGGGGTGCAGCTGCACGACCTTCGTGACGCGGTGCTGGTCTGGGGCCACCGTTACGGCCAGCGCGCCTGGTTGCGGCAGCTCGACGGCCCGCTGACCCGCGAGATGGAGGACGCGGCGCTGCGCACGGTGGCGCGGCTCGACGGCACACCGTTCCCCTCGATGGCACGTCTCGCCGGCCGCTGGTTGCGGGGCCGGGCACCGGACCTGCTCCGGCGGCGCGACGGCCGGGACCCGTCGCCGGGCCTGGAGACCGCCTACTGCGCGGAGGTCGTCGCCGTGACGTACGAGGAGATGTGGCTCCTGGCCGAGCCGCGCAGCCCCAGTTGGTACGACCCCGGGCGCTTCTGGAGCGGTGACGAGCTGGACCTCGCACCCGGTTTCCGGCTCGGCGGGGAGATCGCGGTGACGCTGCCGCCCGCCCCGAGCGTCCCGGCCGAGGCCACCCGGCGACCTGCTCGCCGGCTCAGGCGAGGGCCGAGGGCCTGAGATCCGGCGAGGAGAGCACTGCTCGGCCGCGATCGCGTGCCCGCCGCGGCCTCCCACTGTGCCGCGTACCGGGCAACAACCTGAGCGTTCGACCAGGTTTAAGCTAGCCTGGACGCTCGGGTTTCTCATGGAGGTGGTGGCGGTGCCGTGGCTGTTCCTCGCCGGCGCGATCCTCATGGAGGTCGCCGCCACCACGGCGCTCAAGCTGTCCGAGGGGTTCACGCGCCTCGTGCCGTCGATCGTCGTGGTGATCGGCTACATCACGGCGTTCGCGATGCTGTCCCAGGCACTCACCCGCGGAATGGGGATCGGCGTGGCGTACGGCGTGTGGGCGGCCGCGGGCGTCGCGCTCGTGGCGATCATCGGTGCCGTGTTCCTCGGTGAGAGCATGACATGGGTGCAGGTTGCCGGGATCGCACTCGTCATCGCCGGAGTGCTCGCCCTCGAGCTCGGCGCCCGCCATCCGGAAGCTCAGCAATGACCCTCCCGGAGTCCACCGACGGCAGGCGGCGCAAGGGCGATCGCAGGCGGCGCCTGCTCATCGACGCGACGATGCGGGTGATCGAGCGCGACGGGTTGGCGGCGGCGAGCCAGCGCGTGGTGGCGCAGGAGGCCGACGTGCCGCCCAGCACCGTCACCTATTACTTCCCCGCCGTCGACGATCTGCTCGTCGCGGCGCTCACCGCCTCCAACGACGACTACATACAGCGGCTCGAGGAGTGCGCCGCGGCCGCCGACCCTCTGGCACAGCTCGCCCACCTCATCTCCGAGAGCACCGGCTCGCGCCGGGCCCACGTCGCGGCCGAGTACGAACTGTTCCTCATGGCCGGGCGGCGACCGGCGCTCCAGCCGGAGGCGGTGCGGTGGACCGAGGGCCTGGATGCATTCCTGACCCCGTACGTGGCGGACCCGATCGAGCGCGCAGGGGTCGCCGCGGCTGTCGACGGACTCTTCCTGCGTTGTTTCTGCGCGCCCGATCCGCCGGAAGCAGGCGAGGTACATAGCGTGCTCGCTCGGCTGATCCGGCGAGAATGATCGTCGAAGGAGCTCCGGCCGGGGTGGTTCGAGCGCCGGGTCGGCACCCGAGAACGGGAAAGCCCCGGTGGTTCTGCTGCGCCCTCCGCCCATTCCGCTCGTCGATAGCGACGGCGCGACGGGCATTCCGGCACGGCGCACAGCCATGCCTGCTCCCGCATCCCGCATCCTTGCCGTCTCGGCAGGGTCACTGTCCCGTAACGGTGTCCGGTTGCCGGGGCAGCCGGGCCGGGTCGCAACTCTCCCGGCAACTGCTCATCCAGGTCGGGCGGTTGTGAATCTCCTGTGACAAACGAGAGCGTGACTCCCATTGGCCGCTCCCTACCGGCCACCCGGATCCGGGCCGGTAACAGGCTCGACACCTCACTGCGACACCACATCTCGGGACATCAGTTCTCGCCGTCGACGCAGCAGAGGAGTGCCACACACACCGTCTTGTCGGGACCGTCATCCCGAGACGGTCATCTTCCGACGGTGCCCATGGATCGACGCCGCGCCATCATCGGGCGCGCTATTTGCATGAGTCCTCTCACCGCCCGTTCCAGCGGGGCGAGCGCTTCTCACGGAACGCGGCCACCCCTTCGTCGGCATCCTGCGACATGTTCACCATGATCTGGGCCCGTTCCGTGGCAGACCATCCGCGCGATTCCTCATCGGCCACCACCTCCGAGACCGCTCCGAGCGTGGCGCGCTGGGCGATGGGGGCGTTGGCACACACCCGCTCCGCGAGGGCCAGCGCCGCGGCCTCCGCCTCACCGGGCTCGACCAGCGCGTTCACCAACCCCAGCGACCATGCCCGCTCCGCGTCCAGCGGCTCGCCGGTCAGCAGCATCTCGTTGGCGATGTTGCGCGGCAGGGCCCGGGGCGCCCGGAACAGGGCACCACAGTTGGCCACCAGTCCGCGCGCGGTTTCCGGCAGCGCGAATCGTGCGGTCCGCGCGGCCACCACGAGGTCGCAGGCCAGAACGAGCTCGAATCCGCCGCCGTAGGCGATGCCCTCCACAGCAGCTACCAGAGGGGTCGAACGATCACGCCGGACGACACCGTAGTTGCCGCCCCGCGCAGTTGGACCACCCGCGCCGGCCACAAGATCAGTGCCTGCGGAAAAGGCTTCCGGCGATCCGGCGAGCACACCGGCCCACAGCTCCGGATCGTCGTCGAGCTCGTTGAGCGCCGCGTCGAGTGCGGCCGTCATACCCGCATCGATCGCGTTGCGCTTGGCCGCGCGCTCCATCCGTACCAGCAGGATTCGTGCTCGTCGCTCGACCGTCACAGCCACGCCTCGAGCCTAGTCACGTCGACCCAGACCTCGGCAGTAGTGGCCCTGACCGGGCCTTTTCCGGCACCCGGCGATCCCATTCGGCCGGAATGGCCCGGCGGCCGGGGCGAGGATGGACCCGGTCGCCAAGGAACCTTCCGACCCCGATCGACAATGGGCACCTCACTCCTTTATTATCGTGCTCGCAATTGACACCCACCCCTGTTCGGAACCGTGGAACCCTCGTAGGACATCGAGGGCGCCTCGGTGTACCCGGAGCCCCCTGAAAGGCAGCGCACATGGCCAAGCAGACGACGGTCACGCTCGTCGACGACCTCGATGGCACCGAGGCCGAGGAGCAGATCGAGTTCGCGATGGATGGAAGGTCCTACGAGATCGACCTCTCGGCGGCCAATAGCGCCAGATTGCGTGAGGCGCTGGAGCCGTTCGTTTCCGCTGCCCGCCGCACCGGTGGCCGCCGTCGTTCGGGCGGCAGTGCGGCTCCGGCCCGCCCGAGCACCGACCGCGAGCAGAACCAGGCCATTCGGGAATGGGCCCAGACGCAGGGCATGAAGATCTCGGAGCGGGGCCGCATCCCGTCCAACGTGCTCGAGGCCTACCACCAGAGCCACTGACACAGAAGCTGAACATCTGTTAGCGCCCTTCGGGCGCCGCGGTATGCCAGGCTAGGTCGATGATCCAGCCGGCTGCCGTGCACATGGTGCTGCCGGGAAACGATCCATCGTGGACCGGCACCGGCATCCATGTAGATCGTGGCGACCGCGTCACGTTGCTCGGATCGGGTCGCATCACGTGGTCGGCGAGCCACTGGGGCGGCCCCAAGTATCACCTCTGGGGCCGTGTCCCGGGTGGAGACGTTTTCGGCTGCACCCAGGACACCACCACCGTTGTGGTCGACCGCTCGGGGCCACTGCAGCTCTGTGTCTACCTCGGCGCCTGGGCCGACCGGTCCGGCACGCTCACCCCGATGACGTGTGCCGACGGTTGCGGCTCCCCTGGATGCGACCCGGGGTCGTTGGCGGTCACAGTGCTGCACTGGCCGCGGGGCGTCGATCCGGTCGACGGCCTCGCCGCACTGCCGCCCGGCATCGCCGATCCCCGGCTCGCCGACGCGGAGCGGCGGCGGCTGCTCCACCCCGTCGTGCCACCGGCCGGCTGGTCCTACCTCCTGGCCGCCGGACCGGCCGACGTCTACCGGCACGCCCTCGCCGATGGCAGGCCGGTGATCGAGGTCCTCTGCGATGACGACGCCGGGGCCATCGAGAAGGACGTCGACATCGTCCTGGGTAACGACACGATCATCGAGTGGAGCTGGCGGGTCGAGGCACTGCCCGGCAGGGTCGGTGAGAACACGGCGTGGACCCACGACCTCCTCGGTATCGCCGCGGTCTTCGCCGCGGGGCCCGAGGCGAACGGCCGGCCCGAGCCGAGCATCAACTGGTTCTGGAGCACCACCCTGCAGCCCGGGGACGACGCCTTCGACTGCCCCGTCCCCGGGTGGACCGAGACGCATGTTCCCGTGCGCCGCGGGCCGGCAGGGCTCGGGCGGTGGCGACGGGAGTCGCGCGCGGTGCAGGCCGACCACGAGCGGTTCATCGGTCCTGCCCCGGCCCGCATCCGGTCGCTGCGGCTCGTCGCGGTGAGCCACTTCGGTCACGGCACCGGCCGGGCCACATTCCGCGACATCGTGGTCCGCACCGGCGGTAAGCGAATTCAGGTGCTCTGACCGCGAGCATTACCTCCGAGGTGATCGACCGGCCCACCGCGGCCGGGCGAAGGTCTTCGTGTCATGTCCGACCGTGAACACCGGAGGCTCCCGATGCCCGCAACCATTACTCCCGGCACCGATCTGGTTCAGGCCTACCTGGCCGCGTGGAACGAGACCGACCCGGCGACCCGCAAGGCCGCGATCGATGCCGCATTCACGCCTGACGCACGCTATGTCGACCCGCTCGCCGACGTCAGCGGCGCCGACGGGCTCGACGCCCTGATCGCCGGGGTACAGCAACAATTCCCCGGGATGGAATTCCGGCAGATCGGGGATGTCGACTCACACCATGACGTGTGCCGCTTTCAGTGGGGCCTCGGTCCGGCCGGTGCCGAGCCGCTCGTGATCGGCTTCGACGTCGTGGTGGTCACGGCGGACGGCAGGGTCACCACCGTGCACGGTTTCCTGGACCGCGTGCCCGCGTGATCGCCCCGAACGGGCCGGCACTCCGCACAGGATGCCGGCCCGTTCCGGCCGGACCATGTCGTCGGTAAACGCCCGCCGGCCGGGGCCGCTGTCAGCGCGGGCCCATCCGGATCGCGCCGTCGAGCCGGATGACCTCGCCGTTGAGCATCGGATTGGCGACGATGTGGGCCGCGAGTGCCCCGAACTCGGCAGGGTCGCCCAACCGGGACGGGTGCGGCACCTGTGCACCGAGCGACGCCCTGGCCTCCTCGGGAAGGCCGGCCATCAACGGTGTGTCGAACAGGCCCGGCGCGATGGTGACCACCCGGATGTACATCGAGGCAAGATCACGGGCGATCGGCAGGGTCATCCCCACCACCCCGCCCTTCGACGCGGAGTAGGCCGCCTGGCCGATCTGGCCGTCGAACGCGGCTGCCGACGCCGTGTTGATGATGACGCCGCGCTCCTCACCCACGCGATCGTGGGCCACCATGCGTTCGGCGGCGAGTCGCAGCACGTTGAACGTGCCGATCAGGTTGATCTCGATGATCCGGGTGAAGTCGGCGAGGGGGAAGACACCCTTCTTCCCGATCACCCGGATCGCATTGGCGGTGCCGGCGCAGTTGACGGCCACCCGGAGCGGGCCCAGGGCGTCGGCGACGTCGAGCGCCGCCACCACCTCACTCTCGCTGCGGACATCCGCGGGCGCGAACCGCGCCGCGTCTCCGAGCTCGGCGGCCCGCTCCTTCCCGGGCGAGCCCGGCAGGTCGATGATCACGACCTTCGCTCCGGCGGCCACGAGTGCCTTCGTCGTGGCGAGTCCGAGGCCGGATGCGCCCCCGGTGACGACCGCGACGCTCTCGGAGATGTCCACAGATCCTGCTCCCGTCCGAACCGTCAGAGGTGACTGTTCATGCCGGGAACGTCATACCATCGCCTGATCGGGAGGCGCACAGGCGCCACACCACGTCGACGCCCACCTCCCCCGCCGTGCGTTCCTCCTGCGGCGCCCGCCGGTCCACCTCCCGGAACCCCACGCGCCGCGGGATCGCACCGCTCGCGACGTTGGCGAGGTCGTGGACGATCTCGACCCGGTCTGCTCCGATGCGGAACGCCTCCGACGTGAGCGCCGCGGCGGCCGCCGTCGCGTAGCCGTGCGCCGCCCACGCCATCCACGGCGCGAGGTGCTCGATCGACTCGCTCACGGCGCGGTAGAGATCCTCGGCGTCCCCGCGCCGCCACCGCCGCAGCACGACCGGGCCGCGACTGAGCTCGTCCGAGGCCGTGTGCACGCCGCGATTCTGCCCCGGCACATCACGATGTGTGATGAGGCGGCTGCCGATGGGAAGGCGGCCCGCAGGGTTGTCAGTCCGGGGTCGGGGTGGTGGCTGCTGCGTCCGGCCGGCTGCTGCCCCGGGCTGCGCTGTAGCGGATGCGGGCGATTCCGGCCGCCACCGCGAGTGGCACCGCCACACAGAGCGCCACCCGGAACAGCGTCCCGAAGGCACCCGTGTCGGCCAGCGGTCCGGCCGCAGCGGTGCCGGCCGAGCTGCCCAGGAAGAGCAGCGCGGCGAACAGCGCCACGGCGGTGGCCCGCTCCGTGGGCACCACCTCGGTGGCCCAGCCCTGCAACGTCGTGTGCAGGAACGCCCAGGAACCACCGAGCACCAGTCCTGCGACCGTGACGGTCGCGACGTTGACCGTGATCGCGGGGACGGACCAGCCGACGATCAGCAGTACCCCACCGATGCAGGCGAGCCCGCCCGGGGACGTCCGCCCCACCAGCATGCGCACCAGGCGCGACCAGCCGAGCGCGCCCACCCCGAACGACGCGGCCACCAGGCCGGCGAGGGCGGCCGAGGACCCCAGCGCCTGCACGGCCGGGGCCAGGTAGGTGAGCACGCCGAGCACCGTCATGCCTTCGACGAACACCAGTGCGAACACCACCAGTGCCCACCGATCGCGCAGCACCCGCACGACCGACCGCAGCGGGTTGCCCGTGGCGGGGCTGCGGTCCGGCTCCGGCAGCCGGGACAGGGCGACCCAGAGCAGGGCCGCTGCCACCGCCGTCACGCCGGGGACCACGCGCCAGTGGATCAGATCGGCGAGCAGGCCCGCGCCCGCTGTGGCGACCGCGATGCCGAGCGACGACGCTGCCAGTACGTCCGCCAGCGGACGCTGGCGCACAGCGGCAGGCCACATGTCACCGACGTAGACGAGCGTCGACGGGATGAGCGCGGCGAAACACCCGCCCGCCACCGTGCGGCATATCCCGAGAGCCAGCAGGTTCGGGGCGAGCACCGACCCGATGCCTGCGGCCGCCGCACCGAGCAGGGACAGGCGCATCACGCGGACGCGGCCGATGCGGTCGCTGATCATCCCCCACACCGGCTGCATCAGGCCGTAGGCCAGGAAGTACGCACTCGCCACACCTGCGACGGCCGACAGGGGCGCGTCCAGGTCGAGACCGATCACCACGAGCAGAGGGGCGATCGCGAAGCGGTCGCAGGTACTGGTCAGGGCGGCCAGCTGCAGCAGCCGCAGCCTCCCTCGCTCCCCCACACTGGGGCGCACCTCCGTGGTCACCCGACGACCATCGTCCGTCATGGCCGCTCACGCTGCATCGAACCGGGGTGAGAACGGTCACTACCGACCTTCCGGCCGAGCCGCACGTGAGGCGCGAACAGCACCTCCGCGCCGGTCAAGGGCCCCAAAACCGACTCACTACGGTGTGCCAATGCGACGGACGATCTTCGGGCTCATCGCGCTGCTGCTCCTGAGCGCGTGTACTGGACCGGGAGCTGACACACCGCGGGATCTCAGCGGCGACTGGCACGGCAGCATCAACACCCCGGGGAACCCACTGCAGATCGGCGTACGCATCGCCGGCACCACCGGCACCTTCGACCTCCCGGCCCAGGGTCTGCGTGCGCTAGCGCTGAAGGACGTACGCCTCGACGGTGACGCCGTCTCGTTCCACCTGCCCGACGTCCCGGGCGGCGCCACCTTCGACGGCACCCGGAACGAGGACGGCACGATCGCCGGGACCTACAGCCAAGGCGGGCAGACCGCCCCGTTCACGCTGAGCGCAGGCGCTCTGCCCGATGTCGGACGGCCGCAGGAGCCGCAGCCGCCCTTCCCGTACCGCAGCGAGGACGTGACGTACCCGAGTGGTCCGCTGACCATGGCCGGGACGCTGACCCTCCCCGAGGGGGACGGACCGTTCCCCGCGGTCATGCTGATCACCGGCAGCGGCGCGCAGGACCGCGACGAGACGATCGCGGGACACAAGCCGTTCCTGGTGCTCGCCGACGCGATCACCCGCGCCGGCTACGCCGTCCTGCGGGTGGACGACCGCGGCGTCGGGGGCTCGAGCGGCGATCTCCAGCAGGCGAGCTACGACGACCTCACCGGCGACGCACTGGCCGGGCTCGCGTTCTTGAAGAGCCGCTCCGAGATCGACCCCGCGAAGATCGGGCTGATCGGCCACAGCGAGGGCGGCTCCCTCGCGCCTCTCGTCGCCCAGCGGGCCGGTGCGGGCGGGGTAGCGTTCGTCGTGCTCATGGCTGCCCCGGCCGTCACCGGGGAGGAGGTGCTCGTCCTGCAGAACCGGTTGCTCTTCCAGCAGGCAGGCGCGCCCCCGGAGCAGGTCCAGGCCCAGATCGACTACGTGCGCAATCTCAGTGGGCTGCTGCGGGCGCAGGACTACGACGCCGCCCGGCAGCTCTCCCGCGACCGCATCGCCCAGCAGACCTCCGCGCTGCCCGAGGACCAGCGTCCGAGTGCCGAGGAGCTCGAGGCGCAGCTGCCGGCAACCCCCGCGTACCGCGCTGTGCTCACCTACGACCCCGCGCCGGCCCTGCGGGCGTTGCAGGTGCCGGTGCTCGCCATCTTCGGCGCAAAGGACCTCCAGGTGCCACCGACTCAGAGTGAACCCGCGCTGCGGACGGTGCTCGCCGGCAAACCGGACGTGACGATCCGCACGTTTGCCGAGCTCAACCATCTGATGCAGCCGGCCACCACGGGCGCCATCACCGAGTACCCGACGATCGATACGACAATCGACGCCGAGGTGCTCAACCTGGTCACCAACTGGATGAGCGAGAGGTTCTGATGCCCGACGTCGACCCTGAGGAGTTCCGGAGGCTCGGTCACGCCGTCGTCGACTGGATCGCGGACTACCGAGCCGGTGTCGCCGACCGGCCCGTGCTACCCGACGTCCAGCCGGGATGGGTCCGAGAGCAGCTGACGCCCACGCTGCTGTCTGCCGGTCTGCCCGAGGAGCCGCAGCCGCTCGCCGGCCTGCTCGACGAGATCGACCGGGTGGTGGTGCCTGCCACCACCCACTGGCAGCACCCCGGCTTCTTCGGCTACTTCCCGGCCAACGCCTCGCTGCACTCGCTGCTCGGCGACATGCTCTCCACCGGTCTCGGTGTGCAGGGGATGCTCTGGGCCACCTCGCCCGCAGCCACCGAGGTGGAGCAGGTGCTGCTCGACGCCATGGCGGCGGCGCTCGGACTGGACGCGTCCTTCACCTTCGCAGGCGGCGGGGGCGGGTCGATCCAGGACTCCGCGTCGTCGGCTGCGCTCGTAGCGCTCCTCGCGGCCCTGCACCGCAGCAACCCGGACTGGCGGGAACGCGGCGTCGACGGCACGGAGCGCGTCTACGCCACCGCCGAGACGCACTCCGCGCTCGCGAAGGCCGTGCGGGTCGTCGGGCTGGGCAAACAAGCGCTGCGCATCGTCGAGCCGTCGCCGGGCTCGCTCGCGATGTCGCCCGACGCCCTGGCCGCCGCGCTCCGGGCCGACTCCGAGGCCGGTCTGCGGCCGGTTCTGGTCTGCGCCACCGTCGGCACGACGGGCACCGGCGCGATCGACCCGGTGCGGGAGATCGCGCACGCGGCGGCCGAGCACGGAGCCTGGGTGCACGTCGACGCCGCATGGGCCGGTGTGGCGGCGCTGTGTCCCGAGCTCCGCCACCTGCTCGACGGGGTCGAACTCGTCGACTCGTTCTGCACGAACGCCCACAAATGGCTGCTCACGGCCTTCGACGCGTCGCTGTTCTGGGTGCGGGATGCCACCGCACTCCCGGCCGCGCTCTCGATCACTCCCGAGTTCCTCCGCAACGCCGCCTCGGAGTCGGGCTTCGTCGTGGACTACCGCGACTGGCAGGTGCCGCTCGGTCGCCGCTTCCGTGCACTGAAGCTGTGGGCGGTCGTGCACGGCCACGGGTTGTCCGGGCTTCGGGCGCACATCCGCTCGCACCTCGCACTCGCCGAGAAGCTCGCCGGCCAGGTGCGCGAGGACCCCACGTTCGAGCTCGCGGCCGAGCCGTCGCTCGCGCTGGTGTGCCTGCGTGTCGTCACGGGCGACGGGCCGGAGTCGGACGATCGCGCCACCCGCACCGTGCTCGAGCGCGTCAACGCCTCGGGCAGTGCGTTCCTCACCCACACCACGGTGGGTGGCCGCTATGTCATCCGGGTCGCCATCGGATCGCTGCTCACGGAGTCCTCGCACGTCGACGCGTTGTGGGAGTCACTTCACGATGAGGCGGCGAAGGTCCTCGCGAACGATCCGGACGATCGTCGCGATCCCGGCCACTCCGGCTCGACGCACGTCTAGCGGGCAGCGGCCCGTTGCCGCCACCCTCCTGTGGCGGCGGCAACGGGCGGCTTGACGATCGATCGAACGCCGACGTAGCGTCGGCGACAGGTCATGAGTGCCAGCACCAAGCCCCGGCTCGCTGGCCGGCAACCCTCCTCCGCGGTGGGGTGCTCCGGGTGACGACCAGGCCGCCGGGCGGGGTGTCCGGTGGCAAGCGCGGACCCGCCTGTGTTGCCGGGTCCCCTCATGAGGAGACCGTGTTGTCGCTCGTTCTTGCTCCCTCCGATGTCTCGTCCGCCACGTCACGCGAGCTTCCCCCGGTGGTGGGCGACGACCTCCGGGTGCCACTGGTCACGGGCGGGAACGTGGCGTACGCCAACCTCGATCTCGCCGCCAGCGCGCCTGCCCTGCGCTCCGTGGCCGCCCACGTCGCCGAGTTGCTGCCCTACTACGCGTCGGTGCACCGCGGCGCGGGCTACGCCTCCCAGGTCAGCACCGCGCTGCTCGAAGCCGCGCGCGCCACGGTCGGCGAGTTCGTCGGCGCCCGGCCCGAGGACGACGTGGTGGTGTTCACCCGCAACACCACCGACTCGCTGAACCTGCTCGCCGGGTGCGTGCCGGGCACCGTCCTGTGCCTGGACGTGGAGCACCACGCGAACCTGCTCCCCTGGCAGACCGGCGCCCACCAGGTGCTGCGGGCCGCCGACACCGTGGAGGAGACCCTCGCGAGCCTCGATGCCGCCCTTGCATCGACTTCCGTGGCCCTGCTCGCGGTGACGGGCGCATCCAACGTCACCGGTGAGGTCCTGCCGCTGGACCGGATCGTCGAGATCGCCCACCGGTGGGGCGCCCGGGTAGTGGTGGACGCCGCCCAGCTCGCGCCGCACCGCAGCATCGACATCGCCGCCACCGGCATCGACTACGTGGCCCTCTCCGGCCACAAGCTCTACGCCCCCTACGGCGCCGGCGTGATCGTCGGCCGCCGTGACTGGCTCGACGTGGGCACGCCCTACCTCGCGGGTGGTGGCGCGGTGCGGGAGGTCGAGGTGGACCACACGATCTGGGCCTCGGCCCCGCATCGGCACGAGGGCGGCACTCCGAACGTGCTCGGCGCGGCAGCTCTTGCACAGGCCTGCCGCACGCTCGCCCCGGTGCTCGACGGAGCGGCGCTCGCGCACGAGCGCGCGCTCTCGGACCGGCTCGCGGCGGGCCTCGCCACCGTGCCGGAGGCGCGGACGCTGCGGATCTGGTCGGACAGCACCGAACGCGTCGCCGTGCAGAGCTTCTCCCTCCCGGCACAGCATCCGTCGGGACGGGTGGCCGCGTACCTCTCCGCCGAGCACGGGATCGGCGTCCGGGACGGCCGCTTCTGCGCCCACCCGCTGCTGCTCAGGCTCTGTGGGGAGAACGGCGAGGCGCTGCGCGCGAGCATCGGGATCGGCACCACCGAGGAACACGTCGACCGGCTGGTGGAGGCGCTCCGGCAGCTCGTCACGCAGGGCCCGGACTGGACCTACGGACGTGTCGACGGGCGGTGGGTGCCCACGCCCGACCCGCGTGACCACGATCCCCTCGGGGTCGTGGGCGACCTGGCTCTCGGCACGGGGGCCTCCGCCTGCAGCTCGGATTGATCATCCCGGCGACGTTGGGCAGGCAAACCTAACAAGCAGCTATCCTCCTTTTCGATCACACATCGGGCGGGGAGGAGTGCTGCATGCGCGTCGTCGTGTTCGGCTACATGACGTGGGGCCATCGGACGTTGGACGCGGTACTCGCGGCCGGGCACGAGGTCCCCTTGGTCGTCACACACCCGGAGAGCGACAACCCGTACGAGACGATCTTCAACGATTCCGTGGCCGAGCTCGCGGCCAAGCACGGCGTCCCCGTGCTGGTGCGCACCCGGGCCGACGACGCGGAGGTGGCGGAGCGGATCCGCTCCGCCGACGCGGACGTGATGGTCGTCTCGAACTGGCGCACGTGGCTGCCGCACGCCGTCTTCTCCCTCCCCCGGCTCGGCACGCTCAACGTGCACGACGCCCTGTTGCCCGCCTACGCGGGCTTCGCGCCGCTCAACTGGGCGCTGATCAACGGGGAGCCCGAGGTCGGGGTCACCGCCCACATGATGGACGGCGACTTCGACGCGGGCGACATCGTGCTGCAGCGCGCCACCCCGGTCGGCGACGAGGACACGATCGTCGAGCTGTTCGACCGCACGCTGGCCATGTTCGGGCCGATCACCGTGGACGCGCTGGAGCTCCTGGCCTCGGGACGCACCGACTGGGAGCCGCAGGACCGCAGCCGGGCGAGCTACTTCCACCGGCGCAGTGAGGAGGACAACCGGATCGACTGGAGCTGGCCTGCCCGGGACATCGCCAACCTGGTGCGCGCGCAGGTCGACCCCTATCCCAACGCCTACTGCTTCCACGGCTCGACCAGGCTGCGGGTGCTCGCCGCCGGCGTCACCGACACGCCCTACGGCGGCACGCCCGGGCGCATCTTCATCCGCGACGGCGCCGGTGGCGTGGTGGTGGTGGCCGGGGCCGACGCCCGCCGCGGCCGCAACCCGGGGCTCGTGATCCGCCGCGTCCGCACCGACGACGGCCAGGAGCACGCGGCCACGGAGTACTTCACGCGGATGGGCGGCTACCTCACCTCACACCCCACCGCCTCACACCCCACCGCGTGACTCGCCGTCGGCCGGCGGCCGCACCCGCGACAACCGAGCCGTCCAGGCCGGTGCTTCCGTCCCCCATCGGGTACTCGGCTCGCGTGACCCACGACCATGACCTCGACACAGCTGTGTTCGATACGGCCGTGTTCGATGTGGACGGCACGCTCGTCGACACGAACTACCAGCACGCGCTCGCATGGTTCCGGGCGTTCCGGCGCTACGGGATCACGGTCCCCGTATGGCGGCTGCACCGGGCGATCGGCATGGGGGGTGACCAGCTCGTCGCCGCCGTGACCGACGACGACGTGGAGACCCGCCACGGGGACGACCTTCGCGGCGCATGGGCGGAGGAGTTCGCGCCGATGCTGGAGGAGGTGCAGGCGTTCGCGGGCGTGGAGGCGCTGCTGCGCGAGGTGCGCGAACGCGGCTTCCGGATCGCCCTGGCCAGTTCGGGCAAGCAGGAGCACGTCGAGCACTACCTCAGCCTCTTCAACGGCAAGGAGCTGGCCGACGCCTGGACCACCTCCGACGACGTGCGACGCACAAAGCCCGCGCCCGACCTGCTGGAAGCAGCGCTGCGAGCGGTCCACGGAACGGCGGGTGTGCTGGTGGGCGACTCGGTGTGGGACTTCCGTGCCGCGGCGGCGTTCGGGACACCGGGCTACGCCGTGCGCAGCGGCGGGTTCTCCGTGGAGGAGCTGTGCGCGGCCGGCGCCGAGGAGGTGTTCGACTCGCCCGAGGACCTGCTGCAGCGGCTCGACGAGACGCTGCTCGCCTGACTCCCTAGCCGGGCTCGCCCCGGCGCTTGCGGTACAGCACCACACCCAGGTCGGCGAGGGCGACCAGGGCGATCACCACCATCACCCAGCCCAGCACCGGCAGCCCGGCGGCGAAGCCGAGCCACGCCGCACCCGCCGCGAACGCGACACCGAACGTGGCGAGCACCGCGCGCAGTGTCAGTGCACTGCGCGCGGGCGCGGCACCGCCGTACCCGGCGGTCGGATCGTGGTATCCGGGCAGCCCGCGCTCGTAGTCGGAACGCTTCCGGCGATCCGGATCCTCATCGGCCATGCGCACGGGTACCCCGCACGCCTGACGGCCTCACGGATCGCCGTGCTCGGTTTCGTCGGGCAGATGGTGCTTCGGTGCCCCCGGCTCCGCCTGCGCCGCGGCTCCGTATGGTGCGGCATCCTCCGGCGCGGCGATGCGGTGGCGGAGCAGCACCCGGCTCCCGCGGCCGTCGAAGTGGATGAGGACCGACTCCGACATCCTGCTCATCAGCGGGATGCCATGGCCGCCGTGTGTGGGCTCCTCCACGGGCGGACGCCAACTGCCGTGGTCGACCACCTCGATGCTGAGCGTTCCCGGCTCGGTCCAGAGGGTCAGCTCGACGGCACCGGACTCATCGGGCCCGTAGGCGTGCCGCACCGCGTTGGCCGCCGCCTCGTCGACGGCGAGCACGACGTCGGCCACCTCGTCCTCGGTCAGCGCCAGCGGGGCGAGCCAACTCCCCAGCTCACGGCGGATCAGAACGAGCTGGTCCGGGTCGGCAGGCCAGCTCCGGTGCACGAACTCCACGTGCCCGGGGACGTCCTGATCCATGATCCTCGCTCTCCAGCTCCGCCCGCGTCCCGCAGCTCGCCTGCGGAGCGCCCGGCGGGGTTGGCCCGTTCTGCCGGCACAGATGACACGCTGACCGTATCGTCGCAACGGCAATCCCGCCCGCTCACCCGACGCGCAGAGCAGACCACTCGGCGTACACACCTGCGGCCACCGGTTGCGGTCCGCCCGATACGTCCCAATCGCTCTGATTTGTCCGGATGGACATCCACCGGCGGGGTGCTGCCAGGGCTTCGGCGGACGGGCGTTAGGCCCGCTCGGTCTGCGGGTAGCCCGGTGCATGACCCCGCAGATTGTTGGGCAGGGTGGCAGCGAGGCCGGATCCGGACACGCGCAGGGCACCCGGAGCGCCACGCACGCCGCCGACCCCGCCGCCGCGTCGACCAGCGAGCTCGTCAAACGAATGTCGACGCAAGTCTCCGAACTGGTCCGGGGCGAGCTGGCGCTCGCCCGGGCAGAGCTCACCGAGAAGGGCAAGCGCGCCGGGGCGGGCGCAGGCCTCGCCGGAGCCGGCGGGGTGGTGGCCCTCTACGGCGTCGGTGCCCTCATCGCGGCCGCGATCGCTGCGCTGGACATCGTGCTGGCGCTGTGGCTGGCCGCTTTGGTGATCGGGGTGGTGCTGCTGATCGTGGCCGGGGTGCTCGCGCTCGTCGGCCGCAAGGAGCTGCGCCAGGCCGCCCCGCCCGTCCCCAAGGACGTCGTCGACAACGTCCAACAGGACGTCCAGGCCGTGAGGCAGGCGGTGCAGCGATGACAGGCCCACACTCCGCCGACCCGCCGCACCGGGCGACGTCCGGCGCTTCCCGCACTCCGGACGAGCTGCGCCAGGACCTCGGCACGTTGCGCGCCGAACTCGGTGACACCGTCGAAGAACTCGCGCACCGCGTCGACGTCCCCTCCCGGGTGCGCGCCAAGCGCGAGGAGACCACAGCCCGGGTGCAGGAACAGGTCACGCAGGCGAAGGCCGTGCTCGCGAAGAAGGCGCCTACGGTGGACGCCGCGGTCCACGACCAGCGGACGCTCATCGCCGTGATCACGCTCGTGCTGAGCTACCTGCTGGTCAGCCGGATGCGCCGGCGCAAGCAGCGGCGCAAGGCCGTACGCGCCGAAGCGGACATCCCAGCGATCGGGAGGGACGAGAATGGAACGCGGTAGCTCCAAGCACAGCCCCCGGGAGGACGACGCGCTGGCCGGGGAGCTGGCCGGACAGCTCGGTCCGGGCGGCTCCAACCGCGAGGAGTGGGTCGATCCGGAGCCCCCGGCCGACGACGATCCGCCCTCTCGGGTCGACCTTTCGTCGGACAGCGGGTCACCCGACGCCGAGACCGTCCCGAGCGACGAGGAGATGCGCCGGGCCCAGCACGACATGGCCGTCGCGAACGACTGGAAGCGGGAGGACGGGGCCTGACCGATCGGGCGCCCCGGCGGCCTGCTGTGCGGGCGCGCGTCAAGCGGTAAGAGATCGCGGCCTGAGGTCCGTAGCCCGTCGCCAACCATCGGTTCGCCTGGCAGGGTGGCGCGGTGATCACTCTCCCCCCGACGACGGCCCGGCGTGCGGTGCAGGCAGTGCTACGCGGGTCCGGCCTGATCGCGGTCGCCACCGGGACCTGGGTGGTGGCCCGCGGTAGCGCGGCCGTGCCCGACGGCGGCGCTGTCTCGCCGAGCGCCGACAGCGTGCTGCGCTTCTACGCCACCTGGTGGGCCGGGTCGGGTGTTCTCATGTGGCGGCTCGCGGCTGCGCCCGAACGGCATCCGGCAGCGGTGCGGGCGGTCGCCGCCGCGACGTTCGTGGGTGGCGTCGCCCGGATCCTCGCCGCCCGGCACAGCGGCCCGCCCCATCCGCTCTTCCGGGCGCTGACCGTGCTGGAGCTCGTGACAGCGCCCGCGCTGCTCGCGGCAGGGCGGCAGCTCGCACCCGACCAGCAGGAGTCCTCGCACGACCGGTGACCCCCGCCGTGTTCAGGGCAGGCGGGCTTCCTCCGGGGTCTTGTCGGTGCGCAGCCCGCGCCATGCGGCGTGGCGCAGCCTGCCCTCGGCCGTGAGCACCCGGTAGACCACCTCGCCCACGAGCCGGGGGTGCACCCAGCGCGCCTTGCGGGCCTCGTCGCGCGGCACCTCCTCGTCGAACGGACTGGAGGGACGTTCCAGTGGGCGCAGCTCCCCCAGGAGGTGCTGCAGCGCCGCCTCCGTGAACCCGGTGCCGACATGGCCGAGGTAGCGCAGCCTGCCGTCGTCGTCGTACGCGCCGAGCAGGAGCGCGCCGAGGCTGGCGCTGCGCCGCCCCTCCCCCGCCGTGTAGCCGCCGATGACGACCTCCTGCGTGGTCAGGAGGGCGGTCTTGACCCACGCGGGCGACCGGCGGCCCTGCTCGTACTGCGCAGTGCGACGTTTGCCGATCACGCCTTCGAGCCCGTGGGAGCGGGCCACCGCGAGGAGATGCTCGCCGTCGACGCCCGAGGTGGCCGGAGGCACCCGCACTCGCGCACCGGCGAGCCCCAGCTCGTCCAGAAGGGCGCGGCGCCGGTCGTAGCTCTCACGCAGCAGCGGCCGCCCGTCGAGGTGCAAGAGGTCGAACACCACGTACGACACCGGAATCCGCTCGACGAGCTCTGGCGCCGGTGAGCGGACGTGCATCCGGTGCTGCAACATCCCGAAGTCCGGCCGTCCGGCGGCGTCGAGAGCGACGACCTCTCCGTCGAGCAGCACCGGGCGGCCGTCGAGAAGCTCCGGAAGATCGGTGAGCTCCGGGTAGGCGCCGGTGATCTCGTTGCCACGGCGGCTGTGGGCGCGGACGCGGCTGCCCGCCACTGCGGTGACGGCGCGGACACCGTCCCACTTGAACTCGAAGGCCCAGCCCGGACCCGCGGGTGGCCGGCCCGGCGTGGCCAGCATCGGGGCCACGGGCTGCGGTAGTTCGGGTTGCGGTTCCGACCCGCTCATTCGCGAACGGTAGCGCGTTCGTGCTGGTCCGGCGGCCGCTTCTCGAGGGGTGGGGAAGCGGCCGCCGGGCGCGAGAGGCGGCTCGGGGTTCCACCTCGTCTTCGCGCTACCCCACGGTAACCGTTGCGCCTGCAACCGTGGAGATCGGGATCGCCCGAGTCGTCTGATGTCGCCTTCGCCACACACTAAGGTCGTCTCGTGCCGGATGATCCGGATGAGACCGCCGAGGCCACCGACGCCGATCTCGATGCCGTCGCCGAGAACCTCTACGGCGTGCTGCCCGACGACTTCATCGCCGAGCGCGACGCCGCCGCGGCCCGCGCCCGGGAACGGGGCGACCGCGAGCTCGCCAAGGCGATCGGCCGGTTGCGCCGGCCCACCCGGGCCGCGTGGCTGGCCAACCTGCTCGCGCGGCACCGCCGCGAGCAGCTCGACGGGTTGCTCTCGCTCGCCGCCGGGCTCGCCGATGCACAGCGCACGCTCGACGGTGCGGCGCTGCGCAGACTGTCGAGCACGCGCAATCAGCTCGTCGCGGCCATGGCCCGGGAAGCGGGCAGGCTCGCGATGGAAGCGGGCGACCCGGCCGCCGAGAGCGTGCTGCGGGAGCTGCAAGGCATCCTCGACGCCGCACTGGCCCGGCCCGAGATCGCGGAACAGGTGCGCTCGGGCAGACTCACGCGCACCCTCAGCTACACCGGCTTCGGCCCCGATGCCGATCCCGACGCCTGGCCCATGCCCGCGGTACGTGAGGCTCCCTCCCCGCAATCTCCGGCGCCGACTGTGGAGGCGGACCCCGCCGAGATCGAGCGCGCCGAACGCGAACGGGCCGAACGGGCGCGCGCCGAGCGCGAACGGCGGGAACGGGCCGTCGCCGAGGCCGAGGCCGAGGAGGACGCGGCGCGCGCTCAGCAGCACACCGACGAAGACGCCCGCGACGCGGCGGTGGAAGCCCGCGACGCCGCCCGCGACCGGGTTGCCGAGCTGATCGCGGAGCTGGACACGGCGCGCGACCGGGAGCGCACCTCCACGGCCTCGGCGCGCGACGCCGAGACCGCAGCACGGGCCTCCGCCAGAGCGGCGGGCGCCGCCGCAACGCGCACCGCGCGGGCCCGCGCCCGGCTCGACGAACTCTGATCGCAGGCGATCGCCCGATCACCGAATCCACCCGAGAGCGTGCTCACGCGGGGGCGACGGATGAGCACTCCGGCAGACGGGCACCCAGACACACCGCCCCGACACGGAGAGGACTGATCGCCGCCATGGCACACCCCAGCACCGCGACGGCCCCGAACGCCACCACCCGGAACATCGTGATCGACACGATCGTCACGCAGCTGCGCGCACTCGATCAGCTCACGAACACCGAAGCCCAGATCGCCGGGTTCCGCACCGCCCAGGCCCGTACCGACGCGGTCAGGCGCGAGCTGCGGCAGAACAGTGACGACGCGGTGCGGCGCGCCCGTCGCATCGCCGACCAGCTGCGCGCGCTCGACGCCGTGCCCGACGTGATGACCCCCGCCCTCGGCCGGGTGCTCGCGTTCATCACGAGCACGATGGAGCAGGCCCAGCCGATCGACGAGGCGCTGCTGCACGACCTCGCCCTCGAACACCAACTGCTCGCCCGCGCCCGTTACCTGCGCGTCCTCGCCGACCGAGCCGATCTGCCTGCCGTCGAGAAGCTCGCCGACGACCTGGTCGCCGCCCACACCACCACCGTCGAATGGCTCACCACCGTGCTCGCCGAGGAGGCACGCGGCGGGCCCGCCGCGCTCGCCCCCACACCGCTCCAGCGGGTGGCCGGAGGAATGGTCCACGTGGCCGGCATGCCGACGCGGTTCGCGATGGACCGGGTCAACCGCGCCGTCGACATCGCCTACCGCACGGGCGAGCACGCGCTCGACGTCGTCGGCGACGTGGCCGGGAAGGTCGTCCGGCTCGGCAACGGCACCCGCGAGGTCGCCGCCGCAGGCCGGGACGCGGCCCTCCAGCGGGCCGAGCGTGTGGCAGCACGCGACGGCGCGGACGCCGTGGCCGGCGTGATACACGAGACGCGAGCGGAGCTGGGCGGCCTCAAGGCCTCCGAGCTGCCCATCCCGCACTACGAGGAGATGACGGCGCAGGCCGCGATCGCAGCGCTGCGCGAGCTGACCACCCCGTCCGACGTCAGCGTCATGATCGTGTTCGAGAAGGGACACAAGAACCGCTCGGGTGTCATCTCGGCAGCGCAGACGCGCTACGCCGCGCTCGCGAAGGACGCGACCGGCGTGGAATGAGCCGCGTTTGGCTTTCCCGTCAGCGGGCACAGATCGGACGTGATGCTGCTGCGGCCACCCGGGGTGTACCGGGCCGAGGGTGACTCCCGACTGCTGATCGACGTCATGTGCCAGGGCGGTTTCGTCGACGGTCGTCACGTTCTGGACATCGGGACCGGAAGCGGGGCGCTGGCGGTGGCGGCGGCCCGCGCGGGCGCCGCCTCCGTCACAGCGGTCGATCTGTCGATGCGCTCGGTGATCGCGACCTGGCTCAACAGCAGGCTGCACGGAGCGCCCGTCTCGGTCCACCGGGGAGATCTCTTCACCCCAGTGGCCGGGCGGCGTTTCGGGCTGGTCGTGGCCAACCCGCCCTACGTCCCCGCACCGACCGCCGTCCTGCCGCGCCACCGCAAGGCCCGCTGCTGGGACGCCGGGCCGGACGGGCGGGCGCTGCTCGACCGGATCTGCGCGGGCGTGCCCGATGTCCTCGCACCCGACGGTCACCTGCTGATCGTGCAGTCGGCGGTGTGCGACGCCGACGCGACGGTCGAGGCGCTGCAGCGGGCGGGGCTCTCGTCCGAGACGCTCGCCCGGGCCACCATCCCGTTCGGCCCGGTCATGCGCTCCCGCGCAGCGCTCCTGGAGTCCCGCCACCTGATCCACCCGGGGCAGCGGTTCGAAGAGCTCGTCGTCATCGGGGCGCGTCATGCGTGACGCCGCACGGGAGATCGTGCTCACCGACGAGGGCCCGCTCCTCGTGTCCGGGCCCGTCGAGGTGGTGCTGCCGGACGGGCGGCGGGTGCGTTCCGATCGTCCGGTCACCGCGCTGTGCACGTGCCGGCGCAGCCGCCGCCAGCCGTTCTGCGACACCAGCCACCGGCGCAAGGTGCGTCACGACGAAGGGGAGGACCGTGCTCAGCAGAAGCCGACCGGCGCTCGTTGAGCCGCCTGCACTGCCGGAGCCGCGCGGCCCACTGTCGGCGGCGGTGATCGGATCGCTGCGCCGCGGGCCGGAGATCCTGCTGCCCGTCGACCCGGACGATCCCTACGGCGAGGATCTGCAGCTCGCGCTGTACTGCCTATACGAGCTGCACTACCGCGGGTTCGCGGGGGTGGAGGACGACCTCGAGTGGGACCCTGCGCTGCTCACGGTCCGGGCGGAGATGGAACGGATCTTCCTCGGCGCATTGCGCGCGGACGTCGCTCCATCCGACGGCTCGATCGACGCGGTCGATGCCGAACTGGAGTCACTGCTCGTCGAACCGGTGGACGCGCACGGCGTCTCCCACCACCTGCGCCGCGACGGCGAGCGGTGGCAGGTGCGCGAGTACGTCGCCCACCGGTCGCTCTACCACCTGAAAGAGGCCGACCCGCAGGCCTGGGTGATCCCGCGGCTGGACGGGCCGGCGAAGGCCGCGCTGGTGAGCGTCGAGCACGACGAGTACGGCGCGGGCGATCCGGACCGGATGCACGCGCACCTGTTCGCCGAGATGATGCGCGCGCTCGAACTCGACGCCTCCTACGGCGCGTACCTGGACGCGGCGCCTGCCCAGACTCTGGCCGAGGTGAACCTCATGTCGGTGTGCGGGCTGCACCGGGCGCTGCGCGGCGCGCTCGTCGGCCAGTTCGCCACCGTGGAGCTCACCTCCTCCCCCGGTTCCGACCGGCTCGTCCGCGCCATGCGCAGGCTCGACCTGCCGGACGCGGCGGTCGAGTTCTACGCCGAGCACGTCGAGGCGGACGCCGTGCACGAACAGACCGTGCGACGCGGCGTGATCGCCCCGCTCCTGGCGGCCGAACCCGCACTGGCCGCGGACATCGTCTTCGGAATCCGCGCGAGCAGCCTCCTCGCCGACCGGTTCGGCGACCTGCTGCTGGAGCGCTGGGCGCAGGACCGCTCCGCGCTGCTGCACCCGCTCCCCGACGCCCCCGCGCTGGGCAGAGCGTCGTAGAACGAGCACCCGCCCACCGGGACAGCGGCCCCGGCAGACTGGCGGGGATGATCCTGCCGCCCGACCTTCCCGACCTACCCGTCCGCGGCGTGCTCGACGAGGTCACGGCCACGCTGAGCACGCAGGGCAGCGCGGTGCTCGTGGCGCCGCCCGGCACGGGCAAGACCACGCTCGTGCCGCTGGCGCTCGCGGCGGGGACGGAGGGGAAGGTCCTGGTCGCCGAGCCGCGCAGGCTCGCTGCTCGGGCCGCCGCCGCCCGGATGGCGGCACTGCTGGGCGAGGGGGTCGGCGAGACCGTCGGTTACGCGGTGCGCGGCGATGCGCGCAGGTCGGCGGCCACGCGCATCGAGGTCGTCACGTCGGGCCTGCTGCTGCGCCGGCTGATCGCCGACCCGGAGCTCGCCGGGGTCGACGCGGTCGTGCTCGACGAGGCCCACGAACGGCACCTCGACGCCGACGTGCTGCTCGCCCTGCTCCTCGACGCCCGCGATGGACTGCGGCCCGACCTGCGTCTGCTCGCCACGTCGGCCACGGTCGCCACCGGCAGGCTTGCCGAGTTGCTCGGCGCTTCCGGCGCGCCCGCCCCGGTGCTGGAGGTGCAGGCGCGGACCTTCCCCGTCGTGGTGCGGTACACGCCGCCGGTGCGTGGGGAGCGGATCGAGGCGTGCGTGGCCCGGGCGGTGCGCGACGCGCTCACCGGGGACGACGGCGATGTGCTCGCGTTCCTGCCCGGCGTCGCCGAGATCCGGCGCACGGCATCGGCGCTCTCCGATGTGGACGCCGATGTGCTGCCGCTGCACGGGAGGATGCCGGCCGCCGACCAGGACGCGGCGCTGCGCCCCGGCCCCCGGCGCCGCGTGGTGCTCGCGACGGCGGTGGCCGAGTCCAGCCTGACCGTGCCCGGGGTCCGGGTCGTCGTGGACGCCGGGCAGACCAGGGTGCCCCGCGTGGACCACCGCCGCGGCCTGGCGGGGCTCGTCACCGTGCGCCTGTCAGCCGCCGTGGCCGAACAACGGGCCGGCCGGGCGGGCCGGGAGGGGCCCGGACGCGTGTACCGCTGCTGGCCCGAGGGGGAGCTGCTGGCGCGCTACCCCGAACCCGAGATCCGCACCGCCGACCTCAGCCGTCTCGCGCTCGACCTGGCCTGCTGGGGCACCCCGGACGGCTCCGCCCTGCGGTGGTGGGACGCGCCGCCGGAAGGTCCGCTGCTCGCCGGCCAGAACGTGCTGCGAGCGCTCGGCGCCCTCGACGGGACGGGCGCCACCGAGCGTGGGCGCCGAATGGCGGATCTGGGCCTGCACCCTCGCCTGGCCCGGGCCCTGCTCGACGGTGCGACGCTCGTCGGCGCACGCAACGCGGCCGAGGTGGTGGCCCTGCTCGACGACGACACTCTCGCCTCCGGGGCCGAGGTCGACGGCGAGCTGCGCCGCCTGCGCTCGGGTGAGGCGCCGGGCTCGCGCCGCTGGCGGGCCGAGGTGACACGCCTGGCCCGCCTGCTGCCCGCCGCGAGGAGCGGAAGCGGCGGCGCTCATGACGACCCGCAGGAGCGTGCCCGGCGAGCCGCGCTCGTCGTGGCTCTCGCGCATCCTGAGCGGCTGGCCCGCCGACGGGCGGCGGGCTCGTCGCTCTACCTGATGGCGGGCGGCACCGCCGTCGAGCTGTCCCCCGGCAGCGGACTCGACGGTCACGAGTGGCTCGCCGTCGCGGTCGCCGACCGCACGCCCGGCGCTCAGAACGGCCGGGTGCGGCTGGCCGCCCCCGCTGACCGGGAGCTGGCCGAGCTCGCCGCACCCGCGCTGCTCTCCGAGGCCGACGAGGTGGTCTGGCAGGCGGCCGGCCGGACGCGCGGGGACGTCGTGGCCCGGCACGCCCGCCGGCTCGGCGCGATCGTCCTGGACGAGCAGCGGGAAGCCCGTCCCGATCGGGCGGCCCTCCGCGAGGCGCTGCTCGAGGGCCTGCGGGCCGAGGGCACCGGACTGCTTCGCTGGACCGACGCAGCGAGGCGGCTGCGCGATCGTCTCGCCACCCTGCACCGCGTGCTGCCCGACGACTGGCCTGACGTATCGGACAGGGCGATTCTCTCCGACCCCGACCGGTGGTGGACCGGTCCGTTCACCACTGCCCGCAACCGCGCGGACCTCAGCCGGATCGACGCCGGCGCGATTCTGCGCTCGATGCTGGGCTGGCGGCAGGCCGCCGTCCTCGACGAGCTCGCCCCCGAACGGATCACAGTGCCGTCCGGCTCCAGGATCGCGCTTGACTACTCCGGCGAGCGACCGGTATTGGCGGTGCGGGTGCAAGAGGCGTTCGGCTGGACCGCCGGCCCGGCCGTTGCCGCGGGGCGGCTGCCGGTGGTGCTGCACCTGCTCTCCCCCGCCGGCCGCCCGGCCGCGGTCACCACCGATCTGGCCTCGTTCTGGGCCACCGGCTACTCCCAGGTCAGGGCCGAGCTGCGGGGCCGGTACCCGAAACACGACTGGCCGGAGGACCCGCTGACCGCCACACCGACCCGCCGGTCCCATCGGCGCTGATTCCCCCCACTATTACTGCTCTTTTCTCTTTCCTTACTTTCGGGGCCGTTCCGACAACTCACACGGATTTCACACGACCTAGGAAGAATGGCCACGCCACACGGCACTGGGGAACCCCAGGGGAAAGGTGGACAATTCGAATGACTGCAGCGAATTTCGTGTCGGCTGCCTCCGGTATCGGCCGGCAGGGATTCGTGGCCGAGCATGGCCTGCACACCGCTGACCAGCAGGCCGCGGCTGCAGCCGTGGCTGAGCAGATCGACCGGTTGGGAATCAAAACCATCCGGGCCGTGGTGGTGGATCAGCACGGGACGCCGCGGGCGAAGTTCCTGTCCCCCCACGCAGCGATCAGTGCACTGAGCAGTGGAGTGGACTTTTCGGGCGCGATCTACAGCATGGACACGGCGAACTTCGTCTACCCCGCGGCGTTCGCGGCCGGCGGCGGGCTGGGGATCGACGAACTCACCGGGTTTCCGGACGTGGTCATCGTCCCGGACCCCACGACGTTCCGCGTGCTGCCCTGGGCGGACAGCACGGCCTGGATGCTGTGCGACGCCTATTTCTCCACCGGGAGCCCCGTCCCGCTCGACCCGCGGCACGTGCTGCGCACGCAACTGAGGCGACTGGCCGAGCAGGGCCTGACCTACACCACCGGGCTGGAGGTCGAGTTCTACCTCACCCGCAGGCACTCCCCGGCGATCGGCATGCACGACACCACGCAGCCCCCCGCAGCGCTCGCCGTGGAACCGGTCCAGCTCGGCTACCAGTACCTCTCCGAGGTTCGCCTGGACTCCCTGCACGACCCGATCACCGCCATACGCGACGGGCTGGCCGCAATCGGTCTGCCACCCCGGGCGATCGAGGACGAGTGGGGACCAGGACAGCTCGAGATCAGCTTCAGCCCGATGGCCGGTCTGGACTCCGCCGACGCCATGATCCTCTTCCGCTCGGCGGTGAAACAGATCAGCGCCCGGCAGGGACTGCACGCCACCTTCATGTGCCGGCCACTGCTGCCCAACTTCTTCGCGAGCGGATGGCACCTGCACGCCTCGCTGACCGACGCCGCGGGCGAGAACGTCTTCCGCTCCTCCGACGCCGTACTGTCCCCGACCGGGCTGGGCTATCTGGCCGGACAGCTCGCCCACGCCCCTGCCATGGCCGCGTTCGCCATTCCCACCGTGAACGGCTATTCCAGGCTGGCTCCCTACTCGTTCGCCCCTGACCGGATCTCCTGGGGCGTGGAGAACCGCGGCGTCCTCGTGCGCGTCCAAGGCGCCCCTGGCGATCCCGGCACGCACCTGGAGAACCGCCTCGCCGAACCGGCGGCGAACCCCTACTTCCTGCTCGCCGCCGACCTCGCCGCAGGCCGCGACGGCATCGCCCGAGGGCTGCAACCCCCACCGGCGATCACCAGCGATCCCTATGCCAACCCGGCCCCGCCGCTGCCCACCACCCTGCTCGACGCGATCGGCGAGCTGGACAAGGACCCGCTCTACCGCGAGCAGTTCGGCCCCGAGGTCGTCGACTCCTACCTGCTGATGAAACGCGCCGAGTACGCCCGCTTCGAGTCGGCCCGCGACACCGCCGACGACCCCGACACAGCTGCCGCCCATTGGCAGCAGCGCGAGTACTTCGAGTTCTACTGATGAACAGCACGCAACGCGACCCGTTCGTCCCGTCCCCAGGCCTCGCCACCGCCTCGCTCTCGACGAGGGACGTGATCGCGATCTCCGTGACGATCCTGGCGCCCGGAATGGCGATGCTGCTCAACGTCCCCGGCGTCGCGGTGATCGCCGGCGGCTCCACGCCGCTGGCATTCGTGCTCGGTGGCATCGCCTGCCTCGCCCTCGCCGCCGTGGTGATCGGATTCACCCGCCGGATGGCCGCCGCCGGCTACGCCTACACCTACGTCAGCCGCAGCCTCGGCCCGACGATGGGCTTCATGGCCGGGTGGCTGTACACGTTCGGCCTGGTCTGCTTCGTGCCGATGACGATGGCCGCGGTCGCCTACCTCACGTCGGACCTGCTGGGCCTGGGTCAGGTCTGGTGGTTCCCGATCTTCCTGCTCGGAATGATCCTTCTGGTGGGGTTGTCGATCATCCGGATCTCGGTGACCAGCCGACTTCAACTGGCGGTTGCGGCCATCACGATCATCGTGATCCTCGTCGTCGACATCACGGTCACGGCCAAGGGCGGCGCCCAGGGGAACACCGCCGAGCCGTTCACATTCGCCCACACCGAGAAGGGCGGCTTATCCGGGGTCTTCTACGGAATCATTCTCGGCATCACGTCCTACATCGGCTTCGAGAGCGCCGCCGACTTCGGCGAGGAAACCAAGAACCCGCGCCGTTCCATTCCGATCGCCATAATCGCGGCGGTCGGCCTGGCCACCGTCTTCTATCTCTGGACGACGTACAGCATGTGCATCGGATTCGGCGTGGACAACGGAGCGGCGTTCGGCGCGGACTCGTTCGCACTCAAGACGATCGCAGCCCAGTTCGTGGGTGACACGCTGGCGTCTCTCGTGGAGATCGGCGCATTGCTGTCGGCCTTCTTCGTCTGCGTCGGGTGCGCCACCGCTGCCACCCGCACGCTCTTCTCGATGGGACGCGAGGGTGCACTTCCGCCGTGGCTGGGGCGCACGCACTCCCGCTTCCAGACGCCCGCGAACGCCGCACTCACCGTGGCGGCGGTGGCCACCGTGCTGGCCGCGCTGGTCGGATTCGGGCTGGGCACGAAGGATCTCGGCGGCGAACCCACCACGGTCTACTACTTCTTCGCGACGCTGGGCACGCTGTGCGTGATCCTCGTCTACATCGGGCTGTGCATCGGCGGCGCGGTGTTCTTCCGGCGCTCCGTCGAGCGCTACTGCCTCGTCCGCCACCTCGTGGTGCCCGCGGTGGGCGTGATCATCTTCACCGCGGCGCTGTACGGCTCTATCTACCCGACGCCGCCCGAGCCGCTGGACATGACGCCCTACATCACCCTGGCCGCTATCGTCCTCGGCTTCCTCGCCCTCGGCCTCCTGCGCGTCAGCAGGCCAGAGGCGGTGGGCCGGATCGGGTCGATCCTCGGCGAGGAGGAACCCACGTCCGCCGTCTCCCGCGCGGCGGGGTGACCCGGGACCGGGCCCCTACGGCACGACGGTGACCGGCCAGCGTCCGCTGCGCACCGCACGCACGGCGACCGACCCGAACAGCTTGTGGGCCGCATGGGTGCTCGCGCCGACCAGGATCGCGTCGGCGCGGACCTCCTCGGCCACCTGCGTCAGCGCCAGCACCGGGTCCGCGGTGGCGACGACGAAGCGGACGTCCACCCCGTGCTCGCGGCCCAGCTTCTCGATGTCGGTGCGCAACTCCTCGCGCAGCTCGTCGGCCGAGTCCTCGGCGATCGGGAGCGCCAGCGCCCCGGCACCGGCGAACGACGCCGCCGGAAAGCTCTCCGCGAACACGGCGACAACCCGTGCGCCCTGGCGGCGGGCCTGACCGAGGGCGTAATGGAAGGCACGCCATCCGGTGTCCGAGCCGTCCACTCCGACCACCAGCGTCATCGGGCCGTCGCATCCGAGCTCGAAGCGGTTCTTCATCGGATTGTTCCTCGCGGCCGATACGACCTGATCTTCACCAGGCCAGTTTATATAGCTTTGCTAATCATTTGTACAGGGCGTGGGCAACCCCACCCCCCGGGCATTTCGAACGGATGTTCTACGATCAACCTGGTTCGCCGCACTATCACGAGAGGGAGCACGCCACACCGATGAGCACGCCCCAGGCCACAACCGCCCCCCGGCGTTCCGCCGACTCCAGCGCCCCGGAAACCGCATCCGAGGAGCCTGCTGCCGGCCCGGCATCCGAGTCGACACCCACGGAATCGGCAGCACCCGCCGCGGCGCCCGCGTCAGCGCCGTCCGACGCCCCGGCAGCTCCGGAGCCCGCCGACGCCGACGCCGGAGGCGAGAAGCCCCGCCGCGGCCGCCCGAAGGGCTCCAGCAGCGCGCGCACCACCCGCACGATCGAGCTCACCCTCACCGTCAGCGGCACCGCCGACGGCGACTGGCAGGCGGAGCTCAAGCAGGGCACCACGTGGCTCAGCCGCGGCCTCCCGGTCACCGCCGCGGCGGTCACCCGCGCGGCCCAGGAGCTGCACGAGGAGCTGGCCGGGCCCATCGAGGCCGTGATCGGCGCAGCCCGGGAGCAGCGCGCCGCCCGCGTCGCGGCTCTCGAGGCGGAGCTCGAGCAGGCGCGTAAGGCACTGGCAGAGATCACCGACTGACACCCGTACCCTTCGGGCGTGTCCGGTATCAACCCCGCCGACCTGCAGACCTGCCTCCGGGTGCTCGCCGAGATCGACGAACTGCCTCCCGAGCATCCGGATGCGGTCCGCATCCGGCGGGCCACCGCCGGCATCTACAAGTCGGTACGGCTTCGGCGCCGGGCCGCGAAGCGCGAGGCCGTCGCCGCCGCCGACAACGCGGTCACCGCGGCCACGGCCACGGGCTCTCCCGGACGGATCGACGACGAGACGCGCGGCATTCCGCTCGTCTCCGCCGCCCCCGACGCCACAGCGGGCACGCTGCTCCGTTCCCGGGCCTGCTACACCTGCAAGAACCGCTACCACGTGGTCGACGCCTTCTACCACCAGCTCTGCCCGCCCTGCGCGGCGCTGAACCGGAGCAAGCGCGACGCCCGCACCGACCTCACGGGCCGCCGCGCCCTGCTCACCGGCGGACGAGCGAAGATCGGCATGTACATCGCACTCCGGCTGCTGCGCGACGGGGCGCACACGACGATCACCACCCGGTTCCCGAACGACGCCGTGCGCCGGTTCACCGCCATGCCCGACAGCGCCGACTGGCTGCACCGGCTGCGGGTCGTCGGCATCGACCTGCGCGACCCGGCCCAGGTCATCGGCCTCGCCGACACGGTGGCCGCCGAGGGATCGCTCGACATCCTGGTGAACAACGCCGCGCAGACCGTGCGGCGCTCCCCCGGCTCCTACGCCGCGCTGCTCGAGGCCGAGCAGTCCGGTCCCGGCGCCACCGCCGAGCTGGTCGAGATCCTCACCTTCGACCACGTGCGCGGCGAGCGTCCGGCCGCCATCACGGGCGGGCTGCAGCGCACGCCCGCGGCCCTCACCGAGCTGGCCCTCACCGCAGGCAGTGCCTCGGCCGAGCGGATCGCGGCCGGCACCGCGATCGACGCCGGCGGACTCCTACCGGACACCGCACCGGTGAACAGCTGGACCCAGCACGTGCAGGAGATCGATCCGCTCGAACTGCTCGAAGTGCAGCTGTGCAACCAGACCGCACCGTTTCTTCTGGTGAGCAGGTTGCGCCCGGCATTGGCCGCCTCCACCGCGCGGCGCAAGTACGTGGTGAACGTCAGCGCGATGGAGGGCCAGTTCACCCGCGCGTACAAGGGCCCCGGCCATCCCCACACCAACATGGCCAAAGCCGCCCTCAACATGCTCACCCGCACGAGTGCGGGCGAGATGCTCGCGACAGACGGCATCCTGATGACGGCCGTGGACACGGGCTGGATCACCGATGAGCGACCGCACCCGCTGAAGCTGCGACTGGCCGACGAGGGCTTCCACGCACCGCTCGACCTCGTCGACGGGGCGGCACGGGTGTACGACCCGATCATTCGCGGCGAGGCCGGCGAAGATCTGCACGGCTGTTTCTTGAAGGATTATTTCCCGACTCATTGGTAGCTTTTGGCATTTCGGACAACCCGGATGGATGCTATCCGGTATCAACTCCGACGGGACCACGTGTATGTTTTCTTAATGGTTCATGTGCCGTTCACGTACGGGTCCGTAGCGTGGTGCGCGTGGCCGTAACCCGAAGGGACCTGCGCATATGAACTACTCGGTCATCGTCGTGGTGGTGGTAATAACCGCCCTGGCGTTCGACTTCACGAACGGCTTCCACGACACGGCCAACGCCATGGCGACCTCGATCGCCACCCGCGCCCTTCCCCCGAAGATCGCGGTCTTGATCTCAGGAGTACTCAACGTCGTCGGCGCCTTTCTCTCCGTCGAGGTGGCGAAGACGATCTCCAACGGACTGGTGGATGAGGCCCGCATCACGCCGGTCGTGATCTTCGCCGGCCTCGTCGGCGCGATTCTCTGGAACTTGATCACCTGGCTGCTCAGCTTGCCGTCGAGCTCTTCGCACGCGCTGTTCGGCGGGCTCATCGGAGCGACGTGGGCGGCCGCCGGAACCGGCGCGATCAACTTCGGCGCGCTCTTCAGCAAGGTGATCCTGCCTGCTGTGGCATCTCCCCTCGTCGCCGGGATCATCGCGCTGATCGCGACCTATCTCGCGTACAAGATCACGGCACGGGTGGACCAGAGCACCACCAGCGGCGGGTTCCGGATCGGCCAGATCGTGTCGGCGTCACTGGTCTCGCTCGCCCACGGCACGAGCGACGCACAGAAGACCATGGGCGTCATCACCCTCACGCTGATCACCGCGGGCGCACTGCCCTCCTCCGCCGGCCCGCCCCTCTGGGTCATCCTGGCCTGCGGCCTCGCCATCGGGCTCGGAACGTACTTCGGCGGCTGGCGGATCATCCAGACCCTCGGCAAGCGGGTGAGCGACATCCAGACCCCGCAGGGATTCGCCGCCGAGGTCAGCAGCGCTGCTGTCATCCTCACCTCGTCGCACATGGGCTTCGCCCTCTCCACCACCCACGTCGCCACCGGATCGATCTTCGGGGCCGGGGCGGGTCGTCGCCTCGCGTCGGTCCAGTGGGGCGTGGCCGGACAGATGGCCATCGCCTGGATCGTGACGCTGCCGGCCGCCGCCGTGGTCGGAGCTGTCGCCGCATGGGCCGTCAACGACGGCGGCACGGTCGGCACCGTGGTCGTAGCGGTAGTGGGCGTCGGCGTCGCCGCCGGTATCTACGTCGCCTCGCGCCGCCGCCCGGTTACCGCGCACAACGTCAACGACGTACCGAGCGTTCCCGAGCCCGTTGCGGCTCGTGCCTGACGGTCCTACGAAGGAGTAACGGACGTGAACATCGACTGGGGATCCCTGCTGCTGGTGGCTCTCGTGTCGCTGGCGGCGGCGGTCGCCGTGGTGGTGCTCGTGGCGCTGGCGCTCGTCGGCGTATCCGCCGCGCGCAGCGACGTGACGCGCCCACAAGGCGGTGTGAGCGCGATCAGTCCTGCCATCGGCATGACGATGGCCTGCGTGTGCGTGCTGGCGTCGGTGGCGATCGTCGCCTACGGCATCTATCTGGTGGCAAGGTGACCCGCAGGAAATAGCAGGTGTCGTGAGCCAGGCCGTGACCCGGCCGTCCCGATCCTTGGGACGGCCGGGTCCGTCGTTCGTCACCCAGCCGAACGACATGGCGCCGACCCTGGCATCGGACCACGATGGGGGTGTGACGACCGCTACCCATACGTTGATCCAGCTCACCGACCTGCATCTCGTGGCCGAAGGTGACGACTTCCCCGGTGGGGTCGACACCGCCGCCCTCCTGGAGCGTGCGCTGCGGACCGTCCTCGATGTGGGAGCCGCGGCCGGTGCGCTCGTGGTCACCGGCGACCTCGCCGAGCACGGACGCCCCGAGGAGTACCGGCGGGTGCGCGCGATCGTGGAACCGGTCGCCGATCGCCTCGGGATGCCGGTGGTCTACGCCGCCGGCAACCACGACAACCGCGAGGCGTTCCGCGCGCATCTCCTGGACGAGGCGCCGTCCCGGGAACCGCTCGACCAGGTCGTTCGCGTGGGAACGCTGCGGATCATCGTGCTGGACAGCACCGTGCCCGGCCAGGCCCACGGTTCCCTGCGCCCGGGCCAGCTGGCCTGGTTACGCGCCGAGCTGGCCGAGCCCGTTCCCGCAGGCACGGTGCTCGCGCTGCACCACCCGCCCCTGCCCAGCGCCTCTCCGCTCGCCGCGTCCATTCCCCTGCTGAACCGTGAGGAGCTCGGGGACGCGATCGCCGGCAGCGACGTCCGCGTGGTGCTCGCCGGCCACACGCACGTCGCCAGCGCGGGAACGCTCCGCGGAATCCCCGTCTGGACCGGCGGGCCGATCGCCACCACCATCGACGTCTCCACGCCCGGGACCGCGCTCCGAACGGTCGCGGCGCCGTCGGTGAGCCGGATCGACCTGTTCGCCGACGGCCTGCTGACCACGTCCGTGCCGGTAGGGGCCGAGGTCATGGCGGAGGTACCGGACGGGGAGATGGAACCGAAGCTCGCGCGACTGCGCGCCGCGGCCGGCCTGGGGTGACGGCCCGGCGCTGACACCGGCTCAGTCCTCCAGCCAGCGCAGGATCGCCGCCGTGTGCTCGCCCACCTCCGGGATCGGGTCCATGCGGGGCGGGCGGCCCGGCAGCGTGATCGGTGGCAGGAGCGTGCGAAGCGGACCGACCGGAGATCCGACCTCGGTCCATCGCTCCCGTGCGGCGAGCTGGGGGTGTTCCAGCACCTCTCCCATCTCGCGACGACGGGCATGGGCGATCCGGGCCTCGGTGAGCCGTTGCGTCACCTCGGCGCCGGTGAGGCGGGCGAACACGGCATCGATCTCGGCGTGCAGCGCCGGGCGGTGCTCCACCCGTAGCGAGCCGCTGCGGAACCGCTCGTCGGCGGCCAGCTCCGGACGCTGCAGCACGACCCCGCAGAACGCGACCCACTCCCGCTCGTTCTGGATCCCGAGCACGACCTCGGTGCCGTCGCCCACCGCGAACGTGCCGTAGGGCGCGATCGCGGAGTGGCTGGTCCCGGCGCGCTGCGGCGGTGTGCCGCTGCCCGCCGTGTAGTGCAGCGGGAACCCCATCCACTCGACGAGTGCGTCGAACAGGCTGATCTCCAGATGCGTGCCCACGCCCGTGCGCTCCCGGTCGTAGAGGGCCGCGAGGATCCCGGAGAACGCGTACATACCCGCGCCGATGTCCGCGGCGGGAATCCCGCTCTTCGCGGGCTCCTCGGGCGTGCCGGTGACGGAGACGAGACCCGCCTCGGACTGGATCAGCAGGTCGTAGGCCTTGGCGTCACGGTAGGGGCCCGACGGGCCGTAACCGGAGATCGAGCACGTGATCAGCCGGGGGAACCTCGCCCGCAGCTCCTCGTGGCCCAGCCCGAGCCGCTCCGCCGCGCCGGGCGCGAAGTTCTGCACGAAGACGTCCGCGCGGGCGAGCAGCCGCGGCAGCACGGCGTCCGCGCCCGCCCCCGCGTCGGCCTTCAGGTCGAGCGCCAGGCTCTCCTTCGACCGGTTGAGCCAGACGAAGTGGCTCGACAGGCCTCGCACCGTGGTGTCGTAGGCCCTGGCGAAGTCGCCGTCGCCCGGCCGCTCGACCTTGATCACGCGGGCACCGAGCTCGGCGAGCTGGCGGGTGGCGAACGGCGCGGCCACGGCCTGCTCGCAGGACACGACGAGGATTCCGTCCAGGGGCAGCACCACCGCATCATCCCCCGCCACCCCGGCCGGAGGCCTGCTGCCGGGTCAGGCGCATGGCCCACGCCACACCCCGGCGCGCCCGTCGACGTTGGCCGGGGCGCCGCGAGCCGGCCACACGCACGACACGCCGGTGCAAGGTCGTCGGCATACCTCTTGTCGTGGGAGCTCCGCGCCGACAGACGGGGGATGCAGCCGCAATGCGTGTCGTCACGTACAACATCCAGTTCGGCAGAGGCCGCGACGGCCGCTACGACGTCGACCGCACTGCGCAGGCGCTGGAAGGTGCCGACATCGTCGGTCTCCAGGAGGCCGAGGCGTACTGGGACAGGTCGGGCAACATCCACCAGGTCGAGCACATCGCCGCCGCGCTCGGTGACTACCACTTCGTCTACGGCGCCACCATCGACATCCACAAGACGGTGGCCGGGGTGCATCGGCGGCGCCAGTTCGGGAATGCGGTGCTGTCGCGATGGCCGATCCTGACGACCCGGACATTTCTTTTCCCGAAGCTCAGCCCGCGGAACGCCCATTCCATTCAGCGTGGGCTCACCGAGGCGACGATCGAGACGCCACTGGGTGTCGTGCGCGTCTACACCAGTCATTTCTCGCACTTGTGCACCGAAGAACGCATACAGCACGCCCAGCTCTCGCTCGACATTCATCGGCGCGCTGCGGCCGACGGAACCGTGAGCTCCGGTACGGCGATCACGGACAACGCCCGGATCGACCCGTCGTGGAACGAATCCCCGCTGCCCGCCGTGCCCGCGAGCGCGATCCTGATGGGAGATCTCAACTTCACCCCCGACGACCCCCCGTACTCGCTCCTGGCCGGTCCGCGGAGCTCGGGATACGGGCGGCTCGTCCGGCCCGACGGATTCGTGGACACCTGGACCGCGGCGGGCAACCGCGAGGAGGACGGGCCGACCCTCTACCGCGACATGAGCACCAAGCGCGGCATTCGGATCGACTACATCCTCGCCACGCCCGACCTCGCGGAACGCGTCAAGAGCGCTGAGGTCCTGACCGACACCGAGGCATCGGACCATCAGCCCGTGGCCACCACCTTCGCCGAGTAGGCCCGTCCGGCACCGCCGTCAGCCGGCCAGGGCCACCACCTCGTCCAGGCCGGCGCGCAGCCCCGCCATCAGCACAGCGGGCTCCGTGATCGCCGCCGGGTCGAGGTTGACGCCGATGCAGCACGTCCCGTCGTGGGAGAGCAGGGTGATCGTCGCCGCCACGCCCGGCAGCGGGCCGAACGGGTACATGTGCGTGATCCGGGAGCCCGCGATGTACACCGGGTGGCTCACCCCGGGAAGGTTGCTGACCTGCACGTCGTTGGCCGAGGTCAGCCGGGCCGATGCGGGGCCGAGCACCGCTCCGGGCAGCCACGGGAGCGCGGGGGCGAGCAGCCCCACCACGTCGACGCCGGAGCCCGACCGTGCGGTGAGCACGAACTCCCGCACCGCCCGGATCCGCGCGACGGCGTCGGGCTCGTCGAGCGGCCCGGGAAGACGGGCGCCGGTGAACCGATTGCCGCCCTGCGGGTCGTCCTGCGTACGGAGGCTGATCGGGATGCCGATCGGGATGGTGCCCAGCTCGGCGCCGAAGTGCTGGTGGTAGTGGCGCAAGGCGCCGAGCACCGCGGCCAGGTACCCGTCGTTCAGCGACCCGCCTGCGGCCTTCGCCCCGGCCTTCAGCTCGTCGAGCCCCACGTCGATCACCTCGAAGTGCCACTGACCGCTGCGCTCCGCGAGCAGCGGGGAGTGGCCCGTCGTCGGGGGCGCGACGGTCTTGCCGAGCGAGCGGACGGTCTCGACGGCCCGCGTGGCGACCGCCTCCGGCCTTGCCAGCGCGCCGAGCACCTCGGCACTGCGGCGCACCACCTCACCCGGCATCCCGCGGGCCGCTCGCCCCATCTGCTCGGTCAGCAGCTCGACCGGCGACACGGGCGGCTCGGAGTGCGGCTCCGGCGGCTCGGGCCGGTGCGGATCGTGCTCCGGTGAGCGGCTGTGCAACATGCCCATGAGCTGCACGGCGCCGAGGCCGTCGGTCGCGCTGTGGTGCGTGGTCACGACGTAGGCGGCGCGACCGCCCTGCAGGCCCTCCACCAGCAACGCCCGCCACAGCGGCCGGTCGCGGTCGAACTGGGCCGCAGCGAACTCCTGCACCACGTCGAGCAGCTGGCGCGTCGAACCCGGGCGCCGCAGCCGCACCCGGGACAGGTGGTGGACGAGGTCGAGGTGGTCGACCGCCTCCCACGTCGGCGTGCCGATTCCCAGCGCGGGCTCCACCACCCGCTGGCGCATCCGGGGCACCATCCGCGAGGCCCACTCGTGCGCGGCGACGAGCCGTTCCCAGTCGGGCGCCGGGTCGAGCAGCTCCAGCAGCGTCACGTTGGAGCGCAGCCGCGGGTCCCCCGCCTCGCCGCGCCACATGGCCGTCTCCAGCGCGTTCATCTCGCGAGCGGTGCCCCATCGCAGCGGGCGCGAGTCGAGCGGCGCGCCCACGGGACCGGCCGGGCCCGCCGTCACGGCGACCTCCCCGTTCGGCACGCGGGACGGACCGCCCCGGCCGTCCCAGTGCGCGAGGGTGTCGATGTACCGGTCACGGACCTCCGCGATGTGGCGGTCCAACTCCTCCACCGTCCACCCGTCGGTCGGGATCGGCGGCAGCACGGTGACCTGCACCGTGCCCTCCCGCAGCGTCGACGCCCCGCGCCACATCAGCTCGCCCGCGTTGCGGATGACGATGGGCACGATCGGGACGCCCGCCTGCATCGCGACGTGGAACGCGCCCTTCTTGAACCGGCCCAGCGCCGGGGTGGCCGACCGGGTGCCCTCCGGTGCGACGACGAGCGAGATCCCCTCACGCAGCCGTTGCACCGCGGGCTCCAGTGCCGCGCGCGCAGCGCCGGTGTCGGCGCGGTCGACGAACGCCACGTCGGCGAGCCGGAACGCCAGCCCGAACCCGGGCACGCTCGCCGCCTCCTTCTTCACGACGGCGGTGAAGCGGGTGCGCAGCAGCTTCGTCAGGATCAGGACGTCGAGCTGGCTCTGGTGGTTGAACAGGAACACGGCGGGACGGGCGGAGACGAGGTGTTCGGCGCCACGGACGTCGAGCCGCACCCCGCCCAGCGCCGTGCCCAGCTCGCCCGCGAGCGTCAGCCCGAGATCGACGGCTTCGCGGCGCGTGCCCTCCCCGGCGATGCTGTTGAGCGCGCCGAGTGCGAGGCCCGCGGCGAACCCGCCGAGCGTGCCGCCCACGGCCCCCACCGTGCGGGCGATCTCCCGGGCGCCCGGACGGCCGCGGTGGCGGAAGCGGGCGATCGGCCAGTTGCGCCGCATCGCCTCGGCCGCCAGCCCCGGTCCGGGGTTCAGCGCCCGCGCCCGCCCGGCCACGCCGAGGAACGGCACGTCCTCGTCGCCATTGGAGTAGGCGTAGCTCTCGGCCAGGTCGATGTCGTGGGCCTGCGCGAACGTCTGCACGGCGGTGGCCTTGCCGGCACGCCACAACGGCGGGCCACCCGGCCGACCGGTCGCGAGCCCGTTCTCGGACTCCACGGGTGTCACGAGCACGTGGTCGACACCCATCGCGCGCGCCGCGGGCTCCACCTGGAACCTCGTGGCCGACGACGCCAGCACCACGGTGTGCCCGGCCCGGCGGTGCGCCTCCACCAGCCGCCACGCCTCGGGATAGAGCGACCCGGCGACGCCCTGCATCCACAGCCGCTCGCCGAGCTGCGTCAGCTCGTCCTCGTGGCGCCCCGCCCACGCCCGCATGCCGAGCAGGAAGAAGTCCTCGAAGTCCTCCTCCGAGAACATCACGGTGAGCCCGCGCATGCCCAGGAGCAGCATCCGTCCGATGTCGGCGGGGGTGACGTGCCCGGAACGCAGGTGGTGGCGCGCGAATGCAGCGAGCGAGTAGCCGTCGATCAAGGTGCCGTCGAAGTCGAAGAAGGCGCCGACACGAGGTCCCTGTGGACCCGCCTCGACGTCGGCGATCAGCTGCTCCTCGTTCCAGACCTGGGCAGCGGATCCCGCGGTGCCCGTGCTCGCCTGGGTCATGGCTCGACACCTACCGCCTCTCGCCGCGACGCGGCATCGATCTCGTCGATCCGGATCACCCGGCGGACGACGTCGCCCAGCTGGGCGGCGAACGCCTGCCGCTGCTGTGCGACCGCCTCCTGCTCCACGGGGCTGTCGGCCTGGCGCAGCAGGTCCCGGTTGCCTGCCAGCTTCAGAGCGCTTCCGAAGAGCTCGCGGGACAGCGACTCCGGACCGTGCAGCCGTCCCTGGAGCAGCATCTGCTGCCCGACGCCGCTGCACTCGTCGAGGAACGCCTTCTCCACGACCGGCTCCCCCGGCGGCCGGGCGGCCAGCCGCTCGGCCACCACCAGCTGGGCGTCCAGGAACGACCGCAGCACCCGGTGCGCGATGAGGAACTCGGCGCCCGCGAGAACCCTCTCGCCCTCGGCGTTCTCCCACGCCGGGTCGAGCCCGCGTAGCTCGGCCGACAGCTGCGCCCGGTAGCTGTCACGGTCGGGGAAGAAGAACTCGAACTTCAGCAGGTCGCGCAGTTGCATCGCTTCGTCCCAGCGACCGCCCGGGGCGCTGAGGAGCATGAGTTCGGCGATCGCCCGGTCGATGAAGTGGTGGATGGCGCTGTTGCGGTAGAAGGCGGCGATCAGGTGCTGTCCGCGCTCGATCGCGTAGACCGGCTCCTCACCGCCCCGGTACACCGTGACGACCTTGGAGTCGGCCAGCGCAGCGAGCACCAGGCTCAGGCCCGCCTCCGTGTCGAGCGGATCGGGCCGGTCGGGGTCGACGGCACAGCCACGGGCCTTGACGTAGCTGCGCACCGGCTCGAGCACGCGCTGCACCTGCCCGAGCGTCAGCGCCCGGTCACGCACGCCGAGCAGCGCCAGCGTGACGAGCGCCGTCGCGACCACCGGCGTGACCCGGTTGATCCCCACCGCGACCTCGAAGGCGACCTTCTGCAGGGCCAGCCGGTGGGCTGCCTCGTCCTGCGGGGTGCCCAGCGCCGCACGCAACGAGATCGGCTCGGCGAACCGCACGTACGCGGTGCCGATGGGGTGCAACTGGGCCTTCGCGTACCGCGCGAGCCACGCCAGCCCCTCCCCCTTCTTCGGCACCCCCGCCTGCTCGGCCGCCATCGCCGACACCTCGCGCAGCTGGTCGTAGGTGATCGAGACCGGCACGAGGTGGACGTCCTCCACACGGCCGCCTTCCACGGCCTCCGCCACGTTGGCGAGCAGCCCGTAGCGGGGCGGGCGCAGCTTCCCGGTGCGGGAGCGGCCGCCCTCCATGTACCACTCCAGGTTGAACCGCTTGGCCAGCAGGAACGCGAAGTACTCGCGAACCGCGAGCTTGTAGATCTCGTCGTCGCCGAAGCTGCGCCGGATGAAGATGACCCCCGACCGCTTGGCCAGTGGCCCGACCGGCCAGAACCTCAGGTTGTCGCCCCCGAGCACGTGGTTGCGCGGGAAGTCGTTCTCGGCGAGTACGTCGGCGAGCAGCATCGGGTCGGCGTAGGAGCGGTGGCTCGGCAGGAACACCAGGGGGTAGCGCCGGTTCAGCTCACGCAGCTTCTCCAGCCCGGCGCTGTCCACCTGCACATCCCACGCCCTCGCGTGCAGCGGGCGCAGCGCGGACGTCAGCAGGTCGACGGCCACGGGGCTCATCGAGGCGACGAGGCCGTCCAGGTCGGCCCTCGCCTTCGCGGCCACGTCCGCCTCGGGCCGGCCGAGCTTCGCGGCCAGCTCGGCGATCTCGCGGCGGAACTCGGGGCTCTCCTCGATCGCCTCGGCGACCTGGCGCGGCACCTTGTACCGGTGCCCGACCAGCGCGCGTTCGGCCCGGTCCAGCGCCAGCGAGGCCTGCCGGGCGACGAAGTGCCCGAAGGCGCCCGCACGCAGCGACGAGCGGCCGGCGGTGAATCGCTCCTCCAGGTCGCCGACGGTGGCCGGCTCGGCCACCACCACCGCCACCCGGTCCGGCTCCCGCTTGACGATGCGGGCCTGCTCGACCGGGAGGGGATGACGCGGGTTGCGCAGCGCCGCCACGTCGGCCCACCGCACGCGACGCTGCCCGCCCCGCTCCCGCGGCAGCCACGCCACGCGCACCGCGGCGACGACCGCCTCGTCGCCGTGCTGCGCCAGCGACGGGGCCAGCGCCGCGCCCTCGACGGGCAGCACCACCACCGGATGCAGCCCCTTCTGCCGTACCCAGTCCTCGACGAGCCTGCGTTCCACGCCCGTCGTCGCGTCCACCAGCAGGATCAGCGGGGCCCCGTCGTGCACGTCCATCCGCCCACCTTCCATCGAGGGCCCATCCTGCCCCGCTGCGGCCGGGTCGTGGTCAGCCGTGGCTGATTCGGGGTCATCTGAACAACCACCCGTGTCCCTGAGGGCGGGGCGGGCGCGCGTCAGTACCCTGAGGGCCCGTGAAGATCGCGCATCTCGTCCAGACCCTGCATCCCGACGCCCCGGAGATCGGGCTGGTCGACCTCGCCGGGGCGGCGCGGGAGATCGATCTCGACCTCGTGGTGATCTCGTTGGCGTCCACCTCCGAGACCAGCCAGGTCAGCGCGCTGCACCGGCTCGGCGTCCCGGTCAAGGAGCTCGGGCTCGGCCCCTGGGATCCGCGCGCGGTCACCCGTACCGCCCAGCTGATGCGCCAGCAGGGCGTGCAGCTCGTGCATACCCACCTACCGGCCGCCGACGTGGTAGGGGCAGCGGCGGCCGTGCGCAACCGCATCCCGGCCGTGTCCACCCTGCACCGGATCGAGAACCTGCCGGCAGACCGTGTCGACCGGCTGAAGCGCACGGCCAAGATCCTCGCCCGGCAACGGTTCATGTCACGGACGATCGCGATCTCACAGGCGCAGGTGGAGTGGTACCGGAGCCTGGGCTCCGACACCCCGCAGGACCTCGTGCTCCTGCCGAACGGCGTCACCGATCCCGGCCCGGTCGACCAGGCCGAGCGGGAGCGCCGCCGCGCCGCTCTGGGTGTCGCCGACGGCGAGGTGCTCGCGGTGAGCACGGCACCGATGCGCCGGGACCAGGGCCACGAACTCCTGCTCGACGCCCTCGACTCGCTGCCCGACGGGCTGCCGCTGGTGGTCGCCATGGCAGGCGACGGACCGCTGCGTCCGTGGCTGGAGTCGCGTGTGGACGGAAGCGACGACCTGACGCGGCACGTCCGGTTCGTCCACCGCCACCAGGAGCCCGCCGCCCTGCTGCGGGTGGCCGACCTGGTCCTGCACAACGCCCGCTCCGGGGCCGCCCCCACCGCGCTGCTGCGGGCCATGGCGGCCGGCGTACCCGCCGTCGCCAGCCGGGTCGGTGGCGTCCCCGAAATCGTCACCAACGACACCGGAATGCTCGTGTCGCTGCACCCCGCCGCCATCGCCGACGCGCTCGTCGCGCTCACCCACGACGACGCACGCAGGCAGCGGCTCGGGGCCGCGGCGCGCGCCCGGTTCCTCGCCGAGTACGAGGCCGTCGGCTGGGCCCGGCGGCTCCACGACCTCTACCGCGACGTGCTGGTGCCGGGCCGGGCCGCACCCGTCCGGCCACCCGCATCCTGAACGAATCCACGCAAACCCGTCGACGCGACGCGGTCCGGGCAGCAAGAATCCGCCATCGTGCTGCAGCAATCCGAGCCCGGTGGCCATCCTCCGCCCGCTGTCCTGCGCCGCTCCAGGGCCGAGGACCTCCCCGCCATCGCCACGGTGGACGGGCGTGGCTTCGGCTTCCACTACCGCGACGAGGACATCGAGGCCTTCCGGCCCCTGTTCGAACCGGACCGATTCCTGCTCGCCGAGGACGACGGTCGGATCGTCGGGGTCACCGGCTCGTTCCCGTTCGACGTCACGCTCCCCGGGGGCGCCACCCTGCCCGCACCCGGCGTCACCTGGGTCTCCGTGGCGGTCACCCACCGCCGCCGCGGAATCCTGCGGGCGCTGATGGAGGAGCAGCACCGCGGATTCGTGACCGACGGCTCCGCCGTGTCGCTGCTTACCGCGAGCGAGGGCTCGATCTACGGCCGCTTCGGCTACGGCATCACCACCCTGCACCGATCCGTGGAGATCACCCGCCGCCGCGCGACGTTCCGGCCCGGAACACCCGACCCCGGCGGCGTCCGTGAGATCGACACCACCGAGGCGCGGCAGCTCTTCCCCGAGATCCACAGGCGGTGGGTGGCGACCGTCCCGGGGGCGCTCAGCCGCAGCGACACCTGGTGGGACAACGTGCTGCTCGACCGGGAATGGCAGCGCAACGGCGGCACCGCGCTCTTCCACCTCGTGCACGCCGACGGATACGCCTCCTACCGCATCGACCAGGGCGAACGGACGTGCCGGGTCGTGGACATGGTGACCGTCACCGAAGAGGCGCACGCCGCGCTGTGGCGGGTGCTGCTCGCCATGGACCTTCTGGAGACGGTCACCGTGTGGTCCCATCCGCTCGACGACCCCCTGCAGTACCTGCTCACCGACCCGCGGCAGGTCCGCACCACCGGCATCCGCGACGGGATGTGGGCCCGGGTGCTGGACGTGCCCGCAGCACTGTCCGCACGCCGGTACGCCGCGGAGGTCGACGTCGTGCTCGACGTGCACGACCCGTTCCTCGACCGCGGTGGCCGGTTCCGCCTGCGCGGTGGCCCGGACGGCGCCGAGTGTGTGCGCGTCGACGTGGGTGGGCCCACCGTGTCCGTCGAGGTCGCCGCGCTGGGGCAACTCCTGTTCGGCGGGGAGCGTGCCACCACCCTCGCGCGCGCCGGGCTGCTCGCCACGGAGGACGAGACCGCGCTGCACAGCGTCGACCTCGCGTTCCAGGCCGAGTGCCTCCCGCAGCACGGCACGGGGTTCTGACCGAGCCCTACAGTTCCTTCTATGAGCGAGACCGGCGGGCTGCGTCCGCTCGAGGACGGGATCGTCCGCGAGTTCGGCGAGGACAGCTCTCGCCCGGGCCGGGTGAACCTGTCCTACGGCGCCTACCTGCACCTGGACGAGCTGCTGTCGGCGCAGCACCCGGTGAGCAGGCCGGTGCACCATGACGAGCTGCTCTTCATCGTGCAGCACCAGACGTCCGAGCTCTGGCTCAAGCTGGTGCTGCACGAGCTGCGCGCGGTGCAGGCCCACTTCGCGGCCGACGACCTGCGGCCCGCGCTCAAGGGCCTGGCCCGGGTGAAGCACATCCAGCGCACCCTGACCGATCAGTGGTCGGTGCTGGCCACACTCACCCCGTCCGAGTACGCGGAGTTCCGCAGCTTCCTGGGCACGTCGTCGGGCTTCCAGTCCGACCAGTACCGGGCCGTGGAGTTCGTGCTGGGCAACAAGAACCCCGCGATGATCGAGCTGTTCGGCCACGACGAGCGGGCTCGCGCGCAGCTGACCGAACTGCTGGACAAGCCGAGCGTCTACGACGAGTTCCTGCGCTACCTGGCCCGCCACGGCCATGACGTGCCGCGATCGGTTCTGGAGCGCGACGTGCGCCAGCCGCACACGTTCTGCCCGGAGCTGCTGCCGGTGTTCCGGCGCATCTACGAGCACTCCCACGAGTGCTGGGAGGCCTACGAGACCTGTGAGGAGCTCGTCGACCTCGAGGAGAACTTCCAGCTCTGGCGGTTCCGGCACCTGAAGACCGTCGAGCGCACCATCGGGGTGAAGCGCGGCACGGGCGGGTCGAGCGGCGTGAAGTTCCTGCGGGCGGCGCTGGAGCTCACCTTCTTCCCCGAGCTGTACGCCGTCCGCACGGAGATCGGGTCATGACCGCCGAGACCGTCGACCTGGCCTCACGCGCCGCCGAGCTGGACGCCACCGACCCGCTGTCCGCCCACCGCACTCGCTTCGTGCCCAGCCCCGACGTCGTCGCCTACTTCGACGGCAACTCGCTCGGCCGTCCGCTGGCCGGCATGGCCGAACGGCTCGACCGGTTCGTCACGCGGGAGTGGGGCGGCGGGCTCATCCGGGGCTGGACCGGCGACGGGCCCGCCGATTCACGCTCGGCCCGGCCCTGGATGGACTGGCCGGGGTGGGTCGGCGACCGGATCGCCGCCGCCGCGCTCGGTGCGGCCCCCGGTCAGACCGTCGTGGCCGACTCCACGACGGTGCTGCTCTACAAGCTGGCGCGGGCCGCTGTCGACGCGCAGGCCCGCGCCGGACGTCGCGAGATCGTCCTCGACACCGACAACTTCCCGACCGACCGCTACGTGCTGGAGGGCATCGCCGCGGAGCGCGGCTGCGTCCTGCGCTGGATCGAGACCGACCCGGCCGAGGGCGTCACCGCCGAGCAGGTCGCGGCCGTCGTCGGCCCGGCCACGGGACTCGTGCTGTTCAGCCACGTGGCGTACCGGTCCGGGTGGCTCGCCGACGCCGCAGCCGTCACCCGCGTCGTGCACGACGCCGGCGGGCTCGTGCTGTGGGACCTGTGCCATTCCGCGGGATCGGTGGAGCTGCAGCTCGACGCGTGGGGCGTGGACCTCGCCGCCGGATGCACCTACAAGTACCTGAACGGCGGCCCCGGCTCCCCGGCTTTCGGCTATGTCCGCCGCGATCTGCAGGACGTGCTGCGCCAGCCGATCCAGGGCTGGATGGGCAGGCGTGACCCGTTCCTGATGGGCCCCGGCTACGTGCCGGCCGACGGCGTCCGCGGCGTGGTGAGCGGAACGCCGCCGGTCCTGGCGATGGTGCCCCTGCTGGCGGCGCTGGAGCAGCTGGAGGAGGCGGGGATCGCCGCCGTGCGGGCCAAGTCCGTGGCACTCACGGAGTTCGCACTCGAACTGGTGGACGCCTGGCTCGTGCCCTACGGCGTCGAGGTGGCCTCACCGCGTGACCCGGCACGCCGCGGCGGCCACGTGACGATTCGCCGGCCGGGGTTCCGCGAACTGCTCCCGCACTTGTGGGAGCGCGGCGTGATCCCCGACTTCCGCGAACCGGATGGCATCCGCCTCGGCCTGGCCCCGCTGAGCACCAGCTTCACCGAGGTCCACGCGGGCGTTTCGATCCTCCGCGACGTGCTGACCGAGCACGCCTGACCCGACCAGGAGCTGGACGAACGACACGCCGGTCCGGAAGATCCGCACCGCGCGGGATCAGCGCAGCGCGTGTTCCCACTTCTCGCGCACGCCGCGGAGGTACTCGGGGCTGCTCTGCGCCACCCGGGGGAAGTCGGCGCGACGCTCGAAGGGGCGGCACGCGTCGATGATCGCCCGGCTGTTGTAGGCAGGCGCGCCCTCCGGGAGCATCGGGTCGAGCTTGCTGCCCCAGCCGTAGCGCATGATCTCGATGTCGCGGTCCGGGTCGCTGCGGGTGGACATCGCCCAGATCACCTGCTCCAGGTCGGAGCAGTCGATGTCGTCGTCGACCACCACCACATACCGGTTCATGTAGGCCGCGGCCGGGCACTGTGCGGCGAGGTGTGCAACCTGCCGCGCGTGGCCCGGGTAGCGCTGCTCCAGCGAGACCGCGATGAAGAGCCGCCCGCCGCCGGACTCGTGCGCCCACGCCGCCGTGACGCCGGGCACGCCCATCGACACCAGCTCGTCGTGGATCATCGCCGACTTCATCACGGTGCGCATGTAGGAGTAGTCGTGCGGGGGGCGACCGGGGGGCGCTCCGAGCAGGATCGGGTCGTCCCTGTGGTACAACCGCGTGATCTCCAGGTTCCGGCACGGCCGGCGGCGTCCCGAGTAGTAGCCGGTCCACTCGCCGAACGGGCCCTCGTCGCGCATGTTGCCGGGGGTGAGCCAGCCCTCCACGGCGATCTCGCTGCCTGCCGGGATCGGCAGGCCGGTGTCCGGGGCGATGACCACCGGGACCCGTTCCCCGAGTACCGCGCCCGCGTACTCCAGTTCGGACACCCCGCCCGGCACCTCGGTGCCGCCGAGCGCCAGCAGCAGCGGGTCGTGCCCGAAGGACACCGTCACCGGGGCGCGGCCCTCGCGCGCGATCCACCGCTCGATGTTCTGCGCCCCGTGCTTGCCGGGGACGGCCGCGATCGTGGTGCTGCGGCCGTCGTCCTGCACCTCCATGCGGTAGCAGCCGCCGTTGTGCACGCCGGTCTCCGGGTTGCTCGTCACCACGAAGCACCCGGTGCCGATGAACCGGCCCCCGTCGTGCTCGTGCCAGCGCGGGACGGGGAACGTCAGCAGGTCGACCTGGTCGCCGGCCACCTCGTTGGCGAGCAGGGGTGCACTGTCCACCGGCGCGACCGGGAAGTCCCGCGCGCGGCTCGTCCACTGCGACGGCTTGCCGCGGAGCGCGTCCACCAGGCCCGCGTCGTCCAGGTCGTCGCCGAGACGCAGGGTGTGCCCGAACCGGCGGGAGGAGCCCGTGCTGCCGGTGAGCACCCGCATGCCGGCGGGATAGCCGGTGATCCCGTCGAACAGGACGGCAGGCGGATGAGGAAGGTGGTAGCTCACCTCGGCGATACCGCCGAGCTCCAGGTCCCAATGAGCGCCGTGGACGTGGCGCAGCTCGCCCATCTTCTGCACCGCGTCGATGTGGCTACGTAGGCTCAGCAGTGGTTCGTCACCGGGTGTGGTCATCCTGGCTGTGCCCACCTCAGCTCAGGTGCTTCTCGACGACCGGCCAGATGTCGGGCCGCTCGATCAGGCTCAGGTGCCGGGTGTCGTCGAGCACCTCGAGGTGGGCGTGCGGGATGCGGGCCGCCAGCGTCTCGGCCATGGCGGGCGGCGTGGCGTAGTCCTCGCGGCCCACCAGCACGAGCGTCGGGGCCTGGATGTCGCCCAGCCCGGCCTCGGCCTCCAGGCCCGCGAACGCGTGGCAGGCGGCGGCGTGCGCCTGGGAGTTCGTGGCCACGAAGATGTCGCTGACGCGGCGGACCTCGTCGGGATGCGTCTCGACGAACGACGGCGAGAACCAGCGGTCCACCTGGAAGGTCACCTGCTTCTCGCGTGGCACGCCGACGGCCTTCTCGGCGCGCTCGGTCCACTGCGCCACCCGGTCGGGGCCGTAGTCGGCGGTGGTGTCGGCCAGCACCAGCCGCGCGACGAGGTCGGGGTGGCGCTGGGCGAGCAGGATCGCCGTGCTGCCGCCCATGGACAGGCCCACCACGTCGACCGGCTCGTCGGCCACCGTCTCGACGATCGCGGCCACGTCGTCGGCGAGGTCGGCGATGCTGAACGGGCCGCCGTCCCAGTCCGAGCCACCGTGCCCGCGCGCGTCCGGGGCGAACACCTGGTGGCTCCCGGCGAGCGCCGCGGCCATCGGGTCCCACACCCGGCCGGACAGCGCCAGCGCGTGCAACGCCACCAGCGGGCGGCCACCGTCTCCGGTGCGGGCCACCTCGAAACCGCCTCGTGCGGTGTCGACCTTCACGCGCTCCTCCGCTCCTGCTCAGCCTGGCGGCGCCGGGCCGTGGCCTCGATCGCCGCGCAGATCTCCTCGTAGGTGCCGCAGCGGCAGATGTTCCCCTCCAGATGCGCCGCGATCTCCTCGCGCGTCGGGTCGGGGTTCTCCGCCAGCAGCTCATGGCCCATCAGCACGAACCCGGGGATGCAGTAGCCGCACTGCATCGCCCCGGCTGTGACGAACTCGTCGACGACGTCGTCGTCCTGGGGCAGCCCGTCGGCGGTGGTGAGCGGGACGCCGTCGTAGCGCACGGCACGGGCGAGGCAGCTGCTCACGCTGTGCCCGTCGGCCAGCACGGTGCACGCACCGCAGGCCCCCACACCGCATCCCTCGCGCACGCTGGTGTAACCGGTGCGTCGCAGCACCTCCAGCAGCAGATCGTCGTCCGCCACCGTGACGCGGTGGCGCACCCCGTTCACCTCGAGCACGACCTCGCTACTCATGACCCGGCCTCCTGCTCGGCGAGTGCGGTGAGGATCCGCTCCGGCGTCAGCGGTAGCTCCGGGAAGCGGATGCCGATGGCGTCGCGCACGGCGTTCGCCACCGCCGGGGCCAGCGGGATGATCGTGGTCTCACCCACACCCTTGGCGCCGTACGGACCGGTGCGGTGCGGGTTCTCCACGATGATCGGCGTGATCTTGTCGGGCACGTCGAGCACCGAGGGCAGCTGGTAGTCCAGCAACGTGCCGTTCACGATCTGCCCCTCGTCGAACACCAACCGGTCGAAGAGGGCGTGGCCGACACCCATGATCGCCGCGCCGGTGAGCTGCTGCTCCACCAGCTTCGGGTTGATCGCGCGGCCCACGTCACCCGCCGCGGCAAGGTGCTCGACGTGCACACGGCCCGTCGCGGTGTCGACCGTGAGCTGCACCGCCACCGCACCGGCGAACCAGTGTTCGGTGACCTTCTCCGACTGCCCGGTCTCGTGGTCGTAGGGCATCCACGTGGTGGTGAACTCGGCCTCGGTGGTCAGCGTCGTGCCACGCGCCCCGAAGTGACCGTGCAACAGCTCGGAGATCGAGGCGCGCTCCTGGCTCTGGGTGCTGACCAGGCCGTCGCCGGTCAGCTTCACGTCGGTGACGGGCACGCCGAAGCGCTCCGCCGCGATGTCCACAAGCTTGTCGCGCATCGCCTCCGACGCACGACGTACCGCGTTTCCGGTGTGGTAGGTGGAGCGGCTGCCTGCGGTGATCGTGTCGTAGGGGGTGACGTCGGTGTCCGTGGCCACCACCCGGACCTGGCCCTCGCCCAGGCACAGCGACTCGGCGGCGATCTGCGCCATGATCGTGTCGCTGCCCTGGCCCATGTCGACCGTGCTGATCATCAGCGTTGCCGACGCGTCCTGGTTGAGCTGGAGCACGGCGTTGGAGATCGTCGGCGTGAGCACGGCCTTGATGCCGACGGCCACACCGCGGCCGCGACGCAGCCGGCCCTCCTCCCGCTGCAGCGGGGTGTCCCAGCCGATGGCATCGGTGACCGCGTCGAGGCAGCCCACGAAGTCGGCGCTGTGCATCGGGGTGCCGACCGGGGCGACGTCACCCTCGCGCAGCAGGTTGCGGCGCCGGAACTCGGCCGGGTCCTCCCCGCGCACGCGAGCAAGCTCGTCCACCAGCGACTCGTGCGACCAGGTCACCTGAGGTACGCCGAATCCGCGGAACGGGCCCGCCGACGGCTTGTTGGTGTAGACGCAGCGCGAGCGGACCGAGACGTTCTCGATGCGGTACGGGCCCGTGGCCACCATGCCCGACTTGGCGGTGATCCGGGGCCCGACGTCGGCGTACGCGCCGGTGTCGTAGCGGACGTCGGCCGTCGCGGCGACGATCCGGCCGTCCTTGTCGGCGGTCATGCTGCCCGTCACCGCGGCGCCGTGGCGCGTGGTGAGCAGGAACGCCTCCTCACGCGACGCCGTGACGCGCACGGCGGTGCGCTGCGTCCAGGCGAGCACAGCGGCCAGCGGCTCCAGCCGGTCGTACATCTTGGCGCCGAAGCCGCCGCCGAGCGGGGCGGTGCGCACCCGCACCTTGTTCAACGGCAGGCCGAGCAGGTCGGCGACCGACTGCCGGACGTAGGACGGCGTCTGTGTGGTGGAGAGGATCTCCAGCCGGTCCCCGTCGCGCCAGGCCGCCGTGAACGGCAGCTCGATCGGCACGTGGTGGGTGGGCGGGCACCAGAACTCCTCGCGCACCGTGGTGCCGTCCGGTGTCTCCGCCGCCTCCGCCACGTCGCCGCGGCGGAGGGTGAACTCGTAGTTGACGTTCGTGTCCCGCTTGCCCCGCAGGTGCTTGAGGTCGCCGAAGACGATCGAGGGCCGCAGCACGTCGTGCACGAAGGGGGCGCCGGCGACGGCCTTGTCGACGTCGTGCACCGGGTCGAGCTCGCTGTACTCGACCACGACCTCGTCGGCCGCCATCCGTGCCGGGGCGAGACCGCGCGCGAGCACCGCGGCCACCGGCTCGCCGATGTAGCGCACCCGCTCCACCGCGAGGCAGGGCTGGTCGGAGAACGCCGGGCCGGTGAACAGCTTGTCACCGAAGCGGGCGTGCAGCTCCGCGCCGGTCACCACGGCCACCACGCCGTCCACCGCCAGGGCCTGCCGCGTGTCGATCGAGTCGATCAGGGCGTGCGGACGGGTGCTGCGGTGCACGACGACGTCGAGGCACGGGCGCAACGGCTCGTCGGCCGCGTAGAGCAGCTCCCCGCGCACCTTCGCCCGAGCATCGGTACGGGTCCACCGCTCACCGACGGCGCCACCAGCGCCTGCGGGACTCTCCCCGAGCATCCGAGCCCTCCTTTCCTGTCGGTCCTGCAGGGCCGGCCGCAGCCTCGGCGGGCACGCTGCCCGCCGGGCCCCAGGCAGCCCGGATCGCGTCCTCGACCGCTACGAGGCCGAGGCGGCGCTTGAAGTCCGCGGAGCCGCGGATGTCCGGGATGGGGTCGATCACCGGGTCGGCCGCGGACCGCCCGGCCCGTACGACGTCGTCCACCGGCGCGTCACTCGGCACCTCGACGCTCACGTACTTGGGCACCTCGGCGAGGGCGCCGAGCCCGATCCGGATCTCCCGCTGCCCTCGCACCGGCGAGGTGACGAGCACAGCCGCCGACGCGCACGGCCAGTCGTTGACGGACTGGCTGCTCAGCTTGGCGAAACCGCACGTGGATCCGGCCTGACCGGGGATCTCCACCGCGGTCACGAGCTCGCCGTGGCGCAGGTCCGTCTCCTGGAAGGCGACGAAGAAGTCCCGCAGCGCCACCTGGCGGGTGCCCTCGCTGCTGCGGAGCTCGACCCTGGCGTCCAGCACCATGAGCGCGGTCGGCGGGTCCAGCCGGTAGTCGCCGTGGGCGAGGTTGCCGCCGACGCTCGCGGTGTTGCGCACCCGCGGGTTGGCGACGTGCCCGTAGACCTGGGCCGCGAGCGGGGTCACGCGGCGTACCAGCGGGTCGGTCTCCATCCGGCGCAGCGTGACCATCGCGCCGACGCGCAGGCCGCTGCTGGTCCGCTCGAGCCCGGAGAGATTCGGCACCAGCGAGAGGTCGACCAGGTCCGAGGCGAAGAGGACGCCCTGCTTGATGAGGATCTGCACGGCGGTGCCGCCGCCGTAGACCATGGGCTGGTCGAGGTTCGCCAGCAGGGCGCAGGCCTCCTCGAGGCTCTGCGGCCGGTGCAGGGTGGGGGCCGCCGCCACGAAGGCGTCGGCGGTCATCGCCGGGCCGCCGCGATCCGGGCCAACCCGGCGATCACGCCGCCGGTGGCGGCTACGGCGATCGCAGCGAGAACGAGCACCCTGCGGCCGGTGAGCAGGCCGCCGAGGTGGCGGCACCACGAGATGCGACCGGGCGTGGCCCCCTCGCCTGCCAGAGCCACGGCCGGTCGGGCCCCAGAGGAAGTTGCCGCGCCGGCGGCTACCGGCGACTTCGCTCGCTGGTCCGCGCCTCGGGCTTCGAGCAGCTCGCGCGCCACGGCGTTGCCCGGTCCCGGGGGCCCCGCGGCGCACACCCGGGAGAAGTCGGCGGCGAACTGGCGCTCGACCTCTTCGGTGCGCCGCCGCACGATCGACTCGCCGAGGCGCCCGATCTTGCCCCAGAGGGCCACGTCCAGGCCGAACTCGACGCGCGAACTGTCCGCTGCACCGTCTTCGTTGACCGCCAGAGCGGCCTCGATCTTGATCGAGCTGCCCAGCCGGCGGTCCTCACCGCGGAGCAACGCCTTGACCTGTCCGGGCCCTGCCTGCTCGGTGATCTCGGCCGTGAATCCGGCGCTGAACCGGACATGCGCGACCTCGTTGACCAACGTGCCGCGGTAGTGCGTGTCGTCGACCTTCTCGAGCTCCTGGCAGCCCGGCACGCAGGCCCGCATCGAGTCCGGATCGAGGAAGTGGGCGAACACGCGATCCGGGGCGGCAGGCACCCAGAACGAGGAGCTGAGCTTCATTTGACCACCATACTGGACTAGTTATCTCGCATGCAGGACACTAAGCCGAGCCCGGAAGGGCCGTCAACCCGACCCGTGGCCGCGCCGAACGCCTCAGCTACCGTCTCGTCGCAGAGCGTGGCCGCCGCCCGGTCGGCGCATTCGGCGCGATCGACACGGTCGGCACGCCCACGAATCGGAGACAGGAGAGCGTCATGGCGAGCGATGTGCCCGCGGTCATGAACGCCGTGCGGCTGCTGGAGCGGATCGCCCGCGACTGGCCCGAACCCGTCCCGTCCGGCGTGCTGATCGACGACCTCGATCTCAACCGCAGCACCTGTTACAACATCCTGGGCACCCTGCAGCGGGCCGGTTGGGCCGCCACGAGGGGCGACCGCTCCGGATGGTGGCTGGGCCCACGCCTGCTGGCCATCGTCGACGCGTCCCAGGACTGGATGCGCGAGGTCGTGCAGCAGGAGCTCGACGACCTCAGCAAGCGCCTCGGCTACCTGACCTTCGCCGTGCGGCGGCACGGCTCCGCCGAGTACGCCGTGGTGGCCAAGGCCGACCGCGGACAGGGCGTACGGATCACCGTCGGCTTGGGCGACAGCTTCCCGTTCTCCGCACCCGCGATCATGCGCGCCTTCCTCGCCTGGTCGGACCCCGCCGAGGCGGACCGGGTGATCGACAAGAACGACCTCGTCGCCTTCACGGCGGAGACGCTGATCGACCGGGATGCGCTGCGCACGGAGCTCGCCGAGACCAGGCGACGCGGCTACGGGATCAGCATCCGCGAGTACGACCTCGGGCAGTCCGGCGTGTCCGCCCCGGTGTTCGACGAGCGCGGCCGCGTGACCATGGCGCTGTGCTCGCTGGCGTTCTCCTCCGAGCTGGACCACTCGACGGTCGCGGAGGCCGGCGAGCTGATCCGTGAGTGCGCCGCGCGCATCACGGAGCGCACCGGCGGCACCCTCCCGCCTCGCTGACCAGGCCCCACCCACCGCACCACTCCCCGTTCCGCCACACCCCCTGCGACGTCGCGCGCGCCTTGACGGCACTCCCGCTCTGTCATACCGTCCGACCACAGATCAGATGTCCTGCATGTAGGACAACTCGTCCAGTGGACAGGCTCATTGTGCCGCGGGCGACCAGAGGAAGGACCTCGGTGCACGACATCGCTGTCGCACGGACAACCTGGTTCAGCGGGCTGGGGCGCTCCCAATGGCGCTCGCTGTTCGCGGCCAACCTCGGATGGCTCTTCGACGGGTTCGAGACCTACGCGCTCATCCTCACCGCCAGCACCGTGCTGCACCGGCTCGCGCCGGGCGAGCCCGCCGGGTCCGTCGCCTTCCTCACCGGCGCCACCATCGCGGTGACACTGCTCGGCTGGGGCATGGGCGGCATCCTCGGCGGCGTCTTTGCCGACTACTTCGGCAGGCGCCGCACGCTGATCACCGCGATCGTGCTCTACGCGGCGTTCACCGGCCTCAGCGCGCTGTCCTGGTCGTGGGAGTCCTTCCTGGTACTGCGATTCATCACCGGGTTCGCGCTCGGCTCGGAATGGGGAACCGGCACGTCGCTGGTGGCCGAGATGTGGCCGAGCAACGCCAGGGCGAAGGCCGCCGGGTTGATGCAATGCGGCCTCGGCCTCGGCTTCTTCATCGCCTCGTTCTGCTGGTACTTCATCGCGCCGATCGGCCCCGACTCCTGGCGCCTGATGTACCTGGTCGGCGTGCTGCCCGCCCTGTTCGCGCTCTGGCTGCGCCGGTCGGTACCGGAGTCGGAGCAGTGGACGAAGGCGCAACACCACCGCAAGAAGCTGCGCGACCGGGCGCCCGGTGAGCTGACCGAGGGCGAGCAGGCCTACACGCGGCTCACTCTGCGCCAGATCTTCCTCGACCCGAAGCTACGCAGGCTGACGATCCTCGGCTCGGTGATGTCGCTGGTGACGACGCTGGGGTGGTGGGGCATCTCGACCTGGGTGCCGCTCTACGTGTCCGACGTCGCGGCGAAGGCCGGGCACAGCGCCTCGAGCTGGGCCAGCGGCGCCGGAATGATCTACAACGTCGGTGCGATCGCCGGGTACGTGGCGTTCGGCTTCCTCGCCGACCGGTTCGGCCGCAAGCCGGCCGTGCTGCTGTACTTCGCCGCATCGCTGGTGCTCACGCCGGTGCTGTTCCTCTGGACGCACGACCTGCGGATCATCGCCGTCGTCCTCGTCGTGAACGGCTTCTTCACCCTCGGCCAGTACACCTGGATGCCGGTGTGGCTCCCGGAGCTGTATCCCACGCACCTACGGGCGACGGGCGTGGCGTTCGTCTTCAACGCCGCCCGGTTCGTCGCGTTCCTCGGACCGCTCCTCTCGGGCGCGATCATCTCGAGGCTCGGCGGCTACGGCGTCGCCGCCACCGTGGTCGGCCTGATCTACATCGTGGGACTGATCGTCGCCCCGTTCTGCCCCGAGACCCGAGGGCGTCCGCTCCCCGAGTGACCCCCTCTCCTCCCCACCACGTCCGTGCCTCCCCGCGCACCGAGGAACCAGATGTCGACCGTCAATGCCGCATCCACCTCCGAGACCGCAACACGTGCGATCCCCCGCGGAGCCGGGGTGGTCCTCGCGTTCGCCTTCCTGGGCACCCTCTTCGACGGTGCCGAGCTGAACCTCGTCGGCTACCCGATGGCATACATCGCCGGCAGCCTCCACGTCAGCACGATCCAGATCGTGCAGGTCACCACCCTGCAGGGGTTCGCCTCGATCCTCGGCGGCCTGGTCTGCGGCTGGCTCGGTGACAGGTACGGCAGGCGCTGGACGTACACGGGCTCCGTGCTGATCTTCGGCGTGGCGGCCGTGCTCGGGGGGCTCGCCCCCACCTACGGCCTGTTCCTGGTCACGCGCCTCGTCGCCGGCGTGGGCATGGGTGGGCTGTTCGGACTGGCCTACTCGATGTTCACCGAGAGCTGGAAGACCAGCAAGCGCGGGGCGATGGGCGGGTCGATCCAGGCGATGTACTTCGCCGGTCAGATCATCACCGAGGGCGTCGTGTACTTCTGCACGGTGCAGTTCGGCGAGTCCGACGGATGGCGCGGTGGCTACATCGTGATCGGCGCCATCACGCTCGTGATCGGCCTGCTGTCAGCGATCACGCTGCCCGAGTCGGAGCAGTGGCGTCACTACCGCCGCGAGCTCGCGGCCGGCCGGGTGCCCGAACGCATGCGGCCGGCCAAGGTGCCGCTGAGCGACCTCTTCCGCCGCGAGCACGTGCGAGGCACCGTGCTGTTCATCGTGCTGGCGAGTGCCATGTTCATCAGCACCAACTCGATGATCGCCTACCTCACCACGTTCCTCGTGCAGGTCGAGAAGGTACCGCTGGGCACGGCCAGCGTGATCGTGCTGATCGGCCTGGTGATCACTGCCGTCACCTACCCGCTCACCGGCGCGCTGTCGGACGTAATCAAGCGCCGGTACGCCTTCTTCGCCGCCTCCCTCGTCGGGGTGGCGGGGTTCGGCTGGCTGCTGCTCCTGGTGGCAACCGGGTCGGCGCACGTGAGCTCACAGTTCTGGACCGACCAGACCTTCTGGGCCGTGCTGCTGTGCGCGGCCGGCAGCGGCGGGTTCGGCGTGCTCGGGGTGTGGATGGCCGAGTACTTCCCCACCCGGATCCGCTCGGCCGGATCCAACACCAGCTACTACGCCGGCCGCGGGATCGGCGCGGGGCTCTTCCCGCTGGTCGCGCTCAGCGTCGCCGGCACGGTGCCGTTGGCTCTCGCGCTCGGCCTGGTCGGGCCGGTCCTGGCGGCGGCGTTCGCGCTCGGGGTGCCGGACCGCACCGGGCGCACGATCGTCGCGGTGGAATGAACGTCCGCCGCTGACCTCGGGTCACAGCGCCTCCGGCGCGCTTACGCTGCGCTTGTGTCCGACGCTCCCCTGCCCAGCGAGCCGGCGCACGACGACCTCGCTCCCGATGGCGTGGACTACTGGTCGTTCGTCGCCATCGCGGTGGAGCGGACCACTCGCGCACTGCCTGCGGTGGATGCGCGTGCGATGCGGCTGATGCTGAGTCTCTACCGCGCCTCGAACGCGATGGTCTACGACCTCGAGTCGGCGGTGCACCGGCCACGTGGCTGGTCGTTTGCGGGCTTCCGGGTGCTGTTCGTGCTCTGGCTCGCCGGGCCGCTGGAGGCCAAGCGCGTGGCGCAGCTGGCAGGGATGAGCCGGGCGGCGGTGTCGGCGCTGGTCAACACCCTCGAACGGGACGGCCTGGTGGCCCGGCGCAAGGCGGGCCGCGACCGCCGCTCGGTCGAGCTCTCGCTCACCACACACGGTGAACAGGTGTTCGCCGACGCGTTCGCCGCGCACAACGAACGCGAGCAGACCTGGGCCTCCGCCCTCACCGACGACGAGGCCGCCCAGCTCACGGCTCTGCTGGAGAAGATGATGGCGAGCCCCGTCGCGGCGTCGGCGAACCGACGCCGCTGACCATCCGCGAGCGATCCGCCCTATCCCGGTGTGGGCGTCGAACAGCACTGGTTGGGAAACTTGTACGTTGTGAACGACATCCTGCTCAGCCTGGCGCTCGTCCTGCTGTTCGTACTGATCGGCGGGTTCTTCTCGGCGTCGGAACTGGCTCTGGTCTCGCTCCGAGACGCCCAGGTGCACCGCATGGCGGCGCAGGACCGGCGCGGCGAGCGGGTCGCGCATCTGCGCGAGGACTCCAACCGGTTCCTGTCCGCCGTGCAGATCGGCGTGACCCTCGCCGGGTTCTTCTCCGCGGCCTACGGCGGCTCGACGCTGTCCGAGCCGCTCGCGACCGTGCTGAGGGGGTGGGGGCTTCCTCCGGGCGTCGCGGGCACGATCGCGTTCATCGTCGTGACGATCGCGATCTCCTACCTGTCGCTCGTCCTCGGCGAGCTCGTCCCGAAGCGCCTCGCGCTGCAGCGGCCGGAGATCGTCGCGCGGACCGTCGCCCCCGTCCTCGACCGCGTCGCGCGGCTGAGCCGCCCACTGATCTGGGTCCTCGGCGTCTCCACCAACGCGGTCGTGCGCCTGCTCGGCCTCGATCCGAAGGCGAGCGACAGCGGTGTGAGCACCGAGGAACTGCGCGACATGGTGCGCACGCACCGCAGCCTCGGCCCGGAGGAGCGGCGCGTGCTCGGCGATGTCTTTGCCGCCGCCCACCGCTCGGTCGGCACCGTGATGGTGCCGCGCACGGAGGTCGACTTCAGCGAGGCCGACATGACCGTCGGCGACGCCGCGCGTGCCGTGTTGCGCGGTTCCCACTCGCGCTACCCCGTCATCAGCGCGGACGTGGACGACGTGCTCGGTGTCGTCCACGTCCGTGACCTGCTCACCGTGCTGCTCACCGACCCCGACGCGGAGAGTCGGAAGCTGCGCCAGATCGCGCGTCCCGTGCCGCTGCTCCCGAGCGGGAAACCGCTGCTCGAAGCGCTCTCGGAGCTGCGCGCCCAGCGTGCGCACCTGGCCGTCGTCGTGGACGAGTACGGCGGCACCGCGGGGATCGTCACGCTCGAGGACATCCTCGAGGAGCTGGTGGGCGAGATCGAGGACGAGTACGACCCCCAGCGCAGCCCCAGCGCCGACAAGTCGGAGCTCGACGGGCTGCTGCACCGCGAGGAGGTGTCCGACCGGACGGGGATCGAGCTCCCCGCCGGCCCCTACGAGACGCTCGGCGGGTTCGTGCAGGCGCGGCTGGGCCAGGTTCCCCGGACGGGCGACGCGGTGCGGTTCGGGTCGCACCGGTTCACGGTGACCGAGATGGACGGGAGACGCGTGGCGAGGGTCCGCGTCGAGGAGGTCACCCCGCAGCAGAACACGCCCGCGTAGTCCCGGCCGGGAGGCTCCGGTCCGGACCGCTGCTCAGCCGGCGCTCTGCCGCTGCCCGTGCCAGATCGGCGGCGCGTACCCGGCAGGCTTGTCGCCCAGGCTGACCCCGGGATGGACCAGCCAGCTCTGGTACTCGGGCCCGAACATCGAGTATGGCATCGGCAGCGGTACCGCGCTCGCCTCCTCGAGCTGCTGCTGGGCCTTCGCCGGGATCTCGAAGTCGAGCGCGGCGAGGTTGCCCTCGAGCTGCGCGCTGCTGCTCGCGCCGATGATCGTGGCTCCCACCCCGGGCCGGTTCGCCACCCAGTTGATCGCCACCTGCGCCATGCTGCGGCCGAGTTCCTTCGCGACGTCCTCCAGCACGGCGATCACGCCCCACTCCCGATCGTCGCGCGGACCGCTGGAGCCGGGCGCGAGGCTGAGGCGCCCTTCGCCCGACCCGTCCTTGCGGTACTTGCCGCTGAGAAGCCCAGCCGCGACGGGCATGAAACCGGTGACGCCGATGCCGAGCGCCTGTGCCATCGGCACGAACTCGGGTTCGATGCCGCGAGCGAGCAGCGAGTACGGCAGCTGCACCGTGATGATCGGGCTCATCCCGTGTGCCTCGGCGTACGTCTGGGCCCGTGCGGCGTACCACGCCGGCACGTCCGACAGGCCGGTGTAGCGGACCTTGCCCGAGCGCACCAGGTCGTCGAGCGTGCGGACGACCTCCTCGACGGGGGTCATCCGATCCCACGTGTGGAGCAGATAGAGATCGATGTAGTCGGTGCCCAACCGGCGAAGCGAGTCCTCCACCGCCCGCATGACGTGCTTGCGGCCGTTGCCACCGGCGTTGGGGTTGCCCGGCTCGACGCTGTTGGTGAACTTGGTGGTGAGCACGATCCGCTCGCGGATCCCGGCGTCGGCGATGAACCTGCCGAGGAGCGTCTCGCTCTCCCCCGCCGTGTAGAAGTCGGCGGTGTCGATGAAGTTGCCGCCGGCCTCGACGTAGCGCTGGAAGATGGCTCGGGAGTCGTCCTCCGACTTCCCGTACGGCGCGTGGAATCCGCTCGTGCCGAAGTTCATCGTGCCGAGGGCGAGCCGACTCACCCGCAGACCCGAGCGGCCGAGCAGGTAGTACGCGTCAAGACTCACGATCAAGCTCGCTTCCGTTGCTGGAGGAAACCGCCGTGAACCGAGCGGCGTGGTCATCGTTCAGCGCAGAAATTGGACCTGCAAGTCCAGAAAATGACCGGCTCGGCGCCGGAACCGGACGAACTGCGCGGGTAGTGGCAAGGTCTGCGGCGTGAACGCCACCAGCCGCAGTGTCGCGGTCGTCACCGGGGCTGCCCGGGGGTTCGGCCGCGAGATCGCCCGCCGCCTTCTCACCCGCGGGCACCACGTCGTCATCACCGACCTCGACGACCACGCCGTCACCGTCACCGCGAAGGAGTTGGCGCGCGCCGGTGACGGTCTGGTCGTCGGAATCGCCGCCGACGCCCGCGTCGCGGCCGACCACCGCCGCGTGGCGGCGTCCGCCGCCGAGCTGGGCCCGGTGACGGCGTGGGTGAACAATGCGGGGGTGCTGCGTTCGGGACCGGTGTGGGAGCAGCCGGAGGCGGACCAGGCGCTGATGGTGGACGTCAACATCATGGGTGTGATCCACGGCTCCCGTGCCGCGGTCGAGGTGATGCGCGAGCGCGGCGGGCACCTGCTCAACATCGCCTCGATGTCGGCGCACGGCCCGGTGCCCGGGCTCGCGGTGTACGCGGCCAGCAAGTCGGCGGTGCTGAACTTCAGCACCAGCCTGCAGGGAGATCTCGACCTCGCCCGGGTGCCGATCCGCGTCCATGCGCTGTGTCCCGACGCCGCCGACACGGCGCTGGTACGCGACGAGCAGTCGAGCCCGGACGTCGCGCTCCTGTTCTCCCAGCGCACCCTGCTCGCGCCCGGTGCGGTCGCCGACGCGGCCGTCGCGCTGCTCGACGGGCGCCGTCTGGTGCGTTCCCTGCCCACCCACCGGGCGGGGCTCGCACGGCTCGGCGCACTGATCCCGCGTGTGGCGCTGCCCGCGCTCGCGCTGCTGCGGGCCCAGGGCGACCGGCGTCGGACGGGCCGCGCATGACGGGTGCGGCGAACGGTTCGGGCGGGCGCGGACCGGGCAGGCGGCACGATCACGACGCCGGCGGCGACCCGGAGCTGCTGGCGGCCAAGGCCGCGTTGCGTGACGAGGTGTGGACCGCGCTGACCGAAGCACGGGTGGCGCGCTTCCCGGGGGCGCGCAACCGCATCTCGAACTTCGTCGGCGCCGAGGCGGCTGCGCAGCGACTGCGCGACACCGACGCCTGGCGCACGGCCGAGACGGTCAAGGCCAACCCGGATTCGGCTCAGCTCCCCGTCCGGCAGCGGGCTCTCGAGGACGGCAAGACCGTCTACATGGCCGTGCCGCGGCTGGCCGAGCCGGAACCGTTCTTCCTGCTCGATCCCGACCACCTCGCGGATCCGCCCCGCAAGGCCGCCTCGATCGCGGGCGCCACGCGCTCGGCCCGCCGGGTCGCGGTGGCGGACCTCTCGGCCGTGGACCTGGTGGTCAGCGGCTGCGTCGCCGTCGGGGAGGACGGTGCCCGGCTGGGCAAGGGCGGCGGGTTCGCCGACCTGGAGTTCGCGCTCGCCACAGCGGCGGGCCTGATCGGCCCGGGGACGCTCGTCGTCACCACGGTGCACGAGCTGCAGGTGCGTCCCGCAGGCGAGATCCCGACGGCCCCGCACGACGCGCCCGTCGACCTGGTGATCACCCCGGACCGTGTGCTGGACTGCCGCACCCGGCGTGGCGCCCGCCCGACGGAAGGAATCCGCTGGTCGGAGCTGACGCCGGAAAAAATCGCCGCGATCCCCCTCCTACGCGAGCTCGCCCGACGTTGACCGCACACGCGTGATGGCCACTGGGGTTGCCTCGGTTTCGCGGACACCTGTCTGTGGCTGACGATGGTCAGCACGGAAGGAGTTCGGATGCCTGCACC
>NZ_JAKXMK010000020.1 GCF_022524485.1 Pseudonocardia alaniniphila
GAGATCGGCATCCCGTACTCCGACCCCGTGATGGATGGGCCGACGATTCAGGCGGCCGCGGAGACCGCGTTGCGGGCTGGCACGAAGTTGCGCGACGTGCTCTCCGTCGTCGAGCGGGTGGCCGCCGCGGGTGGTCGCGCAGTGGTGATGACCTATTTCAATCCGGTGTTGCGTTACGGCGTCGAGGCGTTCGCCCGTGACCTGGCCTCGGCGGGTGGTCTCGGGATGATCACTCCTGACCTCATCCCGGACGAGGCCGCCGACTGGCTGGCCGCCTCCGAGGCGCACGGCCTGGACCGGATCTTCCTCGTCGCGCCCTCGTCCACCGAGGAGCGCATCGCGCTCACCGCCGCCGCGGGCAGTGGGTTCCTCTACGCCACCTCCACGATGGGTGTCACGGGTGCACGCGACAGTGTTGCCTCGGTTGCTCCGGAGTTGGTTGCGCGGTGTCGTGCGCACACCACGTTGCCGATCGGGGTGGGTCTGGGGGTCCGCTCAGGTGATCAGGCGGCTGAGGTTGCCGCGTTCGCTGACGGGGTGATCGTCGGGTCGGCGTTCGTCACGGCCGCCGAGCAGGGCGGGGCCGAGCAGGTCCGCGCGCTGGCCGCGGAACTGGCCGACGGCGTCCGCCGCACCAACCGCCCGGCAGTGCCCACTCCCGCCTGACGCCCGCGCCCCGCGAGTCGCCCGTTTGCGCTGGTGAGCCACGGGGTGCTGCGGGGCGAGTCACTTCGTCGCACCCTGCGAGCCGCCCGTTCCGAACCGGCCGATCGCGGGTCCGGCTCCATGCGCGTCGCGCGCTTCGGCCGGCGATTTGCCGACCTGGCTCCCGCGAGTCGCCGGTTTCGGGCTGGTGAGTTGCGGGTGCCGATTGCACGAGTCGCCCGTTCCCAGCGGGGTCTCGGACGCTTTCGGGGCGGGCGTCGCCCACTTGACGAGTGTCACTCGTGCGGGGCCCGTCCGGCCCGCGCCGACCAGCCCCCCGCACCTGGCGATACCGTGGCGGGGTGAGCTCTGCCGTGGCGACCGCCCTGCTGGCCTACATCCCGAGTCCGGACCGCGGGGTGTGGATGCTCGGACCGATCCCGATCCGCGCCTACGCGATCTGCATCATCGCCGGAATCATCGTCGCGGTGATGTGGGGCGAACGACGCCTCGTCGCCCGTGGTGGCCAGCCCGGCACGGTCACGGACGTGGCGGTGTACGCCGTTCCGTTCGGGCTGGTGGGCGGCCGGCTCTACCACGTGGCCACCGACTGGGAGACCTACTTCGGTCCCGGCGGCGACCCGATCGGCGCCCTGAAGATCTGGCAGGGCGGGCTCGGGATCTGGGGTGCCGTCGCGCTCGGAGCGGTGGGCGCCTGGATCGGCTGCCGACGGCGCGGGGTGCCCCTGCCGTTCTTCGCCGACGCGGTGGCGCCCGGGATCGTCGTCGCGCAGGCGATCGGCCGGCTGGGCAACTACTTCAACCAGGAGCTCTACGGCGGGCCGACCACGTTGCCCTGGGGCCTGGAGATCTACAACCGGGTCGACCCGGCCACCGGTGCCCCCGACAGCCTCGGCGGTGTGGCCCTGGACCACACTCCGATCGAGATCGTGCACCCGACGTTCCTCTACGAGCTCCTGTGGAACCTGCTCGTCGCCGCCTTCGTGGTGTGGGCCGACCGCCGCTTCCGCCTCGGACACGGCCGCGCGTTCGCAACGTACGTCGCCGGCTACACGCTGGGCCGGTTCTTCATCGAGATGGCGCGCACCGACCCGGCCACCCGCGTGTTCGGCGACATCCGCATCAACGTCGTCGTCGCCGGGGTGGTGTTCATCGGGGCGGTGCTCTACATCGCGCTCGTCCGCAAGCCGCGTGAGGTGCTTGCCGTGCCCGCCGGCGACACACCGGACGGTCCGGACAGCGAGGACGAGCCCAAGGACACCGCTCCCGCTCCCTCGAAGGCCGACGAGGACGGGCCCGGCGACCGCGACAGGGTGGTGGCCGAACCAGGCGATCGCTCGACATGACGGCGTTCACCGGGTTCGGGGAGGGCGCCGTCGAGTTCTACGACGGGCTCATCGTCGACAACAGCAAGGCCTACTGGAGCGACCAGCGCGCGCTCTACGAGGCCGACATCCGGACGCCCATGCTGGCGCTGCTCGCCGACCTGGAACCCGAGTTCGGTCCGGGCAAGATCTTCCGGCCGTACCGCGACATCCGGTTCTCCAACGACAAGACCCCGTACAAGACCCACTGCGGCGCCACAGCAGGCCCGTTCTACGTGCAGATCGGCGCCGACGGGCTGATGGTCGCGGGTGGGCAGTACCAGATGGCGTCGGACCAGGTGGCGCGCTTGCGCGCCGCCGTCGACGACGAGCGGCGCGGTACGGACCTGGAGAAGCGACTCGCGGCGCTGCGCGCCGACGGGATCACGATCGCGGGGCAGACGCTCAAAACCAGGCCGCGGGGCTTCGATCCGGATCACCCGAGGATCGAGCTGCTGCGCCACAAGTCGCTCTACGGCTGGCGCAGCTGGCCCCCGGACGACGTGCTGCACGAGTCCGGCACCCTGGAACGAGTGACCTCCGCGTGGCGGGCGCTCCGGCCGCTCAGCGAGTGGCTGGCCGATCACGTCGGGCCCAGCGACCAACCTCGGCGCTGACACACCCTCCTGTTCTTCCCCGCGCTTCCTGATCGTTCCAGAACGCGCGCTAGACTCCCGACGTGAGCCGTCGCACCAAGATCGTCTGCACCATCGGGCCCGCGACCGCAACTCCCGATCGCATACGGGAGCTCGTGCAGGCCGGTATGGACGTCGCCCGGTTGAACTTCAGTCACGGCAACCGGGACGACCACAAGCGGGTCTACGAGATGGTGCGGGAGGCCGCGGATGCCGAGGGCCATGCCGTCGGCATCATGGGTGACCTACAGGGCCCCAAGATCCGCCTCGGTCGCTTCGCCACCGGTCCGGTCGAGTGGCGCACCGGCGAGGAGGTGCGGATCACCGTCGACGAGGTCGCAGGCACCCACGACCGCGTCTCCACCACATACAAGGGCCTGGCCAACGACGCTCGGCCGGACGACCGCCTGCTCGTCGACGACGGCAAGGTCGGTCTGCGGGTCGTGGGCGTGGACGGCCTCGACGTCGTCTGCCGCGTCACCGAGGGCGGTCCCGTCAGCGACAACAAGGGCATCTCGCTGCCCGGCATGAACGTGTCGGTGCCGGCGCTCACCGACAAGGACTGTTCCGATCTGGAGTTCGCGCTCGACCTGCGCGTCGACTCGATCGCGCTCTCCTTCGTGCGGAGCCCGGCCGACATCGACCTCGCCCACAAGATCATGGACAGCCGCGGGGCGCGCCTCCCGGTGATCGCCAAGCTCGAGAAGCCGGAGGCCGTCGACAACCTCGAGGCCATCGTGCTCGCCTTCGACGCCGTGATGGTTGCGCGCGGCGACCTCGGCGTCGAGCTGCCCCTGGAGCACGTGCCGCTCGTCCAGAAGCGCGCCATCCAGATCGCTCGCGAGAACGCCAAGCCGGTCATCGTCGCCACGCAGATGCTCGAGTCGATGATCACCAACTCGCGCCCCACCCGCGCGGAGGCGTCCGACGTCGCCAATGCCGTGCTCGACGGCGCCGACTGCGTGATGCTCTCCGGTGAGACGAGCGTCGGGCGCTACCCGATCAAGTCGGTGCGCACGATGGCCCAGATCGTCGAGGCCGTGGAGGACGGGCCGGTCAACGTCCCGCCGCTCAACCACGTGCCGCGCACCAAGCGGGGCGTTCTCTCCTACGCCGCCCGCGACATCGGGGAGCGGCTGTCGGCGCGGGCGCTGGTGGCCTTCACGCAGTCCGGCGACACCGTGCGGCGGCTGGCCCGCCTGCACACGCGGCTGCCGCTGCTCGCGTTCACCCCCGCCCCGGAGGTGCGCAGCCAGCTGGCGATGAGCTGGGGCGTCGAGACCTTCCTCGTCGACTACGTCGAGTCCACCGACGCGATGGTCCGCCAGGTCGACCAGGCCATGCTGTCGATCGAGCGCTTCCAGCCCGGCGACCTCGTCGTCATCGTCGCCGGCTCGCCTCCCGGCACCGTCGGCTCCACCAACCTCATCCGGGTCCACCGCCTGGGCGAGGAGGACCACGCCTGATCACCGTCCACCGTCTCGCCCCCGACCACTGGGAGTGCTTGCGCGACCTTCGGTTGGCGGCACTGGGCGAGGCTCCCTACGCGTTCGCATCCACCGTCGAGCGGGAGCGCGACAACTCGCCGGAGCAGTGGCGCGAGCGGCTTCAGCGCAACGCGTGGTTCGTCGCTTGCGTGGACGACCAGCCGGCCGGTCTCGTGGCCGGCACCACCTGGCCCGATGAGGATCCGAACCGGCGGCACCTGATCTCGATGTGGGTGCGGCCGTCCCACCGGGGCCTCGGTATTGCGGCGCAGCTGATCGCCGCCGTCCGTGACTGGGCGGCCGACGCCGGGGCCCACGAGCTGGAGCTGTGGGTCGCCGACGGCAACCAGGCAGCGGTCAGGACGTACGCGAGCGCGGGCTTCGTCGCCACCGGTCGACGTCAGCCGCTGCCGAGCAACCCCGCCGTCGGTGAGGAGATGTGGGTGCTGGACATCACCACAGCCCACCGTGCGCAACCACACGAAGCGGCTGAGTTTCCCGGCTGAGAGGATGCCGGGATGACCAGTTCCTCCACGACCCCCGCGCCCGAGACGGCCGACGACAGCGCGATGCGCGGCCAGGTCGTGCTGGACGAGCTGGTGAAGCTGCTCGATCTCGAACAGCTCGAGGTCAACCTCTTCCGCGGGGTGAGCCCGCCGCAGAGCCCCACCCGCGTCTTCGGCGGCCAGGTGGCCGGGCAGGCCCTGGTCGCGGCGGGGCGCACGGTGCCCCCGGACCGCGGCGTCCACTCGCTGCAGGCCTACTTCATCCGGCCTGGCGACCCCCGCGTTCCGATCATCTACGAGGCCGAACGCGTCCGCGACGGCCGCTCGTTCACCACCCGCCGGGTGCTCGCGATCCAGCACGGCGAACCGATCTTCTCGCTCTCGGCGTCGTTCCAGTTGCCGCAGGAGGGCCTGGAGCACAGTGACCCCGCCCCGTCCGGTGTCCCGGACCCGGAGTCCCTGCCCGACATCGCGGACCGCACCGCCCGCGGCGAGAACGCGGGCTGGGTGGGCCGCGTCCCCCGGCCGATCGACATGCGGTTCGTCGACGAGCCGGCCTGGTCGTCCCGCCGTCGCCCGTCGGACGAGCCGGTGCGGGTGTGGATGCGCGCCGACGGCGAACTCCCCGACGACCCCCTGCTGCACGTCTGCCTGCTGACCTACGCCAGCGACATGACCCTCCTCGGCTCGGTGGTGGCCCGCCATGACCTCGCCTCGGTCAGGGTGCAGATGGCGAGCCTGGACCACGCCATGTGGTTCCACCGCCCGTTCCGCGCCGACGACTGGCTGCTCTACACCTGCTACTCACCCACCGCCTCCGGCTCCCGCGGCCTCGCCACCGGCCGCTTCACCAGCCGGGACGGCCAGCTGGTCGCCACCACGGTGCAGGAGGGCCTGCTGCGGCTGCCGCGGAAGTAGGCGGGGCGGCCGCCGGCCCGCGACATGGACACATATCGCTGATCGTCAGCGCTTGCATTCCGCGTCAGGTGTCCATGTCGGGTCGGGATGAGCGCAAAGTGATCTTTCATGGGCATCGAGCCGCTACGGTCCTCCCGTGCGACGGGTGTGGGGGGCGCTGCTGGTTGCAGCGGCGGTGCTTGTCGGGGGTTGTTCGGATGGGGGCGGGCCAGTCGCGCCGGTGGAGCCGAGCGGGATACAGCTCCCGCCGCGTCCGCGGGACGTGCGGATCGACGGCGTGGACCCGTGCTCGCTGCTGACGGAAGAGCAGCGGGCTGACCTGGGACTCGACGGGCGACCGGTGTTCGACTCGGCGCTCTCAGAGCTATATCCAGGGGACGTGCCAGCATGCGCGATACGAGGATTCGATCCCCGTGCGGTTCTGGCGGGTGTGAGCGTCGTGACGACTGCGGGCGTTGAACTGTTCACGTCGCGTGAGTTGGCGTTGAAGCTGGAGCCGGTTGTGGTCCACGGTTTTCCGGGCCTGGTGGCGGTGCCAACGGGATTCACCGAATGGTGCGGTGTGATTGTTGATGTCGCGCCTGGCCAGCTGCTCGACATTCACTTCGCTGATGGCGGTCGTCAGCCACCGATCCCGCAACTTCAGCTTTGTAAGGATGCCCAGGCGGTGGCTGACGCTGTCGTGACGACATTGCTGGCGTCGCGCTAAGCCGGGTTGTGCTCTGAGCATCCGACCCGGCCCCGTTCGCGATCGCACACGATCCAGCCGTACTCGCTCCCGCTCCGGGCCGTCGGCTCTTATGGTCCTCCGAGGAGCTCTCCCGGGACCTGAGGAGCTTGGATGCCTGGAATCCACCCGCCCGTCACGCTTCAGCTGGAACCACACGCGATCCCGGCGGTGCGAGTGGCGTTCGAGGAAGCACTCGTTGAGCTAGGTCATCAGCTCATCCGCCTGCGACTGGCTGGCGTCATTCCGGGACCATGGCTCGGCGATCCGATCAGCGCTGACGTCGTCGACTACTACCACGCACGTGTCATGGACGCCCCGGACGGCCCGTATGCGGCACTGCGGGCGTACGAGGTCGAGCTGACAAAAGTGCGCGACAACCTGCAAATTCTCGAGGACCACTACCGCCGCACCGAGGGCGAGAACGCGGCCTTGTGGGGGCGGTTGTGAGCGACATCCGGTGGGAAGGCTTCAGCCACGAGGAGATCTACGCCGCGGTGCAGCAGGGCCCAGGGCGCTCGGTCTCGACAGCAGCCGAGGCTGCGTGGGCTGCGACCGAGGCTCTCATCCTGAGTATCGATGAGCGGATCGCCACCGCGATGGCCCGGTCCGCCGGGGGTTGGGAGGGGAGTGCTGCCGATGCCAGTCGTACTGCCATGACGCCGCTCGGGCAGTGGGCCCTCGATGCCGCCAACGACGCGAAGATCACGGCGCAGGCGGTGACCTCGCAGGGGGAGCAGGCCCGGGAGCTGCGCAACGCCATGCCGGAGCCGAACGCTGCGCAGCTCGATGCCGAGTACGAGCGTGCCTTGACCGACCCCACCTACATCTTTCATGGGCTCGACGATCTGCAGGCTGCCGAGCAGGAGAGCGCCAACCGCGCGGCTCGGGCCGTCGACCTGATGAACGGCTACACCAACAACTCCTACGAGAACCGCCGCCACATGGACTACTGGACCCTCCCGCCGCAGGTCACGGTCGAGGCGGCCGGGCCTGCTCCGGCTCCGGCCGGCGGAGCGGCTGGTTTCGGAGGCGGCGGGTTCGGTGGGGGAGCCGGGGCTCTGGCGGCGGCAGAGATCGCGCCGGCTGGCGCGCCGGCTGTGGCGGGCGGAGTGCCAGCGGTGCCCACGGTCGGTGCCGCCGCGCCGAGCGGCATCGGGGCCGGAGCACCGCTGCCCGGGGCCGGGGCCGGGGCAAGCGGAAGCGTCGGCTCGGGAGTGGTGCCACCGCCGATCGTGCCGCCGGCCGGCGGCATACCGGTGCGACCTCCGTCCGGTCAGGGAGGAGCAGGGCGCATCGGCGTGGGCCCACCTGGGGATCGCTCAATCGGCGGTGGGGGCCGTGTGCCGGTCACCCCAGGCGTGCGACCGGTTCTTCCAGGCCCGACCCCACGCCCCGGTACACAGCCGAGCTGGCGCGATCTGGTGCCGGCGCGACCAGGGTCCGAACCAGGCGCGGCGAGGCCGTCGCCCCGCGTCGAGGAGGAGCGCCGGGTGCCCCCACCGGCCGGCAGTCGGACGCTGAGCGAGACAACGGGGCGGGGGCCCGTGGCCGAACGACCCGCGGCGGCTGCCGAACCGGGAGCGCGCACCGGCGCTGCCGGCCGCGGCACCACCACGGGGCATCCCGGCCTCTATCCGCCGATGACGGCCGGACCCGTCGCGGGAAGTGGTCAGGAACGTCGCAGGCCCGACTACCTCGTCGACGACACCGACGCGTTCGCCGACGATCGCTGGTTCACCACGGCCGTGATCGGTGCCGATGATCCCCTTCCTCCTCGGTGACCGATACCGTCACCGGGATGCAGACCGAGGTCACGTTCACCGCGAGCGACGGGACGACGCTCCCGGGCGTGCTCACGGTGCCCACTGGCGTCACGGGTCCCGGGCCCGCGCTCGTGATGATCTACGAAGCGTTCGGCATGACCGACGAGATGCGTCGGGTTGCGGGCGACCTCGCCGCCGACGGCTACACGGTGCTCATCCCCGACCTGTTCGCCCGCGGCCCGCTCAAGCCGATCTGCGTCGCCCGCGCCATGCGCACCGCGCAGCGGGGTGAAGGCCGGGAGCTCGACGACCTGGAGGCCGCACGTCGCTGGCTGGCGGAGCTTCCCGAGGTCGACGGCGACCGGATCGGCACCATCGGGTTCTGCCTCGGCGGCAGCTTCGCGCTGCTGCTCGCGCGCACCGGCCACTACAAGGTGAGCGCCCCGTTCTACAGCGGCCGCATCGACCTTCCCCGTTCGTGCCCGGTCGTCGCCAGCTACGGCGGGCGGGACATCACCACCCGTGGCTACCCCGAACTGCTCGAAGCCCGTCTCGAGGCGATGGACGTGCCCCACGACGTCGTCACCTACTCCGAAGCGGGCCATTCGTTCTTCACCCGCACATCCGGGGTGATGGGTTCCCTCGTGGCGCGCTCGCCGCTGCACGCCGAGTACCACGCGCCCAGCGCCGAGGATGCGCACCGGCGGATCGTCGCGTTCTTCCGGGAGCACCTCGGCTGATCCCGGCCTCGCGAGGCAGGATGAACGACATGAGCGATCAGGACCGCAACTGGGGCTTCCGCACCCGGGCGGTGCATGCGGGGCACGTGCCCGACTCGGCCACCGGCGCCCGGGCGGTGCCGATATACCAGTCCACGAGCTTCGTCTTCGAGGACACCACCGACGCTGCGAGCCTGTTTGCGCTGCAGAAGTACGGGCTGATCTACAGCCGGATCGCCAACCCCACGGTGGCCACCCTGGAGGAACGGCTCGCCAGCCTGGACGGGGGGATCGGCGCGGTCGCCACGTCCAGCGGGCAGGCAGCCGAGTTCCTGACGTTCGCCTGCCTCGCCGGGGCGGGAGACCACATCGTGGCCGCCGCTGGGCTCTACGGCGGCACGATCACGCAGCTCGACGTGACGCTGCGCCGGTTCGGGGTGGACACGACGTTCGTCGCCGGGCGGAGCGCAGGCGGAGCCCGCATCGACGCCGGCGATGCGGCCGAGGCGTTCGCAGCAGCGATCACGCCGCGCACCAAGCTGCTGTTCTGCGAGGTCGTGTCGAACCCGGGCGGGGAGATCGCCGACATCGCCGCGCTGGCCGAGGTCGCCCACGCCGCGGGGATCCCGCTGGTCGTCGACGCCACGATCGCCACCCCGTACCTGTGCCGCCCGATCGAGCACGGCGCCGACATCGTGATCCACTCGGCCACGAAGTTCCTCGGCGGCCACGGCACCACGCTGGGCGGCGTGGTGATCGAGTCGGGCCGCTTCGACTGGGGCAACGGCAACTTCCCACAGATGACGGAGCCGGTGCCGTCCTACGGCGGGCTCACCTGGTGGGGCAACTTCCAGGAGTACGGGTTCCTCACCAAGCTGCGCGCGGAGCAGCTGCGTGATGTCGGCGCCTCGTTGTCGGCGCACAGCGCGTTCCTGCTGATCCAGGGCGTGGAGACGCTGCCGCAACGCATGGAGGCGCACGTCGCCAATGCCCGCGTCGTGGCCGAGTGGCTCGACGCCGACCCGCGCGTGTCCTATGTCCGCTGGGCCGGGCTGCCCGGCCACCCCCACCACGACCGGGCCGCCCGCTACCTGCCGCTCGGGCCCGGCGCGGTCTTCTCGTTCGGCGTGCAGGGCGGGCGCGAGGCCGGGCAGCGGTTCATCGAGTCGGTGCAGCTGTGCAGCCACCTGGCCAACATCGGTGACGCCCGGACGCTCGTGATCCACCCCGGCTCCACTACCCACCAGCAGCTGACCGACGAGCAGCTCCGCGACGCCGGGGTGCCGCCGGATCTCGTACGCATCAGCGTCGGGCTGGAGGACCCCGACGACATCCTCTGGGATCTGGACCAGGCTCTCGCCGCGGCCGCGAAGGTGGACTCATGACCTGGGAGAATCCGTCGGCCACGCGGCGGCAGCAGATCCTGCGCGCCACGCGCACGGTCGCCGTGGTGGGGGCATCGCCGAACCCGGCGAGGGCCAGCAACTTCGTGGCCACCTACCTGCTGGCCAGCACCGACTTCGACGTCTACTTCGTCAACCCGAACGCCAGCGAGATCCTCGGCCGCCCCGTCTACAAGAAGCTCGCGGATCTCCCCGTCGTTCCCGACCTCGTCGACGTGTTCCGGCGCCGGGAGGATCTCCAGGGCGTCCTCGACGATGTGCTCGCGCTCGAGGGCGTGCGCACGTTGTGGCTCCAGTTCGGGCTGTTCGACGAGGACGTCGCGCGGCGTGCGGAGGCGGCCGGGCTCGAGGTCGTGATGGACAGGTGCCTGAAGGTGGAGCACGCGCGTTTCCACGGCGGCCTGCACGTCGCGGGCTTCGACACGGGCGTGATCAGCGCACGGCGGCGGACGAGCTGACGGGCACGGCCGCGCCGAACCAGCGGCGGAGCGCGGCCTCGGGCGAGCCGGCAGGATCGCTGCCGGCCCAGCAGACGTAGCCGTCCGGGCGGACCAGCACCCGGTCGGCTCCGACCGTGGTGCCCACCGGCGAGTCGGCGACGCGGGCGAGCACCCGATCGACGCGAGGATGCACGGCATCGGCTGCCTCGCCCGCGTCCCCCGCGCCGAGCTCGAGGAGCAGGCCGCGCCCGGAGTGCAGCAGCGTGCTGACCGTGGTCGGCCCGTCCGCGGTCTCGAGCGACAGGTCGACCATGCGGGTGCCGACCAGGGGGTGATCGTCGAGAGGTTCGACGCTCGTCTCGTAGCGCAGGTCCAGGCCCGACATCATCCCGGCCAGGTAGCGGTTGGCGTCGGGCAGCCGGGCCAGGTCGGTCATGATGTCGCGCAGCGCGCGGACGTCGTCGGCGTCGGGTGGCGGGCTCATCAGCACGCTCTGTGCCCGCGTTATCGCGAGGACGCGGGCGGCCACCGGGTGCCGTTCCGCGTGGTAGCTGTCGAGCAGTCCCGCTGGTGCGTCACCCCGCAGCTGCGCGGCGAGCTTCCAGCCGAGGTTCATCGCGTCCTGCACGCCCAGGTTGAGCCCTTGACCGCCCATCGGCGGGTGGATGTGGGCGGCATCGCCGGCGAACAGGACGGGTCCGTGCCGGTAGGTGGTGACCTGCCGGGTGGCGTCGCTGAACCGGGTGCCCCAGCGGAGCCGTCCCAGCTGCGTCTCCGGGCCGTGCACCGCCGTCAGCGCCGCAGCCACCTCGGCCGCCGTCACCGGCGCGTCCCTCGGCAGCGTGGCCTGCTCCGGGCCGCCGAACACCACCCGGTGCGGCGTGGACGGGTCGGTCGTGTCGCCGAGGGGGTGCATCAGCATCCAGTAGCCGCCGCCACGGCGGGTGTGCTCGCTGATGTGACCGACCGCCTGCGGCACCGTCTCCGACGCTGCGGCCAGCTCGATGTCGGCGGTCACCGCGGCCATCGTGCCGGCTCGCCCGGGGAACGGGACGCCGGTCAGCCTCCGGACGGTGCTGTGCCCGCCGTCGCAGGCGACCAGGTAGCGGCTGCGGAGCACGGCCGGGCCATCGGGTCCGGTGACGGTCGCGCTCACCTCGTCGTCGCCCTGGGTCAGGGCGGTGAGCTCGGTGCCGCGGTGGACGACGGCGCCGAGCTCACGGACGTGCGATTCGAGGACCTGCTCCAGGCGGTCCTGCGGGATCATCAGGCCGTCGGGGTGGCGGGTGCGCCACGGCCTCGCGTCGAGCGGCACCGGCAACCCGGCGAAGTGGCCGCCCCCGGCCCCCCGCTCGACGGCGACGTCGGTAGCGGCGTCGATCAGCCCCCGCATGGCCAGGACCTCGCACGTCCTGGCCGAGATTCCGCCGCCCCGGCTCTGTCCGCTCGGGGTCTCCTGCCGCTCGATGACGGTGACGGCTGCGCCGGCGAGGGCGAGCTCACCGGCGAGAGTCAGCCCGGTGGGGCCGGCCCCGATCACGAGGACGTCCGTGTCGCGTGTCGCGTCGTTTTTCACACCGGGAGCATAAGTAGACCGAGTGCAAGTATCAACCCGGTATAGTATCGACGCGTGGAATCAACGGGCGGGCTACGGGAACGCAAGAAGCTCCGCACGCGGCAGGCCATCTCGGAGGCGGCGATCGCGCTCTTCCTGGAGCACGGCTACGACCAGGTGTCCGTCGCGGACATCGCCGCCGCGGCGGAGGTGTCCAAGCGCACGTTGTTCGCGTACTTCCCCACGAAGGACGACCTGGTCCTGCACCGCATCGCCGACCACGAGATCGAGGCCGCGCGGGTCGTCCGCGGAAGAGGCGATGGCGAGGCGCCGCTCGACGCGCTGCACCGGCATCTGCGAGCCCGCCTCGCGGAGCGCGACCCGATCACCGGGCTCTGTGACCATCCCCAGGTCGTCGCGTTCTACCGGCTCGTCACCGGCACGCCGGCGTTGCAGTCCGCCGCAGCGCGTTACGTGGCGAGTGGCGAGGAGGCACTGGCGGCCGCCCTCCGGGAGACCACGCCGGGAGACGGGCGGTTCGCCGAGGTCACGGCGGCTCTCGCCGCCGGGCAGATCCTTCTTGTGCAGCGGGCCCTGGCGGCGGCCAACCAGGCCTGTATCGCGCGCGGCATGAGCGCCGACGAACGCGAGCCGGACGCGCTCGCCGAGGCCGACCACGCCTTCGGGCTGCTGAGCGGCGGGCTCGCGCCCTACCGGAGGTGAGGAGGGTTCAGCCTCCCACCAGCGTGGTCAGCGAGCGCAGCACCCAGAAGAAGGGCGCGGCGGTCACCACCAGCATCCAGAACGCCCAGCCCCGGTGGCGGGCGATCAGCCACACCGCCAGCGCGGCCAGCACGGTGGGGACGACCAGTACGCCGAGGAGTCGGGGAACGGCCGAGCCCGCCGGAGGCGCGCCGGCGACGATCAGGACCAGCACGACGTTAACCGCGGCCCAGATCACGGCCGTACCGAGCGCGGTCAGGAACTTCGTGCCCGGCGCAGGCCGCCCGACCGGGGGCGGCGCGGGCTCCGGCGCCGCGGGGTAGGGCGGGGCGCCCGGCATGGGGGCGTGCGGCGGCAGGTCGTCCCGGTAGGGCGAGTAGCCCGGGGCGCCCATCCACGACGGGGGACGGTCGGTCCCGTCCCCGCCGAACGGGTCGGACGGTGGCTGAGCGCGGCTCACCGGAGAGACGGTAGCCCGCCTCGGCAGCGCTCACGTCCGTCTCACGACGTTCGCGCCGGCTGGGGGGTGCTACGCGGGCCGTAGGTCAGCCTGCGCAGCAGGATCTCCGCAGGTCCGCGGTAGCCGGCACGCTCCGACGCGTCGGCCACCAGCAGGATCACCAGCCACGTCCCGATCGCGAGAAGCGCGGTCTGCCACAGGTGGGCGTCGTTGCCGAGACCGAGCGTCCAGGCCGGCAGCAGCGCCACGAACACGACGGACTGGGCGAGGTAGCACGAGAGCGAACGCTGCCCGCAGGCCTGCAGGGCGTGGGTGACCGGTCCGGGGCCACCACGCTGCGCGAGCCGGATCGCGAGTAGCCCGAAGGCCGCCGCGTACCCGATCCCGCCTGCGTAACCGCCGACGGTGTGCAGCGCCCCGGCGAGCACGATGAGACCGATCGGCGGTGCGGTCCACAGTTCCGCGGCCATCAGGGCCATGGGCAGTCCGAGTACCACTGCTGCCGAGATCCCGGCCACGGCCAGGCGCACCAGCAGTGGGCGGTGTCGCTCCGGCTCGTCGAGCAGCCGCCGCCGGGCGGCCCAGGCGCCCAACGCCACCGCGGCGAACACGCCGATGGACTGGAACAGCAGGCCGATGCCGAGCCACTCCACGGACCGGACAGCCATGGCGGCAAGGGGGTTCTCGATGGACATCGAGGGCAGGAAGGAGTTCTGTTCGCCGGGCAACGGGACCCCGCTCCCCGCGTTCAGCAGCGTCACCACGACGACGCCGACGATGGCGGTGGTGATCAGTGCGCGGTCGGTGCCGCGCACGAGCATGCCGGCCATCAGCACGGCCAGCAGCCCGTAGCAGCCGATGATGTCGCCTGGCCAGAGCAGCACCCCGTGGGCCAGGCCGATGACGATCATCCAGGCGCCGCGCCGACGCACGAGCTTCGTGACGGCGGGCGCCGGCAGGCCGACCGCACTGCGCCGCCACGCGAGTTGCACGATCCCGTAGCCGAAGAGCAGTCCGAAGAGCGGATAGGCCCGCCCGTCGACGAGGGTCATCTGAAGCAGGGCCACCGCCTGGTCGGCGCTGTCGAGACCCGTCGGGTAGCCGCGGGGACCGAGCGGGTGCCCGTAGACGAAGACGTGCACGTTGGCGAGCGCGATGAGCAGGAGCATGCCGCCGCGCGCCAGGTCCGGGGCGAGAGAGCGTGCGGTGGTGGGGGTGGCGCCGGGGTCGGTGGGCGAGGACGCGGCGGCGGTCATGCGAAAAGGATAATGAGGACGGAACGGTCCGCGGATCCGTCGAACGACCGATCTGGATCCGTTTCCCTGCCGCCTGCGGAAGCCGTTGTGCCGCTGCCCACTCCGGGCCCGGAACGTGCTCCCCATGACGGCGACGGGCGGCGCGGAGGGCTAGCCTGCCTGCGTGTCTTCGTCGACCTCGTCACCCGTCACCGTCACCGTCACCGGAGCCGCAGGCCAGATCGGCTACGCGCTGCTCTTCCGGATCGCCTCCGGGCAGCTTCTCGGGCCGGACAAGCCCGTTCGGCTGCGCCTGCTGGAGATCCCGCAGGCGGTCAAGGCCGCCGAGGGCACCGCGATGGAACTCGACGACTGTGCGTTCCCGCTGCTCACAGGCATCGACATCACCGACGACGCCACCGCGGCCTTCGACGGTGTGAACATCGCGCTGCTGGTGGGTGCCCGCCCGCGCACGAAGGGCATGGAGCGCGGCGACCTTCTCGAGGCCAACGGCGGGATCTTCGCGCCGCAGGGCCGGGCCATCAACGCCGGCGCCGCCGACGACGTCCGCGTGCTCGTGGTCGGAAACCCGGCCAACACCAACGCCCTCATCGCCCAGGCCGCCGCCCCCGACGTGCCTGCCGAGCGTTTCAGCGCCATGACCCGCCTCGACCACAACCGTGCCGTCGCGCAGCTCGCGAAGAAGCTGTCGGTGTCGGTCGAGGACATCGTCAAGCTGACGATCTGGGGCAACCACTCGGCCACCCAGTACCCGGACCTCTACCACGCCGAGGTCAACGGCAAGATCGCCGCCGAGCAGGTGGACGACGCCTGGCTGCGCGACGACTTCATCCCCACCGTCGCCAAGCGTGGCGCGGCGATCATCGAGGCCCGCGGTGCGTCCTCGGCCGCATCGGCCGCCAACGCGGCCATCGACCACGTCTACGACTGGGTCAACGGCACCGTGGAGGGCGACTGGACCTCGGCTGCGATCCCGTCGGACGGCTCCTACGGCGTGGCCGAGGGGATCATCTCGTCGTTCCCGGTGACCGCGAAGAACGGCGCCTGGGAGATCGTGCAGGGGCTCGAGATCAACGAGTTCTCCCGCAGCCGGATCGACGCCTCCGTGGCCGAGCTGGTGGAGGAACGCGACGCCGTGCAGAAGCTGGGCCTCATCTGAGAGTGGCGTGACGTCGGTGGGCGGTCCCCCGACGGCACCGCCCACCGACGGTGGGTCACCACAAGGGGAACGGTACCCCGCGCTCGTCCTCCGGGCGCGGTCCGAAGATGCGGCGCTCCGACTCATCGATCGGGCGGTCGTTGATGCTCGCCTCGCGGCGGCGCATCAGACCGTCGTCGCTGAACTCCCAGAGCTCGTTGCCGTAGCTGCGGAACCACTGGCCGGACGCGTCGTGGCTCTCGTACTGGAACCGCACGGCGATCCGGTTGTCGGTGAACGACCACAGCTCCTTACGGAGGGAGTAGTCGAGTTCGCGCTTCCACTTCTCTGTGAGGAACGCGACGATCTCGTCCCGGCCCGTCACGTGCCGGTCGCGGTTACGCCACTGCGAGTCCACGGTGTAGGCGAGCGCGACCTTCTCCGCGTCACAGGTGTTCCAGGCGTCCTCGGCGGCCTGCACCTTCTGTGCGGCTGTCTCGGCGTCGAACGGGGGGTAGGGCGGGCGACCGGCCATGGATCATCACTCCTCGTTTCCGGGGGCGAGAACGATCGTTCTCGCTCGGTGCGAGTAGCTTAGAGAACGCACGTTCTCGAAGAGGTGGGGGAGTGGCGTGGGTCGCACTGACGCCGAACGACTACTAGGGGCGGCCGAGGCCCTGTACTACGCCCGAGGCATCCGGGCCGTCGGCATCGACGAGGTCCGTACCGCCGCAGGTGTCTCGCTCAAGCGGCTCTACCAGCTCTATCCCTCCAAGGAACACCTGGTCGCGGCCTATCTCGACGCGCGCGACGAACGGTGGCGCGGCCGGCTCGCCGACTACGTCGCCCGCCACGGCGAGAGCCCCCGCGAACGGATGCTCGCCGTCTTCGACTGGCTGGGTCTCTGGTTCGCCGAGCCGGACTTCCGGGGCTGTGCCTTCATCAACGCCTTCGGAGAGCTGGGCGGAAGCGCGCCACTGGTCCTCGCGGCCGTGCGCCGGCACAAGGACCTCTTCCGGGAGTACCTGCTCGACCTCGCCCGCGATCTCGACGTCGCTGACCCCGCGGGCATCGGCGAGCAGCTGCTGCTCCTTGCAGAGGGAGCCATGACGGCTGCGGCGGTGCTACCGGAGCCACGAGCAGCGCAGCAGGCCCAGCGGGCAGCGGTGGCGCTGCTCGACGCCGCCACCGCGGCAGAGCCGCCGCGCAGCGTCGAGGCCGCTGTCTGACGAGTGGTGCCTGACGCGTCCGGGCGCGATCAGCGCACCGATCAGGTGAGCTGCACGATCGCGAACGACTCGGGCGGCAGGCTGACCGTGTCGGCCTCACCCTCCACCGGCTCCGAGGCCAGCAGGATCCGCGCGAGCGGGGCACCGAGTGCGATCGTGACCACGTCGCTGCCGAGGTTGCACGCCACCCGCAGCCGCCCGCGGTGCAGCACGACGGTGCGCACCTCCTCGTCGACGTCCACCTCCACGTCGTCCAGCCACGGGTCGGACAGCTCCGGCCACGCCTTGCGCAGCGCGATCAGTTCCTTGTAGACCCGCAGCAGCGTGGCGTGCGGTTCGAGCGTGGCCTCGTCCCACTCCAGCTTGGAGTCGAGGAAGGTGCTCTCCGCGTTGGGGTCGGGCACCTCGACGTCGCCCCACCCGTGCTCGGCGAACTCGGCGGTGCGCCCGTTGCGCACCGCCTCCCGCAGTGCCGGGTCGGGGAAGTAGGAGAAGAACTGCCAGGGCGTCCGCGCTCCCCACTCCTCGCCCATGAACAGCATCGGGGTGAACGGTGAGGCGAACACCAGCGCTGCACCGCAGGCGAGCAGACCGGGGGAGAGCGTCTGGGTGAGCCGGTCGCCCGTGGCGCGGTTGCCGATCTGGTCGTGGTTCTGCAGGTACGCGACGAAGCGGTGGCCCGGGATGCGCCGGGTGTCGACGCCCGCGCCGTGGCGGCGCTGCCGGAAGCTCGACCACGTGCCCTCGTGGAGGAAGGCTCGGGTGAACACGTGTGCCAGGCCGGTGAGCCCGGCGGCGGCGAAATCGGCGTAGTAGCCCTGCGACTCGCCGGTGAGCGCGGTGTGGAGGGTGTGGTGGATGTCGTCGGTCCACTGCCCGTGCAGGCCGTAGCCGCCTGCCTCCCGCGCGGTGATCAGCCGCGGGTCGTTGAGGTCCGATTCGGCGATCAGCGACAGCGGCCTGCCCACGTGGGTGGAGAGCGCCTCCACTTCGGCCGCGAGCTGTTCGAGCACGTGTGTCGCGCGCGTGTCACGCAGCGCATGAACTGCGTCGAGACGCAGCCCGTCGACGTGGAAGTCACGCAGCCACATCAGGGCGTTGTCGATCACGTACCGGCGTACCGGCTCCGAATGCGGGCCGTCGAGGTTCAGCGCCGGGCCCCAGAGGTTGCTCCCGGCGAAGTACGGTCCGAACCGGTCGAGATACGCCCCGGACGGGCCGAGGTGGTTGTAGACGGCGTCGAGCACCACGCCCAGCCCCCGGGCGTGGCAGGCGTCGACGAACCGCTTGAAGGCGTCCGGGCCGCCGTAGTTCTCGGTGACGGCGTACCAGCCGACGCCGTCGTAGCCCCAGTTGCGCGGGCCGTCGACCGCGTTGACCGGCAGCACCTCCACGAGGTCGACGCCCAGCTCGACGAGGTGGTCGAGCCGCTCGACCGCAGCGTCGAACGAGCCGTGCGGGGTGAACGTGCCGATGTGCAGCTCGTAGATCACGCTGCCGGCCAGCTGGCGGCCGGTCCAGTCGTGGTCGGTCCAGTAGAACGCCGAGTCGTCGTACACGCGGGACGGGCCGTGGACGCCGTTGGGCTGCCAGCGCGAACGCGGGTCGGGCAGCGGCGTCTCGTCCTCGTCGAGCAGGAAGGCGTAGGCGCTGCCCGGGGCCGCGTCCTCGACGGTGGCACGCCACCACCAGGCCCCGTCGACGGTCATCGGGTACACGGTCTCGTCGACCAGCACTCTGACCTGGGCACACTGCGGTGCCCACACGGCGAATTCGGTCACGCCGCATGATCCTTCCCGGCGCCGTCGCGCCTCGCCCGGTCCAGGGGTGTGACGTATCGCATCGTGATCAACGGGTCGCTACGCCGGCCGCACGAGCAACGCGACCGGGTACCGCCCCAGCACCCGGGCCAGCGACGGCGCCGAGCCGTCGACAGCGGCTCCCGTGATCACGTCGTGCCAGTCGGTGGCGCCCTCCGGGAGCGGGAGGACGGTGTCCTCCCAGCCGCCGCGCTCCGCGAGCCCCACCGGGAGCCGCGTGGCCACAGCCACCAGCGACGCGGAGCGGGCGAACGCGATCGCGTGGTGCGCGGCCGGACCCTCGGCGTGCAGCGGGCGGTACCCCGTGAACACCTCCGGCCGGAACCGGCGCAGCCGCAGCGCGCTGGCTGTGACCAGTAACTTCGCCGCCCCCGACGCGTCGACGTCCGGCAGCCAGCCCTCGTCCAGACGGGCGAGGATCTCCCGGCGCTGCGCCCAGTCGACCGGGCGGCGGTTGTCGGGGTCGACCAGCGAGTACTCGAACAGCTCGGTGCCCTGGTAGACGTCGGGCACGCCCGGCCCCGCGATCTGCAGCAGCTTCTGACCCAGCGAGTTCGACCAGCCGGGCGTGGAGATCCGGCCGACGAACTCCTCGATCTCGGCCACCACGTCGGCGTCCGCCAGCACCTGTGCGGGCCAGGCCGCGATCGCCTCGTCCACCTCCGCGACAGCGTCGACGTGGCTGGTGACGAGCTTGGCCTCCTTCGAGGCCTTGGTGAGATAGCTCGCGAACCGCTCCGGAGAGATCGGCCAGGCGCCGACGAGGTTCTGCCAGGCGAGCAGCTCGAACGACCGGTCGGGGAGCGGGTGCTCGGCGGCCCAGCGGCGCACCCGCTCGATCCACTCACCGGGGATCTCCGCGATCACCGCGAGCCGGGCCCGGACGTCCTCGGAGCGTTTGGTGTCGTGGGTGGACAGGGTGGTCATCGTGGCGGGCCAGGAGGCCTCCCTGGCCGCCATGGCCGTGTGGAACTCGTCGGCGGACACGCCGAAGCGGGACGGGTCGCCGCCCACCTCGTTGAGCGCGACGAACCGGTTCCAGCGGTAGAACGTGGTGTCCTCCACGCCCTTGGCCATCACCATGCCCGACGTCTGCTGCACCCGGGTGGCGAGCAGGCCGTGCGGCTCGGCGAGCATCGCCGAGCGGATGGTGCTCAGCACGTCGGCGAGATCGGGCCGGTGGGTGCGGGCCACCGAGACCGCGATCTCGAGCGCGGAGCGACCCTCGGGCAGGTAGCTGCGATAGACCGGGAAGCCGCAGAGCAGTTCGGCCACGGCGGCGCGCACGCGCTCGGCCGCCTCACCCGGCTCCTCCTCGGTGGACGGCGCCGTCTCGGGCACGGGCACCAACGAGGCGATACGGCGCACCTCCGCCGCGAGGATCGTGTCGGCCACCTGGCGGCGCGCCGTGTGCTCCGCTGCGTGCAGCGACTCCTTGCGGCCCACGTGCTCGGCAGCGAACTGGGTGAGCAGCCCGGCCCCGGACGCGTCGACGAGCACGCCCTGGATCTCGCGCAGCGCCTCGTAGCCCGAGGTGCCGTTCACGGGCCACGACGGAGGCAGCTCCTCACCGACACCGAGGATCTTCTCCACGAGAAGCCACCGGCGCGGCCCGATCGCCGCCCGCAGCCGCCGGACGTAGCCGCCGGGGTCGGACAGCCCGTCCGGGTGGTCGACTCGGATGCCGTCGACCTCTCCGGCGTGCACCCAGCGCAGGATCTCCCGGTGCGTGTCCTCGAAGATCTCCGGGATCTCGACGCGCACGGCGGCGAGGGTGGAGACGTCGAAGAACCGGCGGTAGGTGAGCTCTGCCGCGCCGCGCTTCCAGGACACGAGCCGGTAGTGCTGGCGCTCGTGGACCTCCTGTGGTGCGCCGGTGTCGCCCGTGCCGGGTGCCACCGGGAACGCGTGCTCGTAGTAGCGCAGCTCCGAGCGGTCATCGGACAACGACAGCTCCGAGAGCGCCTTCTCCTCGTCGGCGTCGAGGATCGGCAGGAGCAGCTGCCCGGCATCCCAGTCGATGTCGAAGTGGCCGGCGTAGCGGGACGCGCGGCCGTGCGTGAGGACGTCCCACCACCACGGGTTGGCCTTCGCCGCATCGACGCCGAGGTGGTTGGGCACGATGTCCAGGACGAACTGCAGGCCCCGTTCCCGAACCGCCGCCACGAGGGCGCGGCGTCCCTCCTCGCCGCCCCGCTCCTGCGAGACCCGTGTGGGGTCGACCACGTCGTACCCGTGGTTGGAGCCCGCCCCGGACTCGAGCAGCGGCGAGGCGTAGAGCCCGCCGACGCCGAGCGCCTCGAGATAGGGCAGCAGCTCCACGGCGTCGGTGAAGGTGGTGTCCTTGGAGAACTGCAGCCGGTAGGTGGCCGAGGGAACGGTCGGTGAAGGCACAGCCGGGCCCGTCATGCGCGCGCGTGCTCCGTCCGCTGCAGGACCAGGACCGACCGGGCGGGCACCGTGAGCACCGCCCCGCCATCGACCGTGCGCGGATCGGCCGCCACGATGCCGGGAGCGGTGGACAGGGTGGTGACCTCGCCCTCGGCCGTGTCGACCACGACCGCCCACCGCGAGCCGTACTCAGGGCCCGGCAGGGTGGCGTCGATGTCCTCGTGGTGGGCGTTGAGGCAGAGCAGGAACGAGTCGTCGGTGACCCGGTTGCCGCGCGTGTCCACCTCGGTGATGCCGTCGCCGTTGAGGAACGCGGTGACGCACTTGCCGAAGCCGGAGTCCCAGTCCTGGTCGGTCATCTCCTCACCGGCCGGGGTGAACCAGGCGATGTCCTCCAGCGCGTCGCCACCACGGCGCCGGGGCCGGATCGGCCTGCCGTCGAAGAAGCGACGCCGCCGGAACACCGGGTGGGCGGTGCGCAGGGCGACGACGCCCGCGGTGAAGTGGAGCAGGGGCGCGTTCTTCGTGGCCAGCGACCAGTCGACCCACGAGATGGGCCCGTCCTGGCAGTAGACGTTGTTGTTGCCTGCCTGGCTACGGCCGAGCTCGTCGCCGTGCAGCAGCATCGGGACGCCCTGGCTCAACATCAGCGTGGTGAGGAAGTTGCGCTGCTGGCGGCCGCGCAGGTCGAGCACCGCGGCGTCGTCGGTGGGGCCTTCCACACCGCAGTTCCAGGAACGGTTGTGGCTCTCGCCGTCGTTGCCGCCCTCGAGGTTGGCCTCGTTGTGCTTCCCGTTGTAGGAGACCAGGTCGGCGAGCGTGAATCCGTCGTGCGCCGTGACGAAGTTGATCGAGGCGTACGGGCGCCGGCCGTCGTCCTTGTACAGGTCGGAGCTGCCGGTGAGCCGGGAGGCGAACTCGCCGATGGTGCCCGGCTCGCCGCGCCAGAAGTCGCGCACGGTGTCGCGGTACTTGCCGTTCCACTCCGTCCACAGCGGCGGGAAATTGCCCACCTGGTAACCGCCGGGGCCGACGTCCCACGGCTCCGCGATGAGCTTGGCCTGGCTGATCACCGGGTCCTGCTGCACGAGGTCGAAGAACACCGACAGCCGGTCGACGTCGTAGAACTCGCGGGCGAGAGTGGAGGCGAGGTCGAAGCGGAAGCCGTCGACGTGCATCTCGGTGACCCAGTACCGCAGCGAGTCCATGATCAGCTGGAGGGTGTGCGGGCTGCGGACATTGAGCGAGTTGCCGGTGCCGGTGTAGTCCATGTAGTACCGCGGGTCGTCGTCGACCAGCCGGTAGTAGGCGGTGTTGTCGATTCCGCGCAGCGAGAGCGTGGGGCCCATGTGGTTGCCCTCGGCCGTGTGGTTGTAGACCACGTCGAGGATCACCTCGATGCCGGCGTCGTGCAGGTCGCGCACCATCGCCTTGAACTCCTGCACCTGGTTGCCCGGGCGCGGGCCCGGCATCGCGTAGGCGTGGTGCGGGGCGAGGTAGGCGATGGTGTTGTAGCCCCAGTAGTTGGTGAGCCCCTTCTCCTGCAGATGGTGGTCGTTGAGGAACTCGTGCACGGGCATGAGCTCCACGGCCGTGACCCCGAGGTTCTTGAGGTGCTCGATCATCACCGGGTGGGCGAGCCCGGTGTAGGTGCCGCGCAGGACCTCCGGGATCTCCGGGTGCGCGATGGTGAGGCCCTTGACGTGGGCCTCGTAGATCACCGTCTCGTGGTAGGGGATGCGCGGAGAGCGGTCGGTTCCCCAGTCGAAGAACGGGTTGACCACCACCGACTTGGGCACGAACGGCGCGGAGTCGGTGTCGCTGCGGGCGTCGGGGTCGCCGAACGGGTAGCCGAACACGGCTTCGTCCCACTGGACCGGGCCGTCGAGCGCCTTGGCGTAGGGATCGATGAGCAGCTTGTTGGGGTTGCACCGCAGGCCCTGAGCAGGGTCGTACGGGCCGTGCACCCGGTAGCCGTAGCGCTGCCCGGGCTCGATGTTCGGCAGGTAACCGTGGTGGACGAAGCCGTCGACCTCGGCGAGCGGGATGCGCTCCTCCTCACCGTCGTCGCTGAAGAGGCAGAGCTCCACCCGCTCAGCGACCTCGGAGAAGATCGCGAAATTCGTGCCCGCGCCGTCGTAGCTGGCGCCCAGCGGGTAGGCGTGACCTGGCCACGGCCGCATCAAGTTCCTCCGGTGTTGTCAATCAGCGATCGGCCACGGCCGTCGTACTCGATCTTCAGGCGCGCCGGAGCGGCGCCGCTCCGTCCGTGTGAGGCTACCGGGGCAAGTGGAGGTTCCGCCCGATGCAGCGGTGCCTCGGGCGCTGGTCCGGGGCGTCAGGCCAGGTGAGCGGGGAATCCGCCCGTGGCCACCGGGCTCCACCTGGTGGGCGTGATCCGGATCAGGGCCTTGCCCTGGGTGGTCATCGCGGCGCGGTACTCGTCCCAGTCCGGGTGCTCGCCGGAGATCGAACGGAAGTAGTCGACGAGCGGTTCGAGCGCATCGGGGAGGGTGAGCAGCTCGGCATCCCCGTCGACCTGAACCCACGGGCCGTTGAAGTCCTCGGAGAGCACCACGACGGCGGCCTTTCCGTGCCGGGCGACGTTGATCGCCTTCGCCCGTTCGGGGTAGGTGGAGATGACGATCCGGCCCTCGGAGTCGACGCCGGAGGTGACCGGCGAGCCCTGCCAGCTGCCGTCGTTGCGTGGTGTCAGGAGGATCACGTGGTGGCGTGGCCGGAGGAACGCGACGAGCTCGTCCCGGTCGACCTCGGTGTTCGTAGCGATGGTCCTGGCCATGCTCCGAGCCTAGGAGATGCCCGTCGAGCCGCTAGGGTCACCTCCGATGGCCACTCTCTTCACGAAGATCATCAACGGCGAGCTGCCCGCGCGTTTCGTCTGGTCGGACGAGCGTGCCGTCGGCTTCCTGTCGATCAATCCTCTCGGTCCCGGGCACACGCTCGTCGTGCCGCGCGAGGAGGTCGACCACTGGATCGACGCCGGTCCCGACCTGCTCGCCCACCTGACGAGCGTGTCCCACACCATCGGCGCCGCCGTGCAGGAGCTGTGGGAGCCGCCCCGCGTCGGGCTGCTCGTCGCCGGCTTCGAGGTGCCCCACCTGCACCTGCACGTGTTCCCGGCCTGGGACATGGCGGCCTTCGACTTCGCCAACGCGGCGAAGTCGGTCGACGCCGCGGAGCAGGACGCCCACGCGGAGAAGCTGCGCGTCGCCCTGCGCGCTGCAGGTCACGCCGCGCACGTCCCGGACTGACCACGGTGCAGCTCGTGCTCGTCCGGCATGCGCTGCCGGAACGCATCCACGCCTCCGATGCGGCGCACGCCGACCGGGCAGGCGGTCCCGCCGACCCCGGGCTGACGGAGCTCGGCGAGCGGCAGGCCACGCGCCTCGTCGACGCGCTCGGAGCCGAGGACGTGGCCGGGCTCTACGTCAGCTCGCTGGCCAGGGCCCGCGACACCGCGGCGCCCCTCGCGGCCGCGCTCGGGCTCGACCCACAGGTGGTGGCGGACCTGCGCGAGTACGACGCCGACTCCGAGCACTACGTGCCCGTCCACGAGATGGCCCGGCTCGACCCCGCCGCGTGGCAGCGGATGCTCGCCGGGCTCCTGCCCGAGCACGTCGACGTCCCGGCGTTCACCGCGCGGGTCGACGGCGCTCTCGAACGGATCATCGCGGCTCATCCCGGCCGGTCGAGCGCAGTGGTGATCGCCCACGCCGGGGTGGTGAACACCTGGCTCGCCCACCTGCTCGGCCTCGCCCGCCCGCTGACGTTCCCGCTGGACTACACCGGGATCACCCGCGTGATCGCCGGTCGCGACGGGCGCCGGGTGGTCCGGACGGTGAACGAGATCGCCCACGTGAGCGACCTTCTCACCATGACGGCGGGCGTCGACTAGGGCAGGATCGGCCGGGTGCTGGTTGGAGTCCCGCGCGAGCTCAAGAACCACGAGTACCGGGTGGCGATCACCCCGGCCGGCGTGCGTGAGCTCACGGGCCGGGGCCACGAGGTGCTTCTCGAGCGTGACGCCGGAGCGGGCGCGGGCCTGCCCGACGCCGACTTCGTCGCGGCCGGGGCGCGCACCAGCGCCGACCCCGACGAGGTCTGGGGCGCCGCCGAGCTCGTCCTGAAGGTCAAGGAGCCGATCCCGCAGGAGTACCACCGGCTGCGCCCGGGCCAGGTCCTCTTCACCTACCTGCACCTGGCCGCGTCGAAGGAGTGCACCGACGCCCTGGTCACCGCGGGCGCCACGGCCATCGCCTACGAAACCGTCCGGCTCGCCGACGGCTCGCTGCCGCTGCTCGCGCCGATGAGCGAGGTGGCAGGCCGAATGGCCCCCCAGGTCGGTGCCCACTATCTGCAGCGCACCGCCGGTGGGCGGGGCGTGCTGCTCGGCGGGGTGTCCGGTGTGCCCGCCGGGAAGGTGGCCGTCATCGGGTCCGGCGTCTCGGGCATGAACGCCGCCGGCATCGCGGTGGGGATGCAGGCCGAGGTGAGGGTGCTCGACACGAACATCAACCGGCTGCGCGAGATCGACTTCAGCTACCGGGGCCACCTGCAGACGATCACCAGCAACGCCTACGAGATCGAGCGCGCGTGCCTCTGGGCCGACCTCGTCATCGGGGCCGTGCTGGTGCCCGGGGCGAAGGCGCCGAAGCTGGTGTCGGACGACCTCGTGGCGAGGATGCGGCCGGGGTCGGTGCTCGTGGACATCGCGATCGACCAGGGCGGCTGCTTCGAGGGCTCTCAGCCGACCACCCACGACGACCCCGTGTTCGCCGTGCACGACTCGATCTTCTACTGCGTGGCGAACATGCCCGGTGCGGTGCCGAACACGTCCACCCGCGCGCTCACCAACGCCACGCTGCCCTACGTGCTCGCCCTTGCCGACCGCGGCCCCGAGGGCGCCGTGGCTGCCGACCCCGCCCTCGCGGCCGGTGTCAACGTCGCTGCCGGGCAGATCGTCCAGCCCGAGGTGGCCGCCGCCCACGGGATGGCGGCCGTGCCACTGAGTGACGCGGTGCCCGACCTGCCCTGACCGATTCGCCGGCGCGAAACGAGCGACTCGCGCCTTCGACCCCGGCGATTCGTGCATGCGAACCCGGCGACTCGTGGGCATGAACCTGGCAACTCGGGCACAGAAGAAGGACGACTCGCGCGCGTTCCGGATGGGCTGCGGGGGGACGACCGTCCCGCACGGTTGATGTGCAGTCCTGACCGGATGCGTTGGTTCGCCTACCCTCCGTTGAGCCGGCCGATACACGTGGTTCGGCGCATCCCGAGGGGAGAACGGCCGGATGGCGGGTGCAGAGCTGCGTGCGGTGTTCCGCGTACGGGAGTTCCGGGTCGTCTGGGCAGCGGAGCTGCTCTCGATCGCGGGCGACCAGTTGGCGCGTGTCGCGCTGGCGGTCCTGGTCTACGGCCGCACCGGCTCTGCGGCGTGGGCGGCCGCGACCTATGCCCTCACATTCCTGCCGGCACTGCTCGGCGGGGTGCTGCTGTCGGGCCTCGCCGACCGGTACCGCCGCCGCGAGGTCATGATCGCCGCGGATGTGGTGCGCGCCGTGTTCGTCGCCGCCATGGCGATCCCGGAACTACCGCTGTGGGCGCTCTGCATGCTCCTCGTCGTGGTGGTGCTGCTCGGCGCCCCGCACACCGCTGCCCAGGGCGCGCTCCTGCCCGAGATCCTGCGCGGCGAGCTCTACGAGCGCGGGCTCGCCGTCCGACAGATCACGAGCCAGACCGCACAGCTGGCAGGGTTCGCGAGCGGTGGCCTGCTCGTGGCCGCCATCAGCCCGTCCATGGCGCTCCTGGGCAACGCCGTGTCGTTCGCAGTGTCGGCTGTGCTGGTCCGCGCAGGACTGCGCGACCGGTCGGTGCCCGCCAGGGACGGGGACGCCCGCGGCGACGCGACCGTCGCCGCCCACGCCCCCGCCGCGGGACTGAGCGGCGTGGTCGCCGCACTCACCGAGATCGCCACGGACCCACGGCGGCGCGCGCTCGTGCTCCTTGCGTGGCTTGTCGGCTGGTACGTCGTGCCCGAGGCACTCGCGGCGCCCTACGCCGACCAGGTCGGTGCGGGCCCCACGGTCGTCGGGCTCCTGATGGCGGCCGACCCGCTGGGGAGCGTGGTCGGCGCCTGGCTCTTCGTGCGGTTCGTTCCAGCAGTGACCCGGGCTCGGCTCGTCGGGGTGCTCGCCGCCGGTGCAGGCGTCCCGCTGGTGTTCTGCTTGTTCCGCCCGCCGGTCCCGCTCACGCTGCTGCTGTGGGCGGTGTCGGGGATGTTGTCCACCGCCTACCTCCTGCAGACCCAAGCGAGCTTCGTACGGGCAACGCCTGCGGTGGGCCGCGGCCGGGCGATCGGGGTCGCCGCGTCCGGGATCATCGCGGCCCAGGGGGTGGCCGTCCTCATCGGTGGGGTGCTGGCCGACCACTGGGATCCGGCGACTGCTATCGCGGTCGCCGGAGCGGTGGGAGTGCTCCTGTCGTCCGGCGTCGCGGTGGCGTGGCACCGCGCCAACCGGAACAGTGAACCTGTCGCTACGACAGTGCTGGCGAGCGGCTGATCCCGGCCTTGCCCGCAGGTGGTTGTCGGTCACCAGTTGTGGTTGCGCATCGCGCGCCCTCCTCCCTTCATCGGTGCGACGGGTCCGGTTCACCAGTTGTGGTTGCGCACGGCGTGCTCTCCTTCGGGTCGGGTGGGGGTGGCGGGGGTTGGTCACCAGTTGTGGTTGCGCACGGCGTGCTCTCCTTCGGGTCGGGCGGGGGCGGGGGGAGTCGGTCACCAGTTGTGGTTGCGCACAGGGCCTCCTTCACGGACGGGTGGGTACGGGTGAAGCCCGGGTTCACCAGTTGTGGTTGCGCATGTCGCGTCTCTCCTTCGGGATATGAGTGCGGGGGAGTGCTCACCAGTTGTGGTTACGCATGACGTCCTCTCTTCCTTTTGCGGTCGGATGCCGGGGTGTGCTCACCAGTTGTGGTTGCGCATTGCCGCCTCCTTGCGTGCCGTGCGGGTGGTCGGGCGAGGGCTCACCAGTTGTGGTTGCGCACGGGTGCTCCTCTCTCGGGCCGGTCGGGGGCGGGTGGTCTCACCAGTTGTGGTTGCGCACGAAGGCCTCCTCTGTGGGCCGGGTGACGGATGGGACGCGGTTCACCAGTTGTGGTTGCGCACGGGCACTCCTCGGCGGTCGGCGGGTAGCGGAGCGGTTCACCAGTTGTGGTTGCGCACGAAGCTCTCCTCGGTCGGCGCGGTCGGGGCGGTATGGCGCTTTCACCAGTTGTGGTTGCGCACGGCTCTCTCCTCCTCCTTAGGTGTTGACGCTTGACGCTCGCCCGAATCACCAGTTGTGGTTGCGCATGCCACTGCCTCCTCGCATCGCTCGTGTCGCCACTGGGCGGACGTCGTGGGACGCCGACGCAGGCGTGGGTAGTCGAATTGCAGGAGAGATGTGCCGGCGGTCCCGCACAAGCGCTTCGGGGCGCGAAGCGGACTTTGTTGCATACTTGTGTTGCTTTTCGCCGCGCGAACCTCGGAGCGCCGTGCATTCGGCCTACCTCACTGACCCGGAAGTGGGATCGTTACGGCCTGTCGCTCCGAGCCGCGTCACTGTGACACGAGTGGGTGTCCTCGCTCCCCGAGTGGGTGGTCCTTGTCCTCGGGCTCCACTAGGCTTCGGTCCACGCCCAGCGGACACAGAGAGCGCGGATGGGAACTGACGAAGCCACTGAGAAGGGCAGTTCACGGACGCGCGCGTTCGCCGTTCGACAGTGGGCGGTCTGGTCGCTCCCCACGCGGCTGGTGGGCCCCGTGCTGCTCGTCGAGGCCACGTCGCTGGCGCTCGTCGTCCTCGGGCTGTTCGGCCACCCTCCGCTGACGCCCGGCCAGCTCCAGGTGGCGGTGGTGCTGTGCCTGCTCGGCATCGCCCACACCGAGGTCGCCCTCGGCGTCGAGCGTGTCCGTCGCCGGGTCACCGACGGCAACCACGTCGACCTCAGCTCGGTGTGGACGTTCGCGGCCGCGGTGGCCCTGCCCGCGTCGTACGCGGCGCTCGTGGCCGTGATCGTGCACTGCCACCTGTGGTGGCGTGCGTGGCGGCTACGTGTCCCGCTCTACAAACAGGTGTTCACCACCGCCACCGTGGTGCTCGCGTGTCTCGCGGCCGCCACCGTGCTCGAGCGAGCCGGCGGTGGCACCGATCCCGGCAGCGACCACCAGCTCTGGGCCTTGGCGCTCGCGCTGCTCGTCTACACCACGGTCAACAGCTGCCTGGTGGCCGGCGCCATCGCGGTGAGCACCCCGGAGGCCAACCTCTCCAAGGTGTTCGCGCCATGGGACGAGAACATGCTGGAGATCGCCACCCTCTGCCTCGGTGCGCTCACCGCCGTCGCGCTCGGCATCAACCCGTGGCTCGTGCTGCTCGTCCTACCACCCCTGCTGGTGCTGCACCGCGCCGTTCTCGTCCGCCAGCTCGAACAGGCCGCCAGCACCGACGGCAAGACGGGGCTGCTCAACGCGGCCGCCTGGCACGCCCAGGCCGAGCGGGCACTGCGCCGGGTGAGCCGCCACGACGGTGCCCGCGGCGTGCTCGTCCTCGACCTCGACCACTTCAAGCTGGTCAACGACACCCACGGTCACCTTGCGGGCGACCAGGTGCTCGCCGCCGTCGCCGACACCCTGCGCACCGAGGTACGTGATCGCGACCTCGTCGGCCGGTTCGGCGGCGAGGAGTTCGTGATCCTGCTCGGCGGCCTGGAGGGCAGCGGCACGGCGGAGCTCGAGGCGGTGGGGGAGCGGATCCGCCGTCGGGTCGCCGATCTGCGGGTGGAGATCCCCACCCCCGACGGTCCGCTGACGGTCGCCGGTCTGACCGTGTCGATCGGAGCGGCCATCTCGCCTGCCGAGGGTGGCGACCTCCGCACCCTGCTCCAGATCGCCGACACCGCCCTCTACACGGCCAAGCGCGCGGGTCGCAACGTGGTGCGGATGGGGTTCACGCTGCCCAGCCACCACGCCGTTCAGCACTCGCCCCACCTGTCTGCGGCGGCGGGCGAGCCGCCGGCAGCCACCGGCTGACAACACCCCGGAGTGACACCACTTCGATACAGAGGGTGACGACAAGGTCGACTAGTCCACCCCGAAGAGCGATCACGAACCTCCTGACACGTCAACTGCGGCTCACTAACCTCGGCGCCGCACCCGTTCTCGGTGTCGGCGAAAGGGGGATCGCGGTCGTGGACGAGCCGTTGTCGCCGACTTCGGGCAGGAGCGAGCTATGGGCCCTGCCCCGCCGGGCGGTCGTCGTCGTCCTGGCCGTGGAGGCCTCCGCTGTCGCGCTCGTCGTCGCCGGTAGCGCCACGCCGCCGCCGGGAGCGATCGGGCTTGCCGTCTTCCTGACGGTGCTCAGCGTGGTGCACACCGAACTCGCCACCGGTATCGAGCGGATCCGGCGGCGCGCGGCCCAGACCGCGTACTTCGACCTGAGCTCCGTGTGGACGTTCGCCGCCGCGCTGCTGCTCCCGCCGATGCTCGCCGCGGCCGTCATCGCGGCGGTGTACGTGCACCTGTGGCAGCGGGTGTGGCGGCCGGCGAAGGTGCCGCTGCACCGGCACGTCTACACCACGGCCACCGTGGTGCTCGCGGCCAACGCCGCACATGCCGTGGTGCAGGGGGCGGGCGGTCTGCCCACCGCCGCCGCTGATCTGGGCGGCGTCGCCGGGATCGCGCTTGCCGTGCTGCTCTACGTCCTGGTCAACGCGGTGCTCGTCGCCGTGGTGATCGTCCTCACCAGCGAGCGCCCCGGGCTGCGGGACATCTTCGGCGGGTGGGACGACAACGCCGTCGAGATCGCCACCATCTGTATGGGTGCCCTGGCTGCCGTCGCGCTCGGCTCCACGCCGGGCCTCGTGGCGCTCGTCCTGCCACCGATCCTCGTGCTGCACCGAGCCGTGCTCGTCCGGCAGCTCGAGGAGGTGGCGAGCACCGACGCGAAGACGGGTCTCCTGAACGCCGCGGCCTGGCAGGTGCAGGGCACGCGGATCGTGCGCCGCGTGCACCGCTCACGCGGCACGGCGGCCGTGCTGATCCTCGATCTCGACCACTTCAAGCTGGTGAACGACTCCTACGGACACCTCGCAGGCGACGAGGTGCTGGCCGCCGTGGCGACGGAGCTGCGCAACTCGGTACGCGAGCAGGACATCGTGGGCCGGTTCGGCGGCGAGGAGTTCGTGGTGCTGCTGCCCGACCTCGCTCCCGGACCGGACGGGAACACCGAGATGCGCACCATCGCCGAGCGCCTCCGCAAGCGCGTCGCGGAGCTCGTGGTCCCGGTCGGCACCCCGGACGGGGACCTCAGCATCTCGGGCCTGTCCATCTCCGTGGGGGGCGCCGCGGTGCCGAACGACGGCACCACCCTCGAACAGGTGCTGAACGCCGCCGACGCATCGCTGTATGCAGCGAAGCGTGACGGGCGCAACCTGGTGCGCTTCGCGGGACCGGTGGAGATCCCCGGCCCGCGCAGCGGCAACTGAACGCCACCATGAAGCCGGTGCGGGCTGCCTCTCGTAAGCTGGGTCGGTGACCGTGTTGCGATCGATCCGCGGACCGGCCGATCTCAAGCGACTGGGGGCCGACCAGCTCGCCCCTCTCGCCGCGGAGATCCGCAGAGAGCTCGTGGCCTCGGTCTCCCGCACCGGCGGGCACCTGGGCCCCAACCTCGGCGTCGTCGAACTGACCATTGCGTTGCACCGCGTGTTCGACTCCCCGCGCGACACGCTGATCTGGGACACCGGACACCAGGCGTACGTGCACAAGATGCTCACCGGCCGTCAGAACGGCTGGGAGCAGCTCAAGAAGACCGGCGGTCTCTCCGGCTATCCGTCCCGGGCGGAGAGCGAGCACGACCACGTCGAGAACAGCCACGCGTCCACCTCGCTGTCGTGGGCCGACGGGATCGCGCGCGCCTACGCGCTCACCGGTCAGCAGCGCCACGTCGTCGCCGTGATCGGCGACGGTGCACTCACCGGCGGGATGGCCTGGGAGGCGTTGAACAACATCGCCACCGGTGGACGCAGGCCCAGCGCCGACGCCGCCGTCGGGCGCGGCCCGGGCGCCATCGGGGGCGCGTCCGGTGTGGACGATCCCGCGGCCCGTACGCCCGGTGCCGGGGACCGCAACATCGTCATCGTGGTCAACGACAACGGCCGCTCGTACTCCCCGACGATCGGCGGGCTGGCCGACCGGCTGGCCACGCTGCGCCTGCAGCCGGGGTACGAGCGTGTGCTCGACGCCGGCAAGCAGGCGCTCGCGCGCACCCCGGTGGTCGGCAACGCCCTCTACTCCGGGCTGCACGCGCTCAAGGCCGGCATGAAGGACGCGCTGAGCCCGCAGGAGCTCTTCTCCGATCTCGGCCTCAAGTACTTCGGCCCCGTCGACGGGCACGACATCGCCGCGATGGAGTCGGCACTGCGCCGCGCCCGCCACTTCGGCGGCCCGGTGATCGTCCACGCCGTCACGCGCAAGGGCGCGGGCTACCCGCCCGCGGAGAACGACACCGCCGAGCAGATGCACAGCCCGTCCGCGTTCGACCCGGAGACGGGGCTCCCCACCGGGCCTCCGTCCGTCGGCTGGACGAGCGTCTTCTCCGAGGAGATGGTGGCGCTCGGCACGCGGCGGCCCGATGTGGTCGCGATCACGGCGGCGATGCTCGGCCCAACCGGCCTTGCCCCGTTCGCCGCGGCGTTCCCCGAGCGCTGCATCGACGTGGGCATCGCCGAGCAGCACGCGCTCACCTCCGCCGCCGGGCTCGCGGCGGGCGGCCTGCATCCCGTCGTCGCCCTGTACTCGACGTTCCTCAACCGGGCCTTCGACCAGCTGCTGATGGACGTGGCGCTGCACGGCAAGGCGGTCACCCTCGTGCTGGACCGTGCCGGCGTCACCGGCAACGACGGGCCGTCGCACAACGGGATGTGGGACCTGTCGGTACTCGGGATCGTGCCCGGCATGCGGGTGGCGGCGCCACGCGACGCACATACGCTGCGGGAGGAACTGGCGGAAGCGGTGGCCGTCGACGACGGGCCGACGGCCATCCGGTTCCCGAAGGGCGCCGTGATCGAGTCGGTGCCCGCGGTGCGCCGTATCGACGGCGTCGATGTCCTGCGTGAGCCCGGCCCGGCAGCCGATCGGAGCTCCACCGTGCTCATGGTGTGCGCCGGGGCGTTCGGTGAGCTGGGCGTGGCGGCCGCGCAGCGGCTGGAGCAGCAGGGCATCGCGGTCACCGTCGTCGACCCGCGCTGGGTGCTGCCGGTGCCGGAGGTGCTCGTGCGCCTGGCGCGCGACCACCGGCTCGTCGTCACGGTCTCCGACTGCGGACGCCACGGCGGGTTCGGTTCCGCCATCGCCGACGCGCTGCGCGCCGCAGAGTGCGACGTCCCGCTGCGCGACCTCGCGATCCCGCAGCGCTTCCTCGACCACGGCAGCCGGGCCGACGTGCTCGCCGCCGCCGGACTGACCGCGCAGGACGTGTCGCGGCGGGTCACCGAGTGGGCTGCTGCCCTCCCCGGCTTCCAGGTCGTCGACGAGCCCGCGCCGTCGGCCCGGGGAGAGCAGGCGCGCTGATGCGCGTTCTCATCGTCGAGGACGAACGGGCGCTGGCCGACGCCGTGGCACGTGGACTACGCCGGGAGGGCATGGCCGTCGACGTGGCCTACGACGGCGACACGGGCCACGAGAAGTCGGTCGTCACGCGCTACGACGTGGTGGTGCTCGATCGGGACCTGCCCGGGATGTCGGGCGACCGGCTGTGCGCCGAGATCGTCGCCTCCGGCGCCACCACGCGGGTGCTGATGCTCACCGCCAGCGGCACACTCGCCGACAAGATCGACGGCCTGTCCCGCGGCGCCGACGACTACCTCGCCAAGCCGTTCGACTTCCCCGAACTCGTGGCCCGCTGCCGTGCGCTCGGCCGCCGGGCCACCCCGGCCGTGCCGCCGTTGCTCACCGCAGGCGACCTCGCGCTGGACCCGGCCCGGCGCACCGTGCTCCGGGCCAACCGGCCCGTTGAGCTGACGCGCAAGGAGTTCGGCGTGCTGGAGGTGCTGCTCGGTGCGGGCGGCGCGGTGGTGAGCAGCGAGGAGCTGCTGGAGCGCGTCTGGGACGAGAACGCCGACCCGTTTACCACCACCGTCCGGGTCACGGTGATGACCCTGCGCAAGAAGCTCGGTGAGCCCGGTGTGATCGAGACCGTGGTCGGCGCGGGCTACCGGGTGCCGGCCGCAGGCTGACGAGGGCTGCCATGGCCGAACCAGCGAGGCCGGTGGCGAGGGTGCAGGAGCCCGCGCAGGGCGTCGTGCGGCCCGACGTGGGCGAGCAGGCGCCTCCCCGGAGCGCCTGGTGGCGGTTCGGTGGCCGGAGTGTCGGACTGCGTCCGCGACTGACGCTGGTCAGCACGGTCGTCGTTGCGCTGGTGAGCGCGCTGCTGCTGTGGTTGGGCTGGTTGTTGGTCGGGGGAGTGGCCCGGGCTGTTCCGTCGCTGCCACCCGGCACCACCGTTCGCGTCGGCGACGTGGCCGTGCCCGCCGAGCAACTCCAGGACGCCGTCGGCGCCGCCGCGCGGGCCGACGTGCTCCGGGCGGGGCTGATCGCCTTCCCGCTCCTCGTCGTTGCGGCCGCGGTGGTGTCGTGGGTGCTGGTCGGCCGGGTGCTCGGCCCGCTGCACGCCGTCACGGCCACGGCGCGCAGGCTCACCGTCGAGTCGTTGGACACCCGCACGGGGGTGCGCGACGCACGCGGTGAGGTCGCGGAGCTGGCGGCGGGCTTCGACGCGATGCTGGACCGGCTGCAGGCGGCGTTCGACGCTCAGCGACGCTTCGTCGCCAACGCCAGCCACGAGCTGCGGACGCCGCTGTCGGTGTTGCGCACGGAGGTGGACGTCACGCTCGCCGACCCTGCGGCCGACGTCACGGAGCTGCGCCGGATGGCCGAGGTGGTCCGGCAGGCCACCCGCCGCGCCGACGAGCTCATCGCAGGGTTGCTGCTCCTGGCCCGTACCGAGGGTGCCGAGCTGGCCGACGTGCGGCCCGTCGACCTCGCCGCGCTCGCGGGGCCCGCACTGACCGCTGTGCGCGCCGACGTGGCCGCGCGGGGGCTGCGGGTGCAGGTCCGCACCGCGCCCGCCCCGACCAGGGGTGATCCCGTGCTGCTCGAGCGCGTGGCCGGGAACCTGCTGGAGAACGCGGTGCGGCACAACGTGACCGGCGGCTGGGTGGATGTCTGCACCGGGGTGCGCGACGGCTTCGCCGAGCTGCGGGTGACATCGAGCGGACCGATGATCCCGGCCGAGCGGGTGCCCGAGTTGTTCGAGCCCTTCCGGCGTGGACCGGTGGAGCGCACCGCCGACACACCGGGCTCGGGGCTGGGGCTCTCGATCGTGCGGGCGGTGGTGCAGGCACACGGTGGGATCGTGCGCGGCGAACCGGTGTCCGGTGGCGGCCTCACGGTGACGGTGCGACTGCCGGCGGGGTGATCAGCTACGGGCCTGGAGCGCGGGCTCCAGCAGCGGCGTGAGCAGGTCGACCTGCCACGGCCGGGCGCCGCCCGCCCGCAGGGTCGCGGCCACGTCACCGTCGGCCGGTGGCGACCAGCACAGACGGCGGAGGAGATCGGGCTGCAGCAGGTTCTCCACCGGCACGGACCGCTCCTGGCTGACGCCCGCGACCGCTGCACGGGCGGCGGCGAGGCGGGCTGCCGCATCCGGATCGCGATCTGGCCAGCGACCTACCGGAGGCGGCCCGTCCGCGGGCGGAGCGACCTTGGGTAGCTCGGCGGGGTCGAGCGCCGCGGCCTGCCGGAGCGCGCCGAACCAGTAGCCCGTGAGGCGCCGCTGGGAGCGCCCGCGGAAGACCGGTAGCTCGGAGAGCTCGTTCGGCGACGCGGGTGCGGACGCAGCAGCCTCGATGATCGCCGAGTCGGGAAGGACACGACCGGGTGCGATGTCGCGTTCCGCCGCCAGCCGGTCGCGCGCCTCCCACAGGGCCCGGACGATGGCGAGGGCACGCGGCTTGCGCAGCTTGTGCAGGCCCGAGGTGCGCCGCCACGGTTCGGCACGGGGCGGCGGTGGGCCGGCCGTGCGCACGGCCTCGAACTCCTGCTTCGCCCACTCCAGCTTGCCCTGTTCGGCGAGCAGGCCTGCCAGCACGTCGCGCAGCTCGACCAGCACCTCGACGTCGAGGGCCGCGTAGACGAGCCAGTCCTCGGGAAGGGGGCGGCGCGACCAGTCGGCAGCGCCGTGACCCTTCTCCAGGCTGAGGCCGAGCATCTGCTCCACCAATGGCCCGAGACCGACGCGCGGGAGCCCGGCCAGCCGTCCGGCCAGCTCGGTGTCGAACAGCTCGGACGGGGTGAGGCCCGTCTCGGCGAGGCACGCCAGATCCTGGTTCGCGGCGTGCAGCACCCACTCCGCGCCGTCGAGAGCCGTTGAGAGCTCAGAAAGATCGCTCCGCAACGGAATCGGATCGATGAGGGCCGTACCCGCACCGGCTCTGCGCAGTTGTACGAGATAAGCGCGCTGCGAATACCGGAAGCCCGACGCCCGCTCGGCGTCCACCGCGATGGGTCCGCTGCCCGCAGCGAAAGCCTCCGCGGTGCGCAGCAGCGCATCGCGGTGGCTGACGACCCCGGTGAGCCCATCGCGGGGCGCCAGCAGCGGAACGGGTGGAGGAACGGGTGACGGAGCGTCCGGCTCGTGTGCTTGGTGCTGAGGTTCTGCGGTCAGCGGATGACCCCGGCACGCATCGCAAGAGCAACCATCTGGGCGCGGTCACCCGTGCCGAGCTTGCGCCCGATCCGGGAGAGGTGGCTCTTGACCGTGAGAGCCGAGAGGCTCAGCGCCTCCCCGATCTCCTTGTTGGACTGCCCGTCGGCCACGAGCTGGAGCACCTCGACCTCGCGGGCGGAGAGCTCGCGCGGCGTGTTGTCGGTGCCCGGCACCCGCGTGCCTGTGGCGAGCAGAGGAGCCACCGTCGGGTCGGCGTAGACACCGCCGTCGAGCACCCGCTTGACGCCGTCGGTGACGATCGCCGCCGACGCCGATTTCAGCAGGTAGGCCTGCGCCCCGGCCTGGAACGCCGAGCGGACCGCGTACGGGTCGTCCGAGGACGCCAGCACGACGAGCCTGTTCCAGCCCAGCGAGCGCAGTTCGGTGACGAGGTCGAGCCCGCTGCCGTCGGGCAGGCCGAGATCGAGTATCGCGAGGTCGCACGGCCCGTTGGCGTGGGCTCTCGCCCGCGCCTCGGCCACCGATGCGGCCTCGTACACCGTGCCTGCTCCCATGGAACGCAGCCGCGCGGCGATCGCCTCGCGTAGGAGCGGGTGGTCATCGACCACCAGCACCGAGAACAGCTCTTCCCGCGGATGCGGGACCATCGCGGGCGACAGCACAGCACCCGGAGTGCCGCGAGCTGGTGCGCCCTGGCCCACAACGGCCACGTCACTACCTCCCTGGAGTCGGTCGTTGCCCCCCGACCGGCACCAGAACCCCGGTCGGATGGAGCTGTCGCCCGACCGCCCGAGGAGGTGTCGTGGAGGAAGCGTAGCCCCCCAAGCGGTCTAACGTCGTGTGGTGGTTCGAAGTTCTCCGGGTGAAAGTTACAGCGTTGTCGATATCCATCCACCCACACGGGTGATGGGACTGATCACGTCCGGGGTGGAATGCGCAGGTCGCAGCGCATTCAGGGTGTTCGGTGACCGAGCGGAAGCACCCCGACCGGGGGCAGACCGGCCGCCGAGGCCACGAGACCGCAGAATGCCTCTGCGTGACGGGACAGATCCGGTGCGGTAGGTGTCCACGAGGCGCGCAGCTCCACGTCGTCGTCGCGGCGCGGACCTGCGATGTCGCCGAAGCGTACCGAGGACGTCTGGGTGACTGTGCCGCCGAGGGCAACGTACTCCGCACCGCAATGGTCCAGGGCCTCTGTGAGCCATGACCAACCGACGACGGGCAGCATTTCGTCGCCGAGCTGTTCCGGATCGAGGCGGGCCTGTACGAAACACACGAGCCTGAACGTTCCCTCCCACGCCTCCTGACCGGCGGGATCGTGCAGAAGGATCAGGCGGCCGGAGGTGTCGGGCTCGTCGAGGTCCTCGCCTGGGCTGCGGCCGGCGTCCGCCTCCACGCTGAACGCCCACGTGTACGGGGCGAGCCGGGGTGGCGCCTCCAGGGCCGAGACGAGCAGTTCGGGCCTCGGCCGGACGGCGCGCAGGGAGGCGACCGCCTGCAGGAACTCCGGTGGTTGCGCGGTCGCGTCGGGCACGAGCGATCACTCTAGGTCGCTCTCCGTGTTCGGGTGCCGAGGCGCGCCGCGCGATCGCACGCTCGAAGGTGCACGGACGGGTGATCAACTTCGCGTCCGTGCGACCATGAGGTCATGATGCTCGACTCCGCGCGTGTGGCCCGGCGTGACCTGCGTTCTGCGCCGCTGCTCGCCGCGGCGCGTGGCGAGGTCCCCTCGCACCTCCCGGTCTGGTTCATGCGGCAGGCGGGGCGTTCGCTGCCCGAGTACCGCGCGCTACGCGCCGGCGCAGGCATCGGCATGCTGCAGGCCTGCCTCACGCCGGATCTGGCGTGCGAGATCACGCTCCAGCCGGTGCGCCGCCATGGCGTCGACGCGGCGGTCCTCTACAGCGACATCGTCGTGCCGCTCTACATCGCGGGCGTCGGCGTCGACATCGTGCCGGGCACGGGGCCGGTGGTCGCCGAGCCGGTACGCACGATGGCCGACGTCGATCGCATCCCGCGGCTGCACGCCGAGCAGGTCGCCCCGGTGGCCGACGCGATCGGCCTGCTGCTGCGTGAGTTGGGGAACACCCCGCTCGTCGGTTTCGCCGGCGCCCCGTTCACCCTCGCGTCGTACCTCGTGGAGGGCGGCCCCAGCCGCAACCACGAACGGACGAAGGCGCTCATGCGGTCCGCCCCCGAGGTCTGGCACGCGCTGTTGGGCCGGCTCGCCGAGATCACCGAGGTGTTCCTGCGGGCCCAGATCGACGCAGGCGTCGACGCTGTCCAGCTGTTCGACTCGTGGGCCGGGGCGCTCTCGGAGCGCGACTACCGGGCCTACGCCCAGCCGCACTCGGCCAAGGTGCTCACCGGGCTCGCCGACGCCGGTGTGCCGCGGATCCACTTCGGTGTGGGCACGGGCGAGATGCTCGGCGCCATGGCGGAGGCAGGCGCCGACGTCGTGGGCGTCGACTGGCGCATCCCGCTCGACGAGGCCGCGCGCCGACTCGGCAACGCCCATGCGGTGCAGGGCAACCTCGACCCCGCCGTGCTCTTCGCCGACTGGGCGTCCATCGAGGCCGAGACCCGTCGGATCGTCGAGGAGGGACACCGGGCGCCGGGCCACATCTTCAACCTCGGCCACGGGGTCCTGCCCAGCACGGATCCGGACGTCCTCACCCGGCTCGTCGACCTGGTGCACGGCCTGCAGCCGTGACGAACGGCACGACCTCGTCCGGCGCCCCGCGGATCGCCGTGGTGGGGGCGGGCGTCTCCGGGCTCGCCGCGGCGCACCGGCTGCGCACGCGGCTCGGCCCCGGCGCGACGATCACGGTGCTCGAGCAGCGCGACCGCACCGGAGGTGTGCTGCGCACCGTCGACCTCGCCGGCGTGCCCTACGACGTCGGCGCGGAGGCGTTCCTGGCCAGGCGCCCGGAGATGGCGGTTCTGCTCGCCGAGCTGGGGCTCAGCGGCGAGCAGGTGCACCCCACCTCGGCGAAGGCGTCGTTGCGGGCCGGCGGGCACAGCGCGGCGCTGCCCGCCGCCACCCTGCTCGGGGTGCCCACGAGCGCCGCCCGGCTCGACGGCCTGCTCTCGGCGGCCGGGCTGGTCACCGTCGCCGCGGAGCCCACCCTGCCGCTGGGCTGGGAGCGTGGGGGCGACGTCGCGCTGGGCGGGTTGCTGCGCGAGCGGTTCGGCGACGAGCTCGCCGACCGCCTCGCCGACCCGTTGCTGGGTGGGGTCTACTCGGGCCGGGTCGACTCGCTCGGCCTGCGCGCCACCATCCCCGCTCTCGCCGCTGCCCTCGACGACGGCGCCCCGTCGCTCACGGCGGCGGCGGACGCGGCCACCCCGGCTCCGCCGCCCGATGCGGCCCCTGCCCCCGTCTTCGGTGCCCTCTCCGGTGGCTACCGGGTGCTCCTCGACGCCCTCGCCGCCGAGGCGGACGCCCGGCTGCGGCTCGGCACCACGGTCCGGGAACTGCGTCCCCACGAGACCGGCTGGCGTCTCACCCTGGGGCCCACCACGGCCGCGGAGGTGCTCGACGTGGACGCCGTGGTGCTGGCGATCCCGGCGCCCGCGGCAGCCCGGTTGCTGTCCGAGGCGGCGCCGTCCGCCGCCCGTGCTGCGGGGGAGATCGAACTGGCCTCCTCGGTCGTCGTCGCGCTGGCCTACCGCGGTGAGGACGCGGCAGGCCTGCCGCCCACCTCGGGCGCGCTGATCGCCACCGGGGAGCCGCTGTCGGCGAAGGCCTTCACGCACTCGACGAACAAGTGGTCCCACCTGTCGCCCGACGGCCTGGTCCGGCTGCGCGCGTCCCTCGGCCGGTTCGGCGAGGCCGCCACCCTGCAGGTCGACGACGCCGAGCTCGTCCGCCGGGTCCGGGCCGATCTCGCGACGCTCACCGGGATCACGGCCGAACCCGTCGCCGTCCACGTCCAGCGCTGGGGCGGGGGCCTGCCGCAGTACGGGGTAGGCCACCTCGACCGCGTGCAGGCGATCGAGCACGGGCTCCCCGCCGGGCTCGCCGTGGCGGGGTCGGCGCTGCACGGCGTGGGGGTCCCGGCGTGCATCGGCACGGGCCGAGCGGCCGCCGACCGGCTCGTCGAGCACCTGACGGCGCATCCCGCGCCAGTGTGACCGCATTCCACGTGAACGGCCCGTTCGCCCGGTTCCGGTGATCGAGAGTGTCGTTCGTGCGGTGCCTGCGCAGTGGCAGGATGGAGGCATGGCTCGTCTCGACTATGCCGACCTGAACGCCACCATCCGCTACACCATGTGGTCGGTGTTCCGAGTGGAGCCGGGGAGGCTCGGCGAGGACCGCTCCGCGACGGCCACGCAGTTCACGGAGTTCCTCGACGCGCTGGCCGACAAGGGTGTGGCCGTCCGCGGCGTGTACGACCTCGCGGGGATGCGCGCCGACGCGGACTTCATGATCTGGTGGCACGCCGAGAACGTCGAGGCGTTGCAGGCCGCGTACGCCGACCTCCGCCGCACCACCGCGCTCGGCCGCGTCCTCGCACCGGTCTGGAGCCAGGTGGCGCTGCACCGCCCCGCTGAGTTCAACAAGAGCCACCTGCCCGCGTTCATCGCGGGGGAGGACCCCAAGCACTACGTCTGCGTCTACCCCTTCGTGCGGTCGCTGGACTGGTACCTCCTGCCCGACGACGAGCGCCGCCAGATGCTCGCCGACCACGGCATGCAGGCGCGCGGCTACCCCGACGTTCGCGCCAACACCGTGCCGGCCTTCGCGCTGGGCGACTACGAGTGGATCCTCGCCTTCGAGGCCGACCAGCTCGACCGGATCGTCGACCTCATGCGGCACCTGCGGGCCACGGAGGCCCGCAGGCACGTCCGGCAGGAGGTGCCGTTCTTCACGGGGCCGCGGGTGCAGCCGAGCGAGCTCGTCGTCTCCTTCCCCTGATCGTCGCGGTTCGGCTGACCGCGGCTCAGGGGCAGGGTGCGAACAACGGGCGCGTGTTGTCCTCGCCGGGGCTGCCGCTCGCGGAGTAGGCGGCCGCATCGGTGAAGCGGCAGCCGAAGTCCGGGTGGGCCACGGTCTCGGGGTCCGTCACGTCGTCGCCCTCAGGCCGGGTGCCGTCCTCCACCCATGCCACGAGGTCGTCCCACGCCTGGCCGGCCTCGGCGGGGGAGAACTCGCAGTGGCCGGCGGCGCGGATCGCCCGCTGCACGAGGAGCTCGTCGCGGCCGGCCGCCTGCACCTCCTGCGCGTAGATCTGCTCCATGGAGAACGGCACGAACATGTCGCCGAGGTCGTGCAGCGACAGCACGGGCGCGTCCGGCTTGCCGAACACCTGCGCGACGGGGGTGAGCCCGCGCGACTCTCGCGTGCGCTCGTCGGCCACTTCCACGCGCTGCACGCCCGCGTCGAGGTCGACCGGCTCGTCCGGGGCGTAGTCGGTGCCGACGTTGCCTGCCACGACCCCGGGATCGGCGGCCACACCCTCGACGGGTGTCGGCGACGCGTCCGGCACGCCGAGGCCGAACAGGTAGTCCTTCCAGTAGGCGAACGAGGCGTCGGTGCCGGGTCGCGGGCCGCCGGAGTCGAGCACGGTGGCCGCCCGTAGCTGCTGCGCAGCCGGGGTGTCGACGGCCGGGTTGCCCTCGGCGAGCCCGAGGCCGTCGTAGATCCGCGGGAGCACCGCCGTGGCGAAGTCGGGACCCGCCGGGTAGGCGGGCACGCCGGCCAGAGCGCCGGCGGTCAGCTGGTAGTCGAGGAAGTAGTCGAAGAGCTCGTGGTCGCCGAGCACGCCGCACATCGGCAGCGCGCCCGCGTAGGTGTCCGGGTGCTCCTCCAGCGCCCGGGCCACCACGTGCCCGCCCATCGAGACGCCCGCGAGGTACGTCCGTTCCGGCGCCCTGACGAGCTCGGTGAACTCCGTCGCCAGCGCCGCGGTGGACTGCACGCCGGCGGCGACGTCGTAGCCGTTGCGGTCGTAGGACGACGCCGCCCACGCGTATCCCTGCGCGATGAACCGCTCCCGTAGCCCGTACGGCGGGGCGTCGACCGTGAGGTCCGCGCCGTTGCCACGGAAGCCGTGGGCCCACAGGACGAGGTCGCCGTTCCACTGTGGCGGGACCTCGGCCGCGTAGCCCGCGTGCTCGTTGATCCCGACGAAGAGCGTGGTCTCCCCGCCGCCGACGGGAAGCGGGTCGAGCTCGGGCAACACGATCATGTAGCCCGGCCACGGCCTGCTCCCGTCCAGGCCGTCGCCCGGCGGGTCCGCGGCCGCGACTCCCGGTGTCCACGCCGTCAGTCCGATCACGCCGGCCAGCAGGATGTGCAGCGGACGGGAACGCGGCATGGAGAACCTCCGGCGCGGCGACTGGGTGTGGATCACACTCCTACCGGTCCGGCGAGCCGGATTAAAGGGCCGAGCGGACGAGATCGCTAGGAGGGTGCTGAACAACTCGGCCCTACTGCGCGGCGCCCAGGCGGCGCCCTCGCGGCGTTGTCGTCGGGCCCGATACAACAGCGGTATCGGCCCCTCCTCCGCCTTGCGATGCCACCACCTGGATCACCGCTCGCTACGGGCGGAGTTGTTCAGCACCCTCCTGGGCGTCAGGCTCCAGACGCAGCGAGATGGAGTTGATGCAGTAGCGCAGGTCGGTGGGTGTGCCGTAGCCCTCGCCCTCGAAGACGTGCCCGAGGTGGCTGTGGCAGGTGGCGCACAGCACCTCGACGCGCTTCATCCCCAGGCTCGTGTCGACGCGTTCGATCACGGCGTCGCCCGCGAGCGGGGTGAAGAACGACGGCCAGCCGCAGTGTGACTCGAACTTGGTGTCGGAGCGGAACAGCTCGGCACCGCACGCCCGGCAGGAGTAGACGCCGGAGGTCTTGGTGTCGGTGTACTCACCGGTGAACGCCCGCTCCGTGCCCGCCTTGCGCAGGACCTGGTACTCGGCGGGGGTGAGCTGCTCGCGCCACTCGGCGTCGGTCTTGGCGACCTTCGGCGGCTGATCGGTCTGGGGATCCATGGTCTCCAGACTATGTCCGGATGCGCCCTTCGTGCCGCCGAGCGGGGTCGTGCCGCTAGAGCCAGGTGACCAGGACGAACACCAGGGCTTCCCAGACGATGTAGGCCGCCACGGCGAGAAGCAGCATGACCACCAGCACGGCCGCCCAGCGTCGGCCGCCCTCCGCCCGGTTGGCGGAGTCGGCGAAGTTGCTCACGCCGGCGATGTAGCCCTCCACCGTGTACGCCGGGCCGTGCTGTTGCATGCGGTCCAGGTGCGCGGCGAAGGCCTGGGCTTCCGGGTCGTCGGGGTCCAGGCCGATCAGCTCGTCGTCGAACTGCCGTGACCTGGTTGTGCGTTTCGGGTCGTGGAGTTCGCGCATCGGTCGAGGGTAGCCGGTAGCGTGCGCCACCGTGGCGAGCAAGAGCGCGGTGGTGCTCACCGTCCCCGGGCCGCACGGCCCCCGTGAAGTGCGGCTGACCAGCGCCGACCGGGTGTACTTCCCGGAGCGCGGGATCACCAAGGGCGAGGTGGTCGAGTACTACCGCGCCGTGGCGGAGCCGCTGCTCGGGGTGCTGCGTGATCGGCCGACCAACCTCAAGCGCTACCCCGACGGCGTCGACGGCGAGCCGTTCTACTCGAAACGGCTGCCGAAGGGAGCCCCCGACTACGTCGAGACCGCGCGGGTGACGTTCCCGAGCGGGCGCACCGCCGAGTCGCTCTGCCCCACGGAGCAGGCCGTGCTGGTGTGGGCGGCGAACATGGGCACGTTCGACTTCCACCCGTGGCCCGTGCGCCGCGCCGACACCGACCGTCCGGACGAGCTGCGCATTGACCTCGACCCCCAGCCGGGCACCGACTTCGCCGACGCGAAGGAGGTGGCGGGCGTGTTGCGCGAGGTGCTCGACGAGGCCGGTCTGGTGGGCTGGCCCAAGACCTCCGGCGGCCGGGGCATCCACGTCTTCTCCCGGATCCGGGCCGAGTGGGACTTCATCGCGGTCCGGCACGCGGTGATCGCGATCGCGCGCCGGGTTGCCGAGCGGCTGCCGGCGAAGGCCACCGTCGACTGGTGGAAGGAGGAGCGCGGCGAGCGCGTGTTCCTCGACTACAACCAGGCCGCGCGCGACCGCACGGTCGCCTCCGCATGGTCGGTTCGCGGGCGTCCGCGGGCCACTGTGTCGATGCCGGTCACCTGGGACACACTTCCCGATGTCGAGCCGGAGGACTTCGACGTCAGGACGGTGCCGGGTCTGTTCGTGGAGCGCGGCGACCCGCACAAGGGTATGGACGATGCGATCGGCGGCCTCGAGACCGTGCTCGGCTGGTACGCCGCCGACGAGCGCGACCGCGGGCTCGGCGATCTGCCCTACCCGCCCGAGTACCCCAAGATGCCCGGCGAGCCGATGCGGGTGCAGCCGAGCCGCGCCCGCCGCGTGACCAGCGAGGACAGTGGCTGAACGGCCCGATCGACGGGAGGACCACGATGGACGACCAGGTCACCGCGTTGGCCGCGATTCTGCGCGGGGCCGGCGAGACTCACCACCAGGTGTACCGCCTCGTCGACGGCGAGGACGCCGACTGGGCCTCCTGGTACGCCGACTGGTTGATCAGACTGTCGAGGCTGCCGGAGGTCCTCGGCGTCACGCCGGTCGCCAGTGAACTGGTCTACGTGCTCGTCGGCTCCGACAAGGAGCACACCGCGCAGCATCCGAACGTGCCGTGGGACGTGTTCTACGCGGACCGGATCATCACCCACTTCCGTCCCGGCTCCGGGTAGCGCGCTCGCGCGCCGGACTCACCCACGCAGCGCTTGGCTGATCCGCGCCGCCTGCAGGGTGAGGTGGTGACGTTCGGCCAGGTTGGGGGCCGACCGTGCGGCGTCGGCATACAGCCGTGCCGCGGTCTCGAGGTCGCCCGCCTTCTCATGAAGGTATGCCGAGGCGGCGGTGTGGCGAGGCAGGCCGGGGTCCACCCTGGCCAAGGCCGCGAGGCCGGCCGCGGGGCCGTCGGCCTCGCCGACCGCGACCGCCCGGTTGAGCTCCACCACCGGGCTCCCGGTGAGCCGGAGCAGCTCGTCGTACCAGCCGACGATCTGCACCCAGTCGGTCTCCTCGACGCGCGGAGCGTCGGCATGCAGGGCGGCGATGGCGGCCTGGGCCTGGAACTCACCGAGTCGGTCGCGACCCAGCGCTTTCTGCAGGATGGCAACGCCCTCGGCGATGAGCGAGGTGTTCCAGCGGCAGCGGTCCTGCTCGGCCAGCGGGACCAGGCTGCCGTCGGGCCTGGTTCGCGCCGGTCTCCGAGCATGGTGCAGCAGCATCAACGCCAGCAGTCCCGCGGTCTCCTCGTCGTCGGTCATCGACGCCAGCTGCCGGGTGAGCCGGATCGCCTCGGCCGCCAGGTCGACGTCGCCGGTGTAGCCCTCGTTGAAGACGAGGTAGAGCACCCGTAGCACCGTCGCCAGGTCGCCTGGCTCCTCGAACCGCACGCCGCCGACCGTGCGTTTGGCCCGGCTGATCCGCTGCGCCATCGTCGCCTCCGGCACGAGATAGGCCTGGGCGATCTGGCGGGTGGTCAAGCCACCGACGGCCCGCAGCGTGAGGGCCACCGCGGACGCCGGGGTCAGCGACGGATGCGCGCAGAGGAAGAAGAGCTGCAACGTGTCGTCTGCGGTCTCGGCCGGTCCGGGTGGCGGCTCGGCGTCGACCCGCTGCTCCCTGTCGCGACGTGAGACCTCGGAGCGGTGGGCGTCGACGAACTTGCGCCAGGCAACCGTGACCAGCCAGCCCTTCGGGTCGGCAGGTTGCCGGTCCGGCCAGGTCAGCGCGGCCTGGATGAGTGCTTCCTGCACGGCGTCCTCGGCCGTCGCGAAATCGACCCCGCGACGTACGAGGACGCCGATCACCGCGGGAGTCAGCTCCCTCAGCAGCAGCTCGTCCATCACCTGATGTGGCCCCTGACCTGGCCGAGCCGGCCCGGTCACTCGGTGACCGTGTGCGCGGTGCCCATGAACGGGCGCAACTCGAGCCATTCGTGGATCGGCTTGCCGCCTGCTCCGGGGGCTGCCGACAGCTCACCGGCGAGCTCGAGCGCGCGCTCGTAGGTGTCGACGTCGATCACCATCCAGCCGGCGATGACGTCCTTGGTCTCCGCGAAGGGTCCGTCGGTGACCGGCGGCCTGCCCTCCCCGTCGTACCGGACGAACGTGCCCTCGGACGAGAGTGCCTGGCTGTCGACGAACTCGCCGGAGCTCTCGAGCCGGGCGGCGAAGTCGGCCATGTACTGCAGGTGGTCCTGGACCTCCTGCGGGGTCCACCGGTCCATCGGGACGGGGTTCACGGCCTCGGGGGCGCCGCGGTAGTGCTTGAGAAGCAGGTACTTCGCCATGGTGGGTCTCCTTGGTGCGCTGCGGCCACGGTGGCTGCATCCGGCCCTGGGACGGAGCCGGGAGGCCGGCCTCGACATCCCCGTCACATCTTCTTCGAGAATTTTCTGACGCGGCCCGGTCCGGGCCACACACCGGTCCGCATACACGGGCCGGGGCTGGCACGACGAGAGCATCGCGGACGTCCTCGAAGGCCCGTGACTCGGCACACACGTCCCGGTCCCCGGGGACCGGCATAAGCACCGGCCCTCAGGCGCTTATACGAGTAAGTTCGTCGACGGCGAACCGAGAAGTGGAGGAGATCGGATGTCACCGAACGATGAGAGGCGCGCGACCGTGGACGTCGACGGCGCGCCGGCAAGCTACTTGACCGCCGGCGACGGCCCGGTCGTCCTGATGGTGCACGGCACGTACTGGAGCCGGGTCTTCCTCCCGATCCTGGACGATCTCGCCGCTGCGGGTCTGCGCCCTGTGGCCGTGGACCTGCCCGGATTCGGTCGCTCCGGGGGAGAGCTCACGGTGAGGACCGCGACCATTCCCGACCTCTCGGCCTGGGTGGTGCGCTTCGCCCGCGCGCTCGGTGTCGACGGACCTGTGTCGATCGTCGGGCACGACATCGGTGGCGCGATCGCGCAGCACCTGCTCGCCGCGGGAGCCGTGGACGCCTTCGCGCTGCTCAACGGCGTGACCTACGACTCGTGGCCGCAGCCGAGGATCGCCCGGTTCGCCGATCCGGCCCTGGTCGCCGCAACGTCGGCACGCGATCTGGTGGAGATCCGGCGTGGGGCGGTCGTCGACGCGCTGGCCGGCGCGGCGACCGACGCTCTGGTGGAGGAGTACCTCGAACCGCTCGCCGTGGAGCGTGTTGCGCGGTCCTGGATGGCCTTCGCCGCTGCGGCGGACAATCGCTACACCCTCGATCTGATGCCGTCGCTGCGCGCATCCACCATTCCGAAGCTGCTGGTCTGGGGTGAGGACGATCCCTTCCAGCAGGTCCACCACGCCGAGCGGTTCGCCGCCGAGGTGCCGAACTCGACGCTGGTGCGTGTGGCCGACGCCGGCCACATCCCGACGGAGAACGATCCCAGGGCGGTGGGCGCCCCGCTGGCCGACTTCTTCGCGAGGCGCGCCGCGAGTAAGCAGAACGAGGGCTGACCTCCCGTCCCACGATCCCGGCGTATCGACGTCCCGACTCCGCAAGTACGAGTCCTACGAATTCTCGGTGCGGCACCGGGAAACCGGCCCTGCCGCGGCTGGTTCCTGCCCGCGTCCGTGGGTGACGCCTGCTTCGTTGCAGAGCATTCGGCGCAACTCCCCGCCATTCGTTCACGATCGGATTCAGGACATGCGAATACTGCCTGCTCTCACCGGTGCTCGCGCAGGCTCTGCCGACGTCTCCACCGGGCATCGAGGGTGTTCCTCCGATGTGCGTGACAGTGCAGCGGCCCGGCTGAGCGCGAAGGTGACGGCTCTTCTGCTCGCCGCGTTTCCCGGCGCTCTGTTCATTGTGATCTGGTCGAGCGGCTATCTGGTCGGGAAGATCGGCATGCGTGAGATGTCGGCTCTCACGCTGCTGTGGTGGCGATTCCTGGTGGCCGCGGTGGTGATGGGCGTCGTCGCCATCGTGACCCGGGCCCCGTGGCCGCGCAGGCCGATGGCGTGGATCCATCTGATCGTCACGGGATTCGTGTTGCATGCCGTTCAGTTCGGCGGCATCTACATCGGCTTGGGCCTGGGGGTGTCCGCGGGTCTCGCGTCGCTGATCGCCAGTGCGGGCCCGCTGGTGATCGCGGCGATCGCCGTCCCCGCGTTCGGTGAGTTGCTGCGAAAGCGGCAATGGGTGGGATTGCTGCTCGGGCTGCTCGGAGTTGCGGCCGCGGTCGGTTCCGAACTCGGCGGCGGTGTTTCCGTGGCCGGACTGTTCGCGTTGCTGGTATCGCTGGTGGCATTCGCCGGCGGCACGTTGTACCAGAAGCGATTCGGCGCGGTGATGGATCTCCGCAGCGGTCTGACGGTGCAACTGGTCGTGGCCACGGTCGCGATCACACCGCTCGCGCTCGGCCGTGGCGGCCTGTCGATACCGGTCACGTTCTCCGCGATCTGGCCCATCGTGTGGGCGAGCCTCGTGAGCTCCATCGGCGGGCTCGTCCTGCTCTTCGTCCTGCTGCGGCGCCGGGGTGGCGGGGCGGCCACGAGCTACCTCTTCCTGGTTCCTCCCGTGACGGCGTTGGCCGCCATCCCGTTGCTGGGCCAACCGCTCGAGGTGGGGGCGATGATCGGAACGGTGCTGGCCGCGATCGGTGTCGCCCTGGTCACCAGATCGGCACCGGCACCCGCCGAGTGACGGAGGGCCTGCCCGCGCTCGCCGGCGGCGACCGGCACCCGGCGGAGGGCAGGGCGCGGCGCCGCGGCACCTCCGTTCTCGACCTTGACATCTCCTCCCGCAGGGGACGAATCTGAGAAGCGTCTTCTAGAGCCGCATTCCAAGTGTGGCTTGGCGTGACATTCGGGTCTTTGCGACAAGGAGGTCGCCGTGAGCCCTTCGTACGTACGCCAACTCGACGAGTACCCCACAGGCAGTCGCAGGCTGCGCATCCTGGCGATGGCCGTGCTGGCCAGCCTCATCTGCTCCTACGAAGGGGTGATCGCCCCGGTCGTGCCGCTCCTGCTCGAGGACCTGCACATGAGCTTGGGGACGTACGGGGCGATCTCGGCAGCTGCGGCCGTGGCGGGTGCGGTGGCCGGGATGATCGGCGGCAGACTCACCGACAAGGTCGGACGCGTACGGCTGCTGGTCCCGCTCATGATGCTCACCTCCCTGTGCTGTTTCGGAATGGTGCTGGTCCAGACGCCGACCGAACTGCTCGTCGCCCGGGTGGTGCTGGCGTTCATCGACGGTGTGGCGGTGGCCAGCACCGCTCCGCTCGTTCGCGACTTCTCCCCTCGGATGGGCCGTGCGCAGGCCTTCGGGTTCTGGACGTGGGGGCCGGTGGGGGCGAACTTCCTCGCAGCGGCGATCGCCGGGGCCACTCTGACACTGTTCAACGGCGCGTGGGAGTCCCAGTTCGTGATCATGGGTGCGATCTCGCTGGTGGTCTCGGTGGTGATCGCGTTGAACATCGCCGAGCTCTCTCCGGCGTTGCGGGCCAAGATCGTGCAGACCGAGCGGTCGGTCCGCACCGCCGTGGACGAGACGCGGCCCCCGCAGATTCGAGATCTGCTCGTGCACCGCACGATCTGGGCCCACGTCATCGGCATCGCGTTCTGGCTGGTGCTGTACCTGACGCTCACGCTCTACGGGCAGACGATGCTCGTGCAGACCTTCGACATGAGCACCGCTCAGGCGTCCTCGGTGATGACGGTGTTCTGGATCCTGGACCTGGTGATCGTCGTCGCCGCCGGGCGCCTGTCGGACCGGTGGCAACTGCGCCGCCCCTTCGAGCTCGGTGGCACCATCGCCGGGCTGGCTGTCCTGCTGGTGCTGGTGTGGCTGATCGGGCGCGACACCGTTTCCATTCCCGCACTCATGGTCACCGGGCTCTTCCTCGGCGGGCTGCTCGGCGCCGCCTACTCGCCGTGGATGGCGAACTTCTCCGAGGACGCCGAGAACATCGATCCGCGCTTGCAGGGCACGGCATGGGGCCTGTTCTCCTTCCTCGTGAAGGGCATGGCAGTGGTGGTGCTCCTCGTCGCGCCTCAGGTGGTCGCGGCCACGAACTGGCAGGTGTGGATGGGGGTGACGGCCGGCTGCATGGTCGTTTTCGGGGTGGCCATCTGCTTCTTCGGGGGGCCGTGGCGGCGCACCGCGCCGGATGCGGTGGCACCGGCGTCGGTCCCGGCCACTGCAGGCGACTCCACCACGACGTAGTCCGACGGGCGAGCGATCGGCGCCGTTCTGACCGTGCGTGACACGCCGGACACGCACAGTTGTAACGGCGCCGACCGCTGCCGCCGATAGCTCCATGGGTCGGGGGACCATCGAGAGTTGGAGCTCGGATGTCTCACCGCCCCGCGCCGCCCAGCCATACCCCGCAGCCGTCCGAGGCGACGCAGCCCGTGCACTGGGCGCCGCCCTATCCGGTCCGGCCGATGCGGGTTCCGCCGAAGGTGAAGCGCAAGAAGTGGCCGTGGAGCGTCGCTGCCGTCGCCGTACTGCTCGTCATCGTGATCAACACGAGTGCGGGCCCCGGCGCGCCGGCCACGGTCATCGGCGAACACGTCCCGGCATCGGTGAAAGCTGCGCCTGCCGACACGGTCGATCTGGCCCCGGGCCCGCCGGCCGCGCCGATCTCCTATCACGGACAGGGCGACGAGGTGCTGAACCTCGAGAAGCCGGTCGGCGTGGCCGTGCTCGATTTCGAATGCCTCCAGTGCACCGGCAGCACGGTGCTGAAGACGGACGGCAGAGAAGCGCTTCTGGTCAACGAGATCGGCGGTTATTCGGGGCGCCACCTCATCGACGTCTCCGACACCGCGCGGACGTCCGTGCTGACGGTCACCGCGAACGGATCGTGGAAGGTGACGGTGACGCCCGGCCTGTCGGCTGTGCGGATCACCGACGGGGCCAGGATCACCGGGACGGGCGATGACGTGGTGGCCATCAACGGCACCACGACCCGGGCGCTGATCAAGAACCGCGGAGAGTCGAACTTCGCCGTGTGGATCGTGGGCGGGGACACGGCCGAGCTCGCCGTGAACGAGATCGGCTCCTACGAGGGCACGGTGCCGTTGCGCGCCCCGGCCGTCGCGATCGTGACGTCGTCCGGCGACTGGTCGATCGCGCCCTTCTGACCGGCCGGCCGCCGGGTCACGCCGAGGTGGCCCGCACGATGTCGGACGGCGCGGCGCGGCGTTCCCGGGGGCCGAACAGCATGAGCAGCGCGCCGACGGCAGCCAGCACGCTCATGAGAACGAAGCCGCTGGTGAACGTCCCGGTGCCGGAGACGATCAACCCCATGATGATCGGTGCCACGATCCCGGACAGGGCGAACGAGGCGTCGGTGAACCCGGCCGCGCTGGCCGGCTGGGCAGGCTCGGCGTCGATCGAGGCGACCCACCAGATCCCGCCGGTGATGAACCCGAACCCGACGCCGAGCGAGATGAACACCAGCGCGACGGTGAGGGTGGGGTGGAGGAAGACGGGGATGAGCGAGCAGGCGGACAGCAGCAGCGCGACGCCCATGATCGTGAAGCGGCTGCGGATGCTCTGCGTGCGGGCGTAGAACCGGTCGACGACGAACCCGCCGACCAGCGCGCCGACCACGCCGGCGGCCCACGGGGCCACCGAGAAGGCGCCGACCTCCTTGATGCTGAGCCCGTAGGACGAGAGGTACTGCGGCAGCCAGTAGAGGAAGCCCCAGAACATGAAGCCCCAGGCGAAGTAGCCGGCGGCGACGATCCACAGGTTGCGGTTGGTGAGCAGCGCCCTCCAGTCGACGCGGCCACGGCTCGCCGACTCCTCCGCCACCCGCCCTGCCGCGATGTGGGCCAACTCGCGCCCGTTGACGCGGCGGGACTCCTCGGGGGTGTTGGTGAGCAGGCCGATCGCGGCGATCGCCCAGGCGATCCCGAGCACGGCCATCAGCCAGAACGTGCCCCGCCAGTCGATCAGTGCGATCAGCTGGGTGAGCAGGGGCCCGGCGATCAGCAGGCTTCCGGAGACCGCGACCCCACCGATGAGTGCCAGGGCGAACCCGCGCTCCACCGACGGCAGCCAGCGACTGACGATCCGGGTCGCGGCGGGAAAGGCGGGTGCCTCGCCTGCGCCCAGGAGGATCCGCAGGAGCAACAGTCCGGCGAACCCTCCCGCAACCGGGATGAGTGCCACGGAGATCGAGAAGATGGTGATCGCCACCATGAGCACGCGGCGTGGGCCGAAACGGTCGACCAGCGGGCCGGACAGGAAGGCGAACACCATGTAGCCGACGGAGAAGGCGCTGCTGATGACGCCGTACTGGGCCGTGGTGATTCCGAACTCCCGCTCCAGCGGAGCGACGGCGAAGGAGATCGCGCTGCGGTCGATGTAGTTGATGATGATCAGCGCGACGACCAGAACGATCGTCGCCCAGCGAAAACGGGTCCTCATTGGCGGCGTACCTCGCTGTGCTGCGGCTGGAGCGGACTCACATCGAATTCGTTCCGCTGGTCGGAACGCTATTCGTTTGTTCGGTCGAGCCTGGCATCCGGTGCTATTCCGGGTCAATGCACTGAGCCCGCAATTGCACGTGTCTACCAGGTCGTTACAACCGTTCCGCTAAGAGGAACGAAATCAGGACGCCTGGCGAAGAAGCTCCGTGACACCTGCGACGTCGCGTCCGTCCCGGAGGTCCCACACGGCCTGTGCGAGCTGCCGGGCAGTCTCAGGGCTCACCGACCGCTCGGCGTTGCCGGTGAACTTCACCGACAGCTCGGCGTCCGACAGCGGTCGCTGCGGGCCTCCTCGGTTGGCCCGCACCCGCTCGGTGACGGTGCGGCCGTCGGCCAGCTCGGCGGTGAGCACCGCGGGGAACTGGCGCGGGAAGATCGCGGTGGACTCCGCGTCGGCCTCGCACCGCACCAGCGCCGCGAGCGCCAGCCGGGCGGGGTCGGCAGCGGCTGCGTCGGTGAAGTCCTCGTGGAAGAGCCCGAGGCCGCCGCCGCCCAGCAGGGCCGCCGCGACGGTGTACGGACCGCTGAAGGCGGCGTGGTAGCCCGAGCGGGGCCGCGCCTTCTCCTCCGGCGGCTCGGCGATCGTCCGCAGCACGGGAGCGGGGACGCCGAGCGTCAGGCCCCGCACGGACTCCGGCGTCACCCCCGACGCCCGCAGCGCCAGCGCCGCGTCGATCCCGGCATGGGTGAAGTGGTTGCACGGATAGGGCTTGAAGAAGATGCCGGGGGTCTCCCACTGCTCGCCGAGTCCGTCGGTGACCCGCTCGACGTGCGCCCGGTCGCCGCAGAACGCCTGCAGGAACCCGAAACGGCCCTCCAGCACGGTCGGTGGTCCGGTGAGCCCGTGGCGTGCGAGGTCGGCAGCGGCCACACCGGCGTGGGCCGCCCACCCGCAGTGCACGCGCTTGATCGTGCCGCCGGTGCGGTTGGCCTCGATGATGCCCGCGCCCATGCTCGCCGCGATGCCGATCACCGAGGTGATCGTGTCGGCGTCGAGCCGGCGCAGCATCCCGGCTGCCACGGCGGCCCCGATCGCCCCACAGATCGCGGTGGCGTGCTGGCCGTGCTCGAAGAACACCGAGTTGCCCAGTTCCTCGTCGTAGCCCGCCATCCCGAGCCGGCAGGTCACTTCGATGCCGACGGCCGCGGCGTCGAGCATCGCCGTGCCGGACGCCCCCACCTGCTCGGCCACGGCCAGCGCGGCGGGCAGCACCGCGGAGGACGGGTGCAGCACCGAGGGCAGGTGGGTGTCGTCGAAGTCCAGGCTGTGCGCGAGCGTGCCGTTGACGAGAGCGGCCGACGGAGCGGGCAGCCGGTCGCGCGACCCGACGGCGGTCGCGACACCCGTGCCGCCCCACTCACGCACGACGGCGTCGACGATCCGGGCGGGCTCCTCGCCCCGTGCGGCGAGGCAGTTGCCGAGCACGTCGACCGTGCGGGCGGCGAGATCGTCACGCAGGGAGGCGGGCAGGCCGTCACGGACAACCCGCTCGGCGAGAATCCCCACCTGCTGTGCGGGGGTCGGGGTAGTCATGCGCCGACCACCGCAACCGGACGCACCGGCGATCCGGTGCCCCCGACGATCCGCAGCGGGGCCAGCACGAACAGGAACTCGGTGAGCCCCTGCCGGGAGGCCTCCTCCATGTCCAGGTGCTCGATGATGTGGATGCCGTTCTCCACCAGCAGGATCCGGTGCACGGGTAGGACACGGTGGCCCGTTCCCGGCGGGATGCGCTCGTAGGCCGTGGTGTCGGCGCCGGTCGCGATCACGCCGCGCTCGACCAGCCAGCGCGCACCGTCCTCGGTGACTCCCGGGACGCCGCTGTCGTGACCGATGTAGGCCACGGGGTCGGCGAAGTGCCGGGACCAGCCGGTGCGTACCAGAGCGACGTCACCCCGGCCGGGTTCGGCGCCGGCCCGCTCCGCGGCCGCGGCGAGGTCCTCGGCCGTGATGCCGTGGCCGCCCTCGAGCACCTCGGCACCACGCGTGGCCGCGACGTCGAGCAGCACACCACGCGTGATCATCGCCGGGATGCGCTCGGCGCCGTGCTCGGCGTGCCTGCCGCCGCGCTGCCCCGCCTCGGCGTCCACGCCGCCGTGCAGGCACCCGTCCTGGCTGACGTGCGAGAGCGCGTCGACGTGGGTGCCGACGTGACCTCCGGTGATGATGAGCTCGTTGGAGGCGGACCCGCCGTCGGGACGCACGGTGTCGCCGTGGCGGCGGATCAACGTCATCCGGAACCCGGGATGGTTCGGCGACGTCGACATTCCGGTGACGAGCGGATGGCTGAGCTCGACGGTCCGCACGCCGCGGGCGATCGCGGCGAGCAGGGCGGCCGTGGTGGGGTCGGTGGCGCCTGTGGTTCGGGCGGTCGTCATGGGCGTTCCCTCCCGGCCGCCGTCGGGGCGGCCGGATCGTCGAGTGCGGGGGCGAGGTCGAGCAGCCAGCGCGCGCCCGCGACCACCGCGGGGTCGACGAACCGGCCGCGGTCGTCCACGAATGCGCTCTGCCCGTTCTCCGTGGCGGCCTGCAGCGAGTCGAGCAGCGCGCGTGCCGAGTCGATCTCGGCCGGCGCCGGGGTGAAGGCCCGGTGCACGGGTTCGAGCTGGGTCGGGTGGATCACCGAGCGGCCGAAGAAGCCGTCGTCGCGCGCGGCGATGCTGTCGGTGGCGAGGCCGTCGAGGTCGGCGAGGTCGGTCCAGACCGCGGCCACGGGACTCGGGAGTCCGGCCGCCCGGTTGGCCACGACCACGCGCTGGCGGGCCCACCGCAGCGCCGAGGGGGTGCGGACATGCAGGTCGGCAGCCAGGTCGGCCTCGCCGAGTGACACTCCGGCGACCAGCGGATGGGAGCGGGCCAGCAGGAACGCGCTCTCGACACCCAGAGCAGACTCCAGCAGCAGGTGCACCGGCACGGCGAGCCGCTCGGCGAGCTCCGCGACCGCGACGGCGTCGGTCGCCTTGGGCACGCGCACCCCGTCGGGGCGGGCGCTCGCCAGCGCATCGATGTCGGCACGTGCCCACGGGCTGTCGAGGGTGTTCATCCGCACCCACACCGGCCCGGTCCGGGGCGCCTCCAGGGTCGCGACGGCCGCGGCACGCGCGGCGTCCTTGGCCTGCGGCGGTACCGCGTCCTCGAGGTCGAGCACCACCGCGTCGGCGGCGCCGGCCAGGGCCTTGCCCACGAGGTCGGTGCGGTGGGCGGGGACGTAGAGCCAGCTGCGGGCCCGGCCGAGTGCGGTGGCCGGGGCGGTCACACCGCACCCGCCGCGCGCAACTGATCCAGCCGTGCCTCGTCGACGCCGTAGCGGGCGAGCACCTCCGCGGTGTGCCGGCCCAGCGGCGGGCCCGGCGTCCGGACCCGGCCGGGGGTCTCCGACAGGCGGAACGGCACGTTCTGGAACCGGATCGGGCCCAGCTCGTCGTCCTCGATCCGGACGATGCTGCCGAGCGCCCGGAACTGCGGGTCCTCCAGCACGTCGGCCGCGGTGTAGATCGGGGCGACGGCGGCCTGGGCCTTCTCGAACTCCTCGATCACCTCGTCGCGGTTGCGGCGGCCGATCCACTCGCCCACCGCGTCGTCGAGCTCGTCGGCGTGCTCGGCGCGCTGGCGGCCGGAGGCGAACCACGGCTGCGCGGCCAGGTCGGGACGCCCGACCAGGTGCAGCACCCGCTCGGCGATCGACTGCGCGCTGGTGGAGACCGCGACCCACTGGCCGTCGGCGCAGCGGTAGGTGTTGCGTGGCGCGTTGTTCCCCGAGCGGTTGCCGGTGCGCTGCTGCAGCACGCCGAGCTGGTCGTACCCGATGATCTGCGGGCCGAGCAGCGTGAGCAGCGGCTCGATGATCGCCATGTCGAGCACCTGGCCGCGGCCGGTGGAGTCGCGGGCGCGCAGCGCGGTCATGATGCCGAACGCGGTGGTCAGCGCGGCGACACCGTCGGCGAGACCGAACGGCGGGAGTGTCGGCGGCCCGTCCGGCTGACCGGTGATCGCGGCGAAGCCGCTCATCGCCTCGGCCAGGGTGCCGAAGCCGGGCCGGTTCGAGTACGGCCCGAACTGGCCGAAACCCGTGACCCGCGCGAGCACCAGGCGCGGGTTGAGGTCGCTGAGCACGTCCCAGCCGATGCCCCAGCGCTCCAGCGTGCCGGGCCGGAAGTTCTCGATCACGACGTCGGCGTCGGCGGCGAGCGATCGGAACAGCTCCTGGCCCTGCGGGGTGGAGAGGTTGAGGGTGACCGACTTCTTGTTGCGGCCGAGCATCTTCCACCAGAGCCCGACGCCGTCGCGCTGCACGCCGTGGGTGCGCGACGGGTCGCCGCCACGCGGGTGCTCGATCTTGATCACTTCGGCGCCGTGGTCGCCGAGCATGGTGGCGGCCAGCGGCCCGGCGAAGAGTGTGGCGACGTCGAGGACCCGCAGGCCTGCGAGAGCGTCGCCGGTGACTGTGTCCGGCGTCGTGATCACGTCCTTTCCGTGGCGACCGCGCCCGCGGTCGCATTCGTGCCGGTGCCGGATCGCATGTGGGCACCGGGAGTGGCGCCGAGGCGCCGCGAGATGTGCTCGGCCACCGCGACGACGCGCGGGGCGATCAGCCCGACGAGCTCCTCGCCCATCCGGTAGCGCGGGCCGCAGACCGAGATCGCGCCGACCACCTCGTCCGACAGCCCGAAGATCGGGGCCGCGACCGACGCCGCGTCGCCCTGCCGCTCGCCTGCGGAGGTGGCGAAGCCGCGCTCCCTGACCAGGGCGAGGTCGGCGGCGAGCACGTCCGGGTCGACGATCGTGGCCGGGGTGAGCTTCTCCAGCGGAGCGTCGAGGACACCGGCGATCACCGCGGGCTCGGCGAAGGCGAGCATGCACTTGCCGCTGCTGCCGGCGTGCAGCGGGAACCGGCGCCCGAGCTCCACCGACATCGTGATCTCGTGGGTGCCGGTCACCTGATCGAGGTAGACGCGCCCGTGCGGCACCGGCGTGCTGAGGGTGGCGGTCTCGCCGAACTCGTCGCGGAGCTGCCGCAACAGGACGAGCGCTGCGGAGCGCAGGTCGGAGTCGCGCAGCGCCCTGGCACCGAGCGCCGCGACGGCCGGTCCGAGCCGGTACTCCCGCGTGGCCGGATCGAGCACCACGAGCTCCCGGCCTGCCAGCGACTGCAGGATCCGGTGCACCACGGCCTTGCTCAGGCCGAGCTCGCGGGCGATCCGCGAGACGCCGAGCGCCGACGGGCCCTCGGTGAACATCAACAGAACGTCTGCGACCCGCCCAGTGCTCTCCGTGCCGCCGCTCGGCTCCCCGGTCGTCGCCCCGGTAGTCGCCCCGGTAGTCACCATTGTCCCCGCCTGTCCGAACGTACCGCCTGACGGAACAAGCCTGAAGGTGTCGCTCTCGGCTGTCAAGGAGCGCTGTCGCAGGCCTTGCCCTTCTATGGCCCGAGAGGTAGAGATGAGAGACATCGAACGACTGAAAGTCGTTCCGGTGAGCGGAACGAAGGGGGCGAATGGACGTCGATCTCGTGGTCGCCGGAGCGGGCGGTGGACTCGCCGGCGCGCTCCGGACGGCGCAGCTCGGTATGGACGTGCTCGTGGTCGAGGCCGACGAGCACCACCTGCGCGGCAACAACACGTCGATGTCCACGGCGATGATCCCGGGGGCCGGCTCGCGCTTTCAGCGTGCTGCCGGCATCGACGACTCCCCGGAGGGGTTTCTCGACGACATCGCCGCCAAGACCGGCGGGCAGGCCGATCCCCGGGTCGCGACCGCCCTCGCCACGGTCAGCGCAGAGCTCGTGGAGTGGCTCGCCGACCACGTCGGGATGCCGATCGAGCTGGCCGGTGACGTGGACTATCCCGGGCACAGCGCGCGGCGGATGCACACCCTGCCCGGACGGCACGGGTCGGTGCTGCTGCAGTGCCTGACCGACGCCGTGCGGGCACACGACCGCATCGACCTGCTGGCCCCGGCCCGGCTCGTCGGCGTGGGCACCGCCCGGACAGGAAGCCGGAGCGCCGTCGTCCGGTACCCCGACGGGCGGAGTGAGGAGATCAGCGCGCGGGCCGTGCTGCTCGCCACCAACGGCTTCGGCGCCGACCCCGAGCTCGTCCGCACCCACCTTCCCGAGATCGCCGGCGTCGACTACCACGGCAGCGAACACTCACGCGGTGACGCGCTGCGGATCGGTGCGTCGCTCGGCGCGGCCACCGGCTGCCTGGATGCCTACCAGGGCCACGCCGCGGTGTCCGCCGCCGCGCGCACCCTCGTCACCTGGACGACGGTCATGCAGGGTGGGCTGGTGGTCGACGGGGAGGGCCGCCGCTTCGGCGACGAGACCCTCGGCTACTCCGAGTTCGCGGCGCTGCTGGCCGCGCAGCCCGGCGGGTACGGCTGGATCGTGCTCGACGAGCGCATCAACGACCTGTGCCTCAGCTTCACCGACTTCCGCGACGTCGTCGACAGCGGCGCCGTGCGTACCGCCGACACCCTCGGCGAGCTCGCGGAGCGCACGGGGATGTCCGCCCCGATCCTGGCCGCCGAGGTCGCCGCGATGGCAGCGGTGGCCAGGGGAGATGCGAGCGACCCGCACGGCCGCACCCACGTGGCTGCCCCGCTCGCCCCGCCGTACCAGGCGATCGAGGTCGTCCCCGCGCTCTTCCACACCCAGGGCGGCCTGCTGGTCGACGAGCACGGCCAGGTGCTCGACACCGCGGGCGCGCCGCTGGGTGGCCTGTACGCGTCCGGCGGCGCGGCGGTCGGCATGTCCGGCCACGGAGCCGCCGGCTACCTGGCCGGCAACGGGCTGCTGCCCGCACTCGGCCTCGCCTATCTTGCGGCCGACCACCTGGCCGCTGCATGACCAGCGACAACCCGATCCGCACACCGCCCTCGAGAGGTGACCGATGACCGACCTCATCATCCGTGACGTCAGAGTGGTCCGTCCCGGCGTCGAGGACGTCGACACCGCCGACATCGCGGTGGCCGACGGGCGCATCACGCAGGTGGCTCCGCGCATCGAGCCGGAGCCCGGCACCACCGTGCACGACGGCCGTGGCCGCCTCGCGTTCCCCGGCGTCGTCGACGCCCACCAGCACTGGGGCATCTACAACCCGCTCGCCGACGACACGGCTTCCGAGAGCAGGGCCTGCGCGCAGGGCGGCGTCACCACGTCGCTCACCTACATGCGCACCGGCCAGTACTACCTGAACCGGGGCGGGAGCTACGCGGAGGTGTTTCCCGAGGTGCTCGCCGCGGCGCAGGGACGCTCCTATGTGGACTACGGCTTCCACCTCGCGCCGATGCAGGCGTCCCACATCGACGAGATCCCCGCGCTGGTGGCCGAGCACGGCGTGACGTCGTTCAAGATCTTCATGTTCTACGGCAGCCATGGGCTGCACGGCCGCTCGTCGGACCAGAACGCGTTCCTGATGATCCCCGAGGGGGAGCGCTACGACCTCGCGCACTTCGAGTTCGTGATGCGCGGCGTGCAGGCGGCGCGCGAGGCGCACCCGGAGCTCGCCGACCGGATCTCCCTGTCGTTGCACTGCGAGACCGCCGAGATCATGACCGCCTACACGCGGATGGTCGAGCAGGCCGGTGACCTGTCCGGGTTGGAGGCCTACAGCGCCTCGCGCCCGCCGCACTCCGAGGGCCTCGCCGTCACCATCGCGTCCTACCTCGCCCACGAGACCGGGCTGCCCACGATCAACCTGCTGCACCTGTCGTCGGCGAAGGCGATGGAGGCGGCGATGCTGATGGCCCGCACGTTCCCGCACGTGGACTTCCGCAGGGAGGTGACGATCGGGCACCTGCTCGCCGACGTCACCACCGCGGACGGGATCGGCGGCAAGGTGAACCCGCCGCTGCGCCCGCGCGCCGACGTGGAGGCGCTGTGGGAGCACCTGCTCGCCGGGAACGTCAGCTGGGTGGTGTCCGACCACGCCTGCTGCAAGGAGGAGACCAAGTTCGGCGAGGACCCCGCGGACGTGTTCGCGGCCAAGTCCGGCTTCGGCGGCACCGAGTACCTGCTGCCCGGGCTGGTGGGGGAGGGCCGCAAGCGGGGCCTGTCCCTGTCGCGGATCGCGGAGCTGACGGCCGCCACCCCGGCACGCCGGTTCGGGCTGCCTGCCAAGGGTGACATCGCCCCCGGCTTCGACGCCGACATCGCACTCGTCGACCCCGACACGTCCTTCGTCGTGGATCCGGCCGACTCGGAGTCGACGCAGCAGTACACCCCGTTCCGCGGTATGGAGATCGGCGCCACGGTCACCTCGACGTTCCTGCGCGGCGAGCTCGTGTTCCAGGACGGAAAGATCATCGGCACTCCGGGCGGTCGTTACCTGAACAGATCTCGGAAGGCCTGAGCGAGGGGCGACTCGCGCGGGGGCCCGGCGCGGCGTCGGGCCCGGTGCGTGTCCTCAGCGGGAGGACGGGCCGGGCTTCGCCATCTGCCGGTGCGTGGCTGCCTTCAGCCGATCGGGTAGCAGCGCAGCCGCGACTCCCTGCGCCCTCGTGCCCAGCGACCTGGCCACGACCTTCGGGTCACCCTTCACCAGCGCTCGGAAGCCCTGCTCCGCGACCCGGGCCGGGTCGTCCTTCGACGACGCGCCCACCTTCGTGTCCCGCATGCCGGCGCGGCGGAAGAAATCGGTCTCCGTTGGGCCGGGCGTCAGCACGGTGATGGAGATGCGGGTGTCCTTGAGCTCGTTCTGCACTGCTTGGCCGAACGACTGCAGGAAGGACTTCGACGCGTTGTAGACGGCCTGGAACGAGCCCGGCACCGTGGCCACGACGGAGGAGGTGATCAACACCTTGCCCTCGTCACGGACGACCATGTCGTGCAGGAGCCGCTTGGCCAGGCGCACCGTCGAGGTGATGTTCAGGTCGATGATGTCGAGCTCGTCGGCCAGGTCGTTGTCGAGGAACGCACCGCCCTGACCGACCCCCGCATTGAGCGCCGCGACATCGACCGGGCGTCCGATCGCCGTGACGGCCGCGTAGACCTTCTCCACACCCTCGGCGGTGCGCAGGTCCGCCCGTACAGCGCGAACCCAGGCGCCGTACCCACGCAGCTCGGCCGCGGCGGCGTCCAGGCGGTCGTCCTCCGCGTTGACGAGGAGATCGAAGCCGTTCTTGGCGAGCTGCTTCGCCAGCTCCCGGCCGATCCCGCTCGACGCGCCTGTGACGACCGCCAAGGGTTTGCTCTCAGTAGAGGTCATGCGGATCGGCTACCCCGTGGCCGGGGCATTACGCCCGGTTTCCCCCGCTCCGGTGGGGGAATGTCTGCGTCGAGCGATCACCGGCCGAGCGGCGACCGGCCGAGGCGACGAGGAGGGCTCCATGCGAGCGGTCACCTGGCACGGCAGGCGTGACGTGCGGGTCGACACCGTGCCCGACCCGGCGATCCAGGACCCCACGGACATCATCGTGCGGATCACGTCGACGGGCATCTGCGGCTCCGACCTGCACCTCTATGAGGTGATGGGGCCGTTCCTCGACGAGGGAGACATCCTCGGGCACGAGCCGATGGGTGTGGTCGCGGAGGTGGGGGAGCAGGTCACCGAGGTGCGTCCGGGTGACCGGGTAGTGATCCCGTTCACCGTTTCGTGCGGCACGTGCTTCATGTGCGGCAGCGGGCTGCACTCGCAGTGCGAGACCACCCAGGTGCGCGAACACGGCAAGGGCGCGGCGCTGTTCGGCTACACGAAGCTCTACGGCCAGGTGCCGGGTGGCCAGGCCGAGTACCTGCGCGTCCCGTTCGGCAACACGCTCCCCATCACGGTTCCCGAGGGGCCGCCCGACGACCGGTTCGTCTACCTCTCCGACGTGCTGCCTGCGGCATGGCAGGCGGTGGAGTACGCCGCCGTCCCGCCGGGCGGGTCCCTCGTGGTGCTCGGGCTCGGGCCGATCGGTGACATGGCCACGCGGATCGCCCTGCACCGCGGGGTCGAGAAGGTCATCGGCATGGACCTCGTGCCGGAGCGGCTGGAGCGCGTGCGCGCCCGCGGCGTCACGGCGCTGGACGTGACCGGCCACGGCCGTCACCTCGGCGACTACGTCCGCGAGATGACGGGGGGCCGCGGCCCGGACGCCGTGGTGGACGCCGTCGGGATGGAGGCGCACGGCTCGCCGGTCGGGAAGCTAGCCCAGCAGCTCACGGGCCTGCTGCCGGACGCACTGGCGGCACGGCTGATGGAGACGGCCGGTGCCGATCGGCTGAACGCGCTCCACTCGGCGATCGAGCTGGTGCGCCGCGGCGGCACGATCTCGATCAGCGGCGTCTACAGCGGTACGGCCGACCCGATGCCGATGGTGACGATGTTCGACAAGCAGATCCGGCTGCGGATGGGCCAGGCCAACGTCCACCGCTGGGTGCCCGAGATCCTCCCGCTGCTCACCGACGCCGACCCGCTCGGCACCGAGGACTTCGCCACTCACCGGCTGCCCCTGGAGGCCGCCCCGGAGGCGTACGAGGCCTTCCAGGCGAAGAAGGACGGGATGGTCAAGACGCTGCTGCAACCCGGGCGCGCGTAGAAGGCGGTGCACTCAGAGCGGGCGAGGCGCGGTTCAGTGGTGGCCGGCCGGTTCGCTGCGCGGAAGGGGAAACACCGGATCGGAGTTCGTCCCGTGCCCCAGGGGGTTCTGCCCGTAGCCGCCGAGCATCCGGGCCACCCGCTCGATCTCCTCGGGCGGCAGCAGGCGGGGTTGCCCGAGTAGCTGCGCCTGGTGGTACAGGCGGCAGAGCCACTCCAGGTAGATGCTGCGGGTGTAGGCCTTCTCGAGGGTGTCGCCGTAGGTGGTGGCGCCGTGGTTCTGCAGGATCACGCCGTAGCGGCCGGCGAGCGCCCGCACGCTGCCCTCCGCGAGCTCGGGGCTCCCGTACGTGGCGTAGGGCGCCACCCGCACCGGGCCGCCGAGCAGCGCCACCATGTAGTGGATCGCGGGCAGCTCGTCCACCAGCGTGGACAGCGCGGTGGCGTACAGCGGATGGGTGTGCACCACGGCCACGGCGTCGGTCTCCGCGTAGACGCGTGTGTGCATGGGGAGCTCCGACGACGGCGCGAGCCCCTCCTCCACGGGCCTCCCGTCGAGGTCGACCACGCAGATCGAGGCGGCCGTGAGGTTCTCGTAGGGCACACCGCTCGGCGTGATGGCGATGTGGTCGCCGTATCGAACGGACAGGTTGCCCGAGGTGCCCACCGTCAGCTCATCGGCCTGCATCTGACGGCAGTACTGCACGATCTCGACGCGCTGGTTGGGCAGCAACATGTCGGACGGTCTCCTCTCGGGCGGCTGTCGCGGCGGGGTGCCCCCGGCACCGACGTACCCGAGAACACCTCATCACACAGCGCCGCCACGAAGGGATGAACGCGATGGACGACATGCAGGCCGACGTACAAGCGGTACTCGACCGGCTCATCGAGTCAGGCTCGGAGCGGGGCCTGCAGGTGGCCGTCTATCGCAACGGGGAGCAGGTGGTCGACGCGGTCGCGGGTGTGGCCGACGTGGAGACCGGGCGGCCTGTCACGGCGAGCACCCCGTTCTTCGCCACGTCGACGGGCAAGGGTGTCACCGCGACCGTGGTGCACGTCCTCGCCGAGCGTGGCGTGCTCGACTACGACACCCCGATCGTGGAGCTGTGGCCGGAGTTCGGTGCCCACGGCAAGCAGGGAGCCACGCTGCGGCACGCGCTGACGCACAGCACCGGCGTTCCGGGGCTCCCGGTCGCCACGCAACCCGAGGCCTTCCTCGACTGGGACGGGATGTGCGCCCTGATCGCGGACGCCGAGCCGTGGTGGGAACCGGGGACGGCCACCGGCTACCACGCGCAGACGTTCGGGTGGATCGTCGGGGAGATCGTCCGGCGGGCCACCGGGAAGCGGATCTCGCAGGTGCTCCACGAGGAGGTGGCCGAGCCCCTCGGTGTGGCCGACGAGCTCTTCTTCGGTGTCCCGCCCACGCAGTTGAGCAGGCTCGCCCGGCTGGAGGACCCGATGTCCGCAGCGAGCGGGGACGAGGAGCCGCCGGCGTTGCCGTCGCCGGGCGCTCCCGAAGGCTGGGTGTGGGCGCCGCCCGCGACGGCGCCCGTCGCCGCGTTCGGCAACCGCGCCGACCTGCTCGCCGCCGACATCCCTGCGACCGGCACCATGACCGCCCGCGCGGTGGCGCGGATGTACGCGGCACTCATGCACGACGTGGACGGCGTGCGGCTCATCTCGGATTCGCGGCTGCGGGAGGCCACGGCCCTGGCCGTGGAGGGCGTCGACGCCGTGTTCTCGTTCCCGGTGCAGCGCGGGCTGGGATACGCCGTGGGCGGGCTCGGTGGCGTGTTCGAGGGACCTGCGGTCTTCGGCATGCCCGGCAGCGGAGGGACCGCCGCGTTCGCCGACCGCGCGAGCGGCACCGCGGTGGCCGTGCTGAAGAACCGGAACACGATCGGCGACTTCACCACGATGCACCAGGTCTCCGCGGCCGTTGCCAAGCGGCACTAGCGCTTCGCCTCAGCCGGTGACCACCTCGTCGTGCCCGAGCGAGATCCGCGGGGCCAGCGCCCCGGAGCCTGCGGTGATCAGCGCGATCACCACGAGCAGCAGCGCGGGCGTCCACGACCGCCCACCGCTCACGGCGAGCAACGCGGTGGCGATCAGCGGGACGAAACCGCTGATCACGCTCGCGATGTTGGCCGAAAGCGCCACGCCGCTGTAGCGCAGCCGGGCCGGGAAGAGGTCGGTGAGCAGTGCGCCGGACACGGCGTAGGGGAGCGAGAGGCAGGCCACGGCCAGCGTCACCCCGAGGATCACGAGCGTGGTCGACGCCGTGTCGATGAGCCAGAACGCCGGGAACGCGACCAGCGCCGACACCAGGCCACCCGCTACCGTCACGCGGCCGGGCCCGTACCGCTCGGCCATCCGCCCGCCGACGAGCAGCACGACGATCTCGACGCCCGCCGCGACGAGCGTGCCGGTGAGCAGGACGGAGCTGTCGACCCCCAGGTACTCGGTGCCGTAACTGATCACGAAGGTGGTAGCGAGGTAGAAGCCGCCGACTCCCAGCAGCGTGGAGCCCGCGCCCACCAGCAGCTGCGGGAACGCCCGGCGAAACACCTCGGTGACGGGGGAGCGGGCCAGCTCGTCCTCGCGCAGAAGCTGCTCGAACAGCGGCGACTCCTCCACCCGTCGCCGGATCCAGAGCGCTATGCCGAGCAACGGGAACGCGGCGAGGAACGGGAGACGCCAGCCCCAGGAGTCGAAGCTCTCGGGCGGCAGCAGCGACACCGCGAGGAACGCTCCGGAGGAGAGCAGGGTGCCGATCGGTGAGCCGATCTGCGGCATGGCCGCGTACCGGCCGCGGTGCTCCTTCGGCGCGTGTTCGACGGCGAGGGTGACCGCACCGCCCCACTCACCGCCGACCGCCACGCCCTGCAGGAGCCGCAGCAGCGTGAGGAGCACGGGCGCGGCGACGCCGATGGAGAAGTAGGTGGGCAGCAGCCCGATCACGCCGGTGACGACACCGATCAGCGCGACCGTGATGATCAGACACGTCCGCCTGCCGATCCGGTCACCGAGGTGGCCGAAGAGGATCGCGCCGAGGGGCCGGGCGGCGAAGCCCACGGCGAAGGACGCGAACGCGCCCGCTGTGGCCACCACGGGGTCGTCACTGGCGAAGAACAGGTGGTTGAACACCAGCGAGGCGGCGGTGCCGAAGAGGAAGAAGTCGTACCACTCCAGGGCGGTGCCCACGAATGCGCCGAACGCGACCTTGCGGGCGTCCGCGTCGTTGACGGTCACCGGCTCGGCCACGGTCACGCCTCCGGATCGAGACCGAGCGCCGCCGCCCCATGAATGCAGCGCCCACCGACGAAGGTGGCGATCACGCCGGTGGATCCGATCCGGTCCGCAGGCACCGTGCGCTCGTCGGTGATGTCGTCGGTGAGCAGCACGAAGTCGGCCAGCTTGCCGGGGGTGAGGCTGCCCCGCTCGGCCTCCTCGCCCGCGATCCACGCCGCGTCGAGGGTGTAGGCGCGCAGGGCCGTGGTGGCGTCGACGCGCTCGTCGGGGCCGATGACCGCGCCCGACGACGAGAGCCGCTGCACCATCGACTGCATGCCGAGCAGCGGTGCCCCCGCCGCGACCGGACGATCGGAGCTGCCGGGAACGCGCACGCCTGCCCGCAGGAAGCTCGCATGCCGGTAGAGGCCGTCGGTGCGGTCCGGCCCGATCGCGGCGGCCATCGTGTCGCCGATCTCGTACAGGAACCGGGGCTGGGGCACAGGTGTGACGCCCAGCTGCGCCATCCGCGTGATCTGCGCGGGCGTGGTGACGGCGGCGTGCTCGATCCGCGGCCGCGCGCCGGGGCGCGGGTGGCGTGCCTGAGCCTCGGCGAACACGTCCAGGGCAAGGTCGACCGCGCGGTCGCCGATCGCGTGCGCCGCGATCCGCCAGCCCGACGCGTGCGCGTCGAGGATCCGGGAGCGCATGACGTCGGGGTCGTCCTGGAGGTAGCCGTGCGAGTGCCGGTCGCAGAACGGGTCGAGCATCGCGGCGGTGCGGGCCACCAGCGACCCGTCGAGGAAGATCTTCATCGGCCCGATCCGCAGCCGGTCGTCGCCGAACCCGGTGCGCACGCCCAGGTCCAGGCCGAACCGTACGGCGTCGTCGGCGTGGCCGGACAGCGGCCGTAACGCGCCCACGGTCGGCATCAGCTGCACCCGCACGCCGAGCTCACCGGCGTCGCGGGCCTGCTGGTAGGCGGCCAGCTCGAGCGGTGACCGGCCGATCCAGCCGGCCCCGATCCCGCACTCGGTGACGTGGGTCAGGCCCTCCCCGGCGTAGACGGCCGACGCGCGCCCGATCGCCCGCGCCAGCTCGTCGACGGGGTAGGGCACCATGAGATCCACGACCAGGTTCTGCGCCTGCTCCTCGAGCACCCCGGTGGGCTCGCCGGACCCGTCGGTGACCACCACCCCGCCGGTCGGCACCTTCGCCGAGCCGTCCAGCAGTCCGATCCGCTCCAGCAGTGGACTGTTCACCGTGCACACGTGCCCCGACCTGTGCTGCAGCCAGACCGGGCGCCCCCCGGCCGCCCGGTCCAGCCCGCGGCGGTGCGGGTGCCCGCCGATCGTGGTGTCGTCGTACCCCGTGCCGACGACCATCGCGCCCGCGTCCAGTGCCGCGGCGCGGGTGGCCACGCGCTCGTAGAGCGTGGCGAGGTCGGTGAGTCCGGACAGGTCGAGGGCCTCGAGCCCGTGTCCGAACCAGGCCATGTGGTTGTGTGCGTCGCCGAAGCCCGGGACGAGCGCGGCGCCCTGGGCGTCGATCTCGGTGCGGCCACGCAGGCCCTCGGCATCGAGGGCGAGCACGCGCCCGTGATGCACGGCGAGACTGCGGGCGCGCGGACGCTCGTCGTCCATCGTCACGACGGAGACGCCCCGCACCACCAGATCGACATCCATGTACGCGCGTCCTCATCCCAGGTGGTGCAGCCGCGTCAGCGGCAGCGTCGGCGATCGGTGCAGCGGGATCTCCCGGCCGTCCGCGCGCACGGGCACCGGCTCCGGGGCGATCTCCACCTGCGGGGTAGCGGTGTTGTGCAGCATGTCCGCGCAGGTCAGGTCGCGGCTGCCGGCGATGGGTGAGTACCGGCGACCGGCCGGGAGCGCGGCCCGCGCGCTCGCGTCGTCGAGGCACGCCTGCGAGACGAACACGTGCGCCAGCCGGGCGGGTGCGGCGCCCAGCCCTCCGTAGAAGGCGCGCATCCGGCGGGGCTGGGTGAGCCGGGTGGATCCGGAGCCCGAGCCTGCCGCGCCCCAGGCCACGAAGCCGGACTTGATCACCAGCTCCGGCTGGGCCCCGAACCACGCCGGGTTCCACAGCGCGATGTCGGCCAGCAGCCCGGGCCGCACGGACCCGACGTGCGCGGCCAGCCCGTGCGCGACGGCGGGGTTGTGGGTGAGCTTGGCGAGATAGCGCAGGACCCGGGCGTTGTTGACGACGTCCGGGCCGGTCTCGCCGGCGAGCGTGGCCTGCACGTGCGCGAGCTGCCACGTACGGCGGGCGGTCTCGGCGATGCGGCCCATGCCCAGCGAGTCGGAGTTGACGATGCTGATGGCGCCCTGGTCGTGCAGCCAGTTCTCGGCGGAGATGGCGTGCTCGCGGATGCGGCTCGCGGCGATCGCGGCGTCGCTGGGCACGTGGGCGTGGCCGCGGTGCACGGTGAGCGTCATCGGGCCGAGCTCCGCCACCGTGGACGGCGTGAGCGGCAGCGTGGGCGTGGTCGACGAGGTGAGCATGTTCTCGCGGGAGACGATCGAGAGCAGGTCGGGGTGCCCGCCGCCGCCCTCAACGTGGTAGGCGTGCACAGCGCGGCCGTCCACCGCGGCGAGGGTGTCGGCGAGGTAGCCCGCCTCGTTCAGCGTGTCGGTGTGCAGCGCCACCGGCAGGTCGACCTGCTCGGCCACGGTGAGGCAGGTGTCGATCGCCGGGGGAGTGGCGCCCCAGTCCTCGTGCACCTTGAAGCCGCCACAACCCGACAGCACCGCCTCCTCCAGCAGCTCGGCCGAGGTGGACGAGCCGCGCGCCAGGAAGGCAGCGTTGACCGGAACGCCCGCCCAGCCGTCGATGAGGGAGTGCAGGTTGTGGCGGGGGTTTGCCCCGACGTCCCAGACCCCGCCGATGCCCATCCCGACGATCGTCGTGACGCCGGCCGACAGCGCTGCCGGTACCAGGTCTGCGTTGGACAGATGGACGTGCGAGTCGACGATCCCGGGTGTCGCGATCAGCCCCTCGCCGGTGATCATCGCGGTGTGCGCGTCGACCTCGAGCTCGACGCCGTCCTGCACGTCGGGGTTGCCGGCGCGCCCGACGCCCACCACACGCCCGTCCTTGATGCCGATGGACGTCTTGCGGACCCCGAGCACGGGGTCGAGCAGCACGACGCCGAGCACGATCATGTCCAGTGCCGAGGCGCGGTCGGCGGAGCTGCTCACCAGCGCGCCGTGCCGGGCGGTCTTGCCGCAGCCGCCGATCAGCTCCTCGCCCGGCTCGGTGTCGTCGGCCTCGACCTCGATCCAGAGGTCCGTGTCGGCGAGCCGGATCCGGTCGCCGGTAGTGGGTCCGTAGAGCCGCGCATACTCGGCCCGGGGTAACGATGTCATGCACCGCCCCCGATCCGGACGACCGCGACCTCGCGCCGCGCTCCCGGGTCCACGCGCACCGCGGAGCCTGCGGCGACGTCGAGCCGGTAGCGGCCCGATGCGGGCAGCTGCACGTCGAGAGCGGGGTTGAGCTGGTCGAGCGGAACGTGCGACGACACCCAGATCACCGACGGGCCGGTGTTGCGCAGCACCGCGGCCGCCCGTTCGCGCCCTGGCGCCAGCTCGATGTCCCCGGCGGCGGGCCGGACGGCCCCGGGCCCGTCCGCGGGCGGCGGACCGAACGGCGCGTCGACGTGCACGAGCACGCTTCCGTGCGGGAACAGCGCCTCCACCTGCAGCGCCGGGACCGCGGAGGGCACGCCGTCGACGAGCTGTCCGGGGTGGAGCACCTCGCGAGCGCGGGCGACGATCTCGTCGTAGGGGAGGCCGTCCCAGGCGAGCTCGCAGATCTCGTCGCACACCAGCGCCACCGCCTCGGGGGCGCCGAGCCGGGCGCCGCGCGCGAGCCGACGACGGGCCAGGTCGGCGCCGCTCGCCAGGAGCAGGCGCTCCTGCTCCCGGGGCGTGAGGTGCATCGGATGAGCATGCGCCCTCTGGAACGGCGTTTGTAGCGTGATTCTGCACGGAAATCGCCGGTTACGTTGTGCATATGCACGATGGCGACCCTGAGGATGCCGGGCGGGAGCGGTGGACCGCGCTCATCGGCAGGCTGCGCGGCGACGCGGCGACGCTGGTGGTGGCGTTCATCGAACGGGTGCAGGCGATCCCGCCCTACGGGCGCGGCGTCGTGCCGATGGACCGGCTGGTGACCGACGCGACCCTCACCTTCGACGTCCTCCTGCGCCGGCTGGCCGGCCAGACCCTCCCCGACGGTATGCGCTCCATCGCGCCGACGATCGGCCGTGACCGGGCACGGCGCGGCGTGCCGCTGGACGACCTGCTCACGGCTGTGCGGCTGGACTTCCGCGTGCTCTGGTCGGCACTGCGGGATCGCGCCGCCCCGGCCGACGAGGCACTGCTCGTGGCTCACGCCGAGGACGTCTGGAACGTCGTCGAGGAATACTCCGCCCAGATCCAGGTGAGCTACCAGGTCGAGGCAGCGCTGCTCGCCAACGAACTACTGGGTGAGCGCACGATGCTCGTGGCGGCGCTGCTGGACAACGAGGCACCCACCCGCGACGAGGTGGCCAGGGTGGCCGTCGCCCTCGACGTGGAGGTGGACGCCGACCTGCTCGTGGCGGCCGCCCTGCCGGCGTCGGGGCAGTTGCTCCGGCGCGCCGCCGACCGGCTCGGCGCCGGCGGCCGGGAGGTGCACGTGCAGTCGACCGGCCGGCACGTGGTGCTCCTCGCGCGCTGGGAGGGTGGCACCGGCGCACCGGTGCGGGCGGCGCTCGCCGGGGTGCCGTGCGGCGTGGGCCCGCTCGCGCACGGGGTCGCGGCAGTACCGCGCAGCGCTCGGCTGGCGGGCGAGCTGGCCGACCTCCTGCCCGGCCTCGACGGTCCGCGCCAGCTGCCCGATGCGTGGCTCCCGCTCGCCGCAGCGAGGCTCGCCGACACCGCCGACGAACTCGTGCGAGCCGAGCTGGCCGGGCTCTCCCTCGCGCCGCCGCGCGAGCGAGAGCGGCTGGTGGAGACCGTGCGCGCCTACGCCGCTTCCGGCTCCGTCGCCGACGTCGCGGCGCGCCTGTACTGCCACCGCAACACCGTGCGGAGCAGGCTGCAGCGCTTCGCCGAGCTGACCGGGCGCGACGTCACGGTGCCCACGGACGCCGCTGTCGTCCTCCTCGCGATGCAGGCCTCGGAGGACCACGGACCTCGACCGGCGTGACGCGGAGGCAGCACGCGTGGTCGACTCGGCGGCGGACGCCGGAGCGCGTCCGGACATCGAGGAATGAACGTGACAGGAGCGAACGTGACGGAACTGTCCCCCTTCCACCTGGCCGTCCCCGTCGACGACATCGCGCGTGCGCGCGAGTTCTACGGCGGCGTGCTCGGTCTCGCCGAAGGCCGCTCGGATGTCCATTGGGTGGACTGGGACCTCGACGGCCACCAGTTCGTCACCCACCGGGCGCCGGGCTCGGGGCCCGTCGGCCATAGCGACGTGGACGGTCACCGCGTGCCCGTACCGCACTTCGGGCTCGTGCTCACCGTGGAGCGGTTCCACGAGATGGCCGAGCGGCTCCGCGCGGCGGGCACGGGGTTCGTGATCGAGCCCTACCTGCGGTTCGCCGGCGAGCCTGGCGAGCAGTGGACGATGTTCCTGCTCGACCCCGCTGGCAACGCACTCGAGTTCAAGGCGTTCAAGGACCGGTCGCAGCTGTTCGCGAAGTAGGCCGCGGATCGCGGGGTCCTGCGAAGAGTCCGGTATCCGGCCCGAGGTGGGTGTGCCCGCTCGCGGGTAGGGTGATCACGCATGAGCGATACCGGGACGGACACCGCTTTCTGGCACCCCTTCGCCCCGATGGGCGCGGTTCGCCACTCCGAGTTCGTGATCACCCGCGGCCAGGATGTGTGGCTCTTCGACGAGCAGGGGAGCCGCTACCTGGACGCCACGGCGAGCCTGTGGTGCGTCAACGCCGGGCACGGGCGTGCCGAGATCGTCGAGGCGGTCGCTGCCCAGATGCGCGAGCTCGCCACGTACCAGACGTTCGGCGACTTCGCGAACCATCCGGCCCAGGAGCTCAGCCGCCGCCTCGCCGCGCTCGCGCCGATGCCCGGGGCCAAGGTCTTCCTGGCCAGCGGCGGCGGGGACGCGATCGACACGGCGGCAAAGATGTCCCGGGAGTACTTCGCGCGCACCGGTGAGCCGGAGCGCACGGTGTTGATCAGCCGCGAGTACGCCTATCACGGCACCCACGGCTTCGGCACGTCGCTCGGCGGCATGCCGGCCAACCGGGTCGCCGCGCCGTTCGTGCCCGACGTCGTCCGCGTCGCCTACGACGACCCCGCCGCGCTCGAGAAGGAGATCGAGCTGATCGGGCCGGAGCGGGTGGCCGCGTTCTTCGTGGAGCCGGTGATCGGTGCGGGCGGCGTGCTTCCCCCGCCTCCGGGATATATCGAGCAGACCCGCGATATCTGCAGCCGCCACGGCGTGCTGTTCGTGGTCGACAGCGTGATCTGCGGTTTCGGACGGCTCGGCGACTGGTTCGGCGTCGACCGTTTCGGTGTCGTCCCCGATCTCGTCGTTTTCGCCAAGGGCGTGACGAGCGGGTACCTGCCGCTGGGCGGAGTCGTGGTCCACGAACGCGTGGCCGCTCCGTTCTGGGAACCGGGCGCACCCGCATTCCGGCACGGCGCCACCTACGCCGGGCATCCGACGGTCTGTGCCGCCGCCCTGGCCAACCTCGACGTCCTCGCCGACGAGGGCCTGCTCAAGCGTGCCGAGTCGTTGGAGACCACGCTGCACGCGGCCCTGCGTTCGCTGGGTGACCATCCGCTGGTGGCGGAGGTCCGCGGTGGCACCGGGGTGCTCGGGGCGCTGGAGTTCGACCCCGAGCGGCTGGCCTCGGAACCCGGGTTGCCTGCCGTGGTCGCACGCCACGCGCGTGAACGGGGCGTCCTGATCCGGCCCATGATCAGCTCGGTCGCGTTCTCCCCGCCGCTCACCCTCACCGACGATCACCTCGACCTGCTCACCGCGGCCGTTCGCGGCGCACTCGACGCCGCCGCTTGATCGCTCTGATTACCCGGAGCGCACGACACGCCGAAGGGGACGGTTCTGTCGTGGGTTGACGATCACATTGGGTGAGAAAGGTGGGACATCGCGACCCGGGAATCGCCACAGGTGGTACCGGGTCTCACTCAGCCAGGCACCCCTTCCGCCGGGACCGCGCTCTTTTCCACATCGGGTCGTTGACCCGAGTGAGAAAAGGCCGGATGGCGGCCCTGGATGGGGAGTGTGCGATGGCCGGTGAGGTGGTAAGTGGACGGCCCATGGCCCGGCACGCCGCGACCGATGACGGTATGAGCGGTGTGCTGGCCGAGGGCCGCGAGAGCGTTCTGACCGAGGATCGCCCGTACATGGGCGATCTCCTGAGGACACCGCCCGCGAGCATGGAAGCGCTCGACGAGCTCGCCCGCAGGCGGGCCTCGGCAGAGCAGGCCGCCATGGTTGCCGAGATCGATGCCGCCGCCGCTGCGGCCAGGGCTGCTGCGGCCATCGCGGCCGCCGCGCGCGCGGCGGAGGAGGCCGAGGCCGCGGCGGACGCCGCAGGCCGGGCGTCCGACGAGGCGACGGCCGCGGCTGCGGCCGAGGAGCGCACCAGCGCCGCACTGCGTGCCGGTATCCGGCAGGGAGCGCCTGCCGGACCAGGACAGGCCTCGTGGGTGCTGGCGGGTGGACCCGACGAGGGCCCGCGGTCATGGACCGTGATGCCGGGCGCGGCGCCGGGTATGGGCGCGCTGCCTCCGGGCCGTCCGATGCCCCCCGGGCCGGCGTCGTCGTACCCCTCGATGTTCCCCGTGGGCCACCCTGAGCGGGCTCCGTGGGACGTGCCGCCGGACGAGACTCCGACGGTGGAGGGAGCGACGGCCGGTCGCCGTGCGGCTCGCCGGCACGCGGCCGAGGCCGCCGAGGCGGAGACCACCGTCTTCCCCGTCGACGACAGCGACTACGAGTACGACGAGGACTACGCGGAGGACCTCGACGTCGACGAGTTCGACGACGAGCCGGAGTCCGACGAGGACGCGGCCGAGGACCAGCGCGTGCGGCGGCTCGACCGCAAGCTCGCGGAGCGGCAGCCACGGCGCTTCGGCCGGCGGCCGGTGCTGGTGGTCGTCGGGGTCGGTGCCGTGCTGGCGATCGTGGCGCTACTCGCCGCGCTGGTCAGTGCCGGGCCCGATCGCCGTCCGGCCGACGTCGGCTCGCCGCTTCCCACGATGGCGCCGCAGCCTCCGGCGGTCCAGGTGCCGCCGCCCGCGCCCGGCCCGGGTGCCGGGCCCGTGGAGGTCGACCCGACGAGCGAGAGCGCCGTGACCTTCCTGCGGGCGCTGCGTGCCGCCGAGATCCCGACGAGCCGGTCCGGCCGCGCGGAGATCGAGACCGCCGCGGTGATCTGTGAGGAGCTCGGCCAGGGCGTCACCGCGGACAAGATCGCGAGGACGGTGCCCGCCGCCCTTCCGTCGGTGCCGCGCAGGCAGGCGGCCGAGGTCGTCGACCTCGCGAAGGATCTCTACTGCTGAGCCTGGGGGGTCGGCGCGCTCTGCTCCCGTGGGGGGATCACGGGGGGCAGAGCGTTCCGGCTTGCGGGATGATTCCTCCCACCAGCATGGCGTCCACGACCGAGCTGACGCAGGGGGTGCGCGGATAGGCCCCCGTCCCGGAGCCCTGCCACCCGAGGAAGCGGGCAGAGGCCAGGGAGTCGGCGGTGCGCCGGGAGCCGTCCTGCGGACCGCGCGGATCGGCCGCCGTGCCGATGACCAGGATCGGAGGTGCGCCGTCGGCCTGGCCGGTGGCAGGCGCCGGACCGCCCGCCGGCCATGGGGCGCAGTCCAGCAGCCGGAGCGCGAACGTCCCGCCGAAGATCGGGTACGTCGTGCGCCACCGCTGTGCGAGATCGCTGATCTCCCCCGGGGACAGGCGCCGCCGGGCATCGTTGCAGCTGGCCGCGAGCATGCCGTCGAACTGCCCTCTCGGCCCGACCAGCGGTGCGAGCCGGGTGAGCAGGGGAGCGGGGTCACCGGTGTTCGCCGCGGCCAGCGCCCGGCCGAGCTCGGGCCAGTCCCGCGGCTCGGCCAGTCCGGCGAGCAGCGCCGTGATGGTGGCACCCGCGGTGAGCCGTTCGCCGTCGGCTCCGGCGAGGGGTTGCGTGCGCAGCCGTTGGATCAGCGCGATGACCGTGGCGCGCGGGTCCGGTCCGAGCGGGCAGTCGGCGCGGGCCGTACATGCCACGGCGAACGCGCCGAACGCCGCCTCGGCGGCACCGGCTCGGCTCTCGCTGAGGTCGGGCTCGTCGAGGGTGGGGTGCGTGGGACCGTCGAGCACGAGCCTGCCGACCGCCGTCGGTGTGGTGCGCGCCCAGTCGGCGAGCGCCGTCGCCCCGTCGCCCACACCGATCGCGGAGAGCCGGTCGACGCCGAGCGCGTCGCGGAGGAGCTCGATGTCCGAGGCCGAGGCCGATGTGCGGTAGCCGCTGAGCCCACCGTCGAGCGCGAGGTTGCACTCCTGCACGACCGCACGGGCCTGCTCCAGCAGCGAGTCGAGCGTCGACTCGTCCGACTTCCCGGGATCGGCGTCGACGAGGGCGGCGCGGGCGTTGTCGGGCGCGCAGTCGAGCAGATCCTCGCCTGCGCCGCGGCGATCCAGCCCGATCAGCGTGTACTGCTGCAGCACCTCGGGCGACACCTGCTCAGCGAGCCGCACGGCGTTGCGGGCCGACGGCACGGCCGTAGAGTCGCCCAGGGCGAGCAGCGGCGGGTTGTCCAGCGGAGACGAGGCCAGGCCGACGCGCACCACGCCGAGCGAGGCGGCGCCGAGCCCCGGCTGGTCGGGGTCGGCGGGCACCGTGAGCTCGCTGCACTCGACCCGCAGCGTCCGGTCGGAAGGGACGGGCGTGGGCAGCATCGCGAGCTCGTCCTCGGTGCAGTCGGTGAACGGCATCGAGGAGTGCTGCTGCTCCGGCGCGGGCAGCGAGACGTCGGGGAGCGGTGGCTGATCGGCGGGGCTCGTCGGCGCGGCCGGCATGTTCTCACCGCGCACGGCCACCGGCGGGCGTTGTGACGGGCCGACGGTGCAGCCCGCGACGAGTGCGGCCAGGCAGACGAGCACTGCGGCGACCGCATGACGCGGTGGTCGTGCCACGTGCCCTCCCGATCCTGCTGGTGGGCGCCCAGGACTGCCCTATCAGGGCAGCCTGCCCCACCAGCGGTGTGGGGAGAGTGAACGGAGGGTCAGGCCACCCGGGGATGGGGCGTCGAGGTGTCGAGCTCCAGCCGTACGGCGGTGGGCAGCGCCGCGATCCCGAGCGAGTCGCGGGCCACCCCGAGCACCTCGTCGTGCAGCCGGTCGAGCACGGTTCGCACCTCGGCGTCGTCGGCCAGCCACAGCGTGAGGCGCAGGGCAGGCGCGTCGTCGGTGCCGACCATCCGTGCCCTGGCCCGTCCCACACCGGGGATGGCGCTCACCTGGGCGCTGATCGCCTCGGCCATGGCCGAGGAGCTGATGACGATCGCGGTGTCCGGTCCGCCGTCGAGTACGAGGTCGGGGTGCCGCTCGGGCCGCAGTGACCGTGCCGCCCACGTCAGCCCCAGGAGCACGAGCAGCACGCCGGCGCCGAGGACCACCAGGCGCGCGACGTCGGGCTGGACGCGCATCGCGTCGACGATCATCGGGTCGAGCAGCGGCCGCCCGGCCCGGGCGACGCCGAAGACGCCGTAGGACAGCAGTGCGACGAGCACACCGCCGACCATGAGGACGAGCCCGATCAGCACCGCGAGGGTGCGATCGACCGCTGCGGACCTGGTCAGGGCCGCACGGGCGCGTCTGTGCAGCACGGCGTCGGAGGGCGTCGGGCGTGGGGGACGCTCGGCAGGGACGGTGCCGTTCTCCGGTGCGACGGGCGTGGTCATCGGGTTCCCTGCCGTTCCTGGACGAGGACGGACACCCGCGGGCGGCGGTGCAACGGCAGCTCGTCGAGCAACTCCTCGACGCGGGCCCGGACGACATCGCGCAGCTCCGGATCCGCCGCGCCCCACGCCTGCGCGATCACCGACACGTGCCGCGGCGACACGGTCACCGAGGCGCTGAAGATGTCGTCGGTGCCGCGGACCCGCGTGCCCACGAGCCGGGCCAGCACCCGGGGCGCGGTGACGGCGGTGATCTCCGGCGCCGGGCCGTCCAGATTGATGTGGGAGCGCCGGGCCAGCAGCCCGACCAGCAGCAGCAGGAGGCCGAGCACGGCGACCGAGATCGCGATCCCCGGAACGGGGGCCTCGTTCCACGACGTCATCTCGACCTGGGGCCGCCAGAGGTGCCACGGCACGACGAGCCCGGTGACCACGTTGCGGCGTAGCCACGCGGCGATCACCTCGATCACGATGAGCACCCCCGCCGCGGCCATGCAGAGACCGATCAGCAGGCCGAGCAGACGAAGCAGCATGCGCATGTCGTTCCTCCTGGCCTGGGGCTACCGCGGCCGTGGCCCGAGGTGATGGGCACCGCGCAGCCCGGACACGACCACCGTGCAGGCCCGCACGTGGTGCCCGGCGAGGCGGTCGAGCTCGTGGCTCACCCGCTCACGCACGGCGCTCACCACCGTTCGTACGGCCGCCGGGTACTGCAGGTGGAGTTCGAGCCGCACGTCGACGGCGGACGGGTCACCGGACCCGGTGGTGATCTTCGCGCTGGCTCCCGCCTCGCCCACGTCGATCCCGGCGAGTCGCCGCTCGTGGCGCAGGGTGCCCGGAACCTGGTCCGCGGCGTGCTCGACGATCTTCCGCAGGACGACCGGGTTGATCTCGAGCCGCCCCCGCTCCTCGACCGCCGGGAGGGTCCGGCCGTTCACCGGTCCCGACCTCGGCCGAGCATGGTGTTGATGTCGAGCCTTCCGTCGACCACCGAGCCGATGAGGAGGCCCAGCACGCCCACGACCAGCACGATCAGGAAGACGCCGAAGCCGCCGAAGGCTCCGGCGAGGCCGAGGACGAGACCGGCGAGCAGGCCGGTCTGGGTGTAGTTCATCTGCTTCTCCTCACGGGTGCTACTCCACGCGGCGACGGCGCTGGCGGTGCCAGGTGCGGATCAGTGCGACCCCGACCCGGACCGCGAACGGCAACGGCGGGACCACCTCGACCGGTGCGTCGTAACGATCGTCGGGATCGGTGGCGGGACTCGGTGGTGCGGGTGCCGTGACGCCGAACCGGGCGAGCCCTGCCTTGAAGACCTCGGGATCACCACCCCGGTCCGGATGGTGCTCGCGGACGAACGCGCGGAACTCCGACCTCTGCTGCTCGTTCACGGTGCCACGGGCTCCGTCTCGCCCGGGAGCACCGCGTCGCCCACGGTGATGTCGACCGGTGCGCCGCCGCACATCGTCGAGACCTTCTGCCGCAGTTCGCGCACGACCTGCGGGATCGGCCGGTCGAGGCGGAGCACGACACCCAGCTCGACGGGCTCCTCACCCATGCCGATGCGCACCCCCGTGAGCTTGCGTCCCGGCAGGTAGGTGGCGACGTCACCGAACACCCCACCGTGCAGCCGCACGACCGACGGGTGCGAGGTCACGACCGTGGCCACCTGCTCGGCCAGCGACGAGGCCTCGGTTGTGGTCGGGACTGTCACGAGCACCTCTCCTGCGGGGCGGGGCGGGTCACTCCACGCGTGCGGTCTGCACGGTCGGGATCTCCTCGTCGCCGTCGATGTCGGGCAGGTGGATGTCGTTGACGGCGATGTTGACCTCGATCACCTCGAGCCCGGTCATGCGCTCGACCGCAGTGATCACGTTACGGCGCACCGCGCGGGCCAGCTCGACGATCGACGCGCCGTATTCGACCACGATGTCCAGGTCGACCGCTGCCTGCTTCTCGCCCACCTCGACCTGTACACCGGCGATGTTGGCGGCGCCGCCGGCTCCGCCTCCGGGGATCCGCTCACGGATCGCGCCGAACGCCCGGGACACACCACCGCCCATCGCGTGGACGCCGGAGATCTCGCGCGCGGCGATGCCCGCGATCTTCTGGACCACGGAGGCGGCGATGGTGGTGCGGCCCTGCGACGACTCGTCTGCCAGCCGGGCAGGCGAGGAGACGGTGGCGCCCGGGGTGGTCTTGGTGGCGGTGGTGGGGGTGGGGGTGGATGTGCTTTCGGTCATGGTCCCTCCGTGCTCGACTGTGCGGAGTGTTCGCCCGTCAGATGTCTGTACCCGCGAACACCTCACGGGAAGTCACCCGATCGGGGCAGCACGGCGATACTTCAGGAGGAGAGTGCCGGCCTCGTGCAGCGCCCCGACCAGCTCCAAGGCCCGCGGTTCGGTCCCGGGCGGCCCTGAGGCGATCCGCCCGGCGGTGCCGCCTGCGAGCAGCGGGCCGACGGTGAGGCAGAGCTCGTCGACGGCGTCGGCGGCGATGAGGCTGCCGAACAGCATCGGGCCGCCCTCGCAGAGCACCCGGTGCAGGCCGCGGCGGGCCAGCTCGGCCAGCACGAGGTCGGGGGTGAGCCGCTCCAGCACGACGACGTCGCCACCTGCCGCCACCAGCGCATCGCGGCGCTGCGCCGGGGCCGCGGCGAGGGTGAGGATGATCGGGGGCACGACGGTCTCGGTGAAGAGCCTGCTCGCGGGGTCCAGGTCGGCCGATCCCGTCACAACGGCGATGGGCGGCGGGGTGTCCCTCCCCATGGTCGGCTTCCGGGCGCCGCCGTAGTTCTCCGAACGCACGGTTCCGGCGCCGGCCAGCACGACGTCGGCGAGCCGGCGCAGGACTCCGAAGACCTGGCGGTCGGCGGCCGAGGCCAGACCCCCCGACCGGCCCTCCACGGAGACGGCTCCGTCGGCGCTGGTCACGAAGTTCACGCGCACGTAGGGAGCAGTGAGCCCGTCGGGATAGGCGTAGTGGGCCGCGAGGGCGCGGTCGTCCAGCGCGGTGTCGTCAGGCGGAGCGGGTGAGGCGGCGTCGAGCGTGCCGGGGGAGGGCGGCAGGAGGCGGTGCACGCCGTCATCCCAGCACGGGACGCGACCCGGGGCAGCCCGACCCGCCCCACCCGGCGGGGCGGGATCACGAGGCAGTCACAGATCACCCGCGCCGGATTTGCCAAGGCGAGCCTCACCTATGGTGATGCGGCATCGAACCGGTGCATGATCGGAACGCGGAGGACCATCTTGGGCGAGCACAGCGTGCTGACCCCTCCCGCGCCGTCCCCTGCACCCGGCGCGCTGCGGCGTCGCCGGCTGTCGGGGCTCGCGCTGCTGGTCGTCGTGCTCGTGGCCGGCTGCCTCGCCAGCATCGCCATCGGCACGAAAGCCATCCCGCTGGACGCCGTCTGGCACGCGCTCGTCTCGCCCACCGGCACCGAGGACGACATCGTGGTGCGGTCGCTGCGGATCCCGCGCACCATCCTGGGCGTGCTGGCGGGCGCCGCTCTCGGGCTGGCAGGCGCGCTGATCCAGGGCCACACCCGCAACCCGCTCGCCGACCCCGGCCTGCTCGGCATCAACAACGGGGCCGCACTGTTCGTCGTCACGGGGATCTACGCCTTCGGCGTCACCGGCCTGCTCGGCTACGTGTGGTTCGCCTTCGCGGGGGCGCTCGTCGCCAGCGTCGCGGTGTTCATTCTCGGGTCGGTGGGCCGGGGCGGCCCCACCCCGGTCACGCTGGCGCTCGCCGGGGCCGCGGTGTCCGCGTTGCTGGCCGCGCTCACCTCCTCGGTCATCCTGATCGACGTCCAGGCGCTTGACGCCTACCGGTTCTGGGCCGTGGGCTCGATCGCAGGCCGTGACGCCGCGGTTGCGGGCCAGGTGCAGTGGTTCCTGCTCGCCGGGCTGGTGATCGGGTTGGCAAGCGCGCCCGCGCTCAACGCGCTCGCTCTCGGCGACGACGTCGCCCGCTCGCTCGGCCACTCCGTGCTCCGCACACGAATTCTCGGAATCGTCGCGATCACCCTGCTGGCGGGCTCGGCCACCGCGGCCTGCGGGCCTATCGCGTTCGTCGGGCTCGTGGTGCCGCACGTCGTCCGCATGGTCACCGGCCCCGACTACCGCTGGCTGCTTCCGGCGTCGGCGCTCGCGGGCGCCGCGCTGCTGCTCGTGGCGGACGTCATCGGGCGGGTGGTCGTGCGGCCGGGCGAGCTGCAGGTCGGGATCGTGCTGGCGCTCGTGGGCGGGCCGTTCTTCGTGTGGCTGGTACGGCGGCGGAAGATGGTGGCCATCTGATGGCCGTACTGGACAAGCCATCGCCGTCCCGGACCGCCCGGGAGCGAGTCCCCGGTCGCCCCGCGATGCGGCTCGGACCCTTCTCGGTGGTCTGGAGGCCGCGCACGGTGCTCGTGCTCGGCATCGGGCTCGTGGTGCTGCTGCTCGGCATGGCGCTCAACATCGGCCGCGGCGACTTCCCGATCAGCGTCGGCGAGGTGCTCTCGGTGCTGTTCGGAGGCGGCGACCAGGGCCAGCGGTTCATCGTCATGGACCTGCGGCTGCCCCGCTCGCTCACCGGCCTGCTGGTCGGTGCCGCGCTCGCCGTGGCGGGCGCCATCACGCAGTCGATCGCGCGCAACCCCTTGGCCAGCCCGGACATGATCGGCTTCACGGCAGGGGCGAACGCCGCCGCGGTGGGCGTGATCGTGCTCGGTGGCTCCGGCTGGTTACTCGGCGCCGTGGGCCTGCCCGTGGCCGCCCTCGTCGGCGGGCTGTTCAGCGCCTTCGCGATCTACGGGCTGGCGTGGCGGCGGGGAGTGCAGGGGTTCCGGCTGGTGCTGGTGGGCATCGGCATCGACGTGACCCTGACCGCCCTCGTCCACTGGCTGACCATCGTTGCGAATGTCACCGAGGCCGCTCGCGCCTACGTGTGGCTCAACGGCAGCCTCAACGGCCGCGGGTGGGAGCACGTCGTGCCGGTGGCGATCGCGCTGGCCGTCCTGGTGCCGGCCGCACTGGTGCTCGCCCACGTGCTCGGCGGCCTCCAGTTCGGCGACGACACGGCCCGCGGGTTGGGCATCCCGGTCGACCGCGCCCGCACGGCGCTGCTCGTCGTCGCGGTCGGGCTCGCGTCGGTGGCCACCGCCTCGGCAGGCCCGATCGCGTTCGTGGCGCTGGTGGCCCCGCAGATCTCGCAACGCCTCGTCGGGTCGGCCCGCCCGCCCATCGGGGTGTCCCTCGTCGTGGGGGCCACTCTCACCGTGCTCGCCGACCTGATCGCCCGCACAGCCTTCGGCGCCACCGAGCTGCCGGTCGGCATCGTCACCGCCGTGCTCGGAGCGCCCTACCTGCTGTTCCTGATCGCCCGTTACGGCCGGGAGGCCCGCGCATGACCCAGGTGCACGTCTCATCGGAGGCCGGGATGCAGGTGGACCCCACCGTCCGGCTGCGAGCGGAGCAGGTCCGGCTGGGCTACGGCGACCGCACGATCGTCGACGGGCTGGACCTCGACGTCGTGGCGGGCACGATCACAGCGGTGATCGGGCCCAACGGCTGTGGGAAGTCCACGCTGCTGCGGGCGCTCGGGCGGCTGCTCAAGCCGACCGCGGGGCAGGTCGTGCTCGACGGCAAGCGCATCGACCGGGTCCCCACCCGCGAGGTCGCGAAGGTTCTCGGGCTGCTGCCGCAGGCCCCGAGCGCACCCGAGGGACTCACGGTGGCCGACCTCGTCGCCCGGGGCAGGCACCCCCATCAAGCCTGGTACCGGCAGTGGTCGGCCGACGACGAGGACGCCGTCGCCCAGGCCCTGGACTGGACGGGCATCGCCGACCTCGCGGAGCGGCCCGTCGACCAGCTCTCCGGCGGCCAGCGGCAGCGCGCGTGGATCTCGATGGCGCTCGCGCAGGGCACCGACCTGCTGCTTCTCGACGAGCCCACCACGTTCCTCGACCTCGCCCACCAGGTGGACGTGCTCGAGCTCGTGCGGCGCCTGCACTCCGAGGCGGGCCGCACGGTTGTCATGGTGCTGCACGACCTCAACCTCGCGGCGCGCTACGCCGACCGGCTCGTCGCCATGCGGGAAGGACGCATCGTGGCCGCCGGGAAGCCCGCCGAGGTGATCACCGAAGAGTCGCTCGAGGAGGTCTTCGGTCTCGCGGCGAGGGTGATTCCGGACCCGGTTGCCGGCACCCCGCTGGTCGTTCCGATCGGCGGTTACCTGCGGTCGTGATGATGTCCCCCGATCGGGCGTGCCACCATGTGCGCCCGAGCGCCGGAGGACGACCGAGAGGTGGGGGCTGTGGATCCTGCAGTGTTCGACCACGAGGGACCGTGGACCGAGGACGTGTTCCTGGACCTTCCGCACGACGGCCATGTCGAGGTGGTGGACGGAACCCTGTTCATCGGGCCGACCGCCACCGAGCAGCGCGCCGACGTGGTGGGCCGGGTGCGGGAGGCCGTCGAGTCGGCGTTGCCCGACGGGTTGCGGGTGCGGGAGGCGGTGCCGCTGCGCCTCGGCCCGGACTGCGTGCTGGTGCCCGATCTGGTGGTCACCACCGCCGCTACGGAGAGTAAGGGCAAAGGCGACGACGAGGTACTCGAGGCCGCGGCGGCGCTGATGGTGATCGAGGTGGTGGGACGGGACCACGGCATCGCCGACCGCTCGTTCAAGCCGCAGCTCTACGCCCGCAGCCGTATCCCGTACTCGCTCCTGATCGACCACGACGGCCCCACAGCGGTGGCCGACATGATCATCGGCGGTCGCTACCACGAGTACGCGCGGGCCGGGGCGGGGGAGCAGCTGCGCATCGAGGAGCCGTTCGTCCTCGAGCTGGACCTGGTGGCCGTGGCCGGGCCGGACGAGGAGCCGGAGGCTCGCGCCGGCGCGTAGGCCACCACGGTGGCGGTGGCCGCTCGCGACAGCAAGGGCGGCACGATCCGCCACGTCGGTGGGCTGGTCAACCCCGCAGGGCCTGCACATCGCCTCGTTCGAGAAGCCCACGCCGGAGGAGCTCGGGCATGACGTCCTCTGGCGGATCCGGTCACCGCGCTGCTCGTCGAGACCCTCGCCGAGATGGACCCGCCGTTCCCGCAGCCGAGGCTCGACATCGACGCCGAGCGGGCCCGCATCGCAGCGAGCAAGGTCTCCTGACCATCGGCGCCGGGGTCAGCCGGCCAGCGGACGCAGGGCCCAGAACGCCAGCGCGGCGGCGAGTGCCGCCATCGGGAGCGTGAGCACCCAGGCGATGGCGATGTTGCCGGCCACACCCCAGCGCACCGCGGAGAGCCGCTTCGTGGCACCCACCCCGAGGATCGACGCCGTGATCGTCTGCGTGGTCGAGATCGGTGCGGCGAACACGAAGGCGGTGGTGTAGAGGATGGACGACGCCGTGGCCTCGGCCGCGAAACCTCGCGGAGGGTCGAGCGCGATGATCCGCCTGCCGAGCGTCCGCATGATCCGCCAGCCGCCCGCGTACGTGCCGGCCGACAGGGCGCCCGCCGAGACCAGGACGACCCACCACGGGATCTCGAAGCCCTGGTGGTAGCCCCCCACCACCAGGGCGAGCACGATCACGCCCATCGTCTTCTGGGCGTCCTGCAGGCCGTGGCCCAGCGCCATCGCGGCGGCCGACACCGTCTGCGCATGCCGGAAGCCGCGCTGCAGCGGCTCGGGCCTGCCCCTGCGGAAGATCCAGAGGATCGCCAGCATCACCGCGGCGGCGAGGGCGCAACCCACCACCGGCGAGAGCACCATCGGGATGACGACCTTCTCGAGCACACCGTCCCAGTGCACGCCCCCCGACGACGCCAGCGCCGCCCCCACGAGACCGCCGATCAGCGCGTGCGAGGACGAGGACGGCAGCCCCAGCCGCCATGTGATGAGGTTCCAGACGATGGCCCCGATCAGCGCGGCCAGCACCACCAGCAGCCCGGCGGGCCCTTCCGGTGGCTCGATGATGCCGCTCCCCACCGTCGTGGCCACCTCGGTGCCGAGGAACGCCCCGAACAGGTTCATCAAGGCGGCCATGACGAGCGCGGTGCGCGGGGTGAGCGCCCGGGTCGCCACGGAGGTGGCGATCGCGTTGGCGGCGTCGTGGAAGCCGTTGGTGTAGTCGAAGGCGAGCGCCACGACGATCACCACGACGATCGTGGCGAGCTCCACCTCAGGACTCCTTGACCACGATGCTCTCGACGGTGTTCGCCACCGTCTCGAACGCGTCGGCGGCCTCCTCGAGCACTTCGACGACCTCCTTGGTCTTGAGGATCGTCAGCAGGCCGGCAGGCGGTACGTCGTCGGGCGGTGAGAGGAGCTCGGCGATCAGCGCCCGGTAGACCGCGTCGCCCTCGTCCTCGAGGGCGTTCACGTGCACCCAGTACTCGCGGAGCTGCGACATGCTCGCGAGGTGTGGCATCGCCTCGGCGGTGGCGGCCGCGGCCCGGCGGAGGACCTCGACCTGACGGGCGACGCCGCCGGGGAGGGCGCCGAGCCGGTACAGCACGATCCGGTCGGCGGCCTCCTCGATGGCGTCGAGCACGTCGTCGAGGGACGAGGTGAGCCGGTAGATGTCCTCGCGATCGAACGGCGTGACGAACGTGGAGTTGAGCTTGACCAGGATCTCGTGGGTCAGCTCGTCACCCGCGTTCTCGGCGTCCTTCACCCGTTTCGCCAGCTCGGGCCGATCGGGGGGATCGGCGGCGACGAGCGCCGCGAGGTCGTCCGCGGCACGGACGATGTTCTCCGCGGCTCGGGTGAACAGCGGGTAGAAGCCGCGTTCATGCGGCGTCAACCGGAAGGCCATTCGGGGGTTTTACCGTAGTCCGTTCGTACCGACCGGTTCAGCCCACGAGGGCGCGTCCGATGATCTCCTTCATGATCTCGTTGGTGCCGCCGTAGATCGCCTGCACGCGCGAGTCGACGAAGGCCTTGGCGATCGGGTACTCGAGCATGTAGCCGTAGCCGCCGTGCAACTGCACGCAGCGGTCCACCACGCGCCTCTGCACGTCGCTCGCCCACCACTTGGCCTTCGCCGCGTCCTGCACCGTCAGGCGCCCGGCCACGTGCTCGGTGATGCAGCGGTCGACGAAGACCTGCGCGACGGTCACCTCCGTGTCCATCTCGGCCAGCTCGAAGCGGGTGTTCTGGAAGTTCGCGACCGGCCGGCCGAAGGCGGTGCGCTCCTTGGTGTAGTCCAGCGTCAGCTCCAGGGCGCGCGCCGCGCCCGCGACGCTGCCCACGGCGATCGAGAGCCGCTCCTGCGCCAGGTTCTGCATGAGAGACACGAATCCGCTACCCGGTGCGCCCAGGACGTTCGCCGCGGGCACCCGGACGTCGGTGAACGACAGCTCCGCGGTGTCCTGTGCCTTCAGCCCGACCTTCTCCAGCCGCCTGCCGCGCTCGAAGCCGCGCATCCCCCGCTCCACCACGAGCAGGCTGAACCCGCGGCTCCCGGCGTCCGGGTCGGTGCGCGCGACGACGATCACCAGGTCGGAGAGGATGCCGTTGGTGATGAAGGTCTTCGAGCCGTTGAGCACCCAGTCGTCGCCCTCGCGGCGGGCGTGGGCCTGGATGCCCTGGAGGTCGGATCCCGCTCCCGGTTCGGTCATCGCGATCGCGGTGATGATCTCGCCGGAGCAGAACCCGGGCAGCCAGCGCCTCTTCTGGTCCTCGTCGGCCAGCCGCAGCAGGTACGGCGCGACGACGTCGTTCTGCAGCGGGAAGCCGATACCGGTCGCACCCGCCCTGGTGAGCTCCTCGAGCAGCACGGCGTTGTACCGGAAGTCGGGCACCCCGCCGCCGCCGTACTCCTCGGGCACGTCCGTGCCGAGAAGACCGGCGCGGCCCGCGGCCAGCCACACATCCCGGCTGACCTGACCGTCCCGCTCCCACTGGTCGTGGAACGGCGTGATCTCCTTCGCGATGAAGGTGCGCGCCAGGGAGCGGAAGGCATCGTGTTCGGCGTCGAAGATGTCGCGCTGCATGGCCGGAGTGTCACACGATCGTCTCGACCCCGGTGTTAGTGCGCGCTGCTTCGCGGGAACCCCGGGGGGCGAGCCCTGGGGAGGGCACGGTCCACATCAGACCATGACGCCGGGGCAGAGGCCACTGTGGATTGGACGAACCGGACAACTTGTGTGCGGCTGGGCAACTCCTGTGACGAAAGCCCTATCTGAGCGGTTGGGCAGCATCCGTTCGCCGACTAGCGTCCCCGTCATGACCGTGGCCGGATCATCCGCCCCACCTGCGGTGTCACCCGAGGCGCACGCCGCTGCGGTGAACGACCTCATCGGCAAGTACCGGGCGCTGCCTCCGGGTGCACGCGTGCGGCTCGGGAAGAAGTCGTCGAACCTGTTCCGGTTCGGCGCGGGAGCAGCGGCCGACACCACCCGGCTCGACACCTCCGCGCTGACCGGCGTGCTCGGCGTCGACGCGGAGTCCCGCACCGCCGAGGTGCAGGGCATGACGACCTACGAGGACCTCGTCTCCGCCACGCTGGCGCGCGGGATGATGCCGCTGGTCGTGCCGCAGTTGAAGACGATCACGCTGGGTGGCGCGGTCACGGGGCTGGGCATCGAGTCCACATCGTTCCACCATGGTCTTCCGCACGAGTCCGTGCTCGAAATGGACATACTCACTCCCGGTGGCGAGATCGTCACGGCCACGCCGAACGGTGAGCACGCCGACCTCTTCCAGGGCTTTCCCAACTCCTACGGCACGCTCGGCTACGCGTTGCGACTGAAGATCGAACTGCAGCCGGTTGCCCCGTACGTGCGGCTGGAGCACCGGCGGGTGGCATCGTCCGATCTGGCCTCGGTGATCACCGAACTGTGTGATCCCGACGCCGCGGGCGGTCCCGACTTCGTCGACGGCACCGTGTTCACGCCGGGCGAGCAGTACCTCACCGTCGGTAGGTTCATCGACGACCCGGGGCCGGGGCCGAGTGACTACACAGGACAGCAGATCTTCTACCGGTCGATCCGCGAGCGCACTGTCGACCATCTGACTGCACACGACTACATCTGGCGCTGGGACACCGACTGGTTCTGGTGCTCGCGGGCCTTCGGCGTGCAGCACCCGCTGGTGCGCCGGGTGTGGCCGCGGCGCTACCGCCGCTCGGACGTCTACCGCAAGATCGTGGCGTTCGATCGGCGCATCGGGTTCAGCAGCCGGGCCCACCGGCTCACCCGCACGCCGCAGGAAGAGCCGGTCATCCAGGACGTCGAGATCCCGGTGGAGCGGCTCGCGGAGTTCCTCGACGCGTTCCACACCGACGTCGGGATCACGCCGGTGTGGCTCTGCCCGCTACGGCTGCGCGGGAAGCAGCGTTGGCCGCTGTATCCCATGGAGCCCGGCGAGCTCTATGTCAACGTCGGATTCTGGTCCACCGTCCCGGAGGTACCCGGGCGGCCGGACGCTCACAACCGGCGTGTGGAGGAACTCGTCGCCGACCTCGGCGGACACAAGTCGCTGTACTCCACAGTGCACTACGACGAGGGTGAGTTCTGGAAGCACTACAACGGGCCCGCCTACCGTGCGCTCAAGCGGCGCTACGACCCGCACGGCCGGCTGCCCGACCTTTATTCCAAGGTCACCGGTTCAGGGAGGGCATGATGCAGGTCGCTCAACTCATCTCGGACGTCCTCGGCCAGGACGTGCCGATTCGGGTCGTGGCGTACGACGGCAGTAAGGCCGGACCGGACAGCTCCGACGTCGCCCTGCGCATCCTCACGCCGCGGGCGCTCGCCCGGCTCGTCACGGCACCGGGGACGCTCGGGCTCGCCAGGGCCTACGTCACGGGTGAGATCGAGGTCGACGGCGACGTCTACGAAGTGCTCGACGCGATGGCCGACCTCACGTTGCACGACCTGACGCGCGCCGATCAGGTGCGCCTGGCCCGGCGTCTGCTGCCGCTCTGGCTCAGGCACCGCCAGCCGCCGCCCCCTCTCGAGTACCGGCCGCCGGGTCGGCTGCACTCCAGGGCGCGGGACCGGAAGGCGATCTCGCACCACTACGACGTCTCCAACCGGTTCTACGAGTGGGTGCTCGGCCCGTCGATGGCCTACACCTGCGCGGTCTTCCCCACGGCGTCAGCCACCCTGGAGGAGGCGCAGGCCGCCAAGCACGAGCTGGTGTCGCAGAAGCTCGGTCTGCAGCCCGGCATGCGGCTGCTGGACGTGGGCTGCGGGTGGGGCGGGATGGTCATGCACGCCGCCGCCGAGCACGGCGTCAAGGCGCTGGGTGTGACGCTCTCCCGCAACCAGGCCGAGTGGGCCCAGGCCGAGATCGTCCGGCGCGGCCTCGGCGATCTCGCCGAGGTGCGCCACCTCGACTACCGCGACGCGCCGGAGTCCGAGTTCGACGCGATCAGCTCGATCGGGCTCACCGAGCACATCGGCAAGGACCAGCTGCCGAACTACTTCCGGTCCCTGTACGAGCGGCTCCGCCCGGGCGGGCGGCTGCTCAACCACTGCATCACCCAGCCGCGCACCCCGCTGACCCGCAGGCTCGACCCGTTCATCGCCCGCTACGTCTTCCCGGACGGGCAGCTGGAGCCGGTCGGACACCTCATCTCCGTGATGAACGACTCGGGCTTCGAGGTCCGGCACGAGGAGAACCTGCGCGAGCACTACGCCCTCACGCTCGCCGGTTGGTGCGCCAACCTCGAAGCGCACTGGGACGAGGCGGTGGCCGAGGTCGGCGTCGGGCGGGCCCGGGTGTGGCGGCTCTACATGGCCGCGTCCCGCCTCGGGTTCGAGCGCGACAACATCCAGCTGCACCAGGTTCTCGGGGTGAAACTGCTCGATCAGGGACGCTCCGGCTTCCCGCTCCGGGGCTGGTAGCAGCTCCAGCCGTTCGTGTGCGGGCATGCGTGCTGCAGCACCCATGCCCTTACACGATCGTGCAGGTCGGAGACAATGAGCAGCGTGCCGGACCGTCTCTCACCGCTCGACGCGTCGTTCCTCTTCGCGGAGCATCGCACCGCTGCGATGCACGTCGGCGCCGTGATGACGTTCGAACCGCCGGAGCACGGGCGGTTCGACGCCGATGCGTTCACCGAGCTCATCGGCAGCAGGCTCGCGCTCGTCCCGCGTTATCGCCAGAAGGTGCGGGACGTGCCGGGCCGGCTCGGGCTGCCCGTGTGGGTGGACGACCCGGATTTCGACCTCGGCTTCCACGTGCGACGGTCGGCGCTGCCCGCCCCGGGCACCGAGGACGTCCTGCGCGATCTCGTCGGCAGGCTGCTGGCGCGCCAGCTCGACCGCTCCCGTCCGCTCTGGGAGGTCTACCTCGTGGAGGGGCTGGCCGACGGGCGGTTCGCCGTGGTCACCAAGACCCACCACGCCATGGTCGACGGGTTGGCGTCGATGGACATCGGGGCAGCGCTGCTAGATCTCACCCCGCAGCCCCGCGAGAGCCCGCCCGACGACTGGTGCCCCGCGCCCGAGCCGTCGGCGCTGGAGCTCGCGGCGATGGCCGCGGCACACTCGCTGCGCCGCCCGCGCGCCGCGCTCGACGTCGCCGGGCGGGCGGTGGCCGACGTGCGGGAGGCCGCCTCGGCGGTCGGGCGCACGGTGGAGGCCGTGGTCGCCGCCGGGCGCAGCGCGGCGGCGACGCGCCCGGTGCAGCCCCTCAACGGCGCCACCGGTGAGCAACGCCGCTACGGCATGGAACGCACCACGCTGGCCGACCATCGGGCCGTCCGCAAGGCGTTCGGCGGCACCGTCAACGATGTGGTGCTCGCGGTGGTCGCGGGCGGGCTGCGCCGCTGGTTGATCAGCCGCGGGGAGCCGCTGACCGCCGACACCAGCGTCCGCGCGATGGTGCCCGTGAGCGTCCGGGCCCGTAGCCGCAGCGAAGGCTCGGGCAACAGCATCTCCGCCTATCTCGTGGACCTGCCGGTCGCCGAGCCCTACCCGCTGGCTCGCCTCATGGCCGTGCGGGACGCCATGGAGATCCACAAGCGCAGCGGCCAGGCCGTCGGTGCGTCGGCGCTGGTCGGGCTCGTGGGCCTCGCCCCGCCGATCCTGCACAGCCTCGGCGCGCGGCTGGCCAGCCAGTTCTCCAGCCGCCTCTACAACGTGCTGGTCACCAACGTCCCCGGCCCGCCGCGCCCGCTGTACGCGATGGGCGCGCGGATGCTCGACATGTACCCGGTGGTGCCGCTCGCCGGCGGCCAGGCCGTCGCGATCGGGGTCACCTCCTACGACGGCGGCGTCCACTACGGACTCACCGCCGACCGTGACGCGATGCCCGACGTCGACGTGCTGGCCGCCGCGATGGGCGACTCGCTGGCCGAGCTGGCGGATCTGGCCTGACGCGGCCTCCGCGAGCTGGGCGCGCGGGCCGCAGGTTCCTCGTGGGTGAATTGCCCCGTTCCGTCATGACGGTCCGGCCTGCCGAGGTCACAAGATCGCAAATGGAGTAGCCCGGTGCTCCGCTCGGCGGAGCAACGCGTCATCCTTTCGTGGTGCAGATCGAGGTGCGGCCGCTCCTCCAAGCCGAACTGGACGATGCGGACGGCATCCTGCGCGACGCGTTCGGCACCCTCCTCGGCATCGACATGAACGACGACACCGAGGTGTTCCGCACGCGTTTCCGCGCTCCGCACACCGTCGCGCTCGCAGGCCTGGTCGACGGCGGGCTGGTCGGCTCCACGCTGGTGACACTGTGGGGCAGCGTGGGTTTCCTCGGTCCCTTGTCGGTGGCCCCGCGCATGTGGAACAGCGGTGTGGGCACGCGGCTCGTCGCGGCGGCCACGGAGTTGCTCGACGCGCGGGGCGTCACTCACCAGGGTCTGTTCACGTTCCCGCAGAGCCCGATGCACCACTGGCTCTATCACAAGTTCGGGTTCTGGCCGCGGTACCTCACGGTGATCATGTCGCGCCGGGTGGGCGGGGACGAGCCCGTGCTGGGCTGGCGCATGTCGGCTGCGGCGCCCGCGAGCCGTCAGGCACTGCTGAACGCCTGCGCCGCGGTGACCGACTCGATCCACCCGGGGCTCGACGTCCGCGGCGAGATCACGGCCGTGCTCGACCAGGGTCTCGGCGAGGTCGTGCTCGTCGGCGCGCCCGATGCGCCGAGCGGGTTCGCCGTCTGTCATTCCGGGGCGGGCACGGAGGCGGGCAGTGGCACGGTCTACGTGAAGTTCGCCGCCGTACGCCCCGGCCCGCACACCGCGGACGTGTTCGCCGCTCTGCTCGGCGCCTGCCAGGGCTTCGCCGCGGGTGCCGGTGCCCGCCGGCTCACCGTGGGGGTGAACACCGCTCGCCACGAGGCGCACCGGCATCTCCTCGGCGCCGGATTCCGCGTCGACACGGCGGGCGTCTCCATGCACCGGCCCAACGAGCCCGCCTACGACCGCGCGGACCTCTACGTTCTCGACGACTGGCGCTGACCGCCTGCGCGCCGACGCTCTCGTCCGATCGGTCCGGGTGGACGCGCCGATCGTCCGGAGGTGGCAGCTCAGCCCAGGCGTAGCGCCGCCCGCGCCGCCGCCACGGCCTGCCCGGCGTAGCCGCGGCCGAACAGCACGACGTGCACGAGCAGCGGGAAGAGCTGGTGAAGCGGCACCCGTTCGTGCCAGCCCGTGGCGAGCGGCGCGGCCTCGTCGTAGGCGCGCAGCACGGTGTCGAGGTGCGGGCAGCCGAACAGCGCGAGCATCGCCAGGTCGGTCTCGCGGTGCCCGCCGTGGGCGGCGGGGTCGATCAGCCATGCACCGCTCGGGGACCACAGGACGTTGCCCGACCACAGGTCGCCGTGCAGCCGGGCGGGTGGTTCGGGCGGCCCGGCGAGCGCAGGGAGGCGGTCGCACACCTGCTCGACGACGGCGGCCTCCGCACCCGTCAGCTCCCCGGCGTCCGACGCTGCACGCAGGTAGGGCAGCACGCGGTCCGTTGCGAACCACTCCGCCCAGCCCGGGGACGGCTCGTTGCGCATCGGCGCGCGCCCGATCCAGGCCGCGGACGGCCCGCCGGGCGGCGCGGCGCCGAAAGCAGGGGCCCCGGCGCCGTGCAGATGGGCGAGGCTGCGGCCGAACGCCGCCGCGGCGCCGGCATCGGGTGAACCGCGCGGGACGAACTCCGTGACGAGCCGCTGCGGGTCGACGTCCAGCACGGCGGGCACGGAAGTCCCTTCCGGCATCCGCAGCCACCGCAGCCCGGCCGCTTCGGCGGCGAGTGAACTCTCCTCCGCGTTCTTGACGACGACGGTGCGCCCGTCGGCGAGCTCCGCGCGCACGGCCCCGCCACCGAGCGATGCTCTGGTGCGTACCGCGACGCCGAGGACGTTCACGCCCGGCTCCGCACCCAATCCAGCATCCCCGGCATGGCCGCCCGGATCATGGTGAGCACCTCGGTGAACCCGTCGGCATTGCCGTAGTAGGGATCCGGCACCTCGGCCCCGGCAGGCGCGGCGGGGTCGAACGAACGCAGCAGCCGCACCCGCTCGGGCTCGGGGACCATCGACTGCAACGCGCGGCGGTGGGAGTTGTCGAGCGCGACGAGCAGGTCGGCCGAGAGCAGCTCGGCGTCCACCTGACGGGCAGTGTGCTCGTCGGGGTAGCCCTCGGCGCGCAGCAACGCCGCGGCGCGTTCGTCGGCGGGTGATCCGATGTGCCAGCTGCCGGTACCCGCGCTGCCGACCTCCACGGCGTGCGCCAGGCCCGCGCGCTGCAACTCGTGAACGAACACCTTCTCGGCGATGGGGGAGCGGCAGATGTTGCCGGTGCAGACGAAGACCACACGCAGCGGTTGGTGAGTGTCGCTCATAGGACGAGTCTGGCCGGGCGACCCGCGTGGCGTCCTCGCAGGGGACTGTCGTCCTCGCAGAGCGCACGGCGTCCGTGAGGAGACCGACGACTCTGCGAGGAAGGGACGAAGGGGCTGCGTAGGCTCGGGCGATGGATCACGCGCCGGATGGCCTCGCTGCGGATGGTGTCGCAGCCTTGCGTCACCACGGCGACGTCGACGCCGAACCAGGCCTGCTCGACTTCGCCGTCAACGTCCAGGGCGCCGGACCGCCGGCGTGGTTGCGTGACCGGCTCGCGGCGACGCTGGACGGGTTGGGCCGCTACCCGGTCGCCGCCCACGACGCTCGCGCCCGCGAGTCCGTCGCGGCGCGGCACGGGCGCAGCGCCGACGACGTGTTGGTGCTCGCCGGCAGCGCGGAGGGGTTCGCACTGTTGCCGGCCCTGCGCCCCCGGTTGGCAGCGGTGCTGCACCCGGGGTTCACCGAGCCCGAGGCCGTGCTGAGGGGCGCGGGAGTGCCGGTCGTGCGGGTCCTGACCAGCGAGTACGACGGCCATCGGCTGCATCCCGGCGATGTCCCGGCGGAGGCCGATCTCGTCGTGGTCGGCAACCCCACCAACCCCACCGGCGTGCTGCACCCGGCCGCTGACGTCCGGGCCATGGCGGCGCCGGGCCGGGTGCTGCTGGTGGACGAGGCGTTCGCCGACGCGATCCCCGGGGAACCGGAGTCCCTCGCCGGTGACGCGGACGTCCAGGGGCTGCTCGTGTTCCGCAGCCTCACCAAGACCTGGGCGCTCGCGGGGCTGCGCGCCGGATACGCACTCGGCGAGCCCGCCCTGCTGGCCCGGCTCGCCGCGCCCCGGCCTCCGTGGCCCGTCTCGACGCCCGCGCTGGAGGCCGTGATCGCGTGTGCGGGCCCCGAGGCCGTCGCCGAGTCCGAGCGGGCCGCGGAACATCTGGTCGTCGCCCGCGCCGAGCAGGCTGCGGTGCTCGCCGCCGTCCCGGGGGTCACGGTGCTGCCGGGCCGCGCGCCCTACCTGCTGCTGCGGCTGCCCGAGGGGAGAGGCGAACGGGTGCGCGCCGTGCTGCGTCAGGCCGGTGTCGCGGTGCGTCGCGGCGACACCTTCCCGGGTCTCGGCCCGGACCACGTCCGGGTCGCGGTGCGGCCGGCGGCACAGGTCGCTCGGCTCGCCGCTGTCCTGGCCGATGCGCTCGTGGAGGTCGGCGCATGACCGCAACCGTCGCCGATGTGATCGCCGCGCTGGAGACCGCGTACCCGCCGTCGCTGGCGGCCGACTGGGACGCGGTCGGCCTCGTCTGCGGTGACCCCGCCGATCCCGTGTCGTCGGTGCTCTTCGCCGTGGACCCGGTGCCCGAGACGGTCGCCGAGGCGATCGACGGCAGCGAGGGCGCCGCCCAGATGCTCGTCACCCACCATCCGTTGCTGCTTCGTGGCGTGCACGGCGTGGGCGCGGACACCCCGAAGGGTGCGCTGCTGCACCGGCTGATCCGCTCGGGCACCGCGCTGTACACCGCGCACACGAACGCCGACTCCGCCGACCCCGGCGTCTCGGACGCGCTGGCAGCGGCGATCGGACTGGAGGTCACGGGTCCGCTGGTCGGTGTCCCGGCCGAGCCGTTCGACAAGATCGTCACCTTCATTCCGGTGGGTCCGGCGATCACCGAGGTGCACGAGGCACTGTCCGCGGCGGGTGCGGGGCTGGTCGGCAACTACAGCCACTGCTCCTTCGCCACGGCAGGCACGGGGCAGTTCCGGCCCCTCGAGGGTGCCCAGCCGACGATCGGGTCGGTCGGCAAGCTGGAACGGGTGGCTGAGACCAAGCTCGAGATGGTGCTCCCGCGCAGCCGACGCGCAGCCGTCGTCGCCGCGCTACGGGCGTCGCACCCGTACGAGGAACCCGCGTTCGACGTGCTCGAGCTCGCCGATCTTCCCTCGGCTCGCGGGCTCGGCCGGGTCGGCACGCTGCCGACGCCGGAGTCGCTCGCGACGTTCGCCGAACGGGTGGCCGCGGCGCTACCGGCCACGGCGTGGGGCGTGCGCGCCGCGGGAGATCCCGATCGTGTGATCGAGCGGGTTGCGGTCTGCGGCGGGGCAGGGGACTCCGCACTGGACGCCGCGATCCGCGCGGGTGTCGATGCCTACGTCACCGCCGACCTGCGCCACCATCCGGCGTCGGAACACCTGCTGGCCGGCACGCTCGCGGGCCGCCCCACACCGGCACTCGTCGACGTCGCCCATTGGGCGTCGGAGTGGCCCTGGTGTTTGCAGGCGGCGGACATCGTTGGTAAATCGCTTGGCGGTAGCGTCGAGGTCCGCGTTTCGCACCGCTGCACCGATCCCTGGTCGGTGGCGCCCCTGACCGGGAGGCAATGACAAATGGATGGGATGGATGTGATGGCCGCGTGAAGGCCGACCCTGCCGTCCAACGCCGGCTGCTGGATCTCGCCGAGATCGACGCCGAGCTGACGAGGCTCGCACACCGCCGCCGCAACCTGCCGGAGCACGCCGAGCTGACCGACGCGGAGGCGGCGGTACGCACGGCCAAGGACAAGCTCGTCGAGGTGGAGACCGCCGCGGGCGACCTCGACCGCGACATCCGCCGCATCGAGCGTGACGTCGACGGCGTCCGCGCGCGCACCGAGCGCGACAACAAGATGCTCACGGGCGCGGGGATCGGCGCCAAGCAGGCCACCGACCTGCAGCACGAGCTGGAGACCCTGGCCCGGCGCCAGAGCGTCCTGGAGGACGAGCAGCTCGAGATCATGGAGCAGCGCGAGGCCATCGGCGCCGACGTCGACCACTCGCGTGCGGCACTGGCCTCGGCGGAGCAGAAGCTCTCGGAGATCACCGGGCGGCGCGACTCGGCGATCTCCGACATCGACGCCGCGGAGACCGGCCGGCGCCGGGCCCGCGACGAGGCGCTCCCCGGTTTCCCGGCCGACCTGCTCGCCGCGTACGACAAGCGACGTGAGCAGCGGGGTGTCGGCGCGGCGCTCCTGCTGCAGCGCCGCTGTCAGGCGTGCCGGTTGGAGCTGGACCGCACCGCCATCTCGGAGCTGCGGGCTGCGCCCGATGACGAAGTGGTGCACTGCGAGGAGTGCGGCGTGATCCTCGTCCGGTCGAAGGAGTCGGGGCTGTGAAGCTGATCGTCGAGGCCGACGGCGGTTCGCGCGGCAACCCCGGTCCCGCCGGCTACGGCGCCGTGGTGCTCGATCCGGCCACCGAAGAGGTGCTCGCCGAGTGTTCCGAGGGCCTCGGGGTCACCACCAACAACGTCGCCGAGTACAAGGGCCTCATCGCCGGGCTGCGGGCGGCGATCGAGCTGGGCGCCACCGAGGTGGACGTCCGGATGGACTCCAAGCTGGTCGTCGAGCAGATGTCAGGGCGCTGGCAGGTCAAGCATCCGGCGATGAAGCCGCTGGCGCTGGAGGCGGGGCGGCTCGTGCGCGAGGTCGGCTCGGTCCGGTTCGGCTGGATCCCCCGTGCCCGCAACACCCGGGCCGACACGCTGGCCAACAAGGCGATGGACGCGCAAGCGGCCCGGTTGACGGGACCGTGAGCGAGCCCGGCATCGCCACCGCTCCGGCGTCGGCGTCGTGGACGGGGCAGGTCGGCGCCCCGTCGCGGCTCCTGCTCCTGCGGCACGGACAGACCGCGTTGTCCGTGCAGCGCCGCTACTCCGGGCACGGCGACCCCGAGCTCACCGAGCTCGGCCTGCGACAGGCCGCCGCGGCCGCCGTCCGGCTCGGCGCACTGCCCGACGTCACAGCCGTGCTCAGCTCGCCCTTGCTGCGCGCCCGGCAGACCGCGACCGCCGTCGCCGAGGCGACGGGCGCGCCACTCGTCGTCCGGCCGGGGTTGATCGAGACCGACTTCGGGGCCTGGGAGGGCCTGACGTTCGCCGAGGCCCGGGAGCGCGACCCCGAACTGCATGCGTCGTGGCTCGGCTCCGAGGACGTGGCGCCACCCGGCGGGGAGAGCTTCGCCGCGGTCGGCAGGCGGATCGCCGACGAGCAGGCCGCCGTGCTGGAGGAGTTCCCGGGCGCCACGGTGGTGGTGGTCAGCCACGTGACGCCGATCAAGATGCTGCTGCGCCATGCACTGCAGGGCGGCCCGAGCATCCTCTACCGCCTGCATCTCGACCTGGCCGCGCTGTCCATCGTGGACTTCTACCCGGACGGCGGCGCCAGCGTCCGGTTGGTCAACGACACCAGCCACTACCCCCCGGGCTGATCACCGCGGACTCTCGGCTGCGAGTAGGATCGCTGCGCGGACGAGCTGGCCGGGCGGCCGCGTCGATGGCCTCCAGGCCACCGGCGAGGAAAGTCCGGACTCCGCAGGGCAGGGTGGTTGTCAACGGCAACCCGGGGCGACCCGCGGGACAGTGCCACAGAGAACAGACCGCCTCGTCCCGGACCCACGTCCGGGAGCGAGGTAAGGGTGAAACGGTGGTGTAAGAGACCACCAGCACCCCGGGTGACCGGGGTGGCTCGGTAAACCCCACCCGGAGCAAGGTCAAGAGGCTCTCCGTCTTCGGACGGGGAGCTGCGCAGGCGTTCGAGGACGGCCCGTCCGAGCTTGCGGGTAGACCGCTAGAGCCTGCCGGCGACGGCAGGTCCAGATGGATGGTCGCCGAACGGTGCGCCGCAAGGCGCCCGGGAACAGGATCCGGCTTACAGGCCAGCTCGTCCGCCCCAAGCCTGTGACCTGAGCAGAAACACCAGGGTGTCCGAGCGCGTGACGGGGCACCGTCGAAGGTGCTCGAACAGAGCCGTCACGACGACCTGCGGCAGGTTGACACCACCCGTGTCGGCGGGACGTGCTCGGTCAGCCGGCCACCTGCTCGGTCGTCGAGGTCTCGGGAACGTTCACCACCAGGTCGTAGGCGTCGAGCAGCTGTACCTCCTGATAGGTGTCCATGACCCGGATGCGGTCGGGACCGGTCAGCCGTCCTCGTGCCCCGCGCAGGTCGACCGCCCGCACGCCCGACAACGGAGCAAACGCCGCCTCCACGCTGCCCTCCCGCACCGGATCGAGGTCGACTCCGACGATCTCGACACCGCCCGGCCGGTCCGGGTTCGCCCGGCGGGTCACCGCACGGCCGGCGGTGCTGGTCACCGCCACCGCCGCGTAGTCGCCGCCCAACCTGTTTGCCAGATGGTGCCCCATCGCCGACAGCGAGAACGACGGCGTGACGACCGGGATGCGCTGGATGTGACTGTTGTGCGCACCGATGACGACCTTCGCGTCCGGCCCGAACCGGTCGAGCAGCCAGAACACCGTCTCGGCCATGCCACGGTCGCGTGGGGTCACCTTCGGGTGCGCCCTGTCACCGGACACCCGCGCAGCGGTACTCCGCAATGACTGGTCCAGCAGGCAGACCAGGCGCAACTCGCGCCACGCGACCTCGTACAACTCGACGCCACCGGCCGACATGTACTCCAGTTGCAGCGCCTCGAACCGGGTCGTCAGCTCCGCGAGCATCGCCGTGATCCCGTCACGCTCGGCCTGGGCGAGCTGACCGTACGCGGCGTACACCGGCAGCGGGTGCTCGCCCGCGAACTTCTCCATCAGCACGACGAGCCGCTCGACAGCGACGACCGCGTCGCCGTCGACCGCGCTCAGGTAGCGCCCGATGTTGTCCATTGCCCGCAGTGGGGACGCCGCGGAGCCCGGTACGTCGATCCCGAAGAACCGCACGGGCGTCACCCCGGCGGCGTTGGCCTCCCGCATCCACTGCAGGTGTGCACGCATCTCCGCGCACCGCCCGAACGTGTACGTGATCCCGTCGTCGGCGATCGTCCGCAGGTCACCGGGACCGCCGCGCCCCCAGTCGTCCACGGCAAGTCCTTCGCTGAACCCGGATTCCAGGCCGAAGACGGTGAACCCCATCCGCTCCACCAGGAACCGCGTCAGCCGGTGGCGCAGCAGACAGAACTCGCGTACGAGATGCGAGCTTTCGCCGATGGCCACCACGCGCGCACCGGCCAGCCGTACAGCCAGCGGCTCCAGGTCGTCGAGCGGGGCTTGCGGATTCAGCATGTCCAGGATCATTGCCTCGTCGTCAACGAAGTCAAGGAACGCATCGGGCATTCGGCCATGCTACTGGGCTGTTACTTCGCGACCTGATTAAGGATCATCGCAGTTGACGTTGTTGCGAGTCGGTAGGACGCGGTCGTGGTGTGGCAAAGGCCTGGAGGTGCACGGATTTGTAATGGCGTACCAGTCGGGAATTGTCCTGCTCTCGCTACATGTGTCGGGGGAGGGGGAACCCCGTCTAACCCTCGCCCTGGCTGACGTCGGTGGTCCAGGCCAGCGCCGCGGCCCACGGCGTGACCCGCTGCTGGGTGGGTGCGTACGGGGTCGGCTTCTCCTGCATGCTCCGATCCATCGGCACGAACAGGCGGCCGAACGATGCCATTCCGGAGGTGAGGTCGTCGCGTTCGAACAGGTCCGAGAGCTCCCGCCCCAGGTGCTTGGTGTTGCTACGGCTGGCGAGGAAGTAGTTGAGGACGGGAATCATGTTGTCGGCGTGCCGGGCCACCCGCTCGTGTGCACTGTCGCCCAGTGCCGCGTCGTCGGCGACGCGCTGATAGTCCTTCGGCACCCGAAACGGTGGCGCGTGGTGGCCGATCTCGCCTTCGGGATCGGTGTGGTAAAGCTCGTTGTTGCTCAGGTTCAGCGCACCGGGCCCGATGTCGGTGTCCAGGTAGACCCCGCCGAAGCGGTTGACGGCGACCAGCCGGATGAGGTCCGACAGGTACTTGACCTTGTCGTATTTCTTATCGTCGAGATCGGCCTTGGCCTCCCGGGTCCAGCGGGTCCCCTTCTCCTCCACGTCGGTACGGGGCTCGCCCGTGCCGACCGCCGCGACGGTCATCGAATTCCATTCCTTGTCCATGTCGACGATCTGGATGCCGGCGGCACGCAGCTCGTTCAGCTGAACGTTCAGAGGGTTCTTCCGGCCGAACCCCAAGAAGTCCTGTTGCCGGTTGACGATGCTGCTCGTCCAGAGGAACTGCCGCCATGGCGTTCCTGAGCCTTCGCTGCGCGTCACGACCTCTTGCATCTTGAGCAGGTTGGCCTTGGTGCCCTCCGACATCGGCCCACCAGCCCAGAACCGATGCACGTTCCGCTCTATCGGCCGCGGCCGTTCCCGCCAGGAACCCATTCCGAGCGGCGCCCTCTTGGGCCGGGTCGCCGCCATCCGCGGCCGCATCCTCTCGACGAACTCGTCGAGGTCGGCCCAGGCCTTGGGATCCTTGACCCGTAGGTCGGCCAACAGTAACTGGACATGGCCGTAGTCGCCGTAGACCAGCCCGTTCAGCACCGAATCCGTGATCGCCTCGACGTCCTCGGTGTCCAGCGGCGCACCCTCAAAGCTCTTGACCTCCATCGGCAACCGCTGCACGACCGGCTCCCGATCCAGCAGGGCACCGACCGCGGCGTTCCCGATCGACCGCTGCAGAGCGAGGAGGTGCCGGGCGCCGAGCTGCGACGGATCGTGTCCGGTGATGCGGCCCGTCTCGAGCCGGGGCGGTACCCCCGACGGAGCCCGGACCGCCGACCGGTCATCCCGCGAATTCGGTGTCCGGGAATGTGCGCCGCCCACGGTGGAAACGATAGCGAGAAATGTGGTGACGGGGCAACGCAGGTATTTCTACGGCGAGGATAATCGCCACTACTATCACGAAGAATAGCACTCGATGTGCTCGTGGTTCGGCCTGTATTCGGCTGAATGTTCAGTTGTATTCCGTTCTATTTCGCGCTTTCCCTGTCCTCATTCTGTCGAGGCCCGGGGATGATCAGCTCGTCCGGTCTCGCGCTGGTGCAGGGCCCGCGACGTCACGGTGGATGCGCAGCAGTGCCGGGACGTCCTCGGGGGGCCTGCGGCCGAAGCCGCACTCCGTCGCTACCCCGAACGCGTCGAGGTACCGGCTCGCAGCGCGGATTCGCTCGCGCGTGCCTTCCGTGCCGTCGGTCAGGTGGACGAGTCCCAGGTAGAGCTCGGTCTCCGGATGCAGCCGCAGACCGATGAGCGGCGCGAAATACTCATCGTCGGTGCGGTCACGCGGCACCGGAAGGTGCAGCCAATTGATCGGTCGGGCCGCCACCTCTGCGATCGCGTTGGCGAGGGCGACGGCGATTCCGGTGTCCTTCGGCTGCACGAAGTGGCGGTGCTGCGCGTCGCCGTAGCACAGGTGGAAGCCGAGCTCCGCCTCGTCGGGAACGGCGGCCGCCAGCCGGGCGAGCCGAGCGACCGTCTCCACCCGGGGATCCCCGTCGAAGAATGGCGGGAAGAGGCCCTCCCACATCCCGATCTCGTGGGGGGCGTCCCACTGGACCGCCAGATCCTCGTGTGGGACGGCCGCAGCGATCGTCGCGAGCTCAGCCACCATCGCCGCCTCGTACGCCGGTTCCAACGCGGCACGGTGGTCGGCCTCGATGAACCGGTTGACCGGGGCCAACGGTGTCGGCATCGCCACCATGAAACGCCAGTGGCGGGGGATGACGCCTGCGTCCAGGGCGGCTCGGAACTCCACGTACGAACAGAGCGCATGATCTGCGTAGCCCAGCGCACCGAACCGGAGCTGGGCCGGATCGACGCCGGGCCGCGGGGAGAAGCGGGCGCGCAACCGTGACCCGTACTTCCCGTCGGCGCCGGTAGCCTCCGACTCCACCAGGTCGGGCCGGCTCCGGAAGACCGACGCCTGCCAGTCGATCCAGCCGCTGCGGACTCCGGTCTCCCCGTCGGAGACGCGCCGAAGATGCTCAGGCAGAACCTCGCCGGCCGCGTGGAACACCGCAGCGGCGCTCTCCAGCGGAACGCTCCCGACCAGGTGAGCTCCCTGAGCCCGGACTCTTCGTGGAGAAGGCTCTGACATCGGTGCGGCCTGGGGCATTGTGACGACTCCTCATTCGGGGGGCCCGTTAGGTTTCTCAGCCTCGACCCGCGAATTCTGATCGGTCGGGTGCCGCTTCTACTCGTGCTCAGGCTGACGTTCTCGGTCGACGAGTCCTGCGGGAACCACGGCCGGCCCTCGAGTGCCTCCGCCGTGACCGCCTCGATGTCGTCGTTGCCGCCGATCCCGAACAGGCAGCCTCGAATCGATGCCTCATGAGAGCCGTTCGCGCGGGTTGTCGATCTTCGTTCGAACAGGAACGGATGTTCGACACGGGTACTGGACCGAGGGGGTGAGATGCGGCCGAGTTTCTTGTCCTGCAACGCCCAGGATGGAAGATGGCCAGATGCTGCGTACTGACGGGCACGAGGGTTACGTGGCGGGTCGGTACCGCAACGGGACATACAGCGACAGCTGGACGGATGTTGCGCGGTGTGCAGAGCAGACATTCACGGCCTACGCTCCGGCCTGCAAATGTGGGTGGCGCGGCCCGGCTCAGGGGGCGACTGACGTCGGTTATGCGGCGTGTCAGCGCGCCCTGCTCCGTGATCACCTCAAGCCTCTCGATGTAGGCCGCCCGATCCTCGGCAAGATCGACAGAACGATTCGGGTGGCCGATTTCCTGCCCTGAGGCCTCGGAGCTCAGTGTCGTGTCAGAGATCGCTGGGGAGTCCGCCGCGGCAGAGGTCGAGAATGTTGTTCGTTGCTTCGAGGGTTTCGATGACTTTCCGGCTGGGAGTGGCGAAGACCCGGTTGTAGTCCCGTTCTCCGAGCTCGCGGCGGACCGGCCACGCCAGGCGTTCTTCGCCGAGTGAGAACTGGGCGTCGACGCCGGGCTTGTTGCCACGGGCGTCTTGCCGGTGCCAGTTTCCGTTCAGGAACACAGCGACGAGCCCGTGCAGCATGAAGGTGGCCCCGTCGTCGGTCAGCCGCTGGTAGCACAAGCCGGTGGGTATGCCCTGGGATCGAAGGATGGCGGCCAGCAGGTGGGCCTTCGCGAAGCAGAGGCCGGTGCCGTGAGCGAGCGTGTCCGATGCGCTGATGGACACGCGGGGGTCCTGCGCGTCCCAGGAGTGACGGATGTTGTCACGCACGTGCTCGAAGGCGGCTCGGGCGAAGTCGACGTCGTCCGTGTGCTGCGAGCGGAGGCCGCTCGCGAGCTCGCTGATCTCCGGCCGGCCGAAGTCGACGACCGCGTCCTGGCCCAGGTAGGCCTCCGGGGCGTCCGAGTCCACTGTCACCGGCGGATGGTAGGCAGCGGCCGGGTTGTGTCGCCTGCGATTTGTCGATGCCCGGGTACGGCAATCTGGTAGTACCAAGAGCACTCGCAGTGCTCCTACCTGGGCGGATGTCCCGGAACTAGCCTCGGGCGCGTGCTGTCCGGCTACCTCGGTCGGCTGTTCGAGGTGGCCGACGAGCTCACCGCGCCGCAGCGGCTGGACGCCGGACGGGCCGCGATCGAGCTGCTGGTGTCGGTCCGCCACGCTCCTCGCGAAGGTACGCGGCAGTACGGGACGACGCCGGCCGTCTGGCGGCGCGAGCACCTCCAGGACGGATGACGTCCTGCCTTACGAGCGCTGAGGCGCCCCGATGGTCACCGGGTTGCGCGCAGCGTCTCGCCGGGCAGCTCTCCGAACTCCCCTTCGTGCGCGGCGGCGAAGCGGCCGAGGTGGGTGAATCCCCACTTGTGCGCGACGGTCGCGACGGTTGTGTGGGAGGGGTCGGCCGCTCGGAGCTCCTCGTGTGCGCGGTGGAGCCGGATCCGGCGCAGGTATGTCGTCGGCGACATACCGACATGGCGCTGGAAGCCCTCCTGCAGCGTGCGGACGCTGACGTGGCACCTCGCCGCGAGCACCGGGGTGGTCAGGGGCGCTTGCGGATCGGTCTCCATGATGTCGATCGCCGAGCGAACCGCCGACGGACGGCAGGGCTCCGCGGATGTGCTCAGTTCCTGCGAATAGGGATGCTCGGCGGCCAGCAGGAAACCGCGCACCACGCCTTCCGCGAGGGGGGCGGCGACCAGTGGTTGCCGCACGATGCTGTCGCTGCAGGCAAGTTGGTCGTTGAGCGTCAGGAGCAACTGTGTCCAGCTCCGGGCAGCGCCGCTCCTGATGTCCATGGCGGCGGCGAGCGCGATCCGTCCGGAGACCGGACGCCCCAGAAGGGCTTCCAGCGTGCGGTCGACCGCTACCCGGTCGAGCTTCACGCACAGCTGCCGGCAGTCAGCGGCCCAGCGGGTGAGGATGACCTCGCCGTCGGGCCGATACACCGCGGCCCGCTCCCGTGTCGCCACCACGTCCACCCCCCGGTGCCGGGACTCCAGACGGCCGGCGACCGGGATGTTCACGTGGTAGCTCGATCCGAGCTCGTCGAGCTCGAGCCGGACGTCCCGGCCGTAGGTGATGTCACCCATCGTGATCGGCCCGATCCGGCTGAAGCGATGCACCGCGCCGGACCGGCGCTCGCCGAGAATGTCGAACCGCGCCGGGTAGAAAGCGGTGAAGCATTTCTGTGCCAGGTTCGCCGTAGTCGCGACGACGGGCGGTGAACCTGCTCGCCCGGGATCGCGCGGCGCATTCTCGCTCATGTGCCAACCAGGGTCCGGTCCGGCTCGACGTGCACTCTTGCGGCCCATGCTATGAGCGTGATTGCGGTTCGGGTCAGGTTGATCTATGATCCCTGTCACGACAATGCGGGATTTGCTGAAGGTCCAGGCTACGGGGTTTGCGCTCTCCTGTCCGGATCGCTTATGTCGCCCCTTGCATGAGTGGCGAATTCAAGGTTCTGCGGCGCGCATCACTGTGAGTTGCAGAAAGCTGTTGATCTCCTGTGAAGATTCCACAGACGGCAACAGGCAGACGTCGCCCAACGTCATCAAGGTGTGGAAGGAAAACGTCGAAGCACACCGATGAGGTCCGCCCTGCTCGTGGTGGCTCTGGCCGTGTTCCTCGGTGCGGGTGCCTTCTTGCTGGAGGGCCGCACGGACGCGGGTGTCGCGGACGCAAGCCCGGGATCGGTCGCGTCGCGGACTGCCATGGCGCCCGTGGCGATGCCTGCTCTCGATGCCGGTGACACCGCCGGGGTGGCGGCGGCATCGTCGGCCGCCGTGGACAGCGCGGTGCAGCGGGCCGATGCCGTCCAGGCGGCCAACCCGCGCACCCAGATCGGGGCAGCAGTCCTCGATCGGAAGACCGGAATGCTCGCGGTCGGCACCAACGGGACGACCCGCTTCTACTCGGCGTCAGTGGTGAAGCTCTACACCGTGGTCGCGATCCTGCACAGGGTCGACGCCGGGAAACTGACACTGTCGGCCACCGACCGCAACGACATCCAGCGGGCCCTCGTCGCCAGCGACGACAACGCGATGGATGCACTCTGGGTGAAGTTCGGTGGGGCCGAGACGGTGTCGCAGACGATCAGCCTGGTGGGCCTCAAGGACAGCCAGCCGCCTGCTGATCCGTCGCAGTGGGGCGAGACCAAGATCTCCGCGCGCGACGTGACCGCCGTCTACAACTACGTGCTGCAGTCGATGTCCTCGGCCAGCCGCAGCATGATCATGAACGCTCTCGGCCATGCGCAGGACAAGGGAGCCGACGGGTTCGACCAGGCTTTCGGCCTGATCGCACCCCCGCGGCAGTCGAATGTGGCGGCGAAGCAGGGGTGGATGTGGATCAACTCCGACTTCGACCTCCACACCACCGGCGTGCTGGGCAGTGACGACCGGTACGTCGTGGTGATCCTCAGCAAGAACCCGGCGAACGCGGGTTCCGCCGCCGCCCGGACGATCGTGAACAAGGCGACGGCCGCCGCCGAGGCCGCGATTCCCCAGCCTCGATGACCTGGGGCAGTCGCGGCGCCGGGTCACGTGTTACTCGTCGAGCGCGCGCTCGAGGTGCTCGCCAGCTCGCCCACGGCCTCCAGTTCGGCGCGCATCGCACGCAGGCCGTAGTAGAGCCGTGACTTGACGGTGCCCTCGGGTACTCCGAACTCCCGTGCGGCTTCCCGCACCGTGTGGCCGTGGAAGTAGCACGCGTGCAACGCCGTGCGGTGCTCCGGTGAGAGCCGGTTCAGCGCCGCGGCGACGGTCCAGCTCTGGACGGCCCGGTCGATCGTGTCCTCCGCGATCACCTCGGGGACGACGTCCACGGTGAACTCGACGAACTGCCCACGTGACCGCCACTCGTCGATGGAGATCCGCCGCGCGACCGTGAACAGCCAGGTGCGCTGCGAGCCGCGGCTCTCCTCGAGTGCGTCGAGATGGCGCCAGGCGCGCAACATCGTCTCCTGGACGACGTCCTCGGCTTTGCTGGTATTGCCCCTGGTGAGCCGCATGGCGAACGACCAGAGCGCCCGGCCGTGTTGATCGTGGATGTGCCGCATGAGTGCCGCCGCGGCTCTCGGATCTCTGTTCTGAAGACGATTATCGCTCCGGGTGGCGTCTTTCTTGGCCGGCACGTGCACAGTCTATCCACAATATCGACATCCACCTCGGAGAAAGTCCGGAGCGACGGGCTTCGTTAGCTTGCGCCATGTAAATCGGAGCCCTGTTGGGATACGTGTGACGTATAGCTCGGGAGAGCGTTGAGTAAATCTCTATCATTGTTCTGTCGAAATTATCCTGTTTGTCTGTTACGTGCTGGACCATGGATATTCACGCAGTTTTACGCTCTGGATGCGGCGATGATTCTGCCGAGATTTCCGGACGATCCCCCGAGGAGTCTGGCGGGGTTGCGAGCCCCGCGCGTCGGCGGCGCGCTTTGACTGGTCGGGGGGATCGCGATCTGTGGCGATGGCCTGGGCCACACGCAGGGATCGCAGTGAACCGGACGACACCGGGAACCGTCAGGGGGCACGTGGTGCGGTCAGATGTCTTCCGCGGAGCGGTGGCGTGGTGAGCGGAGAGGACGACGATGTCTGCCTCTCGCTGGGCGCCTACCTGGTCGGCAGTCTCGTGAAGTCGGAGCGTGCCGCGTTCGACCGTCATCTCCCTGATTGCGTGGACTGCCGCCGGGAGATTGCGGAGCTGATGCCCCTGTTGAGCCTGCTGCGCTGTGTCGATCCCGCTGAATGGTGCAACCAGGCGCCACTCCGGGACGCGACCGGGCGCTGCGGGTCCTCGCCGCGGCCGGTGCCGGGCAGGAGGCCCGGTGACGTGGGCGGATGCGGAGAACGTCGACGGCTGTGGTGGTGGCGGTGGTCGCGGGGCTGATCGCCTGCTGTCGGCGGGCCGTGCCGCATGGTCGACCTCACCGAAAGTCGTCGGACGGCGACGATCCGGCTTTCGGGCTGTGAGTTGCATCATCACCGGCGATTCCGATAGCCGGTCGTTCTTCCCGGCGGTGACCGCGGCGTCCGTCCTTTGCCGATGGGATCCGAAGCACATGGGGATCCGATGAACCTTCCGCCTCGGAACTTCGTGATCACATGTGGGTTGCAGGGCGCCGCCGGGCGCCACCCGGCAATCAGGAGGTCCAGATGTACCGCGCCAACCTCGGCGTCCCCCCGATCTCGACGGGACGGACCTTGCGGCGCGCCTCAGCCTGCCCAGCGCGCCGCGCCGCAGTCGGATGACCGCCGTGTCCTGGCTGTCGCCGTCGACCGGCGAACCGGAACCGCGGGGGCCGGAGGGGCTGGCGCGACCGTCGCGCAGCACCACCAACCCGATGGATCGGATCGTCCTGCTCCTCGGCCGCGGCCTGAGCGCCGCGCTGCTCCTCGCGGTGGGCGGCAGCCACCTCCTGCTCTGGTTCGTCGGATACGGGGCGATTCCGCGGATCGGTGTGTCGTTCCTGGCCAATGCTGCCGGGGCGCTGTTCCTGGCGGCCGCGATGATCGCCGTCCGGCCGCGGCACGTCCCGTTGACGGCCGCGCTGGGCGGGCTGTTCATCGCCGGCACCCTGGGTGCGCTCACGCTCGCCCTGACCGTGGGTCTCTTCGGGTTCGTCGACGAGCTCACGACGCCGTTGGTGCCGACCACGCTGGTTCTGGAGCTCGCCGGGGTTGCGGTGCTCACCACGACAGCCGTCGTCACCACGCGCATCCTCCGCGTTCGCTGACCGCGCCAAAGCGGCGGCCGGTCGCGTTCCCGGCGTATATTGTTCGTAATGCTAACGAACTCCGCGGCGCGCCGGTACAAGTGGATTGCCCTCTCGAACACCACGCTCGGCGTGCTGATCGTGACGATCAACATGTCGATCCTGCTCATCGCGTTGCCGGACATCTTCCGCGGGATCGGCATCGACCCGCTCGCGCCGGCCGACATCAGCTACCTGCTCTGGCTGATCATGGGCTACCTGGTGGTCACCGCTGTGCTGGTGGTCAGCTTCGGCCGGCTCGGCGACATGTTCGGGCGCACCCGCATGTACAACCTCGGCTTCGCGGTCTTCACGGTCTTCTCCGTGCTGCTCGCGGTCACCTGGACCCATGGTGACGCCGCCGCCATCTGGCTGATCGGCATGCGCGTGCTGCAGGGCGTCGGAGGAGCGCTGCTGCTGGCCAACTCCACCGCGATCCTGACCGACGCCTTCCCGGCCGACCAGCGCGGACTCGCGCTGGGGGTCAACCAGGTGGCGGCCATCGCCGGCTCGTTCCTCGGGCTCGTCATCGGTGGAGTGCTCGCTCCGCTGAACTGGCACTGGATCTTCCTGGTGTCGGTGCCGGTCGGCGTCTTCGGGACGATCTGGGCCTACTACAAGCTGCGCGAGACGGGTGTCCGCGTCCCCGCGAAGCTCGACTGGTGGGGCAACGTCACGTTCGCGGTCGGGCTCGTCGCGCTCCTCACCGGCATCACCTACGGCATCCAGCCCTACGGCACGCACGTCATGGGCTGGACGAGCCCGTCGGTGTTCGGTCTGATCATCGGCGGCATCGTGGTGCTGGCCGGCTTCGTGGCGATCGAGAGGCGTGTGCCGGAGCCCATGTTCCGCATGTCGCTGTTCCGGTCACGCGCCTTCACCGCAGGCAACGTGGCCAACCTGCTCGCCGCGCTCGGCCGTGGTGGGCTGCAGTTCATCCTCATCATCTGGCTGCAGGGGATCTGGTTGCCCGAGCACGGCTACGACTTCGAGCAGACGCCGTTGTGGGCAGGTATCTACATGGTGCCGCTGACCGTGGGCTTCCTCGTGGCCGGTCCGGTGTCCGGAATTCTGTCGGACCGGTTCGGGGCGCGCGCCTTCTCGACCGGCGGGATGGTGCTCGCCGCCGTCAGCTTCCTCCTGCTCGACCTCGTGCCCGTCGACTTCGACTACCGGATCTTCGCGCTGCTCCTCGTGCTGAACGGGCTGGCGATGGGGATGTTCAGCTCACCGAACCGGGCCGCGATCATGAACAGCCTGCAGGCCTCGCAACGCGGGGTCGGCGCCGGTATGACCTCGACCTTCCAGAACGCGGCGACGGTGCTGTCGATCGGGGTGTTCTTCTCGCTGCTCATCATCGGCCTCGCCGGGACGTTGCCGGGCACGCTGTCCACCGGTCTCATCGCGCACGGTGTTCCCGCGGACGTCGCGAACCGCGTGGCAGGTCTACCTCCGGTCGGCACGCTCTTCGCCGCGCTGCTCGGTGTCAACCCGATCCAGAACCTGCTCGGGCCGCAGGTGCTCGGGGCGCTGCCGCCTGCTGACGCTCAGTTTCTCACCGGACGCGCGTTCTTCCCGGAGCTGATCTCCGGGCCGTTCGCGGCAGGTCTCACGCTGGCCCTCGGGTTCGCAGCGGCGGCGTGCCTGGTGGCCGCGGTCGCGTCGGCGCTGCGGGGCGGGAAGTACCGCTACCAGGAGCCCGACCAGCCCCTGCCGGCCGCAACGAGCGCACGGGTCTGACCTCGGTCACCGAACGGGTGCACGGGTCCTCGTCGCCGTCCGGGACGGGGAGCGGGCGCAGGTCCGGCTGGTGGGTGAAGAGCACGCCGACCGACTCGTGCGTCTCGCGCTCGTGCCGCTGCGCGACCTGGAACAGGCCGGTCGCGCTGGGCAGCCGGCGCCGGTCGGCGGGCACCAGCGTGCGCACGAGCACGTGGTTACGTCCTCCCGGACTGTGCAGATGGGCGGTCACCAGGATCGTGGCGGAGTCGTGCTGCTCGACTCCGCAGAGGTAGTCGAAGGACGAACAGCCCAGATCGTCGCGGGCCCATCCCAGGGCGTGGCACCACGCGCCGGGCTCGACGATGACCGTGACGAGCCGCTGCCCGATCTCCGGTTCGCCCATCGCCAGTGCGGCGCCGACCAGCACGGCGAGTTCGTCGGCAGCGGCGTTCGCTCCCGCACCTGCGCCGTTCCGCAGCCGAGCGGCCGGGCGGCGACCGTCTCCCGTCACAGGCACCCTCACCATCCCCTCGCCCGGGGAGGGCTGCCCCGGCGCTGCTCCACCATGGGGCCCGGAACTGCCCCCGTCCATCAAGAGTCGTCAGCAGACCGTCAACCATCTGCCCAAGGTTCCGCGGCGTCAGGCGCCGCTACCCGGGGGTACCGCAGTGGCTGTTCCGCAGGGACCATGCGGGAATGACCACCAACGCCAGGTTGCGGGCCCTGGTCGAGCTGGCCGACACCGGCTCGGTACGGGCGGCCGCGCAACGCCTGGTGGTCACGGAGTCCTCCGTCTCGGCAGCGGTCAGCGCACTCGCCGCGGATGTGGGAGTGCCGCTCGTGCGCCGCAACGGCCGAGGGGTGCTGCTCACCCCGGCCGGGGAGCGCTACGCGGGCTACGCCCGCCGGATCCTGGGGTTGCACGACGAGGCGATGGCGGCCGCCCGCGGCGAGGCCGATCCGGAGCGAGGGCTGCTGCGGCTGGCCGCCGTCACCACGGCGGGGGAGCACGTGCTTCCGGCGATGCTCGCCTCGTTCCGCGGCCGGCATCCGCGGGTCACGCTGCGGCTGGAGGTCGCTCACCGGGCCCGGGTGTGGCCGCTGCTCGCCCACCACGACGTCGACCTCGTGCTCGCCGGACGTCCCCCCGACGAGCTCGCGGCCGGGATCCGGGCCGTCAGCCCCAACACGCTGCTGGCGGTGGGCCCGCCGTCGCTCGCCGCCGGTTTCTCGCCGGCTCACTCGACCTGGCTGATGCGTGAGGCGGGCTCGGGCACCCGCGAGACGTGCGAGGCGCTGCTCTCGGCGGCGGGCGCCGACCCTCCACGGCTCGTGCTCGGCTCGCCGGGCGCGGTGATCGCCGCGGCCCAGGCCGGTCTGGGTGTCACGTTGGTGTCCCGCCAGGCCGTGGCCCGCCAGATCGAGGCCGGGGACCTGGTGGAGCTGCCGATGCCGGGCACACCGCTGAACCGCCCGTGGCACGTGGTGAGCCACCCGCACGCCACGGCGGGCACCGACCTGTTCGTGACCCACCTGCTGGCTCGGCCCGAGCTGGGCTGGAGCGCTCCGCCGCCCAGGCGCTGAGCGGATCAGGCCGGGGTGGCCGGAACCGTCACGGTCACGGTGGTGCCCGAACCGGGCCGCGAGCGCACCGTCAACGTGCCGCCCACCAGTTCGGCCCGCTCGGCCATGCTGCGCATCCCGTAGCCGGAGGCCTCCGGCTGCAGGTCGCGTGCCTCGAAGCCGCCCACCCCGGTGTCGAACCCGCACCCGTCGTCGCTGACCTCGAGCCGGACCGTGCCCTCCCGCACCGCGAACCGCAGCTCGACGCGGGTGGCCCTGGCGTGCTTCTGCACGTTCTGCAGGGCCTCCTGCGCGATCCGGTAGAGCGCGATCTCGACGTGCTCGGGCAGGCGCTCATCACCGAGGATCAGCTCGCAGTCGAGGTCGGGCACCGTCCGGGAGAGGCTGGTCAGGCCCCCGGCGAGCCCGAGGTCGTCCAGCACCGGGGGACGCAGGCCGCCGATGGCGATCCGTGCCTCGTCCACGGTGATGTCGGCGAGCTCGCGGGCCAGGATCAGCTGCTGCTCGGCGTACGCCGGATCGCTGCGCAGCGTGCCTGCCGCGGCGTCGAGGTGGTAGCCGAGGCTGACCAGGCGCTGGGAGATGCCGTCGTGGATGTCGCCCGCGAGCCGCCGCCGTTCGGTCTCCTGGGCGGCGATCACCTGCTCGGTGAACCGCTCGTTGGCACGCTCCCGGGCGACGAGCCTGCGATGCAGCCGCGCGGAGTGCAGGGCTCCCGCGACGAGCCTGCCGATCGAGGTGAGCAACCGGATGTCCCGGGCGGTGAACTCGCGACGGACCACCGTGTGCACGTTGAGCACACCGACCAGACCGGCGAGATCGCTGGTCATCGGCACCGAGGCCATGGAGGTGTAGTCGACGCCGCGCAACGCCGCGATCGGCACGTAGCGGGGGTCGGCGTGCTTGTCGTCGACGATCACGGCGGGCCTGCCGTGCTCCGCGACCCAGCCCGCGACCCCCGTGCCGATCGGCAGCCGCACACGGCCGGCCTGCCCATTGAACGGTGGGGTGGCGCCGGCCAGGGTGAGCGAGCGCCCGGCGTCGTCGAGCACGTGCACGAAGCAGACGTCGGTGGCGGTGGCCTCGACGATCAACCGCGCGACCGCGGCGGCGAGGGGCTCGACGTCCGGTCCCGACGACGTGGCCTCCACGATGGCGAGCAACAGCGCGTTCTCCGCCTCCAGGTCGGCGAGATCGTCCAGGGTGGGACGTCGTGTGCCCGTCATTGGAAGATGCCCTCGCGCAGGGCCGCGGCCACGGCTCCGGCCCGGTCGTTCACCGCGAGCTTGCGGTAGATCGAACGCAGGTGGCTCTTCACGGTCTCGTCCCCGACCGTCAGGCGGGTGGCGATGGCCCGGTTGGAGAGGCCGCTGACGATCAGGGACAGCACCTCGCTCTCGCGGTGGGTGAGGCCGTGGCGGGCGCCTGGCCAGAACTCCCCGCTGTGCAGCCGCGCCGCGGAGGCGACCGCGCGCCCGGCCATCCCCGGGTCGATCACGGTCTCCCCGGCGTGCACCAGTTCGAGGTGGCGCACCAGGTCCTCCCCGGTGATCCGCTTGATCAGGTAGCCCGCCGCTCCGGCACGCATGGCCTGGAACAGGTACTGCTCGTCGTCGTACACCGACAGCAGCACCACCCGCCGCTCGGCCCGCTCCTCACGCAGCCGCCGGCACAGGTCCAGCCCGCTCGCCCCGTTCAGCCGGACGTCGGAGAGCACGATGTCCGGATCCAGGCCCGTGACCAGCGGGACTGCGTCATCCGCGCCCTCCGCCTCGCCGACCACCTGGACACGGGTGCGGAACGGCGCCAGCATCGCCTTGAGCCCATGGCGCACCATCTCGTGGTCGTCGACCAGGACGATGCGCAAGGGGCCGGGCATCACATGACGATAGGGCCCCGGCATCCGGGCGAACACCTCTTCAGAGACGTCATCGCGACGGCATCCCCCGCCGTACCCCCAGTGCGGGGGACCCGGAGGAGCCGTGATCCGCCTAACGTCTCCCTACTGCGGCAGCGGCGCCGCCATTCCAGGGTGGTGGGCGCTGCGGAGGGGCAGGTGGATGCAGTGGTGGACAAGGCGCTGCGGATCGTGCGGGCCGGTGCGGTGTCGCGCCCGGTGATGATCGCGATCGCGGGGGACAGTGCGTCGGGCAAGACGACCATCACCCGCGGCCTGGTGCAGGCCCTGGGCCCGGACAACTGCGTGTCGATCTGCGTGGACGACTACCACCGCTACGACCGGGCCGAACGCCGCGACCTGCCCTTCACGGCGCTGCACCCCGACTGCAACCACCTCGACATCATGGAGCAGCACCTGCAGCTCCTGGCCAGCGGCCAGCCGATCCTCAAGCCCGTGTACGACCACCGCACCGGCGAGTTCTGCCGGTCGGAGCGGGTGGAGCCGAACCGGTACATCATCGTCGAGGGCCTGTTCCCGCTGTACAGCAAGCTCGCGAGGGCGTGCTTCGACGTCACCGTGTACCTCGACCCGCCGGAGCGGATCCGCCGCCGCTGGAAGCTGACCCGCGACGTCCGCGCCCGCGGCTACACGCGGCCCGAGGTGCTCGCCGAGATGAACCGCCGGATCGCCGAGTCGGAGGCCTACATCCAGCCGCAGCGCAGCCAGGCCGACATCGTCGTCCGGTTCGCGCCGATCCCGTCACGGGACGACCTGCCGGCCACCGCGCTCTCGGCGGAGCTCGTGCTCCGGCCGACCATCCGCCACCCCGACCTGAGCAGCGTGCTGGCCGACCACCCCTCGATGCGCCTGAAGCTGTGCCGCGACACCGACGGCAGGCCGGTCGACACGCTCCACGTGCACGGCGACGTCGCCGAGGAGGAGAGCCGCACCCTGGAGAAGGCGATCTGGGCGCTGCTCGACCGGGCGGGCGATGTCCCGGACGGGCTGGGCCTGCTCAGCTGGGGCAAGCGCAGCGGACCGCTGGCGGTCACCCAGCTCCTGCTGCTCTTCCACATGCTGGATGCCGCGTAGCTGCTCCGGACTCCCGATCCCGGGTTTCTGATCCGGCTCGGTTCCCATGCCGGCGTCCGACGCGCGCTGCGCGATCGTGGTTGTCTGGTCGATGCGAAGGTCGGCCACCGGAAGGACGCAGAGAGCATGCACGTACTCGACGCCGAGGAGTCGGCGATCGTCGACACGGTCCGTGACTTCGTGGACCGCGACGTCCGGCCGGTGGCGCGCGAGCTGGAGCACGGCAACACCTATCCCGAGAAGCTGATCGACCAGATGAAGCAGCTGGGGATCTTCGGGCTGGCGATCCCCGAGCCCTACGGCGACGTGCGCGTGTCGACGCCGTGCTACGCGATGGTCACCGAGGAGCTGTCGCGTGGCTGGATGAGCCTGGCAGGCGCGATGGGCGGCCACACCGTCGTGGCGAAGCTGCTGCTCGACCACGGCACGGATGAGCAGAAGCAGCGCTACCTGCCGCGGATGGCGACGGGCGAGCTGCGGGCCACGATGGCGCTCACCGAGCCGGGCGGAGGGTCGGACCTGCAGGCGATGCGCACGGTCGCGCGCCGCGACGGCGACTCCTACGTGATCAACGGAGGCAAGACCTGGATCACGAACGCCCGTCGCGCCGGTGTGGTCGCGCTGCTGTGCAAGACCGACCCGCAGGCGCAGCCCGCCCACAGCGGGATCAGCGTGCTGCTCGTGGAGAAGGTGCCGGGGTTCGTCGTCTCCGCGGACCTGCCCAAGCTCGGGTACAAGGGCGTCGAGAGCTGTGAGCTGTCCTTCGACGACTGCCGGGTGCCGGCGGCCGCGCTGCTCGGCGGGGTGGAGGGCCGTGGCTTCGCGCAGATGATGCGCGGGCTGGAGATCGGCCGGATCCAGGTGGCCGCCCGGGCCACCGGCGTCGCCCGAGCGGCGTTCGACGACGCCCTGCGCTACGCCCAGGAGCGGGAGAGCTTCGGCAAGCCCATCTGGCAGCACCAGTCGGTGGGGAACCTCCTCGCCGACATGGGCACGAAGATCACCGCGGCCCGCCAGCTCCTCCTGCACGCCGCGCAGCGCTACGACTCCGCCGAGCGGGCCGACCTCGAGGCCGGGATGGCCAAGCTCTTCTGCTCGGAGACGGCGATGCAGGTGGCCATCGACGCCATCCGGGTGCACGGCGGCTACGGCTACTCCACCGAGTTCGACGTGGAGCGCTACTTCCGCGACGCGCCGCTGATGATCGTGGGTGAGGGCACCAACGAGATCCAGCGGAACGTGATCGTGCGCCAGCTGGTGTCGCGCGGCGGGCTCTGAGCGCGTCCCGTCAGCGGATGCCGCCCCGCTCGTGCGCCTCCTCGATCGCGGCGAGCGTGGACCGCAGGTGCGCCACGGTGAGCTCGACGGCGCCCTCGACGTCCCGCTCGCGGTAGAGCTGGACCAGCTCGTCGTGTTCGTGGTTGGCCTGGGGCACCTGCTCCGGCCGGGCCTCGAGCGACAGGCTGACGTAGGCCGACGCGCTGTCGCGCAGGCTGGCCAGAATCCCCGCCAGCCTGCTGCCCTCACCGATCTCGCTGAACACCGAGTGGAACTCGCGGTTCAGCTCCACCCAGGTGGACAGGTTCGTCTCGATGCGCATGCGCGCGGCGAGCCCGTCGGCCCGGTCGAGCTGCTCGTCGGTGATCAGGTCGGCGACCCGGCGCACCATCAGCGGTTCGAGCGTGATCCGCAGTTCGTAGATCTCGCGGACCTCCTCCATGTCGAGGGGCCGCACGATCGCGCCACGGTGCGGGTCGAAGACCACGAGTCCCTCGCTGGCCATGTCCCGCAGCGCTTCGCGGACCGGTGTGGTGCTCACGCCGAGCTGGCTGGCCAGCTCGGCCTGCACGAGGCGGGTGCCCCCGGCGAGAGTGCCGCTCAGGATCGCCGAGCGCAGTGTGCCCAGTACGTACTCATGCGCTGTCCTGGACCGTCCGACCGGCCGCAGGTTACTGAGAGTCACGCTTCCTCCACCTGTCCATCGTGGAGTCTAGATCTGACCCCGGACCACCGGGGTGCCCGCCTCGAGCGGCGACCACCTCGCGGATGCGGCGCAGCGGGGAGCCCGTGGCGATCAGCGACCACAGCAGGATCCGGGCCTTGTGCGCGTCCAGCCAGCCGGCAGACACGACCCCGCGGGCGAGCAGGTCCTGCTCCGAGCCCGTGAACCCGTACGTGCTGGAGAGCACCGAGCCGCTCCCGGTTCGGCTGGTGAGCAGCACCGGCACGTGCTCGACCGCCGCGGAGACGGCGTCGGCCATCGTCGCGGACACGTGACCGGCGCCGAAGGCGGAGAGCACGACGCCGTCGTATCCGGCGTCGCACACGGCTTCGAGCAGGGCGCCGTCGTCGCCGAGGCTCGCCTCCAGCAGCGCCACCCGCGGCACGTGTGTGCCGGTGGGCCGGGGTAGGGCAGCCCACCGCCGGGGCCGGTTCGCGTACACGACCGCCCCCTCGTGGATGCGGGCGAGCGGTCCGAACGGCGCCGAGGTGAAGGCGTCGGGCGCGGTGGCGTCGGACTTGCGGACGCGCCTCGCGGCGTGCACCTCGTCGTTGATCGTGACCAGAACTCCGAGGCCTCGCGATGACGGCGCGGTCGCCACCGCCGAGGCGGCGAGGATGTTCGCCGGGCCGTCGGCCCCGGGCTGGCCGGGTGAGCGCATCGCACCGGTGAGCACGAGCGGCTGCTCCCGGTCCCAGTGCAGGTCGAGGAGGTAGGAGGTCTCTTCCAGGGTGTCGGTGCCCTGGACGAGAACCGCTGCGGCGGCGCCGTCATCGACGGCCTGGCGAGCCCAGTCCATCGCCGCGAGCACGTCGGCGAAGCCGAGCGAGGCACCTGGCGCGGTGGCGAGGGTGCGGGTCAGCAGCTCGGTCGAGTTCGCCAGGCCCGGGACCGCTGCCAGCAGGTCCGCGACGGTCAGGGACGGCGTGACGCCGCGCCCGTCCCCATCGTCTCGGGTCATCGTGATCGTGCCTCCCAGTGAGCCCACTGCCAGACACGGCTTCGTCATCCCATCTCCTGCCTAGTTGACGCTCTGTACTCTGCACTTTATAGGATGCATTGTTGCTCGCGCCGATAGGGAAGAAGTGGTGGTGTCGTGGCCCGTCCCGACGTGCAAGAACCGGCCGTTCGTCCACCGTCCGACGCCGCAAGGTTGTCCAGAACGGTTGCCCTCGTCGGCCTCGTCGTGCTGGCGGGCTCCTACGTCGTCAATGCGATGGACCGCCAGGTCTTCCCGGTCCTGCTGACACCGATCAGCCACGACTACGGGTTCACGCTCGCACAGGGCGGGCTGCTGTCGACGATCTTCACCCTCGGGATCGGGCTGTCCGGCGTGCCGGCCGGCTACCTGCTGGACCGGCTGTCGCGCAAGTCGGTGATCATCCTCGGCGTCTTCATCTACTCGGTGTTCACGCTGCTCACGATGGTTGCCGCCGGCTTCTGGGACATGCTGGCCTACCGGGCGCTGTCCGGTGTGGGGGAGGCGCTGCAGAACGCCGCGCTGTTCTCGGCGGTCGGGGCCTACTTCTTCGCCAGGCGCTCACTGGCGCTCGGCAGCCTGAACTTCGCCTACGGGCTCGGTGGGTTCGTCGGCCCGCTGGCCGGCGCGAAACTGGCGGGCGCCGGGCACTGGCAGATGCCGTTCCTCGTCTACGGCCTGATCGGCCTGGCGTTCTGCGTGCTCATCGCGGTGGTGATCCGCAGGGCGTTCACCGAGCGGCAGGAGGTGGCCGGTGACGTGGACCGGCCGCTGGACGTCGCGCACGTGCCGCAGCGGCTGTACAACCGCAACACCGTGCTGCTCGGCGTGACTGCCGTGGTGGTGGGGATGTCGATGTACGGCTACATCGGGCTCTACCCCACGTTCCTGGTCACCCAGCTGCACTGGAGCAGCGGGCAGGCCGCGCTGGCCGCGAGCATGTTCGGGCTCGGCGCGCTGCTGGGCATCCCGGCGGGCTGGCTGGGCGACCGCGTCAACCAGCGCGTCCTCATGACCGTGGCGCTGCTGATCGGCGCGGTGGTCGGTTACCTGCTGTTCAACGGGCCCACCGGAGCCGTCGCCCAGTACGTGCTGTCGTTCGGCGAGGGCGCGATCGCGAGCGGCTTCCTGTTCGTCAACATCTACTCGGCGATGCAGCGCGCTGTCCGGCCACATCTGATCGGGCGTGCCTCCGGCGTCTACGTGAGCGCGTTCTACGTCCCGGCGGCGTTCGCCGGGTACGTGTTCTCGGCGCTGGTCGCCGGCACGGGCTGGGGCGGAGCCGCGATCTGGCAGCTGACGGTGCTGCCGCTGGTCGGGGTGGTCGCCCTGATCTTCGTCGACGTCGGCAGGTTCGCGAATGCGCGAACCCGGACCGCGTCCTGAAACCGTCCGTGGAGGGGACTGTGACGATGGATCACGAGATCGGCCCGCGCCGGTGGCGCGAGCAACGCTGGATCACCGACTCCGTGCTGCGCACCGACGGTCTCGAGTGGGACCAGCCGCGGGTGGCCTACACGCTGCGGCCCATGGGCGTCGACGCCACGCCGGACTTCAGGGTGGCGGAGTCGCGCATCCACAAGTTCGCCGACATGGTGCCGGTGTTCACCGAGCTCGCGGAGCGTCGGGAGCGGCTGGCCCGGGCCGCCACCAACCCCGTGACCGCTCGCGAGAACTTCTTCCACGCCGCGCTGCTCTACGTCACGGCGGAATGGCCGATCTGGCGTGACGGTCCCGATCTCGTCGCGCTCGACGACCGCAAGAACGCCTGCTACCAGGCGTACGCCGAGCTGGCGGACCACCACGTCGAGCGCGTGGAGATCCCCTTCGGCGACAGCTTCATCCCGGCCTGGTTCCACCTGCCCAGCGGCGACACCGGTGGCCCGCTGCCGACCGTCATCTCCTGCGGCGGAATGGACGCGCCGAAGGAGCTGAACGTCAACCTCTACGGTGACAAGTTCCTCGAGCGCGGGTTCGCGGTGCTCGCGTTCGACGGGCCGGGGCAGGGCGAGGCCCCGGTGCGCGGCGTGAAGTTCACCCCCACGGCGTGGGTCGAGGCGGGCGAGCAGATCGTCTCGTGGTGCCGGCAGCGCCCCGAGGTAGACGCCGATCGCATGGTCGGTTTCGGGCTCTCCTTCGGCTCGTACTGGATGAGCCAGATCGCCGCCACCCAGCCGGCACTGCGGGGGTCGGCGGTCGGGCTGGTCTGCCACGAGCCGGGCTGCCACATGATCTTCGAGATGGCCTCCCCGTCGTTCAAGGCCCGGTACATGTGGATGTCGGGCCTGGAGCGTGACGAGGCCGCCTTCGACAAGATGGCGCAGCAGATCGATCTGCGCCCGCTGATCGGCGGGATGTCGGCGCCGTGGCTGGTGATCGCGGGCGACGAGGACGAGCTCTCGCCCATGGAACACAGCTACGACCTGGCCGCGCGCTGTCCGGCCCCCGCTCCGATGCTCGTCTACCAGCAGGGCAGGCACGCGCTGTCGCTGCCGACCCCGTCGGTGGCGCTCGGCCCGAACTGGGTCACCTACGCCGCCGACTGGCTCCGCGACCGCGTCGACGGCAAACCCGCCGAGGACGTCGTGGACTACGTGCTGCCCACGGGGCAGATCGAACGTCGTTCCCACCCCAAGGAGGTCGCATCCGCATGACTCTCCCACTGTCCGGTCGCCGAGCCGCCGTCGTGACGATCGACCTGCACCGTGGCCATCTCGACCCCCAGGTGGCGACGATGCCGCTACCCGCCGACGCCGCCGCGCGTGTCACGAAGGCCAACGCCGAGTTCCTGCGCGAGGTGCGCAACCAGGGCGTGCCGGTGGTGCACGTCGTCACCTCCTACCGGTCCGCGGCGGAGATCGCCTCCAACCCGTGGTGGGCGGCCGTCGCGGACACCGGCGCCAGCCGGTCCAACGCGATGCGCCACCAGTTGCCCGGAAGCCCCGGGCTGCAGCTGATGCCGGAGGTCTACGAGGCCGACTACGACCTCGTGGTCGACAGCAAGAAACGCTACGACTGTTTCGTGGCCACCGACCTGGACCACGTCCTTCGCTCCCGATCCCTCGACACGCTGCTGCTCACCGGTGTGAACACCAACAGCTGCGTGCTGGCCACCGCCGTCGCGGCCAACACCCGCGACTACGTACCGGTGGTGGTGGAGGACTGCGTCGACACGATGGACCGGCACCTGCACGACGCCGCGCTGGCCGTGATCCGGCAGGCCTTCGGCTGGGTCGCGCCTGCTCAGGACGTGCTGGAAGCGCTCGGGGACTCCCGATGAAGGTCGTCGACACGCACGCTCACGTCATCCCGCAGACGCTGGTCGACGCGATGTACGACGGCGGTGCCCCGGACGGCATCACGATCACGGAGCAGGAGGGATCGCCCTGGGTGGTGCACCGGCAGGGCTACCGCTACCCGTTGCTCGCCGAGTTCCACGACGTGCAGATGCGGCTCAAGGCCATGGACGCCTGCGGCATCGACAGCGCCGTCCTGTCCGTCGCGCCGCCGCTGTTCCTGTACTGGATCGAGCCGGCGGATGCCGCTGCGGCCGCGCGGATCGTGAACGACGCGATCGCGGGCATGGTGGCGGCGGCACCGAGCCGGTTCACCGCCATGGCGACCCTGCCGCTGCAGGATCCACGCGCGGCGGTCGACGAGCTGCGCCGGTGCGTGATCGAGCTCGGGTTCCGCGGAGCCGAGGTGGGCCCGCACGCCGAGGGCGTGCAACTCGACGACGAGAGCCTGCGGCCGGTGCTCGCAGCGGCGGCCGAGCTGTCCGTGCCGCTGATGGTCCACCCCTACTACGTCGGCTCTACGCCCGGGCCGCTGAGCGACTTCTACCTGACCAACCTGCAGGGCAACCCCTGGCAGACCGCGGTCTGCGCGTCCCGGCTGATCCTGTCCGGAACGCTGGACGCGCTGCCCGGCCTCGACCTCCTCCTGGTGCACGGCGGGGGACACCTGCCCTACCAGATCGGCAGGCTCGACCACGGGCACCGCGTGCGGCCGGAGGCGCGGGGCTGCGCGCATCCGCCCAGCGAGTACCTGCGGCGGTTCCACTACGACACCCTGACCCACGGCAGCGCCGCGGTCCGCTTCCTCGTCGACCAGGTCGGCTCGGACCGGGTGGTGCTGGGCACCGACATGCCGTTCGACATGGGCGCCGGCGGGCTCGACGAGCAGCTCGGAGGGCTGCATCTGTCCGCCCGCGAGCTCGAGGCGATCGCGCACGGCAACGCCGAACGACTCTTCGGCAGGCATCAAGGAGATGACGAGCTGTGACGGACGGACACATGCCCGAGCGCATCCTGCTGCACATCGACGGGAAGCAGGTCCCGGCGGCAGACGGTGCGACGTTCCCGCTGGACAACCCTGCGACGGGCGAGCACCTCGGCGAGGTCGCGAACGCCGGTGCCGCTGACGTCGACGCCGCCGTCGGCGCGGCCAGGTCCGCCTTCGAGGACCGGCGCTGGAGCGGCATGCGCCCCCGCGACCGGGCGCGCATCCTCAACCGTGCGGCCGCGCTGCTGGCTGACCGCATCGACGAGTACGCCCGGCTGGAGACGCTGCAGATCGGACGGCCGCTGCGGGAGATGCGCGCCCAGCTGCGCCGCCTGCCGGAGTGGCTGGAGTACTTCGGCGCGGTGGCGCAGTCCGCGGAGGGCACGGCGCCGGAGTTCGGCACCGGCTATCTGAACGTGGTGCGGCGGGTCCCGCTGGGTGTGGCCGGGCTGATCACCCCGTGGAACCACCCGCTGCTGATCACGATGAAGAAGCTGTCGGCCGCCCTCGCAGCCGGCAACTCCATCGTGGTCAAGCCGAGCGAGCTCGGCCCCGCCGTGCCCTCGGCGCTCGTGGCTCTGCTGGAGGAGGCGGGTGTGCCGCCCGGCGTGGTCAACTCCGTCACCGGGTTCGGCGCCACGACCGGCCGGTTACTCTCCGAGCATCCGGGGCTCGACAAGCTCGACATCACCGGCGGCACCGATACCGGCCGCGTGGTGGCGGGCAACGCCGGACGGTCCCTGATCCCGGTGACCGCGGAGCTCGGGGGCAAGGCGCCGGTCATCGTCTTCGACGACGTGGACGTCGACGACGCCGTGGCGGGCGCGCTCTTCGCGGCGTTCATCGCGACGGGCCAGACCTGCGTGCAGGGAGCCCGCGTACTGGTGGTGGAGAGCATGTACGACGCGGTGGTCGACCGGCTCGTCGACCGCACCCGGGCGCTGCGGCTGGGCGACCCCCTGGACTCCGAGACCCAGATCGGCCCGCTGGTCTCGGGGCCGCAACGGGAGCGGGTAGCGGCGGCGGTCGACCGGGCCCGCGAGCAGGGCGCCACCGTGCTGTGCGGGGGCAGCGTGCCCGAGGATGCGCGGTACGCCGGCGGCTTCTTCTACGAACCGACGGTCGTCGCGGGCATCACCCCGGCACACGACCTGTGGTACGACGAGGTCTTCGGGCCGGTCACGCTGGTCCGTCCGTTCCGGGACGAGGCCGACGCGGTGGCGCAGGCGAACGACTGCGAGTTCGGGCTCGCCGCCTCCGTCTGGACCCGGGACGTCGGACGAGCCATCCGGGTCGCCGACCAGCTCGACATCGGCATCGTGTGGATCAACGACCACCACCGGATCGACCCCGCGTCCCCGTGGGGCGGCTCGAAGGACAGCGGGATCGGCTCGGAGAACGGTTGGGACTCCTACCGCGGCTACACCCGCACGCAGAGCCTGATCGTCAACGCCGGGGCGGGTTCCTCCGACTGGTTCGGCAGCAGCGCGGATCTGCGCTACTCGTAGCCCGCCCGGAAAGCTCGGAAACGGCACAAGGGGAGGAGCACGAGATGCCCGACATGGACCTCGTCATCGCGGGTGGCACCGTGGTGACCGCACACGGACGCAACAGGCTCAACGTCGCCGTGCAGGACGGCCGGATCAGCTATGTCGGACCCGAGCAGCCCACGGCCCGTGAGACCGTGGACGCCGGGGGGCTCCTGGTGCTTCCGGGCGGGGTTGACACGCACGTGCACCTGATGGACCCGGGGAGCACGGAGCGGGAGGACTTCCCCACGGGCACCAGCGCGGCGGCCGCGTCCGGGGTCACCACGATCATCGAGCACAGCCACGGCCAGCCGGTCGTGAGCGTGGACGACCTGAACGCCAAGCGGGAGTACCTGCTCGACCGGTCGAACGTCGACTACGGGCTCGCAGCGCACGCCTGGCCGGGCCGCTCGTCGGTCGTCGCGGAGCTGGCGGCCGCAGGCGTCGCCTTCTTCAAGGTGTTCACGTGCACCACCCACGGCGTGCCGGGGCACGACGCCGCCGCGCTCAAGGAGCACCTCACGCAGACCGCACTCGTCGACTCGGTCAGCCTGATGCACTGCGAGGACGAGTCCCTGACGGGAGCCGCGGAGAAGATCCTGCGGGAGGCCGGGCGCTACGACGGCGGGCTGGTGCCCGAGTGGCGCAACCGGGACGCCGAGGTGGTGGCGGCCGCGGTCGCCGCACTCCTCGTCCGGCGTACCGGCGCACGAGCCACCATCGCGCACGTCAGCCATCCGGAGGTGGCCGAGTACGTCGCCCAGGAACGGGCGCGGGGGGCGCGCCTGGCGGCCGAGACCTGCCCGCAGTACTTCCTCCTGCGCGAGCAGGAGGTGCTCGAGCAGGGGGCGCTGCGCAAGTTCACCCCGCCGGCCAGGGCCCGTACCGACGACGACGAGAAGCAGATGTGGCAGCTGCTGCGCGGCGGCACCCTGACCCACATGTCGACCGACCACGCACCGTCCACATTGGAGCAGAAGCGCGCGGGCGACATCTGGAACGTCCATTTCGGGCTGCCCGGGTTGGACAGCACCATGGCGCTGTTGCTCGATGCGGCCGCCCGCGGCCATCTGTCCCATGAGGACGTGGCCAGGGTCTACGCGGAGGTTCCGGCGCGCACCTATGGGCTCTGGCCACGCAAGGGCCGGGTCGCACCGGGAGCCGACGCCGATCTCGTGCTGGTCAACCCATCGGGCGAGCGCGTGTTGCGCAACCAGGACGTGCTCTCCAAGGCCGGGTGGACGCCGTTCGACGGGCGGCGGGTGCGCGGCCAGACCGTGCGGACCTACCTGCGTGGCGCGCTGGTCGCGGAGGAGGGCAAGCCGGTGGGTGCCCGCGGAGGCCGCTTCGTGCCGGGCCGGAGCGCTGCGGCCGGCTGACCGCGTGAGCTCCGGTCCGAGCGGAAGAAGGAAACGTGAAGGTCTGTGACGCCATCGCGCGGTGGTGTGCCGATGTGGAGACGCCCTTCGTGGCCGGGATCCCGGGCAAGGGGATCCTCGAGATCATCGACTCGATCTCGACCACGACCGATGTGCCGTTCATCCTGACGCGCCACGAACAGAGCGCGTCGATGATGGCGTACTCGTACGCCTTCCAGACCGGCCGGCCCGCCGTGGTCGTCGGCTCCAGGGCGCCGGGAACAACCATCCTGACCATCGGGGTCATGGGGGCGCACGTGGAGTCGCTGCCGATGCTGGTTCTCACCGCACAGGGCAGCAACGCCCACGAGGGTTGCGAGGCCTACGGGGAGATCGATCTCTCCGCTCTCTTCGAGCCGATCACGAAATGGTCCGTGCGGCTCGACGACCCGGGCCACACCGGGAAGATCCTCAACGAGGCATACCGGCGCACGCTCACCGGCCGCCCGGGGCCGGTCCACGTCGCGATTCCGCAGAACTTCATGCAGCAGGAGGCCGGTCCGTACGTGCGCCCCACGCGGCCGGTCGGCCCGATCACGCCGCACGGCTCCCGCGACGGGATCGTCGCGCTCATGCGCTCGGCGCGGCGGCCGCTCATCATCGCCGGAGGCGGCGTACCCCCGCAGAACGCGGACGACCTGCTCGCGCTCGCCCGCGGCCTCTCCGCCCCGGTGGTGCAGTCGTGGCTGCGCAAGCCGGTGCCCGACCGCGACCCGCACTGCATCGGGATGGCCGGTATCGGCGGCTCTCCGGCGGCCCGGCGGGGCATCCAGGACGCCGACGTTGTGCTGGTGCTGGGATGCCGGTTCTCCGAGCAGATGACCGAGCAGTACGCGATGAGCTTCGCCGCCGACGCCAAGCTCGTGCACGTCGACCTCGACCCCGCCGTCATCGGCCGCGTCTACCCGGTGCATCTCGGGGTGCAGGCCGACCTGGGCGACCTCCTGCCGGAGCTGCGGGCCGCCGTCGAGGCCTCGGCCGCCGGCCCGTCGGACTGGTTGACGACGCTGCAGAAGGAACAGGCCGGCTACTTGCAGGAGCTGGCCTGCTACCGGCGGGACGACACCACCCCGCAAAGCCGGTACGTGGTGGAGCAGCTGCGCGAGCTCCTCGACGCGGACACGCGCCTGGTGCTCGACTCGGGCAACTACCTGCACTGGGCGGAGCAGTACTTCCCGGTCGAGCACGCGGGGCTCTTCCACTACCCGACGGCGGCCACGATGGGGTTCGGGGTTCCGGGCGCGATCGGGGCGAAGATCGCCCACCCCGACGCGTTCGTCTGTGCCCTGGTCGGCGACGGCGGGTTCACGATGACCATGGGCGAGCTGGAGACCGCGGTCCGGCTCGGCACCCCGCTTCTGGTCGTCGTGATCAACAACAGCGCCCTCGGCCACGTTCGCATGCGGCAGGAGGCCGACTTCGGAGGGCGCAGCGTCGGCGTGGACTACGGCGAGCAGCATTTCTCGCACGTCGCTGCGGCATTCGGCATGTTCGGCGCCGAGGCCACCGCGACCGCGGACGTGCGCCCGGCGTTGGAGGAGGCGGTCGAGGTGGTTCGCGGTGGTGGCTGTGCCGTCGTCGACGTCCACGTCTCGGACGAGATGGCGGCCGGCCCGCTCGTACGGTGGTGGCCGCGGAGCGTGTGACCTGGTCCACGCCTGTCGGGTGAGGACAGTCGGGTGATACTGCGGGCGTGCAGCCCGCTCGTCCAGCAGACTGGTGGAGGTGAATGTCGTAACCACTCCACCGGCTGAGCAGGTGGTTCTCCTCGATGACGGCGGCCGTCCGATCGGGGTGGCCGACAAGGCCACCGTGCACGGCGCGCAGACACCTCTGCATCTCGCCTTCTCCTGCTACGGCTTCGACGAGGCCGGGCGGCTGCTCGTCACATGGCGGGCCCGGGACAAGCGCACGTTCCCCGGCGTCCGCACCAACACGTGCTGTGGCCATCCCGCTCCGGATGAGGCGGGCGAGGACGCCGTGCGGCGGCGGCTGGCCGACGAGTTGGGGATGACGGCGGTGGACCTGCAGCTGGTCCTGCCCGACTTCGCCTACCGCGCATCGGCGGGCGGTGTGGAGGAGAACGAGCTCTGCCCGGTGTACGTGTGCAGGCTGGTGGGAGAGCCCCGGCCGTGTCCCGACGAGGTGGACTCGTGGGAGTGGTCGAGCTGGGACGCGTTCGTCGCCGACGCCCGTGCCGATGACAGTGACATCTCGCCGTGGGCCCGCCTGCAGGCGCCGTTGCTCGATGCGTGCCGCGACACCTGGATGCCACGCCCCGCTTGAGCGGTTCGCGTGAAAGGCTCTCCTCACAACCGGCTGGGGGAGCAGCGGATGCACGAGATCACCATGTTCAGCGGATCGGCGCACCAGGAGTTGGCCGCGGCGATCTGCCATCATCTCGACATACCTCTGGCCTCGACGCGCGTCACGAGGTTCGCGAACGACTGTCTCGAGGTGCAGCTGCTCGCCAACTGCCGTGAGCGCGACGTCTACATCGTGCAGCCGCTCTCGCCGCCCGTGCAGGAGCACCTGGTGGAGCTGCTCCTGATGCTCGACGCCGCTCGCGGTGCGTCGGCCGGGCGGATCACCGTGGTGATGCCGCACTTCGCCTACGCGCGTTCGGACAAGAAGAACGCGCCGCGGATCTCGATCGCTGCCCGGCTGATGGCCGACCTCATGCAGACCGCAGGCGCCGACCGCGTGCTGACCATGACCCTGCACTCACCCCAGGTGCACGGGTTCTTCGGCGTTCCCGTCGACCATCTGCACGCCCGCCACGAGCTGGCCCAGCACTTCCGCCGTGACGATCTCGGCAACTCCGTCGTCGTCTCCGCGGACCTGGGCTACGCGAAGGAGGCCGCGCGGTTCGCGCGCCTGCTCGGGGTGCCGGTGGCGGCGGCCGCCAAGGAGCGGCTGGCGGACGACAAAGTGGTGATCAGCGAGATCATCGGTGACGTCAGGGGACGCGACGTCGTGGTGCTCGACGACGAGATCGCCCGCGGCACCACCATCCTGGAGCTGCTCGACCGCCTCGCCGAGCACGAGGTGGCGTCCGTGCGGGTCGCCTGCACCCACGGCCTGTTCACCGACGGCGCGCTGGCCCGGATCGGCGAGCGCGAGGAGGTCACGGAGATCGTCTGCACGAACACGGTGCCGGTGCACGACGCGGACCGCGCCCCCAAGCTCACCGTGCTCTCGACCGCATCCGCGTTCGCCGAGGCGGTGCGGCGGATCCACAACGGCGAGTCGGTGAGCGTGCTGTTCGAGCAGAGCTGACGTACTGGGTGCGGAACCGGATATGACGGCCAGGTACTCCTCCAGGTAGGGAAACCAGTACGAGGAGGCCCGGTTGGGACGCGACGACGCGGGGTTCCGGGCTTTCGTCAGCGCGCGGTACGGGCCGCTGGTCCGGGCTGCCGTGCTGCTGGGCTGCAGCCGTCCGGACGCCGAGGACGCCGTGCAGGACGCGCTGAGCCGCTGTTACGCGGCATGGTCGCGGGTGCGTGCGGCCGACGACCCGGAGGCCTACGCCTACCGGGTGCTGGTCAACGGGATCTCCAGGGGCAGGCGCAGGCGGTGGCGGGGCGAGGTGCCGCACGCCGAGCCACCGGAACCGGCAGGGCAAGCCGGTCCCGAACCCGAGGTCCTGCTGCGCACGGCCGTGGGCGCTGCGCTGGCGAAGCTCCGCCAGGAGCACCGGCAGGTCGTCGTGCTGCGCTTCTTCGCCGATCTGAGCGAACGCCGCACCGCGGCCGTCCTCGGGGTCCCGGCCGGCACCGTGAAGAGCCGGACCGCCCGGGCCATCGCCCTGCTGGCCGCCGACACCACGCTCGCGGACCTGCTGCCGACCGCGGAGAGGGAGCCGGGATGACACCCGATGAGATCAGCACGCTGCTGCGGCGCACCGCGTCGGGGCTCGACGTGCGGGACGCCCCTGTGGAGGAGATCGTCCGCACGGGCCGCCGCCGCGCCCGTCGACGGATCGTGGCGCAGGTGGCCGGCACCGTTGCGGCCGTCGCGGTGGTGGCCGTGCTCGTGCCGCTCGGGATCGGGACGCGTCCCATCGCACCGGCGGCAGCGCCGGGATGTGCGGCCGAGGTCGCTCCTGCCGTGCTGCCCGAATGGGCCAGGACCGGCTTCACCGCGCCCGAGCCGGCGATGCCCTACGTGCTCGGCGACGGCGGGCACGTCGCGGCGATCTTGTTCGGCCCGCTCACCTCTCCGCCCGAGCCCGGGCGGAACAACAAGATCCTCTGGGTGGCCCGGGAACCGGCATCCACCGGCCCGCTGCTGATCACCGCGCGCCGAAGCCCCGGCGATCCTCCCGTGGTCCGCGAGGTGCCGGGAGGACCGGGGCCGTCGGCGGTCGACCTGCCCGCCCCCGGCTGCTGGACACTCGACCTGCGGTGGGGCGAGCGCACCGACACCGTCCGGCTGAACTACCTGCCCGGCTGACCGCCGAGGCCTGCGGATGGCGCGTCGATGGGCGAAGATCCGGTCGTGCACAGCGAACTGGTCGCCGTTGCGGTCGACTGCCTCGACGCCGAGCGGTGTGCCGCGTTCTGGTGCGCGGCGCTCGGCGTCGAGGTGCGCGGCCGGTGGCGGGACGCCCATGAAGTGCAGTACGTGGAGATTGGCACGGCGGACAGGCCGATGCTGGTCTTTCAGCCCGTTCCCGAGGGCAAGGGCGGGAAGAACCGGCTGCACCTGGACATCGCGCCGATGACCGGGTCGCAGGAGGACGAGGTGGAGCGGCTGGTGCGGCTCGGTGCCATGCGGGTGGCGGACGAGGCCGAGCACCCCTGGGTGGTGCTCGCCGACCCCGAGGGCAACGAGTTCTGCGTACTGCCCCCGCGCTCCGGCTGAGCGCCGGGGTGGGCGGTCGCGGCTGTGTCGACGTCGGGGCCACCGCTCACGCCCGCGAGGTCGAGGTGATCACCGGTGGCCACCCTGCGGGGCGGGCCCGTCCCCATGCTCGCCCGCCGCGGCAGCGTCCGTCGAGGCCATGATCACCGGTTGGGGGCGCGCAGCCGCGCCCAGCACGGCTACCGGTCCCGAATCGTCGATCACCGCGGAGCGCCGCTCCGGAGCAGCCCGAAGATCACCAGTTCGGGACGCGGAGGCGCGTTCACCACGGTTCTCGCTCCCGAAACGATGATCACGCGACCGTCCACAGGCCTGCGAGGGGAAGGTGATCACCGGGGGCACCATAAGGACCAGACCGCCCCCGTTGCCCGCCCGCCGCGGCAGCGCCCGTCGCGGCCATGATCACCGATTGGGGACGGGTAGGCGCGCCCAGAGCGGATGCGGGTCCCGAAACATCGATCACCGCGGAGAGTCGCCCCGGAGCAGGCATCAAGATCACCGGTTCGGGGTGCGGAGGCGTGTCCACCACGGTTTCCGCTCCCGAAACGATGATCACGCCACCGCCCACAGCCCGCCGGTCGAGGCGGTCACCGGTCAGCACCACGAGGGCCGGCTCGCCCTATCAGCTACCGCGCCATACCGGAGCGCTCAGGACGGCGTGCCGTCGGCGCGGCAGGTGTTGCGGCACTCGCCGATGCCCTCGACGCGCGTGACTACCTGCGAGCCTGCTCCGAGGTAGCGCGCGGGCTTGCGCGCGTGGCCGACGGCGCCGGGGGTGCCGGTGGCGATCAGGTCGCCGGGCGCCAGCGTGATGATCGAGGACACGTACTCCACCAGCGCGGCAGGGTCGAACACGAGGTCGCTGGTGTCGGCCTTCTGCATCAGCTCGCCGTCCACGCTGCACGTGAGCTCGCCGGGAACCGCCCCGTTCTCGGTGGTGACCAGCCAGGGCCCGACCGGCGTGCTCGCCTCGAAGGTCTTGCCCTGCAGCCACTGAGAGTGCGGTACTGGAAGTCCCGTGCGGTGATGTCGTTGACCACGGTGTAGCCGGCGATGGCCGCCGCGGCCTGCTCCCGGGTGGCGTGGCGCACCTCGGCCCCGACCACGACGCCGAGCTCGGCCTCCCAGTCGACCTGCTCCGACCCGGCCGGCAGCATGATCGGGTCGTACGCGCCGATCAGCGACCGCCCGTACTTGGCGAACGAGGTGGGGACGCCCGGGAGCTCGCGGCCCATCTCCAGGATGTGCGCGCGGTAGTTCAGACCGGCGCACACGATCTTCTCCGGGAACGGCACCACGGGCGCGTGGTCCAGGGTGGCCAGGTCGTGGCGGATGCCGTCGGCCGCGGCCGTCTCTGCGCGCCAGTCCGGCCTGCGCAGGAGAGCGCCCAGGTCCGGGTGGCCGAGGTCGACGGCGTCGTCGTCCTCGACTCGGACGGCGCGGGTGCCCTCGGCGGTGCGGACCGGTGGCGAGTCTCATGCGTGCTTCTCTGCCTGTTCCTCGTCTACGGCCTGTTCCTCGTCCACTGCCTTCTCGATAGTGCTGCGGGCGAGGCCGAGTGCCTCGAAGACCGGGTCGTCGCTGAACCGGAAGGCGTCGAGGCCTTCGTCGGTCGTGATCGTCACCGGGGCCCAGGACGGCACGGCGAACAGGTCGCCCGTCGCGACCTCGTACCGCTGCGTGCCGACCGTGACGACGCCGGAGCCGGAGAACACCTGCCAGACAGCCGAACCGGCCACGCGCGTGGTGGCCGACCGGGCGCCCGGGGCGAGCCGGTGCATCTCGCAGCGGATCGTCGAGAGCGCGTCGCCGCCGGTGGCCGGGTTGCTGAACCGGATGGCGGCGTGCCCGGGCGAGACCACGCCGGGGTGCCCTTCCCGCTCCAGCTCGAGCTGAGCCGTGAGCGCGGCGTCGGTGTGCTCCCAGCGGTAGGCCATGAGCGGCGACGAGGGGGTGCGCGGCGCGCCGATCGGCCGCAGCCCGGGGTGCGCCCACAGCCGCTCGTTACGCGACGCCGCCGGCGTCTCCCGGGTGGCGAGCTGGTCGGGGCCGAACTCGAAGAACCCGGCGTCGAGCTGGCGGACCAGCGGGATGTCCAGTCCGTCGACCCAGGCCATCGGGTGGTCGGTGGTGTTGTGGTGCTCGTGGAAGTGCATGCCCGGGGTGAGCAGCAGGTCGCCGCGGCGCATTGCGACCGGGTCGCCCGCCACGTTCGTCCAGACGCCCTCGCCCTCGACGACGAACCGGAACGCCGTCTGCGTGTGCCGGTGCGCGGGTGCCTCCTCGCGCGGGCCGAGGTACTGGATGGCCGCCCACAGGGTCGGGGTGGCGTAGGCGGTGCCGGGCAGGCCGGGGTTGGCCAGCGCGATGGCCCGGCGCTCGCCGCCGCGGCCCACCGGCACGAGCTCGCCGCTCCGCGCGGCCAACGGGTAGAGGGTGGACCAGCGCCAGAGCATCGGGACCGCAGCGGGCTGCGGGGTCTCGGGCATGAGTCCGGCCCGCTGGGTCCACAGCGGCGCCATGTGGGCTGCGGCGAAGTCCGCGTAGAGCTGATCGAGCGCCGCCGCTTCCTCAGCGGTGGGCTCGGCGACCGGCCGCGTGTCGGTACTGGTCATCGAAGCACTCCTTCCCGATCAAGCTGTCTCTCCCCACGCTAGGAACTGCGGCCGAACCCGTCTCGTCCCGCGCACGACATTCGGCCATGCAGAATCTCGGAGGTGCCGACACCGACCGCCTCGACCTCCGCCGACCGCGTGTTGGACCTGCTCGCACTCCTGCATGCCCGCGGCCGGCTCCGGGTGTACGAGGCGGCGCTGGCGTTGGACGTCGCCCCGTCCACGGCGCACCGGTTGCTCACGACCCTCGTCCGGCACGAGTTCGCACGCCGGGACGTCCGGCACGAGTACTTCCCCGGTTCCGCCCTCGACGCGGTGGCCGCGCCGCGTGTCGAGCCCGTGGACCTGGTGGCCTGCGCCCGCCCGCACCTGGAGGCGCTCGCCGCGCAGGTGGGGGAGACGGTGCACCTGGTGGTGCTGGAGGGCACCAGCGCCCGGTTCGTCGCGGTGGTCGAGGGCAGCCCGGCCCGCCGGGTCGCCCCCCGGGTCGGGCTCCTGATGCCCGCGCACCTGACCTCGGGCGGCAAGGCGTTGCTCGCCGAACTGACCGCCGACGAGCTGGGCGAGCGATATCCGAGCGGCCTCCCGCTCACGCCGGACGCCGCGGGCCCGGCCCTCGCCGCGCTGCGCCGTGAGCTCGCCGGCATCCGGCGGCGCGGCTACGCGCGCAACGTCGAGGAGACCGAGCGCGGTGTCAGCGCGGTGGGCGCCTGTGCGCGCGACCGGCGTGGTCGCGCGGTCGCGGCGGTCGTCATCGGCGCTCCCAGTTCGCGGGTACGGGGGCGCGCCCTCGACGAGCTCAGCGCACCTCTGCTCGCCGCCGCGGCGGCTGTCACGGAGGCGATCTCCGCCGGGTAGCCCTCCGCAGGAGAACGTTCCGCACTAAGGAATATCGCCGTCACTTTCTTCCTATGAGAGGAACAACCTCGTAACCTTCCGTTCGCCCCTGGAGTGGGCATCGGAGCGAGCGGGAGACCTGCATGAGCAACGGCGCGGACGGGCGAACGCTCGTGAGGACACTGGCGCCATGAGCACATTGCTGGACCGAAAGGTCCCGCCCGCCCTGCGCGCGGTGCTGGACCAGGACGACAACGAGGGCTTCACGATGGCCCTGCTGACCGTCACCGAAGAGGCGTTCCCCCACCAGGCGCTGATCAGCATCGGTGAGATCGTCGTGCTCGACGAGGAGCATGTTCGGCTCGCCACGTGGCCGTCGAGCACCACCACCCGCCACATGGCGCGGACCGGGCGCTGCGCACTCACCGCGGTGGTCGACGGCGTCTCCTACACCGTGCTCCTGGCCCTGGCTTCGCACGGCGAACTCGCCCTCCCCGGAGCCCCCCTGACCGTCGTCGACGGGCGCGTGGTGGAGGCCAGCGCCGACACGGCGCCGTATGCGGTGCTCGAGTCGGGCATCCGGTTCCGGCTCACCGACCCCGCATCCGTGTTCGACCGATGGGTCACGACGCGCCGCCTGCTGCGCGAGCTGGGGCCGTCGGTCTGGTCCACCCGAACGACAGGAGACCAAGCCCCACCATGACCGCAAGCAACCGCCCCGAGATCGTCATCGTCGGCGCCGGCGTCGCCGGGCTCGTCCTGGCCCTGGAACTGCACGACGCCGGGATTCCGTGCCGCGTCTACGAGTCGGTGCCCGAGATCCGGGCACTCGGGGTGGGGATCAACGTCCTCCCGCATGCAGGGGCCGTTCTCGGGCAGCTCAGTCTCGAGGCCGATCTGTCGGCGGCCGCGGTGCTCACCCGCGAATCGGTGTTCTTCACCCGGTTCGGCCAGCTCGCCTACCGCGAGCCCGCGGGCCGTGACGCCGGCTATCCCGACCCGCAGTACTCCATCCACCGCGGCGACCTGCAGGCCGTTCTCCTCTCCGCGGTACGCGAGCGGCTCGGACCCGACGCCGTCGTGACGGGGCACACCTGCACCGGCACGCGCGACGAGGACGGCCACGTCACGGCCGAGTTCCGCACCGCGGACGGTGCGCTCGTTCGGGTCCGGGGCGACGCGGTGATCGCGTGCGACGGGGTCAACTCGGTGATCCGCAAGCAGCTGCACCCGAAGGAAGGCGAGCCCCGCTACTCGGGTGTGACGATGTGGCGCGGGGTGACCGTGTGGGAGCCGTTCCTGTCCGGCGGCAGCATGGTGCGCATCGGCTGGCTCGACAAGGGCAAGCTCGTGATCTACCCGATCCGCAACGACGTCGACGCGCAGGGCCGGCAGCTGGTCAACTGGGTGGCCGAGCGGGAGACCCCACAGCGCACCGACCGCGACTGGATCCGTCAGGGCGAGCTCGCGGACTTCGCCTCCGCGTACGCCGACTGGCATTTCGACTGGCTGGACGTGCCGGCGTTCCTCGAGGCGACCGACAGCGTCCTGGAGTACCCGATGGTCGACCAGGAGCCGCTGGACTGGTGGACGGCGGGGCGCGTGACGCTGCTCGGCGACGCCGCGCACCCGATGGTGCCGCGCGGTTCGAACGGAGCGGGCCAGGCCGTGCTCGACGCCAGGGCGTTGCGGACTGCCCTCGTCGAGGAGCCGGATGTGCACAGCGCCCTGCAGGCCTACGAACACAAGCGCAGGCCCGCGACGGCCGCGGTCGTGCGCACCAACCGCGCCAACCCGCCGGACGCGATCCTGCGGGAGGTGAGCCGGCGCAGCGGCGACCGGCCCTTCGCCCGCATCGAGGACGTGATCAGCCGCGAGGAGCTCGCGGCGATCTCCGACGGCTACAAGGACGTGGCGGGGTACGCCCTCGGCACCCCCGAGCGCGTTCCCGAGCAGCCGTTGACCTGACTGTATTCAGCACTGTATTCAGAAAGGGCCCCAGCGTCGCGCAAGAGCGAGGGACCCGATGCCGACCACCACGAGCTCCACGGCGAGTCTCGCTGAGCGCGCCGTCCTCGCGGTCCGTGAGCTGATCCACGACGGGGGGCTGCTGCCCGGCCAGCCCATCCGCCAGCTCGCGCTCGCGGAGCAACTGGGCATGAGCCGCGTCCCGCTGCGGGAGGCGTTGAAGAACCTGCAGGCCGACGGGCTGGTCACGGCGTCCCCGACAGGTGGGTTCGAGGTCACGCGGCTCTCGGCCGACGAGCTCGGGCAGTTCTACCTGATGCGCAGGCTGCTCGAGTCCGAGCTGCTGCGCCGCGTCGAGGCGGTGCCCGCGTCCGAGCTGGAGCTGCTCGCCGGGCTCAACGCCCGGATGGCCGAGATGGTCGACCAGCCCTCCCGGGAGCTCCGTTCGCTCAACCGCGAGTTCCACTTCCGGATCTTCGGACTCGCCACCGGGCTGGGGCACGTCGTGGCCGAGGTGTCCCGGCTCTGGGACCGCACCGTCCCCTACCGCGCCGTCTACAGCTCGGAGCGCTCGGCCCGCGCCCTGATCGTCGCGGAGCACGACGCGCTCCTCGCCGCGCTCGGCGACCGGGACGTCGAGCGGCTGGTCGAGGTGATGGACGGCCACCGCGCCGCCAGCGAGCGCGACGTGGTCCACGTGCTCACGCGGCCGGGCCCCGTGCTCGGTTAGCGCGCACGTCGACGCCCGGCGTAACCCACGCCGGCGCCCGACTCATACGTCATCACTGGAACGTCATCACTGGAACGTCATCACTGGAACGTCATCACTGCGCTCGATGAGGAGGAACGCACGATGACCGCTTCACAGACCCCCGCCGGGGACGTACCGACGGCCGCATCCGCTCCACCGTCCCGGCGCTCCGGCTACGTCGCCTTCGTGGTCATCGTCAGCTTCCTGGCCTGGGCCCTGGTCTCGATGGACCAGACCATGCTCGGTGTCGCGGTGCCGTCGCTGTCCGACGCGCTCGGCGTGTCCCTGTCCACAATGGAGTACCTGGTCGGGATCTTCGCCTTCGTGACGTTCGCGGCGCCCGTGATCGGCGGGCGTCTCATCGACCGGCTGGGCAGACGCTGGGGATTCCAGGTGTCGCTGCTGGGCACCGGGATCTTCGGCGGGCTGACGGCGGTGGTCGGCGCCGGCTGGCAGTTCGTGCTGGTCCGGATCGTTGCGGCGACGTCCTACGGCCTCACCGAGCCGGTGGTGAACACCGTGGTCGCCGAGGAGGCGCCCGCCCGCCGCCGCGGGCTGATCATGGGCTTCGTGCAGGCCGGCTACCCGCTCGGCGCCGCCATCGCGGGCACGCTCGCCGCGGTGCTGCTGCCGTCGTCTGGCTGGCGCCCGCTGTTCCTGATCGCCTTCGCCCCGGTGCTCATCGTGCTGGTCTCGGCGCAGTTCCTGCGCGAGTCCCGCAGCTTCACGGCCGTGCGCGCCGAGACCGAGCGCCGACGTCTCGACCACCGGCCCGGCTGGCGCGCGCTCTTCTCGCCGCAGCTGCGCCGGCAGACCATCGTCACCAGCCTGTTCGGGTTCTGCATCAACGGTGGGATCGGCCTGATCATCGGCGTCGTCACCACCTACCTCGTGCACGTCGACGGGATCGGGATCGGGGCGGCGGCGTTCCTGTTCGGGCTGAGCAACTGGGTCGCGCTGGGCAGTCAGGTCCTCGTCGGCTTTCTCGCCGACCACCTTCCGGCGAAATGGCTGATGACCGGCTACTCGGTGCTCGCCGCGGGAGCGTTGGCGCTTCTGGTGACGCCGCACCTGACCTATTCGATGGCGCTGGTCAGCCTTGTCGCGTTCGGGTTCTTCGGGAACGGCACGTTCGGCTGCTACACCCGCTACACCGCCGAGTCCTTTCCCGCGGAGCTGCGGGGCACCGGCACGTCGTTCTCGCTCGGCTTCTCGTTCCTGACCCTGTCGTTCATGCCGATCATCGGCGGTGCGTTGATCGAGTCGAGCACGCCCGCGGCGATTCCGGCGATCTCCGCGGCGCTGGTGCTGGCAGGTGCCGTCGTCATGGCCTGCGGGCGCAACCTGCCGCCGCAGCGCGAGCTGGACCAGCTCGCGCCGTCGCGGTTACTGGCCCCCAACTGATCAGTACAGATTGAGAGGAGGTGTCCCGTGGCGGATCTGGAGTACACCGTCGCCGACGGCATCGGCACGATCCTGCTGAACCGGCCGCACCGCAAGAACGCCTTCACGATGGACATGATCGACGTGTGGGCGGAGGCGCTGCGCGACGCACGTACCGATCCGGACGTGCGGGTCGTGGTGCTCACCGGCGCCGGTGACGCCTTCTGTTCGGGCGTCGACCTCGACCGTCGCGACGGCGCCGCACCCCCGACGCCGCTGCAGCGCAAGGAGAGCCTCACCGAGCGGATCCACCGGATCCCCTACGCGCTGGAGGACCTCGACAAGCCGGTGATCGCGGCGATCAACGGGGTGGCCGTCGGCGCCGGGATGGACATGGCGCTGATGTGCGACATGCGGATCATGGCCCGCTCGGCACGGCTGTCAGAGGGATATGTCCGCGTCGGCCTCGTCCCCGGCGACGGCGGCTGCTACTACCTGCCGCGCCTGGTCGGCACGGCGAAGGCGCTGGAACTGCTGCTCACCGGTGACTTCATCGACGCCGAGGAGGCGGGCAGGCTGGGGATCGCCAACCACGTCGTCGACGACGCGGACCTCGACGGCGCGGTCTCCACCCTGGCCCGCAAGATCGCCGACGGGCCTCCGGTGGCGATCCGGACGATCAAGCGTGCGGTCTACCAGTCGGCGCGGTCCGACCTGCGCACCGCGCTCGATCTCATCTCCTCGCACATGGCGGTGGTCACCTCCACCGAGGACTCCGCCGAGGCGCTCGCCGCCTTCCGCGAGAAGCGCCCCGGCCGGTTCGCCGGGCGCTGACCAACAGTGGGCCCCGGGAGGGCCTGGAAAGGAGGCACGCATGACGTTCGCAGGATTCGACCTGCCCGACGACCTGCGGCTGCTCCGGGACACGGTCGCCGACTTCGTCCGGGAGGAGATCGTTCCCGTCGAGGCGGGCGTGCCCGGTGACGCCCGCGGGCTGCCGGTCGACGACCTCAGGACGCTGCAGGCCAAGGCCCGGGCAGCGGGGTTCTGGTGCCTGGAGGCGCCGGAGGAGTACGGCGGCGGTGGGCTCGGCGTGTTCGAGGGCGTGGTGCTGGCCGAACAGATGGCCAAACACCGCTACAGCTTCCCGCGGCCGGGGGCGGGCGTCTTCGGCTCCGAACCGCCGAACGTCCTCTACAAGGGCAGCCCGCGCCAGATCGAGGAGTACGTGCGCCCGACGATCGAGAACGCCTGGACGGCGTTCAGCGCGATCAGCGAGCCGACCGGTGGATCGGACCCGGCGCGGGCCATCCGCAGCGTCGCCACGCGCGACGGCGACGTCTACCGGATCAACGGCCACAAGATGTGGACCAGCGGCGCGGACACGGCGCGGTACGGCATCGTCTACGCGCGCACGGACCGCGAGGCGGGGCGGCGCGGGATGAGCGCCTTCATCGTCGACTCCGGCACGCCCGGGATGACGATCACCCCGGTACCCGTGCTGCGCGACCACTGGACCACCGAGGTCGTGTTCGACAACGTCGAGGTTCCGGCGGAGAACCTGGTGGGTGAGGAGGGGCAAGGCTTCGGCCTGGCCCAGGAGTGGCTGGTCCGCGGCCGGTTGCGCTACGCCGCGCAGGCAGTCGGCGTGGCCGAGGAGGCCGTGCGCATCGCGGTCGAGTGGGCGAAGACGAGGGAGACGTTCGGGGCGCTGCTCGCCACCCGGCAGGCCGTCCAGTTCCCGCTGGCCGACGCGCGCATGCAGCTTGCCGCGGCCCGTCACCTGACGTGGGAGGCCGCCTGGGAGGCCGACCAGGGCCGCGACGCCCGGACGAAGGCCTCGATCGCGAAGGTCTACGCCACCGAGGCCGGGTACCAGGTCGTCGACGCGATGATGCAGATCCTCGGCGGGATGGGGATGACCAAGGAGATGCCGCTCGAGCACTGGTTCCGCGGGCTGCGGGTGGCCCGCGTCGTCGAGGGACCGAGTGAGATCCAGCGCTTCCTCGTCGCGCGGGACATGCTGGGTGCCGCCGCGCTGGGCAGGGCATCGTGACCACGGCGTCGGACAGGACCTCGGCCGGCGGCCCGGCCGGGCCCACGAGCCCGCTCGCCTCCCGGCCGCTCGACGTCGAGCGGCTGCTGCGGCCCGCGTCGGTCGCGATCGTCGGCGCCTCGGCGAACGAGGGGGTGATCAGCGGGATCCCGCAGCGGGTGCTCGCCCAGCACGGCTACACCGGCGCCGTGTACCCGGTGAACCCCCGCTACGACGAGATCGACGGCGTGCGCTGCTACCCGGACATCGAGTCGGTGCCCGGGCCGGTCGACGTCGTGCTCGTGGTGGTGAACGCGAGCCGCGTGGTCGAGGTGCTCGACGCCTGTGGACGGGCGGGCGCCCGGTTCGCCGTGGTGATCAGCTCGGGGTTCGCCGAGCAGGCCGACGCCGCCGACCGGCAGCAGGCGCTGGCCGACGTCTGCGCGCGCCACCCCGGCATGCGCGTGCTCGGCCCCAACGGCGAGGGCCTGATCAACGTCGTCGACGACGTTCCGCTGGGGTTCAGCCCGACGGTCGACTACCGGCGCGGGCTGGTGCGGCTGCGCCGCGGCGACGTCGCGGTGGTGGCACAGAGCGGCGGGCTGGGGTTCGCGCTGTTCAACGACGGGCTCAGCCGGGGGCTCGGGTTCAGCCACGTGGTCACCACGGGCAACGAGGTGGACGTCGACCTGACCGACCTCGCCGAGGCGCTGTTGTACGACCCGGACACGCGGGTGCTGCTGCTGTTCGTCGAGGGCGTGGCGGATCCGGAGCGGCTCGGGGCGCTCGGGGACGCGGCCCTCGCTGCGGAGAAGACGCTGGTCGTCGCGAAGGTCGGGAACACGGAGGCGGGCAGGCGGGCCGCGCTCGCCCACACGGCGCACGACGCAGGCGACGAGGCGCTCTACGCCCAGCTGTTGGACCGGCCCGGAATCCTGCGGGCCCACGACCAGGAGCACATGATCGACCTGGCGCTCGCGCTGTCGCGCACCACCCGGCTCGCCGGACCCAGGGTCGGGATCGTCACCGTGTCCGGAGGTGCCGGCACCTGGCTCGCCGACGACCTCGTGTCGGCCGGGCTGCAGGTGCCGCTGCTCTCCGACGGGTTACAAGCGCGGCTGCGCGAGGGGATCCCCCCGTACGGCAGCCCGGCCAATCCGGTGGACGCCACGGCACAGGTGCTCGGGCTCGGCGGGATCAGCCCGGTGGTGCGGCTGCTCGCCGAGAGCAGTGAGGTCGACGCGGTGGTGCTGGTGGCGACGCTGGCCGACCAGAAGCAGCTCGAACGCGAGCGCGAGCACCTCGTCGCGCTGGCCCGGGCGGTGCCGATCGTGATCTACAGCTACACCAGGCCCGCCCAGGCCAGCATCGACCTCCTCGAGGAACTCGGGATCGCCTACTTCACCAGCACGGCCCGCGCGGCAGGCGCGCTGGCGGCACTGGCGCCGCGCGATCAGTCGAGGTAGGGCGGGGCCTCACCCCAGCCCCACCGCGGGGTGGGCGCGTTCTGCATGGGAGTGGCGCCCGGTGCCGCGTTCTCCCGGGCGATGCGCGTGCCCCACTCCACGTAGGCGACGAAGGCGGAGCGGAACTCGGGGTCCTCGGGGAGCCCCGCCTCGTCCGCGCTCGCGGCGATGAGGGTCGCCCACCGCACCCGCTGCTCCTCCGTGATGGCGAGGCCGATGTGGTGGCTCAGCATCGCGGGGTAGCCGCCGAGCTCGTCGGTGTAGTCGGTGGGGCCGCCGAACACCTCGCCGAGCCAGCGGGCCACGTGGTCGCGGTGGTTCGGGCCCATGTGCCGGAAGACGGGTTCGAGCACGGGGTCGGCGAGCACGCGGTCGTAGAACACGTCGGTGAGGCGGTGCAACGCGGCGGATCCGCCGCACCAGTCGTAGAGCGTCGGGACGGTGTCTGTCACAGAAGAGCTCCTGGAATTACTTCATTACTGTGTAGATGGGCGCCCATCCTCGCGCGCATCCGTCAGGAGCGCCAGTGCTGCAGCCCGGAGAATCGCCGCCTCGGACTGCAGTGCGAAGAAGGTGAACCCCAGCTCGCGGAAGCGGTGCACGTGCGCGGGGGTGGCGCAGTAGATGCCCACCGGAAGGTCACGGTCACGGCAGCCGGTGACGACCTTGCGCAGCATCTGCTCGTAGTCCGCGTCGTCCTGGGCTCGCGGCAGCCGGCCCGAGCTGAGAGCCAGATCCGACGGCCCGACGAACACCGCGTCGAGCCCGGCGACCGCAGCGATCTCCGGGAGCGCCTCGACCGCCGCGACCGTCTCGACCATGACGATGCACTGCGGGTCGGGCCTGCCGGGCGACCAGGCCGCCCGCGTGGGGCCGTAGCTGCGCCCGCCGCGCGGCGGGTAGTGGCATGCCTCCACGGCGCGCGCCGCCTCCTCGGCCGTGTCGACCAGCGGCACGATCACCGCGGCGGCCCCGCGGTCCAGGGCCCGCCCGATCGCACTGGGCTCGTTGCCGGTGACCCGCACGACGGCAGGCGTGCCGGTGGCGTCCAGCGCCTGGAGCATCGGGAAAAGTGCGTCGTCGCCGATCAGGCCGTGTTGCTGGTCCACGCACAGGAACCCGAAGCCGACCGAGCCCATGAGCTCGGCGGATGCGGAACCGGGCAGCTGCAGCCAGCCGCCGACGATGTCGGCCATCAGGTCGAGAGGGGGAGCGTTCACAGCCCGAACTCTGCCACGTCACCCCTGGCCACGAGGTGATCGAGCGAGTACAGAGGGAGACAACCGCGCGCGTCCGTTGCGTATGCAACCACGGTCACCGGATGACGGGAGAACGAGGATGAGCGACATCGCTCCGCACGGTCTGCATCACGTCACGGCGATCGCGTCGGACCCGCAGCGCAACGTCGACTTCTACACACAGGTGCTGGGGCTGCGGCTGGTGAAGCGGACGGTGAACTTCGACGCTCCCGGCACCTACCACCTCTACTACGGCGACGCGCAGGGCGCGCCGTCCACGCTCCTGACGTTCTTCCCGTGGCAGGGCGTGCCCCCCGGGCGTCAGGGCAGCGGGCTGACCACGGCCACCGCGTTCAGCGTGCCGCCGGAGTCGATGGGCTGGTGGCAGCGCCACCTCGTGGGCCTCGGCCTCGAGATCGACGGCCCGCGCACCCGCGACGGCGAGGAAGTGCTGACCCTGCGCGACCCCGACGGCCTGGTCATCGACGTCGTCGCGGCGCCCGGTGACGCCCGGTCGGGCTGGGACGGCGTCGCCCGTGTGCCCGCCGAGCACGCGGTGCGCGGCCTGTACTCCCTCACGCTGTCCGAACGGTTGCCCGAGGCCACCGCGGAGATGCTCGCGGGCCTGCTGGGGATGCGTCTGCGCGGTGAGAACGGCGACCGCGCGCGCTTCGCGATGGCCGACGGGGGTGCCGGTGCGGTCATCGACGTGGCCGCCGACCCGGGCCCGCGGGGCCTGCAGGCGGGCGGCACCGTGCACCACATCGCCCTGCGCGCGCCCGACCAGGCCACCCAGGCCCGCTGGCGCGAGGAGCTGGTCGACGCCGGGCTGCGGGTCACCGAGATCCTCGATCGGCAGTACTTCACCTCCATCTACTTCCACGAGCCCGGGGGAGTGCTGCTGGAGATCGCCACCGACCGGCCGGGCTTCACCGTCGACGAGCCGCTGCTGGCGCTGGGGCGTTCGCTGAAGCTGCCGCCGTGGCTCGAGCCCGACCGTGATCAGATCGCGGCGGCGCTCCCGCCGCTGCGGGTGGATCAGCCGGCCTCGTCGGCGTGACCGAGCCGTTCCCGGAAGTCCAGGAAAGCCACCTCCGGACCTCGCGGCCCGGCGATGGCCTTCCTGAACCGCAGGGGAGCGGTTGCCCGGGACTCAGCCGGAGGCCGGCACGGTCGGAATGCCGTTGGCCGGTGGTGCGGTCTCCTGCTGTGTCGACTCGGTGATCGGTCCGTCACCGTTGTCGGTCACGAGCACAGGGGTGAGGCTCTCCGTGGCGCCTCCCTTGATGCGGGTGACCTCCACACCCGAGATGCCGGCGTGCCGATCGTCCGAGAACCGGAACGGCGCCATCCACGGACCCTGGAACTGCGCGCCCGACCGCTCGATGGCCGCCACGATGCTCTCGCGCGTGGGGTCGGCGCCGGCCGCCTGCAAAGCCTGCACGAACGTGTAGGCCTGGGACATGCCGTAGATGCGGTAGTTCGTCAGGTCGCCGTCGCCGCCGTACTGGTCCCACACCCGCTGGAACAGCTGCGTCCACGGGTCCTGCGGAGCGTCCACACCGGGCAGGTACTCGGTGGTGATCACGCCGTCGAGCATCGCCGAGTCGGTCACGGCGCCCTCGGAGAAGCGGGCCAGGAGCGATCCGACCAGGCCTGGGTCGGAGCCGACGTTCGAGTAGATCCACTGCGGCTTGTAGTTCAGCCGCAGCGACTGCAGCTGCGAGAGCGCGGTGTATGACGGCACGTTGAAGCCGATCACGAGATCGGCTCCCGACGCCTGCAGCGCAGCGATCTGCGGCGCCACGTCGGTGTTGCCGGGGGTGTAGCGCTCCGCGGCAACGATCTGCTTGTCGAGGTAGCGGCGGGCGCCGAGCTCGCCGTCGCGACCGAAGTCGTCGTCCTGGAGGAACAGCCCGACCTTGGCGTTCGGGAAGTTCTGCGCCACGTACTGCCCGACGATCTTGCCCTCGATCTCGTAGTCGGGCTGCCAGCCGAAGGTCTGCGGGTTCTTGTCGGGCTGGTCCCACAGCAGCGAGCCGGAGGAGACGAACAGGTCGGGCACGCCTTCGCTGTTCAGGTAGTCGAGCACCGCGGAGTGCGTGGGCGTGCCGAGCCCGGAGAGGATCGCGAACACCTGGTCCTGCAGGACGAGCTCGTTGACGACCTGGCTGGTCTGCGTCGGGTTGTAGGCGTCGTCGCGGTAGACGTAGTCGATCTTGCGCCCGTTCACGCCGCCCGCGGCGTTGACGAAGTCGAAGTAGGCCTTCGTCCCGGTCGGGATCTCGCTGTAGCCGGGCGCGGCCACACCGGTGAGCGGGAAGTGCCCCCCGACCTTCACCGACGTCTCCGTGATCCCGACGGACGGCGCCGCGCCGTCCCCGGACCCGCCGTCGGGCCGCCCGCCCGCGCCGCACGCGGTGAGAACCAGCGCTGCCGCGACCGCTGCCGCGGCCGGCGCCCAGCGCCTGCTTCTCCTGATCATCCTGTCCTCCTCGTCGAGGGTTCCCGGCGGTTCGTCCGGCTTCGGTTCCAGATCTGTTTCACCACGCCCACGGCCCCCGACGGCGCGAGCAGTATCACGAGCACGAGCACCACGCCGTAGACGAACGGCGCGAGCTGTGCGGCCTGGGTGCCGTCGAGTCCCGCGCCGATTCCGATGTTGGTGACGGCAGGCGGCAGGAACACCAGCAGCGCGCTGCCGAGCAGAGCGCCGACGAGGCTGCCGAGCCCGCCGACGACCACCGCCGTGAGCAGTCCCAGCGACAGCACGATGGTGAACCCGCTGGGCGCGGCCAGCCGCACGACGATGCCCAGCACCGACCCCGCCAGCCCGGCACAGACCGCGCTGACCACGAACGCGAGCACGCGGACGCGGCCCAGCCGGATGCCGGCCAGCTCCGCCGCGACCTCGTCGTCGCGCACGGCACGCCAGACCCGTCCCGTGCGCCCGGCCATCAGGTTGGCCAGGAGCAGCAGCACCAGCAGCAACGTGCCCCAGCCGAGGTAGGCGAGGTACTTGGCGGTGGGCGTCTCGTTGGCGGAGAGGAAGTAGACGGCGTCGGAGAACCAGTCGGGCACGTCGGGCGAGGCGACCGGGAGTCCCTGCTCGCCGCCGAGCGTGTGGTCGAAGTAGATCGCGAGCCCCGGCACGGCGACGGCCAGCGCGAGCGTGGCGCCTGCAAGGTAGGGCCCGTGCAGCCGGGCGGCGGCCGCTCCGACCACCGCTCCGACCACCGCGGTGACGACGGCCGCGACGAGCATGACCAGCAGCAACGGGAGGCCCGTACCGTCGTCGCCGAGCAGCAGCCCGGTGGTGTAGGCACCGACCGCCATCAGCGCGCCGTGACCGAGCGAGATCTGCCCGTTGAGACCGGTGAGCACGGTGAGGCCCGCCGCGGCGATCGCGTAGTAGGACATCGTGGCGAACTGCGAGTTGCGGAACGGGCTCGTCAGCTCCAGCACGAGCACCACGGCGACCAGCGCGACGACGACGATCAGCGCGTGCCGGCCGAAGGTGGAGTGCGGCAGCCTGCGGCGCAGGGCGTCCAGGCGGCGGGGCTGCGGAGCCGCGGCCGTGGGCGCCGAGGACGCCTGCGCGGTGGCTGCGGGCTCGTCGGTCTGCTGGGACATCAGACTCTCCGCGCCGCGGTGCGGGCGAACAGGCCCTGCGGACGGACCAGCAGCACCGCGACGAGGATGACCAGTGCCGCCAGCGCCACCAGTTCGCTGCCGAGGTAGCCGCTCACGTAGGACAGCAGCAGCCCGATCGTCAGGCCGCCGACCACGGCGCCCGCGGGCGAGTCGAGCCCGCCGAGCACGGCCGCGACGAATCCGTAGACGATCACGGCGTCCATGTAGGCGGGGAAGACGAGGCTCCCGCCCGCGATCAGCAGGCCCGACAGCGATCCGACCCCCGCGGCGAGCGCCCAGCCGAGCGTGAGCATGCGACCGACGCGCACGCCGAGCAGGCGCGACACCTCCTGGTTGAACGCGGCGGCCCGCATCTTCAGGCCGAGGTCGGTGAAGCGGAAGAGCGCCACCAGGCCGAGCATCACCACGACGACGGCCACGATGGTGTAGATGCTGTTCGGGGTGAAGGCGATGTTGACCCCGCCCACGGTGAACCCGCGCAGGTCGAACGGCGCGGGGAAGGACTGGAACGTGGAGCCGAACAGGATCGCGGCCAGCGCCTGCAGCGCCACGAACAGGCCCAGCGTCACGATCACGGCGTTGAGCTCCGGTCCGCCCTCGACCGGCCGGATCACCAGCCGCTCGATCCCGGCGCCCAGCACCAGACCGGTGACGAGCGCGACCACGAGCGCCACCCAGTAGGACTGGCCGCCCTCGATCACGGTGAGCGCGAGGTAGGTCGTGAACATGGCCATCGCGCCCTGCGCGAAGTTGACGATCCGGGTGGACCGCCAGATCAGCACCAGGGCCAGCGCGAAGGCCGCGTAGACGGCACCCTGGCCGAGCCCGGTCAGCGTGACGTTGAGGAACTGCTGCACTGCTCTCCTCTCGCGAGATTCGTGACCGTGCGCATCAGAAGCCCAGGTACGCGTGGCGCAGACCGTCGTCGGCGGCGAGGGCGTCCGCGCTGTCACGGGCCACCACCCGGCCCAGGTTGAGCACGATCCCGACGTCGGCGATGGAGAGGGCGCTGCGCGCGTTCTGCTCGACGAGCAGCACCGTGACCCCGTCGCTGTCGACCAGTTCGCGCAGCAGCCCGAAGATCTGCGCGACGATCCGGGGCGCCAGCCCGAGCGACGGCTCGTCGAGCAGCAGGACGTCGGGACCCGACAGCAGGGCACGTCCGATCACGAGCATCTGCCGCTCGCCGCCGGAGAGCACGTGCGCGTCGCGGCGGTGGCGCTGCGCCAGCGCGGGGAACATCTCGTACACCCGGGCCAGGTTGTGCTCCGTGCGCTTGCGGGAGGCGCCCAGCAGTGCGCCGAGGCGCAGGTTCTCCTCGACCGTGAGCTCGGTGATGACGCCGCGGCCCTCGGGGACGTGTGCGATCCCGGCGCGGGCGATCTCCTCGGCGGGGGCGCGGGTCAGGTCGGTGCCGTCCAGGAGCACCGTCCCCGCCGCCGGCCGGACCAGCCCGGACACCGTGCGCAGCAGCGTCGACTTGCCGGCCCCGTTGGCACCGAGCACCGCGGTGACCTGCCCTCGCCCGGCAGTGATGTCGACGGAGTCGAGCGCCGTGACCGGACCGTAGGCCGTGGTCAGGCCGGAGATCTCCAGCGTCCCGGTACTCGGCGCTGATGATGAGCTCGCAAGCTCGCTCACGCGCCCTCCTCGCTTGCGCTCGTCGGCCGCGTTCGCGGTGCTGCTGTGCTCGATGATGGGCTCGCAAGTTCGCTCATGAATGAGTGGCCTCCTCGCCCAGGTACGCGTCGATCACCGCGGGGTCGTCGCGCACCTCGTCGGGGGTGCCGTCGGCGACGACCTTGCCGAAGTCGAGCACGGTGATCCGGTCGCAGACCGACATCACCAGGTCCATGTGGTGCTCGACCAGCACCACCGACATCCGGCCCGTCAGCCTGCGGATCAGCTCGCCGAGCTCGCTCATCTCGTCGCTGCTGAGGCCGCTCGCGGGCTCGTCGAGCAGCAGCAGGTCGGGTTCGGTGGCGAGCGCCCGTGCGAGCGCGACCCGCTTCTGCACCGGGTACGGGAGGCTGCCGGGCAACCGGGTGGCGTAGCCGTCGGCCCCGAGCTCGGTGAGCGCGGCCATCGCGCGCTCGCGCAGCGCCCGTTCGTCGCGGTCCGACTTGCGCAACGCGAACAGCGTGGCGGCGAAGCCGGCCCGGCGGTGCCGGTCGGCGCCGACCATCACGTTCTCCACCACGGTGAGCCCGCGGAAGAGCCCGACGCCCTGCAGGGTGCGCGCGATGCCCATCCCCGCGAGCTGATGGGGCCGCAGGTCGCGTACGGGCTTGCCGTGGCGCAGCACCGTGCCCGTGTCGGGGCGGACGAAGCCGCAGCAGACGTTGAAGAGGGTGGTCTTACCCGCGCCGTTCGGCCCGATCACCCCGTGCACCTCGCCCGGGCCGACGGTGAGCGACACGTCGTCCAGCGCGACGAGGCCGCCGAACCGGACCCCGATTCCGCTGACCGCGAAGACGGCCGACGCGTCCGGGGACGCCGTCGGCCCGGTGGGCGATGTCGACACTGACACGTGGGCGTCTCCCGAGTGCGGGCGGCGGTGACCCCGATCACCGGGGTGGCCCAACTTTGGGCGCTGCGCCCAGTCCGCACCATGTGCTCGGAGCCCAAGATCGCCGTCGATCGACTGGGCACTGCGCCCGCGGTAGTGGACGGCGCTGTGCGGTCTGTTGCACAGTGCCGGGATGATCCCCACCCGGCGGACCGCCGGCGAAGGCCGACGCGCCACCGGTACGCGCACGGGCGTCGCGCGTCGCCCCCTCCCCGAGGAATCCGCCGAGGCGCTGCGCGTACTCGGGGGCGTGCTGATCGGCGAGGTCGACGGCTTGGCCGACCGGCTCACCGTGATGGTGCTGCAGCGCGAGCCGATCTACGCCGAGCTCGACATGGTGGAGGAGCTGCGCAGCGCGTGCCGCGCGAACATGGAACGCGGCGTGCAGACGCTCGCCGAGCAGGTCCCGGGCGGCGTGGATCCCGAGGACACCTCGCGGCAGACCGGCCGCCTTCGTGCGCGCCAGGGCGTGCCGCTCGAGGTGGTGCTCAAGGCGTACCGGCTGGGTGGGCGCGTCATGTGGGAAGCCCTGCTCAACACCTCCCGCGGCCGCTTCTCGGGGCGGTACGACAGTGCCCTGCTCGACGCGGCGAGCTACGTCTGGCGCGTCAACGACAGCAGCGCCACGGCGCTGGTCGAGGCCTACCGGCTCGAGGAACTGCGCTTGCAGAGCCACGACCTGAGCAGGCGCCACGCCGTGATCGACGGCCTCATCGAGGGCCGCGGGAGCGACCCGGCGTTCCTCCGGGAGGCGGCCACCGTGCTCGGGATGCCGGAGCGCGGCCCGATGCTGTGCGTGGTGACGCCGCTCGAGCCGACCGGCGAGGATCCGCTGCGGTCGCCGCTGGAGGCGCTGGCGGCCCACGGCATCGTCTCGGCCTGGTTCATGCGCCCGCGCGACGAGGTCGGCCTGGTGGCGCTGGGGTCACGCCCGCCCGAGCTGGCCGTCGAGGCGTTGCGCCCCTGCGCCGAGGGCCGGGTGGGCGTCTCCCCGGTGGTCGACGGCCTGGGCGCGATCGACGCGGGCTACCGGATGGCCCACACCGCGGCCCGCACCCTGGTCGAGCCCGGTCTGGTGGTGCTCGACGAGCGGCTGCCCGAGGCGCTGCTGGTGGACAGCCCGGAGCTGGTGCCCCGGGTGGTGCGGAGCGCGCTGGGCGGCCTGCTGGACCTGCCCGCCGCCGACCGGGACATGCTCCTCGACACCCTGCAGGAGCTGCTGGCGAACGGAGGCTCGCCGACCCATGCCGCCGCGGCGCTGTTCTGCCACCGCAACACCGTGATCTACCGGATGCGGCGGATCGAGGCGGCCACCGGCCGCTCCATCGCCGACCCTCGCGACCGGCTGCTGCTCACCCTCGGGGTGATGGCGGCGCGGGCCGGCGGATTCCCGGCCGACCGCTGACCAGCGGCAACGCGGTCAGGAACTGACGAGCTCGCGCTCCAGCGGCGTGCGGAACCGCGGCGTGACCCGTACGCCGCCCACCCGGCCCGCGAGGCGCTCGGCCGCCGCGTGCACGGCGGCGGTCGCCTCGGCGCCGACGTCCTCCAGCAGCCGCAGCGCCACCGTGCCGTCGGCGCGGTGCGCCCAGCCGCCGACGATCCTGCCGTCGCACCACACCGTCGGGCCGATGTTGCCACTGCGGTCGAACAGCGGGGCCTTGTGCTGCCCGAGGTACCAGCCGCGCTCCTGCCAGCCCATCGGCGTCGGGTCCAGCCCTGGGAGCAGCGCCACCCAGGGCTCCGGTTCCGCCACGGGCTCGATGTCGTCGGGCAGCACCACGCCCGGGACGCCGTCGAGGTCGACGGGCACGGCACCCGCCGCGGCGAGCGCGGCGCGGGTGCGCGCCATCGTCCAGCCCGTCCACCACTTCAGGTCGGCAACCGGCGCGGGACCGAACGCCGTGAGCCACCGCCGCGCCAACTCCGTGCGTGCGGTGTCCGGCTGAAGCGTGGGAAAGCCGTCCGGCCACCACGCCGACACCGGTGACCAGCGGTACTGCGTGGACGTCCAGCCGCCGAGCGGACGGCCGCGGACGATGTGGCCGTCCGCCGCCAGTACGAGCAGGGCTCGGCTCGTCATGTTCTGCGGGGTGTCGTCGGGAGGCACGACGATCTGCGTGCGCAGCCGGGGCTCGTCGGACACCAGTTCCACCGCCGTGGCCTCACCACGCTTGATCAGCGCCTGCAACGCCGAGGCCTCGACGTCGGCGAGCCACGTCGCCCCGTCCTGGATCACACCGGCCCGCTCGATGTGCTCCACGAGCCTGCGGCGCTGCACGGCGGCGACGTCGAGCGTGCACGCGGCCTGCACCACCGGGGCGACGTCGAGCGCCACCACCCACACCGTGCGCCGCATCGACAGCATCCGGAGCAGGGCGCGCTCGTCGTGCAGCGCCCGCTCGACCGTCGGGACGTCGGCGGCCGATCGCGCGAGCACCGCGAGCACGACCGACGCGGGGTCGGTGGCGTGCAGGGCGACGAGCGCGTCGGCCACCTCGACCACCCCGGACACCGAGGCCGGTGCGGAACGCCCGGGGGCGAGGAGATGGCGCTGTCCGAGCCGCGCGCGCCGCTGTGCTGTGGTGATGACCGGATCAGCCGCCATGAGCAGGATCATGGACCATTCGTCGCCGGCGAACCGGTGGTGGTCCGTGCCCTCAGCGCGCCACCGTCGTGCGCTCCAGCGCGTGCTCGACCAGCGTGATCACCGTCGAGAGGCAGGAGCCGCCGTTGCGGGCGTCCATTCTCAGGATCGGGACCTCCGGGGAGAGTGCGAGCGCGTCGCGCACGATCTCGACCGGGAAGGTGGACGTTCCCGGGAAGAGGTTCAGCGCGACGACGAACGGCAGCCGCCGGTTCTCGCAGTAGTCGACCGCCGGGAAGCACTCCTCGATCCGGTGCAGGTCGACGAGCACGACGGCTCCGACGCAGCCGCGCGCGAGCTCGTCCCACATGAACCAGAAGCGTTCCTGCCCCGGCGTGCCGAAGAGGTAGAGGATGAGCGCGTCGTCGACCGTGATCCGGCCGAAGTCCATCGCGACGGTCGTGGTGCGCTTGCCCGGCAGCGTGGTGACGTCGTCGACCCCGACCGACGCGGCGGTCAGCACCTCCTCGGTCAGCAGCGGGGGGATCTCCGACATCGACCGCACGAGCGTCGTCTTCCCCACGCCGAAGCCGCCGGCCACGAGGATCTTCAGCGGTGTCGGGACGGCGTCGTCAGTGGGCACGGAGGCCGTCCAGCAGACGCTGCAGCATCGCGGGCGTGGGGCCGCCGTCCGCGGACCGCGGCGGAGTGTGGACCGTGAGGAATCCGGCGTCCGCCAGATCGCTGACGAGCACCCGGGCCACCCCGACCGGCACCCGCAGCCGCGCGCCGACCTCGATGAGCGACACCGGGCGCGCAGCCAGCTCGACGATCATGCGGTGTTCCTTCTGCAGGTCTGCCGTCCACCGGTCGGTCGCGACCACGAGCGACTCGACCGGGAGGTCGGGCCCGGCAGAGCGGGTGCGGCCTCCGGTCACGGCGTACACGGGGACGACGCGGTCGTCGTGGCGCTCCGGGGTGGCGTGCCCCGCCGATCCGCCCGGCCGCGTCACGAACGGTTCCCGGCTCCGGCGCGTGTCGCCGGGGTCAGCGCGTGCCCGACGCGGGCGGCCAGCAAGGTCATCTCGTAGCCAACCATCCCGATGTCGCAGCGGCGCGCGGCGTGCACGGCGAGAGTGGTGCCCTGGCTGATCGCGGTGACGAACAGGTAGCCCTCGTCCATCTCGAGGATCGTCTGGGTCACCGGTCCGGCGTTCAGCAGCTGCGCCGTCCCCCTGGCGAGGCTGACGAGCCCCGACGCCGCGGCCGAGAGCTGGTCGGCGAGGTCCTCGTCGACCCCGGGGGACGTGGCGAGAAGCAGCCCGTCACCGGAGACGACGACCACCTGCTCGACGCCGGGCGTCTCCCGGGCGAACTCGACGAGCATCCAGTTGAGCGTCCCGTCGGTCACGACAACCCTCCGCTTCCGTTCTCCGCGACGGCGAGCGCGGCCCGCCTGCCGGCCTGGTAGCGGGAGAGCGCGTTCGCGGCGTCCGCGCTGCCCGTCGTCGTGTGGTGATCCGCGGGCACGACCCGGTGATCGGGCTCGCGCAAGCCCGGAGCCAGGCTCGCCTGGGGGACGTGCCGGCGGAGGGAGTGCCTGCCCGACGGGTCGTGGTCGAGCCGGTCCGGCGCCGCCACTGCGGCGCGTGGTGGGCGCACCGGCTCGGCGGGTCGAGGCGCCGGCACCCGGGCGACTGCGGTGATATCCCGGGGGGTCGGTGGGATGGCCGCGTGGTCGTCACCCGGGGCCGGCGGGTTCTCGGCGGCTGGGGAACGGTCGGGGGCCGGCGTTACGCCGGCGGGGGTCGGACGGCGAGGAAACGGCACCGCCACGGCCGCCGGCGGGGCATGCACGGCGGGGGTGACGGTGCCGCTGGTCTGGGGGTTGCCCGGCGCGGTGGTGCTGGCGGGACCGGCGAGGGGCCGGTCCCACCAGCCGGGCCAGGTGGTCTCGGCGGCGGGCACGGGTTCCGGCGGGCGGCGCTTGACCGGTGCGCCCGGTACGCGCCGGGCGGACGGCGACCCGTTCCGCGTGGTAGCGAACGCCGGCGTCGATCCGTTTCGGGTCGCCCCGTGCCGGGCAGGCCCGTTGCGCCGCGACGTCGCCGGTCCGGACTGTGCCGGCAGGTTCCAGGTCGGTGCGGCCGACACCGGCTCGGACATCGACGGCGCGAACAGCTGCGTCTTCGGCGGTGGGCCGTCGAACGGCGGTGCCTCGAACAACCCTGCGGGTAACGCCACCATCGCGGTCAGCCCCGATCCGGGCGTCGCGGTGAGTGTCACGCCGATACGGTGGCGCGCCGCGAGCCGGGCGACGACGTGGAACCCGAGGCGTTGCGCGACCGAGAGGTCGACTTCCGGCGGGTCGGCGAGAAGCGCGTTGGTGGCGGCCAGCTCGTCCCGCGGCATCCCGAGGCCCCAGTCCTTTACGCTGACCAGATGGCCGCCGCGGGCGTCGCGGTCGGGGCAGGAGCGGATGGTGACGACCGTGTCCGGCGGGGAGAACCGCACGGCGTTCTCGGTGAGCTCGGCGATGAGGTGCGTGAGGTCGGTGACGCTGCGCCCGGAGACAGCAGGGTGCTCGTCGATGACCAGGACGACGCGTTCGAGGTGCTCGATCTCCGCGACGGCCGCTCGCGCGACGTCACGCAGCGGCACAGGCGCGCTCCACGTACGGGACGGCTGCTCACCCGAGAGCACCAGCAGGCTCTCGGCGTTACGACGGACCCGGGTGGCCAGGTGGTCGAGCTTGAACAGCTCGGCCAGCGCGTCCGGGTCGCGCTCGGACTCCTCGAGCTGGTTGATGATGTCGAGCTGCCGGTAGAGCATGCTCTGGTTGCGCCGCGCGAGGCTCACCAGCAGATCCGAGGTGAACTCGCGACGGCCGATCTCGGCGTCGGAGAGCCGGCGCGACAGCATGTCCTTCTCCCGCTGCGATTCCTCCGTGACCCGCCAGAAGAGCGTCATGCCCACACAGGCGAGAAGGACGGCCACGCCGTGGATCGCCGACCAGAGCCACGGATTCGCCTGCGCCGCGGGATGGTTGAAGATCAATGTCTGGTGCCACGCCGAGCCGATCCCGTGACTGATCACCGTAAAAATGATGTTGAACAGGAAAGGTGCCCAGTCCTGGTACAGCGCGATGAATCCGATGATGATGAAGAAATGGAAGTGCGCCTCGATGGTGCCTCCGGTCAGCCCCACCAGTGCGGCCGACGAGTACACGAGCCCTGCCGTCACAAGCACTGATGCCGTGCGGCGCCTGCGCCGCAGCCAGTACCCGAAAGCCAGGCAGGCGACCGGGGTGACCAGCACGTATGTCACCGTCAGCGGCGGGTGTCGGAGGAGCAGGCCGAACAGGGCGAGCGCCGGAACGTGCATGGCGAGGACCCCCAGGAGGAGTCGATGCCTGCGTTGCCAGTCCCTCTCATCGAGGGAGTAACCGCGGGGGAGCGTATCGAGGACCGATCTCCACATCGTGTGTCGCACCGTTCCTGAGACCTCGTCACTGGGGAGTGGTGGCGAGGCTACAGCGGTCTGACGCAGTGTGAAGAACCGCTCACGGAATGACAGAAAAATGCACGCGGCCGGCCTATTGGTGGACACTCGATGGTGTAGCGGGTTACGAGGAACGGGGGAGCGCGGCGGGTTCCCCGCGCCCCGGTCAGCTCCAGATCGTCACATACACAGGGGGCCGGAACCGTGACGGGGGCACTCCCGCGCCGGGAGATCGCAGTAGCTTCATCGCCTCGGGCGTGCCGAGGAAATGGCGCAGCGAGGCCGCCGCGGCCGAGCGCCGGTCGACCGGCGGGGTGGTGGCGTGCCAGCACAGCTCCAGCGGGGTGCCCGGAACGTCCACCACCTGCAGCTCGCGGCGGCGCAACTGGTGGACGGCGAGGTGGGCGATCCCCGGGGCGACACCCGCCCCGCGGCCCGCGGCCTCCCACGCCGCGGTCTGGTTGGGGAAGACGCTCAGGCGTGACTCGGGCACACCGAGCCCGCGCAGCAGCCGGCTGACGTCGCTGCCCGGGTCGGTGGCCGCAGGCTCGACCAGCCACGGCCACCCCGCGGGTGAGCCGCGCAACCGAGCGTCGGGCGACGCGAGCACCACGAGCCTGCAACGGAAGATCGGTTCGCTGACCAGCCCCAAGCTGCGGTCGGCACCCAGATAGGGGCCCAGTGCCACGTCGGCGAGACGCTGCGAGACCAGCACGGCCATCTCCGCGGTGGCCGACACCCCCGCCGACACCTCGATCGATCCGGCCGAGCGTGCGGTGAACGCATCGGCCAGCGGGCCCGCGACGAACTCGACGATGGCGCTCGGCGCAACCAGCCGCAGCTGCTCGGCCGCACCCTTCGCCGACCGGACGGCCGACTCGGCCTCGGCACCGAGAGAGACCATCTGCGCGGCGATCGTCAGCAGCCTGCTCCCGCCCGCCGTCATCGCCATCCCGCCGCCGCTGCGCGTGAGGAGGGGATCGTCGAGGTACTTGCGCAGGGCGGCGAGCGCCTGGGAGACGGCGGGCTCGCTCACCCCGAGCGCACTCGCTGCGGCCTTCACCGAGCCGAGCCGGGCGACCAGCACGAAGGCGCTCAGCTGCGTCAGCGTCATGGGTGGATTGTGACCCAGCGCACGACTAAGCAAAGGGTTATTCACCGATTGCCCCTTGTCCCGGGGCCCAGCAGCATGGTCCGCGACTACGCTGATGTCTTCCCGCAGCGCGGCGAGGAGGGTGCGGACATGACCCACGAGAGCGACGCCCCCGACAGCGAGGCGCTGCCGGTGCTGCGCGGCATCTGGAGGGCCCAGCGCCAGTCCGCCGCCGACATCGAGGCGCCCAGCACCACCAAGGTGTGCAAGAACATGAAGAACATCGGCTTCGGCGGCATCGCGAACGGCGGCGCCGACACCGACTCCACCGCCGGCCCCGTCGGCGACGATCTCCGCAGCGCATGGCGCGATCGGCTCGCCCGCGAGGGCAAGATCGTCCCCGGCGCCAGGAGCGTGCGCGACCTCGTCATGGGGGCGGAGCAGAACGAGCGCTGAGCCCGCACCCGGCAGCTGGAGGACCCCGACCGTGAGCGCACCCACCAGCGTCGCCGAGCTGACCGAGACGCTGCGCCGGGGCCGGTACCTCGCCGACCGCGGGCTGTCGACGGCCGTGTTCGTCGCGCTGTCGCTGCAGCGCCCGCTCCTCCTCGAAGGCGAGCCGGGGGTCGGCAAGACCGAGATCGCCAAGGTGCTGGCCGGCGTCCTCGGACGCGACCTGATCCGGCTGCAGTGCTACGAGGGCATCGACACGAGCCAGGCGCTCTACGAGTGGGACTACGCGCGGCAGCTGCTGCACATCCGGGCCATGTCGGAGCGAGCGACCGTCGGGGAGAACGAGGATCCGGGAGACGACTCAGCCGTCGACAAGCTGTTCGGGCCGCGGTTCCTGCTGGAGCGGCCCCTGCTGCAGGCGGTCCGGTCCGGCGATCGCGCCGTGCTGCTGATCGACGAGATCGACCGCGCCGACGACGAGTTCGAGGCCTTCCTGCTGGAGATGCTGTCGGACTTCCAGATCACCATCCCGGAGGTCGGCACGATCACAGCAGCAGCCCCGCCCTTCGTCGTGCTCACCTCGAACCGCACGCGCGAGCTGCACGACGCCCTGAAGCGACGGTGCATGTACCACTGGATCGACTACCCGTCCCTCGATCGGGAGGTCGAGATCGTCCTGGTCCGCCGGCCGGGGGTCAGCGAGGCGCTCGCCCGCAAGGTCGTGGCCGCGGTGCACCGGCTGCGTGAGCTCGATCTCGCCAAGCCCCCCGGCGTCGCGGAGACGATCGACTGGGCGCACACGCTGGACTTCCTCGGCGAGACCACGCTGACCGCCGACGCCGCCGACCTCACGCTCGGCTCGGTGCTCAAGGAGCGGGAGGACATGGAGCTGGCCCGCGACAACCTCGACGAGATCACGTCGCAGGCGTGACCGGCACCCGGACCGCAGGCCACGAGCTCGTACGGGTGCTCGTCGCGTTCGGCCGCGCGCTGCGGGCGCGGGGGATCTCGGTCGGCTCCGGGGACATCTCCACGTACTGCGCGGCCATGGTCCCGCTCGACCCCACCGACCTCGTCGACCTCTACTGGGCCGGACGCACCTCGCTGATCAGCCGCCACGAGGACATCGCCGGATACGACGACGTCTTCCGCGAGTTCTTCCTGGGTGAGCGCAACCCCGTCGAGGAGCTGCTCCAGCTGACCGCCAGGTCCACCGCCGAGTCCGAGGCCGTTCTCCAGGTCCCGGCCGTCGATCCGGCCGGCTCGGAGCAGGAGGAGGACGAGGCGCTGCTCGGGCTCGTGGCGTCGAACGTCGAGACGCTGCGGCACAAGTCGTTCGCCGCCTGCACCCCCGACGAGCTCGCCGCGTTGCGGCGGATCATGGAGCGGATCCGGCTCACCCCGCCGCAGCGCCGCACCCGCCGCACCCGTCCGTCGTCGCGCGGCCGCCGTCCCGACTTGCGCCGGACCGTGCGGGAGTCGCTGCGGATGCACGGCGAGCCGGTCCACCTGCGGTGGAAGCGGCGACGACACAAGCTGCGCCCGCTCGTACTCATCCTCGACGTCTCCGGCTCGATGGCCGACTACTCGCGCGCGCTCCTGCAGTTCGCCCACTCGGCGCGGCGGGCGACGCAGCGGGTGGAGGTGTTCTGTTTCGGTACCCGGCTGACGCGGATCACCGTCCCACTCCAGCGCCGCAGTCCGGACCAGGCGTTGGCGGAGGCCGCCGAGCTGGTCGTCGACTGGGAGGGCGGCACCCGCATCGGCGACTCGCTCGACGAGTTCGTGCGTGGCTGGGGCAGGCGCGGCGTCTGCCGCGGGGGCGTGGTCGTCATCTGCTCCGACGGCCTGGACCGCGGCACCCCCGACACACTCGCCACCGCCATGGAACGGCTGAGCCGGCTGTGCCACCACATCGTCTGGATGAACCCGCACCGGGGCGAGGACCCCGGCCACCGGCCACGGACCATCGGAATGATGGTGGCCGAGCCGCACATCGACGTCCTGTTGTCCGGGCACGACCTGAGCAGCCTCGCCGAGCTCGCGGAGCTGCTCCCGACGCTGGCCCGGTGAAAGGGGAGCAGATGACCAGGTGGAGCGTCGGCATCGAGGCCGAGGGCGACCGCGTCATGCAGCTGGAGGAGGTCGTCGAGCTGGCCGACGCCGTCGCGCCGAGCGGCGGGATCGCCACCGGGATCGGCACCACCCGCTACGGCGCCCAGCTCGTCGTCGTCGCCGACACCCGCGACGAGGCCGTCGAGAAGGGCCGCACGGAGTTCGCCGCCGCGGTGGCCAAGGCGGGCCTCCCCGACTACCCGGTCGTGCGCGTGGAGGCGGTGAGCGAGGAGGAGGACATGGAGATCGGCCCTGACCCGGACCTGGCCCAGGGATGATCCGCCTCGGCTCCCTCGCGGGGTACGCCTTCTCCGGACCCCGCGTGCTCGGCGGCTGGACCCCGCCCGCCCGGCCGGGGGTCTACGCCATCCTCTACAAACCCGACCCCGAGACGAAGCCCGAGACGTACGCGGTGATCTACGTCGGGCACGCCGACGATCTCACTGCCGAAGGCTTTCCCTTCAAACACCGGCGGGCGCGCTGCTGGACCCAGCGCGCCGGATCGAAATGGAAGGTGCACGTCGCGTTCCTGGAGGTGCCCGGCGGCAACCGGCCGCACCGGGAGATGATCACCAACGAACTGGTGGCGGTGTATCACCCGTTCTGCAACGAGCAGCAATACGACAACGCCTGGCGCGACGAGTGGATCGGCGAGTATTCCGACGCTCCGAACACGGCCCCCCTGCCGCCGCACCGTCGGGACGGTCCGTGATCGCCGCGAGATCCGGATATGCGCCCTCGCGAGGGCTGATCGGCGGATCTCGTGGCGATCAGTTCACCGGAGGAACTGTCATGACATGGCGGTAGGTGACGGTGTCGGCAGGCTCGCCGATGGGCCGGCCGCCGACCTCGACCCAGGCGTGCGCGGCGAACGGGGGTGTGCGCACGCCTGTGCACCAGGTGGGCCAGACACCGCGGATCCGGCACACGAGCGCAGTGGCGAGGGAGCGCTGCAGGCAGTACCGGCCCGAGCAGAGAACGCTGACCGCGACGACGTCCTGGCGGGCGGCGAGGGCCTGCTCGGGTGTGGCGGCAGCGGCTCCGCGCCTGACCAACTCGAGCACCCGCCGGATTCGTCCTGGTGGCAGGCGGGCCAGCACCCGGGCGGCGCCGACGGCGAGGTGAACGACGATGCGACGACCCACCGGCGGCCGGTCTCCACGGTGCAGCGCCTGGCTCGCGCCGCCTGATGGTTCGCTCGCCTGGCTCGCGCCGCCTGATGGTTCGCTCGCACGCTCGCTCACGGTGCCTCCTCGCCGGCGCTCGTCGGCCGCGTTCGCGGTGCTGCGGTTCTCACGTGACTACCAGCCCGGCCGCCCGGAGGCGCTCCAGCAGGTCCGCGACGTCCGCGGCGGCCCGCTCGGGGTCGACGGCGTAGACCTCGGTCAGGCGCTGGGCCGCGTCCTCGTCGGCGAGGACGGCGTCGAGGATGAGCGCCCCCGGCCGGTTCAGCTGGAAGTAGCGGCCGGTGCGCTCGTCCAGGAGCACGCGCGCGTCCTCCGTGTCCACCGCGACGACCTCAGTGCGCAGCCGCATGGTGCTCCTTCCAGAGGTAGGCGGGCGTCGGGTGGGCTTCGAGGTCGCGCAGCCACATCTCGTGGCCGAGCGTCTGCTCCAGCGGCTGTGACGGCACGGTGGACAGCTGCGGGCTGAGCAGCGCCCGCCGTAGCGAATCGGCGTCGACCAGGCCGTACCGTACGAGCAGGGAGTCCTCGGCCAGCGCGGCGAGCGCCGGGCGCTGCAGCTTCAGGCCCGAGAACCACTCGTGGCCCGAGTGGTCCTTGGTGGTGCGGGTCAGCACCTCGTCGGGGACCAGGCCGCGCATGGCGCGGACCAGCAGCGGCTTGTACGCCCACGGCGAGGCGGTCGCCTCCGCGCGCACCGAGAGGCAGGCCTCGATCACCTTGTCGTCACAGAACGGGGAGTCGGTGACCAGCTCGCGCATGATCATCTGGCGGCCGATCCGGCCGACGGTCTGAGCCTGGTGGATTCGCCCATGACGACCGCGCGCCGGATCGAGCGGCTCGGCCTCGGCCCGGCGCAGCAGGCCGCGACCGCGGCGACCGCGTCGTCACTCGCCCATGGGGGCATCCTCGGCGGCGTGCCCCACGGCTGCGGCCAATATGTCGGCGGAGCGGTCAGCGAGTCGCCTGCCGCAGCGAGCCACCGGCGATACGGGGTGCTGTCCAGCAGCATCCGGGCGGTGGCGGCGGCAGGCCACCGGTGCCGCGCCCGGTAGCCCATCGCGTTGCGCACGGCCTCGGTCGGGGAGCGGCGGAACAGGTCGTGCACGGAGGAGGGCGGGGACTGCACCACGTGGTCGCCGCCGTGACCGCACAGCCGCAGGCGCGCGCCGCGCTTCAGCAGTTCCTGGTCGATCACGTCCTGCTGCGCGTCTTCCCGCACGCCCATCGTCGGTTCGTCCTCCGAGCGGCCGTCGCCGAGCGACCCGATCCCCGAGAAGAAGGGCGGCAGCTCGTCGGGCCCGTAGACCAGGCGTTCGCAGCCGGACAGGTGGACGGCCGCCCGGTCGGCCCAATCCGCGTCCTCGTTGCCTGTCGCGGCCCACCGCAGTGTCACCGTCACCAGCTGGGCGCCGGTGCGGGCGGCCAGGAAGCACAGCGAAGTGGAATCCAGCCCACCGGACAGATCCGCGCCGAGCACCCCGCCGCCGCGGGTCCGCAGCTCCACCGCCTCGAGCAACGCCTCGCGAAGCGCTCCGGCCCCCTCCTCCAGCGGTAGCTCCGGCTCCGGCGCCTGCCACCAGCGCCGCACGTGGGCCGAGCCGGTCGGGTCCACGGTCAGCACCGATCCACCGGCCAGTGCCTCGACGCCCCGCCACAGCGCGGTGTCCTCCATCGGGTGCGGCGGCTGCGGGTACGCCATCCGCACCGCCAGCCGGCCCTCGTCCAGTGGCGCGTCCGTGAGCCATGCCAACGTCCTGGCCCGGTCGGCGGCGACCGTGACGCCGTCGACCAGCGCATGGAAGACGCGGTGGGTGCCGGACATGGTGCCTCGTACGCGCACACGCCCGTCGAGGGAGGCGATCAGGTGGAGGGCCCCCGCCGGCTCCGGTTCGTCACCTCGTGCCGCCCACCGTGAGAGGTCGGCTTCGGTTGCCGAGAACGTGCCGATCGCGGCCACCCGGTTCGCGGCCGAGGAGCCGACGGCGATCCCGTCGCCGTCCCAGCAGCCCATCAGCCAGGGACGGCCCGACGCATGCGCTATCGACCCGCAGGCGAACGGCTGCACGCGGCGCGCGATCGCGAGCGCCTGCTCCGAGTCGGGCAGAACAACGAACCAGCGCCCGCTGTGCACGGGAACTCCCCCCTCAGAGTTCGGCTACTGCGTACAGACCGGCGGCGAGCGCCGACTCCCGGGTCAAGACGACCAGGAGCCGGCGCTCGCCGCACGAATCAGCCTGCGGAGCGCCCGGTTCAGGAACCGAGGTACCGCATGGCGGGGCGCCCCTCGGGGTAGACGTAGCCCGCCCCCATCGTCTGCTCGGCGAACCCGCCGACCTCGACGAACGCGGGCGGCTCGTAGGTCTCCTTGACGGGCACGGGCGACTCGTAGGTCTCCGTGATTTCCATTTCCATGGGATCCCCTTCCCTGGGCGGATGATCACGGTATGTCTACTGCATACGGTATGTCAATATTGTTCGTTTCTTGCGTCAGCACATAACCCTCGCCTGACGCGGGGGCTTTCTTTCTGATCCCGGACACCCGAGCGCCCCCTTCACGACCGGCCGTGAAGGGGGCGCTCGGCGAATGTGTTGTTTGTGAAACGACCGTCAGTGGCGCGACGAGACGAACCCGACAGCGTCGAGCAATCGGGAGCGGCGACTTCCGGTGGCCGGCGTCGCGACCGTCGGGCGCTCGGGGTTGGGCGAGGCCTTCCGGATGATCTGCTCCGCGAATCCGTAGAGCAATGGGAGGGCGCCCGCCACGACGCCGCCGGAGCGGTTGATGTGCTCCAGGCCGGGCTTGATCACCGTGGCGTCGTCGACGATCTGCCGGACGAGCCCGTCGCCGGCTTCGAGCGTGGTGGCGATCTTGGCCAGCAGCGAACCCACCCAGTACAGGAAGAACGCCAGGCCCGCGATCAGCACGACGATCTCGACGACGGTCAGGACGATCAGCGTGGTCTCCGACATGGCCTAGGCACTCCCTTCCGAGCGCGGGGCACTCGCGGCGGGCGTGGGGATGCTGTCCACGACGCGCCCGAGGAACAGGTGGTGCTGCAGACCTTCCGCGAGAACGAGGTCGAGGCCGTCGCCGGTGGTCGGGATCAGCTTCGTGTCGGCGGTGTTGGCGGTGATCTCGGTGAGGGTGCCGCCGATCGCGGTGGTGTGGCGGTCGATCCGCTTGACGTACGCGATGAGCATGCTGAGCAGCACGACCACCGCGACGATGACGACCAGGCCGATCAGCAGGATCACCGACCAGTACGTGACCTCGCCCGGCGAGAGCGCCGCAGGAGAAGTGGACACGATCAGCCCCCCAACCGCGCGCGGCCGCGCTGCAGGCCACCGATGATCGTGGTGGCGTGGTCGATGGTCTCGGTCAGCCCGGCGAGCCCTGCCGTGTGGACGCGCGCGCGGTCCAGTTCCGCGTCGAGCTCCTGGGCCTGCGTACCGATCTTGTAGGCCAGCACCAGGATCGGCGTGACCAGCGCGACGACCACCACGACCACCACCAGCCCGATGACCAGGCCGAGGGTCCATCCGAAGGGAACCATCACAACTGCGCTCCTCACACCGTCTCGGTCCAGGCCCGCACGGGGGCGAGGTTGGCGTTCACCGACGGCACCACCTCGGGCACCGTGCGAGTGCTGTCCGCGACCGCTCGCACGCCGCCGAGCAGAGCGCCGAGGGTGGTGTGCACGTGGCGCAGGTGCAGGATCACCCGCAGCAGCCCGACAGCCGTGACGGCGATGATCAGGGCGGCGATCACGATCGTGACCCAGGCGACAGCCGGCATCGTCTCGTCTCCTCTACTTCGCCGGGAGCAGCGCCGCGACGCTGCCCGCGTACCTCGTGGCGCCGACCGCGATCTGTTCGACGGTGGCATCGGTCGTCGCGAGCAGTTCGGGGACGCCGTCCACCTCGCCGACCAGTTCGACGCCGTGGACGAGGAGGTCGTCGGCCGCGGCCCGGATCCGCTCCACCGCGGCGAGCACCCGGTTGAGCAGGGCGATCACCACGGGCAGCACGACGAACAGCAGCAGTGCGTTGCCGATCCACCAGAGCACCACGTCGATCTCCTTTCAGCGCAGGCGCGACGCGTCGTAGGGCAGGAAGAAGCGGGCGAAGACGCGCTTGAGGGCCATCACGGTGGCTCGCAGCCCGATGGCGAGCCCGCTGGCAGGCGCGGCGGCCCGCACGGCCGTGGCGGTGGCGCCGCCCCGCTGGTCGGCACTGCCCTGGTTGTCGATGTTGTACTGCAGGCACTCGGCGAAGCTGTTCAGGAGCACGCTCGTGACGTCGGCGATCATGCCGCGCCCGAACTGCGCGGCCGCTCCGGAGACCGTCAGGTCCTGGGCGACGTGCACGCGCGTGCCCCGGCCGGCGGCCCGCAGCGTGGCGGTCACCGTCATCTCCGCGGTGCCCTTGCCCCGGTCCTCCGAACCGGACGCTTCGAGCACCATCCGGTGGGCGGCCTCGTCGGTGTCGACGATCTTCGCGGTGCCGCTGAAGTTCAGCCGCACCGGGCCGAGCCTCGTGGTGACCTTGCCCTGGTAGGTGCCGTCACCGTCGTCACCGACCAGTACCGCACCGGGCAGGCACGGGACGAGATTGGGCACGTCGAGCAGGTAGGCCCAGACCCTGTCGACCGGTGCGGCGACCTCGAACTCGTTGTCGATGAGCATTCGTCACCCCTGGTCACTGCGGATCGGCGGCGCACCGGACACGTCACGCCCGTCCTGGATGGCCTGCCAGACGCGGTCCGGCAGGAGCGGCATGTCGATGTTGCGGACGCCCGTGTCGGACAGGGCGTCCAGCACGGCGTTGACGTACGCGGCCGGGCCACCGACCGCGGCGCACTCTCCGACCCCCTTGGCCCCGATAGGGTGGTGCGGGCACGGCGTGACGACCTCGTGGAGCTCGAAGCCCGGGGTCTCCCAGGACGTCGGGAGGAGGTAGTCCATGTAGTTCGAGCCCACGATGTTGCCGTCGGCGTCGTAGGTCTGGAACTGCATGCTCGACATCGCGTAGGCCTCGGTGAGCCCACCCATGATCTGCCCCTCGACGACCATGGGGTTGATCCGCACACCGCAGTCGTCGACGGCGACCACCCGCAGCACGTCCCACACACCGGTCTCCGGGTCGACCTCGACCGTCACGATGTAGCAGGCGAACGGCCAGGTCAGGTTGGGCGGGTCGTAGTAGGCATTGAACTCGAGGCCGGGCTCCATCCCGTCGGGCATGTTGGAGTACGCGGCCATCGCGCACTCCTGGATGGTGGCGCCACGGTCGGGAGCGCTGCGCACGAAGAACCGCCCGAGCTCCCACTCGATGTCCTCTTCGGATACCTCCAGCAGGTGCGCCGCGAGCTTGCGGGCCTTGGCGCGCACCTTGCGGGCCACCATCGAGACCGCGGCGCCCGCCACGGGCGTGCTGCGTGACGCGTAGGTGCCCATCCCGAACGGTGCCGTGTCGGTGTCGCCCTCCTCGACGATCACGTCGGCGGCCGGGATGCCGAGCTCGTGGCTCACGATCTGCGCCCAGGTGGTCTCGTGCCCCTGGCCCTGCGTCTTCGCGCCGGTCCGCAGGATCGCCTTGCCGGTCAGGTGCACCCGCAGCTCGGCGGAGTCGAACATCTTGATGCCGAGGATGTCGTACTCGCGGCTGTTGCCTGCCCCGAGCGGTTCGGTCATCGTCGAGATCCCGATGCCCAGACGGCGCCCCCGCGAGCGGGCGATCTCCTGGTCCTTGCGGAACTCGTCGTAGCCGATCGCGTCGAGCCCGAGTTGCAGGCATTTCCCGTACTGGCCGGAGTCGACGAGGAACCCGAACGCCGTGCGGTGCGGGAACTGGTCGTCGCGCAGCAGGTTGATGCGGCGGAACTCGGCCTGGTCGATACCCAGTTCGGCCGCGGCGGCCGCCACCATGCGTTCCTGGAAGTACATCGCCTCGGTGACGCGGAACGAGCACCGGTAGGCGACGCCGCCGGGTGCCTTGTTCGTGTAGTGGCCCTGCGCGGTGATGTGGCCTGTCGGGATGTCGTAGCAGGCGAACGCCGAGTGCAGCAGCCCGATCTTGAACTTGCTGGGCTGCGCGTCGGCGAAGAACGCGCCCTGGTCGGTGTCGGCGCGCAGGCGCACCGCGAGGATCTTCCCGTCGGCGCGCAGAGCCATCTCGCTGTCGAGGTACATGTCCCGGCCGAACCCCGTGGAGCTGAGGTTGCCGGACTTGTCCTCGATCCACTTGACGGGTTTGCCGAGCAGGATCGAGCAGAGGATCGACGCGACGTAGCCCGGGTAGACGGGCACCTTGTTGCCGAACCCGCCCCCGATGTCGGGCGAGACGATCCGGATCATGTGTTCGGGCAGTTCCGCCACCAGCGCCACCGCGGCCCGGATGATGTGCGGGGCCTGCGTGGTCATGTAGACGGTGAGCTTCTGGGTGGCCGGGTTGAAGTCGGCGATCGATCCGCAGCACTCGATCGGTGACGGGTGGCTGCGCGGGTAGTGCAGCTTCAGCCGTGACACGTGGTCGGCCTCGGCGAACGCACGCTCGGTGGACTCCCGGTCGCCGACCTCCCACCGGTAGCAGGTGTTGTCGGTCTGGCCTTCCTTGTCGTCACGGATCAGCGGCGCGCCGGGCGCCTGGGCCTGTTCCGGGCTGACGATCGGCGGCAGCGGCTCGTACTCGACGACGATCGCCTCGCAGCCGTCCTTGGCGATGTACGGGTCGTCGGCGACGACGACGCACACCTCCTGGCCCTGGAAACGCACTTTGTCGGTGGCGAGTACGGCTTGGGTGTCGTAGGACAGCGTCGGCATCCAGGCGAGGTTGCGCTGGGCCATCATCTCGCCGGTCAGCACCAGCCGGACGCCCGGGATCTCCCAGGCCTTGCTCGTGTCGATCGAGGTGATCCGCGCGTGCGCCAGCGGGCTGCGCAGGATCTCCATGTGCAGCATGCCGGGCAGCTTGATGTCGTCGGTGTAGTTGCCGCGGCCCCGGACGAACCGGCTGTCCTCGACCCGGCGGCGGCTCGCGCCGAGCCCGCCGATCTTGATCTCGTCGAGTGCGGTCATGATTGCTCCTCCGCTGAGAAGAGCGCGTCGTCGGTCATGATTGCTCCTCCGCTGAGAAGAACGCGTCGTCGGTCATGACTCGGCCTCCCGGCCCGACCCGTTGGCGCTCGCGCCGTTGCCTGCAGGGGACTGCTTCCGCGCCGCCCACAGCACGGCCTTGACGATGTTCTGGTAGCCGGTGCAGCGGCAGAGGTTGCCCGACAGCGCCCAGCGCACCTCGTCCTCTGACGGGTCCGGGTTGCGCTCCAGCAGGGCCTTCGAGGTCAGCATCATCCCCGGGGTGCAGAAGCCGCACTGGAGCCCGTGCTCGACCGAGAACCCCTCCTGAACGGGGTCGAGCTCGCTCGGCGTGCCCAGCCCCTCGACGGTGGTGACCTCGTGCCCGTCGGCCTGGACGGCGAGCATGGTGCAGGACTTCACCGGTGTGCCGTCCACCAGCACGGTGCATGCGCCGCAGCTCGTGGTGTCGCACCCGAGATGGGTGCCGGTGAGCCCCAGCCCCTCACGGAGGAGATGGGCGAGGAGCAGCCGTGGCTCCACCTCCACCGCCCTGCGCCGCCCGTTGACCGTGAGCGTGATCCGGCGCTCGTCCTGCACGACGTCGCTGACCTCGTCGACCGGCTCGCCGTACCTCATGCCGCCACCGCCTCCCTGCGGGCGAGCCCGCGCCGGACGAACGTCGCCACGACGTGGCGCTTGTAGGCCGCGCTGCCGCGGTGGTCGCTGCGCGGTTGCGCCGCCTCGGCCGCGAGCGTGGCCGCCTCCTCGATCGCGTCGGTGTCGAGCAACCGCCCGGTGAGCGCCTGCTCGGCCGCGACGGCCTGGATGGTGCTGGGCCCGACTCCGGTCAGCCCGATGCCGGCCCGGAGGACGCGGCCGCCCGAGGTCTCCAGTGCGATGGCCACGCCCGCGGTGGCGAAGTCGCCGACACGGCGTTCGAGCTTGAGGTAGCTGCCCGACCTCTCGCCGACCGGCGGCGGGACGACGGCCTCCACCGCGATCTCGCCGGGCTGCAGGGCGTTCTGGAACGGCCCGACGGAGAACTCGGCGGCCGGGATCGTCCGGCGTCCGGACGGTCCGTGCGCGACGACGTGCCCACCGAGTGCGAGGAGCACCGAGGCCCAGTCGCCCTGGGGGTCGGAGTGACAGAGCGAGCCGACCAGCGTGCCGCGGTTGCGCACGATCGGGTCGGCGATCAGTGGGGCGGCCGAGGCCATCACCGGGTGCTTCGACGCGAGCAGCGCCGACCGTTCGAGGGTGGCGTGCCGGCAGAGGGCACCGATGTGCAGCGTGCCGTCCGGGTCCTCGCGATGGTGGTCGAGGCCGGGGATGCCGTTGATGTCGACGAGCAGGTCGGGCGAGGCGAACCGCAGCTTCAGCAGCGGCACGAGGCTCTGCCCGCCGGCCAGCACCTTGGCCTCGTCACCGGACTGCTGCAGCAGCGCGAGTGCCTCGTCCAGGGAGCGGGGGGCCTCGTAGCGAAAACGGGACGGATACAACGGCGTCTCCTGCGGCTCTACGGGCGCGGACGGCGGTCGGGCTCGGCCACGGCGACAGGGAGGGACTCGTCGACGGGGTCGGGGCGCGGCTCCTGGTGTGGCGGCCACGGCCCGGCCACGGGCTGGCCCGCGATCTTGAGGTACTCGGTGATCTGCGGCCAGGCCCAGATCGTCGGGCTCTTCCCGGTCTTCGGTGCGCCCTCGATCAGCTCGTACATGCGCGGGTTGTCCTGACTGTGCCCACTCGACTCGATCGCCATCCGTCCTCACTCGCCTCGTTGCGGGAAGTGCCGGTCTGTCAAGTGCGGACATGCTGCACCCGATCGGCGCATCCGGCGCCCCTGGCCTAAGCGAAGGCTTAAGAGGTCTTGCCCGGTCATGTGACGGGAGACACGATGGCTCGCACCCAGCGTCGGGAGCGACATGCAGGTGCCTGCGCAGTTCGAGTACCAGCGCGCCACGAGCGTCGAGCACGCCATCGCGCTGCTGAACCGGCACGGGCCCGAGTCGCGTGTGGTGGCCGGCGGCCACAGCCTCATCCCGATGATGAAACTCCGGCTCGCGCAGCCCGAGATGCTGATCGACATCAACGACCTGACCGAGCTGGCAGAGCTCCATTTCCAGGAGGGCACCCTGCGGCTGGGTGCGCTGCTGCGGCACGCCGACCTGCTGGCCTCACCCGAGGTCGGGCTGCTGTGCCCGATGCTGCACGACGCCGAACGCGTGATCGCCGACCCCGTCGTGCGCAACCGCGGCACGGTCGGCGGCTCGGTGTGCCAGGCCGATCCCTCCGAGGACCTCTCCGGCGCGTTCTGCGCGTTGCGTGCCGTGGCCGTCATCCGGGGATGCTCGAACGCGGGCGAGGCGTACACGCGCACGGTGCCGATGCGCGAGTTCTTCACGGGCCCGTACCAGACGGTGGTGGCGGACGCCGAGCTGCTGGTGGAGCTGCAGGTGCCGATCTTCCCGGACGCCGGGAGCGCCTACGTCAAGGTGGACCGCCGGTCGGGGGACTGGGCGGTCGCTGCCGCGGCCGCAGTGGTGCGGTTCGACGGCGACACGGTCACCGACGTGGGGATCGGGCTCACCGCCGTCGGGGCGCGGAACTTCGTGGCGCTGGAGGCGGAGGAGTACCTGCGCGGCCGCGCGGCTCGGGCCGAGCACTTCGCGGAGGCAGGCCGGATCGCCGCGGAGCACTGCTCGCCGGCCGACGACCAGCGTGGCCCTGCCGACTACAAGCGGCACCTGGCGGGCGAGCTGACCGCGCGAGCGCTGGAGCGGGCGGTGGCCCGCGCGGGCCGGGGGGTGAAGTGGAGATCACGGTGACCGTCAACGGGCAGGAGCACACGCGGGAGGTCGAACCGCGGCTGCTGCTCGTGCACCTGCTCCGCGACGAGCTCGGCCTGACCGGCACGCACTGGGGCTGCGACACGTCCAACTGCGGGGCGTGCACCGTCTGGATGGACCGGATTCCCGTGAAGTCCTGCACCGTTCTCGCCGTGATGGCCGACGGGCGCGACGTGCACACCGTCGAGGGGCTGGAGACGCCGTTCGGGCTCGACCAGCTGCAGGTCTCGTTCATGGCCTGCCACGGGCTGCAGTGCGGATTCTGCACACCCGGGATGCTGATGACCGCGCGGTGGCTGCTGGACCGCAACCCCGACCCCACCGACACGCAGATCCGTGAGGCGATCTCCGGGCAGACGTGCCGGTGCACCGGCTACGAGAACATCGTGCGGTCGGTGCGGCACGCGGCCGAGGCGGAAGCGGAGAGGGCGTCGTGAGCGCGCTTCCGGCGGACTCCTCGCCGATCGGGCACGGGCGCATGCTCCGCAAGGAGGACGCCCGGTTCATCAGGGGGCGTGGCCAGTTCGTCGACGACGTGCAGCTGCCCGGCATGCTGCACGCAGCCGTGCTGCGCAGCCCGTACGCCCACGCCCGGATCCTGTCGGTCGACGCCAGCGCGGCCGAGTCGCACCCGAAGGTGCGCGCGGTGATCACCGGTGACCTGCTCGCGGAGCGGGGCCTGGCCTGGATGCCGACGCTCTCGCACGACGTGGCCGCGGTGCTCGCCACCGACAAGGTGCGTTACCAGGGCCAGGAGGTGGCGTTCGTCGTCGCGGAGAACCGGTACGCCGCACGCGATGCCCTCGCGCTGATCGACGTCGAGTACGAGCCGCTGCCTCCGGTGATCGACGCCCGCCGTGCGCTGGATCCCGGCGCGCCGCTGGTGCGCGACGAGATCGACGGCCGCGCGGACAACCGTGTCTTCGACTGGGAGTCCGGGGATGCCGCCGCCACCGACGCGGCCTTCGCCGCGGCCGAGCACGTGAGCGCTCTCGACCTGCTCTATCCGCGGGTGCACCCGGCGCCGCTGGAGACGTGCGGCACCGTGGCGAGCGTCGACCGGGTGAGCGGCAAGCTCACGGTCTGGGGCACGACGCAGGCGCCGCACGCCCACCGCACCTTGTACTCGACGATCGCCGGAATCCCCGAGCACAAGATCCGGATCGTCGCCCCCGACATCGGCGGCGGGTTCGGCAACAAGGTCGGGATGTACCCCGGCTACCTGTGCGCGGTGGTCGGCTCCCGGCTCACCGGTGCGCCCGTGAAGTGGACGGAGGACCGCTCGGAGAACCTCATGAGCACGTCCTTCGCCCGCGACTACCACATGAGCGGCGAGATCGCGGCCACGAAGGACGGGCGGATCCTGGGCCTGCGGGTGCGGGTGCTCGCCGACCACGGGGCGTTCAACGGCACGGCTCAGCCGTCGAAGTTCCCGGCCGGGTTCTTCCACATCTTCACCGGCTCCTACGACGTGCCGGCGGCGCACTGCCAGGTCACCGGCGTGTACACGAACAAGGCGCCCGGCGGGGTCGCCTACGCCTGCTCGTTCCGCGTGACCGAGGCGTCCTACCTGGTGGAGCGGCTGGTGGACGTGCTGGCCCACGATCTCGGGCTGGACCCTGCCGAGGTCCGGCGGCGCAACCTGCTGCGCCCCGAACAGTTCCCCTACCGATGTGCCACGGGCTGGGAGTACGACTCCGGCGACTACCCGCGCACGCTCGAGCTGGCCCTGGACCTCGCCGGGTACAACGAGCTGCGACGCGAGCAGGCGCAGCGGCGCCACGAGCATGCGGAGACCGGGAACGGCACGCTGATGGGCGTCGGGATCAGCTTCTTCACCGAGGCCGTCGGCGCGGGGCCGCGCAAGCTGATGGACATCGCCGGTCTCGGCATGGCCGACGGCGCCGAGCTGCGGGTGCACCCGACGGGCTCGGCGGTGCTGCGGCTGTCGTGCATGTCGCAGGGCCAGGGCCATGAGACGACGTTCGCGCAGATCGTGGCCGAGGAGCTGGGAATTCCTCCCGACGAGGTGGAGGTCGTGCAGGGCGACACCGATCGCACACCGTTCGGGCTGGGCACCTACGGCTCGCGGTCCACGCCCGTCTCGGGAGCGGCGGCGGTGCTGGCCGCGCGCAAGGTGCGCGAGCGCGCCCGGCTCGTGGCCGCGGCGGTGCTGGAGGTCGCGGCGAACGACCTGGTGTGGGAGAAGGGCCGGTTCCACGTGCGCGGCGACCCCGCCGCCTGCGTCACGATGCGCGAGATCGCGCTGGCCGCCCACTCCGACCTCGATCTCCCTGACGGCGTCGAGGGACACCTGGACGCCACGTGCGTCTACAACCCGCCGAACCTGACATTCCCGTGCGGCGCCTACGTCTGCGTCGTGGACGTCGACCCGGGCACCGGGCAGGTGAAGGTCCGCCGGTTCGTCGCGGTGGACGACTGCGGTGTGCGGATCAACCCGATGATCGTCGAGGGGCAGGTGCACGGCGGCCTGGCCGACGGGATCGGCATGGCGCTGATGGAGCTCATGGCGTTCGACCGCGACGGCAACCATCTCGGAGCGTCGTTCATGGACTACCTGCTCCCGACGTCCATGGAGTGCCCGTCCTGGGAGCTGGGGGAGACGGTGACGCCGTCGCCGCACCACCCCATCGGGGCCAAGGGCGTGGGGGAGTCGGCCACGGTCGGCTCGCCCGCGGCCGTCGTGAACGCGGTGCTGGACGCGATCGGGGTGCGGCACGCCGACATGCCGCTCACCCCGGCGCAGGTGTGGCGGGCGATGCAGGGCACCCCGCTGCGGACGGATCTGGCGATCGGAGAGCGATCATGAGAGCCGATTTGCTGTCCCGGGTGGACGGGCTGCGGTCCGGGCGCACCCCCTTCGTGCTGGCCACGGTGGTGCGGGCCGAGCGTCCGACGAGCGCGAAACCGGGGGACTGCGCGCTGGTGCTGGCCGACGGCACGATCGACGGCTTCGTGGGCGGCGCCTGCGCCGAGTCGACCGTGCGGTTGGAGAGCCTGCGGCTGTTGCAGGCGGGGGAGTCCGGGCTGCTGCGGATCACCCCGCGCGCGGGGGAGGGCGGTACCGCCGAGGAAGGCGTACGCACCGTCGGCAACCCGTGCCTGTCCGGCGGCACGCTGGAGATCTTCCTGGAGGCGATGATCCCGCCCGTCCTGGTGGTGGTACACGGGGAGGCGCCGGTGGCCAGAGCGTTGGTGCGGGTCGGGCACGCCCTGGACTGGGACGTGCGCACGGGCGTCGATCCGGACGCACCGATCGCCCCGGACACCGCCGCCGTCGTCGTCGCCTCGCACGGGCGTGGCGAGGCACCCGTGCTGCGTGCGGCGCTCCGCGCGGAGGTGCCCTACGTGGCGCTGGTGGCGAGCAGGCGCCGAGCGGCGGGAGTGCTCGACGACCTGGCGGCGCAGGGGGTGCCCGCCGGGCAGCGCGAGCGGATCCACGCCCCCGCAGGCCTGGACATCGGGGCGCGGACGGCCCCGGAGATCGCGCTGTCGGTGTTCGCGGAGATCGTTGCACAGAGCCCGCGGGTGGTGCTGCCGGCGAGCGGTCCCGCGGACGTTCCCGCGTCCGGGGAGCCCGCGGTGGCGATCGACCCGGTCTGCGGGATGGAGGTGGCCGTGACCACGGCGAGCGTCTCCGCCCAGCACGACGGCGAGACGGCCTACTTCTGCGGGACCGGCTGCCGGCAGGCCTTCCTCGACGATCCGCAGCGGTTCGCCCGGTGAGCGACGGGGGCGCGATCACCGACGTCGACGGCCTGGCCGCCGCGCTCGACCGCACCGCCTACCTCGCCGACGAAGCACTCGCCACCGCGCTGTTCCTGGCCGTGCGGATGCGCCAGCCGATCCTGCTGGAGGGCGAGCCGGGGGTCGGCAAGACGTCCGCGGCCGTGGCGCTCGCGGCCGCGCTCGACACGCCGCTGCTGCGGGTGCAGTGCTATGAGGGCCTCACCGCGGCCGAGGCGCTCTACGAGTGGAACTATCCCCGCCAGCTGCTGGCCATCCGGCTGGCGGAGGCCCGCGGCACCGATCTCGCCGACGCCGACCTGTTCACCGAGGACTACCTGCTCGCCCGCCCGCTGCTCGCCGCGATCACGCATCCGGGCCCGGGCCCCGCGGTGCTGCTCGTCGACGAGATCGACCGCGCCGACGACGAGTTCGAGGCGTTCCTCTTCGAGGCGCTCGCCGAGTCGGCCGTGACGATCCCGGAGTTGGGGACGCGCCGCGCCACCGTCGCGCCGGTTGTCGTGCTCACCTCGAACCGCACCCGTGACCTGCACGACGCCCTCAAGCGCCGCTGTCTCTACCACTGGATCGGCTATCCCGACGGCGAGCGGGTGGAGGAGATCGTGCGGCGCCGTGTGCCGGAGGCGGCGGGCTGGCTGGCGGCGCAGGTGACGGGTGCAGTGCAGCGCCTACGCAGCCTGGACCTGCAGAAACAACCTGGTGTGGCGGAGGCGATCAGCTGGACGAGGGCACTGGACGCCCTCGGCGTCGAGCAGCTGGACGCGGTGGCGGCCGAACACACCCTCGGCGCGGTGCTGAAGTACGAGGAGGACGTCCGGCTCGCGCACGCGACGGGCCTCGACACCCTGATCAGCGGTGCTGGATGACCCCCGGCGACCTCCCGGCGCTCGTGGCGCGCTTCACCGCGGAGTGCCACGCCGCAGGCCTGCCGGTGGGGCCGGAGCGGGCGCAGCGGCTCGCCCGTGCCGTCGTCGAGGTGTCCCCTGCCACCACACAGCGGCTCTACTGGTGCGCGCTGGCCACGCTGGTGTCCGATCCCGCGCAGATCCCGGTGCTCGACGCCGTGTTCGACAGGGTCTTCCGCGGCAGCGACCCGCCGGTGTTCCGCGGGGATCCCAACGCTGCGCCGCTCCGTGACGATCCGCCGGTCGCGTCCGTTGCCCGCGCAGGGGAGGCGGCCGGTGGGCTTGCGCGGGTCGGGGGTGGTACCTCGTCCGGGTCGGATGCGGCGCCGTCCGAGGTGCCCGTGCCGGCTCTCGCCTCGGCCATCGAGCGGCTCGGCGGGCGTGAGTTCGACGCGCTGTCGCCCGTCGAGCTCGCCCGGCTCGCCGAGGCGATGCGCGCGCTGCGCCTCGCCACGCCGGTACGCCGCTCACGCCGCACCCGCGGCGCCGCCCACGGCGACCGGCTCGATCTTCGCCGGACCCTGCGGTCGGCCCGCCGCACCGCGGGTGACCCCGTGGCGCTCGCCCGCCGTCGCCGTCGTATGCGGCCGCGACGGCTCGTCGTGCTCTGCGACATCTCCGGGTCGATGGCGCCCTACGCCCGGGCGCTGATCCAGCTCCTGTACTGCGCGGCGGGCGCCGAGCGGGCCGAGGTGTTCACGTTCGCCACCCGCCTGACCAGGCTGACCAGGGCGCTGGCCCGCTCCAGCCCCGCCGTCGCGCTGGACCGGGCGGCGCGGCTCGCACCGGACTGGTCGGGCGGCACCCGCATCGGGGAGGCGCTGCGCCGGTTCAACGACGAGTACGGCCGGCGCGGACTGGCGCGTGGTGCGGTGGTGCTCGTCCTGTCCGACGGGTGGGAGACCGGTGACCCGGAGCTGCTGCGCCGGGAGATGGCGCGCCTGCGGCAGGTGGCGTACCGGATCGTCTGGGCCAACCCCCGGACCAGGCACCCGGACTACCGCCCCCTCGCAGGTGGCATGGCGGCCGCGTGGCCGTACTGCGACGAGGTGGTCAGCGCACACAGCCTCGACGCGCTCGGCGAGCTGGTCGCCGCGCTGAGTGGGACATGAACCGATCGCCAGGCACGGAGCGGATACGGCAGAATGCCCTGTGTGAGCGGTTTTCCCCCGGACGCGTGGAATCAGCCCCCGCCCCCACGCCCGCGCAGGCGTAACGCACTGTTACTCCGGCTCTACGACGCGCCGCTTCAGCGTGACCCGCTTGCATGGTGGACTGTTGTATTTGCAGTGCTTGTGGTCGCATCGTTGGCGACTGGGCAGTCAACGACGGGAATTCCGCAGTGGCTCAACATCACGCTGGGCACCGTCGTGATGACGTTCCTGTTTGCTGTCCTGCCGGCGATAATTAGGTTGCAGGTGCGACGCTTGGTCTGGCGCAGACGTTCGCGGAAGACCGTGCCACAGTCTCACATCGCGCCGCCCGGGATCAGCTCTCCGCCGGCGAATTTCGTCTCCTACCCTACGCCGCCCCGGAATACATCGGTGTCCAGGAACCCATCGGCGAACGCATGGTCTCCAGCGCAGTCGCCACACATCGAGCCGACGACTCAGCAGATACCGTTGGCGCCCGCCGAGCAGCCCAGTCCCGTGCAGGACCGACCACAGACCATCCGGCGGGCAGAGCCGGGTCCCGCTGCTGTGCCGATCATCAGTGCCCACCCGCCTCTCCCCGACGATGCGATCGCGGGTTCGGATGTGTTGCGGAAAGCGCGCCAAATGCAATATCCGATTGCCCGCGCGGCCCGCGCTCTGCAGCGTGCGCAAGAGCCGAAGGAACAGTACGAGGCGCTACTCGAGGCCGCGGATGCTCTCAGCGTCACGCTCGGCGCCACGGCCGCGGCATGGCTCCGCGCTGGCGGCGGCGATGACGCCGGCCTCGCGCAACTCCGGACTGCATATGAGCGCGGAGTAACACAGGGTACCTGGAACTCCATCACACGCCGGGCCTCTGCCGTATCAGGTGCAGGAGCAGCGTTCCCGGGGATGCCAGCCGGAGCTGCGGCCAAGAAACTGCAGGTTCACCTTGCGGAACTCGTCAAGGAGCGGAACCTCTGGGCGCACGGTTCGGCGCCACGTACGGGAGCCGAGGCCGCCCAACGATTGGAGCGCCTGCTGCCGGTCCTGGAAGGTGCGTTGGAGCGAGCAGCCTTCCTCGTCGACGTACCGTGGGTCCTCACCCAGTCGAGCTCTTACAACGTCCGGACTCGGCAGTTCGAAGTCATCGCATCCGATGCCATGGCCGACCACCCTGAGTTCGAGCGCCGAAGGCTTACCTCGGCGGTGCCGCTCGCTGACGACCGTTTCTACGTCTTGGTGCGCGACCAAGAACCACTTGATCTGACGCCATTTATCGTCTATCGCCCCTGTGAGATTTGCAGACACGCGGAGGTCTTCTACGCCGACCGACTACCAGATGGTTCTTCGACGGTCCTGAAGAGCTTTGCCAGTGGTCACAAGATCATTGACAGTACTCTTGACGAGGACATTCGGATGCTCTGTGGGCCAATGGACTCCCAGAGCACGGAGAGCTGAGACTTACAGAGGATATCGGCTAAGGCTCCGGTCAGCTCCAGGCGCGCGCCGAGCGCTCCGACCAGTAGTCGGCGGGTCGTTCGGCGAGCTCGCTCAGCTCGGCCAGCACGTCGGCCGACAGCTGTACCTGCTGGGCGGCGGCGTTGCTCGCGACCTGTGCAGGGTCGACCCCACCGGAGAGCACGCACCACGTCCAGGGCTGGGCCAGCGCGGCGGCGATCGCGAGCTGGTCGAGGGGGATGCCGAGCCGCTCGGCGACCTGCACCACGCGCGGCGGGGTGTCGGGCGCGCCGGGGGTCAGGCGCCCGTTCGCCACCGCCTCCTTGACGATCACCCGCGCGCCACGGGCGGCGGCCTCGGCGAGTGCGGGGCCGACGGAGGGTTCGAGCAGGTTCCAGGTGGACTGGATCGAGGTGAAGAGCGGGGCGCCGCCCACCTCCACGTCCAACGCCTTGAGCACCGCCTCCGGCTGCGCCGGTCCCGAGGTGGAGACCCCCACCCGCACTCCACGGTCGCGCAGCGCCGCCATGGCCTCGTGCAGCTCGACGTCGTCCAGCACGCCGGTGTCCAGAGTGGCCGAATGCACGTGGTAGACGTCCAGCCGGGATCCGAGCAGGGCCTCGGTCTCCGCCAACTGCTCGGTGAACGCGGCCAGCGAGTGGTCCTTCACCTCGTGCACGGGAGCGTCGAGGCGCCACTCACCCACGTACCGGTAGCCCCACTTCGACCCGACCACCACGTCGTCGATCTCGGGGTGCGCAGCCAGCCACTCGGAGAGGAACTCCTCCGCCCGGCCGTACGAACGCGCCGCGTCCAGGTAGCGCATACCGGCGGCGTAGGCCGCGTCGAGCACTGCCGCGGTACGGTCCCGCAGCTCATCCACGGCGCGGTGTGCGCCCAGGTCGTGAGCCCGTCCGGAGTTGATGTACGCGGGCCGCCCGACAGCGGCCAGCCCGATGCCCACACCCACCGGCCGGGTCGGATCGGTAGTGCCTGCACCCACAGCGGCGTAGCTTACGCCCGCAGGTTGTTGCACGTTCACCGATGATCGTCGAAGAGGTGCCGCCGTGAAGAAGCTGATCAATGATCCGGCCGACGTCGTCTCCGAAGCGCTACTGGGCATGGCCGCGGCGCATCCCGAGCTGCGTATCGACCACGAGAACAAGATCGTCTACCGGGCCGACGCGCCTGTTCAGGGCAAGGTCGCGCTGGTGTCCGGCGGCGGGTCCGGCCACGAACCGCTGCACGGGGGTTTCGTCGGGCCGGGCATGCTCGACGCGGCCTGCGCGGGTGAGGTCTTCACCTCACCGGTACCCGACCAGGTGATGGCGGCCACCCGTGGCGTCGACGGCGGCGCAGGCGTGCTGCACATCGTCAAGAACTACACCGGCGACGTGATGAACTTCGAGATGGCGGCCGAGCTCGCCGCCGCCGAGACGGGCGTCGAGGTCGAGGCCGTGATCACCGATGACGACGTCGCCGTGCAGGACAGCCTCTACACCGCCGGGCGGCGCGGGGTCGGTATCACCGTCGCGGTGGAGAAGATCGCCGGTGCGGCGGCCGACGAGGGGCGCGATCTGGCAGGCGTGGCCGAGGTCGCCCGCAAGGTCAACGCCAACGGCCGCAGCATGGGCATGGCGCTCACCTCGTGCATCGTTCCCGCCGCCGGGCATCCGACCTTCGACCTGCCCGACGACCAGATCGAGATCGGCATCGGCATCCATGGGGAGCCCGGACGGCGCCGCGTGCCTGCCGCGCCGGCCCGCGAGGTGGCCGAGATGCTCGTCGAGCCGATCCTCGCCGACCTCGACTTCACCGGCGGCGACGGCGTCCTCGCTTTCGTGAACGGGATGGGTGGCACGCCCCTCTTGGAGCTGTACCTCATGTACAACGAGGTGGCGGCGATCCTCGCGAGGTCCGGCGTGACGGTCGCCCGGTCGCTGGTGGGGCCCTACATCACGAGCCTGGAGATGGCGGGCTGCTCGGTGACGTTGCTGAAGCTGGACGACGAGCTGCTGCGGCTCTGGGACGCGCCGGTCCGTACCCCCGGGCTGCGGTGGGGCGTCTGACGCGCCGGAGCGTGTAGGACGGGAGCGTGATGGCCGACTCGACCGCGACGATCGACGCCGCATTGATGGACCGCTGGATCCGCGCGTTCGCGGCGGCGGTCGCCGAGAACGCGGAGATGCTCACCCGGCTCGACGCCGCGATCGGCGACGCCGACCACGGGTCCAACCTGGCGCGCGGGATGAAAGCGGTGCTCGCGAAGCTCGACGGGAGCCCCGCGCAGAACCCGGCCGCCTTGCTGAAGCTCACCGGGATGACGCTCGTCAGCTCGGTGGGGGGCGCGAGCGGGGCGCTCTACGGCACGTTCTTCCTGCGGATGGCCACCGCGGCCGGAACCACCGAGTCACTCGACCAGGCCGGCTTCGCCGCGGCGCTTCGGGCCGGGGTCGACGGCATCGTCGCCCGCGGCAAGGCCGAGGCGGGCGACAAGACCATGTTCGACGCACTCGCCCCCGCCGTCGACGCGCTCGACGGCGCGCTGGACGGCAAGGACTTCCCGGCCGCGCTGCGGGCTGCCGCCGCCGCGGCTGCCACCGGGCGCGACGCCACCATCCCGCTGCAGGCCCGCAAGGGCCGGGCGAGCTATCTCGGGGAGCGCAGCATCGGCCACCAGGACCCGGGCGCCACCTCGGCGGCTCTGCTGATCGCCGCGGCGGCGGACACGCTGGCATGAGCTGCATCTCGGCGCGGGAGGGTTCGTGACGGCGCCGGTCGGCCTGGTCGTCGTCTCGCACAGCGCCGCGCTCGCGGCGGCGGCGGTGGAGCTGGCCCGCGAGATGGCACCGGGGGACCTGCCGATCGAGGTGGCCGCCGGGGTGGCCGACGGCGGGCTCGGCACCGATGCCGTGGCCATCGCGGGCGCGATCGGCGCCGCCGACACCGGGTCGGGCGTGGTCGTGCTGATGGACCTCGGCAGCGCCGTGCTGTCCGCGGAGCTCGCGCTCGAACTGCTCGACGACCCGGACGCGCGCGACCGTGTGCTGCTCTGCCCCGCTCCGCTGGTGGAAGGGCTGGTCGTCGCCGCGGTGGCGGCATCGGGCGGGGCCGACCGGGCGGAGGTGGCGGCGGAGGCCGCCGGGGCGCTCGACGGGAAGCTCGCGCAGCTCGCGGCGGACGAACCGGCCGCACCCGTCACCACGGCACCGGAGGCGGAGGCGCCCCCCGCGCCCGCGGAGCAGTCGGAGATCGTCGAGAGCTTCGAGGTCGCGAACCCGCACGGCCTGCACGCCCGGCCGGCGGCCCGGCTGGTCGCGCTCGTCCGCGAGCTGGACGGCTCCGGCGTGCGGCTGCGCAACGCGACCACCGGCTCGCCCTGGGCGCCTGCCACGAGCCTCGCCCGCGTCACCACGATCGGAGCGCTGCGCGGCCACCGCGTCGAGGTCGCTGCCTCGGGCGAGCGCGCCCAGGACATCGTCGACGCCGTGCTGGAGCTGGCCGCCCGCGGCTTCGACGAGATCGCTGCACCGGGCACCGCAACCCCCGAACCCGCACCCCGTCTCCCCGCGAGCCGGCCGGTTCCCGCGGTCGAGTCGCCCCGGCCCGGCGGGCCCCTTCCCGCCTCGCCCGGGATCGCGATCGGCCCGAAGCATGCGGACGTCCCCGCCCCCGTCGTGGTGCCGGACGAGCCAGGCGGCGACCCGGCCACCGAGCAGGGCAGGCTCGAGGCGGCGATCGCCACGGTCGCGGGCGAGATCCGCGACGGTCGCGACACGGCCGCCCGCGAGCTGGGAGCGGCCGAGGCGGCGATCTTCGACGCGCATCTCCTGCTGCTCGACGACCCCGATGTGGTCGAGGAGGCCAGGGCCGCCGTCGCGGCGGGGGCGTCGGCCCCGCAGGCCTGGTCCGACGCCACCGCGCGGGCGGCCGCGGAGTTCGACGCGCTGCCCGATCCCTACCTCGCCGCCCGCGCCGCCGACGTCCGTGCCGTCGCGCAACAGGTGCTCCGCACTCTCGTCGGGGTGCCGGACGCCCTGGACGATCCGGGGGACGGGCCACCACCCGTCCTCGTCGCGGCCGACCTCACCCCGGCGCGGGCCGCGGCGCTCGATCCTGCGCGTGTGGCGGGAGTGGTGCTCGCCGGCGGGAGCCCCACCGCCCACAGCGCGATCCTGCTGCGGGCCCGCGGTGTGCCCGCGGTTCTCGGCGCCGGTCCGGCGATCCTGGATGTCAGGGACGGCACGCTGCTCGCGCTCGACGGCGCTGCGGGCGAGCTCCTCGTCGACCCCGGCCCCGACGCCGTGGCGGCGTTCCGCGATCGCGCCGCCGCGCAGGCGGAACGTGAGCTGGAGGCCCGTGAGCGCTCGTCCGCCCCGGCGGTCACGCGCGACGGCGTCGGTGTCCTCGTCGGGGCGAACGTCGGATCCCCGGCCGACGCCACGGCGGCCGCGGCCGCAGGTGCCGACCTCGTCGGGCTGGTGCGCACCGAGTTCCTGTTCCTCGACCGGGCCGCCGCCCCCGACGTCGAGGAGCAGGAGGCGGCCTACCGCGCCGTCGCCACCGCCCTCGGTGGGAAGCGGATCACGCTGCGCACCCTCGACGTCGGCGGGGACAAGCCGCTCCCGTATCTGCCGCTGCCCGCCGAGGCCAACCCGTTCCTCGGCCTGCGCGGCATCCGGCTCGCCACGTCGTTCCCCGAGCTGCTGGCCGACCAGCTCCTGGCCATGGTCCGGGTCGCCCACGACACGCCGGTGAGCGTGATGTTCCCGATGGTCGCCACCGTCGAGGAGCTTCTCGCCGCCCGCCGGTCGCTGGACGAGGCGGTCGCCCGCGAGGGCCGGGGCACCCCGCCCGGCCTGGAGGTGGGGATCATGGTCGAGGTGCCGGCGGCGGCGTTGAAGGCGGCAGCGTTCGTGCCGCACGTCGACTTCTTCAGCATCGGCACCAACGACCTCACCCAGTACACGCTGGCTGCCGAGCGGGGCAATCCGGCGGTCGCCACCGTGGCCGATCCCCTCGATCCGGGCGTGCTCCGGCTCGTCGACGCCGTGTGCCGGGCGGCGGGGGAGCAGGTGCTCGTGGCCGTCTGCGGCGAGGCGGCGACCGACCCGCTCGCGGCGCAGTTGCTGGTGGGGCTCGGGGTGCGGGAGCTGAGCGTGGCGGCGCCCGCGGTGGCCGGGGTGAAGCAGGTGGTGCGGGAGGTCGAGTCGGCCCGTGCGGCGGAGCGGGCAGCGGCCGCCCTGACCGCGAGCGGCCCGTCCGAGGTCCGCCATTGATCGCTACTCCACAGGGAGGCTCTCCCGTCCGGTGACGGCCGCGAGAACGCCCGGCTGGACTGCCACTCGACCATGATCGGCAGATCGGGGTCGGAAACCGGGCGATACACGGCTGCGAGGCCCCGAACGACGATCATCACCGGACAGACGAGCCGACCGACCCCGCCTCAGCCGGGCGGCTGCCCGCGCCCATCCGGGAGGCATACGGCGGTTCGGCAGCACTGACGATCACCGCCGGCGGCCAGCCGGTGCACGGGTGTCGTTCCAGGCCCGGACGTCGGCGTCGAGAGCGCGGACCAAGCGGGCGGCCCACTAGATGGCGACGAGACTGACCGCAATCCCCCAGCCGGGCCGTGTCCCTCTACATGAGATAGCCACAAGAATCTTGGCTGTGAGGGCTGATTCGCTAGCCAGCAGCTCCGACGAGAGTCCGCCCCGTCGCAGTAGCGTTCGCTCGCATGAAATCACTGATGGTCGACTTCGAGGACAGACCACCAGCTGCGAGGCTCTGTTGAGGGCGGTCACCCGGGACGATGGCCTCTGGCCCCGCTAGGTACGACCACCACGCCGACTGCATGTTCCCGACGGTCGGTCCCAGCGCGCAGACAGCGACGGCGTCGTAGTCGTTCATCTGCTCAAAGATCCAGCCGAGCTGGTCGCTCGGAACGCACGCGATGACAACGGCATCCCCGGTTGCGGCGAGCGGCATCGTCACCTCGAAGTCCTTGAGCTGGTGACTGTACTTCAGGGACGTCCCCATGACCTTCGCCGTCTCGTCACGGTCGAGCATCCGGCGGTCGACGGCAACCCGGATGTAGGCCCCGGGCACGAGCGGGCGCTCGATGTGCTCGACCAGGGTTATCTGGTCGAGGTCGCCGAGCGCGAACTTAGCCGCCTCGCGGAACTCGGCTCGGGCCTCATCCACGGACAAACCGGCGGCGTAGATGCTGTGCGGGTAGGAGTATGCAGACCACTCCTCGGAGCCGCCTTCACCCTCGTCCTGGCGGTAGATGACGTGCAGGTTGCTCATCGCGCCTCCCGCCGTGCTTCCTCGGTCTTCAGGCCCACGTCGACCACCAGGATACGGCGAACCATGTGGCCGCGGATCTCACGATTGTCGTGGTAGGCGAATGTGAACAGCTCGCCAGTCTTCGGGCTACGGAAGGTGCAGTGCGACCCCTCTCGCCTGACTGGGTCACCGCAGAGGCGCTCCAGGATGGCTCGCATCCGCCTGCCTCGCAGGCTCGGCCACTGTTCCCCCATCGTCGCGGAGGTTAGCGGCGCCATCACCAGAACGGGCATCTGGGGCACAGCTGTCGACCTTGCCGTCCTCGTTGACCAACGGGACGATCACGCCGCCCCCGCCACCCCGCCACCCCGGCACCCCGCACCGGCGGATGACCCCTTGGCAAACATGATCGTGATCCCCGTCGAGCACGGCAGACAACGCGTGCGCTCCGTCGATGCTGACAACCAATCCTTGCCCGATCTGCTGCGGCGGGAGATCGGGGTGTAGCGGATCGACCACAGCTCCTTCCGCACTCCATGGGGCCCGCCCCGCGTCTGGATCCGAGGGGAGAGCCTCCTCGACGACTCGCGACCACAACCTCCGCGCGATCGCCCTGTGCCGCGACTGCGGCTTCGACATCCCAGACGTCCGCGGGGTCGTTGTCGTCGCCAGTTGCGAACCGGCCACCGGGGAAGCCGTGGACGTGCCCGAGGTGCTGGTCGAGTACCTCGATGGCTGGAGCCCCGGCGAGGGCGAACTCGCCCGAGCCGGAGACAGACGGCTCTCGAGCATGGAGGAGATCGAGGCCTTCATGGTGCAGCTCCTGCACGGCCGATACGCCTAGACCCCGACCCGCTGCCCGTAGTCGGGGAGGGTGATGTTCCCGGCCTTCGCGAACTGGGCGGCGATCAGGGGACGCAGCGGCCAGCGGGTCATCCACCGCATCGATGCCGTCCGGACGGCGATGTCGAGGCGGCTGCTCGGAGCGAACCCGCTGATGCCGCCGGGCGGGAGCTTCTGTCCCTCCGTCACGTAGGGGCGCATGATCTGCTCGTAGCGGGCGAACGCCACGCGGTGGTCGCCGTGGGCGGCGGCGAGTTCCCCGGCGAGCACGTAGGCGCCGACGAGGGCGAGGCTCGTGCCCAGGCCGGTGAGCGGGCTCGGGCAGTAGCCCGCGTCGCCGAGGAGCGCGACCCGGCCGGCCGACCAGCGGTCGAGGTGCACCTGACCCATCGAGTCGAACGAGAAGTCCGCTGCGTCGTGCATCGCCGCGACGAGCCGCGGAGCCTCCCATCCGACGCCGGCGAAGCGCCGGGCCACGATGTCCCGCTGCTGGGCGATGTCCCGGCGGTCGTAGGAGATCGGGTGCGAGCGGAAGCTGAGGCCTGCCTTGAGCTCGTGCGGGAGGCGGCCGGGCCGGGCCGACGCCACGAGCCCGCCGGGGGCGTTGAGCATGAGGTACCAGCCGTCGAGATCGATGTCGGCGGGCGCGGTGAACCAGGCGGTGTAGCCGCCGATCGGACGGACCATGGCCGACTCCGGCCCGAAGGCGAGCGCCCGGACCGTCGAGTGCAGTCCGTCAGCGCCGATGACCAGCCCGAAGCGGCGCGGCGCCGCCTTCTCGAAGGTGATCGTGACGCCGTCGTCGTCCTGGTCGATTCCGGTGATCGTGTCGTCGAACAGGTACTCGGTGCCCGGGAGGGTCGCGCGGTGCAGGACCTCGGCGAGGTCGCCGCGCAGAACCTCGATCTCCGAGACGATGCCCTCGCCGCCGAAGGCGTCGGCTCCCAGCCGGGCCTTGATCCGGCCCTTGTCGTCGACGTACGCGATGCCGCGCTGGTCGAGGGTGACGGCCCGGACGTCGTCCATGAGTCCCATCCGCTCCACGACGGTGCGTCCGGCGCCCCGCAGGTCGACGGCCTGGCCGCCGGGCCGAGGCGCGGGTGCCCGCTCGACGATCGTGGGGGTGAAGCCGTTCTCGCGTAGCCAGTACGCAAGCGCGGGCCCGGCGATGCTCGCTCCGGAGATGAGGATGTTCGTGTTGTGCATGTGCGGCAGCGTACGACGTACATACACTTCAGATCAAGCCATCTAGCTGCAGAGATACGAGGATCAAGTGCACTAGTACGGGTCTTCCGGGGCCGACCTGCCTCGACGGGTCACCGGGGGAATGGCTACCCTCAGCCGGAGCTGAAGTGCACTAGTACGGAGGGGATCGTGGAGAGCAGTCCGCCCTATGCGCGGATCGTCGCCGAGCTGCGCAGGCGAATCGAGGCGGGTGAGCTCGCGCCCGGCGACCGGGTGCCGTCCACCCGGGAGATCACCCGGAGCTTCGGCGTCGCCATGGCGACCGCGACCAAAGCGCTGGGCGTGCTGCGCCAGGAGGGGCTGGTACGTGCTGTGCCCGGTTCGGGCACCGTGGTGGAGACCCGCCGGAGTGCGACGCCGCCCCGCACGGTCGTACCCCCGGCGGCATCGGAAGCCTCCCCCGAACCGGCTCGGCCCCGCGTCCGCCCCGCGCCCGACGCCGCCCTGACCCCCGAGCGGATCGTCGCCGTCGCCATCGCCGTCGCCGACGCCGAAGGGCTCGACGGCCTGTCGATGCGACGGGTGGCCGCGGAGCTGGGGGCGGCCACGATGGCCCTCTACCGGCACGTCGTCGACAAGGACGACCTCGTGCTGCGGATGTTGGACGCCGCACTGGGCGAGTGGCGGGCGCCTGTCGACGCCCCGGACGGATGGCGGCCCCGGCTCGAGATCGCGGGGCGCACGCTCTGGGCGTTGTTCCGCCGCCACCCGTGGCTCGCCCCGGCGATGTCGATGACACGGCCGCAGGCCGTCGCCGGAGGGCTGGCCCTGTCCGAGTGGACGCTGGCCGCGCTCGACGGCAGCGGTGCCGACCACACCACGGTGATGACGGCCTACCTCACGCTCGTCAACTACGTGCGGGGAACGGGGGTGAACCTCGAACCGGAGGCGGAGGCGGAGGCGGCCACCGGGCTCAACCCCGACCAGTGGATGGACACCCAGGAAGCAGCCATCCGCTCGGTCCTCGGCGACGGCCGCTTCCCGACATTCGAGCGCGTGCTCTCCACCCCGTACGACTTCGACCTGGACGTCCTCTTCGAGTTCGGCCTGCAACGCCTCCTCGACGGCTTCGCCCTCGTGATCCCTACACCTGCGGCGTGATCTCGCTCAGGGTCTTCGACGAGCGCACGGCGGCGGCCAGGTCGACCAGCGCCGAGCCGTGCGTCGCGGCGATGGCGGCGCTGCCTTCGGTGAGGGTGCTGCGATCGAGGAATCCGCCGTGGTCGAAGTACAGTCCCGGCGACAGCACCTGCACCGCGAAGAAGTTCGCGAGCACGTTGCGCAGGTCGCCGAGGGCGAGGAAGTGGTGGGCGCTGGCGCCGGTGAGCACGATGGCCGCCGCCTTGCCCTGCAGCGGAGCGGTGGTCTCGCCCCACTTGCCGCGCTCGGTGCCCTCGAGCAGCCCCTTCAGCAGAGCGCTGTAGGTGGCCCGGTAGACCGGGCTGCCCAGCACCACGGCGTCGGCGGTCTCGATCGCGGCGACCACCTCCGAGTGCGGCGTGAAGGCGAGCTCGACGAGCGTGGTGGCAGCACCTGCCGCGGCCGCGCCGCTGAGGATGCCGGCGATCGCGGTGCTGGTGCGTCCCCCGGCCTCCGGGCCGCCAGCGATGCCGAGCACTGACAGCGATCCGGATGAGCGCTCGGTCATGGGGTTTCCTTCGGGTCGGCTGTGACGCTGTAGCGGCCGCGGTAGTACAGCAGGGGCAGGCGTGCCGGATCGGCACCGAGGTCGTTCACGAGGCCGACGGCGATCGTATGGTCACCGCCGTCGTACTCGTTCCACAACGCGCAGTCGATCCACGCGGTGACTCCGTCGAGGATCGGCGTGCCGGACGGGGCGGGCTGCCAGCCGACCCCGGCGAACTTGTCCACACCGGAGCGGGCGAACCCGTTGCTGATCTCCTGGTGGTCGGCGGCGAGGACGTTGACGCAGAACGCGCCGAGCTCGCGGATCCGGGGCCAGGTCGACGACGAGCGTGCCGGTGCGAAGCTGATCAGCGGGGGATCGAGCGACAGCGATGCGAAGGACTGGCACGTGAACCCGATAGGCCCGTCGGGGCCGGTGGCGGTGACGACCACGATGCCGGACACGAAATGGCCGAGCACCTCCCGCATGACGGCCGGGGAGACGGGACCGGGCGGTGCGCTCATGAATCGAGCGTAAATCGCCGATGGCTTTCGCGGTGATGTCGGCGTGGGGGAGCCCACATCGGGCGTGGACCGCACCGGCCGGCGCTCGTACGGTCGGGCCATGGCTACCGAGCTCGAGCACTTCCGGATGACGATCGGCGGGAAAGCCGTCGACGCACTGTCCGGCCGCACATTCGAGTCGCAGAACCCCTACACGGGGCAGTCGTGGGCCGTGGTGCCCGACGGGGGACCTGAGGACGTCGACACGGCGGTGGCCGCTGCGCGGGCGGCCTTCGAGAGCGAGGAGTGGTCCGGGCTCACCGGTTTCGCGCGAGCGGCGCTGCTACGACGCCTGGGCGACCTCGTCACGGAGAACGCGGAGCGGCTGGCCCGGCTCGAGGTGAACGACTCGGGCAAGCTCTACCGCGAGATGATCGGCCAGCTGAACGGGATCGGCACCTGGTTCCACTACTACGCCGGGCTCGCCGACAAGATCGAGGGCCGCCAGATTCCCCCGGGCAATCCCAACTACCTCGTGTACACCCGCCGCGAGCCGGTCGGGGTGGTCGCGGCGATCACCCCGTGGAACTCTCCGCTGCTGCTGATGACCTGGAAGCTGGCCCCCGCGCTCGCGGCGGGCTGCACGGTCGTCGTCAAGCCGTCGGAGCACGCGCCCGCGTCCACGCTCGCGTTCGTCGAGCTGGTCGAGCGGGCCGGCTTCCCGGCGGGCGTGGTCAACGTCGTCACGGGCCTCTCCCGGGAGGTGGGAGCCACGCTCGCCGCCCACTCCGGCGTGGACAAGGTGGCGTTCACGGGGTCCACCGCCACCGGCAGGGCGGTCGCCGCGGCTGCTGCGGAGAACATCAACAAGGTCACGCTCGAGCTGGGCGGCAAGTCCCCGCAGATCGTCTTCCCGGACGCCGACCTGCAGGCAGCGGCCAACGGGCTGGTCGCAGGCGTGTTCGCTGCCACCGGTCAGACGTGCATGGCCGGGTCCCGGCTGATCGTGCACGCCGACGTCCACGACGAGCTGGTGGGCCTCGTCGCGGAGCGCGCCGCGCGGATCCGGCTCGGCGACCCGAACGACCCCAGCACCGAGATGGGTCCGGTCGCCAACCGGCCGCAGTACGAGAAGGTGCTCGGATTCCTCGAGTCCGCTCGGGCCGAGGGCGCCACGATCGCCTACGGCGGTGCCGCCGACGAGGGGCTGGGCGGGCTGTTCGTCCGGCCGACCGTGCTCACCGACGTCACACCGGGCTCCACGGTGGTACGCGAGGAGGTGTTCGGCCCGGTGCTCGCCGCGCTCACCTTCACCGACGAGGACGAGGCGCTGAAGCTCGCCAACGACACCCCCTACGGGCTCGCCGGTGCCGTGTGGACGAAGGACGTGCACCGCGCCCACCGGGTGGCCGCGCGGCTGCGCGCCGGCACCGTCTGGATCAACGCCTACCGCGTGGTCTCGCCGGGCGTGCCCTTCGGCGGGTTCGGCGCCAGCGGCCTCGGCCGGGAGAACGGAGCGGCCGGGCTCGACGAGTACCTGGAGAACAAGTCGGTGTGGGTCGAGCTCACCGGCGGCACCCGCGATCCGTTCACGCTGGGCTGATCACGCCCGTGGGGCCAGGACGCGTCGCGGGGTGAACCGGAGCTGCGGGTCGCGGCCGGTCATGACGCAGTACGTCGAACCCCTCTGCCCGGACGCACCGCCGTGGCGGCCGTCGGGGGTCAGGGCGAGCACCCGCAGCTCCGCGCGGAACTCGTCGGGCAGCGTGGCGGCGTCGGCGAGCATGGCTGCGCACGCGGACTCCGGGTCGTCCCCGGCAGCCAGCCGGTCGACGACGGCACGGGCGCCGGTGGCCCGGATGGCCAGCTCGCCCCGGCCGGTACACGCCGCGCCCCCGTAGCGCACGTCGCAGTAGTTGCCTGCGCCGGCGATCGCCGAGTCGCCGACCCTGCCGGGGTACTTCCACGGGTAGCCACTCGTGGAGACGCCGACCACCAGCTCGCCGCTGCCGTCCAGGGCCAGGACGTTGATCGTGCCCCACGGCCCGTCGTGCGGGGCCAGCCGCTTCACGAGCTCCAGCGCCGCGAGCCGGTAGGCGATGTCCCCGGAGACACCTTGCGTGTTCTCGCCCTCCACGGACTCACCGGTGACCGACAGCGCCTCCTTCCACTGACTGCGCGCCTCGTCCGTGAGGAGCTCGGCCTTGCCGAACCCGCACTCGTCGGCGAAGAGCTCGGCGCCTTCACCGACGAGCAGCGCATGCTGGGGAAGGCGTTCCATGACGGCGCGGGCGACGGAGATCGGATGGGGGTAGCCGTGGAGCGCGGCCACAGCCCCGAATGCCCGGGTGGAACCGACCATCACGGAGGCGTCCAGCTCGACCTCTCCGCGCGCGTTGGGCAGGCCCCCTGTGCCGACGTAGTGGTCGGCGAGGTTGTCCTCGCAGAGCCGCAGGGCCGCCTCCACCGCGTCGAGCGCGGATCCACCGCCCAGGAGCACCGCCATCCCGGCGGGCAGGCCCGCCTCGCTGCGCTCGCTACCGATGATCACCGGTTCGGTCACCGGGCATGTCCTTTCGCCGTGGGGTCGTGGGTCGTTCGGGGTGCCGGCAGGCGGCGACGTGATCGAAACGGCACTGCCGTTCCCCAGATCTGGACGGCGGGGCCGTTCGTACATGGGCCGGATCCGGGGCTCAAGCGGACGCGCGGGCCAGGCCCATCAGCAGGCCGTCGGCTGTGACGGCGGGGCTGCTCGTGACGAACAGGGGTACGCCCGCCTCGGGGGCGCGGATCTCGGTCCGGTCGTCGCCGAGCAGGCCACTGACCGTGCCGAGCAGATCGCCGGCGTCCACGTCGGTGCCGGGTGCCACAGCGGGTTCCCACCACCCTGCTGTGGTCGTGCGCAACCACACCCAGCCGTCGTGCTCGACGGGCGGAGCGGGCACGGCCGTGCCAGTGGACGGGCGGGTGTCGATCCCGAGGAGGCGGGTGATGTTCGCGAGGCCCGTGAGATGGCGGTCGACGCTCGCCCGGTCGAGGATGCCGTTCTGGCCCGCTTCCGCGGTGATCGACGGGACACCGAGGTCGGCGGCCACGGCGGAGGTGCTGCCCCCGACGGTGCGCCCGGCGCGGGCCTGCCGGACGACGTGGCCGAGCCCGTACGCGTGGGCCAGCCGGCGGGACTGCTCCTCCACGGGGGACTCGTCGTAGAGCACGAACGGCTCGAGTGCCTCGGGAAGGTCACCCGCGTGCAGGTCGAGCAGGTAGTCCGTCGGCCGGATGAAGGCCTCGGTGATGTGGTGCGCCAGCACCTCGGTGAACGTGCCGCCCGGATCGCCGGGGAAGCTCCTGTTGAGGTTCTTCTCGTCGAGCGGGACGACGAACGCGGACCGCTCCCAGAAGGACAGCAGGTTCACGACCGGCACCGCGGTGATCCGCCCGTGGACCCACGCGGGGTCGAGGGCACGGGCGAACTCGCGGACCGCGGCGATGGAGGTGTACTCGGCGCCGTGGACGCCAGCGATCACGGTGAGATGCGGGCCGGCCGACTTCCCGGCCACCTCGACGTAGGGAACGGCCAGTGCGCCGTCGGGGAGAGGGACGATCAACTCGTGCACAACGTGCAGGTTGCGCGTCGGGCCGCTGTCGAGGGAACCGTCCCGCCGCGGGTGTGGGTGGCGTCACCACTCACGGAGCCCGTCGGCGGGCGGGTGAAGCTCAGCTCGCGTAAGCGCGCAACCTGTCGGCCCGCTCGCCGATGCGGAGCTTCGCCATCACCTCGCGCTCGATCTGGCGGACGCGCTCCCGGGAGAGCCCGAAACGGCGTCCGATCTGGTCGAGCGTGCACGGCTGACCGTCGTCGAGGCCGTAGCGCATCCGGATGACCTGCTGCTCGCGGTCGTCCAGGGTGGCCAGGACGCGCCGCAGGTCGTCGTGCAGCAGGTGCGAGATCACGGTGGTCTCGGCGTCGGTGGCCTCGCCGTCCTCGATGAAGTCGCCGAGCGGCGCCTCCTCCTCGGACCCCACCGGCATGTCCAGGCTCACCGGGTCGCGAGCGTGGTCCAGCAGGTCGGAGATCTTCTCCTCGGCGATGCCGGACTCGGCCGCCAGCTCCTCGTGAGTGGCGTCGCGTCCGAGCTTCTGGTGCAGATCGCGCTTGATCCGGGCCAGCTTGTTCACCTGCTCCACGAGGTGGACGGGCAGCCGGATCGTGCGGGCCTGGTCGGCCATGCCGCGCGTGATCGCCTGCCGGATCCACCAGGTGGCGTAGGTGGAGAACTTGAAGCCCTTGGCGTAGTCGAACTTCTCGACCGCCCTGATCAAGCCCAGGTTGCCCTCCTGGATCAGGTCCAGGAGCGGCATCCCGCGGCCGGTGTAGCGCTTCGCGAGCGAGACCACGAGCCGGAGGTTGGCCTCCAGCAGGTGGTTACGCGCCCGCATGCCGTCGCGGACCACGGAACGCAGGTCGGCCGCGTACCGGGCCTCCAGCTCCGTGCCCTCCTCGGCAGCCGAGTCGAGCACGTGCTGGGCGAACACCCCGGCCTCGATCCGCTTGGCCAGCTCGACCTCCTGCGCCGCGGAAAGCAGCGCCGTCTTGCCGATCCCGTTCAGGTACACGCGCACCAGATCGGCAGCCGGGCTCTGAGCGTCCAGGTCCTCCGCGGACAGCTCCGGACGTTCCGAGGTGGCCTCGGAGTGGTCGGAGTCGGTACGCTGCGTTGGGATGGTTGGACCGGCTGCGTTCGTGGGCCCGTTCTTCGTGGGCGCTGTCATCTATCCTCCCCTGCCGCCACCCGGCGGGGCGCTGTCGGTCGCCTTCGCCGGGGTTCTCAGCAGCTTCAACGCGTCCATGCGACAGAACGTTCCCGCAGCACTGTGGCGCACAGCGCTTTCTCAGCGGCCCCTCAGACTGGGCACCCGCGGACCGGGCGTCCCCGAATCGGACATCAGGGAGCAGGCACCCGCGGGGTAGCTCCCGGGTCCGCCACGGCGTCCTCGGCCCGGTTCCGGCCGCGGCCCCTGACCGACCCCGCCCGCCGCGGCACCGACAGCTCGTGCACGGTCTCCATGAGAGGCGGCCAGTCCTTCCGCAACGCGTCGCGGCCCATGAACAGCCCGAGGTGGCCGCCGGTGGCGGTGCGGACCTGGATGTCCTGCCGTGGCGTGCCCACCGCGTCGGCGGCAGCGAACAGCTGCGGGGGCGGCGTGATGTGGTCGGTCGAGCCGGCGAGCAGGAACAGCGGACATGTGATGGCAGTCATATCGGCCCGCCTGCCGTCGATCACGAGATCGCCGGAGATGAGCTCGTTGCCCCAGAACAGGTGCTCCACCAGCCACAGGTAGAAGGCACCCGGGATGTCCTGGGTGTATTTGAACCAGTCCTCGAACACGCGGTAGCGCTCCACGTGCTTGGCGTCGTCGATGTGCTCGAGCAGCTGCAGCTGGCGGGAGATCTCGGACTGTGGCTGGATCGCGATGAAGTTCGACAGCACGGCCTTGCCGGGCATGTTGCCGCCGCCCATCGCGACGAGCGCCTTGTAGGGGGCGAGGCCGAACGCGCTGGTGAGTGTCCGCGTGGAGGAGGCGATCACTGACTCGCCCACGTGGAAGTCGATCGGCGCGCCCGCCAGCGTGAGGGTGTTCACGCGCTCGGGGTGCAGTGCGGCGTAGATGGTGGCGAGCCACCCGCCCTGACAGTCGCCGATGAGGTTGGCGCGCCCGCCCATCAGCTCGATCGACCGCTCGATCACGTCGAGGTAGTCGGTGATGGTGACGCCGGTCGTCTCCGAGGTCGCGGGACGCCAGTCGAGCACGTACAGGCGGGTCAGGCCCGAGGCCTTGATCACTGCGAGCTGGCTCTGCGTGGGGGAGAAGTCGACCACGCTGGAGGAGTGCCCGGCCTGCGGCGGCAGCACCAGTGTCGGTACGACTCCGGCCTTGCCGGTGTCGGCGGGTGGGTCGCTGAAGTCGCGCAGGTGCGCGAACGGCGTGCTGAGAACGATCTTGTTGGGCAGGTGCCAGCCGGGGACACTGCGGTCGCGCATGGCGCGCCACCAGCGCAGGCTACGGTCGGCCAGCTCGAACGGGCTCGTTGAGCGGGCAAGGGCATCGCCCCAGAGCGCACCGCTTGCCCGGGTCAGCTCGGCGAGGCCGCCTGCGGCCGCTGCCGTGTTGTAGCCGGTGAGGTGCGCCAGGGCGGCCACGAGGTCGGCCGGCCCGTTCTGTTGCGTGCCAGTACTCGAGATCGCGGACATGGCGAACTCCCATCAACAGTGAGGGGGTGAGGAGGAAGGCTCGAGTCGTTTGGCTTCCGACAATCGAGTTACCAGACAGTAGCTCCGTCTGTCCGGCCCGGCAACATCGAGTGATGATGGCGTTTCGCGGCGGGGGGCGCGAAAGGCGATGATGGGTGTATGAGCGCAGCGCAGGCGGGACCCGACGATTCGACGGACGACGGCCCGCCGGCCGCCACGCCATGGGTCGCCCAGATGAACGCGCTGGGAGAGTTCATCCGGGCTCAGCGGCAGCTGGCCAATCTGTCATTGCGGGAGATGGCGTCGATGACGAGCGTCTCCAATGCATATCTCAGCCAGGTGGAACGCGGCCTGCACCAGCCGTCACTGAAAGTCCTGCGCTCGATCGCCGATGCATTGCAACTCTCCACGGAGCAACTGCTCTCGCAGGCCGGCTGGGTCACCGGAACGGCGTCCGCGTCGACTGGCTCGGCCGACTCGGGTGGCACCGAGGAGGCGATCCGCAAGGACCCGCGGCTCACTCCGGAACAGCGCGCAGCGCTGCTGGGTGTCTACCGCAGCTTCGTCAACGGCGCCTCGGGTTGAGAGGGCGGGATCACACCCACCTTGCTTGACATACTTATCACCGGTGCGCAGTCTAGGTAGCGCCAGACGTCACCGAGCACGAAAGGCACCGAGCCATGAGCGCTCCGACCGACCAGTTCATCGAGATCGCCAACCGCACGCAGGAGGCCGTCACCACGGCCGTGCGTACGTGGGCGGACACCGTTCAGACCTTCACCGGGAGCGTCACCGGCTCCCGCCCGTCGCTGCCCAACGCTCAGGGCGCCGTCGACCGGTACTTCGACTTCGCCGAGCAGATCCTGGAGAGCCAGCGCCGCATCGCCAAGACGGTGCTGACCGCCGGTGCCCAGGCTGCGGAGACCATGACCGAGCAGGCCGCACGCACTGCGGAGACGGTGGCCCAGCGCACCGCCAGCGCCACCGAGACCGCGGTCAACAAGGCCGCCGACGTCGGCAAGGCCGCCGCCGAGCAGACCACCGCCACGGCTCGCGCCGCCCGGAACGCCGCCGACAAGTGAGCTGACAGCGGCGCGCCCGGTGCCGCAGCAGCACACCGTTCGACGGCAGAAGAAGCCCCGCCCGGTCCGTCCGGACGGGGCTTCCGTCGCAGCCGTCGCCTGCCCCCGGCTCAGACGTCCACGAGCACGGTGAACGGCCCGTCGTTCACCGACTCGACCTCCATCATGGCGCCGAACACCCCCGTGGCAACGGTGGCGCCGCGCTCCCGCAGTGCCGCCACCACCGCATCGACCAGCGGCTCGGCCTGCTCCGGCGGGGCGGCCGCGGACCAGGACGGTCGCCGTCCCTTGCGCGTGTCCCCGTACAGCGTGAACTGGCTGACCACCAGCAGCGGCGCGTCCAGCTCGGCGCACGACCGCTCGTCCGCCAGGATGCGCAGCTCGTGCAGCTTGCGGGCCATGACGGGCGCGGCGTCGGGGCCGTCGGCACGGGCCACGCCGAGCAGCACCAGCAGCCCCGGCCCGTCGATCCGGCCGACGACCGCCCCGTCCACACGTACCTCGGCCCGGCTCACGCGCGCGGCCACCGCCCTCACCGAGCCTGCTCCCCGGCGGGCACCAGCACGCCGTGCCGCACGAACTCCCGCACCGCGGGGAGCGTCGCGGTGACCAGCTCGCCGGTCGGCCGGTCGTGGGCGAACGACAGCAGCTCCAGAAGCTCGCTCAGTGGCAGTACTCCCTGGCACCCGGCCAGCAGCGCTGCGGCAGGACCGTCGACCTCGTGGCGCCACCGTGGGCCGTCCCGCCGGGCGACGGCGGAGCCCACCTCCGTCCAGCCCTCCGCGCCGGGTTCGGCGTAGGTCTCCAGCAGCACCGACGGCGCCACGGTCAGCCGCTCCGCCAGCAGCGCCGCGTCACCGCCGTGCTCACGCAGCCAGTCCACCCGGTCCAGCCAGCCCTCGACCTCCGGCCCGAGCGGGTCGTCCACGTCGCCGGGCAGGTCCTCGAACACCACCACGGGATCGCCGCCGGGACGGCTGCCGCCCGGGCGGCGCAGCGTGATGAAGCCGAAGCCGACGGCCTCCACACGCTCGCGTTCCAGCCAGTCCAGCCACGCGCCGGCCTCCTCACGGGCTGCGGGTGAGGTGAGGTCGATCCCCGAGTCGCGCTGCCACGTGCCGACGTGCAGGGCCGGATCGGCCACCTCGCGCTGCACGACCCAGGCGTCGATCCCGTCGGGCAGCCACGAGCGCACCCGCTCGGGCCAGTCCTCGTCGCGGACGTGCAGCCACGAGCCGAGCAGCTGCGCCACGCCGCCCGGTTCGAGGTGCTCGGGCAAGGACCGGATCAGCGCGGCGAGCGCTGCGTCGCCGCTCTGCCCGGAGTCGCGGTAGACGTAGTCCACGCGGGCCGGGCCGGGCACGAACGGCGGGTTGGAGACGATCTGGTCGAACCGGCGCCCGGCCACCGGCTCCAGCCACGGCCCGTCCACCAGCTCGACGTCGAGGGCGTTGAGGGCGAAGGTGGCGCGGGCCATCGCGAGGGCCCGCGGGGCGACGTCGGTGCCGGTGACGCTGCGGGCGTGCCGGGTGGCGTGCAGGGCCTGCACCCCGCATCCGGTGCCGAGGTCGAGCAGCGACCCCACCGGGCGGCGGGCGGTGGCCGCCGCGAGCGTCAAGGACGCGGCACCCACCCCGGTGACGTGGTCGCGTTCCTGGCGGCGCTGGTCGAGGTCGGAGAACACCCACCAGTCGCCGTCGGTGTCGCCGTAGGGGCGCAGGTCGAGCTCGGCCGCCCAGCCGCCCGGATCCTCCCGGAGCAGCCCGGCCGCGGCCGCGTCGGCCGGGGTGAGCGGGGCGAGCGCGGCGGCGACGGCCGCGTCCGGCTCGACCGCGCCGAGCAGCAGCAGCCGCACGAGCACGCCGAGCTCCCCGCCGTCGCGGGTCGCGCGGAAGGCGGGCTCCACCTCTCCCCGCCCGAGTGCGGCATGCGCCGCGGCCCCGAGCAGTGCCCGGACGCCGTCGGTGGTGTAGCCGGTCCGGAGCAGTGCGGTGCGCAATGCGTCGGCGGAGGCGGGTGAGAGGTGGGGAAGCACGGCAGAAATCCTCTCAGCCGCGGTTGCGGCGCTACTCTTCCGCCGTGCCCATTCGCCTGAGCCAGGACGCCGACGCCGACGCACTGCTCGACCGGGACCCGTTCGCGCTGCTGGTCGGCATGCTGCTCGACCAGCAGTTCCCGATGGAGCGTGCCTTCGCCGGCCCGGCCCTGCTCGCGCAGCGCCTCGGCCGCACCGAGCTCGACCCGCGCGAGCTCGCCGCCTACGACCCTGCCGCACTGGTCGAGATCTTCCGGGGGCCGCCCGCGGTGCACCGCTACCCGGGATCGATGGCCGGACGCGTACAGGCGCTGGCCGCGTCGGTGGTCGAGCAGTACGACGGCGACGTCACCCTCTTGTGGCGCGACGTCCAGGACGGCCACGAGCTGTTCGGCAGGATCGCCGCCCTGCCCGGGTTCGGCAAGCAGAAGGCGCAGATCTTCACCGCGCTGCTCGGCAAGCAGCGCGGGGTGACGCCGCCGGGATGGCGTGAGGCGGCCGGTAGCTACGGCGACGACGGCTCGTACCGCTCGGTCGCCGACGTCGTCGACCCCGCCTCTCTCGTCCGGGTCCGCGAGTTCAAGCAGGCGGCCAAGGCCGCGGCAAAGAGCGGAGTGGCTCCGGCGAAGGGCTGACGCCGGGGCACTAGCATCGAACCGTGCACCAGGTGCCCCCTGCACTCCGCGACGTCCGCGTGGTCGACCCCGACCAGGTGTGCGACGCCGCGGCCGTGCTCGCCGACGGTGAACAGCTGCAGCACTCCGCGGCCGTCCTCGACGCGCTCGGCGACGTGCACCGGCTGAGCATCCTGCTGGCCTTGCACCACGCCGGCGACCTCTGCGTGTCCGACCTGGCCTTCGCGGTCGGGATGAGCGACAGCTCGGTGTCCCACGCGCTGCGGCTGCTGCGGGCGCACGGAATGGTCACCGCGCAGCGTCAGGGGAGGTTGGTCCGATACCGCGTGGTCGGCGAGCTGACCACACGGCTGCTCGACGTCGTGTCGGAAGGTGTGGTCGGCGACGTCGAACTGCACGCGCACCGCGGATCGGGCACGCATCTGGACGCCGTGCCCGCCGTCAGCGACTGACCGGCCGCAGCCGTCAGGACGCGGCGCGGGTCGACAGGCGCGCCGATCGCGTGAGTGGCACGATGGCTCGTGGAGGCGGACGAAGGGCCAGCGGCCGGGCCACCGCTCAGTGTCAGCACCGCCGGGCGCCGGCGCCGTCTCGGCCAATGAGGGAGTACCCGTGGCAGATCCGCACCGCGCGGTGGAGCCGGTCCTGATCACCGACGCAGCTCTCTCCTACGAGGAGGAGCTGGCCACCCGCAAGCGCCGCTACAAGATCATGATGGGGATGCGCATCCCGTGCATGGTGCTGGCGGCCGTCTTCTACCAGATTCCGTGGCTCGCGGTCACGCTGCTCGTGCTGTCCATCCCGCTGCCGTGGATCGCCGTCCTGATCGCCAACGACCGCCTGCCCAGGAAGACGGAGTCCGTCAACAGGTACAAGGCCGAGCGGCGCCAGGTCGAGGCGCGTGACCACCCGGTCATCGAGGGCTGACCGCAGTCGGGGGACGGGCCCCGTCGTGGCGCACTGCGGCCGCTCCGGCCACGCAGCCCGCCCGTAGGGACTCGGCGGGGTCCGCGCCGCCCAGCCACGCGACGAGCAGCCCGGCGTCGAACGCGTCGCCCGCGCCCGTCGGATCGACCGCGTCGACCTGCTGGGCAGGCGCGTGCCAGCGGCCGGCGTCGTCGATCCAGCGGGCACCGCGGGCCCCGTCGGTCACGGCGACAGCCCGCGCCGTGCCCGTCGTGACCAGATCCGCGGCGGAGCCGCCGAGTGCGTCGAGCTCGTCGGCGTTGGGCAGCAGCAGGTCGACTCCGCGCACCCACTCCCGGAACTCCGCGGTGATCGCGGGTGCCGCCTGCGGGTCGACGGACGTGCTCATCCCAGCCGTGCGGGCGGCGGCCAGTGCCGCGAGCCCTGCCGGGCGGGACGCCGGGTCGAGCAGTACGTAGCCGGACAGGTGCAGGTGGTCGTTTTCGCCCAGGGCGGGGAGGTCGGCCGGTTGCAGGCGGGCCGCCGCGCCCCGGTCCGACAGCATGGTGCGATCGCCGTTCTCCACCAGCACCACGACGGTGCACGTCGGCTCGTCCGGGTCCACGGCCACCGCGGGCAGCACCCCGGCCGCGGCCAGCTCTGCCACGGCCGCTCGGCCTGCGGCGTCGGCACCCACCCGTGCGACCAGCGTGACCTCGGCACCGAGGTGGGCGAGCCAGGCCGCGGTGTTCGCTCCGGCGCCACCGCTCTCGGTCCGGATCCGCGCCGGCACGTCCGCCCCGGTGACGGCCGGAGTGCGCGGTGCCACGAGCACGTCGACGGCGATGTCGCCGACCACGACGATCCGTGGGCGGCGCGCGTTGCTCACGGGTGCCGCCCGGCGGAGGCGAGAGCGACGGCGACCTGCGCGGCCAGCTCCGCGTTCGCCCGCACGAGCGCGAGGTTCGTATGCAGGCTCGCCCCGCCGCTGCCGGCGTGGAAATGCTCCAGAAGCGCAGGCGTGACGTCCTTGCCGCTGATCCCGCGCCGCGCCACGAGCGCCATGCCCTCGTCCAGCAGCCGGTCGTGCAGGCCGGCGTCGAGCTCGTCGCCGGGAGGTACGGGCTGGGCCAGCACCATCCCGGCGGGCGACCCCAGTGCGCGGTGGGCGCTCCACACGGCGGCGGCATCGGCGGGGGTGTCCACGCGCCAGGGCACGGGATGCCCGGAGTCGCGCCGGTAGAACCCGGGGAACATGTCGGTGCGGTAGCCCAGCACGGGTACCGACGCCGTCTCCAGCACCTCGAGCGTGGCGGGCACGTCCAGGATCGACTTCACCCCCGAGCAGACGACGAGCACGCCCGTGCCGGCCAGAGCGGCGAGGTCCGCGGAGACGTCCCAGCTGTCCCGGGCGCCGCGGTGCACCCCGCCCAGGCCCCCGGTGGCGAAGAGCGGCACGCCCACCGCGTGCGCGAGCGCCGCCGTGGCCGCCACCGTGGTGGCGCCGTCCCGGCGCAGGCCGACGGCCACGCCGAGGTCGCGGACCGACAGCTTGACGAGCCCGCCGCCGCACACCCGGTCGAGCTCGGCAGGGGAGAGCCCCACGCGAGGCACCCCGTCGAGCACGGCGACCGTGGCAGGTACAGCGCCGTGGCGACGGACCGCAGCCTCGAGATCGTCGGCGGCGGCCCGGTTCTGCGGGCTCGGCAGCCCGTGCGCGAGCAGCGTGCTCTCCAGCGCGACGACGGGACGCCCGCCGGCGACGGCATCGGCGACCTCCGCCGCCAACGCGACGGGTGCGGGCGGTGGGGCGGGTGGGGAGACGGGAACCGGCACGTGCGGCATCATGGACGACATGGCCACCCAGGTGCTGCCCGACGTCGAGACCCGCCCAGAGGGCACCGACACCACGGGCAACGACGAGCCCAAGATGTTCCACTACGTGAAGAAGAACAAGATCGCGGAAAGCGCGGTCCTGGGGAACATGGTGGTGGCGCTCTGCGGCGAGACGTTCCCGGTCACGAGATCGCCCAAGCCGGGGTCTCCCGTGTGCCCGGACTGCAAGAAGATCTATGACACATTGCGGCCCGGCGGCGACGCCTGATCGGTCGGCGGTGAGCACGGTGCCGGTGCGCAGCGTTCTGCGCGGATGGCTGTATGACCGCCTCGTGGCGGGAATGACCACTGACTGGTATCGCGCGGTTCTGTCGCGACTACCCGACGGTGCGCGCCTGCTCGACGTGGGCATCGGTACCGGCGCGGCGCTGGCCCGGTGCGCGGATCTCGTGCGGGCCAAGCGGCTCGACGTCGTCGGGCTCGACATCGACCCCGACTACCTCTCGCGGTGCCGCACCGAGATGGCGAACGCACAGCTGTCCGAGCAGGTCTCCCCGGTGCTGTCGTCGGTGTACGACCACCGCGGCGGCCCGTACGACGCCGCGTACTTCAGCGCCAGTCTCATGCTGCTGCCCGACCCGGTCGCGGCCATCGCGCACGTGGCGTCGCAGCTCACCCCGGACGGCAGGCTGTTCGCCACACAGACCTTCCACCACCGCCGCTCCCGCCTGCTGGAGCGGGCCAAGCCCCTCGTCCGCCACATCACGACGATCCACTTCGGACGGGTGACCTACGAGGACGACTTCCGCAAGGCGTTCGCCGATGCCGGTGTGGAGTTGATGGAGCTCATCACGCTGAGCGGCACCAGGCACTCGTCCTACCGGCTCGCGGTGGCGAGGATCGGTGACGACACCGACGGCCGGGGGTGCACGGCGGCCTGAGCCGCTCGTGCCGACTCACCGCTGCAACACGTACTCCCCGGGTGCGGGTGCCACCGCGTGCATCCCGCGCCCTCCGAGCTCCGGCGGCGCGTCGCGCAGGGGGCCGCTGCGCTCGCCGAGCCATGCGAGGTGATCCGCCCACCAGGAGCCGGCCACGGGCCGTGCCGCGGCCAGCCAGCGCCCCGCGTCGGGCGGAGTCGTCTCGGCGACGTGGAACTCGGCGTCGGGGTCGTCGGGCGGGCACACCACCGAGGCCGCGCGGCCGCCGGTGGACAGCACGAACCGGCTGGTGCCGCCGAGCAGCTCCGTGGTGCGGTAGCAGGACTGCCAGGTGTCCGAGCCGGATCCGGCCACGACGTAGGTGTCCCGGTCGATCTTCGACAGATCGACTGCCGTGCCGAGCATCGCGGCCGCCCCGGGCGTCACCAGCGAGTTGTCCTGTGCCACGTCCACCAGTGCGCGGTGCAGGGCGGCGGGAAGGCGAACCGTGTCGGCGAGCCACGACAGCACCTCCGGCGCCGGTGCGGCCGACCGGCCGGTGCCGTGGTGCGGCGCCCGGTTGGGCCGGAGGTCGTCCGGCTGCCGCCGGGCCAGCGCCGCCACGAGCCCGCTGCCGTCGAGGTAGCCCCGCCGTGCCGACGCCGCCACGGCGCCCCGCGCCGCGTCGGTGTCGTGAGGGCCGTGGCCCTCGTGGTCGAGCATGGATGCCGCGAATGTCACCGAGGCCACGCGCTGCTGAGCGCCCATGGCCGCGAGGTGCGCCAGCAGCATCGCCGTGATGGCGCCGCCCGACCAGGAGAAGGCCATCAGCGATGTTCCGGAGGTGCGGGTGATGTGCTCACATGCGTCGATCGCGTCGAGGACGGCCCGGCCGTAGGTGTCGAGGTCCCAGACGGCGTGCTCGGGGCCCGGGTTGCGCCACGACAGGAGGAACACCTGCTGGCCACCGCGGACGAGGTGCTCGACGATGCTGCGCCTGGGCGCCAGGTCGGCCAGGTAGTACCGGGTGGCCAGCGGCGGCACGACCAGCAGGGGCAGGTCGCGGACCTCCTCGGTCTGCGGCAGGTACTGGATCAGCTCGGCCACGGGCGTGCGGAGAACGACGGCACCGGGAGTGGCGGCGACGTCCGTGCCCACATCGAACCCGCATCGGGCCCCCGGCGAGGCCGCCGCGCGGGGCGGCGTCGCGAGATCGCCTGCGAGGCGGACCACCCCGCGCACCGCGTTCTCACCGCCGAGAGCGGCCCGCCACACGGCCGGGTTGAGCGGGGTGTTGCTGGGTGCGAGCGCATCGACGAGTGCGGTGACCGCCGAGCGGATCCGTTCGTCGTCAGGTCCGTCGAGCCCGGCGTCCGCGATGAGGTCGGAGGCGATGGCACCGGCCACGATGTGGGTTTGCACGAAGCGGCGCAGCAGCGGGTTGTCCGACCACGCGGGGTCGGCGTAGCGCTCGTCGCGCGGGGACGGGGCCAGGGTGGAGCGGCCCAGCCCGATGCGGGCGAGCTCCGCGGCGAGTCCGGCGCCCCGGCGGGCCACGGTCAGCGGACGTCCGGCGAGCGCCGCCGCCATCCGCACCGCGGGAGCGAGCAGATCCGGGCGTAGCGGGCCGGACGCGACGTCGGCGAACAACATCTCGAGTCCGAGCGCGGCCTCGGCGGCGTCGAGGCGCGCCTGGCCGACGCCGCGATGCTCGTTGGTCATCTGCACCCCTCGTGATTCTGCAGTGCCCTGGTCCCGGCTGGTGGCTCGCGAACACAGGATGGACCACCCGGGCGACCGTCGAGCGCGCGGGCGCCGACACGGCGCGGGGCACGGCGCGTCGCGCGGCTCCGCCCCGTTACGCTGACCAAGACCGTCGGCGGCCGGACCCGCCGTGATCCCCGCCCTGGGGCCCGCGCCGACGCGGGGGCCCGTGCGGGGCCGATCCCGAGCACAGCGTGCGCGACGTTGAGGGAGTTGTGTGTCCCAGGCCCAGCAGATCGCTCCTTCTTCGCGCCCGCTCCGGGCCTGGCAGCGCAGCGCACTCGCCCGGTACCTCGCCTCGGCACCTCGTGATTTCCTCGCGGTCGCCACGCCCGGCGCGGGCAAGACGGCCTTCGCGCTGCGGGTGGCCGCGGAGCTGCTCGCCGACCGGGTGATCAACGCGGTGACGGTCGTCACGCCGACCGAGCACCTCAAGCACCAGTGGTCTGGCGCGGCGGCCCAGGTCGGCATCGCGATCGACCCCGACTTCCGCAACTCGACCGGTGCCACGTCCTCGGACTACACCGGAATCGCGGTCACCTACGCGGGTGTGGCGGCCCACCCGCTGCTGCACCGGGCCCGCACGGAGAACCGCCGCATGCTCGTCATCCTCGACGAGGTGCACCACGCCGGGGACGCCCGGTCCTGGGGTGACGCGGTCAAGGAGGCGTTCGACCCGGCCACCCGCCGGCTCACGCTCACCGGCACCCCGTTCCGCAGCGACGACAACCCGATCCCGTTCGTCGACTACCTGCCCGACGCCGAGGGTGCCCTGCGCAGCCGGGCCGACCACGCCTACGGGTACGCGGAGGCGCTCGCCGACGGCGTGGTCCGGCCCGTGGTCTTCATGGCCTACTCGGGCGTCTCGAGCTGGCGCACCAGCGCGGGGGAGGAGATCACCGCGCGGCTCGGCGAGCCGATGACCGCTGAGCAGACCGCGCGGGCGTGGCGCACCGCGCTCGATCCCGGCGGCGAGTGGATCCCGGCCGTGCTGTCCGCAGCCGACAAGCGGCTGACCGGCCACCGGGCCGGCGGGATGCCCGACGCAGGCGGGCTCGTGATCGCCACCGACCAGACCACCGCCCGTGCCTACGCGGCCATCCTCACCGACGTGACGGGCACGCCGCCCGTGGTGGTGCTGTCCGACGAGCAAGGAGCCTCGGCCCGGATCGCCCGGTTCTCGGAGTCGGACGACCGCTGGATGGTGGCCGTGCGCATGGTCAGTGAGGGCGTGGACGTCCCGCGGCTCGCGGTCGGCGTCTACGCGACCAGCGCGTCCACCCCGCTGTTCTTCGCCCAGGCCGTCGGTCGCTTCGTCCGGTCCCGGCGGCAGGGGGAGACGGCCTCGGTGTTCGTGCCGAGCGTCCCGGTGCTGCTCGGGCTGGCGAGCGAGCTCGAGGCCCAGCGCGACCACGTGCTCGGCAAGCCGCATCGCGCCGACGAGCAGTGGGACGACGAGCTGCTCGCCCAGGCGCAGCGCCAGGAGGACGAGCCGGGGGAGGACGAGAAGGCGTTCACCGCGCTCGGGGCGGAGGCCGAGCTCGACCAGCTGATCTACGAGGGCCGTTCGTTCTCGGCCGACGAGGAGGACTACCTCGGCCTGCCCGGGCTGCTCGAGCCCGAGCAGGTGCGCACGCTGCTCAGCCAGCGCCAGAAGGAATGGCTGACCCGCTCCCAGCGCGCTCAGGCGGCCGCTCCGCCACCTCCGCCCGCCCCGCCTGCCGAGCGGCCTCAGCTGTCGGTACGGGAGCAGCTGGGTGCCCTGCGCAAGGAGCTCAACACGCTCGTCGCGCTGCAGCACCACCGCACGAACAAGCCGCACGGCATGATCCACAACGAGCTCCGCAAGCTGTGCGGCGGACCGCCCACGGCGATGGCCAGCATCGAGCAGCTCGAGGAGCGCATCGCCACGCTGCGATCCTGGCGGTGACGGGGTACGGGCCGCCCGGGACACGACAACGGGGCGGGAACCTGAAGTTCCCGCCCCGCTGTAGGTCGCTGTTGAAAGGGCCGGCGGAGCCGGCCCCTGTCAACTGCCTGACTGCACGTCGATCTCCAGCTCGCGGAGCTTGTCGGCGTGCGCCCTTGCGTGGTGACCGCAGAACAGCAACTCGCCGCCCGACGGCAACACGGCCCGAACCTTTGCGGCCGCTCCGCATCGGTCACAGCGGTCAGCGGCGGTCAACTCGGGCCGGGTCAGGGTTCCTGGCTGCATAGCGGTCTCCCTCCGTCTCGACGCCGGATGATCTCCGGCGCCGCTTGCTGTGACGACCGCTCGCGCGGTGCGTCCACACTCTCAGACGTACTGCACCCTGCACGTGTTCCCCGATTGCCCCGCAATAGAAGTCACGTGACCGAGCGTGGTCGGTCGAGTGGTCCTAGCGGTGGCGCCTCGGTGACTACCGCAGATTCAGTTGACTTGGAGTGAATGATGCGGTGCCCGGCGTGACACCGCAAGATGGCGTCTGTTAACACTCTTGGCGTGGCGGTTACTCTCTGCACATGACGTCCAGTGTGCGCAACCGGGTGCCGGCGCCAGCACTGTTCGTCGTCGGGGGCCTCTCGATGTACGTCGGGGCAGCCCTCGCGGTGGGGCTGTTCACCCGATTGTCGCCGTCCGCTGTCGCGATGTTACGGATGATCGGGGCCGCGGCGGTGCTTCTCGCCTGGCGCCGCCCGGGCCTCGGCGCATGGCGTGGGCCGCGGTTTCGCCAGGCCGTTGCGCTCGGCTCGGCCACGGCGTTGATGAACGTCACATTCTACGAGGCGATCGCCCGGCTCCCCCTCGGCACCGCGGTGGCGATCGAGTTCTGCGGACCGGTGGCCGTCGCCGCGGTGGCGTCGCGCGGCGCCCGTGATCTCGGTGCGGTGGTGCTGGCGGCGGCCGGTGTGCTGCTCATCGCGGATGTGCGCTGGTCAGGAGGCCCTGCGGGGGTGCTGTGGGCGCTCGGGGCCGCGGCGCTGTGGGCCACCTACATCCTGCTGAGCAAGCGGGTGGCGAGGTCCGGCAACGGCCTCGACGACCTCGCGGTGGGGTTCACCGTGGCCGCTGTGGCGTTCTCTCCGCTCCTGCTGCTCGGTGGTCCGGAAGGCCCCGGAGCACTGCTCGACCCCGTGGTCCTGGTGCTCGGTCTCGGGGTGGGAGTGCTGGCCAGCGTGGTGCCCTACGTGCTCGATCAGGTGGTGCTGCGCAGGCTGGGGCGAGCCCGGTTCGCGGTGCTGCTGGCGTTACTGCCTGCCACCGCCACGGTCGTGGGCTTGGTCGGATTGGGCCAGATTCCGGGCATCCAGGAATTGCTCGGTATCGCTGCGGTGATCCTGGCGGTCGCGCTCCGGTCACGGGAAGGTGACGAACCGGCAGCGGTCGGCGGTGGCTGATTTCGGTTACAAAGAGTGAATCGCCGAACGGTAACCAAGCGTGACCGGTTTGTCCAGTTTCGCGTGATCAGCCGCCGAATGGATGAATCATGGACGACACGCCCGTGCAGCGGTGAGCGGCAGCGCGCCAGCAGATGAAGCAGCCGTGGGAGCGGCGTGCGCAGCAGGGAAGTCATCTGCCGGGGCTCGCGGCGACACGCCCGAGGGGCGCAGGGCGTGCCGCCGGACCTCGGCCCGCACGAGCGTGAGGAACCGGTACCGGCCTCCGCCGACCGCTTCCAGGAGGTGCACGCCGACCAGCGCCTCCAGGATCCGGCGGGCCTCCGTGCCCTCCACGCCGAGCAGCGGCGCCACCGCGGGGACGTCCAGCAGGTCGTGGTCGCACAGCGCGATCCGCCGGCAGGCCGCGGCCAGCTCGGGGGCGAGCCTGCTCATCGCCCACTCGAACCGGGTGCTCGCGGCCCTGCGGTCCTCGTCGAGCACCACCGGCGACGCGAAGTCCTCGCGGATCTGCCGGTGCACCTCGTGCACCGTCTCGCGCGGCCTCGCGAGCAGCCGCGCGGCCGAGATCCGCACGGCGAGCGGCTGCGCGGAGCACTCGGCGACGATCCCCTCCGCGGCGCAGGGCTCCGCCCGCAGGCGCTCATGACCCGCGAGCCGTCCCATGAGCGTCAGCGCGTCCTCGTCGGCGAGTGGGCCCACTGCCACCGAACGCAGACCGGGAAGATCGATCAGGCGCCGCCAGCTCGTCACGATCACGGCGGAGGACGGCGCGGCGGGCAGCAGCGGCAGCACCTGTTCGCTGCTGTCGGCGTCGTCGAGGACCACCAGGATCCTGCGTTCGGTGAGCAGGGTGCGCCACAGCGCGCTGCGCTCGCCCACCGCGGCCGGCAGCCGATCCCGGCCGATCCCGAACGCCGCCAGGAACCCGGCGAGGATCTCGCCCGGGTCGACGGGTGGCCCGCCCGGCGTGCTCAGCGTCGCGAAGAGCTGCCCGTCGCGGAAGTGGTGGCGCACGGACCGCGCGACGTGCGTGGCCAGCGCGGTCTTCCCCATGCCGGTGAAGCCGGTGATCCCGACGAGCGCCGGGCCGTCCGGGCACAGCAGGCGGTCGGTGATCCACGTGATCTCGGGGGAGCGCCCCACGAAGTCCGCCGTGTCCGCGGGCAGCTGCGCGGGCGTCGGCGTGACGACCGGCTCCGTGATCGGGGCTGTGGGAGACCCGTCGTCGGCGAGGATGCGGGCGTGCAGCTCGCGCAGGCCCGCGCCCGGCTCGAGACCGAGCTCGTCGCGCAGCAGCCGCCGGATGTCCCGGTAGGCCGCCAGCGCCTCGGCCCGCTGCCCGGACCGGTACAGCGCCAGGATCAGCAGCTCCCACAGCCGCTCGCGCAGCGGGTGCCGCGAGACGAGCGCGGTCAGCTCGGACACCGCCTCGACGTGGCAGCCCAGCTCGATCGACACCGCCAGCTCGTCCACCACCGCCGCCGCGCGCATCTGCTCCAGTCGCACGCGGTGGGCGGTGGAGCCGGGCCCGACCGCGCCGCTGAGCGGTGTGCCCTGCCACAGCGCCAGCCCGGCCCGCAGCCCGGCCGCGGCGCTCGACGTGTCGCCGCTGCGGAGGGCTTCCCGCGCCTTGTGGATGTGGTGGCGGAAGAGGCCGACGTCCACCGCGAGCGGGTCCACCGCCAGCACGTAGCCGCCTCCGGAGGAGGTGATGAGGCCGGGACCGCCGCCGCCGAGGATCCGCCGCAGCCGGTAGACGTACGTGCGGATCGTGCTCGCCGCTCCCCGCGGGACGTCGTCGCCCCACAGCTCGCGCGCGGCCTCGTCGACCGGCAGGGGCTGCCCCTCGCGCAGTAGCAGTACCGCGAGCACGGCCCTCTGCTGGCGGGACCCGAGATCGACCTCCACATCGCCCCGCCACGCCCGCACCTGCCCGAGCAGGGCGAATCTCAGTGCTGGGTCCACTGTCGTGTCCCTCCCCGTTCTCGCGCGACGCACCCGCCCCCACCAGTGGTGCGCGCCACGCGGCCCCTCATCGGCACTACGGCCGGGGCGGGGACCTCTGTTCACCGGGCCCGTCCGATACGGGCGCGGTGACGGCGATGCCCCAGGTCGGCGGCCCGGCGGGCGGTCTGCTGTGCCGAGTGTCACCACGGTCCGGGCCGGACGGTGAGCCGAACGGAGGATCGAGCGGAGCTCAGAGCGTCGAGCGGAGCCGCGGTGCGCTCTGCTTGCGGCGCAGCGCCCGCCGCAGTGTCTCCTCGCTGCCCAGGCCGCTGCGCCGTGCCGCGCCGGCGATGCTCTCGCCGGAGAGGATGAGCGCCGAGGCCGCCTCCACCCGTACGGAGGCGACGTACTCCGCGGGCGTGCAGCCGACCTCCGCCTTGAACCGGCGGCTCAGGTGCCGAACGCTCAGTCCGGAGTGCCGGGCGAGGGCGGCGAGGCTGTGGTCGGCGGCGGGATCGGCGGCGATGCGATCGCACAGGTCGCGGAGCAGGCTGCGCCGCGGCCGGGTGGTACGGGCAGGCACCGACATCTGCGGTTGTGCTCCGTGCCTGCGCATGAACAGGACGAGGTCCTGTGCGATCCGGTGGGCGAGGGCGTCACCCTCGTCCTCCTCCACGAGCGCGAGCGCGAGGTCGATCCCGGCGGACACGCCCGCGGAGGTGAGGACGCGGCCGTCGCGGACGTAGATCGACTCCTCGTCCACGGCGACGGTGGGGAAGCGGCGTGCGAGGGTCGCCGTGTGGCGCCAGTGGGTGGTGGCCCGCAGCCCGTTCAGCAGCCCGACCGTGCCGAGGGCGAACGAGCCCGCGCAGATCGACGTCACGCGCCGGGCGCCCGTGGCGAGTTGCCGGATCGCATCCAGCAACCCGGCAGGCGCCCCGGCCTCCACCAGGACCTCCCCGCCGGGCACCACGAGCGTGTCGACGGGGCCGGCCGCGCGTGCCGGGCAGGTGACTCCGAGCCGCAGCCCGCCGGACGTGGTGACGTCCGCGCCGTCCGGCGAGCACACGGTGACGTCGTAGGGCGCTCCCATCGACCGGGCCACGTCGAACACCTCGAGCGGGCCGGTGACGTCGAGCAGCCGCACACCGTCGAAGACCAGGACGACGACCGTGCGCCGCCGGTCGGCCGGGGTGATGGGCATGGCGAAAGACTATGCAGGGATCGGTGATCCCCCGACCGGCCGTGGCCGGATCTGAGGCATTCCTGGCCATCGCGGCGACGACCGTTGCGCTCTCGTCACGTGGATGAAACGGCTGTTTCCGACGATCGCGGCGACGAGGAAAAGGGGAGTGCGGATGTCGGGGAAGAATGCACTCGCGCCCCGCATCGGGGTGCTCGGCGCCGTCGCGGTGCTGTTCACCGGCGCGGTCGTGCTCGTTCCGGTATGGGTGGTCTTCATCGCGTGGGCGTCGTTCTTCATCCTCGGTGGAGGCATGAACGGGCTCGTGCGTTCCGTCGTGAGCAACCTGACCGGGTTGGTGATCGCGACGGTCACCCTGATGGTCAGCCAGGGCCTCGGCATGGGCCTCGTGCTCACCGCCGTGGCGGTGGGGGCGGGCAGCGCGGCCATGGTTCTGGTGTCGCGCGCATCGCTGCTCGGGACGATTCCGGCGATCGTCTGGGGCTTCGCCTCCACGGTCGGCACCGTCGCCGTGACCGGACGCGGGGTCCTGACCGCCTCGATCGGAAACCCGGCGGTCATGGCCGCGGTGGCCCTCGTGCTCGGTGGCCTGTTCGGGATCGTGTCCGAGCGGGTGGCGCAGGTGCTCTCGGCGGAGCCGGCGAACAGGGCGGAGCCGTCACCGGAGATCTCCGGATGACGCAGCGCCAGATTCCCGGATATGACTCGACGAACCGGCGTTTCGTCGTGGCCGGATCTGCGCCGATCACGTCCGGCGAAGCGACCTCCCGCCTCCTTGTGGCGTGAAACGATTGCCTGTGATGGGAATACAGAAACGGAAATGGGGTGCATGTGAAGCTTCAGCACCAACTGGGCGGGCTGGAAGGCCTCGACGGTCCGCTGGACTTCGAGAAGCGGGTGTTCGTCCAGGAATGGGAGAAGCGGATATTCGGCATCCATGCCGCGATGATGGGGTTGTCCCGTTCGTTGCGCGACGCGCTGCCCGACTACGACATCGACGCCGTTCCGACGGCGTTCGCCAGCGCCTGGACCTGGGCAGATCTGCGCAGCGGCGCTGAGGCGATGAACCCGTTCGCCTACTTCCAGTACCGCTACTACGAGAAGTGGCTGGGCGGAATCACCGCCTACCTGCTCGACACGGGATACCTCACCCCCGAGGAGCTCGACGCCGCGACGAATCGCTTCCGGGAGGATCCTGCCGCGCCGCTGCCGTCCGGCGAGAACCCCGCCGTCGACGCCCAGGTCGTCCGGTACCTGCGCGAGGGCGACTCGCCGCGGCGCGGTCCGGCCGACCCGGCCTTCGCCGTGGGAGCCCACGTGACCGTCCGCAACCCGCCCGCTGTCGCCCACACCCGGTTGCCGGGATACCTGCGCGGGTGCGGCGGCACCGTGGAGCGGGTCTTCGAGGGCAGCTACCGCTACTTCCGCTCGACCGGCCCCGACGGCCTCGGCGAGCCGATGGCGGTCTACATCGTCCGTTTCGATCCCGCGCAGGTGTGGGGCACCGCCGCCGAACCCACCGGGGGCCGGTTGTACGCCGAGCTCTACGAGACCTACCTCGCCCCCGCCGACCAGGAAGGACAGCAGTGACCGCGCAGTTCGGCTACCCGAGTGACCGCGAGGAGACCAGCGCGGCGCAGGTGCGTGCGCTGGAGGCGCTCCTCATCGAGAAGGGCGTCATCACCAGCGGCACTGTCGACAAGGTGCTCGGCTACTTCGAGTCGGAGATGACCCCGCTCAACGGCCGGAAGATCGTCGCCCGGGCCTGGACCGACCCGGAGTTCGCCCGCAGGCTCGCCGCCGACACCCCCGCCGCCGTCGCCGAGCTCGACCTGCCTGACGGCATGGCGGGTGCCGAGGGCGAGCACATCGCCGCCGTCGTCAACGAGCCGGGGATCCACAACCTCGTGATCTGCACGCTGTGCTCCTGCTTCCCCTGGCCGGTGCTCGGCTTGCCGCCGTACTGGTACAAGGACCCGGTCTTCCGGGCGCGCGCAGCGCGGGAACCACGCAAGGTGCTGACGGAGCTGGGCGTGGCACTGGACGAGGACACCGAGGTGCGCGTGTGGGACTCCAGCGGCCACTCCCGCTGGTTCGTCGTGCCGGAGCGGCCGGCCGGCACGGAGGGGATGTCCGAGGCCGAGCTCGCCGAACTGGTGACCACCGAGTCGATGATCGGCGTCGCGCTCGCCGACTCCCCGGCCGGGAGGTGAGCGGGATGACCGACGTGAGCCCGGTGACGCTGCACCCGTCCTGTGTCACCGATCTCAACCAGCCCGTGTTCGACGAGGAATGGCAGCGGCGCGCGTTCGGGCTGGCGGTCGCGCTGTCGGAGTTCGGCCACTACCCGTGGGCCGACTTCCAGCAGGAGCTGATCACGAAGATCGGAGCGTGGGAGGACGCACCCGCCGACGCCCGCGGCCGGTGGGAGTACTACGAGCACTGGGTGGCCGCACTCGGTGCCGTGGTGCGCGAGCACGGCATTCTCGAGGACGGCTACGTCAACCCGGAGGACCGCGACTCCCGTGCCTAGCAGGCCCGGCGTGACGATCCGTGTGGCTCACGCGGGCACGGGCGGGCTTTCCCGGTTGACCGCGGCGAGCAGCAGCGTGGCGGCCACCCTCGTTCCGTCGGTGCGGATCGTGGCGGCCACGGCGGTCGCCCGGGCGCGGGTCTCGGGGGCCAGGGCCGTCTCGAGCGCGGCTGAGAGGGACCCGGTGGTCGGAGCCGGACCGTCGTGTGCCGCGCCGATGCCCAGCGCGGCCACCCGGCTTGCCCAGTACGGCTGGTCCGCCATCTGCGGCACCACCACCTGAGGCGCGCCGGCCCGGGCAGCGGTCGTCGTCGTGCCCGCGCCGCCGTGGTGCACGACGGCGGCCACCCGGCGGAACAGCGCCTGCTGGTTGACCTCGCCGACGGCGAAGCAGTCGTCCTGGTCGTCGATCAGGCCCAGGTCGGCCCAGCCGCGGGAGACGAGTACCCGGCGGCCCTGCGCGCGGACCGCCTCGATGACCGCCCGGGCGACGCCGTCCGAGTCGCGCATGGGCATGCTGCCGAAGCCCACGTACACCGGTGGTGCGCCGGCGTCCAGGAACGCCTCCACCCCTGCTGGGAGGGGGCGTTCGTCCGGCCGGATCCACGCGCCGGTCTGCACGACGTCGAGGTCCGCGGGCTCCAGCCACGGGCCCAGGTTCGGATCCGCCGCCAGCCACGGCCGGTCGGCGAGGACGTGGTCGAGGACGTTGTCCACCGGTGGCAGGCCGATCGATGCCCGGTGCGTGTTGATCGCCTCGCCGAACAGCCCGTTCACGTTCTCGCTGTTCAGATTCCACAGCACCCGGTTGTCGGTCACCTCCGGTGGGAGCGGCCGGCCCGGCCACGCCTGCGGCGGGTGGTGCGGAGAAGGCAGGTAGGACGGAAAGAACGCCACCCACACATAGGGGATACCCAGCTTCTCGGCCACCGCCCGCGCGCCGGCCCCGGCCGGGATCAAGCCGGTCGCGACCACCGCATCACATCCCTCGGCCGCCGCGGCGACCGCGTCGTACGTCGCGGCGGCCAACGCGGCGGCGCGCTGGGACAGGCCCTCCGCCGGCAGCGGCGCCGTCCCGGTGACCGCCCCCTTCACCGTCGGGCGTACCGGCCGGCCGATCGGCACCAGCGGGACGCCGACACCGTCGAGCAACTCCGCGAAGTCCGGCGGCGCGCACACCCGCACCTCCGAGCCGAGCGCCCGTAACTGCACCGCGAGCCCCACCATCGGTTCGACGTCCCCGCGCGACCCGTACGTCATCAACAACACACGCATTTCGTGACTCGCATTTCCCTGGGTTCTGGCTTCGGCGCGCGATTCTGCGGCACGACAAGGGTCTTGCCGCAAGCCCCCCGGTGAGCTATAAGTTGAAGTGGGAAGAGGCGGGTACTCCACTTTTCATTCGTCGTCCGCTGTGGACGCACACCGACGCCGCGCCCACCCGAAGCCGCTACCAGCGCCGATCCGGGACGTGTGCGAATTCGTTTCGAACAGCCGGATTCAGGAATTCCCGGCTGACTTGCGGATGCGGGAACCGCATACCGTGGCGCTCGACGAGTCAGCGCGGCGCCACCGGGAGCACCACCCGCGACCGCCCGTCCACACCGATCGTCCGGTGCGACGGGCGCAGCGCGGTGCCGCTCTCCGCGGGCTCACCCGTGCCGAGGTTGCGCGCGAAGCGGGGGTGGGCGCCGCCGGCGACCAGCAGCCGGATCCGGTGCCCAGCCGCGAAACGATGGGCCATCGCGTCGAGGTTCACCCGCACCACCTGCCCGGCCGGATCCTGCCCGGCCTGATCCTTCCCGACCGGATCCGGGGGGCTGAGCCGCACGAACCCGTCGGAGACGTTGCGGGACCGGCCCTTGGCGTCGACGTCCCAGATCCGCACGAACACGTCGGCGTGGGGGTTGTCGCTGGTGTGCGCGAGCTCGACGACCGGGCGGCCGATGACCTCCAGGTCCGTCTCGAGCACCGGCCCGGTGAAGGTGGCGACGTCGGGCCGGGCCTCGAGGGCGCGGTTGTCCCGTACCCCGTTCGCTCCGGTGAGGATCCGGCCGCCGAGGGCAGGCGTGGGGTGGCCGGGGTCGTAGGTGAACGTGGCCGCGGGCGCGCCCGGGGCCGGCTCATGGGCTCCCAACCCCCCGCCGGGCTGCAGGTACAGCACCTGCTCGCCCGCGGGCGGCGGCCATTCCGGCAGGCCGCGCCACCCGCTGTCGGCACCGCCGACGTGGATGCGGACGGGGGCGGGCCGGCGCCTGCCCGGGCGGCCGGCGAGGTGCTCGCCCAGCCCAGTCGAGGGTCTCCCGGCCGTTGGTGCCGCTCCCCTTGCTCATGAGGTCGGTGTGCGTCCACGGGCCGACGGTGAGGGCGACGTCGATGCCACGGCGGTGCAGGTGCTCGTACCCGTCGAGCTGGTCGAGGAACAGGTCCTGCCAGCCGCCGATGAGCAGCACCGGCACCTGCACCCGGTCGAGCGCCGCGTCGAGCCGCATGTTCGCCCAGAGCGGGTCGCTCGCCTCCGGCCGCGACGCCCACTCCCGGTACCAGGGCGCGCGGCCGTTCAACAGCGCATCCCCGGCCGCGACGAGGGGCAGGTCGTGGAACGCGGGCCGCAGCCTGCGCCCCGCAGTCACGCCCCGCACGACTGCGGCCGGGAAGCTGGTGTCCTCCTGGTGGGCGACCATCTCGCTCCACCGGAAGAAGTCGGCGAGGGAGAACGCCCCAGCGCCGTACACCGCGCGGTGGAAGTCGTGCGGGCCCATGCTGATCACGGCCGTGCGGAGCTCGGGCGGGGGGTCCATGAGCAGCGCCCACTGCGTGAACCCGAGGTAGGACGGCCCGAGCGTGGCGAGCCTGCCGTCGAACCAGGGCTGCTCCCGCAGCCAGCCCACCGTGTCGTGGCCGTCGGCGATCTCGTGCTGCATCGGGGCGAACGTGCCGCCGGAACCGAATGTGCCCCGGCAGCTCTGCAGGAGCACGTGGTAGCCGCGCAGCGCGTACACGCGGGCGGAGAACAGGGCGAAGACCGAGGCACGTCCGTACGGGCCGCGTACCAGCACCGTGCCGTTCCCGGGTGCCTCGGTGGGCGCGTAGTGATCGGCGACGAGCTCCACGCCGTCGCGCATCGGGACGCGCACGCCGCGGGTCACCGTGTAGCCCGTCTCCTCCGGCCGCCGCAGCAGCGCGGAGACGACCCTGTCGACGAGCCGCGCGGCGCGCCCGGGTGGGCTCGTGACCGGGCTCGGCTGCGCTGTGGTCGTCATCGCTCTCCCCGTGGTGAACCGGTGATCCCGTCGCAGGGCCGGCGTCGTGTGTACCGCAGGAGAGCGGTGGCGGGCCAGCGGTCAACAGGGAGCCGACGGTCACCGCGAACAAGATCCTTACGGTGACGGTCGCAACAAATCCGGGTCGCCGTCACGAAACTGTGACCTCTCAGTGATCACTTAAACGATCCAGTGTGCTTGGCGCCACTCCATCGAGCGACATACGTTGTTCGTCGCAACATTTCCCCGCATCCGGCGGGGATCCCCGACGATGTGGAAGGACGACCATGCGCATCAGGAGAGCCGCGCTCGCGGCCGCGGGGCTGGGGCTCGCCCTCACGCTCGCAGCATGCGGCCAGAACGCCGCCGCCCCGTCGGCGCCCCCCTCGAGCTCCGCTCCGACCGGCGGGACGAAGGTCGGCGTGATCCTCCCGGAGACCGCCAGCTCCGCCCGGTGGGAGGGCTTCGACAAGCCGCTGCTCACCGCGGCCATGCAGGCGCAGGGGCTCGACGCCGACATCCAGAACGCGCAGGGCGACGAGCAGAAGTTCTCGACCCTCGCCGACGGCATGATCTCCAGCGGCGTGAAGGTGCTGGTCATCGCCTCGATCAGCAGTGAGTCCGGTGCTGCCGTGGCCGCGAAGGCCAAGGCGCAGGGCATCCCCGTGATCGACTACGACCGCCTCAACCTCGGTGGCACGAGCGACTACTACGTCTCGTTCGACAACACCAAGGTCGGCGAGCTCCAGGGCCAGGGTCTCGCCCAGGCGCTGAGCGGCAAGCAGGGCGCCCAGGTCATCGAGATCGAGGGCGCACCGACCGACAACAACGCCACGCTCTTCTACAACGGCCAGCAGAACGTGCTCAAGCCGATGTACGGCGATGGCGCCCTCAAGCTGGTGCAGTCCCAGCCCATCGACAACTGGGACAACCAGCAGGGCGGCACCACCTTCGAGCAGATCCTCACGAGCAACGGCGGCAAGGTCGACGGCGTGGTCGCGGCCAACGACGGTCTCGCCGGCGCGATCATCACCGTGCTCACCAAATACGGCCTCAACGGCAAGGTCCCGGTGACCGGGCAGGACGCCACCCCCGACGGCCTGCAGGCCATCCTCCGCGGCGACCAGTACATGACGGTCTACAAGCCGATCGACCAGGAGGCCGAGGCCACGGCCAAGCTCGCCGCCGCACTCGCGAAGGGCGACACGGCCGCCGCCGACGCGATCGCCACCCAGACGGAGAAGGACCCGAAGGGCAACCGCGACGTGAAGTCGGTGCTGCTGACCCCGCAGCTCATCACCAAGGACAACGTGAAGTCCGTGGTCGACGCCGGAGCCGTCAAGGCCTCCGAGATCTGCGTCGCGGCCACCCAGACCGCCTGCGACCAGCTCGGCATCAAGTAACCCTCGACCCCTCGTGGGCGGATACGAGTGGGGCCCCCTGACACTCGTATCCGCCCACGGGCACCGGAGGTGCCCGTATGACTGATCCGATCCTGCAGTTGCGCGGGGTGAACAAGAGCTTCGGCGCCGTCCAGGTGCTGCACGACGTCGACCTCACCGTCCGCGCCGGTGAGGTCACCGCGCTGGTCGGAGACAACGGTGCCGGCAAGTCGACGCTCGTGAAGTGCGTCGCCGGCATCCACCCGATCGACAGTGGCGAGGTGCTCTTCGAGGGCAGGCCGGTGACGCTCAACGCTCCCACCGACGCCTCGAAGCTCGGCATCGAGGTCGTCTACCAGGACCTCGCGCTGGCCGACAATCTCGACATCGTCCAGAACATGTTCCTCGGCCGGGAGCGCGGCAAGTCCTGGCTCCTCGACGAGGCCGACATGGAGCAGGCCGCCCGGCGCACCCTCGCGTCGCTCTCGGTGCGCACGGTGACCTCCGTGCGGATGCCGGTGGCGGCGTTGTCCGGCGGACAGCGGCAGACCGTCGCCATCGCCAAGGCTGTGCTCTGGGACTCCAAGGTCGTGCTGCTCGACGAGCCCACGGCCGCGCTGGGCGTCGCCCAGACCCGTCAGGTGCTCGACCTCATCCGGCGACTCGCCGAGCAAGGCCTCGGTGTCGTGCTGATCAGCCACAACATGGCCGACGTCTTCGAGGTCTCCGACCGCATCGCCACCCTGTACCTGGGCCGGATGGTCGCCCAGGTGCCCACCAAGGACATCACCAACACGCAGGCCGTCGAGCTGATCACCGCGGGCCGTTCCGGGGATCTCGGCCTGCAGCGACCCGAGAGCGTGACGGTCTGATGACGGCACCCACCGAGGGCCCCGAGGCCCAGACGGAAAAGGCTGCCCCGAGCAGCGGGACGAGCGCGGCCGAGCGGGCAGCGCCTGCCTCCTCGCGCGCGGCCGACTTCGGCATCGACACCACGGCGCGGAGCACGGGCGAGGCGATCCGTGGCTACCTGACCAACCTGCGCGGCGGCGACCTGGGCGCCCTGCCGGCCCTGCTCGGCCTGCTCGCGCTCTTCATCCTGTTCACGGTGCTCGCACCGGACACGTTCCCGAGCCTGCTGAACCTCGCCAACCTCCTCCAGCAGGGCGCCGGGCAGACGATCATCGCGATGGGCCTGGTGTTCGTCCTGCTCACCGGGGAGATCGACCTGGCGGCCGGCACGGCGTCCGGGCTCACCGCTTCGGTGATGGCGCTGCACCTCGTGAGCAACGGCAACCTGCTCGGCGCGATGGGCACGCCCGTCTTCCTGCTGTTCGCCGCGGTGATCGTCCTCGCGATCGTGCTGGCGGTGCTGCTGCGGATCTGGGCGGGCGCGGTGGCCTCCGCGGGAGCGCTGCTGCTCCTTCTCATCGGGTTCGCCCCGAACCCGTGGCTCGAGATGCTGCTCGCCGTGCTGGTCGGCGTCGTGATCGGCTGCCTCACCGGCTTCCTCGTCGCGAAGGTCGGCATGCCGTCGTTCGTCGTGACGCTGGCGCTGTTCATCGCCTGGCAGGGCGTGATCCTGCAGCTCATCGGTGACGGCGGCACGCTCGGGCTGCGCGACCCGGTGATCAACGCCGTGGCCAACGGCAACCTCTCGACACTGGGGAGCTGGATTCTGTTCGTCGTGGCCGCGGGCGGTTACGCCGCGGTCATGCTCAACCGTCAGGTCTCCCGGCGCAGGCTCGGTCTCGTCGCCCAGCCGACGGGCCTCGTCCTGATCAAGACCGGCGCCGTGGTCGTGCTCGCCGCGGTGGCGACCTACCTGCTGACGGTGAACCGTTCGCCGGGCCAGCTGGTGATCTCGGGCGTGCCCTACGTGGTGCCGATCGTGCTCGTGCTGCTCGTCGCCGGTACCTACGTCCTCGACCGCACGCGCTTCGGCCGGCACGTCTACGCGGTCGGTGGCAACCGGGAGGCCGCGCGCCGCGCCGGTATCGACGTGGTCCGCATCCGGGCCGCCGTGTTCGTGATCTCCACGGCCTTCGCGGCCATCGGCGCGATCATCTACTCGTCGAAGGTCGGCTCGGTGTCGCCGAGCGCGGGTGGCGGCAACACGCTGCTGTTCGCGGTCGGTGGAGCCGTGATCGGCGGGACGTCGCTGTTCGGGGGCCGTGGGCGCCTGAGCAACGCGGTCATCGGTGGCGCGGTGCTGGCCACGGTGAACAACGGACTGGGCCTGCTCGGCCAGCCCGCGTCCGTCGTCTTCCTTGTCAACGGGATCGTGCTGCTTCTCGCGGCGGGCGTGGACGTGCTGTCGCGGCGGCGTTCGGCGGTCGCCACCAGGTGAACCGCACCTGGGGCGGTGACGGTGGCGGCGGTCCGTCCGCCGCCACCGCGGGCGCCCGGCCGGACGAGGCCAGGCGGCACAACCGCGCAGCGTTGCTGCGGCGCCTGCACGTCGACGGTCCCTGCACGCGAGCCACCCTCGCCAGCGAGCTCGGGCTCAACCGCAGCACGATCAAGGCGGTGGTCGACGGCCTCGCCGAGGCCGGTGTGGTCACCGAGGCACTACCGGTGCAGCGCAACGGCGCCGGACGCCCGTCGCTGATGGTGCTGCCCGAGCCGGAGGCCGCCGTCGTGCTGGCCGTGGACGTGCGGGTCGAGCAGGTGTCGATGTCGATGGTCGGCATCGGTGGACAGATGCTCGGGCGCCACAGCTGGAACCTGCACCACCGCACCCGCACGCCGGGCGAGGTGATCACCCACGTCGCCGAGTCGGCCCAGCTGCTCTCCGAGGAGCTGGCCGTCACGGCGCAGGGCGTGGGGGTGTCGGTGCCGGGTGTGATCCGCAGTGACGACGGCTTCGTGCACGAGGCGCCCAACCTCGGCTGGCGTGACGTCGCACTGGGCCGCAGGCTCGGCGCGGTGCTGAAGGTCCCCGTGCAGGTGGCGAACGACGCCGAGCTCGGCGCCCTCGCCGAGCACGTCCGAGGGGACGCACGTGACGTCGACGACCTGGTCTACATCTCGGCCGACAAGGGCGTGGGCGGCGGCGTGATCTCCGCGGGCCGTCCCCTGCGCGGCACGCGCGGCTATGTCGGCGAGATCGGGCACCTCGTGGTCCGGCCCGGCGGGCGGCCCTGCTACTGCGGATCTCGCGGATGCTGGGAGACCGAGGTGGGGGAGGCGGCGCTGTGCCGGGCGCTCGGGCTCGCCGAGGACGCCCCGCGCGGCGTGGTGGTGGCGGAGCTCCGGTCGCTCGAGGGCGCCGCGCAGCCCGGCAGGCTCGACGACTTCGCGACATGGCTCGCCACGGGGCTCATCACCGTGGTGAACATGATGGCTCCCGAGCTGGTGGTGCTCGGCGACCTGTTCACCGCCCTGCCCCCGGCGGTGGTCGCGAAGGTCCGCACGATGGTGCACGAACGCAGCCTCGTGAGCCGGGCGGTGGGAGGCACGCGGATCGAGACGAGCCCCCTCGGCCGTGACGCGAAGCTGGTCGGCGCGGCCGAACTCGCCTTCGAACCGGTCCTCGTGGCGGTCTGAGGCCGCACTCTCCACTCCCGGCGATCAACGGCCGGCACCAGGCTCGGCGGTTCACCCGCCGATGAACGCGCCGTGCGATCCCGCGTCGTTCACGCCGCTCGACGTGCAGACGTCGAATCCTGCTTCGGTCAGGGAGAATCGAGAGGAAAGGCCGTCCGCGCCGGTGCGCCTCGGCGGCCCGGCGTCACGGGCGCGCCGGACGGATGTTTCGCGCTCACGATGACGTCACCTCGATCAGGAGCGGCGACAGCGAACCCGCATTGATCCCGACGATGTCCTGCGGGCAGGCGGAGACCGCGACGACGCAGTCCAGCACGGCCTCGAAGGTGATGGAGTCACCTGGGGACGTCGCTGCCTCGAGCCACCGCAACCGCCCGTCCTGCTCCACCGGGATCCGCATGAAGACGTTGATCGGCTGCGGCGTGGGCCCGGTGTAGTCGTGCCCGGCGTCGGCGAGCGCCTCCCGCAGGTTCTCCGCGCACGATCGGTGTTCGCTCGCGCCGAGCGCCGCGTACCGCTCGGGGTCGCACGCCGCGATCAGCATGTCGTGGTACCCGGGTGAGGCGTCCTCGACCAGCGTGAGGATCGGGCGGCGCCGTTGCGTCACGAAGTGCTCGCCGACAGCCGGGAACAGCCGGCTTGTCGCCGCGCGGGTGTGCGACGCGCTGTGGTGCTCCGCGCCGGTGAATGCGAAGACATCACCGACCTGGCCACCGTCCGGGTCGATCACGCGCACGCGATCGCCCGCGGCGACACGGACGGCGCGGCCGGTGCCTGCGGGAACCTCGACAACGGAGGTTTCTCGTGATGCCTGCATATCTGCCATTCCAGCGCGTGGCGCAGGCCACGTCGAGGGGACGAACCCGCAGGCATCGGGCTCGGGGCGGGTCGGCGCCAGAACACGGACGAACCGCCTGGAAGGGACGTCGTATGCGTCGGTTTGCGTCGCCACGTATCATCCCGGAGACCCGCGGGAGCCCACGATCCGAGGCTGAGAGGGCGGCAGGACCGGCCGCCGACCGTTCGAACCTGACCCGGTTAATGCCGGCGTAGGGAGGAACCTCGTGATCGGCGTACGTTCGCACCGGATCTCCGTCGTCCTGGCCGCGGTGCTCCTGCTCGTGCTGGCCGGGTGCGCAGGCGGCGGTGCCGGGGGTGCGGGCGGGGCCGGTGGCGGGCAGACGATCCGGGTCGCCCTGGACTGGACGCCCAACACCAACCACACCGGTCTCTACGTGGCGCAGCAGGAGGGCTGGTTCCGCGACGCCGGGCTGGACGTGCAGTTCCTGCCGTACAACAACACCTCGCCCGACACGCTCGTCTCGTCGGGAGCGGCGGACTTCGGCATCAGCTTCCAGGACTCGTTCACCTTCTCGAAGGCGGCAGGCGCGGACATCACGTCGGTGATGGCGGTGCTGCAGCACTGGGCCACGCGCATCGCGGTGAAGGCCGACCGGGCCGACATCACTTCCCCGAAGGATCTCGACGGCAAGACCTACGGCGGGTTCGGCGGGCCGGGGGAGGAGCCCAAGATGCAGGCCGTCATCCGCGACGCCGGGGGCAAGGGCGACTTCACGACCGTGGTCCTCGGCACCTCCGCGTACGAGGCGCTCTACGCGGGGCAGGTCGACTTCACCGAGCCGTTCATGGCCTGGGAAGGCATCGAGGCCGAGCTGCACGGCCAGCCGCTCAAGACCTTCGCCTACACCGACTACGGCTTCCCCGACGCCTACAACGTGCTGCTGATCGGCAACAGCCCCTGGCTGCAGGCCCACCCCGACCTGGCCGCGAAGTTCGTGCAGGCGGCGCAGCGCGGCTACCAGCTCGGCGCGGACGACCCGGCCAAGGCCGCCCAGCTGCTGATGGACGCCAACCCCGGCGTCTTCACGGAGCCCGAGCTCGTCATGCGCAGCCAGCAGATGCTCGCCGATCAGTTCCTCCGTGACGGGTCCGGCAAGGTGGGCGAGCAGACGCTGGGCGAGTGGTCGGGCTTCTCGGGGTGGGTCTTCGACTCCGGCGTGCTCACCGGACCGGACGGGAAGCCGCTCACCCAGCGGCCGGACTTCTCGACCTGGTTCACCAACCAGTACCTGGCGAAGCCATGAGCGCGCCGCGCACGGGCGGCCGGCGCACGGCCTCGGCCGTCGTGCCGTCGCTCGTCCTCGTCGCGCTCGGGCTCGTGGCCTGGCAGTGGTACGTCACGGCCGCCGGAGTCCGGCCACAGGTGCTGCCCTCGCCGCTGCGCGTGGCCACGCAGGGCTGGGCGTTCCGCGAGCAGTTGTGGGAGAACACGCTGCCGACGCTGCAGGTCACGGCGGTCGGGTTCGGGGTGTCGCTGGCGCTGGGCTGGGCACTGGCGATCGCCGTGGACTTCTCCCCGTGGTTGCGACGGGCGCTCACGCCGCTCCTCGTGGCGTCCCAGACGCTGCCGATCATCGCGATCGCGCCGCTGCTGATCATCTGGTTCGGGTTCGGCCTGCTGCCGAAGGTGCTGGTGATCGCGCTCGTGACGTTCTTCCCGATCGCCGTCGGGCTGATCGAGGGGTTCTCCGCCACCGACCGGCAGGCCACCAACCTGCTGCGCAGCATGGGGGCGTCGCGCTGGAAGCAGTTCCGCTACGTGCGCCTGCCCGGGGCCATGCCGTCGTTCTTCACGGCGCTGCGGATCGGCATCACCTACGCCGTGACCGGAGCGATCTTCGCCGAGTACGTCGGTGCGACGGCGGGGCTCGGGATCTTCATGAGCCTGCAGAAGAACTCCTTCCGCACGGATCTCGTGCTCGCGGCGGTGGTGGTGACGGCGCTGCTGTCCGTTGGGCTGTTCGTCCTCACCTACCTCGTGCAACGGCTGGTGATCCCGTGGCACGGGAAGGAGCGTCGTCGTGCCTGAGGGCGGCCACGAGACCAAGCTGGTGCTCGACGATCTCCGGAAGGCCTACCCGGGGCTCCCGGTGCTCGGCGGGGTGACCTTCGACGTGGCGCCCGGTGAGTTCGTCTCCGTGATCGGGCCGAGCGGCTGCGGCAAGTCCACGCTGTTCAACGTGATCGCGGGCCTGGAACGGCCCGACTCCGGCCGGGTCCTCGTCGACGGCGTGGACGCCACCGGTCGCGTCGACCCCTTCGCGTACATGCCCCAGCAGGATCTGCTCTTCCCGTGGCGCACCGTCCTGGACAACACGACGCTGGGCCTGGAGGTGGCCGGGATGTCCCGGCGGGCCGCCCGCGAGCGAGCCCGGCCGCTCTTCGCCGAGTTCGGGCTGTCCGGGTTCGAGTCGGCCCACCCGTACGAGCTGTCCGGCGGGATGCGCCAGCGGGCCGCGTTGCTGCGCACGGTGGTGCAGGACCGCGCGGTGCTGCTGCTCGACGAGCCGTTCGGCGCGCTGGATTCGCTCACCCGCACCGACATGCAGACCTGGCTCGACGACGTGCGCACCCGGTTCGGCTGGACCGTGCTGCTGATCACCCACGACATCCGGGAGGCGGTGTTCCTCTCCGACCGTGTGCTGGTGCTCGGGCCGCGGCCCACGCACGTGCGGCGCGAGGTGAACGTCGACCTGCCGCGGCCGCGGGAGATCGGGCTGATCACCTCCCCGCAGTTCGCGGCGATCGAGGAGGAGTTGCTCACGGTGCTGCGGAACGGCTCCCGGTGACCGTGCTCGCGGCCCTCGCGAGTGCTCGTAGCATGCGTCTGTGCGACTGACCCGCAGCGCCCGCAAGCACGGGATAGCCGCCGACGACATCCGCCAGGTGCTCGCCGCGCCACTGCGCACGGTCGTGCAGGGAGACGTCGAGCTGCGCATCGGGCTGACGGCGGGCCGCGACCTGATCGAGGTGGTCGTTGCCCCGGGCGACCCGGTCATCGTGCTGCACGCCATGCGGCTGCGTCCGGCGAACTACCGCTTTCTCCGCCGGCCCGGCCAGGCCGATTCCGGCGAGACGGCCTAGTGACGCGGAACCCCGTTTCCTCGCCACCGGAACTGGTCGAACTACAGTCGTGAGCATGTCCGCTCGCAGTTCCCGCGCCGACGTGCTGGCCGCCGTTCCCACACTCGTCGATGAGGCGGGTGAGCTCGACAGGGAGGCCAACCGGGCGCTGCTGACGGGGCTGGTGGGCCGCCTCGACGGGGTGTTCGTCGCCGGCACCACCGGCGAGTTCCCGGCACTGCACCGCGCCGAGCGGCGCGACCTGCTCGAGATCGCGCTCGACGTCTTCGGCCCGGAGCGCGTAGTGGCCCACATCGGCGCGGCCGCCACCCGCGACGCCGTCACGATCGCCCGCGACGCCGTCGCCGCCGGGGCTCGGCGCCTCGCCGCGATCACGCCCTACTACCTGGCCGTCGACTCCGGCACGGTCACGCGGCACTTCGCCGCGATCACCGAGGCCTGCGGGGACGCCGTGGTCTACGGCTACCTCTTTCCGGACCGCACGGGCGTCCCGGCCGACGCGGAGGATTTCGCGCGCACGGCGGCCGAGAGCGGGCTCGCCGGGGCCAAGCTCAGCGGCGCGGCGGCCGGCCTGCTGGCCGAGTTCGTGGCTGCTCTTCCCACGGGTTCAGTGCTCTGGTCCGGCGACGACGCCGCCCTCGCCTCCGTCGTCCCGGCCGGCGGCCGCGGTGTCGTCTCGGCCGCCGCCTCCGCGTTCCCGGAGCCGTTCACCGCCCTCGCCGACGCTGTGGCGCGCGGCGACGCGGAGGCCGAGCGCACGGCCCAGGCCGAGGTCGACGAGGTCACCGCCGCGCTCGGCAGCCCGCAAGGGATCAAGCACGCGCTCGCGGGCATGGGGCTCGGCACCGGCGTGATGCGGATGCCGGCACCGCTGGTCGGTGCCGAGGAGCGGGAGCGGATCGACCGGCTGGTGGCCCTTCAGGCACCGGTGGCCTGACGCCGAGTCAGCCCACCAGCACCACGATCAACGTGCGGGGGCCGTGGACGCCCTCCACGCGTTGCAGCTCGATGTCGCTTGTGGCCGACGGTCCGCTGATGAACGTGATCGGACGGGTCGGCTCCAGCGCCGCCAGCATCTCCGGGACGGTCTGCACCACCTGGGCGGCGCGCACCACGCAGACGTGCACGTCCGGCACGAGGGTCAGCGCCCGGCGCCCCTGGTCGGGTGAGCCGTCCAGCGCGATCGTGCCGGTGGTGGCGCACGCGGCCGCGCAGGCGGTGACCACGGCGGCGTGTTCGTCGAGGTCGGCGGGGGAGAGGACGCCCACGCCTGCGGAGCCGTCCATGACGCCCGCGGGCACCCAGTCGTCGGGCAGGCCGGGCGGCACCACGACAGGGCCCGCCACCTCGGCCAGCGCGACGCGGATCGCGGCCGGCACGCCGTCGGCGGGCGTGTCGATCACCGTGGCGCGGTAGTCGACGAGCCGGTCGCGGAACAGCGCGAGCAGCTCGGGCGCGCCGGGTGCGTGCCCGCCGCTGCGGTGGTAGCCGCGGGGGATCTCGGGTGGCGCCGGGCGGCCCGCCTCGCGGTTGGCCTCGCGGATACGGGCCAGCACGTCCTCGCGAGCGCTCATGAGGTGCCCCGGTTGCGGGCCCACCACTCGCGGAAGGTCTCCGCAGGCGGGCGCGGCGCGTCCCGGCTCGCCGTCCAGGCCGACAGGGGCGGCGGGAGCGCCGAGATCCGTCCGGTCGCGCGGCCGAGCAGGCGTGCGGCGCGCGATGTCTTCTCGGCGGCCGCGAACCGCGTGGGCGAGGCCATCACCCACGCCGCGGCGGCCATCGCGAGAGCCTCCGCGCTCGGGACGCGGTGCACGGATCGCTGCTCGTCGACGTGCCGGGCCCGCAGCCGTACCAGGAGCGACGGGATGTCGATCCGCACCGGGCAGGCGTCGAAGCAGGCTCCGCAGAGGCTCGACGCATAGGGCAGCGACGCGTTGTCCTCCACGCCGGTGAGCTGCGGCGACAGCACCGCGCCGATCGGGCCCGGATACACCGAGCCGTACGCGTGGCCGCCCGCCCGCTCGTAGACGGGACACACGTTGAGACACGCCGAGCACCGGATGCAGTGCAGCGCGGTGCGGCCCATCTCGTCGGCGAGGGCGGCGGTGCGCCCGTTGTCGAGCAGCACGAGATGGAAGGTCTGCGGGCCGTCGCCGGGGGTGACGCCGGTCCACGCCGAGTTGTAGGGGTTCATCCGCTCGCCGGTGGAGCTGCGCGGAAGCAGCTGCAGGAACACCTCGAGGTCCTGCCAGGTGGGCACGACCTTCTCGATGCCCATCACCGTGATCAGCGTGTCCGGCAGGGTCAGGCACATCCGCCCGTTGCCCTCGGACTCCGCCACGAGCAGCGTGCCCGTGTCGGCCACCCCGAAGTTGGCGCCCGAGATCGCCACCTTGGCGCGCAGGAAACGCTCGCGCAGATGCGCACGGGCCGCCATGGCGAGCCGACGCGGCTCGGTGGTGAGCCGCGGGTCGACGCCGGGCATCTCGCGCAGGAAGATGTCGCGGATCTCGGCGCGGTTGCGGTGGATGGCGGGCACGAGGATGTGGCTCGGCATGTCGCCGCCGAGCTGGACGATCAGCTCGGCGAGGTCGGTCTCGTGGGCCGTGATGCCCGCGGCCTCCAGTGCCTCGTTGAGCCCGATCTCCTGGGTGGCCATCGACTTGACCTTGACCACCTCGGACTCGCCGGTGGCGGCCACGAGGCCGGTGACGATCGCGTTGGCCTCGTTGGCGTCGCGCGCCCAGTGCACGACACCGCCGCGGGCCTGCACCGCCTTCTCCAGGCGCTCCAGGTGCTCGTCGAGGCGCGCCATCGTGGCGGTCTTGAGGGCCTCGCCCGCGAGCCGCAGCTGCTCCCAGTCGTCCAGCTCGGCCACGACCGACGCCCGCTTCGTGCGGATGGTGCGCGTGGCATGGCCGAGGTTGCGCCGCAGCTGGGAGTCGGCCAGCGCGGTGCGGGCGGCGGCGGGGAAGGACTGCTCGCCGCGCAGGTGGCCCACTCCGCGCGGGGCGACGGCGGGCATGCCGAGATCGGTGGAGCTCATGCCACCGACTCCGTGCCGGCCAGGATCTCCGCCAGGTGGACCGTGCGGGTGCCGGTGCGCAGCCGGGAGAGCCCGCCGCCGATGTGCATCAGGCAGGACGAGTCACCCGCCGTGGCGACCTCCGCCCCGGTGGTGATCACGTTCTTCATCTTGTCGGCCAGCATCGCCGTGGACGTGTCGGGGTTCTTCATCGCGAAGGTGCCGCCGAACCCGCAGCACTGGTCGGCCTCGGGTAGCTCCAGCAGCGTCATTCCGCGGACGTGGCGCAGCAGCCGCAGCGGTTTGTCGTCGACGCGCAGCATGCGCAGCGAGTGGCAGGTGGGGTGGTAGGTGACCCGGTGCGCGTAGTACGCACCGACGTCCTCCACCCCGAGCACGTCGATCAGCAGCTCGGACAGCTCGTAGGTGCGCGTGGCGACCGCCTCGGCCCGCTCGGCGAGCGCCTGGTCGCCGGCTCTGCGGGCGACCATCGCGTGCTGGTGGCGAACCGACCCGACGCAGGAGCCCGACGGAGCCACGACGACGTCGAAGTCCTCGAAGGTCTCGACGTGGTGGCGCACCAGCGGGAGGGCCTCGCGCTGGTATCCGGTGTTGACGTGCATCTGCCCGCAGCACGTCTGTGCCGCGGGGAAGACGACCTCGTGGCCCAGCCGTTCGAGCAGCGTGACCGTGGCCTGTCCGACCTGGGGGTACAGAGCGTCGGCCAGGCACGTCACGAACAGGGCGATCTTCATTGCTCCCTCTCCCGCCGCCTCAGGCGACCGTGGTGGACCTTACGGCGCCGCCCAACCGCGTGGACGCCCGCACCACGAGCTCGGGGGCGAACATGACCTGCTGGTGTTCGTGCGTCTCCGGGTTGCGGGCCTCTGCGAGGAGCAGCTCGGCAGCGGTGCGCCCGAGCCGGTGGCGTGGCTGCGCCACCGACGTCAGCGGCACGGCGGCGGCCTCGGCGAACTCGATGTCGTCGTAGCCGACGATCGCGATGTCCTCGGGCACCCGCAGCCCCAGCCGGACCATCTGCTGAAGCAGCCCGAGCGCGAGCAGGTCGTTGGCGCAGAACGCTGCTGTGGGCCGGTGCGCGGCGGGTAGGCCGGCCAGGCGCTCCCCGGCGCGACGGCCCTGGGCGACGTCGAGGCGGGGGGTCTCCAGCACCGTCAGCTCGCCGGTGCCCGCGCGTGCGATGGCCCGTTCGGCGCCTGCGATGCGGTCGCGGACCTGCCCGATCGAGCGGGGCCCTCCGACGAACGCGATCCTGCGGTGGCCGCTGTCGAGCAGGTGGGTGACCGCCAGCTCGCCACCGAGCTGGTCGTCCACGGTGACGGAGCAGTGCTGCGGGCCCGCGCCACGGTCGACGATCACCACGGGCGTGCCGCGCCGGGCGAGCGCGGTGATGCGGGGGTCGGCGGCGTCGACCGGGGTGATGAGCACGCCCTCGACGCGCTGCTGCTCGAGGAGGTCGAGGTAGGCGGCCTGGCGCTCCTGGTCCTCGCCGCTGTTGCAGAGGAACAGTGCGAGCCCGGCGGCGTCGGCGGCGTCCTGGACCCCGCGTGCCACGTCGGTGAAGAACGGGTTGGCGGCATCGAGTACGACGTAGGCGAGCGTGCGGCTACCTCCGCCCCGGAGCTGGCGTGCTGACTCGTTCCGCACGAAACCCAGCTCGGAGATGGCCGCGAGGACGCGTTTGCGCGTGCGTTCGCTGACCAGTTCCGGCCGGTTCAGGACGTTGGAGACGGTGCCCAGCGAGACGCGCGCATGCGCAGCGACGTCCTTCATGCTGGGCGTGCCCGATCCCGTCACCACCTCGTGATCTCCGATCCTCGAACTCGATTCCGGCAGCATGCCGTGTGGCACTGAAACGTACAAGAGTGCCATGCAGGTAGTAGTCATTTGCCCGGAGAACCCGCCGAACGTGGAGCCCGGCCCCCTCGTCGCCAGGGTCTTGTGCTGCTGGTTCGACCTTGACACGCTCTATCTGTGGCCCGTACGGTCGCGTGGCTCACCATTTGAAACGTTTCATCAAAGATGCTGGAGGAGGGCCGGATGGCGAGCCCAGATCCGAGCAAGCCGCTGCTCGCGGTCCGCTCGGTGGCGAAGTCCTTCGGTGCCGTCTCCGCCGTCCGGGACGTCTCCTTTCCGCTGTATGGCGGCGAGGTGCACGCCCTCGTGGGGGAGAACGGCGCCGGCAAGTCGACGATCGTCAAGATGCTCGCCGGGCTGCATCGTCCGGACACGGGCACGATCGAGCTCGACGGGCAGCCAGTGGAGCTGCACTCGCCGGCCGACGCCCTGGCCGCCGGCATCGCCGTGATCTACCAGGAGCCCACGCTCTTCCCGGACCTCTCGGTCGCGGAGAACATCTTCATGGGCCGCCAGCCCCTGCGCTCCGGGCGGCGGATCGACCGTCGCGCCATGAACGCCCGCGCCGAGGCCTACTTCGGCCAGCTCGGGGTGGCCATCGACCCCGACCGTCCCGCCCGCGGCCTCTCGATCGCCGACCAGCAGATCGTCGAGATCGCGAAGGCGCTGTCGCTCGACGCCCGGGTGATCGTGATGGACGAGCCCACCGCCGCGCTCACCGGTGTGGAGGTGCGGCGCCTGTTCGCCGTGGCCGAGTCGCTGCGCGCAGGAGGCGCCGCGCTGCTGTTCATCTCCCACCGCTTCGAGGAGATCACGGCCCTGTGCCAGCGGGTCACGATCATGCGCGACGGCGCCCACGTCTCCACCGACCCGCTGGACGGGCTCACCGTCGAGGAGATGGTGCGGCGGATGGTGGGCCGCCCGCTCGAGACACTGTTCCCCAAGCGCGACGTCGTGCCGGGTGAGGTCGTGCTCGAGGTCGAGAGCCTCAGCCGCGCAGGGGTCTTCTCGGACGTGTCGTTCACGGTGCGTGCGGGGGAGATCGTCGCGCTCGCCGGCCTCGTCGGCGCCGGGCGCTCCGAGGTGGTGCAGGCGGTCTTCGGGGTCGACCCCCGTGACGCAGGCTGGGTGCGGGTCGACGGGAAGCAGTTGCGTGCCGGCTCACCCGCGGCGGCCATGCGCGCCGGTGTCGCGCTCGTGCCCGAGGACCGCAGGCAGCAGGGCCTCGTGCTGGAGGCCTCGATCGAGCGCAACATCACCGCCACCCGGCTGGGCAGCCTGACGAAGCTGGGCCTGCTGGTCGGCGGCGGGGAGCGGCGCTTCGCCCGCGACTGGGCGGCGCGCCTGCAGACGAAGTACGCCCATCTGACCGACCCCGTCGGCCGGCTCTCGGGCGGTAACCAGCAGAAGGTCGTGCTGGCCAAGTGGCTCTCGACGCGCCCTCGGGTGTTGATCGTCGACGAGCCCACCCGTGGGATCGACGTCGGTACGAAGGCCGAGGTGCACCGGTTGCTGTCGGATCTCGCGGCTGAGGGCGTCGCGATCGTGATGGTGTCCTCGGAGCTGCCGGAGGTGCTGGGCATGGCCGACCGGGTGCTCGTGATGAGGGAGGGACGGCTGGTGGCCGAACTTCCGCGGGCCGAGGCGTCCGAGCAGGCCGTCATGTTCGCGGCCACCGGGCAGGGCGCGGCGGCATGACCACGGTCTCTCCTCCGTCCACCGGTCCCGCGCCGACCGTGGAGCGCGACCGCGCGGCCGGTTCGCGGGTCGGGTTCATCCTGCGGGCGCGCGAGCTCGGCATCGTCCTCGCGCTCGCGGCCCTGATCGTCGTCACCGCGGTCGTAAACCCCCGGTTCCTCTCCGGGCAGAGCATCCGGGACCTCGTCCTGGCCGCGGCGATCACCATCGTGCTCGCCGTCGGGCAGTCGGTCGTGGTGATCACCCGCAACATCGACCTGTCGGTCGGCTCGGTGCTGGGTCTCTCGGCGTTCGCGGTCGGTTCCCTGCTGCAGGCGGCGCCCGGCGTGCCGGTGGTGATCGCGCTGCTCGCGGGGCTGGTCTTCGGGGCCGTCTGCGGTCTGGTCAACGGCGTGCTCGTGCGGTTCGGCAACGTGCCCGCGCTGGTCGTCACGCTGGGAACGCTCTACGTCTTCCGCGGGATCGGGTTCTTCTGGGCGGGCGGCCAGCAGATCAACGCCGACGAGCTGCCGCCGGGGTTCCTGTCCTTCGGCACGGCCACGGTCCTGGGCGTGCCGTGGCTCATCCTCATCGCGCTGGTGGTCGTCGTGGTGGCGGGGATCTTCCTGCGGACCTACCGGTCCGGGCGGGAGCTCTACGCCATGGGCTCCAACCCCGAGGCCGCGCGCCTGGCCGGGATCCCGGTGGGGCGCCGCACGCTGGCGGCGTTCGTGGTCAGCGGCGCGCTCGCCGGGCTCGCCGGGGTGCTCTTCGCCGCCCGGTTCGGCACGATCGACGCCGCGGCGGGCACGGGCTACGAGCTCAACGTCGTCGCGGCCGTCGTGGTCGGAGGCGTCGCCGTCTTCGGCGGCAGCGGCACCGTCTGGGGCGCGGCGATCGGCGCCCTCCTGCTCACCACCATCGGCAGCGCGCTGCCGGTGCTCGGCATCGACCAGTTCTGGCAGCAGGCGATCGTCGGTGCGCTGATCCTGCTGGCCATCGGCACCGACCGGCTGGTCGCCGCCCGCATCTCCGCATCGCTGCGCCGGAGGGAATCACATGCCGTCTCCTGACCAGCCCGCCCGGCGCCTGCTCGGCAGGCTGACCTCGTGGGACGCCGCGATCATCGGCGTGCTGATCGTGTTCGTGATCATCGCGTCGTTCACCGTCGACAACTTCGCCTCGACCCGCAACCTCTCGTTCCTGGTGCTCGACCTCGCCCCGATCGCACTCATCGCGCTGCCGATGACCCTGATCATCGTCACCGGGGAGATCGACCTCTCGGTCGCGAGCACGCTCGGGCTCTCCAGTGCCGTGATGGGTGCGCTGTGGGAGGCCGGACTCCCGCTGGAGACGATCATCCCGGTCTGCGTGCTGCTCGGCGCTGTGCTGGGCGCGCTGAACGGCACTTTCGTCACCGTGTTCGGGCTGCCCTCGCTCGCCGTCACGATCGGCACCCTCGCCCTCTACCGCGGTCTCGCCTTCGTCGTGCTCGGCGACCGCGCGGTCGCCGACTTCCCGGAGAGCTACACCGACCTCGTCACCGGTGACATCGCCGGCACCGGCATCCCATTGCTGGTGATCCCGCTCCTCGTGCTCGGGCTCGTCTTCGCGGTCGTGCTGCACCTGACCCCGGCCGGGCGTGGGCTCTTCTCCATCGGAGCGAACGCCGAGGCCGCCCGGTTCGCCGGCGTCCGCGTCACGCGCGTGAAGTTCTGGCTCTACGTCGTCTGCGGCGCGGTCGCGGCGCTGGCCGGAGTGCTGTGGACGCTGCGCTACTCCAGCGCCCGCGCCGACAACGGCACCGGGCTCGAACTGGCCGTCGTCGCCGCGGTGCTGCTCGGCGGCGTCTCGATCTTCGGCGGCAAGGGCACCCTCTGGGGCGTCCTCGGCGGTGTGCTCCTGCTGACCGCGCTGCAGAACGCGCTGCGCCTGGACGACGTCTCGAACGAGGCGCTCAGCGTCGTCACCGGGCTGCTGCTCATCATCTCCGTCCTCGCGCCCAACCTGGCGAGAAACGTGCAGGCCGCGTTGCGGCGCCGCCGCCCGTCCGGCCCACCGCCGCCCGCCTCCCCAGACTCCGAACCGTCACCGACGCCGGCCCTCCGGTCCTCCTGAAAGGCAACCCCATGTCCCTGCGCTCCGCCCGAGCGGGCACCTTTCGCCGCGGGCTCGTGCCCGTCGCGGCCGGGCTCGTGCTGGCCGTCGGTCTATCGGCCTGCGGCGGCACCACCCGCGAGTCGACCGCAGACCAGGGCGACAGCTCCGGTGGTGGAGCCAGCGCCGCGACCGCCGACCCGAACGCGCCGCTGAAGGAGGGCCTCAAGATCGCCTTCCTGCCCAAGCAGCTGAACAACCCGTACTCCGACATCGAGGCGGGCGGCGGCCAGGCGGCGGTCACCGAGCTGAAGGGCGAGTACAAGCTCGTCGGGCCCAACGACGCGAGCGCATCGTCACAGGTCAGCTACATCAACACGCTGATCCAGCAGCAGCAGGACGTGATCGGCATCGCCGCGAACGACCCGAACGCGGTCTGCCCCTCGCTCAACCAGGCTCGCGACGCCGGCATCAAGGTCGTCGCGTTCGACTCCGACGCCGCGAAGCAGTGCCGCGACGTCTTCGTCAACCAGGCGACCACGCAGGGCATCGGCGAGACCCTCGTTTCGATGACGCGCGAGCTGACCGGCGGCCAGGGTGACATCGCGATCCTGTCGGCCACGCCGAACGCGACGAACCAGAACGCGTGGATCGCGGTGATGGAGCAGGAGCTGAAGAAGCCGGAGAACGCCGGCATGAAGCTCGTGGCCACGGTCTACGGCAACGACGACGACCAGAAGTCGTTCCAGGAGGCCCAGGGTCTGCTGCAGACCTACCCGAACCTGAAGGCGATCGTCTCGCCCACCACCGTGGGCATCGCCGCCACTGCGCGGTACGTCAGCAGCTCCAGCTACAAGGGCAAGGTCGCCGTCACGGGGCTCGGCACGCCGAACCAGATGCGCGAGTTCGTCAAGGACGGCACGGTGTCGCAGTTCGCGCTGTGGAACCCCGCCGACATCGGCTACCTCGCCGGCTACGCCGGGGCCGCCCTCGCGTCCGGGCAGATCACCGGCAAGCAGGGCGAGACGTTTACCGCAGGCAAGCTCGGCAAGTACACGATCGGCACCGACGGCGAGATCGTCCTCGGCCCGCCCACGGTGTTCACCGCACAGAACATCGACCAGTTCGACTTCTGACCGCTGTGAGAAGGGGGACCGCCCGGTGCCGCGCTACTGCTTCCAGCTCCAGGTCCGGCCCGACCGCCTGGAGGAGTACGTAGAGCGGCACCGGGCGGTGTGGCCGGACATGCTCGCCGCCCTGCGCGACTCCGGTTGGCGCAACTACTCGCTCTTCCTGCGCACGGACGGCCTGCTCATCGGGTACGTCGAAGCCGACGATCTCGCCGCCGCCCAGCGGGCGATGGCGGCAACCGAGGTGAACGCCCGCTGGCAGGCGGAGATGCAGCAGTTCTTCACCGGCCTCGACGGCCGCGGCCCGGACGAGGGCTTCCTGCTTCTGGAGGAGATCTTCCACCTGGAGGACCAACTCACACGTGCCGCCACCACGGAGCCTTGACCCGGGTCCGAGTGTGGCGTCGTGAGTGCTGGGTTCGTCGGGGGGAAGCCGGGTGGAACGAGCCGAGGGCTCGTTTCAGGGGGGCCCGGTGGTACGAGCGGCGCGTTGGTCCAGATCTCGTGGATCAACGCGCCGCTCGTTCGTTGTTCGGATCTATGCGGATCTACGCAGCCCGTGCTGCCTGCATGAACGCTCTCACCCGGGCGGGGTCCTTGCGGCCGGGGGCCGACTCGACGCCGCTGGCCACGTCGACGGCCCACGGCCGGACGGCGCGGATGGCGTCGGCCACGTTGTCCGGGGTGAGCCCGCCGGCGAGGACGACCGGCACCCCGGGGTCGAACCCGGCGAGCAGGTCCCACGGCGCGACATGCCCCGTGCCGCCGAGCTTCCCCTCGACGTGCGCGTCCACGAGGACGGCCGCGGGTGCCACGCCCGCCGTGCGTGCCGCCCGGACGTACCGCGTGATGAGCTCCAGCGAGGCGGCGTCCCGTACGCGGAACGCGGGGACGTGCGCCGCGGGGAAGTAGCTTCGGCCGGGCGGTCGTTCGGGGTAGGACTGCACAGCACGCAGGCCGAAACCGCGCACGGTGTTCGCCACCTCGTCGTCCGGGGTACCGACGAACAGTCCGACGAGCGTGGAGAACGGCGGTAGCGCCCGGACGATGTCCTCGGCCCCGTCGGGCGTGAGGAACCGCGGCGACTTCGGATAGAAGTTCAGCCCGATCGCATCGGCCCCGCACTCCGCAGCGAACGTGGCATCGGACGGCGTGGTGATCCCGCAGATCTTGACGCGAACCATGCCGCCTTCTTATCCGCCGGACTGCTGCACGGCCAAGGAGGGAGGGCCGGTATCACCGCCTCGCGGTCCAACCCGTTGAACGGTCGGCGCGCTCGTCCCGGCCTATGGGACGAACGCGCCGCTCGTTCAGCAGGGTGACCCCGGCAGGCCCATGGTCTGGCTCCGATTGATTCGTTTCAATCAGAGTCCGGGGAAACGTAGCTATGGCATAGATCGCAGTCAAGCCTCACAGTCGGGCACGATCCCGGGCTGCCTAGGCGGACATCGCTGACTGATCGGGCGCCGATGTGATTCAACTGTTGACGTTTGACGTGATGCGGGCTACCTTGCTGGAGCGATGGTATGAAACGTTTCATAGGTGTCGCGCGCTGCGTGCAGCGGAGCTGACGAGCTCCGCGAGCGCCCTGGCCGGCCCGGCGCCGGATGTCCTGCGACCAAGGGAGGCCGCATGCCCTATCCGTCCCCGACCGCCCGGCCCGAACCCGTCCGGTTCGAGCACGCCGCCTCCGGGTTCGGCATCGGCAGCGCCTCCCCCCGGCTCTCCTGGCGCATCCCCTCCGCCCCCGAGGGCTTCGTCCAGTCCGCAGTCGAGCTCGAACTGACCGACGAGGCAGGCGACGTCGTCACGGAGCGCGTCGACACCTCCGAGCAGGTGCTCGTGGCCTGGCCGTTCCCACCGCTGGAGTCACGAGCCCGCGCCTGCGTCCGCGTCCGCGTCGCCGGGCAGGACGGGAGCGGCTGGAGCGACTGGAGCGAGCCCGCCGCGCTGGAGACCACGCTGCTCGACGCCACCGACTGGAGCGCCCGCTTCGTCTCACCCCGCACCGTGGGCGGGATCGGGCAGCCGGCGCCGATCGTGCGCGGCACCGTGGAGCTGCACGGTGAGGTGGTCCGGGCACGCCTGCACATCACCGCGCTCGGGCTGCACGTCACGTCGATCAACGGCGAGCGCGTCACCGACGAGGAGCTCGCCCCGGGATGGACGTCCTACGCCCACCGGCTGCGCTTCCGCACCCACGACGTCACGGCCCTGCTGCGCGAGGGCGCCAACACGATCGAGGTGCTGCTGGGCAACGGCTGGTACCGCGGCAGGCTCGGCTGGGACGGGCAGCGCGCGCTCTACGGCGAGCGGCTCGCCGCGCTCGCACAGCTCGAGGTCGCCCACGCCGACGGCACGGTCCGCACGTTCGGCACCGACGCCACCTGGGGCGCGCGGGCGAGTGGCGTGCTCGCCGATGACCTCTACGACGGCCAGACCACCGACCTGCGGTGGGACCCGGACGGCCCGGAGGAGCCCGTCGACGTGCTGGACGAGGACCTCGGCCGGCTCGTCCCGCCGTCCGGGCCGCCCGTGCGCGCTGTTGCCGAGGTGCCCGCCGTCGCGCTCTTCCGCTCCCCGTCCGGGCGCTTGCTCGTCGACTTCGAGGAGAACGTCGTCGGCTGGGTGCGGCTGCGGGTGCGGGGCGGCGCGGCGGGGCAGCGCGTGAGGGTCCGGCACGCCGAGGTGCTCGAGCGCGGGGAGCTCGGGGTGCGGCCGCTGCGGTCGGCGGAGGCCACCGACGACTACCTGCTCGCCGCGGGGAGCAACACGGTCGCCGTCCTCGAACCGTCGCTGACGTTCCACGGCTTCCGGTACGCCGAGCTGAGCGGTGTCGACGAGGCGCAGATCGAGTCCGTGACCGCCGTGGTGCTGAGCTCGGATCTCGCGCCCATCGGCTCCTTCGAGTGCTCCGACCCGGACGTCGAGACGCTGCATACCAACGTCGCGCGGAGCATGCGCGGCAACTTCCTCGACGTCCCCACCGACTGCCCGCAGCGCGACGAGCGGATGGGGTGGACCGGCGACATCCAGATCTTCGCCCCCACGGCGTCCTTCCTCGCGGACTGCTCGGGGTTCCTGACCTCATGGCTCGCCGACCTCGCCGCCGAGCAACAGCCCGACGGGTCCGTGCCGTTCGTGGTGCCGGACGCGATCCGGGGCCCGGAGGGCCCGGCCGCGGCGGCGTGGGGCGACGCGGCCACGGTCGTGCCGTGGGTGCTCTACGAGCGCTTCGCCGACGCCGGCGTGCTCGCCGCGCAGTTCGACAGCATGCGGGCCTGGACCGATCGGATCGCCGGCCTCGCCGGCAAGGACGGGCTCTGGGCAGGCGGCTTCCAGTTCGGCGACTGGCTCGACCCCGCCGCGCCGCCGGAGGACCCTGCGGCCGCGCGCACGGATCCGGACCTGGTCGCCACCGCCCACCTCGTGCGGTCCGCGGAGATCGTCGCGCGAGCCGCCGAGGTGCTGGGCCGCGACGAGGAGCGCAGCCGTTACACCGACCTCGCCGCCACGGCCCGCGACGCGTTCGCGCGGGAGTTCGTCAGCCCGTCCGGGCGCCTGCACAACGACGCTCCGACGGCATACGCCATCGCCCTGGTCTGGGACCTGCTACCGACCCCGGAGCAGCGCGCCTACGCCGGGCGCAGGCTCGCCGACCTGGTGCGCAGCGCAGGTTTTCGGGTCGCCACCGGGTTCGTCGGCACGCCGCTGATCACCGACGCCCTGACCATCGCGGGCGAGCCGCATCTCGCGTACCGGCTCCTGCTCGAACGTGGCTGCCCGTCGTGGCTCTACCCCGTGACGATGGGGGCCACGACGATCTGGGAGCGCTGGGACAGCATGCTCCCCGACGGGTCGATCAACCCCGGCCAGATGACCTCCTTCAACCACTACGCGCTCGGCGCGGTGGCCGACTGGCTGCACCGGGTCGTCGCCGGGCTCGCTCCCGCCGAACCGGGATACCGGCGGATCCTCGTCCGGCCGATCCCCGGTGGCTGGTTGACCAGCGCCGCGGCACGCCACGAGACGCCGTACGGCCAGGCCGCGGTCGCCTGGCGGCGTTCCGACGGGCGCTTCCTGCTCGACGTCGAGGTTCCGGTCGGCGCGCGTGCGACCGTCCACCTGCCCGGCAGCGCGACCGCGGTGGAGGTGGGCCACGGCCGCCACCACTGGGACGTCGAGGAGGCCGTGCCGCAGGCCCGGCCGGTGCGCACGGTCCGGGACGTGATCGACAGCCCCTGGCTGTGGGACGAGCTCGTCAGCGTGGCCGTCGAGACCGGGCTCGCCGCCGACAGCGCCGTGGTCGCGGGGCGCATCGCCCCGTACCTCGACGCCCCCGCGTCCGCGCTGCCTGCACTCGTCCCGCCGCTCCTGCGGCCGGCGCCCGACGCGGTGCGCGCGCGGCTGGAACAGATCGTCGCCGAAGCACCGGCCGTGCCGTCATGAACCCGACGGACGTGACGGATATCGATAGAAACGGGCACGACGAGCAGAGTGCGCTCGGGCGCCGTACGGGACGGGAACCGGCGTCGCGGCGCGTCGCCGGATCGAGCACGGCCACGGCGTGGAAGCGCCGCGGGAGGGGAGAACAGCATGGCTGACCCGGGAGTCGTTCGTCAGGCGCTGCGGGAGCAGCGCATCGAGACCCCCTCGTGGGCCTACGCGAACTCGGGCACGCGGTTCAAGGTGTTCGCGCAGGCCGGGGTGCCGCGGACGCCGCAGGAGAAGATCGCGGACGCCGCAGTGGTGCACCGCCTCACGGGAGTGGCGCCCGCGGTGGCACTGCACATCCCGTGGGACCGCGTCGACGACTACGCCGAGCTGGCGAAGTACGCGGCGGACCAGGGCGTGGGCATCGGGGCGATCAACGCGAACGTCTTCCAGGACGACGACTACAAGCTCGGCAGCGTCACCAACCCCGACCCGCAGGTGCGCCGCAAGGCGACCGACCACCTGCTGGAGTGCGTCGACATCATGGACGCCACGGGTTCCCGTGACCTGAAGCTGTGGTTCTCCGACGGCACCAACTACCCCGGTCAGGACAGCATTCGCGCCCGGCAGGACCGCCTCGCCGAGGCGCTGCGCGAGGTGTACGACCGGCTCGGTCCCGACCAGCGGATGCTGCTGGAGTACAAGCTCTTCGAGCCCGCCTTCTACACCACGGACGTGCCGGACTGGGGCACCTCCTACGCACACTGCATCGAGCTGGGTGACAAGGCGACGGTGTGCATCGACACCGGCCACCACGCCCCCGGCACGAACATCGAGTTCATCGTGGCGTTCCTGCTGCGGGCCCGGAAGCTCGGCGCGTTCGACTTCAACTCGCGCTTCTACGCCGACGACGACCTGATGGTGGGCGCGGCCGACCCGTTCCAGCTGTTCCGGATCATGCACGAGATCGTCTCTGCCGATGCGTTGTCCCCGGCCGCGGGGATCGCGTTCATGCTCGACCAGTGCCACAACATCGAGGCCAAGATCCCGGCGATCATCCGGTCGGTGATGAACGTGCAGGAGGCCACGGCCAAGGCACTGCTCGTGGACACCGACGCGCTGGCGGCCGCGCAGCGCTCCGGTGACGTGCTCGGCGCCAATGAGGTGCTGATGGACGCCTACTCCTCGGACGTGCGCCCGCTGCTGCGCGAACTGCGCGCCGAGATGGACCTCGACCCCGAACCCGTCGCCGCTTACCACCGCTCGGGCTACCAGCAGCAGATCGAGTCCGAGCGGGTCGGCGGGCAGCAGGCCGGCTGGGGCGCCTGAACCCGCATCCGCCCACCCCACGAACGCTGGAGAAGCAGACGATGACCCACCCGGCAGTCCAGGCGCTCCTCGGCCGGAGCAACCGCCTCGGCGCCGACCCCCGCACCACCAACTACGCGGGCGGCAACACCTCCGCCAAGGCCAGTGCCGACGACCCCGTCACCGGCCGGCCCGTCGATCTCATGTGGGTCAAGGGCTCGGGCGGCGACCTCGGAACGCTCACCGAGCCGGGGCTCGCGGTGCTACGCCTGGACCGGCTCCGTGCGCTCGTCGACGTCTACCCGGGTGTGGAGCGCGAGGACGAGATGGTCGCCGCGTTCGACTACTGCGCTCACGGCAAGGGCGGAGCAGCGCCGTCGATCGACACGGCGATGCACGGGCTTGTCGACGCCGACCACGTCGACCACCTGCACCCCGACGCCGGCATCGCGATCGCCACCGCCACCGACGGCGAGGCGCTCACCAAGGAGATCTTCGGGGACCGGGTCGTGTGGGTGCCCTGGCGGCGCCCCGGCTTCCAGCTCGGCCTCGACATCGCCGCCGTCAAGCGGGCCAACCCGCAGGCGGTCGGCGTGATCCTGGGCGGGCACGGGATCACCGCCTGGGGCGCCACGAGCGAGGAGTGCGAAGCCAACTCGCTCGACATCATCGCCACCGCCACCCGTTACATCGAGGAGCGCGGGTCGGCGGAGCCCTTCGGCGCAGTCCGGCCCGGCTACGAGCCGTTGCCGGCGGACGAGCGCCAGGCGCGGGCCGCGGCCCTGGCACCGGTGCTGCGCGGACTCGCGTCCACCGACCGCCGTCAGGTCGGCCACTTCACCGACACCGACGCGGTGCTCGACTTCCTCGCCCGCGAAAAGCTCGAGCCGCTGGCCGCGCTCGGCACCTCCTGCCCGGACCACTTCCTGCGCACGAAGGTGCGCCCGCTCGTGCTGGACCTCCCGGCCACCGCCCCGCTGGAGGAGGCGATCGCGCGGCTGCGCGAGCTGCACGCCGCCTACCGTGAGGACTACCGCGCCTACTACGAGCGGCACGCCACTGCGGACAGCCCGGCGATGCGCGGGGCCGACCCGGCGATCGTGCTCGTGCCGGGCGTCGGGATGTTCAGCTTCGGCGCCGACAAGCAGACCGCCCGCGTCGCCGGGGAGTTCTACGTCAACGCGATCAACGTGATGCGCGGCGCCGAGGCACTGTCGGCGTACGAGCCGATCCCCGAGTCGGAGAAGTTCCGCATCGAGTACTGGGCCCTCGAGGAGGCCAAGCTCGCGCGGCGGCCGAAGCCGAAGCCGCTCGCCGGACGGATCGCGTTCGTCACCGGCGGCGGTTCGGGGATCGGCCGGGCCACGGCGACGCGGCTCGCGGCCGAGGGCGCGTGTGTGGTGGTGGCCGACCGCGACGGCGACGCTGCCGCCGGTGTGGCCGCCGAGCTGGGGAACGCCGACGTCGCCGTGCCGGTGACGGTGGACGTCACCTCGGCCGATGCGGTGGCCGCCGCCGTCGACGCGGCAGCACTGGCCTTCGGCGGGGTCGACCTCGTGGTCAACAACGCCGGGTTGTCGATCTCCAAGCCGCTGCTGGACACCACCGAGGCCGACTGGGACATCCAGCACGACGTCATGGCCAAGGGCTCGTTCCTCGTCGCCCGGTCCGCCGCGCGCGCGATGATCGCGCAGGGCATGGGCGGGGACATCGTCTACATCGCCAGCAAGAACGGCGTGTTCGCCGGGCCGAACAACGTGGCCTACGGCGCGGCGAAGGCCGACCAGGCCCACCAGGTGCGGCTGCTCGCCGCCGAGCTCGGCGAGCACGGCATCAAGGTCAACGGCGTGAACCCGGACGGCGTCGTCCGGGGCTCGGGGATCTTCGCGGGCGGCTGGGGTGCGCAGCGCGCCGCCGTGTACGGCGTGCCGGAGGAGAAGCTCGGCGAGTTCTACGCGCAGCGGACCCTGCTGAAGCGTGAGGTGCTGCCGGAGCACGTCGCGGCCGCGGTCGTCGTTCTCACCGCAGGCGATCTGTCCCACACCACCGGAATGCACATCCCGGTGGACGCCGGGGTCGCGGCGGCGTTCCTGCGCTGACGAATCACCTCGAAGGAGAGGAGCTGTCATGACCTCGGTGCTCGAGACCCCCGCGGGCCTCGTGCGGACCACCTCACGCCGCACCACCGTCGGGCTCGTGGCCGGCGGGCTCGGCGCGTACTGGCCGCAGTTCCCCGACCTGCTCCCGCAGCTGCGCCGCTCTGCCGCGCGCGTGTCGGAGCGGCTGCGGGCGCTCGGCGACGAGGTGGAGGTCGTCGACGTCGGCTTCATCTCCGACGCACAGGAGGGCGCGGCCGCCGCGGAGAAGCTGCGGGTCGGGGGCTGCGATCTCATCGTCGGCTTCCTGACCACCTACATGACGGCGTCCATGCTGGTGCCGGTCGCGCAGCGCAGCGGTGCGCCCGTGCTGCTGATCAACCTGCAGCCCACGGAGCGGATGGACCACGCCACCTTCGACACCGGAGCCTGGCTCGCCTACTGCGGGGCCTGCCCGCTCCCGGAGATGGCCAACGCGTTCGACCGCGCCGGGGTCGCCTTCCGATCGGTGTCGGGGCACGTCGAGGACGAGCGCGCGTGGGCACGGATCGCCCGGTGGGTGCGGGCCGCGGGCGTCCGGGGAACGCTGCGCCACGCCCGGCACGGCCTGATGGGCCACCTCTACCCGGGCATGCTCGACGTCGCGACGGACCTGTCGTCCGTGTCGGCGCAGCTCGGTGGGCACGTCGAGGTGCTGGAGATCGACGACCTGCGGGTGCGGGTCGAGGCCGTCACCGACACGCAGACGCAGGAGCGGGTGGCGCTGGCCCGTGAGGTCTTCGACGTCGACGCCTCGGTGGAGGCCGCCGACCTGGAGTGGGGCGCGCGGGTCTCCGTCGGCCTCGACCGGCTCGTCGAGGACTTCGCGCTCGACTCGCTCGCCTACTACCACCGCGGCCTGAACGGCGAGCAACACGAGACGCTCGCCGCGGGCTTGATCCTCGGCGCCTCGCTGCTCACCGCCCGTGGCGTGCCGGCGGCGGGGGAGTACGAGCTACGCAACTCGATCGCCATGCTGGTGCTGGACCGGCTCGGCGCGGGCGGTTCCTTCACGGAGCTGCAGGCGCTGGACTTCACCGCCGGTGTGGTGGAGATGGGCCACGACGGACCTGCGCACCTGGCGATCAGCTCGCGGCGGCCGCTGCTGCGCGGGCTCGGTGTCTACCACGGCAAGCGCGGGCGGGGCGTCTCCGTCGAGTTCGACGTGCAGCACGGCCCCGTCACGCTCTGCGGTATCGGGCAGCGACGCGACGGGCGCTTCGTCCTGGTCGCCGCCGAGGGCGAGGTGGTGGCGGGGCCGCATCTGCAGATCGGGAACACCACCTCCCGCGTCGACTTCGGGTGCGACCCGGGCGAGTGGACCGACGTCTGGAGCGCGTCGGGCGTCGATCACCACTGGGCGCTCGGCACCGGGCACAAGGTGCCCGAGCTCGCCGCCGTCGCGGACCTCGTGGAGCTGGAGTTCGTCGAGGTACGGGTCCCGTGACCGTGCGGGTGGCCGCGGTCGACCTGGGAGCGTCGAGCGGCCGGGTGATGGCCGCCGACGTCGGTCCCGGCCGACTGGATCTCGCCGAGGCCGCCCGGTTCCCCAACGGCCCGGTCCGCGTAGGCAGCACCCTGCACTGGGATGTGCTGGGGCTCTACCGCGGCGTGCTGGACGGATTGGGCGCTGCCGGCGCGGAGGCGCCGCTGGACTCGGTCGGGATCGACTCCTGGGCGATCGACTTCGGCCTGCTCGACGGGACCGGCGCGCTGCTGGGCAACCCCGTGCACTACCGCGACGCACGCACCGACGGCGTGCCCGAGCGGCTGCACGCGACGCTCCCCGCGGCAGACCTCTACGCGGTCGCCGGGGTTCAGGAACTGCCGTTCAACACGATCTACCAGCTCGTCGCGGCCGCGGGCTCGCCCCAGCTGGAGGCGGCCCACGACCTGTTGCTGGTGCCCGACCTGCTCGCCTACTGGCTCACCGGTGCCCGTCGCGCCGAGATCACGAACGCCTCCACCACAGGACTGCTCGACGTGCGCGCCCGCACGTGGTCGAAGGACCTGATCTCACGGGCCGGGATCCCCGTGGGCCTCTTCGCGCCGCTGCTGGAGCCGGGGGAGCGGATCGGGGAGCTTTCGCCGCACGTACGTGCCGAGACGGGACTCATCGGGCCGGTTCCCGTGGTCGCCGTCGGCTCCCACGACACCGCGTCGGCGGTGGTGGGCGTGCCGGCGACGGGGGAGCGTTTCGCCTACATCTCCTGCGGCACGTGGTCGCTGGTCGGTGTGGAGCTGCCGGCCCCGGTGCTCTCCGCCGAGGGACGCGCGGCGAACTTCTCGAACGAGCTCGGCATCGACGGCACCGTGCGCTACCTGCGCAACGTCATGGGGCTCTGGCTGCTGCAGGAGTGCCTGCGCGTCTGGCCCGGGTCCCACCTCACCGCTCTGCTCGCCGAGGCGGCGGCGGTGCCGGCGTTCGCAGCGGTCGTCGACGCCGACGATCCCGCCTTTCTCCCGCCGGGCGACATGCCCGCCCGCATCGCCGACGCCTGCAGACGACTCGGCGAGCCCGTCCCGCAGGGCCGCGCGGCCACGGTGCGCTGCATCCTCGACAGCCTCGCCCTCGCCCACCGCCGCGCCGTGCGTGCCGCGCAGGAACTCTCGGGCCGTGCGGTCGACGTCGTCCACGTCGTCGGCGGGGGCGCCCGCAACGCCCTGCTCTGCCAGCTCACCGCCGACGCCTGCGGGCTGCCGGTCGTCGCGGGGCCGGTCGAAGCCACCGCGCTGGGCAACGTGCTGGTTCAGGCCCGCTCCCTCGGCGCGGTGAGCGGCGACCTCGCCGCCCTGCGCGAACTGCTGGTCCGGACCCAGGAGCTCGCGACCTACGAGCCACGAGGCGACGAGGTCGCCTGGGCGTCGGCCGAACGCCGGGTACACGGGTAAGACCTGACCGCACATACCTGCTGGCCACGGCACACACGTCAGGCTGGGCTTGCCTGGGTTTCGTGGACACGTCGGTGTGTCAGGCCGCGGGTGCGGCGTGGGTGTGAGTTTGTTCGTAGTCGTTGG
>NZ_JAKXMK010000021.1 GCF_022524485.1 Pseudonocardia alaniniphila
GGCACGTGGCAACAGCCCACGCAGATCGGCGGTGCGGGGTAGGGGCGCGGCGCGCAGGTCGAGTCGGCGGAGCATGGGTCCCAGGGTACGGGGGCAACGGGGTAATCGGACCAGGGAGGCATACCCGATGCCGGGCCCTGTTTGCCCGGTGTGACCACCGTCGCACGTGCCCTCGACCCACGGATCTCCGGGTCAGGATCGCAGGTCGAGACCGATATCGAGCGCCGTGACCGAATGCGTCAGGGCCCCCACGGAGAGATAGTCGACACCGGTCTCCGCGTAGTCACGGGCGTTCGCGAGCACGAGCCCGCCGGACGACTCGAGCTGCGTCGGCCGGTCACCGCGCCGGCGCGCGGCCTCCCGCGTCCGGTCCACGGAGAAGTTGTCCAGCAGCACCAGTTCGGCATCGAGTGCGAGCACCTCGTCGAGCTGTTCGAGCGTGTCGACCTCCACCTCGCACGGCAGCCCGGGTGCCCGGGACCGGGCCGCGGCGAGCGCAGCGCCGACCGAGCCGGCAGCGGCCACGTGGTTGTCCTTGATCAGCACCGCGTCGCCGAGGCCGAGGCGGTGGTTCACCCCGCCCCCGCAGCGCACGGCGTACTTCTCCAGCAGCCGCAGCCCGGGCATGGTCTTGCGGGTGTCGCGGATGCGGGCAGCCGTGCCGGCCACGGCGTCCACCCACGCCGCCGTCGCCGTCGCCACGCCCGAGAGGTGACACAGCAGGTTGAGGGCCGTGCGCTCCGCGGTGAGCAGGCCGCGCACCGGCGCCCGCACCGTAAGAGCGACGTCGCCCGCCGCGAACCGGTCGCCGTCGGACCGCGCGTCGAGCACCTCGAAGCCACCGGCCGACCCGTCCCTGCCCAGCCCGTTCTCGCCCAGCACGGCGTCGAGGACGGCCAGCACGGCGGGAACACCGGCGAGCACGCCCGGCTGCCGCGCGGTGAACGCCGCGACGGCCACGGCATCGGCCGGGACGGTGGCCGCCGTGGTCGCGTCAGGGCCGTAACGCAGGTCCTCCCCCAGCGCGGTCTCGACGACGCGCTGCAGATCGTCCAGATCAGGTCCGATCGTCACCGAGGTCATGCCGCCACCGCCATCTCCTGCACTGTCGGTCGTCCCGCGCCGTCGAGTCCGATCACCAGGCTCGACCGCTGCCAGACGTCGTCCCGCTCCGGGAAGTCGGTGCGCACGTGACATCCCCGGGTCTCCCTGCGGTGCCCGGCCGCGGCGAGCACGGCCTGCGCGAGGAGGGTCAGTGCGGCGTCCTCGACGGCCGTCCTGTCGGTCGGCACCCGCAGCGCGATGGCCGCCTCCACGGCGTCCGACGCCGAGGCGAGCCCAGCCGCGTCACGCCCGATCCCCGCCGCCACCGTCATCGCGTGCTGCACGATCGAACGCGGCGCGATCGCCACGGCAGGCGCCGGCTCCGGGAGGACGACGCCCATGGCCCGCGGCACCTGCCGGTCGGCGGCCACGGCGCGCGCGGCGCGCTCACCGATCACGAGTCCCTCCAGCAGGCTGTTGGACGCCAGCCGGTTGGCCCCGTGCAGGCCGGTGCGAGCCACCTCGCCCGCGGCGTACAGCCCGGGCACGGCGGTGCGCCCGTGCAGGTCGGTGACCACCCCGCCGCACGCATAGTGGGCGGCGGGCGTGACGGGGATCGGCTCCCGGACGGGGTCGACGCCCACCGCTCGGCACGCCGCGAAGACCGTGGGGAAGCGCACGGCGAACTGCGGGACGGCCGTGGCGTCGAGGTGGACGTGCTCGGCGCCGGTGTCGGCGAGTGTGCGGGTTATCGCCGCGGCCACGACGTCGCGCGGGGCGAGGTCGGCAAGGGGATGCACGCCCGTCATGAACCGCCGCCCGGCGCGGTCGAGCAGCACGGCGCCCTCCCCGCGCACGGCCTCGGTCACCAGCGGAAGACGCCCGACCGCCCGCGTCCGCCGCCCGGTGCCGGGCGCGGCGACCGGACAGAGGGCGGTGGGATGGAACTGGACGAACTCCAGGTCCGCCACAGTGGCACCGGCCCGCAGGGCGAGCGCGACACCGTCGCCCGTGGCCGTGGCCGGGTTGGTGCTGCTCGCGTAGAGCTGCCCGTACCCGCCGGTGGCCAGCAGCACCGCAGGCGCATGGAGCACGCCGGGCCGCCCCGCGTCGTCCAGCACGCCGAGGCCCGCGACCTCGCCGGACTCGGCCCGCAGCACGTCCGTGGCGACGTGCCCGGCGAGCATCGGCAGCTGCCGGTCCTGGACCGCGGCCACCAGGGCCCGCTCGATCTCCGCGCCCGTGGCGTCGCCGCCGGCGTGGATCACCCGGAACGCGGAGTGGCCGCCCTCCCGGCCGCGGGCGAGCCTGCCGTCGCCACCGGCGTCGAAGACCGCCCCCCGGGCACGCAGCCGCGCGACCGCCGACGGCCCCGCACTGACGATCTCCCGCACGGCGAGGGCCTCGGAGAGCCCGCCGCCGGCAGTGAGGGTGTCGACGATGTGTGCATCGACGCTGTCTCCGGACACGTCACCGAGCACGACCGCGATCCCACCCTGCGCCCAGCGCGTCGACCCGGCGTCGGGGGCGTCCTTCGTGACGACGACGACGCGGAGCCCGAGCTCGGCGGCGTCCAGCGCGGCGGTGAGCCCGGCGACACCGGACCCGACGACGACGAGGTCGGCCGCAGCCTCCCAGACCTCACTCATTCCGCACTCCCGGGCTGACCGATCTCGATCATGCGCTGGACGGCCGCGCGCCCACGGGCGGCGAGCTCGGGATCGACGTGCACCTCGTCGGTGCCGTCGCGCAACGACCGGAGCAGCTTGTCCGGAGTGATCATCTTCATGAACCGGCAGGAGGCGCGGTCGTTGACGGCGCGGAAGTCGATCTCCGGCGCCGCGCGGCGCAGCTGGTGGAGCATGCCCACCTCGGTGGCCACCAGCACGCTCTTCGCCGAGCTGGCGCGGGCGGCGTCGAGCATGCCGCCGGTGGAGAGGATCTTCACCCGCTCCTCGGGCACCGTGCCCGTGCCTGCGAGGTAGAGCGCCGACGTCGCGCAGCCGCACTCGGGATGGACGAACAGCTCGGCGTCGGGGTTCGCCTCGACCTGGGCGGTGAGCACGGAGCCGTTGATCCCGGCGTGCACGTGGCACTCCCCGGCCCACACGTGCATGTTCTCCCGCCCCGTGACGCGCCGGACGTGGGCGCCGAGGAACTGGTCGGGCAGGAACAGCACCTCGCGGTCGGCCGGGATCGACTCCACGACCTCGACCGCGTTCGACGACGTGCAGCACACGTCGGTCTCGGCCTTCACCGCCGCGGTGGTGTTGACGTAGGAGACGACCACCGCGCCCGGGTGCTCGGCCTTCCACGCGCGCAGCTCGTCGGCCGAGATGGAGTCGGCGAGGGAGCACCCGGCGGCGGCGTCGGGGATCAGGACGGTCTTGTCGGGAGCGAGGATCTTCGCGGTCTCGGCCATGAAGTGGACGCCGCAGAAGACGATCGTCGATGCGTCGGACTCCGCCGCGATGCGCGAGAGCGCCAGCGAGTCGCCCGTGTGATCGGCGATGTCCTGGATGGCCGGCAGCTGATAGTTGTGCGCCAGCAGCACGGCATCGCGGCGGCGGGCGAGCTCACGGACCTCGTCCGCCCAGTCCGAGTCGACCGGCGGCGCCCCGGTCGAGGGGGTGGCGACCTCGGTGAGGGTCACGATGTCCTCCTTCTCCCGTTTTCGACTATGAGTCGTAAACGGGGTCGATCGTAGCAGCGCGTTCAGCCCGCCACACCGCTCTCGTGACCGGGAACTCATCGCGACGCAACCCGTAGTTCACGTGTCCCGCTCGGTAACCGCCCCTGCCGCGCCTACCATCCGCGCATGGCCCGCCCCACTGAGCACGAGGTGCTGGCGGCGGTGCTGCAGATCCGCGAGGGCTCGCTGCAGGTACTCGCCTGGCAGCGGGCGCGCCCGCCGGACGAGGGCCGCTGGGCACTCCCCGGCGGCCGGCTCGGGGACGACGAGGACGTCGAGCGATCGGTACGACGCCAGCTCGCGGAGAAGGTCGACGTCCGCGAGGTGACCCACGTCGAACAGATCTCGGTCTTCAGCAACCCCGACCGCGTCCCCGGCTCGCGACTGATCGCCACCGCGTTCCTCGGGCTCGTCCCGTCCGACTCCGACCCCGAGGTCCCCGCCGACACCGCATGGCACGCCCTCAGCGCGCTACCCCGCACGGCGTTCGACCACGCCGCCATCGTCGAGGCCGCCCACGACCGGCTGCGAGCCAAGCTGTCCTACACGAACCTCGGGTTCGCGCTCGCCCCGCGGGAGTTCACGATCTCCGCGCTACGCGGGCTCTACGTGGCCGCGCTCGGTCATCCGGTGTCCGCGACCAACCTGCAACGGGTGCTCACCCGGCGCCGGCTGCTGGAGCCGACAGGCGAGGTCGCACCCCCCGGACCGGCCGGCGGACGGCCCGCGGCGCTCTTCCGGTTCACCGATCGAGTACTTCATGTGACCGATGCGTTCGCGGTGCTGCGGCCGCCGAGCGAGCAACTGCGCGGCGCCGTACCGTAGTTGGGTGGCTGAGACGCTCCCGCTGTTCCCGCTGGGCACGGTGCTGATGCCCGGAGCCTCGCTGCCGCTGCACATCTTCGAACCGCGCTATCGGCAGCTCACCGTCGATCTCGTCACCGGCGCGGTGCCGGACAAGGAGTTCGGGGTCGTCGCCGTCCGTGAGGGGTGGGCACCCGACGACGACGGCATCGCCGGACTGCACACCGTCGGCTGCACGGCGGAGTTGCGTGACGTCCGCAGGCTGCCCGACGGCCGCTTCGACATCGTCACCCGCGGGGCGCGGCGGTTCCGGCTGCTCGATCTCGACGACGAGTCGAAGCCCTACCTGATGGGGTCGGTGGAGTTCCTGCCCGACACCGAGGCGCCCTCCGCCGACGGGATGACGCAGATGCTCACCGCCGCGGCCCGCGCGGCCCACCGCCGCTACTGCGCCACCGCGTGGAAGGCAGGCGACTGGTCCGAGCCCGCCGACGACCAGGAGCCGCAGACCCTGCCGCACCTTCTCGCGGCCGACTGCCTGCTCCCGATCGGCGACCGCCAGCGCCTGCTCGAGCAGACCTCCCCGATCGAGCGGCTACGCATGGTGCGCGCGCTCCTCGCCCGCGAGACCGGCCTGCTGAGCCAGCTGCGCGCCGTCCCCGCCCCGATCACCACCTACGCGGTGGAGACCAGCATCAACTGACCCCGCGAGCCGCTCTCCCCGGCCCGCGAGTCACACGGTCAGCGCCAACCGAAGCGCGTGCGCAGCTCCCCGGCGACCCGTTCGAAGCGGTGCCGGTCCAGCACAGCGCCCTCACGCCGGATGTCGTGCTCCCCGACCTCGAGCACCCGGTCGAGCCGGACGAACGACTCCCGGCCCTGGCGATCCCACGGGCCCGACCCGATGGAGATCCAGTCCCACTCGCCCGCGTGGTCGAGCTGGCTCGACAACATCAGCCCGACGAGCTCGCCGCCCTGGCGCCCGACGACCAGGATCGGCCGGTCCTTGCCCCGCCCGTCGTTCTCCTCGAACGGAACCCACGCCCAGACGATCTCACCGGGATCCGCGGTTCCGTCGGGGTCGGGCGAGTAGATGATCGTGCGCGCCCGGTCCAGGGACGACGCACTGCGGGCTGGCACTCTCGGAGGAGCAGCCGGCTCCTGCTTGCGCGACGACAGCAGGTCCAGACCGATTTTCGTGGCCTGCCGCAGGACTCCGCTCCAGTTCGACATGGCCACAGCATGCTGGACGTACCTGTGACCCACCATTCCTCATGATCACGAACCGGTTGCTGGTGTCTTGCGACTCGGCCTCAGGCGTGCAGATGATCAGCGTCGCGGCGCTGATCGGCGCTGTGCCGTTCGCCGTGGCGGCTGCACCGCGCCGTCCAGCTCGTGGGCGTCACCTGCACCACCATGCGCCGTGCGCAGTCGGGGCAGAACCGCGGCGGTTCGAGCTCCCGACGGGCGGCGCAGCGCGGGTGCTCGCCCTCGTCGGCCGGCACGCCGCACTGGTCGCAGAACCGCGGCGCGCTCACAGCGTCTCGTTCAGGGCCTTGATCGGCATCTGCAGCTCGCCGAGCAGGTCGATGTCGGACTCCGCCGGGCGGCCGAGCGTGGTGAGGTAGTTGCCGACGATCACGGCGTTGATCCCGCCGAGCAGGCCCTTGCGCGCGCCCAGGTCGCCGAGGGTGATCTCACGCCCACCGGCGAAGCGCAGAACCGTGCGCGGCAACGCCAGCCGGAACGCGGCCACGGTGCGCAGCGCATCCGGTCCGGCCATCGGCTCGAGGTCGCCGAACGGGGTGCCGGGACGCGGGTTCAGGAAGTTGAGCGGCACCTCGTCCGGTGTGAGCGACGCGAGCTGCGCGGCGAACTCGGCCCGCTGTTCGAGGCTCTCCCCCATCCCGAGGATCCCGCCGCAGCACACCTCCATGCCGGCGTCCCGCACGAGTCGCAGCGTCTCCCAGCGCTCCTCCCACGTGTGCGTGGTGACGACGTTGGGGAAGTGCGAGCGTGCCGTCTCGAGGTTGTGGTTGTAGCGGTGGACGCCCATCGCGGCGAGCTCGTCGACCTGCTCGGGGGTGAGCATGCCCAGCGAGCAGGCGATGTTGATGTCGATCGCGTCCTTGATCGCCGCGATGCCCGCCGCCACCTGCGCCATCAGCCGCGCATCCGGACCGCGGACCGCGGCGACGATGCAGAACTCGGTGGCACCCGTCTTCGCCGTCTGCTTGGCCGCCTCGACCAGAGACGGGACGTCCAGCCAGGCCGAACGGACCGGGGAGTCGAACAAACCGGACTGGGAGCAGAAGTGGCAGTCCTCGGGGCATCCGCCGGTCTTGAGCGAGATGATGCCCTCGACCTCGACCTCGGGGCCGCACCACCGCATCCGCACCTGGTGCGCCAGCTCGAGGAGCTCGTCGAGCGCATCGTCGGGCAACCGCAGCACCTCGAGGACCTGCGCCTCGGTCAGGCCCATGCCCTCTTCGAGCACCTGCCTGCGCGCCGTGGCCAGGATGTCGGTCTCGATCGTCGTCACGGTTCTGGAGTCTGCCATTCGCCGCCCAGGGCGCTGCCCAGGCCGTGACGTGCGACCGCCACGAACTCCCCGGGCGGCAACGCGCCTGCACCGTCGGGCAGTGCCCCGACCAGCGGCACACCGGTGACGGCGGGCAGGTCGGTGAGGTTGCACATAGCCGCGAGGTGGACGGTGGCGGGCCAGGCGCCGACAACGACACCAGCACAGATCAGGCCCCGCGCACGGAGCGCCTCGACGGTGAGCTCGGTGTGGTTGAGCGTGCCGAGCTCCACGGTGGCCACGACCAGCACGGGAGCATCGAGCGCCACGGCGGCGTCGGCGAGGGTGCCCCCCTCGTCGGTGAACCTCACCAGCAGCCCGCCCGCACCCTCGACGAGCACGAGGTCGTGGTCCGTGGCCAGCTTCCGTGCCGCGTCAGCGGCCTCGACCGGCGTGACAGGGGCCAGCCCGGCGCGGCGGGCCGCGGTGGCAGGCGCGAGCGGCTCGGGGAAACGGGCCAGCTCGCATGTGGTGATGCCGGGGACGAGCCGGGCCACGTCGGCGACGTCGCCGGGTTCGCCCGCCTCGACCCCGGTCTGCGCGGGCTTCAGCACGGCCACACGTTGTCCCCGGGCACATGCGAGGGCGGCGACCGCCGCGGTGACGATCGTCTTCCCGACGCCCGTTCCCGTGCCGGTGACAACCAGGATCTCGCCGGTCATCGTGCCGCCGCGGGTGCGAGCACCTCGGCAAGGACCCTGCGGACGAGGGCGATGTCGGCGTCCGTCAGCGTCGCCCTCGCCGTCAGCCGCAGCCGGCTCGTGCCCTCCGGGACCGACGGCGGCCGGAAGCAGCCGACCCGGATGCCACGCTCGGCACACGCCCTGGCGGCGTCGACCGCCCGCGCCGGGTCGCCCAGCACGACCGACACCACGGCCGAGGCGGGTGCGGGCACCCCGGCCGCGTCGGCCAGCTCCGCGGCGGCACGCAGCACGGCCGACGGGCGGCCGGGTTCGGCCTGCAGCACCCGCAGGGCCGCGAGCGCCGCGCCGACCGGCGCCGGCGCCAACCCCGTGTCGAAGATGAACGACCGAGCCGTGTCCACGAGATGCGCCGTGACGGCGGCAGGCCCGAGCACAGCTCCTCCTTGGCTGCCGAGCGCCTTGGACAGGGTCACCGTGACGACCACGTCGTCGGCCCCCGCCAGCCCGACCTGCGCGAGCAGGCCGCGGCCACCCGGGCCGACCACGCCCAGCCCGTGCGCCTCGTCGACCACGAGCAGCGCGCCCCGCTCACGGCACACGGCGTGCAGCTCGCGGAGCGGGGCGAGCCCGCCGTCGACGCTGTTGACGCTCTCGGTGACCACGAGCGCCCGCGGCTCCTCGCGAGCGGCGAGCACGGCGTCGACGACGGCCGGATCGTCGTGCGGCACGACCTCGACCCGGGCTCGTGAGAGCCGGCACGCGTCCACGAGCGAGGCGTGGTTCGCGGCGTCGGAGACGATCACCGTGCCCGGACCCGTCAGCGCCGTCAGCACGCCGAGGTTGGCCGCGTACCCGGAGGAGAACACCAGCCCGGACTCGGCGCCGCAGAAGCCGGCGAGCTCGCGCTCCAACTCGTCGTGGAGTGCGGTGGTGCCGGTGACCAGACGGGAACCCGTCGAGCCCGCGCCCCACGTCTGCAGGGCATCGACCCCTCCTGCGATCACGCGTGGGTCGCCGGTGAGGCCCAGGTAGTCGTTGCCCGCGAGGTCGAGCATGGGGTCCGCGGCACCTCTGGGGTGCAGTTGACGTCGGAGCCCGGCTTCCCGTCTCCGCGCGGCATGCGGTTCGAGCCAGGCCAACGGGTGCGAGGGCGGGGAGGGGGCCACGGGCACCCACCGTAAACGACCCGCACCGAGCGAGGCTCACACGGCAAGCCCGTCGCACCGGGGCCACGGTGCGACGGGCGGGCTGCGTCAGGAGCGTGAGGAGGGGGTGGCGAAGGTGATCTCGCGGCGGTGCAGGCGGTATCCCGCCCGTTCGTAGACGCCGAGGGCACCGGTGGGGTTCTGGGCGTCGACGGTGAGCGACGAGGTGTCGTAACCGAGGCCCGTGGCCGCGTGCAGCACGTGCGCGAGCAGGGCAGCCGCCGCCCCTCGTCCCCGATGGGCGGCGACGGTGCCGACGGTCGAGATGTACAGGTCACGCTGCCCGGTGCGCTCGGTGTCGGCGACGTACTCGTAGCTGAGCACGTACCCGGCGACATCACCGTCGGCCGTCGTGGCGACCGCCGAGCAGCCCGGCCGGAAGGACTTGCTCCCGGTGCGCCAGTGCACCCAGGCCTGCCGGCTCACCGGCACGGAACCCCAGTGGTCGGCGAAGGCGCTGTTGTGCGCTGCACGCAGCGGCTCGTCCCAGCGCTCCGCGTCGTAGGGCGGGCCGAGCGACGCGACCGTCAGTCCGGCCGGTACGAGAGTGGGCGTGATCGGTTCGGCCAGGTCGCGCTCGAGCTCCGACCACCATCGGACGGGCGCCATCCCGGTCCGCTCGGCCAGGGCGACGGCCCCCGCATTGGTCTCGGGCACCCGCATGAACAGCGCGGCGTCGAGCTCACGGGCCCTGTCGCGCGCCACGGCCAGGAGTGCGGCGCCGATGCCGCGGCGTCGGTACGCGGGGTGCACGGCGGCGTCCGTGGCCACGAAGGCACCTTCGGCGCCTCCGCTGCGCAGCCGCAGCACCTGGTAGGCAACGGCCACGCCCTCGTCCCCGGCGGACCGGTCGAGCACGATGAGCGTGTCGCGCCCGAGGTCGAGATCCGGATCGGCGAGCTCCTCGGTGAGGTCGTCGGCGTCGTAGTGCTCGTCGCGGCGGTCGACCTCCTCAACAGCGGCCAGCAGCACCGCCCAGCGCGCGGAATCGTCGTGACGCATCGGACGCAGGCGCAGTTGCGACCTGAGCTCCGGCGGGAGGACAGCTACGGTCACGCCGCGACCGTAGAGGATCGAAACCGCCCATCGCGCACTATTTCCGGCGTTCTGGACGGCCCGCGCTCGCGGGGTGCGTCAGGTTCGGTGCGGGGTGGCGGTGGCTGCGGCCAGCACCGCGGCTCCGATCGCCTCCAGGTCCGCCGGCTCGCAGATGTACGGCGGCATCGTGTAGACGAGATCGCGGAAGGGTCGTAGCCACACCCCGGCCTCCACGGCAGCCGCCGTCGCCGCGACCATGTCCACCGGCCGGTCGATCTGCACCACGCCGACTGCGCCGAGCACCCGCACGTCCACGACCCCGGGCAGATCCCGCGCCGGGGCGAGGGCGGTGCGCAGTGCCGTCTCGATCCCGCGCACCCGGGCGCGCCAGTCGCCGGCCAGCAGCAGCCGCGTCGAGGCCGCCGCCACCGCCGCCGCGAGCGGGTTGCCCATGAACGTCGGGCCGTGCATGAGCACGCCTGCCTCGCCCTCGGAGATCCCGCGGGCGACCTCGCCGGTGCACAGCGCGGCCGCCATCGACAGATAGCCGCCGGTCAGGGCCTTGCCGACGCACATCAGATCGGGCGCGACGCCGGCGTGGTCGGCGGCGAAGAGCTCGCCGGTGCGGCCGAACCCGGTGGCGATCTCGTCGAACACCAGCAGCACGTCGTGGGTGAGGCACAGCTCGCGCAGCACGTGCAGGTAGCGGGGGTCGTGGAAGCGCATGCCGCCCGCTCCCTGCACCACCGGTTCCACGATCACGGCGGCCAGCTCGTGGGCGTGCCGCTCGACGAGGCCTGCCAGCTCGGCGACGTACTCCTGTTCGAACGCGGTGGGTGGCACCCCGGCGAACACCTGCTGCGGCAGGACGTCACGCCACAGCGAGTGCATGCCACCGTCGGGGTCGCAGACGCTCATCGCGCCGAACGTGTCGCCGTGGTAGCCACCACGCCACGTCATCAGCCGGTGCTTCTCCGGGCGCCCGCGCGACCGCCAGTACTGCAGGCACATCTTGATCGCGACCTCCACCGACACCGAGCCCGAGTCGGTGAGGAAGACGTGCTCCAGACCGGCGGGGGTGTTGTCGACCAGGAGCCGTGCGAGGTCCACGGCGGGCCCGTGCGTGAGCCCCCCGAACATCACGTGGCTCATCGTGCCGAGCTGGTCGCGCACCGCGGCGTCGAGCACCGGGTGGGCGTAGCCGTGGATCGCCGCCCACCACGACGACATGCCGTCGACGAGCTCCCGGCCGTCGGCGAGTCTCAAGTGGACCCCGGAGGCCGACTGGACCACGATCGGCGCCACGGTCGCCGGCATCGGCGCGTAGGGGTGCCACACGTGCGCGCGGTCGGCAGCAATGAGCTCGTCGGTCGTCGTCACGACGAGGCAGCCTATGCCGAGGTCCTTGGGTGGTTCGGGATAAGGTGGCTGGTCATGTCCACCGCCGCCGAGACTGTGAGCGCACATCCGGCGCTGTCGCGCCGCCGCGAGCTCGGCGCCACGAGCGCACGTTCTCTCCTGCTCACTGTCCTCGGCGAGTTCGTGCTCCCGCGCGACGAGACGGTGTGGACCCAGGTGCTCATCGACGTGCTCGGCAGTCTCGGGGTCGAGTCCAAGTCGGCCAGGCAGGCGCTCGCCCGCACCGCGGCGGAAGGGCTGCTCGTCTCGGACCGCGCCGGGCGCCGCGTGCGATGGGGTCTCAGCGAGCAGGGCCGGAGACTTCTCTCCGACGGCGCAGCCCGCATCTACGGGTTCGGGTCCGCGGAGCACTCCTGGGACGGGCGGTGGATGGTGCTGCTCGTCAGCGTGCCCGAGGCCCGCCGTCAGCTCCGGCACCGGCTGCGCACCCGCCTGGCCTGGGCCGGGCTCGGGTCTCCCGCGCCCGGGGTGTGGCTCACCCCAGATCCCTCGAAGCAGAACGAGGTGGCCGACGTGATCGCCGACCTCGAGCTGACCGCGGTCAGCAGCTCGTTCGTCGGCCCGTTCGGGGCGATCGGCGCCGAGCGTCAGGTCGTCGAGCAGGCCTGGAACCTCACGGCGGTGGAGGCCGCGTACGAGGAGTTCCTCGACACGTTCACCGACGCCGCGCCGGTCGACCCGGCCGACGTGCTCGCCCACCAGATCCACCTCGTGCACGCCTGGCGGCGCTTTCCGTTCCTGGATCCCAAGCTCCCCGGTGAGCTGCTGCCCGCCGGCTGGGCCGGGTCGCGCGCGGCCGAGCTGTTCGACACGCTGCACACGCAGTGGGACCGACAGGCCCAGGAGCACTGGCACCATCTGGTCACCACCGCAGGCTGACCGATCTACTCCCCCGGCGGCGCGTAGGCCCCGCGGGCCGCAGCCGCCCGCTCCAGAACTCCGGCGAGATCCTGAGGCGCCACCAGTGCGCGGGTCTCGACGTGCGAGAAGGCGCCGCTGCTGAGGATGGCGATGGACAGGGCCGCGACGTCCTCGTTGCCCGGTACGTGGACCACGGCGAACCCGTCCCGGTCTCCGAGCATGAAGTAGAGGGACTCGAGAGTGCCGCCCGCGCTCTCGATCATCGCCCGTGCCGCCGCGGCCCGGTCGCCGGGCTTGATCATCATGCGCTCCCAGGCCTGCGGGGTGTAGCTGAAGAACAGCACGTAGGCGGCCATGACGACCCTTCCGGAAGAGATGGCCAGCCCAGTGCACCACCGGCGTCCGGTGGTGTCAGCCGCTAACCGGACGCCGCGCTGCCCCGCCCCGTCAGCCCAGGCAGCCGGGGCCGAGCAGCGCCTTCAGATCACCCATCAGCGACGGCGAATGGGTGACCTTCAGTGCGTCGTCGAGGCGGAGCACGGTGGTGCGGGTGCCGTTGACCAGCGACAGGTGCACCTCGGAAGTGCCCGGGTGGTTGCTCAGCACGTCCTTGAGCCGCGATACCCGCTGCGGCGTGACCAGCTCGGTGCGCATGCTGACCTTCACCGGAGCCCCCGCGCCGCCGCCCGCCTGGGTGAGGTCGGGCATCGCGAGATCGTTGACGATCAGCGAGACACGGTCGTCGCGCCGGTTGACCCTCGCCTTGACCAGAACGATGGCGTCCTCGGCCACGTCGACCCCGACCACCTGGTAACAGCGCGGGAAGAACAGCACCTCGATGCCACCGGCGAGGTCCTCCAGCTGCGCCGACGCCCACGGCTCGCCGTTCTTGTTCACCCGGCGGTTCACGTTGGCGAGGATGCCGCCGATGGTGACCTGGTGGCCGTCGGGGACGGTGCCCTCGAGAATGGTGGAGATCGCCATGTCGGACTTGGCGGTGAGCACCTGCTCGACGCCGTGGAGCGGGTGGCCCGACACGTAGAGCCCGAGCATCTCCCGTTCGACGGCCAGCTTGTGCTTGGGGTCCCACTCGTCGGTGGGCACCTTGACGTCGAACACGGCGTCGAGCTCCGACGGGCCCGAGCCGTCCATCGAGCCGAACAGGTCGAACTGGCCCATGGACGCGGCCTTCTTGGTGCTCATCACGGCGTCGATCGCATCCGCGTGCACGAGCAGCAGGCCCTTGCGCGGGTGGCCGAGCGAGTCGAACGCGCCCGCCTTGATCAGCGACTCGATGACCTTCTTGTTGCAGACCACCGCGTCGACCTTGCGCAGGAAGTCGGAGAAGTCGGTGAACGCGCCCTTCTCCTTGCGTGCTGCGACGATCGCGTCGACGACGTTGACACCCACGTTGCGGATGCCGCCGAGGCCGAACCTGATGTCGTCGCCGACCGGCGCGAAGTTGCGCACCGAGTCGTTGACGTCGGGCGCCAGCACCGTGATGCCCATCCGGCGGCACTCGGCGAGGTAGACCGCCGCCTTGTCCTTGTCGTCACGGACGGAGGTGAGCACGGCGGCCATGTACTCGGCCGGGTAGTTGGCCTTGAGGTAGGCGGTCCAGTACGAGACCACGCCGTACGCCGCGGAGTGGGCGCGGTTGAACGCGTAGTCGGAGAACGGCAGCAGGATGTCCCAGAGCGTCTTGACGGCGTTCTCGGAGTAGCCGTGGTCCTTCATGCCCTGGGCGAAGCCGGCGTACTCCTTGTCGAGGATCTCCTTCTTCTTCTTGCCCATCGCGCGGCGCAGCAGGTCGGCCTTGCCGAGCGTGTAGCCGGCGAGCTTCTGCGCGATGGCCATGACCTGCTCCTGGTACACGATCAGGCCGTAGGTCTCGCCGAGGATGTCCTTGAGGGGCTCCGCCAGCTCCGGGTGGATCGGCGTGACCTCTTGACGCTTGTTCTTGCGGTCGGCGTAGTCGTTGTGCGCGTTGGCGCCCATCGGGCCGGGCCGGTACAGCGCGCCGACGGCCGAGATGTCGTCGAACTCGGTGGGGGCCATGCGGCGCAGCAGGTCGCGCATCGGGCCGCCGTCGAGCTGGAAGACGCCGAGCGTGTCGCCGCGGGCCAGCAGGTCGTACGTCGTGGGGTTGTCGAGCGGGACGCTCTCGATCTCGAGCTTCGGCTTGCCGTTCCGCTCGATGTTCTCCAGCGCGTCATCGATGATCGTGAGGTTGCGCAGGCCGAGGAAGTCCATCTTCAGCAGCCCGAGCGTCTCGCAGGCGCCCATGTCGAACTGCGTGATGATGGCGCCGTCGGAGTCGCGGCGCTGGATCGGGATGACGTCGATCAGCGGCTTGCTCGACATGATCACGCCGGCCGCGTGAACGCCCCACTGCCGCTTGAGGCCCTCGAGCCCGCGGGCGGTGTCGATGATCTCCTTGACCTGTGGGTCGCTCTCGTAGAGCGCGCGCACCTCGGTGGCCTCGGAGTAGCGCTTGTGCGCGGGGTCGAACACGCCCGAGAGCGGGATGTCCTTGCCCATGATCGCCGGGGGCATCGCCTTGGAGATGCGATCGGCCACCGCGTAGCCGGGCTGACCGAAGAGCACCCGTGCCGAGTCCTTGATCGCGGCCTTCGCCTTGATCGTGGAGTAGGTGATGATCTGCGCGATGCGATCCTCACCGTACTTCTCGGTGGTGTAGCGGATCATCTCGCCGCGCCTGCGCTCGTCGAAGTCCATGTCGATGTCGGGCATCGAGATGCGCTCGGGGTTGAGGAAGCGCTCGAAGATCAGCTTGTGCTGGATCGGGTCGAGGTCGGTGATGCCCAGCACGTAGGCCACCAGCGACCCCGCCGCGGAGCCACGGCCGGGGCCGCACCGGATGCCGACGGACTTGGCGTGCTGGATGAGGTCGGCGACCACCAGGAAGTAGCCGGGGAACCCCATCTGGATGATGATCCCGACCTCGTAGTCGGCCTGCTTGCGGTAGCGCTCGGTGACCCCGCCCGGGAAGCGCATGTGCAGGCCGCGCTCGACCTCCTTGATCAGCCAGCTCTCCTCCGTCTCCCCGTCGGGGACGGGCGCGCGGGGCATGAGGTCCTGGCCCTCGGTGAAGCCGACGTCGACCCGCTCGGCCACGAGCAGCGTGTTGTCGCAGGCCTCGGGGAACACCGGATCCCACTGAGCACGCATCTCGGCAGGCGACTTGAGGTAGAAGTCGGACGCGTCGAACTTGAAGCGGCCGGGGTCGGCGAGCGTCTTGCCGGTCTGCACGCAGAGCAGCACCTCGTGCGACTTGGCGTCCTCGGCGTAGGTGTAGTGCAGGTCGTTGGTGGCCAGGCCCGGGAGATCGAGCTTCTTCTTGAGGTCGTAGAGCGCGTCGCGGACCTGGCGCTCGATCGCGATGCCGTGGTCAAGCAGCTCGCAGAAGAAGTTGTCCTTGCCGAAGATGTCGCGGTAGTCGCTCGCCGCCTGGCAGGCGTCCTCGAAGCGGTCCTGCTGCAACAGCCGCTGGACCTCCCCGGACGGGCAGCCCGTGGTGGCGATGATCCCCTTGCCGTAGGTCTCCAGCAGCTCGCGGTCCATGCGGGGCTTGTAGTAGTAGCCCTCGAGCGACGCGAGGCTGGAGAGCCGGAAGAGGTTGTGCATCCCCTCGGTGTTCTCCGCCAGCAGCGTCATGTGGGTGTACATCTCACCCGGGTTGTCGTCGCTGACCGTCTGCCCGCCCAGGGTGGCGCGCTTGCGCTCGTGGCGGCTGCCGGGCGACAGGTAGCCCTCCATGCCGATGATCGGCTTGATCCCGTGGGCCTTGGCCTTGCGCCAGAACTCGTAGGCACCGTAGACGTTGCCGTGGTCGGTCATCGCGATGGCGGGCATACCCATGCGCGCGGCTTCTGTGAACAGGTCGTCCAGTCGTGCCGCACCGTCGAGCATGGAGAACTCGGTGTGGTTGTGGAGGTGGACGAAGCTGTCGCCGCTGCTCGGGCTGGCCATCGGGGTGAAGAGCTCCCTTCCGGCGCGGCCCGCCGGGCTGCGCTCGATCGATGCGGCCGCCGGGTGCGCCCTGGGGGACGGCACCGGCCACGAGCCGCTTGGGAGCCCCCAGGCTAATCCTGGGGCCCGACAGTCCTCTGCACGCGGGCGACCTTCTGCCGAACGGGCTGCTCACCTCACCGATCGGCGTGTCGACGGGCACGCAGAGCACCCGGCGACCACACCCCGAGCCGCCACGGCACACGCGGCGTGTGGAGGGTGCGGCGCTGAGGAGAGGTCAGCCTGCCAGGCTCGCCGTGGTCCGGGAGGGCGGCTTGATGTGGGCGAAGGCGCTGCGGGCGTTCCAGGTGGGGAAGGCTCGTACCAGCCACGAGGGGCCGTGGAGTCGGATGCGACGGTCGCGGATGGCTTCGGCCCAGGCGAGCTGGCCGGCGTGCCATCTGACGAAGGCTTCGGCTTCCGACGTGACGTAGAGGTCCTCGTCGAGGCCCGGGTAGGTCTTGCAGATCTCGGTGTCGCCGTGCTCGATCAGCAGCCAGTACCGCTCGGGGCGCCGGCGGCCCGTGAAGTCGAAGCGGATGACGACGCGTCGCGCCGGGAGCCGGTCTCGGCGGAGCATGTTGCACATCGACCACAGCGCCACGAAGGGGTCGAGGTGCTCGGGGGCGATCTCGAGCCAGTGGGCGCCCCACTCGCCGAGCGACCTGCAGACCGTGAAGAGGTCGTGACCCGCGGGTGTGAGCTCGTAGTGGCGCCCGCGCCCGTCGGTCTTGCGTGCCGACTCGACGATGCCGAGCCGTTCGAGATGCTTGAGCCGCTGCGAGAGCAGCGTGCGGGAGAGCCCGGGGGCGCCCTCCAGAATCTCACCGAAGCTTCCGCAGCCCAGGTACAGGTTGCGGATGATCAGCGGCGTCCAACGCTCGGCGAAGATCTCGGCGCCACGGGCGATCGGGCAGTACTGGCCGTACGTCCGCACGAAGCCAGTGTCGCGCCCCTTCGCTCGGGCGTGAAGTCCAGATTCCTGACTTCACGCCGGTGTTCCGCGGTGCTGCGATGGAGCCGTTCGACAGCGGAAGAGCCGATGACGACATCGGCCACCGAGAACGTCGGCGACCTGAGCGAGGAGGTCCGCCATGGAGATCGACGGGTTCCGGGGCCGGCTGATCACCGCTGACCACGCCGGCTACGACGCTGCCCGAGCCGTGTGGAACGGCGCCGTCGACCGGCGCCCCCGGCTGATCGCCCGATGCAGCGGCACGTCCGACGTGGCCGCGGCCGTGCGCTTCGCCCGCGACCACGATCTGGAGATAGCCGTACGGGGCGGGGGGCACAACGTGGCCGGCACCGCGGTGTGCGACGGCGGGATCGTCGTCGACCTCTCGGCGATGCGGGCCGTGTGGGTCGACCCGACCGGCCGCACGGCGCGGGTGCAAGGCGGTGCACTGTGGGGCGACGTCGACCACGAGACACAGAGCCACGGTCTGGCCACCACCGGCGGCATCGTGGGCCACACCGGCGTCGCCGGGCTCACCCTCGGCGGCGGCATCGGTTTCCTCATGCGCGCACATGGGCTCACCGTCGACAACCTGCTGGCCGCCGAGGTGGTCACCGCCGAGGGCGGCATCGTGCGGGCGTCCGCCGACGAACACCCCGATCTGTTCTGGGCGCTGCGAGGCGGCGGCGGCAACTTCGGCGTCGTCAGCTCGTTCCTGTTCGCCCTGCACCCCGTCGGCCCGACCGTGATGGCCGGACCCGTCTTCTGGGCGGCCGACGACACCACCGACGTGCTGCGCTTCTACCGGGACTTCGTCGCCGACGCGCCCGACGAGCTCGGCAGCGTGGTCAGGCTCGGCACCGTTCCCCCGCTGCCGGTCGTCCCCGAGGACCTGCACTGGCGACCGGCCATCGCCGTCGCCTGCTGCCACGCCGGTGCCGTCGAGGACGGCGAGCGTGCGGTGCGGGCCCTCCGAGAGTTCGGGACGCCGCTCGTAGACCTGCTCGCACCCACGACGTACGCCGCCTTCCAGGGCGGTTTGGACGACACCGTCCGCCACGGCTGGCACTACTACTGGAAGGCCACGGACCTCGCCGGTCTCTCCGACGACACCGTCGCCGTCATCGCCGATCATGCCTACGCCGCGGGCTCACCGCGGTCGTACTCGGCGATGTTCCACATGGGTGGCGCCGTCGCCCGTGTCCCTCTCGACGCCACCGCCTACGCCGGCCGCGGCGTGGCGCACAACATCATCATCGACGCCGTGTGGCTCCCTGACGAGTCCGGCGAGCATGCCGCCGCCGAGACCGCGTGGGCGCGGCGGTTCCTCCAGGCCCTCCAACCGCACCGGGCAGGCAGCGTCTACGTGAACTTCCTTGATTCCGACGACGGCACCAGCCGCATCCGAGAGGCATACGGCGATCACACCTACCGGCGACTCGCCGACGTCAAGGCCAAGTACGACCCCGACAACGCCTTCCACCACAACAAGAACATCCACCCCGGTTGAGTGAGATGGCCCCGGGCGGCCGCACACCCGCGTTCGCCTTTGCCGTGATCTGCAACCGGTAGCTCGCGACGTCATGCGGAATCGACCTCATAGACTTTCCGCGATGAGCGAGACCTCCCCGTATGCCTCGGTGATCGCGCGCGTGCCCGTGCGAGAGGACGAGGTGGCGCTGCGTGGTGGCCGCACTCGATTGTGGATCTACGGCGCCGACGACGCGGCGCACCGGATCGTGTTCCTGCACGGCCTGCGCGGCGACCACCACGGGCTGGAGCCGATCGTCGCGCACCTTCCGGACGCTCGCGTCGTGGTGCCGGACCTGCCGGGGTTCGGCCAGTCACCTCCGCTGCCGGACGACCCTCACGACGTCGGGGGCTACGCCGCATGGGCGCGCGACCTCCTCGCCGCCGTCGCACCGGCAGGGGACGCCGTGCTCGCCGGCCACTCCTTCGGCTCGATCGTGGCCACCGCCGCGCTCGCCCGTTCGCAGCCACCGGCATCGGACGAGACGGAGCCGGCGCCGCCGGTGCGTGGCCTGGTCCTCGTGAACCCGATCGCGGCTTCCGCGCTGGCGGGTCCGCGGGTGGTGGTCACGCGGCTGGCGGTGCTCTACCACCACCTCGCCGCCGCGCTGCCCGAGCATGTGGGCACCGCGCTGCTGCGCCACCCCGTGATGACGCGGGTGGCGAGTGTCGCCATGGCCACCACGGGCGACCGCGACCTGCGGCGCTGGATCCACGCCGAGCACGACCGGTACTTCAGCACGTTCGCCGATCGCCGCACGCTGCTCGAGGCCTTCCACGCATCGGTGGGCCACGACGTCGGCGAGTTCGCCGGCGCCGTCACCGCCCCGACGTTGCTGGTGGCCGCCGAGCGTGACGACATCGCGCCCCCGGCGGCCCAGCGCGCGCTGGTGGGACGGTTCCCGGAGGCACGGCTGGCGATGGTGCCCGGCACCGGCCATCTCGCCCACTACGAGACTCCGGACGCGGTCGCGGCGGCGATGTCGGAGTTCCTGACCGCCCTGCCGGTGACATGAGGATCCTCATCGACTGCCGCTACGTCCGTATCGACCGGCACGACGGCATCAGCCGGTACACCGCGGGGTTGGTGGGTGCGCTGGCGCGGCTGCACGCCGAGCGGAGCGCAGGCGGAGCTCGCATCAACACCGAGCGGAGCGCAGGCGGAGCTCGCATCAACACCGAGCGGAGCGCAGGCGGAGCTCGCATCAACACCGAGCGGAGCGCAGGCGGAGCTCGCATCGGCACCGAGCGGAGCGCAGGCGGAGAGTCCACCAACACCGAGCGGAGCGCAGGCGGAACCCACAACGGCACCGGGCGCGGCACAGCTCGTGTGGGCACCGAGGGCACGGGCGACACCATCGAGCTGCTGGTGAGCGACCGGCGCCAGCTCGCGCACCTGCCCTCCGACCTGCCCTGGCACCTGATCGGCAGCCCGACCGCGATCGGCGAGCCGCTGGTGGCCCGGCACGTCCGGCGCCTGCAGCCGGACGTGGTGTTCTCCCCGATGCAGACGATGGGGAGCTGGGGCCGCGACTACGGCCTCGTCCTCACCGTGCACGACCTCATCTACTACCGCCACCCGGCACCGCCCCCGCAGTTCGCCGCCCCGATCCGGCTGCTGTGGCGGCTCTACCACCTCGCGTGGTGGCCGCAGCGGGTGCTGCTCAACCGGGCCGACGCGGTGGTCACGGTCTCGGCGGCCACCGCGTCACAGGTCGCCGAGCGCCGGCTCACCCGGCGGCCGGTGACCGTCGTCCCGAACGCGCCCGACCCCGGCCCCGGGCTCCCACGGGCACCGCGCACCGGCGCGCTCGTCTACATGGGCTCGTTCATGCCCTACAAAGACGTCGGGACGCTCGCGAGCGCGATGCCGGCACTGCCCGGCCACGAGCTGCACCTGATGAGCCGGATCACCCCCGACGAACGGGCCCGGCTCACCGCGCTGGCGCCGGGCGGCCGTCTGGTGTTCCACGACGGCGCGAGCGACGAGACCTATCGCGACGTGCTGCGCGGGGCAACGGCGCTGGTCTCGGCGTCGCGGGACGAGGGGTTCGGCATCCCGCTGGTGGAGGCGATGGCGCTGGGCACGCCACTCGTGGTCACCGACATCCCGGTGTTCCGGGAGGTGGGCGGGGACGCCGCAGCCTACGTCGCCCCTGGCGATGTGGCCGGTTTCGTCCGTGCCGTCCGCGAGCTCGACGAGCCCGGGGTCTGGGAGGAACGCTCCGCGGCCGCGCGGGCGCAGGGCCGCCGCTTCAGCTGGGAGAACTCGGCACGGGTGCTGCTCGCCCTGCTGGAACGCGTTGCGGCCGCCCGCGCCCGCTGACCCCCCCGGCTCAGGCCGCCTGCCCGATCTGCAGCCCGTCGCGCTCCAACAGGTGCTCGTAGATCCCCTCGAACCGGTTCAGCGTGGCGGCGATGGCGTGCTCGGCGACGATCTCCCGGCTGGCCGCCCCCATCCGGCGCCGCTGTGCGGGGTCGGCGAGCAGCGCTGCGAGGCGCGTGGTGAGCTCCGGGACGTCGCCAGGTGTGTAGAGCCAGCCGTTGCGGCCGGGGCGGACCAGGTGCGGCAGCGCCATCGCGTCGGCCGCGATCACCGGGAGGCCCGCCGCCATCGACTCCAGCGTGACGAGGCTCTGCAGCTCGGCCACCCCCGGCATGCAGAACACGGCGGCACGGGCGTAGGCGTCGAGCAGCTCCTCCTCGGAGACGAAACCGCGGAACCGCACTCGCCCGGCGACGCCGAGACCCTGGGCCAGCGCCGTCCACTCCTCGCGACGCGCGCCGTCACCGACGATCTCGAGCTGCGCCGGCAGCTCCGCGGGCAGTGCGGCGAACGCCTTGATCAACTCGTCGACCCGCTTCTCCTGGTCCAGCCGCCCCACGAACAGCACGGTGGGGACGGCGCCGGGGATGCGCTGGACGGAGCGGTAGCGCTCGGCGTCGATGCCGCAGGACACCGGGATCGCGTCGACGAGGCCGGCGTGACGCACGAGCAGCTCCACCGCGCGCGGCGTGGGCGCCGTGACCACGTGGGCCCGGCCGAAGACGTTGCCGAGGTCCTTCCACGCCACCGTGGTGAACGCCCGGCGCAGCCCGCGCGGGATCGGCGAGTAGGCGACGAGGTTCTCGGGCATGAGGTGGTTGGTCGCCACGAGCGGGCGTCCGCTGCGGTGTGCCGCCTTCACGATGCCGCGGCCGACCACCATGTGCGCCTGGGTGTGGACGACGTCCGGGTTGATCTCGTCCATGAGTTCCGCGGTGTCCGGCCCGGCTTCCCAGGGCATGCAGACCTGGAACCCGGCGTGCATGAAGTAGCGGTGGGAGCGGACCCCGTGGACGGTCACACCGTCGCGCGTGTCGCGCGTGCGGGAGCCCGTGGGTGACGGGGCGACCACGTGAACGTCGTGGCCACGCCCGGCCAGGCCGGTGGCGAGCCGCTCGGCGAAACGCGCCGCGCCGTTCACGTCGGGTGGGTAGGTCTCGGCGCCGATCAGGATCCGCATCGGTTTGTCGGGCGGAGGCATCACGGGACGTCCTCTCGGGTGTGTACAGCTGTGCGGGTGAAGCCGGTGCTGGGGATCACCGGTCGTGGGGGGACTGCGCCGACCGCGCGTAGGCGGCCGGAGTCTGGGAGCGCTCGGACGAGGGTGGGACGGCGGGGACTGAGCCGGCGCGGGCGGCGCGGGCCGCCACGGCGTCGGGGTGGTGGCGGGCGAGTGCGACGACGCCGGCGGTGGCGATGACGGCGGCGGTGACGAGCAGCAGCCACGTCTCGGCGGGCGTTGCGGAGCCCTCACCGAGCAGGACCGCTCCGAGGAGCACGGCCACGATCGGGTCGACCACCGTGAGGCAGGCGATGACCACTTCGGGCGGCCCTGAGGCGAAGGCCTGCTGTACGAGCCAGCCGCCCACCAGCACGGATGCCCCGACTCCGGCGACGGCGGCAACGACGGGCGGATCGAGCACCCCGACGTGGCCGGACGCGACCGACTGGGACACGGCCCGTACCAGCGCGGAGACCAGGCCGAACGCCACGGCACCCGCCATCGCGCAGGCCACGCACCGCACCCAGCCGGACCGGGCCAAGCCGATCCCGGCCAGCACCAGGACGATCAGGGCGACGACGAGGCTCGCGATGAGGGTGGACTGGTCGGGCGGGGGTGAGCTGACCGCGGTGCTCGCGGCCGTGGCGACGAACACGCCCACGCCGCCGACGCTGAGCAGCACGCCCACGAAGACTCCGCCTGCCGGCACACGACCCCGCTGCACGGCGGTGAGGAGCACCGCGATCGGGACGGCCAGCACGCCGATCGGCTGGACGACCGACAGCGGAGCCAGCACCAGCGCCACGGCGTGCAGCGCGGATCCGGCCGCGGCCACACCGAGGCCCAGGAGCCAGCCCGGCCGCCTGGTCACCGCGAGCAGTCCGCGCAACGACAGCGCGCCGCTGCCCGCATCGCTGTCGCCGGGCGGACCGGACTCCCGGGAGACCGCGTGGTGCTGCAGGACGGCAGCACACGCGAAGCAGACGGCACCGAGCACGGCGAGCGCGATCGCGATGCCGGTGAGGATGTCGATCACGCCGCACCCCTGAGCTCGACGCCGGATGGAAGGGCCGCCGGCGCCGGAGCATGCTCGACCGCCAGCCGGGTCGCCCGGGCGGTAACCACAAGTACCAGCATCACTACCGCGTAGAGAACACGTTGTACCCCTCCGAGCAGGGGAAATCCGGGTGAAGTGCCGATAACGATCGGTAGCAGGCTGAGCAGGAAGAGGGCGCACAGTACCGCGGCCACGCCTGAACACCAGGCCACTGCAGGTGCGGCGGCCCGCCATGCCGGTGCGGAACGCGCCCGGCGGGCCACCATCCAGCCGGCCACCGGCACCATCACGAGCACCCAGCCGCCTGCCGCGCGGTGCACGGTGGAGACCAGCCCCGCGGTGGTCCGGGGATCGTGGGTGGGGAAGACCCCGACGAGCACCAGAGCCACGGCCACGCTCACCAGCAGCGCGGCCGGTGGCCCGGCATCGGGCAGGGCGCCCCGGCGCAGGCCGCGCGAGAGAACGAAGCTCGCCGTGGCGAGGGCGATCCCGGCCAGCCCGAGCAGTGTGTAACCACCCGGGAGGAAGACGTAGTCGCTGAGGGTGCGGGTGAGCGGGTCGAGCGTCCCGCTCCCCATGACGTGCAGTAGTGCGAGCGACAGGAGCGCGACCGCAACGCCCCCCGCAACAGCCGTCTCACCCGCCCACATGCTCTTGCGGGGTTCCCGCCCGGCCCCCCCGATCCTGGTCACGCGCTCACCGTGCCAGTCCCAGGCTGAGACGAACATCAGGATCTCCACCCAGTTCGCCCTGGGGTATTCCCCCATTCGCCGGTTCGGGGGAATCCGTTCAGGCTGGTGGGACGGGACCGTCGTCCGGAGGCGGGTCCACGCGCTCCGTCTGCTCGGGCAGCAACGGCGCGAGCGCGAGCTCCCGGATCGTGGCGTCGGGCGGGGCCGCCTCGACGGCGCGCACGCCGGACCGCGCGGCCACCGCCTGCAGCCCGGCGCGGTCGGACCGGACCACCAGCGCGAGCACGCAGCGGCAGCCCGGCTCGGCGAGGGCCGCCGCCTCGGCCGCGGCCACGTCGCGTGGGCGACCCGCGAGCCGGCCTGCGTCCGCGGTGGCCTGCATCTGCGCCCGTTGCCGCGCGGTGTCCAGCGCGGTCGCCTGCGCCACCCCCGGCTCGAGCGGTTCGAACCGCAGGGCGGTCTGCACCCTGGTCAACGGCACTCGCAGGACGGCCTCGTCGATCTCGGCGCCACCGACGGCCGAGAGCGCCTCGGGCGCCGTGAGCTCGTTGCCGAACTGCACCAGAGCGAGCGTCTGGACTCCCGGCGGCGGCAGCTGCGCGGGGAGCTCGGCGAGGTAGGAGCCGACGTCGTCGCCCGGCTCCGGGCCCAGCCGGACCGATCCGACGTCCGGAGGCGGCGTGTCGGACGGCGTGAAGCGCGTGGCGCCGTACCAGGCGAGCAGCGCGGCCACGACGATGCAGGCCGCGAGCACGGCGAGGCGGCGGCGCGCCGTCATCACCGGCATCAGTCGGCGAGCAGGTCCAGCGCTCTGGCCAGGTCTGCCGGGTAGGGGCTCGTGAACTCCACCCACCGCCCGTCGGCGGGGTGCTCGAAGCCGAGCGAACGGGCGTGGAGCCACTGCCGTTCCAGGCCGAGGCGCTTGGCCAGCGTGGGGTCGGCACCGTAGGCGAGGTCGCCGACGCACGGGTGGCGCAACGCCGAGAGGTGCACCCGGATCTGGTGGGTACGCCCCGTCTCGAGCCGGATGTCCAGCAGCGATGCGGCGCGGAACGCCTCGATCGTGTCGTAGTGGGTGACGCTGGGCTTGCCACCGGCCACCACCGCGAAGCGGTAGTCGTGCTTGGGGTGCCGGTCGATGGGGGCGTCGATCGTGCCGCTGGACGGGTCGGGATGGCCCTGGACGACGGCGTGGTAGCGCTTGTCGACCGTGCGCTCCTTGAACGCCCGCTTCAGCACCGTGTAGGCGTGCTCGGACGTGGCCACCACCATCACACCGGTCGTGCCGACGTCGAGCCGGTGGACGATGCCCTGCCGCTCGGCCGCACCCGAGGTGGACACGCGGTATCCGAGCGCGGCCAGGCCGCCGATGACGGTGGGCCCGGTCCAGCCGGGGCTCGGGTGGGCGGCCACGCCGACCGGCTTGTCGACGACGATGATCTCGTCGTCGGCGTGCAGCACGGTGAGCCCGGCGACCACCTCTTGCGGCCCGGCGATCGTGGCGGGCGCCTCGGGCTCGGGCAGCTCGACCTCGAGCCACGACCCCGCGATCAGGCGGTCGGACTTGCCGGCGGCGCGGCCGTCCACGGCCACGCGGCCTCCCTCCGCGAGGGTGGCCGCCACGGTGCGGGACAGGCCGAGGAGCCGCGAGAGCCCGGCGTCGACGCGCATGCCGTCGAGACCGTCGGGAACGGGGAGCTGACGGGTGTCAGGCACTGTCGGCCCCCTCCTCGGCGCCGCCGCGGGCGGAGGTGCGCCTGCCGTCGAGCTCCCGGCCGAGCAGGGCCAGCACCACGAGCAGAACCCCGCCCGTGACGATCGAGGAGTCGGCCATGTTGAACACCGGCCACACCCGGCCGTCCGGGGCGAAGAGCGACACGACGTCCACGACGTGGCCCTGCAACGGGCCGGGCGCGCGGAAGATGCGGTCGGTCAGGTTGCCCAGCGCACCGCCGAGCACGAGACCGAGCGCGATCGCCCAGCCGACGGAGCGCAGCCGCCGGGCCACCCGGATGATCACCACCACCACGGCGATGGCCACGATCGTGAGCACCCACGTGTAGCCGGTGGCCAGCGAGAACGCCGCGCCCGGGTTGCGCACGAGCTGCAGGTAGACAAGACCGCCCAACAGCTCGAGCGGGGCACGGTTCTCGAGCTGTGCGACAGCCACCGTCTTCGTGATGATGTCGGCGGCGAGCACCAGCACCGCGATCACGGCAAGCAACACGACCTTGGGGCCGGCAGCCGTGACGGTCGCACTCGGGGTCGACGGTTCGCTCGCACGCTCGCTCACACGTTCCATCATCCCCTACCGCGCTCGCGCTCCCTCCCGCCGTGCCAGCGAGCGAGCCTGCCCCGCTGGTCGACGGCCCGTATGCGCGCCTCCGCTGCCCGCCGGGCCTGCGCCGTGGTCACGACGAGCAACTGGTCCCGCTCCCGCAAGCGCGTCTCGGAGGTGGGGGTGAAGGCCTCCTCGTCGCGCACCACCAGGCTGACGGTGGCGCCGTGTGGCAGCCGCAGCTCGCTGAGGTAGACCCCGCGCAGCTGGGAGCCGACCGGCACGCGCACCTGCAGCAGGTCGGCGTTCAGCTCGTCCAGCGGGGCGGCGTCGACGGAGAGCTCGCGCGGTTCCGCAGGGCGCGCCACACCGAGGCGCTGGGCCATCCACGGCAGAGTGGGGCCCTGCACCACCGTGAGCACGACGACGAGCATGAACACGACGTCGACCAGTGCCTGCGCGCTCGGCGCGCCCTCGACCAGCGCGATCAGCGCGAGCACGATCGGCACGGCGCCGCGCAGGCCCGCCCACGACAGGAACGCCTGCTCCCGCCACGGCACACGGAACGGCAAGGCCGAGGCCACCACCGAGAGCGGGCGCGCCACGAGGAGCAGCACGAGGCCCACGATGACGGCCGGCACCACCGCGTGGAGCAGCCGGGGTGGTGAGGCGTAGAGGCCGAGCAGCACGAACAGCCCGATCTGCGCGAGCGAGCCGAGCCCTTCGGCGAAGGACCGCACCCCGCCGCGGTGCGGCAGGTCCGCGTTGCCCAGCACGAGCGCGGCGACGTAGGTGGCCAGGAGACCCGAGGCGTGCGCGAGCTGGCCCGCGGAGTAGGCGAGCACGCACACGGCGATCGCGGCCAGCGGGTAGAGGCCGGTGGCCGGCAGGGCCGCCCGGCGCAGTGCCCACGCGCCACCGAAGCCCAGTAGCGCACCGATCACCGCCCCCGCGATGAGCTCGTAGACGACGAGCAGCGGCGTCACCCAGGTGAGCGACTCACCCGAGGCCAGCAGGATGACCGCGATCACGACCGGCGCGTCGTTCATGCCGGACTCCAGCTCCAGGGCTCCGGCCAGGCGCGGTCTCACCCGGACGCCACGGAGAACACTGAACACGGCCGCGGCATCGGTGGAGGACAGCACCGCACCCCACAGGAACGCCTCTCGCCAGCCGAGATCGAGCAGCAGGTGCAGCGCCACCCCGACCACGGCGATGCTGACCACCACGGCCACCGTGGACAGCACGATCCCCAGGCCGAGAGCAGGCCGCACCGTCTCCCAGCGGGTGGTCAGCCCGCCCTCGGTGAGGATGAGCACGAGCGCCCCGAGCCCGAGCGACTCGGTGAGCGGGGCGTTGGAGAACTGGATACCGAGCACGGACTCGCCGAGCAGGATGCCGATGGCGAGATAGATGAGCAACGAGGGCAGCCCCAGCCGCACGGAGGCACGGACGGCCAGCACGCCGAGCAGCACCACGGCGGCCACGACGCCGAGCACCACCTCAAGGCTCGCCATCCCCACCTCCGCCCGCACACGGTATCGACGCAGGTTATGGGCTCACGGGAGAAGGACTCGGCGGAACATCGAACGGGGGATTTCCCCACCCCCGTACGGGCACAAGCTGGATGGCGTCCGTACCGGACAAATCCCTAATCTGCCTGCATGGTCACGATCTCGTCCACGGTGAGCGGGGCACGGCCCGATCCGCTGCGCGCACTGCTGGCGCCGTCCACCTGGCTCGGTGCCGCGCACCTGCTCCTCGACGGCGTGGCCGGCATGGCCTACGCGTTCGTGCTGCTCACGGGCCTCTTCTTCACCGTACTGCTGCTGCCGTTCGCGCTGCTCGGGTTGCCGGTGTGGATCGTGACGGCATGGGTGAGCGTCGGGCTGGCGCGGATCGAGCGCGCGCGGCTGCGCCTGCTGCTCGGCGTGCGGATCCACCCCCAGCCGATGCCACCCGGCGACCGCAACCCGCTGCGCTACGGCGGCATCCTGTGGCGCGACCCGGGCGTGCGACGCCGGGGCGTGTACCAGCTGGTGGCGCTGCCGCTGGGCCTCCTGACGTCCGGCATCGTGTACGTCCTGCTCTCCGGGGCCGTGGCGCTGCTCATGATGCCGCTGCTCCCCCTCCTGGTGCCCTCGGAGGGCACCGTCCTGTTCGGCGTCCCGTTCACGGGCACCGGGAGCGGGCGCGCGATGCTCGCCGGCCTGGGGCTGGTGCTCCTGCTCTTCGCGCCCGCCGTGGTGCGCGGGCTCACCGCACTCGACGTCTCGGTCGCGCGCGCCCTGCTCGGCCCCGTGCCCGGCGCGCTCGCCCGCCGCGTGGACGAGCTGGAGCGCAGCCGCGCCCGGGTCGTCGACGCCGGTGAGGCCGAGCGCAGGCGGCTCGAACGCGACCTGCACGACGGCACGCAGCAGCAGCTCGTCGCGCTCGGGATGACCCTGGGCCGGGCCAAGGCGCGGTACAAGCAGGACCCCGGGAGCATCGGCGAGCTGCTCGACGACGCCCACCAACAGGCCAAGGACGCGGTCACCGACCTTCGTGGGCTCATCCGCGGGCTGCACCCGCCGGTGCTCACCGACCGCGGGCTGGACGCCGCGCTGTCCGCCGTGGCGGCACGTTGCCCCGTACCGGTCGACCTCACCGTCGCCCTCGACGAGCGCCCGAATGCCACCGTGGAGGCGATCGGCTACTTCGTGGTGGCCGAGGGGCTCACCAACATCGCGCGCCACTCCCGGGCCGCCCACGCATCGGTGGCGGTGCGCCGCGAGGGCTCGGGCTCGGTGTGGATCACGATCAGCGACGACGGGGTGGGCGGGGCGGACCCGAGCCGGGGCACCGGGCTTCGCGGTCTCGCCGACCGGGTGTCCGGCGTGGACGGCCAGCTGCGCGTCGACTCCCCCGTCGGCGGACCGACCGTCCTCACCGTCGAGCTTCCGTGCGCAGGGCTCGCCCGATGACGGCAACCCGAACGACGGCAGGCCAGGCGGGCCCGCGCGTCACCGTCGCCGAGGACTCGGTCCTCCTGCGGGAAGGGCTCTGCCGGCTGCTGGCCGAGGCCGGGTTCACCGTCGTCGGTGCTGTCGGCGACGGCGAAGAGCTGCTGCGCGCGGTCGCCGCCGACCCGCCCGACGTGGTCGTGGCCGACGTACGCATGCCCCCCACCCACTCCGACGAGGGGCTGCGCGCGGCGCTGGTGATCCGCGCGCGCTGGCCGTCGGTGGCGGTGCTCGTGCTCTCCCAGTACGTCGAGGAGCGCTACGCCACCGAGTTGCTGGCCGGTGACACGCGCGGCGTCGGCTACCTGCTCAAGGACCGCGTCGCCGACGTCGAGAGCTTCGTCGAGGCGCTGCACCGGGTGCGCGCGGGCGGCACCGCCCTCGACCCCGAGGTCGTCTCGCAGATCTTCGCGCGATCCCGCCGGGCCCAGCCGCTGGCCGGCCTGACGCCGAGAGAACGCCAGGTGCTGACGTTGATGGCCGAAGGGCGCTCGAACAACGGGATCGCGGAAGCGCTCGTCGTCAGCGAGGGGGCCGTGGAGAAGCACATCAGCGGGATCTTCGGGAAGTTCGAGCTCCCCGCGGCACCGACCGACCACCGGCGGGTCCTCGCCGTGCTCAAGTACCTGGAGGACTGACGGTGACCACCACGGAATCCGCCCCGGAGCCCACCAGGGAGCGCCCCACCGAGCCCACCTGGCGGCCGCACCCCGGCGTCGTCGTCACGGCCGTGCTGTTCGTCGTCCTCGTGATCGGCACCGGTGCCCTCCAGCTGCTCTCCCAGGCAGCGACGGGCCGGTACGAGCGGACGAGCACGCTCACCCCGAGCACCGAGCGCTTCACCATGGCAAGCGACTCCGGCAGCGTCCGCCTCTCCCCCAGCACCGACGGCGACGTGCACGTCCGCACCACCGTCAGCTACGGGCTGGGCGAGCCCGAACTGGTCGAGGAGGCCACCCCCGCCGGAGTGCGACTCGACGCCACGTGCAGCGGGGTGCTCGCCACCCACTGCGAGATCGACTACGTCGTGGAGGTGCCGCCGTCGTTCGCGGTGTTCGTCGAGGGCACGTCCGGCGACGTCACGGTCAGCGGCCTCACCGGCCCGGTCACGGTGGACCGGAGCACCGGTGACATCGCCCTGTTCGACCTCACGGGCCCGCTCGACGTCACCACCCGCACGGGGGTGATCAGCGGTAACGGCCTGCGTAGCGACGTGGTGCGGGCGCAGACGCGCTCCGGCGACATCCAGCTCGGGCTTGTCGAGCCCCCTCACACGCTGGCAGTGGACACCGGCACGGGCGAGGTCGACGTCGCGGTGCCGGCCACCGGCTACCGGGTGGACGCACGGTCGGGCACCGGCGAGGCGACCGTCCTGGTGCCGACGAACCCGGTCGCACCCGGCACGATCGTGGTCGGGAGCGGCTCCGGCGACGTCCGCGTCCGCCCCTCGCTCTGAGCCCCTCTGCCGGTCAGTCCGCGGTCCAGGACAGCGTGGCGGCCAGCATCGAGCGATCCAGGGTGGCGAGCGCGGCGTCGACCTCCGGGACCCTGTCCTCGGAGAGGCACAGGCGGCGGGTCACCCAGGCCGCGTCCCGCCGGTCGGTCGCGCGCTCCCAACGCCGCACCGTGGGCTCGATCCCGAGCTCGCGCAGCACCGCCACCGCATCGTCCGTGGTGGCCGAGGGCGGCCGGTGCAGGCCGTGGAACCGCACCCAGAGCGGATCGAGCCAGGCCATCGGGTGCTGCGCCATCATCTCCACGACAACTCCCCGGTGGGCGGCTGCCGTGAGGGCCCGCACGAACGGCGGGAGGTCCACGACGTTGTGCAGCACGTGGTGAGACACCACCACGTCGGCCGACCCGGCTTCGGGGGCCACATCGGGCCAGCGGCCCAGCACCGTGCGGTGGGGGACATCGCGGGCCTCGGCGCCCGCGCTGAACGCGTCGAGCATGTCCTGCTGCTGGTCCACCGCGGTGACCTGACTGACCCGTCCCACCAGCGCGAACGAGGCGGCGCCTCCCCCGCAGCCGACGTCGAGCAGCGTGCCGCCGTCCGCGAGCAGCTCCAGTGCGGCCCGGCGCGAAGGCGTGTCCACCGGCTGCGACGGAGCGACGAAGAGACCGACGTCGTGCTGGAACGGGTTGCTCGGGGCCGTGGCGAGGATCTCCGGAGGGATGCCCCGGCCCTGCTGACGCTGTGCCCACAAGGTCGCCGCACTGCCCATGTGTCCGAGTATGCGCCGTACCGATCTCCGGCCGCGCACACCCGGATCCACCTCACCGCGCCGGGCTCGTGAGCTGGTCGACGAGCATCGCCACGCGCTGCTCCTGGGCGTCGGCCGGGATGCGGCCGCCCCTGGCGAGAGTGGCCAGGCCGTGCATGGTGGCCCACCACAGCTCGGTGAACACGCCGGTGTCGTGCTCGCCTGCGAACGGCGCGAGCACGCCGTGGAGCTGCGCGAAACCCGCCTGCATCGGGGCGGGCGTGGTGGCCTGCGCGAACGGCAGGTCGGTGGAGAGGGTGAACATGGCGTCGTAGAGCGCGGGGTTGGCGGCGGCGAACGCGAGGTACGTGCGGAACACGGCGGCCACCGCGGCCTGCTCGCCTCCCGCCTGCGCCCTGGCGGCGGCCAGCGCATCGGCCAGCTCGGCGAACCCTTGCATCGCGACCGCCGCGATGATGGCGTCCTTACCGGCGAAGTGGCTGTAGAGCACCGGCTGGCTGTACTCGATCCGCTCCGAGAGCCGCCTGGTCGTGACCGCGTCCCAGCCCTCCGTCTCCGCGAGCTCACGGGCTGTCCGGACGATCAGCTCGTGGCGTGAAGCGCGTTCCCGCTCACGGCGGTTCTGGGTCGGCATCGCCAGATCCTAGCACCGCTAGATCTTCGAGCAACGCTCGTGCTAGCTTCGCTCGAAGATCTAGCGCCGCTAGATTCTCAGCGAAGGAGCATCCCCATGTTCGCGACCTACATCGGCGCCACCCTCGCCGGTCTCACCGGCGCCGGCATCATCTACGTCGGAGCGCGCTACCTCCTGGCTCCGCAGGCGAGTGCGGCGACCTTCGGCCTACCCGACTGGCCCCACGGGGACGCCGGCGCGTGGCTGTCCCTGAAGGGCATCCGCGACATCGTGTCGGGGCTCGTGATCCTCATCCCGCTCGCACTCGGGCAGTTCCACCTGCTCGGCTGGCTGCTCCTGGCCGCGTCGATCACCCCGCTCGGTGACGCGCTCGTGGTCATCAGGAACAAGGGGAGCAAGATCCTCGGATACGCGATGCACGGAGGCACTGCGGTGGCCGTGGCGATCGCCGGCCTCCTTCTTCTGCTCGGGAGCTGAGCATGTCCCTGATCGTCCCCCGCTTCGACGACTCCGTGGTCGTCCGCTCCGGCGAGGCCGAGGTGGTCGGGCGCGCCCCGACCGCGGTCGGACCCACCTCCCACCTCGAACGCATCGCCTACGGCAAGGTGCCGCCGGAGAGCCTCTGGGACGTGCAGGAGCTCTACGACAACTGGTTCACGAGCAGCCCGGCGTGGGAGGCCGCCCGCGCCACGACGTGACGCCGGTCAGCTCAACAGCGCGGTGTGCCGGGCCGCCAGCACGGCCTCGTCCCCGTCGAGCTCCACCACCTTGTCCCGGCCGCGGGCCCCGGACACGAGCGTGACCTCGCCACGGCGGAGCCCGAACGCCTCGGCGAGGACAGCCAGGACAGCCGTGTTCGCGGCGCCCTCCACCGCCCTCGCCCGCACGGTGACGAGCAATGCGGATCCGCGCGGTCCGGCCCAGCACCCGCCGACCGAGTCGGCCCGGGCGCCGGGCCGGACCCGGACGGAGATCCGCACCCCGGCGTGCCTCAGGCGGTGCGGCTGACGAGCGCCCGCACCTGCACCGACGCGCCGTCCGGAGCGGCGACCGCTCCGGCCAGGGTCGGCTCGGTGACCTCGGCGTACGTCACGGACGACGCCAGCACCTCACCGGCCACGAACGACTCGTGGGCACGCACCGCGTCGAGCACGGCCGCGGGGCCGTCGAGGGTGAGCGCCACCCGGTCGGACACGTCGAGACCGGCGTCCCGGCGGGCCTGCTGCACCACACGCACGACGTCGCGGGCGGTGCCCTCCGCCGCCAGCTCCGGAGTGACCGCCGTGTCCAGCACGACGAGCCCCGTGGAGCCGGGCAGCGCCGTGGTCTCGTCCGGGTCGGCCGCCACGAGCTTCTCGGTGAACTCGCCGGGCAGCAGCGTGATCCCCGCCGCCGTAACGGTGTCGTCGTCGTTCGCGGTCCACTCGCCGGCCTTGACGGCCCGGATCACCTTCTGGGTGTCACCACCCAGCCGTGGCCCACAGGCCCGGGCGTTCACCGCGATCTCGAACCGCCCGTGCCGCGCGACATCCGTGGTGAGCACGACGTCCTTGACGTTCACCTCGTCGCGCAGGATGTCGGTGAACGGCTCCAGCGCCGCCACGTCCTCCGCCGCCACAGTGAGGCGGGCGAGCGGCAGCCGAACGCGCAGCCCGCGGGCCTTGCGCAGCGACAACGCCGCAGACGCCACCTGCCGCACGCGGTCCATCGCAGCCACGAGCGCCGCGTCGTGCGGGAGCTCGTCGGACGTGGGCCAGTCCGCCAGATGCACCGACCGGCCGCCGGTGAGACCCTGCCAGACCCTCTCCATGGTGAGCGGCAGCAGCGGCGCGGCGACCCGTGAGGTCACCTCCAGCACGGTGTGCAGGGTGTCGATCGCGTCGGAGTCGCCCGCCCAGAACCGCTCGCGGGAGCGGCGCACGTACCAGTTGGTGAGCGCTTCGGCGTGGTCACGGATGCGCTCGCACGCACCCGCCACGTCGTAGACGTCCATCGCCGCGGTGACCTCGTCGACGAGCGCCGCCGTGCGCGCGAGGACGTACCGGTCGAGAACATTCGTCGAGTCGGTCCGGACCACGCCTTGGCGCCCGGCCGCCCTCGCATAGAGCGACAGGAAGTACCAGGTGTTCCACAGTGGCAGGATCGCCTGCCGGACGCCCTCGCGGATCCCCTGCTCGGTGACGACGAGGTTGCCGCCACGCAGGATCGGCGACGCCATGAGGAACCAGCGCATGGCGTCGGAGCCGTCGCGCTCGAAGACCTCGTTGACATCCGGGTAGTTGCGCCGCGACTTCGACATCTTCTGCCCGTCGTCGCCCAGCACGATGCCGTGGGCCATGCACGAGCGGAACGCCGGCCGGTCGAACAGCGCCGTGGCCAGCACGTGCAGCAGGTAGAACCAGCCACGGGTCTGCCCGTTGTACTCGACGATGAAGTCGCCCGGGTAGTGGTGATCGAACCAGTCGCGGTTCTCGAACGGGTAGTGCACCTGGGCGAACGGCATCGATCCGGAGTCGAACCAGCAGTCGAGCACCTCGGGCACCCGGCGCATCGTCGAGCGCCCGGTGGGGTCGTCCGGGTTCGGCCTGGTCAGCTCGTCGATGTACGGGCGGTGCAGGTCGTTCGGGCGCACACCGAAGTCACGCTCCAGCTCGTCGAGCGAGCCGTAGACGTCGACGCGCGGGTACTGCGGGTCGTCCGATACCCACACCGGGATCGGCGAGCCCCAGTAGCGGTTGCGGGAGATCGACCAGTCGTGGGCGCCCTCCAGCCATTTGCCGAACTGCCCGTCGCGGACGTGCTCAGGCACCCAGGTGATCTCCTGGTTCAGCTCCACCATGCGGTCACGGAAGGCCGTGACCTGCACGAACCACGAGTCGACCGCACGCTGGATCAGCGGGTTGCCACAGCGCCAGCAGTGCGGGTACGGGTGGTCGTAGGTCTCGTGGCGCAGCAGCACGCCGTTCACGTACGGCGCCCCGTCGCGCAGGTCGCGGATGATCTTCGGGTTGGCGTCGAACACCTGCATGCCCGCGTACGGAGCCACCCGGGCGTCGAACTCGCCGCGGGAGTCCACCGGCACGACGGTCTCGATGCCCGCCGCGTCGGTGACGACCTTGTCCTCCTCACCGAAGGCGGGCGCGATGTGCACGAGCCCGGTGCCGTCCTCGGTGGTCACGTAGTCGGCCGAAAGGACCCGGTGCGCGTTCTCCCAGCCCTCGAAGAAGTCGAACGGCGGGACGTAGGACAGACCGACCAGCTCGCTGCCCGGCATCGTGCGCAGCACCTCGAGCTCACCGGCCTCGACCGAGCCGAGCTCGCGCGCATAGTGCGCCAGGCGTGCCGTGGCGAGGACGTAGCGCTCACCGGCGGCGGTGCGCACCAGCGCGTACTCGACCGCAGGGTTGACCGCCATGGCCAGGTTGGACGGCAGCGTCCACGGCGTGGTGGTCCAGACGAGCGCGAGCGCACCGTCCAGGTCCGCCCCGGGAGCACGCAGCCGCAGGCCGACCGTGACGGCAGGGTCCTGCCGGTCCTGATAGACGTCGTCCATCCTGGTTTCGGTGGCCGACAACGGCGTGCCGTCGTGCCAGCAGTACCAGAGCACGCGGAATCCGGAATAGATCAGACCCTTGTCCCAAAGGGTCTTGAACGCCCACATGACGCTTTCCATGTAATCCAGGTCGAGCGTCTTGTAGTCGTTGTCGAAATCGACCCAGCGCGCCTGGCGGGTGACATAGTCGCGCCACTCGTCGGTGAAGCGGAGAACGGAGGTACGGCAGGCCTCGTTGAAGGCCGCGATCCCCATTTCGTCGATCTCGGTCTTGTCCTTGATCCCGAGTTCGCGTTCGGCCTCGACCTCGGCCGGCAGACCGTGGGTGTCCCAGCCGAACCGGCGCTCGACGTGCTTGCCGCGCATCGTCTGGTAGCGCGGCACGACGTCCTTGACGTAGCCGGTGAGCAGGTGCCCGTAGTGGGGCAGCCCGTTGGCGAACGGCGGGCCGTCGTAGAAGACGAACTCGTTGCTGCCGTTCTCCCCGGCAGGCCGCGCCTCGACGGAGGCGACGAACGTGCCGTCGGCGTCCCAGAAGTCCAGGACCTCGCGCTCCATGGCGGGGAAGGACGGATGCGCAGGAACGGCAGGGTAGCCGGACTTCTCTGCGGCGTCGGGGCTCATCGCTGGCTCTCGCTCCTCGTGCGTGGCTCGTACTGCTGCCTGCACGGGGACGACTACCCTCACGGGCGCCGCGGTACCACCCCGCTTGCCGTCCAGGTGGACGACCTCTCATCGGGCGGCTGTGACGGGCCGTTCCCGTCCGGGTCTACTGAGGTAGCGGGGCCAGCAGGCCGAGCACCTGTTCTTCCGGAGGCTCCCCGGTGATGGCCGGATCGGTGCCTGTGTGACAAGCGTAGCGCCCGCCCGCCACCAGGTATTCCCGCGGGGGCTACCGCGTGGGGGCAGGGTGCCGGCTCGCCAGCGTGCGGTCGGGTGTGCACCAGCCGCACGGTGTGAATCCGAGCTCGATCGCCTCCCGCGCCGGAAGCGGGATCAACGCCTTGCCGACCAGCGCCCGGCAGCCCTCGACGTGGTAGCGCGGCTGCTCGTCGACCACGACGACCTCGTCGTCCAGGGCAGCGACCAGCGCGGACGCGGCGACGTCCGGCGGCTCCTCCGGCGGCTCGCCGTCTGCGTCGGCGGCGGGGAACGTCGACTCGGCGGGGACGGCCTCGCCGGCGGTGGACTCGGGGGCGCCGGTTGCAGCCTGGTCGGCGGAGCCTGCCGCCTTGCCCTCGTCGGCAGTTGCCGACGTGGTGGACGAACCGCCCGCGAGCGCGACGGTGGGACCGACGTCCACCGGGCCGCTGCTCTCCTCGGGGGCGCCCGCGGCTGCTGCCTTCTCCGCCGGAGCGCTCTTCTCCGCCGGAGCGCTGTCAGCCCCGGTGCGGGCCGGGGCACCGGCGTCGGTTGCCGCGCCCGGCGTGCCGCGGTCGGCAGGCGGCTGGTCCGCGGGGCCGTTCTCGGGGACCGCCGGAGCGGTGCTCGTGGCGGCCTGCCGCATGTTCATGGCCATGGTGGATTCGAGAGCCGAGGTGTCGGTGGGCTTCGCCACACCTGTGGCGGCGGGGGTGGCCCCGCCCGGCTTCTCGTCCTGAGCCTCACCCGTGCCCGCGCTGTCCTTGTTCGCGCTGTTCTTGGTCGCGCTGTCCTGCTCGGGCTGCCCCGCCGGAGCGGAGGAAGCGCCGGCGGCCGCAGACTCGCGCACGGGTGCCTGGCCCGCGTCCTTCGCCGCGGTGGGCGGGGTCGCGGGAGATCCACCTGCTCCTTGCGCGGGCTCGGGGGTAGAGCCCGAACCGGCCTCACCGGTGGCGGTGGAGTCGCTCGACGGCGGGGTGGAGGAGGGCCGATCCCCGCCGCTCTTGGTTACGCTGAGTGACGGATTACTGCTCGATGGGCTGATTCCGCCGGTAGCGCTGGACGGTCGCTCGCCAGAGCCGGACGGTTGCACGGCCGGCATGACCACCGTCTGAGTGCCGTCCATCAGCCGGTCGAACCGGTCGTCGGAGCCGCCCTGAGCGGCGCCGTTGACGGCGGGACCCCCTGATCCGGCATCGCCGGAGGCGGAAATAACCGGCAGAACCTCGGTGACCGGCTCGATGTCGGGCATGCCCGATGCGGCGCCGTTGCCTCCCGCGGCCACGGCACCTGCCTTGACCGCGTTGCGGCGCTGTAACCAGTCGACCAGCAGGACTGCCGCCGCAGCGACACTGACCCCCACGGACACCCAGGCCCACAGCACGCTGCCGGACAGCAGCGCGACCACCAGCAGGCCGAAGGCGAGAAGGACCAGGATCAGGACCAGGAGCAGCACGATTCTCTCCGTGTGCGGCGGTGCGGCGTAGCCCGCCACACCGCCCGTGTAGGTCTCGGTCAGCTACCGGCGTCAGCCCGCTGGCCGTAGCCAGTGGAGGCGTACCCGCCGTTCGAGCTGGACCGGCTGTCGGACGGTGCCGCGGACCCGCGCTCTCCCAGGTCCCTGAGCTGGGACTCCAGGTACGTCTTGAGCCGGGTGCGGTACTCACGCTCGAACGTGCGCAGCTCGTCGATCTTCTTCTCGAGCACCGACTTGTCGCGGGTGATCGTGCCGATGATCTCCGCCTGCTTGCGCTCTGCGTCGCCGACCAGCGTGGCGGCCTTGTCGCGCGACTGGCGCTCCAGGGTCTCCGCCCTGGTACGGGCGTCGTTCAGCATCGTCTCGGCCCGCGAGCGGGCGTCGTTGACGAGACCGTCGGACTTGGTGCGGGCGTCCGACAGGAGCTGCTCGGACTTGGTGCGGGCGTCGCTGAGCATCGCGTCGGCCTCGGACTTGGCCTCGGCGGTGAGCCGCTCGGCCATCTCCTGGGCCATGCTCAGGACCTTGGCCACCTGCACGTGGTGGTCGCCCTGTTCAGCGGGGTCGACCAACGCCTGCGGGTTCAGACGCGGCGGCTCCATCTGGCGCATGGACGGTGGCTCGACCTGCCGCTGGATCTGCTGCGTCGGGGGCGACACGGGCGCCCCCAGCGGAGCCTGCGGACGCGAACGGGCGTCCTCCAGGTCGGCCTGTGCGTTGCCGAGGCGCTGTTCGAGCTGGGAAACCTGCTCGCGGAGATCCTCGTTCTCCTCGATCAGGCGGGCCAGCTCGGCCTCGACCAGGTCGAGGAACGCGTCGACCTCGTCCTCGTTGTACCCCCTCTTGCCAATGGGGGGTTTGCTGAACGCGACGTTGTGGACGTCGGCGGGCGTCAGCGGCATCGGATCACCTCATGCAGTCCTCGGCGGCGGCACCGTGTGTGACTGGGGCTCACAACGGCGTCGGCTGGGCAACGTTCATCAGTATGAACACGACCAACAGCAGAACCATAATCGACAAGTCCAGCCCCACGCCGCCGATTCGGACGACGGGGATCACTCTGCGCAACAACTTCACAGGCGGGTCGGTGGCTGTGAAGATCAGTTCCAGCGCCACTGCGCTCGGACCTCCCGGCACCCACTGCCGGGCGAAGCTCCGTACGAGCTCCGCCACGATGCGCCCGATGAGCAGCAACCAGAAGAAGAACAGCACGTAGTACACGACGAACTGGATGGCGAGGGGCACGCCCTCAATCCTGGCGGAAGATGCCGCGTTCTGCGAGTCTGCGGGCGTCGTCGGCCGACACCTCGACGTCGGCGGGTGTGAGCAGGAAGACCCTGTTCGTGACCTTGTCGAAGCCGCCCCGTAGCGCGAAGACGAGGCCGGCGGCGAAGTCCACGAGCCGCTTGGCCTCCGCGGCGTCCAGCTCGGAGAGGTTCATGATCACCGGCACCCCGTCGCGGTAGCGCTCGCCGATCGTGCGAGCCTCCTTGTAGCTGCGGGGGTGCAAAGTGGTGATCCTGGCCAGCGCGGCGGCCCCGCGGGCGGCACGGTCGCGTTGCTCGGGCACGGCGGTCGTGACAGGCACGGGCCGTGCGGGTTCGCGGTGCATGGCAGCCTCCGGATCGATCGCGAGCGCACCCCGGACCACGGGGCCCATGCCTGACGGGCCCCCAGGATGGCCTGGGGCGCTGCGAGCGGCGGACCGGTCCACGGCGACGGGCCGTGGCGTGCGCCGGTCCCAGTCGCCGTCGTAGCGGTCGCGCTGAGGCTCGTCCTCGTAGGTGAAGCGGTCGTCCCACCGGTCGTCGGTGTACTCCCGCGAAGACCGGTTGGAGCGCCGGCCGTCGGCGAACCGATCGTCGGCGAACCGGTCCTGGACCGGCTCGTCGGTGTACTCGCCCATCTCTTCGGCGGGCACCATGCCGAAATAGGCCTTGAGCCGGTACATCGCGCCCATTCGCGCTCCCATCATCGACGCCCCCGACGGTCGGCCCGCAGCACACACGGACCCGACGATCACTCCGAGGTTATCCGGCGTTCCCCCACAAGGGCTGTTCCGACACGCACCACGTCCGATCCATGCCGGATAGCCGCCTCCAGATCACCGCTCATCCCCGCCGACAACGTCCTGGCCTGCGGAAATCGCTCACGCAGCCAGGTTGCCGCAGCGGCGACGTCGGCAAATGCGGCATCGGGATCCGCCCCGAGTGGGGCTACCGCCATGAGACCGGTGAGCTGCAGCCCGGCGCAGGATGCGACACGTTCGGCGAGCTCTCCGAGGCCCTCACGGGGCACACCACCCCGCTCCGGATCGCCGTCGACGCTGTACTGGAGGAGAACGGGCAGCGAATCCGCGCGCCCGCCGGTCTCCTGCTCGCGCCGCACGGCGGTGTCGAGAGCCTCGGCCAGGCGCAGTGAGTCCACCGACTCGACGCTGTGGGCCCAGCGCACGACGGATCTCGCCTTGTTCCGCTGCAGGCTCCCGACCAGGTGCCAGCCGGGCGAGCACCCCGGGCGGAGCGCGGCGACGGAGGCGACCTTGGCCTCCGCCTCCTGCACGCGGTTCTCGCCGAACTCCGTGAGGCCGAGGTCGAGCAGGGTCGCGACGTCGGCAGGTGACACGGTCTTGGTGACGGCCAGCAGTGCCACCTCACCGGGAGTACGCCCGGCGGCCACACACGCGGCGTCGATCCGCTTGCGGACAGCCTCCAGCCGCCCGGCCAGCTCGTGCCGTCTCCCGCTGTCCACTTCACGCCCCATCGACACGACTATCGCACTGCTCCCGGATCGGGAATCGGTTGCCGTAGCCGGACGGTTCACGGTGCTGCTTCAGCGCGGGTGGAGCCAGATGATCGCGGCGTGCCGGCCGGTCGGTGCGTCCCGCCGATGGCTGAACAGGTCGCGATCCTCGAGAGTGCACCTCGGATCGCCGCCGACGCGTCCCACCCCGAGATCGATCAGCTGCCGGTAGAGACCGGCGCGCAGGTCGAGCCCCGCGGTGCCGCGCCGGGTGCGGCTCGCGCTGCCGGGCAGGCGAGCGTCCACCTCCGCCCGCATCTGCGCGGGGACCTCGTAGCAGGCGCCACAGATCGCCGGGCCGAGCAGCACCTCGATGGCATCCGCACGCGCCCCCAGGGCCTCCATGGCCGTCACCGTGGCGGGCAGCACGCCCGCGGCGGCTCCGACCCGCCCCGCGTGGACGGCCCCGACGACGCCGGCCCCCGGGTCGGCGAGCAGTAGCGGCACGCAGTCGGCCGCCAGCACCGCGAGACCGACGCCGGGCACGGCCGTGACGGCAGCGTCGGTGGCCGGGAGATCGGGCGCATCGGGAGCAGGCACCGCGTCCACGGTGGCGACCCGCGTGCCGTGCACCTGCTCGAGGAACACGACGGGAACGCCCAGTTCCGACGACAGCCTGCGCCGGTTGGCCCGGACGGCGGCCGGGTCGTCCCCCACTCCCGCGGAGAGGTTGAACGTGGCGAAACGGCCGGTGGAGCGACCACCGGCGCGCGTCGTGACCACGCGCCGGACGCGGGCCTGCGCCATGGTCACCGCTTCATGAACGGCGGAACGTCCACGTCGTCGTCGAAATCCGTCGCCTCGACCGGCTGGGTGAAGGGCGGCGTCCGCTCCGGTGCGGGACGAGAGCCGTCCGCGGGCTGGCCCGAGGGGTCGTACCCCGAGTCGCGACGCGGGGAGTCGGGCTGACGCGGAGCGGGCGGAGCGTAGGGCCCCGATCCCGGAGCGGACGGCGGCAGCGTGCCGGACTGGTGCGCCGCGGCCGGGCTACCGGCCGAGGGCCTCGTGCCGTTCGCGAAGCCGTTGCCGCCCTGCGGGTGCGGTGTGCCGTTGCCGGCCGCCGCGGGCTGGCTCGAGGACGAGTGCTCCGCGGCGTGCGCGCCGGAACCCGTCCCGCCGGTCTGCCGCTCCGGAGAGCGGAACGCCGTAGGCTCCATCTTCTTGTGCGTCGGGCCTCCGGCCTCGAACCCGGCGGCGATGACCGTGACGCGCACCTCGTCGCCGAGGGAGTCGTCGATCACCGTGCCGAAGATGATGTTGGCCTCGGGGTGCGCGGCCTCCTGCACGAGCGAAGCGGCCTCGTTGATCTCGAACAGGCCCAGGTCGGACCCGCCTGCGATCGAGAGCAGCACGCCCTGGGCGCCGTCCATCGACGCCTCGAGCAGCGGCGAGTTGATGGCCTTGCCCGCTGCCTGCACCGCCCGGCCCTCGCCGCGCGAGGACCCGATGCCCATGAGGGCGCTGCCTGCCCCGGACATGACGCTCTTCACGTCGGCGAAGTCGAGATTGATCAAGCCGGGCGTGGTGATCAGGTTCGTGATTCCCTGCACACCGGAGAGGAGTACCTCGTCGGCGGAGCGGAAGGCGTCCATCAGCGAGACGCCCACGTCACCGAGTTGCAGGAGCCGGTCGTTCGGGATGACGATCAGGGTGTCGCACTCGTTGCGCAGCGACTGGATCCCGTCCTCGGCCTGCCCGGCGCGCCTGCGCCCTTCGAACGTGAAGGGACGCGTGACCACGCCGATGGTCAGGGCACCGAGCTTGCGGGCGATCGACGCGATGACCGGCGCGCCACCGGTGCCCGTGCCGCCGCCCTCGCCCGCGGTGACGAAGACCATGTCGGCCCCCTTGAGGACCTCCTCGATCTCCTCGCGGTGATCCTCGGCCGCCTTGCGGCCCACCTCCGGATTGGCGCCGGCACCCAGTCCGCGCGTGAGCTCCCGCCCGATGTCCAGCTTGACGTCGGCATCGGACATCAGCAGCGCCTGGGCATCGGTGTTCACCGCTATGAACTCGACACCCTTGAGGCCTACCTCGATCATGCGGTTGACGGCGTTCACGCCGCCGCCACCGATGCCGACGACCTTGATCACGGCCAGGTAGTTGTGCGGGGGCGTCATGGCGCACCTTCCAGTCCAGCTCGGGTCGGACCCAGGGGTCCGGGCCTTCGTGATCGAACGCTAGGTCGCGTCATGGTCGCGGTCCAGCAGGCGCGCCGCGCGACGGCAACCCCCCGACCGGGTCGGAGGTGAACTCACCCACCACCAAGCTCACCGCGTGATCGTAGGCAGGTCCGGGCTCGTCACGTCGAATACGTGGCCTGGCTGCGTGAGCAAGGGCATGAGCACAGCCGCCTTCTCCGGAGAGCGGTCGGGGGACCCCCAGCGGACCTGCCGGTCGCCGGTCAGGCCGAGGGTGACCTGCCCCGGTGCCTCCGGCGCTGTGTCCGTGGCGTCCACGGTCAGGAGCTGAGACCGTAGTGCATCGGGCACCGCGGCGAGCACGCTGATCGCCGCCTGCGTGGATGCGTCGTCCGGCCCGACGGCCCCGAACGTGAAGCTCGGCAGCCCGGGCGGGGGCGTGCCGGGGTAGACGGTGCCGAACCGGTCGACGAGAGCCTGGCCTTGCCCGGTCTGCACCGTGGCCACCGCGACCCGCGGGGTGACGTCGATGGTGACCGTGTGGAGCCAGGTGCGTGAGACGCGGACCGACTCCACGCCCGGCAGATGGGCCACCCGGGAGGCGATCGCCGCCGTGTCCACCGCGGCCAGCGGCGTGCCGAGGTTGACGTCCGCGGCCTTCACCACGTCCTCGGTGCGCACGGCCCCGGTGGCCGACGCCGCTGGGTTCTCCGAGTTGACCTGCACCTGTTCGATGTCAGCGAACCCGACGTCGAACAGCAGTATCCGACCGGTCAGTCCCAGCCCGACGAGCAGCAGCAGCCCGATCAGCAACGCGGCGAGCCGTCGGCGCCGGTAGCGCGCCGCCGAGTGCGGCCGCGGCACCGGGCGGCCCGGACGCCCCGGCGGGCGCCGGGTGGGCCGGCCTTCCATCGAACGCGGGGATGCCGGGCGCACGGCCGGGCGCGGAGTGGTCGAGCTAC
>NZ_JAKXMK010000022.1 GCF_022524485.1 Pseudonocardia alaniniphila
TCATCGCACTCCCTCGCTGCGCTCGGTCGGCGCTTCGCGCGGGCGCTGTATCGATGACTCGCTCGCAAGCTCACTCATCGCACTCCCTCGCTGCGCTCGGTCGGCGCTTCGCGCGGGCGCTGTATCGATGACTCGCTCGCAAGCTCACTCACGCGCCCCTCCCCGGCACCGTCTCTGCGGGGCGGCCGGCTCGCCCCGCCGGTCATGCCTGCCCCTGCCGCTCCAGCTCGAGCAGGATCTCCGGTGCCAGCACGGTGACGTCACCGGCACCCATCGTGATCACGAGGTCACCGGGCCGCGCCACCCCGGCCACGACCGCCGGGACGTCCGACCAGCGCGGCACGTACTGCACACGATCGGGCGGCAGTGTGACGGCATCGGCCACGAGCGCGCCGCTCACACCGGGCTCGGGGTCCTCGCGTGCGCCGTAGACCTCGAGGACGACCACCTCGTCGGCGAGCCCGAGTGCCGCGCCGAACGCCGACGCGAACTCCCTGGTGCGCGAGTACAGATGCGGCTGGAACGCCACCACGACCCGGCCACGGTCGCCCACCACGTCACGGGCGGCCCGCAGCTGCGCCGCCACCTTGCTCGGGTGGTGGGCGTAGTCGTCGTACACCGCGACACCGCTCACCCTGCCGCGGAACTCGAACCGGCGGCGCACGCCGTCGAACGCGGCGAGCCCCGCCAGCAGGCCGTCGACGGGGGCGCCGAGCTCCACGCCGGCGAGCAGCGCACCGAGGGCGTTCTGGGCCATGTGCTCCCCCGGCACGGCCAGCCGGAGGAGGTGCTCGACGCCGTCGAGGCGGAGCACGATCCGCGCGCCGGTGCCGTCCGGGCGGAAGTCGACCAGCTGGGCGTCGCGGCCCTGCCCTCGGCCGTAGCGCCGCACCCGGATGCCACGGCTCTCCGCCACACCGGCCAGCGCCGCGGCCCCGGGGTCGTCGGCGCAGGCCACGAGCGCACCACCGGGCTCGATCCGGCCGAGGAACGTCTCGAACGCCGCGAGGTAGGCCTCGGTGCTCCCGTAGTGGTCGAGGTGGTCGGCCTCGACGTTGGTGACCACCGCGACCACCGGGGAGAACGCGAGGAACGACGCGTCACTCTCGTCGGCCTCGGCCACGAAGATGTCGCCGCTGCCCTCGTGGGCTCCCGACCCGGACGCGGCCAGGTCGCCGCCGATCGCGAAGGACGGATCCAGCCCACAGTGCTGCAGCGCGACGGTCAGCATCGAGGTGGTGGACGTCTTGCCCGCCGTGCCCGTGACGGCGGCGAGCCGGCGCCCGGCCGTCAACGCGGCGAGGGCCCTGGCCCGGTGGACCACGACGAGCCCCCGCTCGCGGGCGGCTTCCAGCTCCGGGTTGGTGGCGCGGATCGCGCTCGAGACCACCACGGTGGCGGGCGCCTCGGGCAGGTGCCCGGGATCGTGGCCGACCTCCACCCGGGCCCCGAGTGCTCGCAGCGCGAGCACGGCACGGGAGTCCTTGGCGTCCGAACCCGAGACCGTGGCCCCTCTGGCCAGCAGGATCCGGGCGATACCGCTCATCCCGGCGCCGCCGATCCCGATGAGGTGCACGCGCCCCGACAGGTCGACGGGCACCGACTCCGTGTCCACGTCCATCACGTCTGTGCCCATGGCTCGCGGCCCCGCCGGGGGGCCTGGGTGTTGGCCCGCCAGAGATCCTGCTCGGGCGCCGGACCGTCGGCGCCTGCGATGCCGAGGACCATGTGTGCCAGCCGGTCGGCGGCGTCGGCGTGGCCGGACGAGCGCGCCGCCCTGCTCATCGCGGCGAGCCGCGGTGGATCCGTCAGCAGCGGGACCAGCTCGGCCGTGGCGCGTTCGCCGTTGAGCTCGGCGTCGTCGACGAGCACCCCTCCTCCCGCGGCGACGACGGGCGCGGCGTTGAGCGCCTGCTCGCCGTTGCCGTGCGGGAGCGGGACGTAGACGGCGGGCAGGCCGACCGCGGTGACCTCGGCGACGGTCGTCATGCCGCAGCGGCCGAGCACGGCGTCGGCGGCCGCGTACGCCAGGTCCATGCGCTCGATGTAGGGCGTGGCCACATAGCCGCGGGCGGGCGGCGCGGCGGTGCCGTTCCTCCCGTGGGCGTGCAGCACCGCGATCCCGGCGCGCAGCAGGCTGGGCAGTGCGGCGGCGACGGCGTCGTTCAGCGTGCGGGCGCCCTGCGAGCCGCCGAACACCAGCAGCACGGGTCCGTGCGGGGGTAGGCCGAAGAAGTGGCGGGCCTGCGGGCGCAGGGACATCCGGTCGAGCCCGGTGATCGAGCGGCGCAGCGGCATCCCGACGACCTGCTCCCCGGGCAGCCCGCTCCCGGGCACGGCGACCGCCACGAGATCGGCGAACCGCGCTCCCACCTTGTTGGCCAGCCCCGCCCGCGCGTTCGCCTCGTGGACGACGACCGGGACGCGGCCACGGGCCCCCAGGTACGCCGGCAGGGCGACGTAGCCCCCGAAGCCCACCACGACGTCGGCATCCACCCTGTCGAGCACGTCGCGCGCGCGCATCACGGCGTCGCGCACGCGCACGGGCAGGCGCATCAGGTCGGTGCTGAGCTTGCGCGGCATGGGGACCGGCGGGATCAGCTCCAGCGGGTAGCCGCGGGCCGGGATGAGGGCGGTGTCGAGCCCGCGCTCGGTACCGAGGGCGGTGATCCTCGCGTCGGGGCGCAGCCTGCGCACGGCGTCGGCGAGAGCGAGCGCCGGTTCGATGTGGCCCGCAGTCCCCCCGCCCGCGACGACGACCGAGGGCGCGTGCCGGGCCGCGCGGCTCATCGGACCCGTCCCCGCTGTGCGGGCGGACGGGTGGCGGGGGCTTTGTACGGCTGGGGCAGCGGCAGCCGCAACAGCCGTGCGACCCGCCCCTGACCATGCTGTTTCAGCGCCGCGATGGCCTCCGGCTCGTGGCGTGCGGCGTTGGCGAGGATCCCGAAGACGAACATGGTGACCACGAGCGATGTGCCTCCGGACGAGATCAACGGGAGCTGCAGCCCGGTCACCGGCAGCAGCCCCACGACGTAGGAGATGTTGATTGCCGCCTGGGCGACCAGCCAGGTCGTGGAGGTCGCCACCACGAGCTTGAGCCATGGGTCGGTGTTGCGCGCGGCGATGCGCAAGCCGGCGTAGGCCAGGGTGGCGAAGAGGGCGAGCACGGCGAACGCACCGAGGAAGCCGAGCTCCTCGCCGATGATCGCGAAGATGAAGTCGTTGTGGGCGTTGGGCAGGTAGCTCCACTTCGCCCGCCCCTGCCCGAGACCGACGCCGAACAGTCCGCCGTCGGCGAGCGAGTAGAGCGCCTGCTGGGACTGGAAACCCGCCTTCAGCGGGTCGGTGCTCTCGGGCGAGAGGAACGCGCTGATCCGGCTGAGCCGGTAGCTCGCGCTGAGCGCGAGCACGACCGCCCCGGCGATCGCGCCGATGCTGAGCGCGACCATCAGCCGGATCGGGGCGCCGGCGAAGAACAGCAAGGCGATGAGCACGATGCCCAGGGAGACCGTCATGCCGAGGTCGGGCTGCAGCACCAGCAGGGTGAGCAGCACGACCGTGACGGGCACGACGGGCGACAGCGCGTACCTCCAGCGGTGCATGACCGCCCGCCGCGCGGCGAGCACGTGCGCGCCCCACAGCGTCAGGGCGACCTTGACCGCCTCCGAGGGCTGCAGCGACAGCGACCCGACCACGAACCACGCCCGGGAACCGTTGCGCACGTCGCCGACGAGCAGCACGGCGACCAGCGACAGGGCACCGATGATCAGCGCGGCGGGCGCCAGCGAGCGCAGCGCCCGGGGTGGGATGCGCAGGCCCAGCCAGAACAGCAGGAGCCCCGGCACGCAGAACATCAGCTGCCGGCTGAACACCGAGTACGACGATCCGTCGGCGGTGAAGGACTCCACCGACGACGCCGAGAGCACCATGACCAGGCCGAACAGCGTGAGCAACCCGAACACGCCGAGGATCAGGTGCAGCGAGGTGAGAGGGCGGCGCAGCCACTGCCCGAGTGCGGTGGCGCTGCGGCCGACCACTGCACGGATGCCGGCGAGCGGCGAGGAGGACCGGTTCCGGGACGGCCGGGCACGGCGGGCGTCCGCTCCCGTCATCCCGCCTCCCCCGGTCGTGGCTGCAGCCCTGCCACAGCCTCGGCGAACGCCCGCCCCCGGTCGGCGTAGTCGATGAACTGGTCCATCGACGCCGCGGCCGGGGCGAGCAGTACGACGTCACCCTGCCGTGCGAGGGCGGCGCCACGTCGCACCGCGGTCATCATGGGGCCATCGTCGCCTGCCGTCACCTCTGCGACGGGGACGTCGGGTGCGTGTCGCGCGAGAGCGGTGAGGATCTCTGCCCTGTCGGTGCCGATCACCACCGCCGCGCGCAACCGGCCGGCGTGACGTGCCACGAGGTCGTCGACCTTGGCGCCCTTGAGCAGACCACCGACGATCCACACCACCTGCGCGGGCGCCTGCGCCGTGAGCGATGCCGCCGCGGCGTGTGGGTTCGTCGCCTTGGAATCGTCGACGAACCGGACGCCCGCGACCGTCGCGATGTCGGCGCCGCGGTGTGGCCCCGGGCGGAAGTCGTCGAGCCCGGCGCGCACGGCGTCGGGACCCACCCCGGCTGCCCGCGCGAGCGCCGCGGCGGCCAGTGCGTCGGTCACCCCCGGCGCACCGCCGGGATGCACAGCGGAGGCCGCGACGAGCTTCCCACCGCCGAAGGCTCGGTCCACGAGCACATCCTCGACCACACCGAGCTGGTCGGGCCCCGGCTCCCCCAGCGTGACGCCCACCCGGCGCGGTGCGGGCGAGGCGGCGAGCAGCGCGGCGGCCGCGGGGTCGTCCGCGCCTGCGATCGCGACCGGGCCGAGCAGTGCCCTGGCCTTCGCGCCCGCGTACTCCGCCATCGACCCGTGCCAGTCCAGGTGGTCGTCGGCCACGTTGAGGACGCAGCCGGCGGCGGGCCGGATCGAGGGCGACCAGTGCAGCTGGAAGCTCGACAGCTCCACGGCGAGCACCGGATGCCCGGCCCGGACGGCGTCGATCACGGTGTAGCCGATGTTGCCGCAGGCCACGGCGTCGCGCCCGGACGCACGCAGGATCGAGGCGAGCATGCCGACGGTGGTGGTCTTGCCGTTGGTGCCGGTGACCACGAGCCACTCCGGCGGCACCGGGCGGGACTGCCCGATCCACCAGGCCAGCTCCGGCTCGCCGACCAGCGGCACCCCGGCCGCGGCGGCCGCGGTGACCAGCGGGTGGTCGGGACGCCGCCCGGGCGAGGTGACGATGAGCGCGGTGCCGGGTGGCACCTCGTCGGGGTCGCCGCCCGCCTGGGCACCCGTGGGGAGGTCGGTGAGCCGGTCCGGGACGGCGTCGGTGACCGTCACCCGCGCGCCGAGCTCGACCAGCGCCGCCGCGGCGGCCAGCCCGGACACGCCCGCACCCGCCACGAGCACAGCTGCGCCGGCGAGCTCCGGCGGTGCGGTGCTCGCGGCGCCCGCGCGTCCCCGGGCGTCCATCACGGTCCCGCCGACGCGGTGAGCCACTCCTGGTAGAACAACCCGAGCCCGAGTGCCGCGCACATGGCTGCGAGCAGCCAGAACCGGATGATCACCGTGGTCTCCGCCCACCCGGCGAGCTCGAAGTGGTGGTGGAACGGGGCCATCCGGAACACCCGTCGCCGGGTGGTTCGGAACACCGCGATCTGCACGGCCACCGACAGCGCCTCCACCACGAACACCCCACCGATCACCACGAGCAGCAGTTCCGTGCGCGTCACGATCGACAGGCCTGCGACGAGACCGCCGAGCGCCAACGAGCCCGTGTCGCCCATGAAGATGCGCGCCGGGGCGGCGTTCCACCAAAGGAAACCGATGCAGCCGCCCATCGCGGCCGCCGAGACGAGCGCGACGTCGAGAGGGTCGCGCACCTGGTAGCAGCCGGCAGCACTGATGAGCGAGCAGTTGTTGCGGAACTGCCAGAACCCGATGATCGTGTACGTGGCGAGCACCATAGCGGCGGTGCCGGCTGCCAGGCCGTCGAGCCCGTCGGTGAGGTTCACGGCGTTCGACCAGGCCGCCACGATCAGGTTGGCGAGCACCACGAAGCCGACCAGGCCGAACGACAGCACGGTGATGTCGCGGACGAACGAGAGGTTGTCCGACCCGGGGGTGAGCCCGTCGGCGTTGGAGAAGCGCAGCGCCAGGATGCCGAAGATCGTGGCGGTGAGCACCTGGCCCACGATCTTGGACGTCTTGTTGAGCCCGAGGTTGCGCGCCCTGCGGATCTTGATGAAGTCGTCGAGGAACCCGACGACCCCCAGCGCCGTGGTGAGGAACAGCACGAGCATCGCGGACGAGGTGACCGGCTCGCCGGTGAGCGCGTGCGAGAACCCGTAGCCGAGCCAGATCGCGAGCAGGATCGCGACGCCACCCATCGTGGGGGTGCCCCGCTTGGCCTGGTGGCTCGACGGTCCCTCGGCACGGATCTCCTGGCCGAAGCCCTGCCGCGAGAAGAATCTGATCAGGTACGGGGTCAGGAGGATCGAGACCGCGAGGGCGACCCCCGCAGCGATGAAGACACCTCTCACCGGGACACCTGCCCCGGCGTGGCGGCGGCGTCCAGCAGGCCGGCGGCCACCCGTTCGAGCCCGGCAGAGCGCGAGGCCTTCACGAGAACGACGTCGCCGGGGGCGAGCTCCGCCCGCAGCAGGGCCAGGGCCTCGTCGACGCTGCCGGTGCTGCGTGCGCCCGGGTAGTCGGTGGTCTCGACCGCGACCAGCTGGTCGACACCGAGTCGGCGCGCGACGGCCGCGACCTCGGCATGGGCGGCGGCGCTGTCGTCGCCGAGCTCGGCGATCCGGCCGAGCACCGCCCACGTGCGGCGCTCCTCCCCGCTGAGTGCCACCAACGCGCGCAGCGCGGCGTGCATCGACTCGGGATTGGCGTTGTAGGCGTCGTTGACGACGGTGACCCCGTCGGGGCGGTCGATGACCTCCATGCGCCACCGCGAGGCCGGCAGCGCCGCGCTCAGGGCCGCGGCGACGCCGTCGGCGGTGGCGCCCAGCTCCATCGCCACCGCGGCCGCGGCGAGCGCGTTGCCGATGTGGTGATCGCCCACCAGCCGCAGCGCCACGGGCGCGCGACCACCGGGGCCGACCAGGGTGAAGCGGGCCCGTCCTGCGTCGAGCTCGACGTCCTCTGCGCGCACGAGGGCGTCCGGCGCGCGGCCGAACGTCACGATCCGCGCGGCGGTGCGCCCCGTCATCGCGGCGACGGCGGGGTCGTCGGCGTTGAGGACGGCCACGCCACCGTCTCCCTCTGCAGGCAGGGCCTCCACCAGCTCGCCCTTGGCGGCCGCGACCGCGGCGCGCGAGCCGAACTCGCCGAGGTGCGCACTCCCGACGTTGAGAACCAACCCGATCCGCGGGGGCACGGCGGCGGCGAGCCGGGCGATGTGCCCTGGCCCGCGTGCCGAGTACTCGAGCACCAGATGACGGGTGGCCGCATCGGCACGCAGCGCCGTCCACGGCAGGCCGAGCTCGTTGTTGAACGAGCCCGGCGGCGCGACCGTCGGCCCGAGTGGGGCCAGCACCGCGGCGAGCAGGTCCTTCGTGGACGTCTTGCCGGAGCTGCCGGTGACTCCGACCACGGTGGTGGCGGGCAGCGTCCGCACCGCGTGGCCAGCCAGCCGGGCGAGCGCGGCGAGCACGGCCGCACCCACGCCGTCCGGGTCGGTCTCGCCCAGGTAGGTGCCGGTGTCGCGCTCCGCGGGCGGGACCACGACGGCCGGGGCGTCCACCGCACGGCCCGCGAGGACCGCGACGGCACCCGCGTCCACTGCAGCGGTCGCGTAGTCGTGCCCGTCGACGCGCTCACCGGGAAGGGCGACGAACAGGCCGCCCGCCCCGATCACGCGCGTGTCGAACTCGACGGCGGCGACGCGCTCCTCCCCGGAGGCACGGTGCAACCGCCCCCCGGTCACGGCGGCGACTTCGGCCAGCCGCATCTCGATCATGCTGTGATCCCGGTCATCGGTTGTATCGGATCATGTGTGTGCGGCTCACTGCCGACCGGCCTCGATCGCAGCCGCCAACTCGGCGGCGTCGTCGAACGGATGCTTCACGCCGTCGATCTCCTGGCCTGTCTCGTGCCCTTTACCGGCCACGACGACCGCGTCTCCCGGCCGGGCGTAGGCCACCGCAGCCGTGATCGCGGCGCGCCGGTCGCCGATCTCCATCAGATCACCGCGGTCCTGCTCGGCCTGGGCGCCCGCCATCATGGCGGCCCGGATGGCCGAAGGATCCTCGGTACGCGGGTTGTCGTCGGTGACGACGAGAAGTTGTGCCCGGGACGCCGCGGCAGCGCCCATCAAGGGCCGCTTGCCCCGGTCGCGGTCGCCGCCGCAGCCCAGCACGACGATCAGGCGGCCCGGCACCTGCGCCCGCAGTGTGTCGAGCAGCGCAGCAACGGCGGCAGGCTTGTGTGCGTAGTCGACGAGCGCGAGATACGGCTGCCCCGCCTCCACCCGTTGCATCCGCCCCGGGACGGCCAGGGTCGCGAAGCCCTCCGCCGCCACTGCCGCCGGCACGCCCACGGCGTCCAGACAGGCCAGCGCGACCAGCGCGTTGGCCACGTTGAACGCTCCCGGCAGCAGCAGCCGCACGGGCACGGACGCGCCGTCCGGTGCCACCGCTGTGAACGTCTGCGTGCCGTCGGTGCCCGTGGCGGCGTCCACCGCTCGCCACTGCGCCGGCCCGCGGGTGGACACCGTGACCGCGCCCGGGCATCGCGCAGCAAGCCGCTCGCCCCACTCGTCGTCGATGCACACGACGCCGTGGGCGGCCCGCCCGTCGAACAGCGCCGCCTTCGCCTCGAAGTAGTCGTCCATGTCGTCGTGGAAGTCGAGATGATCCTGCGACAGGTTCGTGAAGGCGGCCACCGCGAACCTGGTGCCGGATACCCGCCCGAGCGCGAGCGCGTGGCTCGACACCTCCATCGCCACGTCGGTGACGCCGTCCTCGGCCATCACCGCGAACAGCGCCTGCAGGTCGGGGGCCTCCGGGGTGGTGAAGGCGCTGGGCAGGTCCTTGCCGTCGATGCGGGTGCCGACCGTGCCGACCAGCCCGGTGGCGCGGCCCGCCGCGCGGAGCCCGGCTTCGAGCAGGTGCGCGACCGTGGTCTTGCCGCTCGTGCCGGTGACGCCGAGCACCGAGAGCCGCGCCGTCGGGTCGCCGTAGACGAGCGCGGCGACCGTTCCCAGGACCTCGCGAGGCCGAGGGTGCACGAGAACGGGAAGCCCGCGCAGTGCCGGACGCCGCGCGCCGTCGGGATCGGTCAGCACGGCGACGGCTCCGGCGGCGAGCGCCTGCTCGGCGAAGTCGGCACCGTGGGCACGGGAGCCCGCCAGTGCGGCGAACAGGTCGCCGGGCTGCGCCTCTGCCGCGCGCAACGTCACTCCGGTGACGCGCGAGGGCCGTGTGGCGCCGGTGGCAGGGGCGACAACGGTGGCGCCGACGGCGGCCGCGATCACCTGCAGGTCAACCGGCCGCACGCACCGCGGCCGGGGACACGCGGCGGCCGTGGAGGCGGCGGCAGGACTGGCAGGTGACACGTCGGGGAGGCTACCGGCGCACCTCGACCGGCCCGCCCGCGCACCGCCAGGTGGGCGATGGGAGATACACCACCGGCCGCGGGGCAACGACCGGCAGGCGCATGCTTCCCCGAAAGGGTCTGGACGAACGGCCAGTGGTCGTTCTCACCACACCGATGATCGATCCGGCCGAGCCGCGGCACCGGCGTGTCGCGCCCGCACCGGCCTCTGTGGACGACCACAGGGGCCTCGACCGGTCGCCGCCCCCACCCGACCACCCGCCGTACGCCCGCGCGGGAGCCCGGCCCACGCATCGGCGTCCCGGCGGGGATGCGGCGAGCGGGCCGGGCTCCCGCGCGGTTACGGCGGGGGCGGCAGGGCGGGCGGCACCGGCGGAGGCGGCGGCGACGCGGGCGGCGGTGGCGTGGGCAGCGTCAGCGTCTGCACCGGAGCCTCGGTGGGGCTCACCGGCAGCCGCTCACGCTGCGCCAGGTAGGTGGCGATGTCGTGGAACAGCGGGGCTGCGCTCGTGCCCGCCTTGGGGGCATCGAGCATGATCGCGATGACGTACCGCGGATTCTGCGCAGGGAGCATCCCGGCGAACGTGATCCAGTACGTCGACGCCGAGTAGCAACCGCAGCGCGGATCCACCTGCTGCGCCGTGCCCGTCTTGCCCGCCACCTGGTAGCCGGGCACCGCCGCCGCCGGTCCCGTGCCGGTCTGTCCGGGTGCCTTCTGCGTGACGGCGGTGAGCATCGTGCGCAGCTGCTCGGCCGTGTGCGGCGACACCACCTGCACGCCCGGTGGCTGGGGCGCCACCGTGGGCACGCCGTCGGGCCCGGTGGTGGACGCGATGATCCGCGGTGGGATCCGCAGCCCGTTGTTGGCCACCGCCTGGTACATCCCCGCCATCTGCAGGGTGGTGACCGACAGTCCCTGCCCGATCGGCAGGTTGCCGAAGGTCGACCCGGACCACGTCGCGATGGGGGGCACCAGGCCGCCGCTCTCGCCGGGAAGCCCGACACCGGTGGGTGTGCCCAGCCCGAAGCGCGTGAGCATGTCGGCGAAGCGCTGCTCCCCCACCTTCTGCGCCGTCATGATCGTGCCGACGTTGGACGACTTCGCGAGGATCCCGGTGAGTGTGAACTGCTCGGGCCCGTGCACCCACGCGTCGTTGATCGTGCGGTCGGCGACCTTGATGTTCCCCGGCACCGTCACGACGTCGGTGGGCTTCGCCACGCCGTACTCGAGCGCGGCCGACATCGTGACGATCTTGTTGACCGATCCCGGCTCGAACGGGCTCTGCACAGCAGGGTTGGCCAGCTGCTGGGGTGTGGCGCTCCCGAGGTTGCTCGGGTCGAACGTCGCCCCGTTGGCGATCGCGAGCACCTGCGCCGTGTGGGCGTCGAGCACCACGGCCGACGACGTCGGCTTCGCACCCGTCTGCGCGACGTAGTCGGTGAGCGCCTTCTGCGTCATGTACTGCAGGTCCGAGTCGAGGGTGAGCTGCACGGTGGACCCCTGGACCGCAGGCCGCTCGTAACGGGTGCTGCCCGGGATGACGGCGTCACTGCCCTCCGCGGTGTCCACCACCCGCAGGCCCGCCGACCCGGCGAGCGCGTTGTCCTGCGAGCTCTCCAGGCCCACCCGGCCGACGAGCTTGTTCTCGTCGGCGCTCCACGACGCGGCGCCGACCACGTTCGCGGCGGCGTTGCCCGCCGGGTACTGCCGGTCCTCCCGCCGGTCAGCGGCGATCTCGTTGAACCGCTCGTGCAGGGACTCCGCGACGTCCGGGTCGACGAGCCTGGCCAGCACCACGTAGCCCCGGTCGCTGGTGAGCTGGTTGAGGAGCTCGGTGCGGTCCTGGCCGGTGGCCTGGGCGACCGCGGTGGCCATCTCCCCCACGTACTGCGGGGTGTCCTTCCCGTGGTTGGACGCGATGAGGCGCGGGTTGGCCGAGAGCGTCCGGGCCTCGACGCTGAACGCGAGCGGGTGGCCGTTGCGGTCCAGGATCTCGCCGCGCTCCGCGGGGAGCGTGATGTCGGTCGTCGACTGGAGCGCCGACTTCGCGCTCAGTGCGGGCGCATAGACCGTCTGGACGGCGACCAGCCTGAGCGTGGCCACACCGAGCGCGAGCACGAGCAGGATCCGGCCGACCTTGAGACGGCGCGAGTAGTTCGCGCTCCTCTTCGCCGCACGACGAGGTGGTGCGGGGGGACGCTGCGTCGGGACCCTCCGGACCGCCCGCGAGGCCCGGGGCCGGGGCGGGGCCGTGGTCATCAGCCGTTACCCGTCCCGTCTGCTCCAACGGTGCCCTGCGTGGACGCACCGCCGGTCGTGCGCTGCGTCGTCGTCCCGCCGGTGGCGCCCTGCGTGGACGCACCCCCGCTGGTGCCCGCCGCGGGCGCGTCGTCACTGGTGCCCTGCGTCGTCGCGCCCCCGCCGCTGGTGGACGAATCGTCGCCACTCGTGCTGGTTGCGGACGTCCCGCCGGTGGCGCCCGACGTGGACGTATCCCCGGTGGTGCTTCGTGTGGAGGCACCACCTTGCGTGCCACCGGTGGACGCATCGCTCCGGTCGCCTGCCGACTGTCCCTGAGCGCCCGCCGCGGCGCCCTGGGTGCCCGTGGCCGACTCCTGCGAGTCGTCGGACGCCGCCGAGTCGTTCGCCGCTGCCGGGTCACCGGCCCCTGGTGCTGCCGGCGTGCCCTGCTGCCCCGCGGCAGTGGCGGGCTGCACGGGAGCGGGCGGCGGTGGCGGCGGTGGCGGTGCGACGGCGGCCCGTGGCTGACCGACGACCGTGACCGAGCCGTCGGGGGCCACCACGAGTCGTGCGGAGTCCTGGACCGGCACCATGCCGAGCGCCTCGGCACGCCTGGCCAGCTCGGGTGCGGACTCCAGGTCGGCCACCTCGCGGTGCAGCCGCTCGCTCTGCTGGCTCAGCGCCAGGGCCGCAGCCCGTGCGGACTGCAGATGATAGGAGCCCCCGGCGGCAGCCGTGGACAGCCACAGCGTCGCCACGAGTCCGACGGCGAGCAGGATCATGACCAGCAGCACGAACTGCGGACGCCTCGGGGCGACCGCCGTGCGGACCGGACGGCTGACGGGCGCCCGACGCGCCCGATCCTCCCGCCCGGCGTAGGCCTGCGGCGACCGCCGGCCACGCAACGACGACGGCTCCCCCGTACGAGGGGTGGCGACCGGTGCGCCGCGCTGAGCCGGGATCGTGGTGGAACGGGTGCGCGTGGCACCACGGGCCGTCGCACTCCGGGTGGCAGTGCGAGTGCGCTCACCGACCGGCGTGCTCACCCCAGCCCTCCACCGGCCGGCGCCTCACCTGGGACGGACCGTCTGCCTGCGACCGCCCTCACCGGTGCCCCGACTGCGCCTGTCATGACCGCCCCTCTCTTGCTGACGCCGTCCGCCGTGCCCGGCGCGGCGACCCCTACGTCGCAACCCTGTGGCGCGTGCAGCCACGCACGTCGTCACTCGGCCGCCTCGCGGATGCGTTCCGCTGCCCGCAGGCGCACCGAAGCGGCCCGTGGGTTCTCGCTGATCTCGTCCTCGCCTGCCTGCTCGGCACCGCGTGTCAGGAGCCGCAGCTCCGGGCCGTGGCCGGGCAGTTCGACAGGTAGGTCCATAGGGGTGCGCGAGCTCGACCGCGCCGCCAGCTCACGCTTGACGATGCGGTCCTCCAGCGAGTGATACGCGAGCACCACGATCCGCCCGCCGACGGCGAGCGAGTCCAGAGCGGCGGGGAGGGCCGTCTGCAGCGCGTCCAGCTCGCCGTTCACCTCGATCCGCAATGCCTGGAACGTGCGCTTCGCGGGGTGGCCGCCGGTGCGGCGCGACGCGGCGGGCACCGCTTCGTAGAGCAGCTCGACCAGCTCGCTGCTGCGCCGCAGCGGTGCCTTCGCACGCCGCCGATCGACGGCCGAGGCGATCCGCCCCGCGAAGCGTTCCTCGCCGTACTCCCGCAGGATGCGCGCGAGCTGCGGCACCGGGTAGGAGTTGAGGACTTCCGCGGCGGTGGGACCGGTGGTCGGGTCCATCCGCATGTCGAGATCCGCGTCGCGGGCGTAGGAGAAGCCGCGCTCGTCGGCGTCGAGTTGGAGAGAGGACACCCCGAGGTCGAACAGCACGCCGTCGACGCGAGGCAGCCCCAGCTCCGCGAGGACGTCGGCCATGCGGTCGTAGACCGCGTGCACGAGGTGGATGCGGTCGGCGTGAGCCGCGAGCCGCCGCCCCGCCATCGCGAGAGCCTCCGGGTCACGGTCCAGGCCGACCAGAGTGAGCTGCGGGTGCTCCGCGAGCAGGGCCGCGGAGTGCCCACCCAGGCCCAGCGTCGCGTCCACCATCACCGCAGGACGGTCGGACAACGCAGGGCGGAGGAGCTCGCCGACCCGGGGCAGGGCCACGGGAACGTGCTTGGCCCCAGCCGGCTCGCCCTCGTGGTGATGCTGCCCCACCGCACACCTCCCTGCCCCGTGTCGTCGAGCCCCCCGCTTGGCCCGGGCTCCCCAGCCGGGCCACCAGCGATGCCCCCACCCGGCAGACCTGGCACCGGGGAAGGTGCGCCAGGGCTGCCGGGTGGGGACACCGCCGCGTCGATCTCCACCCCGCTCCATCCCGGATCAGATGAGTCCGGGAAGCACCTCCTCCTGGGCCTTCGCGTAGGTGTCCTCGTTTGCTTCCTGGTACCGCTGCCAGGCCTCGGCGTCCCAGATCTCGGCGCGGGTGAAGGCGCCGATCACGACACAGTCCTTGGTGAGGCCGGCATAACGGCGCAGCTCAGGGGTGATGGCGATCCGCCCCTGGCCGTCGGGGTTCTGCTCGTCGGTGCCGGAGAACAGGTTGCGCTGGAACACACGAGCGGACTCGCTCGTGAGCGGCGCGCTTGCGACCTTGCTGGCCAGTTCCGTGAAAGCCTCGCGGGTGAACACGTACAGGCAGTGGTCCTGCCCCTTCGTGATCATCAGCCCGCCTCGCAGCTCGTCGCGAAATTTTGCGGGCAGCGTGAGCCGCCCTTTGTCGTCCAGCTTGGGGGTGTAGGTACCGAGGAACACCGGCCCCACCTCCAACAGTGGCCCCGTTGTGCCCCAGCGAGAACCACATTACCCCACTCTTCCCCACCGTCAACAGGATCGATCGTGGCTCTCCGCCGACTTCCGTCAGAAAACTGCAGGTCAGATGGGGTGGGGGAAGGTGGGGGGCGCTGACGGGCCTCACCCGCGCACATGGATTCCATCCGAGGTTTCGATCACTCAGCGTGAGAATTTGCGGCCCCCAGCGCCCGCTGATGGCGCCATGTGGGGGTAGTGCCACCGCCGATGGGGTGCCGCCGGGGACAAGGTCATCGCCAGTGGGGCACAGTGGGGACGGCGCGGAGTACCCCCATCGGGCAAAGTTCTCTGCGGGCGTTTGACAGACTGATCGCGTCTCGACGGATCGGGACCGACACGACGAGCGCGAGGAGGTCTGGTGACCACGACGAGCAGCCGCGCCGGGATGGAGGGCGAGGCGCCCGCCCTCGCCGATGTCGCCGATCTCTGCGGCCGGATCGCTGCCAACATCCAACGGGTCATCGTCGGCAAACCCGAGGTCGTGCGGGTCGCGCTGGTCACCATGCTCGCGGAGGGCCACCTCCTCGTGGAGGACGTCCCGGGGGTCGGCAAGACATCACTGGCCAAGGCACTCGCGCGGTCCATCGACTGCTCGGTCAGCCGCGTCCAGTTCACGCCCGACCTGCTGCCCGGCGACATCACCGGCATGTCGATCTACAACAGGCAGACCACCGAGTTCGAGTTCCGGCCCGGCCCGGTGTTCGCCAACGTCGTGATCGCCGACGAGATCAACCGCGCCTCGCCGAAGACCCAGTCGGCGCTGCTCGAGTGCATGGCCGAGCACCAGGTCACCGTCGACGGCGCCACCTACGCGCTCGCGAGCCCGTTCATGGTCGTCGCCACGCAGAACCCCATCGAGATGGACGGCACCTACCCGCTGCCCGAGGCGCAGCGCGACCGATTCACCACACGCGTCAGCGTCGGGTACCCCGACCTCGGGGCCGAGCTGGCGATGGTCGACGAGCACGCCGCCAACGACCCGCTCGACATCCTCCGCCCGGTCGTCGACGCACGGCTCGTCCGCTCGGTGATCGACGCCGTGCGCCGGGTGCACGTGAGCCCCGAGGTGCGGCAGTACTGCGTGGAGCTCGTCGGCACCACCCGCAGGCTCCCCGAAGTACGACTGGGCGCGTCCCCACGTGCCACCCTCCAGCTCGTGCGGGCGGCCAGGGCACAGGCCGCGCTCGCCGGCCGCGGTTTCGTGGTGCCCGACGACGTTCAGGCCGTCGCGGTTCCCGTGCTGGCCCACCGGCTGCTGCTCACCCCGGAGGCGCAGGCCTCGCGACGCACCGCCGTCGACATCGTCCGCAGCCTCCTCGCCCGGCATGCCGTACCCGCGCCGGGGCGAGGCCACTGACCGGGGATGTCCCCGGCCATGGGCAGGAACCGCGGAGCCCGGTCGTGAGCGAGCGGTCCGGGCGGTTCTCCGGCCTCACCACACGGGGCCGCTGCCTGCTCGCGGGTGGCCTCGCCACCGGGGCCTCCGCCATCGCCCTCGACGAGCGCGACCTGCTCCGGATCGGGGCGTTCGTCGCCCTGCTGCCGGTGCTGGCCCTGTTGCTCGCCGCCCGGGCCCGGCGGCGGATCCACGTCGAGCGCGAGCTCACCCCGGCCCGGGTGCCGGTCGGAGCCGCCGTCACCGTCGGGCTCCATCTGCACGGCGGCCCGCTGCTCGGTGCCCTCCGCTTGACCGACACCGCGCCGGACGCCGCAGGCCCACAGGCCGCCGCTCCTCCGCGGTTCACGGTGCACCGGCTGTCCGGCCGGGGCAGCGCCGTGGTCACCTATCCCCTCCGCCCGGTGTTGCGCGGTGTGCACCGCGTCGGCCCGCTCAGCGGCACCGCCACCGATCCCTTGGGACTCGCGGAGTTCGAACGGGAGCTCGCACCGGCCGACCGCCTGGTCGTCCTGCCCCGGGTGGTCGCGTTGCAGGGGCTGCCGCCCGCCATCGGGGCGGGCGAGGGCACGCCGGGCTCCGCGCTGGCCCACCAGGGACAAGGCGCGTCGGACGTCCTCATCCGGCCCTACCGGCAGGGCGACGAGCTGCGCCGCGTCCACTGGCGCAGCACGGCGCGCCACGACGAGCTGATGGTGCGGCTGGAGGAGAGGCCGTGGCGCGGTGGGATGACGGTGCTGCTCGACCGCCGCGACGTGGCCCATCGCGGCCGCGGCGCCGACTCCAGCCTCGAGTTCGCGGTGAGCCTCACCGCCAGCATCTGCACCCACCTGCTCGCCCGCGGCGAACCGCTCGATCTCCTCACGGAGGACGGTGTGCAGCTGAGCGGCCGGGGCTCCGGCATCAGCCCGGAGCCGCTGCTCGACGCCCTCGCCGCCCTGCGCCCGTCGGCCCGGCCCGACCTGGCAGGCCCTGAGCTGCGGTCGGGCACCGACGTGCTCGCCGTGCTCGGCGCACTCGAGCCCGGTGAGGTCGAGACGCTGCTCGGTCGCCGCACCGGCGGCGGCAACGCCGTGCTGCTCGACACCTCCACCTGGGACCCCTCCGTCCGGGACCGGGCAGGATCCGGTGGCACCGTCGCAGCCAATGCGGCGACCCTGCGCGGGGCCGGCTGGCACGTCACGATCGCCTCGGCCGGATCCTCGCCGGAACGCGTCTGGAGCGACCTGGTGAGCGGACTGTGAGCACCACGATCGCGGGTCCTCCAACGGTCCCGCCCCCCACCGGCCCGCCTCCCAGCGCACCCGCACGGCCGCCCGCCGCACGCGGCGCCGGGCTGCCGTGGGTCGCCACGATCGCATCCGGGCTGGCCGTGCTGCTCGCGGCCGGCCCCGTCACGGCCATCGTGCAGGGCGGCGCCTGGTTCGGCCACGCCCTCGCCGCGGTCGCCGTCGTCGTCGTCCTCGGGCTTCTGCTGCACCGGCTCGGCGCCGTCGTCGTCGCGGCCGGCCAGGCCGTCGGGGTGCTGGTGCTGCTCACGGTGCAGTTCGCCGACGACGGGCTGCTCGGGGTGCTGCCCGGTCCCGGGGCGCTGCAGGAGTTCGGGGCCCTTCTCGCCGGAGCCGGTCAGCAGATCGACACGGGAATCGCGCCCGTGACGAGCACCCCGCAGATCCTCTTCCTCGTGACGGCCGCCTTCGGCCTGCTGGCGATCGGTGTCCACCTCGCGGCGGTGAGCGCAACCGCGCCCGCCGCGGCCGGCGTGCCGCTGCTCGCCGTGTTCGCCGTACCGGCGGCGCTGGCCGACACCCTCCTGCCGTGGTGGGCGATGGCCGCCGCCGCTGCCGGGTTCGGGCTGCTCCTCGTGGCCCAGACGGGATTCCGGGGCCGGCTGCCGGGCGCCGTCGCGCTGGTCGCGGTCGCGGTGGTGCTGGCGGTCGGCGTCGGGACGGCGACGAGCTTCGTCGGCACAGCGGGCCGGTTCGACAGCGGCACCGGTGCGGGCGGATCGGGTGGCTCCATCGGCCTGAGCCCCTTCACCGCGCTGCGCGGGCAACTCGACCAGCGTGACCCCGTCGATCTCTTCCGGGTTCGCGGCCTCACCCGCCCCACCTACCTGCGGGCACTGACCTTGCGCCAGTACGTGCCGGACGCCGGCTGGCAGGCCACCCGGCCCGCTCCCGGCGTCGGGCTGCCCGGCCCGATCCAACCCCAGCCGACCGGCTCCGGCGAGGTCGCCGACGTGGAGGTCGAGAACCTCGCCTTCCGCGACTACTGGCTTCCGCTCTACGGCGACCCGATCGACGTCGGCGGGTTGCCCGAGGGGCCGTGGCTCTACGACCGGAGCAGCGGCACCGGCTACACCGGCCGGCCACGGCAGGAGGACGGGTGGCGCGAGCAGGCGTTCCTGCCGGTGCCTACGGTCTCCCAGCTCCGTCAGGCGACCGGGGACTCCGGGATCGGGCCGGAGTACCTCGACGTCACGGGCGTCGACCCGCGCGTCACCGAGATCGCCCAGCAGGTCGTGGCGGGACGCTCCAACAACTTCGACCGCGCGATGGCACTGCAGGAGTACTTCACCGGGCCCGACAGCCAGTTCACCTACAGCCTCCAGACGGCCCCGGGCTCCGGCGACGACGCGCTGGTCGAGTTCCTCACCGTCGGCAAGGCGGGGTACTGCGAGCAGTTCGCGTCCGCCATGGCGGTCATGCTGCGCTCCGTCGGCGTCCCGTCGCGGGTGGCGGTCGGGTTCACGGCAGGCGCCGACAACGGCCAGTACCGCACGATCAGCACCTCCGACGCGCACGCCTGGGTCGAGGCCTGGTTCCCCGGCATCGGCTGGACGACGTTCGACCCCACCCCCCTGACCGACGGCCGCACCATCGCACCGCCGTACGTCCAGGAGGCCCAGGGCAACCCGCCCGACCCGGAGAACGCCCCGGCCGACACCGATCTCAGCCCCGGGAACAACGCGGAGCAGCAGCCCCTGCCGGCCCCTGCCGAGACCGAGCAGGCCCCGTCGGTCGCACTCGCCCCACCGCCGGCCGCCGAGGGGAGTGTGCCGCTCTGGCCGCTCTTCGTGCTGGTCCTGCTGGTTGCCGGCGCATTCGTCCCGGTCGGGCTGCGGGTGCTCGCACGGCGCCGGCGCCTCGCTGCGGCAAGCGCGGGTGGCCCGGACGCCACAGGGGCGGCCTGGGCGGAGCTGCTCGCGGAGTCGATCGACCGCGGCGTCGACCACCCACAGAGCGACACGGTGCGGGGCGCGGCCCGCCGCATCGTTCGGGAGCACCGGCTCGACGACGACGCACAACAGGCGCTGCGGCAGGTGGTCACCGCGGTGGAGGCGAGCTGGTACGGCGACGTCCACCCCGCCCCCGGCGATCTGGACGAGCCGGTGGATGCCGTGCGGGCCGGAATCGCCGCCGGGGGCTCGCTGTCGCTGCGCGGCCGGCTGCTTCCGAGGTCCGTGCTGCAGCGGACCCCGACCGCGAAGCCCGCGGCGGAACGCGAGAAGGCAACCTCCGACACCTGAGCAACACCCACCGTTCCCGCTCGAACGGCCCACCCGCGCGGACCTTCCGATCGAGAGTGCCGCTCGTCCACCGGCCGGCCACCGCCCGGCGCCGAAGCCCCGCCCGCACGCCCCGCCCGTCCCGGCCTTCCGGACGAACGGGCCGCTCGCCCAGTGGCCCACAGCCTCGGTCCCCGGAACGCCCACCATGCCGCGCACCAGCAGCACGCTCTCCCAGACCTATCGGGCGGAAGAACGGCTCGCCCATCGACCTGGGCGCGGGGCCGCTCGAAAAGCGAGCGCCCGGTTCGTTGGGCGCGCCGCTGTTCGACGACGCGCCCGACGGACCGGGCGCTGGCTCAGACTCGTGCGGAACCCGTCCCGTCCAGGGACCGGTTCCGAGTTCCTGCTACTCCTGCTCGAACCGGCGGCGGAAGCGCTCTTCCATGCGGCCGGTGAAGCGGTTCTTGTCGGGCTCGGCTTCCTTGGCCTGACCGGGCTGGCCGCCCGACCCGACCGAGGTGACCGCGAGCACGGCACCGCCGAGCATCACGAGGAAGCCGACCACGCTCAGCACCGGGAAGCTGGAAGCCAGCCAGAGTGCAGGTACGGCGACGCCAACGACGAGCAGCACCAAGCCGAGGACGAACAACCCGACGCCCTGCAGGCGACGGCGGCGCGTGGGCTTGCGCAGGCGGCCACCACGAACGGTGGATGCGAACTTCGGGTCCTCGGCGTAGAGAGCGCGCTCGATCTGTTCGAGCAAGCGCTGCTCGTGCTCGGAGAGGGGCACGGCTTCACCTCCGGCACTGGTCATCCTGTCGGGTCATCTTCCATGGTGCCGGAACGACGCGACGAGCGCCCGGGGCTGGGCGTCTACGCGAAAGGATACGAGCCTCACGGCCTGCCGACTAGCCGGACTCGTCAAGCGGAAGGGTCGATCTTCGACCCGGTCGGGTCGCAGACAGTATGAGCAGCACGATTGGGGCTCCAGGATCCCCCGCTCGCGGCTTGCGACGACCGGTCTTGGTGATCCACATGCCGCCGCAAGGCCGCGGGACCTGTCGGACACACCCCGGGTGCGCCGTCAATCACACCCAGTTGGCCCCACGCCACCAGGAGAGTGAATCGGACGAAGCGGGCCGCGACACGCCGTGAACCGCCGAATCTCGGCGCCGAGCGGTCAGGCGGATCGGCGGGCCAGCGCGTGCAGGCGGCTCGCGATCTCCACCAGCGGGGACGCGGTGGCGGCGAGGTCCTCCAGCTCGGTGACCGCTCGGGCGGCCGCGGGGCTGCCGTCGCGGACCGCGCCCGGAATCCACCCGTCGAGCACTCCGTCACCCTGCAGCATCTCGACCCGCAACGCGCCGCCCTCCTCCAGCAAGCCGCGCAGCGTCGCCGCGTCGAGCCGTCGGCGAAGCGCGTCGTCCGCCCCGAACCGGCCGTCCGGATCGGTGAGCACGGCTCGCGCCTCGGCGAGCCGGCCGCTGAGGGTGCGCGCGAGGACCGCCGCGTACCGGCCGACGACGAGCACCGACACCGCACCACCCGGCGCGGTGGCCGCGGCCAACGCCGACACGGCCGCGGCCGCGTCGTCCACGACCTCGAGCAGGCCGTGACCGAGCACCAGGTCGGCGCCGCCCGGCGGGACGACCTCGGCGAGAGCGTCGACATCACCCTGCACAGGCGTGATCAGATGGTGAACCCCGGCTTCGCGCGCCCGCCGTTGCAGGGCCGCGAGCGCGTTGGGGCTGTTGTCGACCACCGTGACCGCGCATCCGGAACGCGCCAGCGGCACCGCCCAGGCTCCGCTGCCGCCGCCCACGTCGAGTACCCGGGGCGGACGGCCCGGCGTTGCGGCACGCACCCTGGCCATCTCGGCGACCAGCGCCCGGTGCACCGAGCCCTCGCCCACCGCACCGGCCGTCTCTGTCGTCGCACCGCTCAGCATCGGAGCCTCACAACGGCAGACTAGTGCGATCCCGGGCAGGGTAGGTTGATCGCCGTGCAGGTCGTCGCCACGTTGAGCCTCAAGGGTGGAGTGGGGAAGACCACCGTCGTGCTCGGGCTCGCCGGAGCGGCCTTGCACCACGGGGTACGCACGTTGGTGGTGGACCTCGATCCGCAAGCCAACTCCACGATCGCGCTGGACGTGGGCTCCACCACGGCCACGGTGGCCGACGTGCTCGACGATCCGAGCCCGTCGGTGGTGCGCCGCGCGATCGCGCCGAGCGGCTGGGGCACCGGCCTCGACGTGCTGGTGGGCGCTGAGCAGGCCGAGCGCCACAACCACCCCGATCCGGGCCCGAAGCAGCTCATCCGGTTGGCCAGAGCGCTGGAGCGGCTCCACGACGTCGACCTGTTCGGCGGTCCGTCCCCCAACGGGGAGGCAGCCTCGGACAACGGCTCCGACGAGGGGTACAACGCCGAGCCCTACCGCCTGGTGATCATCGACTGCCCGCCCTCGCTCGGGCAGCTCACCCGCAGCGCCCTCGCCGCGGCCCACCGCGCGGTGCTCGTGACCGACCCGACGATCTTCGCGGTGTCCGGCGTGCAGCGCGCCTTCGACGCGATCCAGACCGAGCGGCAGCGCGGCAACCCCGACCTCCAGCCGCTCGGCGTGCTCATCAACCGGGTGCGCCCGCGCAACACGGAGCACGACTTCCGGATCAACGAGCTGCGCGAGCTCTTCGGCCCGCTTGTGTTCACCGGAGTGCTGCCGGACCGCTCGGCGATCCAGCAGGCGCAAGGCGCCTGCATGCCGATCCAGCGGTGGGACACGCCGGGGGCACGCGAGGCCGCCGCCGTGTTCACGCTCCTCCTGGGCCGGGTGCTGCGCAGCGAGCGCGCCCGGCGCACGGTGGCGACGACGGCCCCGCACGGCGCGGGCTGACGCAGCACCACCCGGGAGAACGACCCCGCCCGAGGAGAGCGATCAGCGCAGCGGCACCGACCTGCTGACGATGCCGACGAACTGCTCGGCCTGCCGCAACAGGTCGTCGGCATCACGGCGCCCCACGAGCCGCGCGATGCCGGCCTCGGCAGCCGCCCGGGTGTCGGAGCACGCGGCGAAGAACGCCGCCCACTCCGCCAGCTCCGGCGCGACCTCGGCGAGCAACTGCCAGACGTTGCGCGTGGATCCGCGGCGCGGCGCCGGACGGGCGTGCACCGCGAGCACGGCGGCCGCGGCCCGGAGCGCCGCGAGATAGGCCGCGGGATAGCGGAGCAGCGGCTCCTCCGTGCGGTGGGCCTCGGCGAGCCCGTCGGTCGCCTGGCGGAGCAGCCCCAGCGCCGCGCGCGAGGTGGGCGCCGGGAGCGGCGGCCCGGCGGAGGCCCGCTGCGGCCCCCGCGGGTGTGGCACCCGTGCGGTGGTGATGGTCATCGTCGCCTCCCCGAGCCTTGTCGTTCCGTGAGTCCTGGTCATTCCGTCACCCGCACCAGATCCCAGACGCCGGGCCCGGCGCGCATCCGCAGCACGAACTCGCGCGCCGGTGCCTCCGGCTCTGCCGCCGACCGCGCCTCCACACGCCAGCAGCGCAGCCGATCGCCGCCGACGGGCATCGGCGACGGGAACGGCCACGGAGACTCCTCGATCCAGCGCTCGTGGACGTCGGTGACCAGGTAGCGCGTGCCCCGCCGGACGGGACGGCGCTCGAATTCGACCGGCTCGCCGTCCTGCCACCGCACCTGGATCGGCGTCGGCCGGCGCGACCCGAACACCCGACCGAAAGCACTCATCCGACTACGCTCCTCCCGCCCAGCAGCGGCACCGGGCTGCCGGTGGCGGGACGCTTCCCCCGCCCCACCACCGACGCCGGAGGATCGAACACATGTTCGATCCATCTCCAGTAGAGCGCTCTTGACCTCCCCCGTCAAGTCGCTGGTCCACCGGAGCGGCGTGGGCGCGGTCCCCATGGTGTGATGGACGGGTGACAAGGGCTCCGGCACATCAGCTGATTCAGCTCGGTCCGGATGATCTCGCCGACCGACTCGCCGAAGCACTGCACGTGTACGTGACCGCGATGGGCTACCCCCACAGCACCGCACGGCACCGGCGCACGCTCTGGCTCGATCACTCCCGCAGGCCCGGCTGGCGCGCGGTGGGGTGGTTCGACTCCACCGGGGCACTGCTCGGCATCGCCTACGGCTACACCGGGGGCCCGGGGCAGTGGTGGTTCGAAGAGGTCCGCCGCGGGGTGTCCGCGCAAGGTCCCGAGGCCCACATCTGGCTGCGCGACTACTTCGAGCTGACCGAGCTCCACGTCCACCCGGACGCCCAGGGCCACGGGCTCGGCGAGCGCCTGCTGCGGGCCCTCCTCACCCTCACCGACCGGCCGCGGGTGCTGCTCTCCACGCCCGAGTACGGCACCGAGCCGCCCGGCCGGGCGTGGCGCCTCTACCGGCGCACCGGCTTCCGCGACGTGCTGCGCAACCATCGCTTCACCGGCGACTCCCGCCCGTTCGCGGTGCTCGGCCGCGAACTCCCCTTGTCCCCGGCCAGGTAGCAGGAGCGACGGGGCCGCCGGTTGTGGCACACCGGGGTGGCACGATGTCCGCCGTGCCGACGTCGACCGCTGCCCGCCGCCGCGTCCTGCCGTTGCTGCTGCTCGCCCTGCTGGTGGCCACCAGCCTGCTGAGCGGCTGCGCGCGGGTCCGTGCGGCGCTCGCCGTGCAGCCCGACGACACCGTCACCGGCGAGATCCTCATCGCCACCCCCGAGAAGAGCGCCGACGACCCCGGGCCCACGATCACGATCCCGTCCGAGCTGGAGTCCGACGTCGACGTGTCGCCATACCGTCAGGACGGCTACGCCGGGTCGGTGCTCCGGTTCTCCGGGCTCACCTTCGCCCAGGTCGCGAGCCTCACGCAGGTGGCCGGCCCCGCGGGCAACGCGGTGAAGTTCGACATGCGCCGGGTGGGCAGCCGGGTGCTGCTGGGCGGCGCCGTCGATCTCACCACCGTGCCGGTCGACCGGGCCGACTTCCAGCTGAAGATCGGATTCCCCGGCCAGGTCATCGACACCAACGGCGACACCGACGACAGCACCGTGAGCTGGACGTTCGTGCCGGGCGAGGTCGGCGACACCAACGCGGTGGTCGCGTTCGCCGACCCCAACGCGCCCTCGGCGGTCAACTGGACGATCGGGCTGGGCGCCATGGTGGCGCTGGCCGGTGCGGCGGTGGTGGTGCTCGCCCGCCGCACCCGCAACCCCCCGGTCACCCCGGGGCGGTGACGGCGGGCCGCTGGGCCGCCAGCCCGAGCCGCCGCACCAGCTCCACCGTGGCGGTCGACCTGTTCAGCGTGTAGAAGTGCAGGCCCCGCACCCCCTCGTCGAGGAGGCGTGCACACATCTCCGACGTGACGTCCATGCCGGCGGCCCGGAAGGCCGCGGGGTCGTCGGAGTAGCGCTCCAGGCGCTTGGTCAGCGCCGGTGGCACCGGCGCACCGGAGAGCTCCGGCCCGCGCCGCAGGGTGCGCACGGTGGTGAGCGGCATGATGCCGGGCAGCAGCGGGGCGTCACAGCCGGCACCGGCGAGCCGGTCGCGCAGCCGCAGGAACCCTTCCGGCTCCAGGAACAGCTGACTGATCGCGAAGTCGGCGCCCGCCCGGATCTTCGCCAGCAGCCGCGTGAGGTCCGACTCGAGGTCGGGCGAGCGCGGGTGGCCGTAGGGGAACGCCGCGACGCCCACGCAGAAGTCGCCGAGGCGGCGCACCAGCGTGACCAGCTCGTCGGCGTAGGTCAGGCCCTCGGGATGGGCCACCCACTCCCCGAGCGGGTCGCCGGGAGGGTCGCCGCGCACCGCGAGAATGTTCGAGATGCCGGCCGCGGCATAGGCCCCGATCACCTGCCGCAGCTCGCTCACCGAGTGCGACACCGCGGTCAGGTGGGCCATCGGGACGAGCGTGGTGTCGGTGGCGATGCGGGCCGTGGTCCGGATCGTCCTGTCCCGGCTGGAGCCCCCAGCGCCGTACGTGACGGAGACGAAGGCGGGGTCGAGCGGCTCGAGCCTGCGGACGGCGCGCCACAGGTCTGCCTCACCGGCCTCGTCCTTCGGCGGGAAGAACTCCACCGAGAAGACGGGACGGTCGCCGCTGATCCTTTGGGTGACCTTCACAGGTTCAGCCTACGGCCGGCGGTGTCGCCGGCGCGCCGCACCGTGCCGACGCCGTTACGCTCCATTCGTGCCTTGCCCACCAGCACATCTGCCTCCCCGATGCCGCGGCGCGATCGCGCCGGGCCCACTGAGGTCCCCCAGGTGACCCGTACCGGAGCGCTCGACACCGCGCACGACCCCTTCGGGGCCGACGCCCGGCCCGTCGACCACCTGCTCGACGACACCGGTCTCGTCGTGGCCGTCGAGGCCGCACTCGCCGCGTTCCTCAGATCGCGCACGACCGACGCCACCGCGATCGACCCCGCGTTCGCCGATGCCACCGACGCGCTCGTCGCGTTCGTCCTCCAGGGAGGCAAGCGCATCCGGCCGACGTTCGCCTGGTGGGGCTGGCGCGGCGCGGGCGGGGCGGTCGACTCACCAGAGGCGGTCTCCGTGCTCCGCGCCGTCAGCGCGCTGGAGCTGATCCAGGCCTGCGCGCTGATCCACGACGACCTGATGGACGCCTCCGCCACCCGCCGGGGCCGCCCGACCGTGCACGTCGAGTTCGCCCGCCGGCACGCCGCCGCAGGCTGGACCGGGCAGCCGGCGCGGTTCGGTGCAGCCGCGGCGATCCTCCTCGGCGATCTCGCCCTCGCCTGGGCCGACGACATGCTGCGCTCCGCGGGTCTACCGCCGTCCGCTCTGCTGCGCGCCGCGGCGCCGTGGCAGGCGATGCGCACCGAGATGCTCGGCGGGCAGTACCTCGACGTGCTGCACCAGGCCACCGGCGACACCTCCACCCGCGCCGCGCTCCAGATCGACCGCTACAAGACCGCCGCGTACACCGTCGAACGCCCGCTGCACCTCGGCGCGGCGCTCGCCGACGGCCGCCCGGAGCTGATCTCCGCGTACCGGCGCTTCGGTGCCGACATCGGCGTTGCGTTCCAGCTCCGCGACGATCTGCTGGGCGTCTTCGGCGATCCCGCCGTCACGGGCAAGCCCGCGGGCGACGACCTGCGGGAGGGCAAGCGCACCCTGCTGGTGGCGGTCGCCGTGGAGCGGGCCGAGAAGCGGGGGCAGCGGGCCGCGCGCGACGCGGTGACCGCCGCCGTCGGTGATCCGGACCTCGATGCGGCCGGGGTCGACCGGATCCGCGATCTGCTCACCGACCTCGGGGCCGTGCAGACGATCGAACACCGGATCGCGGCACTCACCGGCTCCGCACTCGACGCGCTCTCGGCGGTCGAGATCGACGAGCCCGCGGCCACCGAACTGGTCGCCCTCGCCGAGCTCGCCACCCGGAGGAGGAGTTGACGCGCACGGTCCCCGGGCCGACCGACCATGTCGTCGTGGTGGGCGCCGGCCTGTCCGGACTGAGCGCCGCCCTGCACCTGCTCGGTGCCGGGCGCAGCGTCACGATCCTCGAACGTGCGGAGCACCCCGGAGGACGCGCGGGCCGGCTCGACCTGCACACGGAGCGCGGCACCTACCAGGTGGACACCGGCCCCACCGTGCTCACGATGCCCGACCTGCTCGACGAGACGTTCGGCGCGGTCGGCGAGAAGCTGAAGGAGCGCCTGGACCTCGTCGAGCTCGACCCGGCCTACCGCGCTCATTTCGCCGACGGCTCCACCATCGACGTCCACACGGACGGCGCTGCCATGGAAGCCGAGGTCCGAAGGGTCTGCGGGCCCAGGTCGGCGGCGGGCTACCGGCGCACCCGCGAGTGGCTCACCCGGCTCTACGACGCGGAGATCGACTCCTTCATCGGCGCCAACCACGACTCGCCGCTCGACCTGCTCGGCCCCGACCTCGCCCGGCTCGCGGCTCTGGGCGGGTTCGGACGGCTCGGTCCGCGTGTGGCCCGCATGCTGCCCGACGAGCGGCTGCAGCGGATCTTCTCGTTCCAGGCGCTGTACGCGGGTGTGCCGCCGCACCTCGCCATGGCGGCGTACGGCGTCATCGCGTACATGGACACGATCGGGGGAGTTTTCTTCCCCCGTGGCGGCATGCGGCAGGTGGCGCAGGCACTCGCCGACGCCGCCGTGGCCGCAGGCGCGCAGATCCACTACGGACGCTGCGCCACCGGCCTGGAACGTCGCGGTGACCGGGTCACCGCCGTCCGGCACGCCTCTGCCGAGCGGCCGGAGGGCCGCACGGAGCGGCTCGTCTGCGATGCGGTGGTGCTCACGCCGGACCTGCCGGCAGCGGGGCGGATCATCGGGCGCACCCCGCGGCGCGTGGTCCCGTTGCGCCACTCCCCCAGTGCCGTTGTGCTGCACGCGGGCGTCACGCGCAGGCGCCCGGAACTCGCCCACCACACGATCTCCTTCGGCACGGCGTGGCGGCGCACCTTCCGCGAGATCATCGACGACGGCCGGCTGATGAGCGACCCGTCGTTGCTGGTCACCCGGGCCACCGCCACCGACCCCGACCTGGCGCCCGCCGGCTGCGACCTGCTGTTCGTGCTCGCCCCGTGCCCCAACACCGACCGCGCCACGGTGGACTGGGCGCGGGTCGGCCCGGCCTACCGCGACGAGCTGCTCGGCGTCCTCGAGGCCCGTGGCCACCCCGGCCTCGACGGGCTCGCAGGCGACATCGAGGTCTCGCGCCTGGTGACCCCGGCCGACTGGGCGAGCGCCGGGCTCGCCGCGGGCACGCCGTTCTCACTCGCCCACACCGTCGCCCAGACCGGACCTTTCCGGCCCCGCAACCTCGTCCGCGGCCTGACGAACGTGGTGCTGGCGGGCTGCGGCACCACGCCGGGCGTCGGAATCCCGCCCGTCCTGATCTCCGGACGGCTCGCAGCCCAGCGGATCACGGGCCCGGCCAGGCGTGCTCGCAGGGTCCCCACCGGCGCCTGACAGGGGTCATGCGAGCATGGATCGCGTCATGAAGCCACCATCATCGGTCGACGGATCGACGCTGCCCCAGGCGCTGCCGGACGCAGCGCCTGCGGAGCGCGCATCGGCGTCAGTAGTAGCGCCGGCAGAGGGCGGAGCGGCACCGGACGGGGGCACGGCGGAGCAGGAGCCACTGGCGCCCGCGAGCGCGCCGGCGTCCGGATCGGGGTGGCGCGCCCGCCTGGGCAGCCCCCCGCGACGGCCACTGCTGCTCGGGCTGGCCGGATCCGTGATGATGGTGATCGGCGGGTACGGGGCGGGCGGGGTGCTCGTCCGCGACCCGCTGCTCACCAACTCACCGCTCGGCTTCTGGCGCTACGGGCACGGGCGCGAGCTCGCCACGGTGCTCGTCTACATCGGCGTCGCCCTCATGCTGTGGGCATGGGTCCAGCTGGGCCGCGACGTCCTCGCCCGCCGCGTCGGCGGGCGCGCCGTGCTCACCATCGCGATGGCATGGACCGTGCCGGTGCTGTTCGCACCGCCGCTGTTCACCCGCGACATCTTCAGCTACCTCGCGCAGGGCGGACTGTCCCTCGCCGGGTTCGACCCGTACGCGGTGGGCCCGGACGCGATGCCGGGGATCTGGACCGACAACGTCCACTACTTCTGGCAGGACACCCCCGCGCCCTACGGGCCGCTGTTCATCCTTCTCGCGAAGGCGGTGGCCTGGGCCACCGGCGACAACATCATCTTCGGCGTCGTGCTCATGCGGCTCGCGCTGCTGCCCGGACTGCTCCTGCTCGTGTGGGCGCTCCCCGAGCTCACCCGCCGCCTCGGCGGCCGCGTACCCGTCGCGCTGTGGATCGCCGTCGCCAACCCGGTGATGGTCATCCACATGATCGGCGGTGGCCACAACGACCTTCTGGTGGTCGGGCTGCTCGCCGCGGGCTCGCTGGTCGCGCTGCGCGGCAAACCGGCGGCCGGGATCGCGCTCGTCACCGGGGCGATGGCGGTGAAGGCCAGCGCGGGCGTCGCACTGCCGTTCCTCGTGCTCGTGTGGGCGGCCCGGCTTCCGGGCACGCGCACCGCACGCATCGTGAAGGCCACCGCGGCGGGCGTCGGCGTGTTCGTCGTGGTGTTCGCCGCCTGCACCTTTGCGGCGGGAGTGAGCCTCGGGTGGCTGCCCGCCCTGAGCGCCCCGTCCATGATCGTGAACTGGATGTCGTTCCCGACGGGTGCGGGCGAGTTCCTGCATACCCTCATCGGGCTCGCCGCACCGACCGTCCCGAAGCAGCCGTTCATCAACGTCGGCCGCGTCATCGGGGCGATCGTCCTGGTCTGGATCGCCGTGCGGCAGTGGCTGGCGGCCCGCGACGGCGGCCCGGACGCCGTCCACCGTGCCGGGATCGTGCTGCTGGCCGTCGCCGTGCTCTCGCCCGCCACCCTCCCGTGGTACGTGAGCTGGGGGATGGCGATCCTGGCGATGGTCGCCTGGTCGCCCCGCGGGCTCGCCTGGGTGGTGTTCTGCTCGCTGATGCTGGTGATCGTCTACTACCCCAACGGCGAGGACGCCCTCTACAACTGGCCCTACCTCGCCGGATGCGCGCTGGTGGCGGCGCTCGCCGCGGTGTCGCTGCTGCGCCCCGACCCACTGCGGCTCGCCGCGGGGGCCCGCTCCCGCAAGCCACCGCAGGTGGTGCCGGTCACCGTTCCGGCCGCCACCGCAGCCGCAGTACCGGCCGCCGGTGCCGAGCGCCGGACGGGCTGAGCTCGACGCCGCCGGGATCACCGACCCGGGTCTGCGAGCCGCCTACTCCCGCTGCCGAGACCTCAACGCGCGCCACGGCCGCACCTACTTCCTCGCCACCCGGCTCCTGCCTCGCGAGCGCCGCCCCGCCGTGCACGCCCTCTACGGCTTCGCCCGCCACGCCGACGAGATCGTCGACGACCTGGGTGATCAGCGGCCTGCCGAGGAGAAGGCAGCCCTGATCGACGCGCTGTCCGCGGAGCTGGAGATCGCCCTCGCGGGCGGGGCGACCGACCAGGCCGTGCTCATCGCCCTCGCCGACACCGCCCACCGCTACGACATCGACGGGCGCCACTTCATCGACTTCATGCGGTCGATGCGAATGGACACCCAGGTCAGCGGCTACGCCACGTTCGAGGAGCTCGACGTCTACGTGCACGGCTCGGCGGCCGTGATCGGGCTGCAGATGCTGCCGATCCTGGGCACGATCGTGCCGCGCGCCGAGGCCGAGCCGGCCGCCGCGGCGCTCGGTGTTGCGTTTCAGATCACGAACTTCCTTCGCGACGTCGGAGAGGACCTCGACCGGGGCCGGCTGTACCTCCCCTCCGACGAGCTCGCCGCGTTCGGAGTGGACCGCGAGCTGCTCACCTGGTGCCGCCGCACACGCAGGCACGACCGCCGCGTGCGCCGGGCGCTCGCGCACCTCGTCGCCCACACGCGCGCGATCTACCGACGTGCGGCCCCGGGCGTCGCGATGCTCGAACCGGTGTCCCGGGCCTGCATCGCGTGCGCGTTCAGGCTCTACCGGGGCATCCTCGACGAGATCGAGGCGGCCGACTACGACGTGCTGCACCGCAGGGTGACCGTCTCCAACCGCACACGCGCCGCGGTGGCGGGGCCGGGGATGCTGCGCGCCGTGCTCGCGCGGGCGCGCTCCTGAGCCTGCCCGTACGACCTGTCAGAACGCCATCGCCTGGGCGCGGCGCTTGACCTCACGGTGGCGGCCCGCACGCAGCGACGCCACCGGTGTGCCCGGCAGCGAGTCGTCCTCGGTGAACAGCCACCGCAGGATGTCCGAATCCGAGTAACCGCCGTCGCGCAACACCGTGATCGTCCCGGACAGGCCCTTGACCACGGCGTCGTCCTCGTCGAGGAAATCGGCGGGTACAACGACCTCGCCATCACGGCGGAAGGACAGGAGCTGGCCATCGCGCACCAGCTGGTGCACTCGGGAAACGGGCTGGTTGAGTCTCTGGGCGACCTCCGCGACGGGCAGCGTCGCCACGACCTCGGAGAGCACGGACACGTCGTTCACGAGGAACCACGATGCCACAGGCGCGGTAGGTCCGGCACCACCGTACGCGGACGGTACCGTCTTGGTGTGAACGCCCCGCCGGCCGCGCTGCTCGACGCGCGGTACCAGGTCGGCCCGGTGCTCGCCCGTGGCGGCATGTCCACCGTCTACAGGGGTACCGATACCCGTCTGGACCGCCCTGTCGCGATCAAGGTGATGGAGTCGCGACTAGCGTCCGACCCGGCATTCCGGGCGCGTTTCGAGCGTGAGGCCCGCTCCGCGGCGCGGATCGACCACCCCGCGGTCGTCGACGTGCACGACCAGGGCGACCACATGGGCGTCGACGGGCCGGTGCTGTTCCTCGTGATGGAGCTCGTCGACGGCGGCACGCTGCGTGACGTCCTGGAGGCCCGGGGAGCGCTGGGCGTGCCCGCGGCGCTGGCCGTCATGGAGCCGGTGCTGGCCGGGCTCGCCGAGGCGCACCGGCTCGGGCTCGTCCACCGTGACGTCAAGCCGGAGAACGTGCTCATCAGCTACACCGGCGAGGTCAAGGTCGCCGACTTCGGGCTCGTCACCGCCGCCGCGCAGGCAGGCGCCAGCCACGCCGGCTACATCCTGGGCACCGTCAACTACTTGTCCCCCGAGCAGGTCACCACGGGCGCGGCCGACTCGCGCAGCGACGTCTACGCGGCCGGCGTGCTGCTCTACGAGCTGCTCACAGGAGCACCGCCCTTCTCGGGCGACACGGCGCTCTCGGTGGCGTACCGGCACGTCAACACCGACGTGCCGGCGCCGTCACTGATCGCCGGGGACGTGCCTCCCGAGCTCGACGAGCTCGTGCTGCGCGCCACCCGCCGCGATCCGGACGCCCGTCCTCCGGACGCCGCGGCGATGCTCGCCGAGCTGCGCCGGGTGGCGGTGCAGCTCGAGGTGCCGCGGGTGCCGCCACCGGTGCCGCCACCGCGCTCCCTGGAGGACCAGGACACGCTGCCGGCCATACCACAGCACGTGCCCAGCGGCTCCGGTGCCGCGCTTCCTCCGGGCGCGGGCAAGCGCACCGGCACCCGGATGATGCCGCGGTCCGACGAGGCGGAGCACCTGGCCACGCCGGGCGGTGCCCCGCCTCACCTGCGCGCCCGGCGGCGCAGCCGACGCATCTTCGCCATCTGGGTGGCGGTGGTGCTCGTGCTCGCCCTGCTCGTGGGGGTGACGGCCTGGTGGCTCGGCAGCGGCAGGTGGACGGCCATGCCGTCCCTGGTGGGCCTGCAGCAGGCCACGGCGCAGCAGTTGCTCAGCGAGTCCGACCTCGTCGCGAGCATCAAGACGGCCCGCGACAACACGCAGCCCGAAGGTGCCATCACGGCCACCGATCCGCAGCCGGATGCGCGGCTGCTGCGGGGCAGCATCGTGGTGATCACGGTCTCCTCCGGCAGGCCCACCGTGCCCGCCGTCGCTCCCGGCACCGCCGTCGCGGCTGCCGAACAGGCCCTGCGCGACGGCGACCTCAATCCGGTGCGGTCGACCGACGCCGACCAGTTCAGCGACACTGTGCCGGCCGGCGCTGTCGTCAGCACGAACCCCGCAGCCGGCACCGCCCTCCCGATCGGCGCGCCCGTCACGCTGGTGATCAGCCGCGGCCCGGAGCCACCGGATGAGGACCAGGTGGAGGTGCCGTTCGTCATCGGGGAGCGGTATGACGACGCCTCCGACAAGCTCGACGACGTCGGACTCGACTCCGACCAGCACTCCCGGTTCTCCGACGAGCGGGGTCGCTCCCGCGTGATCGGCCAGGACCCGAGCGCCGGCACGCTGGTGGACAAGGGCAGCACGGTCACCCTGGAGACGTTCTGAGCCCCCCGCAAGTCGTCCGCATCCGTGCGCGACTCGCGGGGATTCGGATCAACCGCGGAGCATCTCCGCCACGAGGAACGCCAGCTCCAGCGACTGCTGCGTGTTCAGGCGGGGGTCGCAGGCCGTCTCATAACGTCCGGCGAGGTCGGCGTCGGAGATCTCCTGCGCGCCGCCGAGGCACTCCGTGACGTCCTCACCCGTGACCTCCACGTGGATGCCGCCGGGGTGCGTGCCGAGCGCCCTGTGCACCTCGAAGAAGCCCTGCACCTCGTCGACGATCCGGTCGAAATGGCGGGTCTTGTAGCCGGTGGTGGACTCCACGGTGTTGCCGTGCATCGGGTCGCACTGCCAGATGACCTTGTGGCCCGACGCCTCCACCTTCTCGACGATCGGCGGGAGCACGTCGCGGACCTTGCCGTTGCCCATCCGGCTGACGAGGGTGAGCCGTCCGGGTGTGGCGTGCGGGTCGAGCCGCTCGACGTACTCGACGGCGTGTTCCGGCGTGGTGGTGGCACCGATCTTGAGCCCGATCGGGTTGGACAGCAGCTCCGCGAACGCGATGTGGGCGCCGTCGAGCTGGCGAGTGCGCTCCCCGATCCACAGGAAGTGGGCCGAGAGGTCGTAGAGCCGCGGCTCGGGGCCGGTGGTGTCCATCCGCAGCATGGCCCGCTCGTAGTCGATGAGCAGGGCCTCGTGGCTCGCGTAGAACTCGACGCTGTGCAGGTTGTGGTCGTCGACCCCGCAGGCGTCCATGAACCGCAGCGCCCGCTCGATCTCCGCCGCGATGGTCTCGAACCGCTCCCCCGCAGGCGAGGTGCGCACGAAGTCCTTGTTCCAGTCGTGCACCATCGTCAGGTCCGCCATGCCGGTGGCGGTGAGCGCCCGCACGAGGTTCATCGCTGCGCTCGCGTTGGCGTAGGCCCGGACCATGCGGGACGGATCCGGCACGCGGGCGGCCGGGTGGGCGACGATCGAGTTGACGATGTCACCGCGGTAGGAGGGCAGCCCCAGAGCGTCGACGGGCGCGCTGCGCGGCTTGGCGTACTGCCCCGCGATCCGCCCCACCTTCACCACGGGCAGCGAGGCGCCGTAGGTGAGGACGATGGCCATCTGCAGCAGCGTGCGGATCGTGGCGCGGATGTGCGGCTCGGTGTTGTCGACGAAGGTCTCCGCGCAGTCGCCGCCCTGGAGCAGGAACGCCTCGCCGCGGGCGACCTGGGCGAGCCGCTCCTGGAGGCGGTCGACCTCGGGAGGCAGCGTGACCGGCGGCACGCTCTCGAGCACGGTGCGGACGTGCGCGACGTGCTCGCTGTCGGGCCAGTCGGGCTGCTGAGCGGCGGGCCGGTCGAGGGCGTCGTCGAGGCGAGCACGCAGCTCGGCGGGCAGGGGCGGCAGCTCGGGCAGCACTTCGACCGGGGCGTCGACGGTCCAGTTCACACCCAGCAGGGTAGCCGTGCCCGCGGCAGCCGGACCGCGGGAGCCACCGACCCGAACGGCCTCAGGAAGCGGCAGCCGATCCGTTCGGCCGCGCGCCGGATGAGCGTCGATACGGCCGAACTGTTGCGTGGGTCACCCGAACGGCGCGGTTCCCGGGCGGGTGATCAGGGCACTTAGCGGTATGTCAACTCTACTGTGGATCATCGCCGTGGTTCTGGTGATCGCCGGCGTGCTCGCGATCCTCCGTAAGCAGCTCATCTGGGGAATCGTGCTCATCATCGTCGGCCTGCTCGTCGGACCCGGTGGCGTCAGCATCTTCACTTGATGCCGAGAGCACGTATCGGTGGCCGCTCGCTGATGGTCAGCGGGCGGCCACCGCCGACTCGATCGCCTCCCACCGCTTCGCGTTCAGGCGGGCGTCGGCCAGTGCGTCGTGTGCGTCGGAGGTGGGCGGCGGGAGCGGGGGACGTCCGGCGTCCTCCCAGCGCTGCCGGAGCTCACGGGTGAACCGGGGCAACGCGCGCGGCAACGCCGGCATCGCGCCCCACAGCTGGCAGAGCGCCACGTGGTCGTACGCGGCGATCCAGGCCCAGAGCTCGACGTCGCCGGGGGCCGAGGTCAGGAACTCCAGCAGGTCGGCACGCAGCCGGGCGCGTGAGCGCCAGGCCTGATCCGCCGGGGAGGGAAGCTTGGGTAGGACGTGAGCCCGCACCCAGTCGCCTGCCCGGGATGGGTCGAACTCCGTGGACACGGCGTAGAACTCGCGGCCGTCCTCTCCGACCACGCCGATCGACACCAGGTCGATCGTCGTGCCGTCCTCGATGAACTCGCAGTCGTAGAAGAAGCGCATATCCGTCCTGTTCCCGCTGGTCGACGCACGACCGGCCACCTTCGGTCCGCACCGGACGGGCGTGCCGGGCCGTGCCGGCGGGCGCCAGGCGGCCCGGTCGTTCCGAGCGGGGCATCGATGACTGTATGTGGCGGTTCGTGATCGCTGCCGCCGAGTGTCCCGGCCGGCACACCTCGATGAGGCCGAACGGGCGCCTTAACGACCCGCGTCCGTGCCCGGCTGGGTGCGGCCGGACCCGCGCACGCAGGTGCCGTCGGCAGCCAGCTGTGTGCCGGCAGGGCACGAAGGTTGAAAGATCGACGTGCGGCGCGTCGTGGTGGCGGGAGAGGTGGTCCGTGTGGACCGAGTCGCCGTTGTCGTCGGGGGCGGCGCGGCGGTGGTGGTGGCCGGAGGAGGCGGCGGGGGCGGAGCCGGCTGCTGCGGAGTGGCGCTAGGAGTGGCCGGGCGCCTGACCTTGGTCGCCACAACGGCGGCTCGCTCCGTCTCCGGCTCCGGCTTCGCGGTCGGCTCCGCGGGTGGCGGGGCGTCGGTGGTCGCCTGCGGCACGGCCGCATAGGTGGAGGGAACGGAGGCGAGAAGCGGCTTCTCGGGGCCGCGCACGGAGGCCGACCACGCCGTGGTGCCCCCGACCACCATCACCGCGACCACGCCGAACACCGCCCATGGCGCCATCCTGCGGACCCAGCTCTGCGGCGGGGCGGGCGGCGGGCTCGTCACCACCTGGACGTGCGAGGTGGGTATGTCCTCGAGGCGGACGATTGACGTCGGTGAGTCATCGCCGGAAGAAGGGGCGTTGTCCCGTCTGACCACATTGACCCATCGCGGCACCGGGCAAGGGTATTACACCGATTGCTGGAGCTTCGTCCAAGTGGGTGTAACCGACACGGCCTAGCTTGCGCGGGCTTTCGGAAGGCCGTCTCCGGAGTGGCCGTCCGCGCTCGATTCCTGGGGATCCGCGAGCTTCGCCTTGGCCGCGCGTTCCTTGACGGACGCCGCGTACATGTCGACGTATGTCTGCCCCGATAGCTCCATGAGGGCATACATGATCTCGTCGGTCATCGAGCGCTCGATGAATCGGTCGCCCGCCATCCCCGAGTAACGGGAGAAGTCGAGCGGCTCCCCGATCTTGATGTGCACCTTACGGGGGCGCCACATTCTCGAACCGATCGGGTTGACCTTGTCCGTGCCGATCATGGCCACCGGAATGACGGGGACGGCAGCCTCCAGCGTCATCCTGGCGATGCCCGTCTTCCCCTTGTAGAGACGCCCGTCGGGCGACCGCGTGCCCTCGGGGTAGATCCCGAGCAGCTTGTCCTCGCGCAGCAGCCGCACCGCGGTGTCCATCGCCGCCTGCGCGGCGGAACCCCCGGACCGGTCGATCGGCACCTGGCCGACACCGGAGAAGAACATCTTCTTCATCCGGCCGACGAGCCCCGGCTGGATGAAGTACTCGCGCTTGGCGAGGAACGTGATCCGCCGCGGGACGAGCAGCGGGAGGAAGAACGAGTCGACGACGGCGAGGTGGTTGCTGGCGAGGATGGCGCCGCCGCGCTCCGGGACGTTCCCGACTCCCTCGATGGTCGGCCGGCAGAAGAGCCGCAGCAGAGGACCGAGGAGCACGAACTTGGACCACCAGTACAGCACCTGGGCGTGCCCCCTCCACCTCGACGGCGTCAGCCTACGGACGCGCGTCACACGGCGACAACGGGCTCTGTCGATCGCACCGAACCGGGGAGCGCGCTTCTCCTCTTCCCAGCGCCGGCATGTCAGGATGGTGAGCACAGCGGGGGGCTTGGATGCGGGCCGCAGGTCGAAAGGAGGCCGCGTGGACCGGGATCCCGACGAGCGCGCGCAGCCCGACGGTGGCGGTCGGACGCCGGACGAGTTCGACGCGATCGTGGCGGAGTTGCGCCGCGATGGTCACGTGCCCGAATGGCCCGCTGCCCCGGAGCCGGCGGGATCGCTGTTCGAGTCCCGGCCCGTCCCGATGCCGGAGCCGGCCCCCGCCGCCGACGACGAGCACTTCGTCCCGCCGGAGCCGCCCCCGCTGCCGCGGCTCGGCCCGCCCGCGATCGTCGGTCTGGTGCTGCTCGGCCTCGGTCTCGTGCTGGTCGTGGCCCCCGACTGGATCGGGGTCCCGTCGCTCTACGGGCTGCCGCTCGGACTCGTCGCGCTCGCTGCCGGGATCGGGTGGCTCGTGCTGCGGCTGTGGCCGGACCCACCCGGTACAGAGCAGGACGAGGGCGACGACGGCGCCGTGGTCTGACGCCCGGCCCGACCGCCGGACGCGACCGTTCAGGACAGCACGACCTCGCGCGCGAGCTGTGCCGCGCCCACCACAGCGGCCGCCTCGCCGAGCTGGGCGGTGCGGATCCGTGCGAGCGGGCGACGCCCCGCGCCTGTGACGGTGGCGGCGTAGTGCTCGCGGGCCTCATCGAGGAACAGTGGGGCCGACTCCGACACCCCGCCCCCGATGACCACGAGCTCGGGGTCGAACACGTCCGCCACCAGAGCGAGCCCTTCCCCCAGCCACCGGGCCAGCTCGTCCATGGCGGCGCATGCCACCGGGTCGCCGTCGCGGGCGGCCGCGGCCACCCGCTGGCCCGTGACGCGTCCGGGGTCGCCTGCGACGAGCCTGCGCAGCACCGGTGACCGTCCGGGGTCTCGCGCCAGCAGCTCGACGGCGGTGGTGGCCAGCGCCGTACCGCTGCAGTACCGCTCCCAGCAGCCGTTCTTGCCGCACGGGCACGGACGCCCCTCCGGCACGACACGCAGGTGCCCCAGTTCGGGTGCCACCCCGAAGGCGCCGCGGTAGAGCTGCCCGTCGATGAGCAGGGCCGACCCGATGCCGGTGCCCAGCGCGACGAAGACCGTGGTGGACGCGCCGGATGCGGCCCCGAAGTGGCGCTCGGCCAGCGCCGCCGCGTTGGCGTCGTGCTCGACGACGACGGGCAGCCCGACACGTTCGGCGATCCGGTCGGCGACGGGGGCGTCACGCCAGGACAGGTGCGGCGCGAACCGGACCCCGCGCCGGTCCGGCGTCACGAACCCGGCCAGGGCGAGCCCCACGGCCCCGATCCGGTACCGGCCGGCCAGTTCGGCGATGACGCCGGCCAGCGCCGCCTCCAGCGCCGCCTCACTCCGCGGGGTCGGAGTGCGCGCGGTGTCGTGAACGTTCCCCTCGGCGTCGACGACGCCGGCCCGCACGCTCGTTCCCCCGACATCGACACCAACAGTCAGCACAGGAGCAGACACAGCCACCCGGGGAGTCTCCCGCCGGCGGTCATCCGGCCTCCTGCCCACGATCGATCGGAATGTGCTGCACGCGTCGTGCCGGCTCAGCCGGTTCGGGATCGGGTGGCCCGCCGGAACTCGCCGGCGTGCCTTCCTCGAGCGCTGCCCGCAGCACCGCGAGCAGCCCCGCGGCGTGCGTGGCGAGCCGTCCCGCGAGCTCGGGGTGGTCGCCCCGCAACGCCGCGAGAAGGGCGCACACCGGGCAGTTCGCGCAGGTCTCGGGTGTGCGGCCGGTTGGTTCGACGCGCAGCCGCTCCACCAGGGGCTCGACCTTGCCGAGCGCGCTCAGGGCGAAGGCACGCAGTTCGGCGCTGAGCCCGCTGTGGTCGCCGCAGCCTCCCGTGCCGGTCACCGGAACCAGACCGCAGGGTCAGGGGTGAACGCCACCCGCAGATCATCGCCGGAGAGGCGGGCGCCGCTCACGGTGCACCGGCGCAACACCGACGGCAGCGCGACCATGCGGCGCGTGCCGCCCGCGGTAACGGCGAGGTCGTCGTCGACGCGGCTGAGGTCCAGCGCGCCGACGCCGGCACCCGGGAGGTGCATCACGAGCTCGAACTCGGAGTCGAGCGACTTGCCCTGCCCGGCCGTGCGCTGCACCTGCAACAGCGGTTCGGGCGCCCCGCCCGCGGGTGGGACGGGATCGCTCGTGCCGTACAGGGACTGCGCCACCTCCAGCAGCGCCTCGACGCCGGTGGGCTCCTCAGCGGTGTGGACGGCGGTGCGCAGCGGCACCGGCACCGCGCCCAGCTCGGCGAGCACGGCCTGCTGCTCGGTGTGCCGGACGCGCAGCCACCGAGCGGCCGGGCCACGCAACGAGGACGGCGGCCGCGGCACGACCCGGTTGGCGACCAGCCCGTCGACGTGCAGCCCGTGCAGCGCGAGCGCGGTGAGCGTGCGACGGGTCTCGGCGACCACCACGCGTTCCGGGGTGAGGACGAGCCGGATCGAGGTCCTGCGGTGGTCGGCGAGCATCGTGCGCAGGCCGTCGAGCTGCTCGGCCAGCGTGTCGAGGGCGTCGATCGTGCGGTCCCAGGCCGACTGCGCCTCACGTCCCGCACCGGACAGGCCGGCGAGCAGGCCGCGCACGGCGCGACGGTGGGCCGGGAACAGTCGCTCCAGGTAGCCCGACATCGCCTCGGGCAGGGCGAGCAGCCGCAGCGTCTCGGCCGTGGGTCCACAGTCGACGACCACGACCTCCCACGGCCCGGTCTCCGCCGCCCGGCGCACCTCGCCGAGGGCGAGCAGCTCCTCGACGCCGGGCAGCACCGTCAGCTCGTCGGCGACCAGCTCGTCGACGCCCGCCCCGGCCAGGAGCGTGCGTAGATGGGCCCGCAGGCCGGTCCAGGAGCCGTCGAGCAGCGCCCTGGTGTCGATGTGTGCCGCGGAGAGACCTGGTTCGAGCTCCAACGGTTCGCCGCTGAGCTCGACCGCCAACGCATCGCCGAGCGAGTGCGCCGGATCAGTCGAGACGACCAATACCTTGCGACCCGCACGCGCGAGCAGCGCGGCAGTGGCCGCAGCGAGAGTCGTCTTTCCGACGCCCCCCTTGCCCGTGAACATGACGACACGCACGAGGCGGAGAGTAACCGCGAGATGGCCGACGACCAGTCACGGGGCGCTTTCGACCCGCCGCTTCAGCCCTTTGAGAGCGGTGTCGATGATCACCTTCTCGGCCTTGCGGCGCAACATTCCGATCATCGGGATGTTCAGATCAACAGCGAGGCTGTAGGTGACGGTCGTCTCAGACCCCGTCCCTACCACGGTATATGACCCGTTCTGGGCCTTTTGGATCTGGCCCTTCACCAGCGTCCAGCTCACCGACCTCGCATCGGGCGCCCACGTGTAGTCGAGTGTGTAGGAGTCCTTGATCGGACCGGCGTCCATCGTGAACTTCACTCTTTCGGCGCGCCCGTTCGGGTCACTGCCGAGCACCTCGACGCTCTTCACCTGAGAAGCCCACTCCGGGTAGGCCGGGAAGTCGGCGATCACCGCCATGACGCGCTCCGGCGCCGCGGCAATGGTGATCGTGGATGTCGTAGCGTCGGCCATAGCGGCAGGCTACCGAAGGGCCTCGGGCAGATCCGAACATCGATACCGAAGGGTCGCTAAGCGGGCCCCAACATCGACACCGACGGGTCACCCAGCGGGCCCGAACATCACCTACTGCGACATCCGGGGATCACCAGCGCAGCACGTAAGGCACGCCGGTTCGGCGGAAGTGCCCGACGTTGACGCACTCGGTGCGGCCCACCCGCGCCCTCGGTGCCAGAGGCTGGTGGACGTGCCCGAACAGAGCGGCCCGCGGCCGGTCCCGGCGGACGACGTCGAGCAATGCGGGCGCCGCGGCCTCGGGGCGGCGGGAGACCACGTCGTAGGCCAGCTCCGCAACCGAGGGCGGGACATGGCTGCACAGCACGTCGACAGGGTCCAGCGCGCGGACGGTGGCCGCGTACTCCTCGAAGGGCAGCAGGTGCGGCGTCCAGGGACCGCTGGAGAGCACCGTCTGCCCCGGTGGCAGCGGCACGCCCCCGACGAACCCGATCCGCAGCCCGCCCACCGTGACCACGTGCCCGTCCGGCAGGTGGAGCCCGGGCCGCTCGTACTCCGGCCACAGCCGCGGGAGATCGACGTTGCCCGGGATGGCGTAGGTCGGGACGGTCATCGCCGCGAACAGCCGGTCGTACTGCTCACGCACGGCCTGCTCGAGCACGGCGTCGGCATCGGCGATGCGTGACCACGCGTCCTTGACGTAGGCGACGAGCTCGCTGCGGGCACCGTTGGTGCGCAGATGTGCGAAGCGGATGCTCACCTCGGGGCCGAGCACGCGCCCGAGGATCCCGGCGGCGGGATTGCCGTAGTCGACGTAGTCGATGAGGTCGCCCAGCACGAGCAGCGCGTCGGCACCGTCCCCCGCCCGGGCCAGCGCCTCCACGTTGCCGTGCACATCGGACACCACGTGCACGCGCATGGTCGCCAACCTACGTCGGGGGCTCCCCCGGCGCGCGACCCGCCTCCAGCCTGTCCTTGCAGGCGAACGCGATGGCCTTGGCCGCGCGCTGGCGCCTGCGGGCCTCCGCTGCGGCGCGGCGCGGTGACGCCGGGCGCGGCGCGCCGTCCGGTCCGGCCGGGTCGGCGCGCAGGAAGTAGTGCAGCACGGTCCCGTCGAGCACGGGCTCCAGCCAGACCTCCATGCTGCCGACGAGCGCGCCCTGCACCGTCCAGCGCACCCCCTCCGCGCCGCGGTCGGTCATCACCTCGAGGCGCAGATCGGGCCACAGCACGGGCCACCGCGCCGGTTGGGCGAACTCGGCGGCCACCACTTCCGGCGCCACGGCGAGAAACGTCTCGTCCACCACGTCCACCGACGGCATGCACGCAGCGTGCCGGATCTGCCGCGGTATGCGCACTCGACCCTCCCTACGGGGAGATCTGCACGGTAGGTTGCCGTGAACCACAGCCAGCGCAGGCCAGGAGGTCAACGCCCGTGCGCGAGTACAGCGTCCCCGCAACCTTCCGGGTCGGTGAGAACGAGAACCTCGTCGACGCGGTCTACGACAACTCCGCGCAGGACGCCGCGGCACCGGCCTTCCGACGGCGGATCGACGGGGCATGGACCGACGTGTCAGCAGGACGGTTCGCGGACGAGGTCACTGCCATCGCGCAGGGCCTGATCGCCGCGGGCGTGCAGCAGGGCGACCGCGTGGCGCTGCTGTCGCGCACCCGGTACGAGTGGACGCTGGTCGACTATGCGGTGCTGGCCGCGGGCGCGGTGACCGTGCCGATCTACGAGACCTCATCGGCCGAGCAGATCAGCTGGATCCTCGGCGACTCCGCGGCCGTCGCCGTCATCGTCGAGTCCGGCAAGCACCGCGAACTGGTGCGCAGCGTCGCGGACGATCTCCCGGCCCTGCGGCACGTCTGGCAGATCGAACCGGCCGCCGACGGCGCCGACGATGCCGACGCGGCTCCGGCCGTGGACCGGATCACGGCGCTCGGCGCGGACGTCCCCGCCGACCAGGTGCATGCCCGGCGGCACGCCGTCGGGGCCGACGACCTCGCCAGCCTCGTGTACACGTCCGGCACCACCGGTCGCCCCAAGGGCTGCGAGCTCACCCACCGCAACCTGCTCAGCGAGGTCAAGGCGGCGGCGCACGTCTTCCCCGAGATGCTCGGCACGGACGGGTCCGTCCTGCTCTTCCTGCCGCTCGCACACGTGTTCGGCCGAGCGATCCAGTGCGCCTCCTTCGCCACGCGCACCGTCATCGGGCACACCCCCGACGTGACCACCCTGCTGCCCGACCTCGCCGCGTTCCGTCCGACGGTGCTGCTCGCGGTGCCGCGCGTCTTCGAGAAGGTCTACAACGCAGCCCGCCAGCGCGCCCACGACGACGGGAAGGGCAAGATCTTCGACGCCGCCGCCGACACGGCGATCGAGTGGAGCCAGGCGCGCGACACCGGCGGCCCCGGGCTCGGCCTGCGCCTGCGGCACGCGCTGTTCGACAAGCTCGTCTACGCCAAGCTGCGCGCCGCCGTCGGCGGTCAGGTCGTCGCCGCGGTCTCCGGCGGTGGTCCGCTGGGCGATCGGCTCGGCCACTTCTTCCGCGGGGTCGGCCTGCCCGTGCTCGAGGGCTACGGCCTCACCGAGACGTCAGCGGGCATCACGATCAACACGCTCGCGGCCCAGCGCGTGGGCTCGGTCGGGAGGCCGATGCCCGGCAACTCGGTGCGCATCGGCGACGACGGCGAGATCCTGTTGAAGGGCCCGCTCGTGTTCGGGGGGTACTGGCACAACGAGGCCGCCACCGCCGAGGTGCTCGAGGACGGCTGGTTCCACAGCGGTGACATCGGCGAGGTCGACGACGCCGGCTTCCTGACGATCACGGGCCGGAAGAAGGAGCTCATCATCACCGCGGGCGGCAAGAACGTCGCCCCCGCGGTGCTGGAGGACCGGCTCCGGGCCCACCCGCTGGTGAGCCAGTGCATGGTCGTCGGGGACGCACAGCCCTTCGTCGCGGCGCTGGTGACGATCGACGCGGAGGCACTGCCCGGATGGCGCCAGCGCAACGGCAAGCCTGCCGCCGACGGCGTCGGCGACCTGGTGAACGACCCCGACCTGCGTACGGAGATCGAGGGCGCCGTGGCCGAGGCCAACAAGGCCGTCTCGCGTGCGGAGGAGATCCGCGAGTTCCGGATCCTGCCCGTCGACTTCACCGAGGCAGGTGGCGAGCTCACCCCCACGATGAAGGTCAAGCGCGCGGTCGTCGCGAAGACCTTCGCCGGTGAGATCGCGAGCATCTACAGCGCGACGAAGACCCCCGCCTGATCCTCAGGCCGACGCGGGGAGGGGGGTGCCGGCCAGCAGCGCGTGCAGGCGGGCCACCCGCGACGGCCACCCCCACTCCTCCACCATCCACTCGCGGCCTGCCGCACCCATCGCGCGAGCGCAGTCGGGGTCGGCGAGCAGGCGCGTGAGGGCGTCCGCGACGGCGGCGACGTCCTGCCCGTCGACCACGTGGCCGGTGCGGCCCTCCCGCACGGTCTCGGGAGCCCCGCCGGAGTCGCCTGCCACCACCGGCACCCCGGACGCGGCGGCCTCGAGCAGCACGATCCCCAGGCCCTCCACATCGAGCCCGCGGCCCCGGGTACGGCACGGCAGCGCGAACGCGTCGCCGACGGCGTGATGGGCCGGCAGCTCGCCGACCGGCACCCGCCCGGCGAACACGACGTGCTCGGCAACGCCCGCCTCAGCCGCGAGCCCGCGCAGCCGCGGACCGTACGGTCCGTCGCCGACCAGCAACAAGCGCGTTCCCCGCACCCGCTCGCGCACACGGGAGAGCGCCGCGATCAGAACGTCCTGCCCCTTGCGTGACACCAGCCGCGACACACAGGTGACGACGGGTGCGTCGCCGAGGCCGTAGCGGCGGCGCAGCTCGTCGCGGGCAGCGGGGTCGGGGCGGAACACCGCGGTGTCCACCCCGGACGGCATGACCTCCAACGCCGCATCCGGGCCGAAGGCGGCGGCCACGCGCCTGCGGGTGTAGCGGGAGATCGTGGTGAGCGCGTCGGTGTCGGCGCCGATACGGCGCAGGGCCTGCCGGGCGCCCGGCAGCATCGCCCAGCCCACCTCGTGGCCGTGGGTGCTGGCCACGACCCGGGAGATGCTCGCCCGGCGGCGCAGCCCCGGCCCGAGCAAGGCCAGCGGCGCCGACGCCCCGAACCAGACAGTGCTCGACCCGTGCTCGCGCGCGAGCGCGACGGCCCGCCGGGCGACGTCGGGGGTCGGCAGCATCAAGGAGGTCGGGTGGCGGTGCACGGGATAGGAGCGCGTGGCGTCGAACTCCGCGGCGCCCGGCCAGGCCGGTGCATAGACGGCGAGCTCACCGACAGGGAGCCGGTCGGCGAAGGCCTGCAGGTAGCTCTGGATGCCGCCGGTGCGGGGCGGGAAGTCGTTGGTCACCAGCAACGTGGGTGGCACGCGCCCGACGCTAGTGCAGGCCCTCGGCGGGCGGCGCCGGTGCGCCCGGCACGGCCGGGGGACGCGGCTGAGAGACCGGGCGGCGGCCGACTGCGGTGCCGGCCGCCGCTCGTTCCCGGGGAGCGGACGAGGTCTGTTAGGGAGCGCGCTGAACAACTCGGCCCTACTGCGCGGCGCCCAGGCGGCGCCCTCGCGGCGTTGTCGTCGGGCCCGATACAACAGCGGTATCGGCCCCTCCTCCGCCTTGCGATCGCCCGGGTGCGGGTGTCCCGCAAGGACACTGCACCTGGATCACCGCTCGCTACGGGCGGAGCTGTTCAGCACCCTCCCTAGAGGCGCCGGGCGCCGCTGAAGGCACTGCTCGACACCGTCTGGTACTTCACGACGTCGCCGGTCTGCGGTGCGTTGATCATCTTTCCGTCGCCGGCGTAGATGCCGACATGGCTCACGGGCGAGTAGTAGAAGACGAGGTCACCGGGGCGCATGTCGCCCCACGGCACCGCCTTGCCGACCCGCGCCTGTTGGCTGCTCGAGCGCGGGAGCGTGACACCCGCCTGCTTGAACGCCCAGCTGGTGAGGCCGGAGCAGTCGTAGCTGCCCGGGCCGCCCGCACCCCACTGGTAGGGCTTGCCGAGCTGGGTGGCCGCCGCTCGGAGCGCCTCGACGCCGACACCGGTGCCGGTGATCGGACCCGGCGCGCTCTCCCCGGGGCCGTTGCGGTTGCGCCGTTGCTGCGGCGACAGCCGTTCGAGGAGCTTCTCCGCGTCGTCGATCCGCATCTCGGCATCACGCTTGCGGTCCTCGACGTCCTTCTCGGCCTTGGCCGCCTCGTCGGCGGCGGCCTGCGCGCGCTGGACGGCGGCATCGGCCTCGGCCTGGGCCTTGGACGTCTGGTCGACGACGGCCTGCAGTTGCTCGAGAGCGGCCTTGTAGTCGGCCGAGATCGTCTCCAGCGCCGACATCTGGTCCAGGAAGTCCTGCGGTGACTTGCTTGCGAGGAACGCGTTGAACTGGTCGAGGCTGCCGCTCTCGAAGGTGCCCATGGCCACCGCGTCGAGCTGCTGGCGGTACTGCTCTTCGTTGCCCTTGGCGGCGTCCACTGCCGCCTGCGCGGGCGCGATGGCTTCGCGCAGCGTCCCCAGCTCGGCCTGCCGGGCGTCGACGGTGTCCTGGGCCGCGTGCCACTGCTCGGTGAGAGCTTCCGCCTCATGCTGCACCTGCTCGAGCTGCTTCGCGGCGTCAGCGGCGTTGGTGGGGGGCGGCGGGGGTGGAGGTGGGGATGGGGGCTGGGCGCTCGCCGGCCCGGCGCTCAGGACGAGGGCGAGAAGCGAAGCAAGGACGAGGGCTCCGGCCGAGGGCGCAGAACGCCTGCGGAGGGCGGGTCGATGTGTGAACCACCGGGACTTCCGACCGCGACCGGATGGGGTACGCCGAGGCGACACCACGCGGATGGATCTCCTCTCGCCACCCGCGTGCTCCCCGATCAGGGGCCCCGAACAACCGATCGGACGAGTACGCGGTGACCTTGCGTCGCCATTCCCTGCGAATGGCTGAACCGCCACAAGGTCTCGCGGAGATTACGGAGATCACCAAAGCCGTCCAAACAGAGGGTCACGGCGTGTCAGGCGTTCGGGTGACCACCGGCCGAGTGCAAAGAGCAACCAAACAGGTTCCACAACAGCGTAATGTCACCCAGCGTCACGATCGGCCTGTCGCCCATCCGGGCCAGGGAGCGTTCGGCGCGCAGGAACGGCCACCAACCGCAATCTCGGCACGAGACCTTGATCCGCGAGCACATCGAGCGCTCGCCTTTCTGGTGCGTCGAGTTGCAGTTTGGGCGCGCCGGACGGCAGGTTCTCCGCCGCGGATCCGGCCGCTCGCGGGGCAGGCGTACCGAGCAGCACGCCGATCACGCAGTCGCCACAGGCATCGCCGCGAACCGCACAGCTGTCACAGTCGATGATCATTTCTGCTCCCTCGCCGGTCGGACGTTTCCGATGTCCGCGGACGTTAGGAGCACCCCCCGACAGTTCCGTGCGCCGAATAACGCTTCAGGGTGATGAAGAAGACCATCGGTGAAGCGGCGAGAAGGGCGTCAGCCGCGGGCCAATCGGCCCAGAAGGATCGCCGACGGCACGGAGTACGCCCCGCCCCGGCGCACGGAGACGACGACCGCACGGTCCGACGTGGCCACGAGGACGGGCCGGCCCTCGGGCTCGGCCGCCACCAGGTCACGGATCACGTCGTCGGCCAGCACGCCGACGTCGCTGAACAGGACCCGCACGCCGCGGGACCCCCGGTGGGGAGCGGAGACGACGCCCGCACCGTCGAACACGACGGTGATCTCCACGCCGGTACGCGCGGCGAGCGCGGCAAGCTGCCCGACCAACCGCGTGCGCTGGTCGGCCAGCGGCAGCTCGGGGTAGCCCGTCTTGCTGACGTTGTAGCCGTCGACGATCAGGTGCACCGACGGCACGGCGAGCAGCGCGTCGAGGCCGGCGAGGCCGTCGATCGCCGCCCCCCGGTGCGCGGCCTGGGCGCCGGCGACCAGGTCGGCCGGCCGCGGGCCACCACCGCCGAGTGCGAGCTCCCGGCGCAGCCCCGTCAGCGCCCCGCCGAGGGTGTCGATGAGCAGTTCGAGACGCACCTCGTCGGCCTTGCGGGCCTCGCGCGCGGCTTGCCGCGCCGCCGCCACCTCGGCCGCGGCCCGGTCGGCGCGCCTGCGCTCCGCCTCGGCCCGGCCGCGCTCACGGTCGCGCTCCGCCTGTGCCGCGGCGAGCTCGCTCTCCGCCGAGCGGCGCAGCTCCGCGACGACCTGCTCGGCCTCCGCACGGGCGTCGACCGCCGCGCGCAGCCGCGCGCCCTGGTCCGAGACCCGCCGCCGCAGCTGCTGGTACTCCGCGTCGCGCTGCTCCCCCGCCTCCCGCGCCTGCGCCCGGGCCTCGGTGAGCTCGCCGCGCAGCCGATCCAGCTCGATGGTGAGCTTGTCCACCCGGGACAGCGCGGCGTCCCGCTCGGCCCGCAGCTCGACGACCTCGCCCCGGCGGGCGGCGGCCGCCACCACGTCGCCGGCCGCGGGGTCGTCGGTGAGCACGGCGGCGGCGGCCGCGGTGAGGGGGTCGTCCGCGGTGGCGGTGAGCTCGCCGGGCCGGTGCTCCTCCCACCACGCGATGACCGCGGTGCGGAACGCGAGCGAGACCGCCAGTTCGGCGGTGAGGGCCGGGGCGCCGAGCTTCGCGCGCTTGGCCGGGGTGAACCGGGCCAGCCTGCGCAGCGACACGGGGACGTCCGCGACGGGCATCGAGCCGACGGCTGCCGCGGCCGTCTCGGCGAGGCGGGTGCGCACGGCGTCCGGGAGCCGTTCCCAGTTCACCGGCTCGGGCACGATCGGGTCACCGGCAGACGCCGAAAGACCGGCCGCACCGAACTCGGGCGGCCGGGCGGCGTCGTCTGACCCGGACATCGTTCCAGGTTATCCGCGTTCCGCTGGTACCACCCAGCGGTGGCTGCACGAACACGCGCGGTGATCTGCATGTTCTGTCGGTCAGTGCCGCTAGCGTCCGCCGCCGTGCCCGGTTCCGTCTCCCCGCAGCTGTCCTTCGACGAACTCGGCACCCCACTACGCGAGGTCACTTTCGTCGTTCTCGACCTGGAGACCACCGGCGGCTCGGCGAACACCGACTCGATCACCGAGATCGGTGCGGTGAAGGTGCGCGGCGGCGAGCACGTCGGGGAGCTCGCCACGCTCGTCGATCCCGGCACCGGCATGCCACCGGCCATCGTGGCGCTCACCGGCATCACCACCGCGATGATCTCCGGAGCTCCCAGGCTGCCCGCCGTCCTGCCCACGGTGCTCGAGTTCCTCCGCGGTTCCGTGCTCGTGGCCCACAACGCGCCCTTCGACGCCGGCTTCCTGCGCGCCGCGTGCGAGCGGCACGGTCTGGTGTGGCCACGCCCACCTGTGCTCTGCACCGCGCGCCTGGCCCGTGCCGTCCTCTCGTCCGACGAGGCGCCGAGCGTACGACTCGGCGCTCTGGCCCAGCTGTTCGGCACCACCACGAAACCCACCCACCGCGCCCTTGCCGACGCCCGCGCCACCGTCGAGGTGCTGCACCGGCTGCTGGAACGGGTGGGCAACCTGGGCGTGCAGAGCCTGGAGGAGCTCCTCGGGCTGGCGCGGGAGTCGGCCCCGCACCGGCCCACGCAGGCGCAGCGGAAGAAGCGGGTGCTGGCGGCCGGGGTGCCTGCGGCGCCGGGGGTGTACCTGTTCCGCGGTCCCCGCGACGAGGTGCTCTACGTCGGCACCAGCGGCGACCTGCAACGGCGGGTGCGCAGCTACTTCACCTCGGGTGAGCGTCGCCGTCGCGTTCGCGACATGGTGGCGCTCGCCGAGCGGGTCGACACCGTCGTCTGCGCGCATGCCCTGGAGGCGGCGGTGCGGGAGCTGCGGCTGATCGCGGCCCATCAGCCGCGCTACAACCGCCGCTCCCGCCGTCCCCATCGCGGGTGGTGGGTCACACCTACCGCCGAGGCGTTTCCGCGGCTCTCGGTGGTCACCACGCCCCGTGAGGGGGCAATGGGCCCGTTCGGCTCCCGGCAGGCGGCCGCGGCCGCGCTCGACTCGGTGCTCGACGTGGTGCCCCTGCGGCCGTGCACGCAGCGCATCCCGGCGCGTGGGGCGTCCGCGTCGCCCTGCGCCCTGCACGAGCTCGGCAGGTGCGCTGCGCCGTGCGCGGGGCTGCAGACGCCCGAGGAGTACGCCCCGGCCGTCCAGGCGCTGCACGAGCTCATCGACGGCCGGGACGACACGGCGCTCCGCACGATGGCCACGCAGGTCGACGAACTCGCCGGGCGGGAGCGGTTCGAGGCGGCCGCCCGTGTGCGGGATCGGCTGGCCGGCCTGATCGTGGGGCTCGAACGCACACAGCGCCTGGCCACACTCGCCGCGCTGCCCGAGGTGGTCGGTGCGCGACCCGACGGCCGTGGCGGCTGGGAGATCGCGGTGCTGCGGTTCGGCAGGCTGGCCGCAGCAGGCGTGGCCCGCCGTGGCGTCGCCCCCATGCCCGTGATCGACGCGCTGCGGCTCGGCGCCCAGATCGTGCTCGCGGAGCCCGGGCCGCTGCGCGGTGCGCCCGCCGAGGAGGTGCGCCTGCTGCACCGCTGGCTCACCACGGGCGGCACCCGGCTGGTCCACGCCGAACCGCCCTGGGCCGAACCCGCGAACGGCGCGGCCCGCTGGAGTGACTGGGCGGAGCGAGCGCGGCCGGTCGAGATCGCGGTGGACTAAGGTCACCATCATCCGACCTACCCGAGGAGCCGTCGTGATCACCGCGATCGTCATGGTGCACACCGCTACCGACCGGATCCCGGAGACCGCGCAGGCCATCGCCGATCTCGACGGCGTGAGCGAGGTCTACTCGTGCGCGGGTGACGTCGACCTCATCGCGGTGGTCAAGGTCTCCGAGCACGACCAGCTCGCCGACGTGATCGCCGGGCGGCTCAGCAAGATCGAGGGCGTGCGGCGCACCGACACCCACATCGCCTTCCGCTCCTACTCGCGCGCCGACACCGAGGCCACCTTCTCGGTCGGCCTCGACTAGCTCGGGGCCGGCGGGGCCGGCGCCGTCAGGCTCGCAGCGACGTCGAGAACTCGGCCCAGCGCTGCAGCAGGCGTTCGGCGGCTCCCGAATCGATCGCCTCCGCCACGCGCTCCAACGCCGCGGGGAACGCCTCGGCCAGCCGGGCGGGCGGGCCGTCGAAGGCGACGACCGCCGCTGCCGCGTTCAGCAACACCGCGGAGCGCACCGGTCCGCGCTCGCCCGCGACGAGCGCGCGGAACACGCCGGCGTTGACCTCCGCGGAACCGCCACGTAGGTCCTCCCGGGTGGCGGGGGCGATGCCGAAGGCCTGCGCGTCGAGGGTCTCGGTGCGCACCTCCCCACCGGACGCGACCCACACCGTGCTGGTGGTCGTGGTGGTCAGCTCGTCGAGCCCGTCGTCGCCACGCACCACGAGCGCGCACGCCCCACGCCCGGCGAACACCTCAGCGAGCACCGGGGCGAGCCGGGGGTCGGCACACCCGACGAGCGCGGCGAGCGGCTGGGCCGGGTTCGTCAGCGGGCCGAGCACGTTCATCGCGGTGGGCACGCCCAGCTCGCGGCGCGGACCGGCGGTGTGCCGGAAGCTCGGGTGGAACACCGGCGCGAAGCAGAACCCGATCCCGACCTCGGCCACGCAGGCGGCGACGCCGTCGGGGGGCAGGTCGACGGCCACGCCGAGCGCCTCGAGCACGTCGGCCGCGCCGCTCGCGGACGACGCCGCGCGGTTGCCGTGCTTGACGACCGGCACTCCCGCCGCTGCGACGATGACGGCGGCCATGGACGAGATGTTCACCGTGTGTGCCTGGTCGCCCCCGGTGCCGACCACGTCGACCGCAGGTCCCGGAACGACGACGCGCCGGGCGTGCCGCAGCATCGTCTCGGCCAGCCCGGAGATCTCCGCGGCGGTCTCGCCCTTGGCCCGCAGGGCCACGAGGAACCCGGCGAGCTGCGCGGGTGTGGCCTCGCCCGAGAGAACCCGGTCCATCACCCACGCCGTGTCACCCACCTCGAGGTGCTCGCCGCGGAGCAGCCTGCCGAGGATGCCGGACCAGGTGAGGGGGGTGTCGTCAGCCACGGATCGCAGTGTCTAGTGCGGTGGACCGGCGCAGGACGTCGGCCACCGTCTCGGCGGCGGTGAGGGGGTCGAGCGGGTGCACCAGCACGGCGTCGGCCTGCGACCAGGTGGCGAGCCACCGGTCGTCGTTCCTGCGCAGCGTTACGATGATCGGCGGGCAGTCGTCGATCTCGTTCTTCAGCTGACGCGAGAGGCCCATGCCGCCGGTCGGCTGCGCCTCGCCGTCGAGGATGGCGAGGTCGATGTCACCCGCGTCGGCCGCGGCGAGCACCTGGGCGATGCCTTCGGCCTCGACGAACCGCACCCTGCCGAGGTCGGGCGCGGGGCGCCGACCGACGGCCGTGATGACGGATTCGCGGACCTCAGGGCGGTGGCTGAACACCAGCACGGTCAGGGTCGGGCGCGCGACAGGGCTGCTCACGCTGGGAAACTGTAGTGCCGCGCTCCGGAACATCTGGCAGGTGCCGCCCGTTCAGCCACCAAACCGTGACTGACGCCGCGGGTAGCCCGACAAGCTGTAGAAGTTGGACCGGGGTAATAATGCCCGGGTGACGACAGCGGCTCCTAGCATCAGCGCGCGCATCCACTCGCTGAACCGCCCCAACCTGGTCAGCGTTGGCACCATCGTCTGGTTGTCCAGCGAGCTGATGTTCTTCGCCGGGCTGTTCGCGATCTACTTCACCGCCCGGGCCCAGAACCCGCCCGGGCTGTCGTGGCCGCCTCCGCCCACGCACCTGGACGTGCCGTACGCCCTCGTGGTGACGATCGTCCTGGTGTCGTCGTCGTTCACATGCCAGTTCGGGGTGTTCGCCGCGGAGCGGGGCGACGTGTTCGGGCTGCGCCGCTGGTACCTGCTGACGCTGATCATGGGGGCGGTCTTCCTCGCTGGTCAGGCCTACGAGTACTGGAACCTCGTGCACGAGGGCACCACGATCTCCTCGGACGCCTACGGCACGGTCTTCTACCTGACCACCGGCTTCCACGGGCTGCACGTCACCGGCGGGCTCATCGCCTTCATCTTCCTGATCATCCGCACCAAGCTCAGCAAGTTCACTCCGCAACAGGCCACCGCAGCGATCGTCGTGTCGTACTACTGGCACTTCGTCGACGTGGTGTGGATCGGCCTGTTCGCCGTCATCTACTTCATCCGCTGACCGACGAGGGCTGGACGACGCAGACGTGACCACCACACCTTCCTCGAAGCGCCTCCGGGGCCCGCGCAGCCGCTTCCGCCGCCGCATCGCAGGCGTGCTCGCGCTGGGCATCGGCCTGCTGGTCGTCGGCGGCCTCTACACCACCTTCTCGCCGCAGCCCCAGGTCGCGGTCGCCCAGCCGAACGACGCGGCGCTCGTCGCGCAGGGGCAGGAGCTCTACAACTCCCACTGCATCACCTGCCACGGGTCCAACCTGCAGGGCGTGCAGGACCGCGGCCCCAGCCTGATCGGCGTCGGTGACGCGGCCGCCTACTTCCAGGTGTCGACCGGGCGCATGCCGCTGGCCCGCCAGGAGGCGCAGGCGGAGCGCAAGCCCCCGCTGGAGGAGTTCGACCCGAACACGCCCGAGGGCGCCGCGAACCTCAACGCGCTGGGCGCGTTCGTCGAGTCCCATGGTGGCGGCCCCACCCGGCCGGCGGATTCGGGTGCCGCGCTGCGTGGCCCCGACACCGCGCGCGGCGGTGAGCTGTTCCGGCTCAACTGCGCCTCGTGTCACAACTTCACCGGCCGCGGCGGCGCGCTGACCTCGGGTAAGTACGCCCCGACGCTCGACCCGGCCACCGAGACCGACATCTACACGGCGATGCTCAGCGGGCCGCAGAACATGCCGAAGTTCTCCGACCGGCAGCTCTCGCCCGAGGAGAAGAAGGACATCATCGGCTACATCAAGTCGGTCACCGAGGGCCACAACAACCCCGGCGGCGACCCGCTGGGCGGCATCGGGCCGGTTTCTGAAGGTTTGATCGCGTTCATCGTCGGCCTGGCCGCGATGATCGGATTCGCACTGTGGCTGGGAGCCAAGTCATGACCACCTCGCGGCAGGATCCGCCGACGCCGGGCACGGAGCACCCGCACCGACGCACCCCCACCACCACCGAGGTGGAGGAGATGAGCCTCGAGCAGCGGGCCCGCCTGGCTGCCGAGCTCGACGACGTCGAGATCGTCCACAACCAGCCGAAGTTCCCGATCCCGGGAACGCGCGCCGAGAAGCGGGCCGAGCGCTCCGTCGCCATGTGGTTCGCGATCTCCGCCATCGCCGGAGCCGCGTTCTTCGCAGCGTTCATCTGGTGGCCCTACGAGTACAAGGCGCCCGGTGACCCCGGCTACTCGCTCTACACGCTCTACACGCCGATCGTCGGGGCCACCTTCGGGATCGCGGTGCTGGCGCTGGGCATCGCCGTCATCGCGTATGTGAAGAAGTTCTTCCCCGACGAGGTGTCGGTGCAGCAACGCCACGACGGTCCCTCCGACGACGTGGCGCGCATGACCGTGCTGGCCCAGCTCACCAAGGCAGGCCAGGACACGGGCATCGCGAGGCGCAAGGTGATCATCCGCGCGGCGGGTGCCGCGGCCGGCCTCTTCGGCCTCGGGCTCACCGTCGCGGCGATCGGCCCGCTGGTCCGCAACCCGTGGAAGCAAGGCCCCAACTCCCCGCTGTGGGTGACCGGGTGGAAGTCGGTGCACGGAGAGACGGTCTACCTGCGCCGCGACACCGGTGACCCCGAGGAGATCTCGCTGGTGCGCCCGGGCGACCAGGATGCCGGCTCGATGGAGACCGTCTTCCCGTTCCGGGAGGAGGAGCGGGGCCACCCCGAGGCGCTTCAGGCCGCCCTGCGCGCCCCCGACACCCCCACGATGCTGATCCGGTTCCGTCCCGGCACCCCGGTCACCCAGGGCCCGGGCACGGAGAACTACCACTACGGCGACTACTACGCCTACTCGAAGATCTGCACGCACCTGGGCTGCCCGGCGTCGCTCTACGAGGCGCAGACACAGCGGATCCTCTGCCCCTGTCACCAGTCGCAGTTCCTCGCGACGGACCATGCTCGGCCGATTTTCGGTCCCGCGACACGCGCGCTGCCCCAACTTCCGATTACCGTGAACGACGAGGGTTACCTCGTCGCCACGGGTGACTTCAACGAGCCAGTCGGTCCGGCGTTCTGGGAGCTGAGATCATGAGCGCGATCACCACGCCCACCAGTTCCGCCGGTGGGCTGCAAGCGAAGGGCGCCGAGGCCCTCGACGAGATGGACCAGCGCTTCCACCCGGCAGCGGGAATGCGGAAGCAGTTCAACAAGGTCTTCCCGACCCACTGGTCGTTCATGCTCGGTGAGGTCGCCCTCTACAGCTTCATCGTCCTGCTGCTCTCGGGCACCTATCTCGCGCTGTTCTTCGACCCGTCGATGACCGAGGTCACCTACAACGGCGTGTTCGACAACCTGCGCGGCGTGCACATGAGCCGCGCGTACGAGAGCGCGCTGGACATCTCGTTCCAGGTGCGCGGCGGCCTGTTCGTCCGGCAGGTGCACCACTGGGCGGCCCTGCTGTTCATGGCCGCCATGGTCGCCCACATGTGCCGCACGTTCTTCACCGGCGCGTTCCGCAAGCCGCGTGAGACGAACTGGATCATCGGCGTCCTGCTGCTGTTCCTCGGCTTCATGGAGGGCTTCAGCGGCTACTCGCTCCCCGACGACCTGCTCTCGGGCACGGGGCTGCGGATCGCGTCCGGGTTCATCCTGGCGGTGCCGGTGATCGGCACCTGGACGCAGTTCGCGCTGTTCGGTGGCGAGTTCCCGGGAATCGAGATCATCCCGCGGCTCTACATCGTCCACGTGCTGCTGATTCCCGGAATCCTGCTCGCGCTGATCGCGGTGCACGTCGGCCTGGTCTGGTACCAGAAGCACACCCAGTTCCCCGGCCCCGGCCGCACCGAGAAGAACGTGGTGGGCGTCCGGATCCTCCCGGCGTTCGCGGCGAAGGGCGGCGCGTTCTTCGCCGTCACCGTCGGTGTCCTCGGGATCATGGGCGGGGTGTTCCAGATCAACCCGATCTGGAACTTCGGCCCGTACAACCCCTCGCACATCTCGGCCGGGTCCCAACCGGACTGGTACGTGCTGTTCACCGAGGGGATGCTGCGGATCTTCCCGCCGTGGAACATCGCCATCGGCGACTACACGATCCCGCCGGCATTCTGGGCCAGTCCCGCGTTCCTTCCGGTGCTCTACGTGCTCGCCGGCGCCTACCCGGCGATCGAGCGTCATTTCACGAAGGACAACGCGCTGCACAACCTGTTGCAGCGGCCCCGGGACGTGCCGGTGCGCACCTCGCTCGGTGCCATGGCGATCGCGTTCTACACGCTGCTGGTCCTCTGCGGCAGCAACGACCTGATCGCGTACTTCTTCGACATCTCGCTCAACGCCACCACGTGGGCAGGCCGGATCGGCGTCCTGGTCGTTCCGCCGATCGTCTACTACGTGACGTACCGGATCTGCATCGGTCTGCAGCGCTCCGACCGGGCGGTGCTCGAGCACGGCATCGAGACGGGCATCATCAAGCGGCTCCCGCACGGTGAGTTCATCGAGGTGCACCAGCCGCTCGCCGGTGTGGACAGCCACGGTCACCCCATCCCGCTGGAGTACCAGGGGGCTCCGGTCCCGAAGCGGATGAACCAGCTGGGCATGGGTGGCTCGCCGCGTCCGGGCTCGTTGCTCACCCCCGACCCGGTCGAGGAGACTGCGGCGCTGGAGCAGGCTCGGGCGGACGGAGCGGCTGCCGAGGCGGCCGAGGCCGCACAGCGCAACGGCAGCAACGGCCACGGCGCGAGCCAGGCCCGCAGCGAGGAGCGCAAGGCCCTCACGGGCTCGCCCGACTCGGGGCGGCACGCGTCCGACTGAGACAGCCGGGCGCCACCGAGCGCGCTGCACCAACGAGGGGAGGGCCCCGCCGGAACATCGGCGGGGCCCTCCCCTCGTTCCGAGGCTCGGCACAGTCGGCCGCGGGAGAGAACCGGACAGGCCGGTAGCCTGCGGACGTGCCGCACGGTGACCTACTCGGCCGCCGCCGGAGCACCGCCCGAGCGGCTGAACAAGCGGCTCGACGGAGTGGTGCACGGGATGCAGCTGGAGGCACCGGAGCGGATCAACGAGCCGCTGCTCGACTTCCTGTCCGGTTCCTGAACCGGGGCGTCATATCGAGCCACGTTCCGCTTCCCGCCAGCACGACGAGGAACAGCAGCAGGTAGGAATCGGGCTGGAGTGAGATCAGCCCGGTGCTCGGGATCGGCCCGACACCGGGCCCGGGCAGGGCCGTGACCACGGCGAACGTGCAGGCGAGCACACCGAGCAGCAACGCAACGGCAGCCCGTGGTCCTCCCATCGCACGGTGGGCGAGCAGCACCACCAGCGGCACGACCCACACCCAGTGGTGCGACCAGGCGAACGGCGCCAGCGCTGCCGAGGCGAGCCCGCACAGCGTCAGCGCGAGTACCTCCTCGCCTGCCCGGTGCGCCCGCACCGCCACCCACACCGTCAGGGCACCGAGCACCAGTGCGCCGACGAGCCAGGGCAGCATCGAGTGGCTGCCGAGCCGTGCGAGCAGGCCGTTCAAGGAATGGTTCGCAGCACTGGCGACGCCCGAGATCCGATCGGCGTCGGCGAACGTGCCGTCGAACCAGTAGGTGGCGGAGTTGGCGGGCGCGACCAGGAAGCCGATCCCGGCGGCCGCGGCGAACGCACCGGCAGCGTTGGCCGCGGCCCGCCTCCGGCCGGTGAACAGCAGGTAGGCGACGAAGACCAACGGCGTCAGCTTCACCGCCGCGGCGACGCCGACACCCACCCCGCGCCACCGGCTGTCCCGGCGCCCGAGCAGGTCGGCCACCACAACGGCGAGGAGAACGATGTTGATCTGACCGAGGTAGAGGGTGGTGCGCACAGGGTCCAGGCAGGTCGCGAGCGCGGTGAGCAGCAGCGTCGCCCGAAGCGCCGAACCGGCCGGCACGCCGACACTGCGAGCGCACCGGTGCACGACGAAGCCCAGCAGGCCCAGACCCGCGCCCGTCCAGACGACCTTGAGCACGCCGAGCGGCAGCAGCGCCAGCGGCGCGAACACCACGGCCGCGAACGGCGGATAGACGAACGGCAGGTCCAGGAGCACGCCGCCGGCATAGAGCGGCTCGCCGTGCAGCACGTGCTCCCCGCCCGCCCGGTACACCTGCAGGTCGATCATGAGCAGATGCGCTGCCGGCCACAGCGCGAGCACGACGGCCTGCCCGACGAGCGCCACTCCGACCCCGGCCACGCCCCACCGCAGCAGGCGCCGCCTGCGCACAGCCGGGTCGGGCGTCAGCGTCGTCCCCATCGGCCCCCCGGTGATCGTCCTTACCGAGGCTAGCGAGAGCGTGCCGAGGTACTGCGGCGGGCACACCGCCGGGTGAGTCATGCTCGCTGTACCGCATGTGGCACCGCGAGCCACCCGAGGAGACGGAGAGCGGATGAAGGTCGACGCGATGTTGCAGGGCACGGGGCTGGCGGAGCTCGCCGAGGAGGCGCGGAAGCGCGAGGACGGCGGCTACGACGGGCTGTGGAGCTTCGAAGGCCCGCACGATCCGTTCCTCCCGCTCGTGCCGGTCGCCGAGCACACGTCCCGGATCGCGGTGGGCACGGCGATCGCCGTGGCCTTCGCCCGCAACCCCATGAGCACCGCGTACGTCGCGCACGACCTCCAGGTGCACTCGCAGGGCCGGTTCCTCCTCGGGCTGGGCAGCCAGGTGCGGCCGCACATCGAGCGCCGCTTCGCGATGACGTGGAGCCATCCGGCGCCGCGGATGCGGGAGTTCGTGCAGGCCATGCGGGCCATCTGGGCAGCCTGGAACGACGGGGAGCGCCTGAACTTCCGCGGCGACTTCTACTCCCACACGCTCATGACCCCGTTCTTCTCCCCCGCGCCGAGCCCCTGGGGGCCGCCCAAGGTCTACATCGCGGCGGTCGGGGAGCACATGACGCGCGCCGCGGGCGAGGTCTGCGACGGCGTGCTGCCGCACGGCTTCACCACCGAGCGCTACATGCGTGAGGTCACCGTGCCGATCCTGCAGGAGGGCCTCACCGCGTCCGGACGCACGCTCGCCGACTTCTCGATCAGCTTCTCCGGCCTCGTCGTGAGCGGGCGCAACGAGGAGGAGATCGCGGCGGCCACGCGAGGGGTGAAGGAGCAGATCGCCTTCTACGGCAGCACCCCCTCGTACCGGAAGGTGCTCGACCTGCACGGGTGGGGCGAGCTGGGCGTCGAGCTCAACCGGCTCTCGCGGGGCACCGACGACGCCCGCTGGCGGCAGATGGGCGAGCTCATCGACGACGACGTGCTGAACGCCTTCGCCGTGGTCGCCGAGCCGGATCAGCTCGGGCCCGCGGTCCTGGAGCGGTTCGGCGACATCGTCGACCGGTTCACCTTCTACGCGCCGTACCAGCACGCCGACGACCTGTTCGCCCCGGCGATCGAGAAGCTGCGCGCGGCGGGCTGACCGATCGCTAGCGTGATTCCGGCGCAGGAACCGGCACGACGTCCAGGCCCGTGATCCCGACGAAGTCGATTGGGTTGCAGGTGTGGACGGGGAGGTCATTGGCGATCGCCACCGCCGCGATCAATGCGTCGTATGCGCGCGCCTGGGGCTTCCGACCGGCTGACCGGAGCGAGGAGGCGACCCGGCCGAAGGCGCGGGCGGCCCGGGCATCGAACGGGAGCGGCTCGAAGTCGGACTCGGCCTGCTGGAGGACGGATTGGCGGGCGGCCCGCTCATCGTCAGTTGTCGCCACCAGGGGGCCGACAGAGAGCTCCGCCAGGGTGATCGTCGAGATCAGTGGCTCTTCAGGCAGGCCCCGCTCGCTGCGCAGGAGCGGGAGCGCAATCACTGTGCTGGTGTCCAACAAGCCACGTCCGTCGCCCGCTGTCATAGTGACGGATCCAGTACCGCATCGATGTCCGCACGGAACGCAGCCCTGTCGACGACCGGCACGCCTCGCCAACGGGCGAGCAGAGAAGTCGCGCTGAGCCGAGGTCGCGGCAACGGGCGCAGCTCGCCTACCGGAACCCCGTCCCGGGTGACGACGACGGTCTCCCCCCGCTCCACGCGGTGCAGAACATCGCCCCCGTGGTTGCGCAACTCCCGGATAGTCACCTCGTCCACCACACGACTGTATCACCGGTGATACACGCAGGGCGGGCCGCCCACAACGACCAGATCACGATCGGGCCTGATTTGTGCTTCGACGCTGGAAAAGGGGAATGAAACCGGGACCATCCGATCTCTCACCTCCCGCGGAAGGGACGCGCCATGCTCGCGATCATCGCCGCAGTCCTGTTCGGTCTCGCCCTCATCTTCGAGCTCGCCGGCATCTCGCTCGACATCGTCACCGGCCAGGTGCTCGTGACGGCCGGCCTGCTCTGCGTCGCCCTGCACCTCGCCGGGGTGGGCGCGCGCTCGAACTGGCGCGCGCGCCGCTGAGCCGCGTCCCGAAGAACCGCGGGCTTGCCCCGCTGAACGGGAGCGCGGTGACCGTACGAGCGGCGCTCTTGTCCGGAGCCATCGGATGAGGGTGCCGCTCATCCCGTGCGCTGACCGAGCCCGATAACCCGGTTGCCCCGTGCCCACTCTGCGAACAAGCTGCCGCTGTGGGGGCACGGGGGGCGCCGCTCGGCGGTGGGTTCGCGCGGTTGTGGACGGCGAACGCGGTGTCGAACATCGGGGACGGGGTGGCCCTCGCGGCCGGCCCGCTGCTGCTCGCATCGCTGACCGATGATCCGGCGCTGGTGGCCGGCGCGATCTTCGTCCAGCAGCTCCCGTGGCTGCTGTTCGCGCTGCCTGCCGGTGTCGTCGTCGACCGGCTGGACCGCCGCAGGCTGGTAGTCCTGGTCAACATCGTGCGCGCCGTCGTCATCGGCGCGCTCACGGCGGCCGTCGGAACCGGCGTGGTCACCGTGGCGCTCGTGTACGCCGCGCTCTTCGTGATCGGCTCGATGGAGACGCTGGCCGACAGCGCGAGCACGGCCCTGCTGCCCGCCGTCGTGGCGCCCGAGCAGCTGCCACGCGCCAACGCCCGCTTGATGGCCGCGCAGCTCGTCGGCAACCAGCTACTCGCTCCACCGCTCGGCGCCGCGCTGCTCGTGGTGGCCGCCGCGCTGCCGTTCGGCCTCAACGCGGCCACCTTCCTGGTCGCGGCCCTGCTCATCGCCACTCTGCGGGGGCGCATAGCGGCGCGCGAGACGCCGGCGACCCCGGCCCGGCCGATGCTGCGCGACATCGCCACCGGCCTGCGGGCGCTCTTCGGTCATCCGGTGCTGCGGCTGCTCGCCCTCTGCCTGTGCCTGATGAACGTGACGCTGACCGGCGCCTTCTCGATCCTCGTGCTCTACGCCCGCGAGCGGCTGGGGCTCGACGAGATCGGCTTCGGGCTGCTGCTCGCGGCGAGCGCCGTGGGCGGGCTGGCCGGTTCGCTGGTCGCCGCCCGGCTCCTGGAGCGGTTCGGCGCCTCGCTCCTGCTGAGGGTGGGGCTCGTGATCGAGACCTCCACGCACCTGTCGCTCGCGCTGGCCCGTGCCCCCTGGGTGGCGGTCACGACGATGGCCGTGTTCGGCGCGCACGCGAGCCTCTGGAATGTGATCACCCTGTCCTGGCGCCAGCGTGTGGTGCCCGACGCGCTACGCGGGCGCGTCAACAGCGTGTACTTCCTCTTCGCCGTCGGAGGGTCCGCCCTCGGGGCGCTGGCCGGTGGCCTCGCCGCCCGCGGCTTGGGGGTCACCGCGCCCTTCTGGATCGCGTTCGCAGGCATGGCCGCGCTGACGGTCGCGGCGTGGCGGCTGTTCAGCGCGGCCCGGCTCGACGAGCGGCACCAAGGTCCGCTCGTGGTGACCTGAGGGGCCGTCAGACGCCGTCGCGCCAGCTGTGCTTCGGCTCGAACCCGAGCACCCTGCGGGCCTTGTCGATGGACAGCATCGTCTCGTGGTCGCCCAGCTCCCGGGTGACGGAGACGCCGGGGTAGACCTCGGCGGCGAGGTCGGCGCTGCGGCGCGACATCACCGTGTCGGCGTTGGCGATCACGAAGACGTCCACGCCGGTGGCCTGGTGCTCCAGCGCCAGCCGCACCGCCTGCGCCCCGTCACGGCCGTCGATGTAGCCCCACAGGTTCCACCGCCGGAGCGCGGGGTCGGCGTCGAATCCGGGGAACCTGGCGTAGTCGCCAGGGTCCATCACGTTGGAGAACCGCAGTCCGATCATCTTCAGGTCCGGCACCCACCGGGTGAAATGCCGGGCCATCTCCTCCTCGAGGCTCTTGACCAACGAGTAGGTGCTCTCCGGCCGCACCGGGTACTCCTCGTCCACCGGGATGTAGGGCGGCGGCGTGTCGAACGGCAGTCCGAGCACGGTCTCGCTGGACGCCCAGACGATGTTGCGGATTCCCGCCGTGCGCGCGGCGGCGAACACGTTGTAGGTGGCGGTGATGTTGTTGGCGAAGGTGGTGGCGTTGGTGGCGAGGCCCGGCGCCGGGATCGCCGCGAGGTGCACCACCGCGTCCACCCCGTCGTGCCGGCTGTCGACGCCGGTCAACGCCTCCAGAACCTGTCCGTGGTCGGTGAGGTCCACCCGCACCGCGGCCGCTGCGGGCGAACCGGGATCGGGCACGCGGTCGAGGGCGACCACGCGATAGCCGTGGTCCTGCAGGTCACGCACCACGTGCCGGCCCAGCTTGCCGCTGCTTCCGGTGACGGCGACGGTCGTCATGAGGCTTCCTCCGAGGTCGGGGGGCGAACGCCGGGAGGAGGAGCGATGAACAGTCCCGGCGGCTACTCGCAACTGTTACCACCTCTTCGAGGCCCATCGCGCAGGGCGCGTGGAGATCACCGGAACACCGCGCTAGAGTCGTCCCATGCGTACCGCCGTCATCCTCGACACGGCCGTACGTTTGCGCGTCGGCTGAGCCAGGCCGCCGGCGCGCCGTCTCTCTCCTTTTCCTTTCCGAGGCCTGGCTCGGGTCCCCGTACCCCAAACGGAACCCCTGGAGCTACACAATGACCGTTATCGGCCATTCCCCCCGCACGGCCTGGGCACCGCGCCTGCAGCGCCGTCTCGAGATCGTCACCACCGGCGGCATGGACGGCGTTCTGCGCATCGGCGCGGCGCTTCGCGCGTGCGGCTTCCCCGTCCGTGACTTCACGGTCGAGGTCCGCGACGGCGTCCCCTACAGCTCGGTCACCTGCACCGTCTCGGTCACCAGCGACGAGTCGGCCACCTTCGAGAAGCAGATGGGAGACGTCCCAGCGGTCGTGTCGGTGGCGCCCTGCTGACCCACCCGCCGCGCTAGAACCACTCGGGCCGCGCGTCGAGGGTGGTGCGGTCCAGGCCGGCAAGCAGCGCGAACTGCGGGCCGGTCCGCGGCAGCTCGTAACGGAAGAAGTACCGCGCTGCCGCCCGCTTGCCCTCGGCGAAGTCGTCCTCACGTGAACCGGTGGCCAGTAGCTGCTCCAGCCACATCCAGGCCACCACCACGTGACCGACGGCCTCGATGTAGATCGAGGAGTTGGCGAGGGTCACGGCCGGGTCACCGGCCTTCCACAGCGTGGTGGTGACCTCCCCGATCCTGGCCGCAGCGGTGGCGAGGGCGTCGGAGTGGGAGGCCGGCTCGCCCCCGGCTGCCTCGGCCTTGCCTGCCGTCTCGGTGATCGTCTCCAGCAGGAGGGTGAGTCCGGCGCCGCCGTTCATCACGACCTTGCGGCCCAGCAGGTCCAGACCCTGGATGCCGTGCGTGCCCTCGTGGATCGCGTTGAGCCGGTTGTCGCGGTAGAGCTGCTCGACGGCGTACTCCCGTGTGTAGCCGTACCCGCCGTGCACCTGGATCGCCAGGTCGTTGCCGTGCAGGCACCACTGCGACGGCCAGCTCTTCGCGATCGGCGTGAGCACGTCGAGCAGCAGGTGCGCCCTGGACTGCTCCTCCGGCGTCGCCGCCGTGCGCTCCTCGTCGAGGAGACGGGCGCAGTAGAGGACCAACGCCAGCGCACCCTCGGCGTACGACTTCTGGGCGAGCAGCATCCGGGCGACGTCCGGGTGCTCGATGATCGGGATCTGAGGTGCGGCGGGGTCCTTCGCACCGAGCGGCCTGCCCTGCGTGCGGGTGCGCGCGTAGTCCAGGGCGTGCAGGTAGCCGCTGTACCCGAGGGCGGTCGCTCCCCCGCCGACGCCGACGCGCGCCTCGTTCATCATGTGGAACATGTAGGTGAGGCCGTGGTGCGGCTCGCCCACCAGGTACCCCACCGCCCCGGGCTCCCCGCCGGGCGTGTGCCGGCCCTCGCCGAAGTTCAACAGGGTGTTCACGGTGCCGCGGTAGCCCATCTTGTGGTTGACCCCGGCCAGCGCGACGTCGTTGCGCTCACCGCGCGAGCCGTCCGTACCGACCAGGAACCGGGGGACGACGAACAGCGAGATGCCCTTCACCCCGTGCGGGCCGCCGGCGATCTTGGCCAGCACCAGGTGGACGATGTTCTCGCCCATCTCGTGGTCACCCGCGGAGATCCACATCTTGTTGCCGGACAGCCGGTAGGTGCCGTCGTCGCGAGGCTCGGCGCGCGTGGTGATGTCCGCGAGCGACGACCCCGCCTGCGGCTCGGAGAGGCACATCGTCGCGAACCAGCGGCCCTCGACCATCGGTGGGACGAACGTCCGCACCTGCTCCGGGCTCCCGTGTGCGATCAGCAGGTTCGCTCCGGCAACGGTGAGGAACGGGTAGGCCGTCGTGCCGATGTTCGCGGCCAGGAACCACAGCAAGCTGGCCTGCGCGACGGTCTGTGGCAGCTGCATGCCACCGACCGACTCGTCCATCCCGGCCCCGACGAAGCCGGCCTCGCCGTACACCCGCAGCGCCTCGCCCACCTCCGGGATCATGTGGACGCGCTCGCCGTCGAACCGGGGCTCGTCGAGGTCGGCCGCCCGGTTGTGCGGGGCGAAGTGCTTCGCCGCGACCTGCTCGGAGAGGTCCAGCACGGCGTCGAACGTCGTGCGGGAGTGCTCGGCGAAGCGCGGACGGGCGGTCAGCGACTCGACGTCGAGCCAGTCGTAGAGCAGGAAGTCCAGGTCCCGACGCGACAGCAGCAATGAGCGCACACCCGAGGCTAACTCCGATCAGGAAGTGCGCGCCCCGTGCGCCGCCTCCAACATGTCTGCGAGATCGGCGACCTTGACGCGCTCCGCGCCGCGCAGACCACCGCGGCGGACCTCCTCCGCATCCAGGCGCAACCAGCCCGTCCAGTCGACCGGGCGCATCCCGTAGGACGCCAGCGCCGCCCGGAACGCCTCCGGCTCGGGGTGCGCGGGAGTGGGGAGCCCGGGCAGGTCGGCCAGGAGCGCCTCGACCGTCTCGGACGCGTCGGCCTTGTTCGTGCCGATCACACCCGTCGGCCCGCGCTTGATCCACCCCGTGACGTACGCGCCGGGCACGGGCACGCCGTCGCGCATCACGCGGCCACCGTCGTTCGGCACAGTGCCGGTGCGGGCATCGAACGGGAGCCCTTCGATCGGCTCCCCGTCGTAGCCGATGGCGCGCACGACGAGCCCGGCGTCGAAGGTCTCCTCCTCGCCGGTGGCGACCACCCGGCCGTCGGCGTCGATCTTGTTGCGCTCCACCACGACGGCGCTCACCCGGCCGTCCGCACCGACCAGGCGCACCGGGCTGCGCAGGAACCGCAGATGGATCCGCCGCGGCTTGCCGGTGGTCTCGCGAGCGGCCCACTCCCGGAGCATGTCCAGGTTCTGCCGCTGGCGCCTGTCCTCGGGCTCCTCCACGCCTTCGGCGAGCAGACCGTCGTCGTGGACGACCACGTCGGCGTTGTGGAGCTCGCCGATCTGGCGCAGCTCGGCGGGCGTGAAGCGGACGTGCTGCGGACCCCGCCGGATCAGGACGTGGACGTCACGCACGGCGCTGCCACGCAGTGCGTGGAGCACCGGCTCGGGAACGTCGGTCTCGGCCATCTCGTCGGCCGTCTTGGCCAGCACGCGCGCCACGTCGAGGGCCACGTTCCCCGCGCCGACGACGGCGACGCCGGGACGGTCGAGCACCGGCTGCAGCTCCACCCGGTCGGGGTGGCCGCAGTACCAGCTCACGAACGCGCCCGAGCCGAGCGAGCCCGCAAGGTCCTCGCCCGGCACTCCGAGGTGCCGATCCACCGAGCTGCCCGTGGCGTGGACGACGGCGTGGAAATGCCGGCGCACCACGTCCAACGGAATACCGCCCTCGCCGACCCGCACCCCGCCCAGGAACTCGACGTGGGCCGGGTCGAAGGGCTTCTGCAGTACCCGGATGACCGACTTCATCTTCACGTGGTCGGGCGCGACGCCGTAACGCACCAGCCCGTACGGCGCCGGTAGTCGATCCAGCACCTCGACGCTCACCGGCTCGCCGGACGCGAGGAGAGCGGCCGCGGCGTACAGACCGGACGGGCCGGCTCCGATCACCGCGACCCGCGCCTGTCCCTGCTGCATGAGCTCATCTCCCATGATGGTCCTAGGTCGATCCTGCCACTCCAGGGCGATCCGGACTTGGTTCAGCGCGCCGCATCACCGACCTCGTACCGAGTCGGGCGCGCGTCCACTCGACGGTCCCACCGCCCTGGCGCCGGGCGCCTGGCCGGCGATCTCCCCGGTCGCCGGACGGGACTGCAGTGGCCCGGGAGACCCGACGCGACATTCGACTGTGACGTGCACGACAAACGCACCAACCGTCGTCCTTCATCCGTTCGGCGCAACAGGAGGGATACATATGCGGACTACCCTCCGGGCTCGTGGACCGCAGTAGGGCCGGCGAACTTCTCGGCAAGCCCATGCTCGTCGAGCTGTCTCACGCGATCGAGCAGTTCGCCCTCGCAGCCGCCCCCGGTGAGCCGCTGATCGTCATCGCGATGTTCCAGAAGCACTCCTACTTCCAGCGTGAGCTGCCCGTTTACCGGAACATCGCGTCGGCCGGTGCCGTCACGCTCGTCGGGATGGCCGAGGAGATTCCACCCCAGCTGCCCCGCGGGCTCCATCTCGCGCTGGCGCCGGCGACGGGGCCGCTGGCCCGCGAGTGGAGCGTCACCGTGCTCGGACCCCACGGCGGCGCCACCCTCGTCGCCACCGACCTGGAACTGGTCGACCCCGTTGCCCGGACGATCGAGGAAGGCAGGTGCTTCCGCGGCCGGTGGTCCTTCCGCCGCGAGGACGCCCTCCGCGAGGTGCTGCGGCTGCGCTCGCAGCTGCGGCTGCCCGCCGGGGTGATCGCCGAGATGGACGACGTGCTCCAAGCCGTGCAACGCGTACCCGAACCCGACCACCAGGGCTGGTGGGGCGTCCCGGCCCGGTTCCTCGCCGACCGGATGCAGGCCGCCGTCCGGTCCCGCACCGAGGCGCAGGTGGCGCTCGAATCCGTCGCTGAGGACAGCGGCGAGCGTGACCCCCGCACCGGCCTGTACACCGAGAAGTTCCTCAAGCGCTGGACGGCCGGTCTCGGCGCGGGCACGCTGCCGATCGGCCTGGCCCTGCTGCGGGTGTTCGGCATCGCCGAGGTGCGGGCGGACTACGGCCTTCGCGCGGAGCTCGCCGCCCTGCACGGGGTCAGCGGGTGCGTGCAGGACCTGCTGACGAACGTCGACCGGGTGGTGCGGATCGGCCGCGAGGACTTCCTCGTCGTACTCCCCTCCTGGTCCCCGGAGAGGGTCATGTGGTTCTGCGAGGAGGTCTGTGAGCGCGTTTCGCGGCTGGAGGACGCGTATCCGTTCATCGCCCTGCCGGGCGTGGCCGCCGCCACCGTCACCCGCAGCCGACCCCTACCGATCCCGCAGCTCATACACCAGGTCGAGCTCGGCGGCCGAGCCTCCGAGCCGGTGAGCCTGCTGGCCGACTGACCCTGCCGGCGCGCGAGCCGTCAGCGTCTCGGGAGCGCAGCTCCCTCAGTTCCCGGCGACCGCCGCACGCACCGTGAAGGTGCGCCGGTAGTCGACCGGCGCGACGCCGACGACCTTCCGGAAGTGGTGGCGCAACAGCGCCCCGCTCCCGAAACCGCTGCTCTCGGCCACCTCGTCGATACCGAGGTCGGTGTCCTCGAGAAGTCGCTGCGCCCGCTGAACGCGCTGGAGGGTGAGCCAGCGGTGGGGCGTGGTGCCGGTCTCGGCGACGAAGCGGCGCGCGAAGCTGCGGTCGGACATGCGGGCCCGGCGAGCCAGGTCGGTGACCGTGTGCTCGATCTCCAGGTGCTCGAGCACCCAGTCGAGCACGGGCGCGAGGCCGTCGGACGAGCACCGCGGCACCGGCTGCTCCACGAACTGCCGCTGCCCGCCGTCGCGTTGCGGTGGCACGACCATGCGGCGGGCGATCAGGTTGACGATCGCGCTGCCCAGCTCCCGGCGGACCAGGTGCAGGCAGGCATCGATACCCGCTGCCGTGCCGGCGCTGGTGATGATGTTGCCGTCGTCGACGAACAGCACGTCCGGGTCGATGAGGGCCTGCGGGTGGAGCTCGCGCAGCTCGTCGACGTTCATCCAGTGGGTGGTGCAGTGGCGGCCGTCGAGCAGCCCGGCCGCACCGAGCACGAACGCTCCCGAGCAGACGCTGAGCAGCGTGGCCCCGTCGGCGGCGGCGCCGCGCAGCGCGTCGAGGACGGGCTCGGGGAACGTCCGCAGGCGGGTGGCCGCGATCGCGACGAGGTCGGCGCCGCGCAGCCCGTCGAGCCCGTGGTGCGGGACGACGCCCATTCCCACGGTGCTCGACACCGGCTCCCCGGCCACCGGACCGCACACCCGCAGCTCGAAGGGCGGCACTCCCTCGGCCGTGCGGTCGATGCCGAAGACCTCGCAGATCGTGCCGAACTCGAACGGCGAGACCTCCGGGAGCACCAGCGCAGCGACGGTGGACAACATGCGGAGAGCATAGTGGCAGGATTTTTGCTGTGCTAGGCACCTCTGCCACTGTTGGCAGGAAGTAGATCAGCGGACAATTTCTGCCATGGCTACCGCACTCATCGTTCTCCTCCTCGTCGCCATCGCCGTCACGATCTCGATCGTCCGTCCGTCCACCCGGCACGACGCCCCCGCGCCTGCCGACCGCGACCGTGAGCGGGAGCTCGCAGAGCTGCGCGGGATGAACGGCTACCGCTCGGACATCCGCATTCCCTGACCCGCCCGACCCTCAGTCCGACGCGTAGAACTGCGTGAGGCGCTCGGCCTCCTCCTGCAGCTCACGCGCGGCGGCAGGGGGCAGCTCGTGGAACGGCTCGCAGCGGACGGCGCCGTCGACGTGGCGCCAGGTGCCCGCCACGCGACCGTCGACGAGGAACGTGGGCACCGACTGAGGCGACGTCGTGGCGAAGACCACCGGTCGGTGCTCCTCGGGAAGGATCTGCGCGCGCCGCGCGTGGACGAGGAGAACCGCGTCCCACTGCCCCAGGAACCGCACGGGCGCGGGAGTGCCGGCGGGCGGCAGCGGGGCACCGGGCAGGTCGAACAGCTCGCCACCCGACTCGTCACGGAACCGGCGCAGCTCCAGCCGTTGCAACACCTGCCGCGCGGTGGTGACCGTCCACCCGCAGAACAACGAGACGTCCTTGGCGGACGCCGGGCCGAACCCGCCCAGGTAGCGCCGCACGAGCAGCTCCTGGCCCTCCTCCTCCGACGGAGCGGGCTCGGGCACGGGAACCGTGTGCTCCGCCAGCCCGTAGACGTGAGCCCGCGGTGTGGCCCAGGTGCCTGCGGGCGGCACCCGGACCAGGTCGATCCAGAGCTGGGCTCCGGACCACACCTCGCGCGTAAAACCGTCGGCGGCGAGGAGCCGCTGGATCTCGGCCTGTTTGAGCGGCCCCTCCGCCAGATAGCGGCGCACGGCGTCGGCGACCTTCGGCATGTCGGTGGCGGCCGCGCGGTAGGCCCGGAGCCACCACTCCCGCCGTGGAGCGCGCACCGCCTCGGTGAGAGGCCGGTAGTCGCGCGCCGAGACCATGTGGATCGTGCAGCGCATGACCCACCCCTGCACGATGCGCCCGCTCATCAGGGCGTCGGTGAGCATCTCCCGGCGAAAGCCCGCGAGCCTCGACCACAGCCCCACGTAGCCCGACGGCGCGTACTGCGTCTGCAGCCCCGCGACCTGCTCGACAGCACGTTCCGGCGCGAGCGACGCACGCTCCAGGAGGAGCTGACGGGCGAGGACCGCGCGATTGATCTCCTCGATGGACAGCACCCGCTCGGCCATGCCGGGGAGTGTGCCGCGAACCACCGACATTCCGGCGATCTCCCACCAACGTGACAGCGCGAGGTGCTCCGCCTCGCCGCCGACGGCCTGCGCAACTACCTCTCGACGGCGATCACCAAGCTCGGGGTGCGCAACCGGATCGAGGCCGCCCGCGTGGCCCGCGACCGGGGCCGGCTCTGAGAGGCCGTCATCCCGCGGCCCGCGCCGTCGACCGACCGGCGGTGGGGCGGGCGAGCCCGAGGTGGTCGCGCAGGGTCGGCCCGGTGTATTCGGTGCGGTAGCTGCCGCGGTCCTGCAGTTCCGGCACCACCTTCTCGACGAACTCGTCGAGCCCGCCGGGCACCAGGTGCGGGATGAGGATGAAGCCGTCGGAGGCGTTCTCCTGCACGTAGACGTCCATCTGCTCGGCCACCTGCCGTGGCGTGCCGACGAACGACTGCCGCGCGGTGGTCTCGATGATCAGCTCCCGGATCGAGAGGCCGCCCTTCGCCTCGGAGAGCTCCCGCCACTGCCGGGCCACGGCCAGGCTGTCCTTCTCGTGCCGCACCCGGCCGCGCGTGATCGACACACCTTCCGGATCGGGATCGACGTCGGGCAGCGGGCCGTCCGGGTCGTAGGCCGACAGGTCGCGGCCCCACACCTGCTCGAGGAATGCGATCGCGGTCTGCGGGCTCACCTGTGCCCGCCGGATCTCCGCCGCCGCCTCCGCTGCGTCCTCGGGGGTGTCGCCGAGCGCGAACGTCGTGGCCGGCAGGATCGTCACGTCCCGTTCGGAACGTCCGTAGCGCGGGAGCCTGCCCTTCAGGTCGCGGTAGAACGCCTGGCCGGACTCGAGCGTGCCGTGCCGGGAGAAGATCGCGTCCGCGGTCCGGGCGCCGAACTCGCGCCCCGCGTCGGAGTCGCCGGACTGGATCAGCACCGGATGTCCTTGCGGAGTCGGCGGGAGCGAGAACCGTCCCGAGAACGAGAACTGCTCTCCCCGGTGCTCGACGACGGGCGCCGCGCCGTCGCGGACGAACGCGCCGCGCTCCCGGTCGGCCACCATGGCGTCCTCCGCCCACGAGAGCCACAGCTCACGGACCGCGTCGAGGATCTCCTGCGCCCGCTCATAGCGTTGCTCGGGCGCCAGGAACCCGCCGCGCCGGAAGTTCTCGCCGGTGAACGCGTCGGAGCTGGTGACGAGGTTCCAGGCGGCCCGGCCGCCGGACAGGTGGTCGAGCGATGCCAGCTGCTTCGCGAGCTCGTAGGGCTCGTTGAACGTGGTGTTGAGCGTGCCGCCCAGGCCCAGGTGCGTGGTGACGGCGGCGATCGCGTTCAGCACGGTGAGCGTGTCGGGTCGCCCGACCACGTCGAGGTCGTGGATGCGGCCGCGGTGCTCGCGCAGCCGCAGCCCCTCGGCGAGAAACAGGAAGTCGAACAGGCCCCGCTCGGCCGTCCGCGCGAAATGCACGAACGAGGCGAAGTCGGTCTGGCTCCCGGACTCCGGGTCGCTCCACACCGTGGTGTTGTTGACGCCGGGGAAATGCGCGGCCAGATGGATCTGCTTCTTGGCGTTCATGCGTTCACCTCCGCGTACCGATTGGCGGGCCGGGACAGGCCGAAGCGCTCGCGCAACGTCGCACCGGGCGGCACCGGCGGGCGCAGGCCGCGCTCGGCGAGCCGGGGCACCACATCGGCGGCGATGGCCTGCACGCCGCTGGGCAGCGCCAGGGGCACGGCGGTGACACCGTCGGCAGCACCGCCGGAGACGGCCTCCGCGATCACGTCGACCAGGGCGTCCGCCGTGTCGACGACCCGCAGCGACGAGGCGGCGAGCTCGCGGTGGGCGTCGAGCGCGTCGAGCGCGCGGCGGGCGCCCGCCGCGTCCGAGTCCAGCAGCACCTCCACGTCGAGCAGCACGGCGACGTCGTCCGGGTTCCGGCCGGCCGCCGCCACTGCCGCACGCACCCGCTCGCGGGCGGTGTGGGCCGCGGCGAGGTCGGCGGCCGCGACCCGCACGACGTCGGCCCGGGCGGCGGCGACCCCGAGTGCCTCGGGTTCGTCGCCGCGCAGCACCACCAGCGGGTGCGCCTGCGGGCTGCGCGGGGTGATCGACGGGCCCTTGACGGAGAAGAACTCGCCGGCGAAGTCGATGTAGTGCAGCTTGTCGCGGTCGACGTAGCGGCCGGTGGCGACGTCGCGGATGACCGCGTCGTCCTCCCAGGAGTCCCACAGCGCCGCCACGACCTCGATGACGTCGGCGGTCTCGCGCCACAGGTCGGCGGCCGGTGCGGCCGGCTTGCGACCGAACAGCTCCGCCTCCGCCGGAGTGCGCGACACGAGGGGCTCCCAGCCGGCGCGGCCGGAGGACACGAGGTCGAGGGTGGCGATCGCCTTGGAGATGTGGAACGGCTCGGTGTGCGTGACGGTCACCGCGGGGACCAGCCCGACCCCGGGGACGACCGGCGCCACCCTTGCGGCGATGGCCACCGCGTCCAGTCGAATGGGCACGAGGTCCGGGTCGCCGGACGGCGGCACGAGCGAGTCGGGCACGGCCACGAAGTCGGCGCCGGCGGCGAGCCTCGTCAGCTCGACGTGATAGGCGGCGGTGAGCAGCTCCTCGGGACGCGCGTCGGGCCGTCGCCACGCAGCCGGGTGCCGGCCCGCCCCGGACACTTCCACCGCCAGATACGTGCCCTGTGCCATGCGTCCCTCCGGTGGGTGACGTCGACCGGTCTCCCGTGCAAACCCGGGGCCGTCACCGGCACATTCCCACCGATCGGCGTGCGCGTCAGCGCGGACTCCGGTCACCTGCGGCGATGTCGGCCTCGATCGCCGACGCACAGGCCCGCAGCGCCGGAAGGATCTCGCGAACGACGTCGCGAGAGCCTGCCCTCGTGCTGACGTTCGCCGCCGCCACGACGCTGCCTGCCGCGCCCCGCACCGGCACGGAGATCGAGCGCAGCCCCAGCTCCAGCTCCTGGTCGACCACGCAGAACCCGGCCTCGCGCACCCCGTCGAGCTCGCGGGAGAGGTCCGCCGGATCGGTGAGTGTGCGGTCGGTCAGGGCTCGCGGTCGCAGCTCGGCGAGCCGCTGTGCCCGCTCCTCGCGCGGGAGGGCGGCCAGCAGCACCCGCCCCATGGACGTGGCGTAGGCCGGGAGGCGGGTGCCGATCGTGATGGCGACCGTCATGATCCGCGAGGTCGGCACCCTGGCGACGTAGACGACGTCGCCGCCGTCGAGCACCGAGACCGAGGCCGACTCCTGCACCTCACGGACCAGCGCCTCCAGGTGCGGCGCGGCGATCTCGGGCAAGGACAGGCTGGACAGGTAGGAGTAGCCCAGCTCCAGCACGCGGGGGGTCAGCGCGAAGATCCGTCCGTCGGTGCGGACGTAGCCGAGCTCGGTGAGGGTGTGCAGGAAGCGCCGGGTGGCGGCCCGCGGCAGCCCGGTGCGCCGGGCGACCTCGCTGAGGGTCTGCTCCGGGTGCTCGGCGTCGAACGCCCTGATCACGGCGAGGCCGCGGGCGAGCGAGCGGACGTGCTCGGTCACCGCGGCGCCGCCGTCACGGCCGCTCCGCGAGCAGCCGGTCCACCAGGTCGGCGGCGTGCCCGGGCGAGGGGTTCGTGCCGGTGGTGAGCGCGAGGTCGGCGGCCATCCGGTCCGGGTGGACGGCCAGGCCCTCCAGGGACGTGCGCAGCCGGGCCGCCGCGCCGCCGGTGGCGCGGAGCAGATCGCCGAGCGTCTCCCACTCGGCGTGCCAGGCTCCGGCAGCACGCTGGTGCTCGTGGTCGGCGGCGGCGAGCAGCACCGCGGCGAGCCCGGGAGCGCGTCGCGCCGCTCCCCGCGCCGTGATCGCGGCGATCGGGTTGCGCTTGTGCGGCATCGACGACGAGTCGCCCGGCGCGGCCTCCGACACCTCCCCGAGCTCCGTCCCGGCGAGCAGCACGATGTCGGTGGCCGGCTTCGCGCACGCCCCGGCGGCGACGGCCAGTGCGCCGGCGAGCTCGCCGATCCGCGTGCGCTCGGTGTGCCACGGTGCGGCGTCGGAGAGCCGCAGGCCCGCGGCGAGCGACGCGGCCACGGCCGGCCCGTGCGGATGCAGCGCCGCGAGGGTGCCCGCCGCCCCGCCGAACTGGACGGGCAGTGCGGCGAGGACGCGGGCCAGGCCCGTCCTGGCCCGGTCGAGCCCGGCGCACCAGCCGGCCGCGACCAGGCCGAACGTCGTGGGCAACGCCTGCTGGCCGAGGGTGCGGGCGATCATCGGGGTCGTCCGGTGCGCGTCGGCCAGCGCCGCGGCGGCGTCGGCCGCTCCACGCAGGTCGTCGAGCACGATCTCCCCGGCCCAGCCCACGAGGAGCACCGCGGCCGTGTCCATGATGTCCTGGCTGGTGGCGCCGGGGTGGACCGAGCGACCGGCCTCCCCCGCAGCCGACCTCAGCAGCCGGACCAGCGGGATCACCGGGTTCCCGCCCTCGACGGCCGCGCGCCCCAGGTCGGCGGGGTCGATCGTGAGGTCCGCCGCCACCGTCGCGATGCGCTCCGCGTCCTTCGCCGGGACGACCCCGTGCTCGGCGGCGGCGCGCGACAGCGCCACCTCGACGGCGACCAGCGCGGCCACCCACGACGCGTCGTCGAGCCGGGCGGCCACCCGGTCGGCCCCGAACACCGGGTCGAACAGAGCACTGGACATGGGCCGGAACTTACGTGCCCCCGTGCGGCCGCGAGGCACAGCCCCGCTCGTCTAGGCGACTCGCGGAGCCGGAGTGTGTTCGCTGTGCGAACAGTTGTACGTCTGACGCACAGCGCCGTAGGGTCGGCTGTCGTGATGGACAAGGTGGTCGCGTCCGCGGCCGAAGCGGTGGCCGACGTCCCTGACGGCGCGTCGCTCGCGGTGGGTGGGTTCGGGATGTCCGGGGTGCCGGCGGTGTTGATCGCGGCGTTGCTCGAGCAGGGCGCCACGGATCTGGAGACGATCAGCAACAACCTCGGCCTCGATGGTTTCGGGTTGGGCACGCTGCTGGCGGCCGGCCGGATCCGGCGCACGATCGGCTCCTATGTGGGCAACAACAAGGAGTTCGCCCGCCAGTACCTGGCCGGGGAGATCGAGCTGGAGCTGACTCCGCAGGGCACGCTCGCGGAGCGGCTGCGCGCGGGCGGTGCGGGTATCCCGGCGTTCTTCACCCCGGCTGGTGTGGGTACCCAGGTCGCCGACGGCGGGCTGCCGTGGCGTTACGCCGCCGATGGTGGTGTGGCGGTGCACTCGCCGCGCAAGGAGGTGCGGGAGTTCCGCGGGCGGTCCTACGTGCTCGAAGAGGCGATCTCCCCCGACTACGCCCTGGTGCACGCCTGGAAGGGCGATCGCCACGGCAACCTCGTCTACCGGCGCAGCTCGCGCAACTTCAACCCCGTGTGCGCCGCGGCCGGGCGGGTCACGATCGCGCAGGTCGAGCACCTGGTCGAGCCGGGTGAGATCGACCCGGACGCCGTGCACACCCCGGGCATCCAGGTGCAGCGCGTGGTGCACGTGCCCGACGCCGACAAGCCCATCGAGTTCCGGACGGTACGCGCTTCGAAGGTGGAGACGGCATGACGCTCACCCGTGATCAGCTCGCCGCGCGTGTGGCCGCCGAGCTGCCCGACGGTTCGTATGTCAACCTCGGGATCGGGATGCCGACGCTGGTGCCCGGGTTCATCCCCGTGGGGCGCACCGTCGTGCTGCACTCGGAGAACGGCATCCTGGGTGTGGGCCCGTACCCGGCCGAGGACGAGATCGACGCCGACCTGATCAACGCGGGCAAGGAGACCGTCACCGTCCTGCCCGGGGCGTCCTACTTCGACTCGGCCACGAGCTTCGGGATGATCCGGGGCGGGCACGTCGACGTGGCCGTGCTCGGGGCGATGCAGGTCAGCGCCCGCGGTGACCTGGCCAACTGGGCCGTGCCCGGCAAGATGATCAAGGGCATGGGCGGGGCGATGGACCTCGTCCACGGCGCCCGGCGGGTGATCGTGATGATGGAACACACCGCGCGTGACGGCTCACCGAAGATCGTGGCGGAGTGCACGCTGCCGCTCACCGGCGCCGCGTGCGTGGACCGGATCGTCACCGACCTCGCCGTGATCGACGTGACCGACGCCGGCCTCACACTCGTGGAGACCGCCCCCGGTGTCACCCCCGACGAGGTACGAGCGGCGACGGGCGCACCACTGAACTGAGGCCGTGGCCCTGCGGACGCCGGACGTCCGCAGGGCCACCACGTCGATCAAGCGGAGGGGCCGAGCTCCACCGGGAGGGTGGTCAGACCGCGGATGAGCGTGCTGCGCCGGTGGAGCAGCTCCTGCGGATCGATCGCCAGTGCCAGTTCCGGGCGCCGGGCGAGCAGCATCCCGATCGCCTCCTGACCTTCGATGCGCGCGAGCTGCGCGCCGAGGCAGTGGTGAAGGCCGTGCCCGAAGGCGACGTGGCCCGAGACGTCGCGGTCGACGCGCAGCTCCTCGGAGTCGGCGAAGCGCTCCTGGTCGCGGTTGGCCGCGGCCAGCGAGAGCTGGACGATCGAGCCGGCCGGGATCGTGACGCCCGAGTACTCGACGTCCTCGGCGGCGAAGCGGGCCGGGGTGCTGTGCACCGGCGCGTCCCAGCGCAGGAACTCCTCGACCGCCGACGGCAGCAGCTCCGGGCGCTCGCGCAGCAGCGCGAGCTGCTCGGGGTGGGTGAGCAGCGCGAGCAGGCCGTTGCCGATGAGGTTGACCGTGGTCTCGTGCCCGGCGATGAGCAGCATCATCGCCATGCCGACGAGTTCGGGCTGCGAGAGCCGGTCGCCGTCCTCCGCCACCTCGATCAGCCCGCTGATGAGGGCGTCGTCGGGCTTCTGGCGCTTCTGCTCGATCAGCTTGCTCAGGTACTCGAAGAGCTTGGCGGAAGCGGCCATCGACTCGTCGCGCGTCGACTCGTCGACCATCGTGTTGGACCAGGCCGCGAAGTCGTCGCGATCATCCGCGGGCACGCCGAGCAGCTCGCAGATCACGAAGACGGGCAACAGGAACGCGTACTCGGCCATGATGTCGACCCGGCCCGAGGCCGGCAGCGCGTCGAGGAGCTCACCGGCGATCTGCTCGACCCGCGGGCGCAGCTCCTCCATGCGCCGCAGGGTGAACGAGCGCGACACCAGCTTGCGCAGCCGGGTGTGCTCCGGTGGGTCCATCAGCAACATCATGGGGACGTTCGGGGTGGGGGCATCCGCCCGCGCCTCGGGCGGCAGCGTGAAGCGCCAGTCCTTGCTCAGCCGCGGGTCGGCGAGCGCGGCGCGCACGTCGGCGTAGCGGCTGAGCAGCCAGACCGTGCCGTCCTGGCGCTCCACCTTGCACACCGGCTCGTCGGAGCGCAGGGCCGCGTAGGCCGGGTAGGGATCGCGCCAGAAGGCGCCCTCGAACAGCTCGACGGTGGAGGTCACCGGTCTCCTTCGCGCGTTCCGACTGATGTAAGCAGGAGCTTACAGCCGCGTCGGGCTCAACGTGCCGGGAACGACCGCGATGTCGGCAGGCACCGGTTCCCCCGTCACCACCGCCGCGCCCAACGCCGCGAGCGCCGGTGAGCTCTCGATGCCCGACCCACCCTGACCTGCGAAGAAGTGGAAGCCCGGGTGGTCGGGGCGGGCCCCGACCACGGGTCGGCGGTCCGGCACGAACGACCGCAGCCCCGCCCAACTGGTGCGCACCGACCGCAGCCCGAGCCCGGTGACGGCCTCGACGCGCTCCAGCCCCGTCGCCACGTCCAGCTCGTCGGGCCGGGCGTCGTGCGGCTCCACCGGCGTCTCGTCGGCGGGGCTCACCAGCAGCCCGTCGCCCTCCGGTTTGAAGTAGAACCGCTCGTCGGCCTCCCGCACCATCGGCAGCGGGCCGGCGGGCACCCGCGACCGGGCGGCCTCCGGTATCGGGACCAGCGCGATCGTGCGCCGGAACGGGACGAGCCCGATAGGCGGCACGCCGGCGAGCCCGGCCACGACGTCGGCCCACGCGCCGGCGGCGTCCACGACGTCGGCCGTGTCGATCGCGGCGTCTCCCGCGTGCACCCGCCAGCCGTCGCCCCGCGGCTCCAGCGCCGTGACCGGCTCACCGGCCCGGACCGTGCCGCCGCGCCTGCGCAGCCCGCGGACGTAGGCCTGGTGCAGCGCCTCGGTGTCCACGTCCGCCGCGCCCTCCACCACCGCGGCCGCCCGCACGATGCCCGGCAGGAGGAGCGGACACCGGCGCTCCGCCTCAGAGGGGTCGAGCGCCACCGGGGCCCCCGGCTCCTGCGCCTGCTCGCGGAGCAGCGCGGCGAGCGCCGCCTCGCCCACGTCGTCCACGGCGATGTGCAGCACCACGCGCGGCGTGAGCAACGGCGGCGCGTCCAACTCCTCGGCGAGCCGGGCGAAGCGAGGTCCGCTCGCGACGATGAGCGCCCGGACCGCACGGGTGCCGTGGCCGGGGATGTAGGTGGCCGCCGAGCGGGCGGTCGAGTGCCGGGCCAGTGCGGTCTCGGCCTCGAACAACACCACCGAGCGGGTGGCGGAGAGCTCGTAGGCGATCGACGCGCCGGCGATTCCGCCACCGATCACGACGACGTCCGCGGAGTCGGTCATGGGTCTGACGCTAGTGCCGAGGAAACGAGGTCGTCTCCCCCGCCTCCGACGACAGCGCAGCCCAGACGGCGCCTTGCGGCGTTGTCGTCGGCGCCGATACAACAGCGGTATCGGCGCCTCCTCCGCCTTGCGATACCCCGGGTCCGGGCAACGGCACCAGGCGGAAAACCTGTAGCGCCCTGCGAACCGACCTCGTACGGTTCCTCCCATGCGCCTGTAGAGACGACCGCCTCGTGCGGCACCGCGGCCCGGATCTCTCGTCCGCGCCGTTCCGTCCCCGTCATCCGGCCGGCCCCGGGTTCCTCCCGGCTCCGCCGCCGTTGCGGCCGCCGGCCTCGTCATCACCCTGCAGGAGGCACTCATGCGTGATCCATTGCTGTCCACCGCCGCGGGCGACCCCGCCCTCGACGCCACCCTTCCCACCGACACCGTCCTGCGCGACACCGTTCTCGGACGGCCGGTTCCGCCCGCCGATGCGGACGAACCCGCGCCGTCCAACAGGGCGGCCCGTCGCGGACGCTCGGGCAAGAAGACCCGCAGCGGCGCCGTGCTACCCGGCGCCCCGAGTCGTGCCCGAGCTGCGCAGGGCCGCCGGATCAACCCTGTACGCCGCACGGGTTGATCCCCCCGGTACCGCCGGCCTCGCGTCCACGAGGCCGGCGGTACACCCGCGACATGGACGCATCTCGCTGATCGCGCGCGCGATCGTCCCTCGTCATGCGTCCATGTCGCGCTCATAACCCTGGGGCTGCCGGGGAAACGTGTGACCATGGCTGGGTGGCCATCGCGCGCAACAACACCGCCACCACCGTCTGGTGGGCAGCCCCCGTCCCGCCGGAGGCCGCGCCCGGCCTCGTCGCGCTTCTGGACGCGCACGAGCGAGCCCGCCTCGACCGCTTCCGGTTGGCCGCCGACCGCGCTCGCTACGTCGCCGCGCACGCGCTTGCGCGGATCGTGCTGGCCGAGGCCGTCGGCAGGCCGGCGGGCGATCTCCGGTTCGACCGCACCTGCCAGTGCGGGCAGCAGCACGGCAAGCCCGTCCTCGTCGACGGGCCGGGCTTCTCGCTGACCCACGCCGGAGACTTCGTGGGAGTCGCCGTGCATCCGGGCGGCTCGGTCGGTCTCGACGTCGAGCAGGTCCGGGAGCTCACCGACCTCGCCGCGATGGCCGAGCACGTCTGCTCCCCGGCGGAGTCGGTGGCCGACACGGCGTCGTTCTTCATCGCGTGGACGCGTAAGGAAGCGCTGCTCAAGGCCACCGGTGCCGGACTGTCCAGCCCGATGAAGGCGATCACGCTCGGGCCGTCCGGCGTGCGGGAGTGGACCGGCGACGGCGCCCCGTCCGGGCCGGTGTGGCTGCGGGACCTGCATCCCGGCGGCGACTACCGGGCGGCTGTGGCCGGGCTCGGCACGGCGCCGCCCCGCGTCGACGAGGTGGACGGCAACGCCCTCCTGCGCGCCGGAGTGAGCTGAGCGCGCACTCTCCAGTGGAAGCCGGCCCGAGGCGCCAGGGAACTGTCGGTGGGCTCGGGGATGATGGCGCCGTGGGCGTGCGCTGGGTGCTGCACCTCGACATGGACGCGTTCTTCGCCTCCGTCGAGCAGCTCACCCGCCCCACCCTGCGCGATCGCCCGGTGCTGGTCGGTGGCCTGGGGCCACGCGCGGTGGTGGCCGGCGCCAGCTACCAGGCTCGCGTGTTCGGGGCTCGCTCCGCCATGCCGATGGGCCAGGCCCGCAGGCTCTGCCCGCACGCCGTGGTGCTCCCCGCGCGGTTCGCGCTCTACCACTCCCTGAGCGAGCGGGTGATGGCCGTGCTCGCCGACGCCGCGCCCGTGCTCGAACCCGTCTCGCTCGACGAGGCGTTCCTCGAGCCCCCCACGCTCGCCGGTGCCTCGGCGGCCGAGGTCGAGCGGTTCGGCGCGCAGTTGCGGGCCTCCGTGCGAGCCGCCACCGGGCTCCCCGCCTCGGTCGGGGCCGGATCCGGCAAGCAGCTCGCCAAGATCGCGTCCGAGCTCGCCAAGCCCGACGGGCTGCGGGTCGTGGCGCCACAGGAGGAGCAGGAGGTCCTCGCGCCGCTCCCGGTGCGCGCGCTGTGGGGCGTCGGGCCGGTGGCCGAGGCGGGGCTGCGCAAGCTCGGCGTGCACACCATCGGCGAGCTCGCCGCCATGGACCTGCGCGAGCTCACCGCCCTGCTGGGCACCGCGATCGGCACCGAACTGCACCGCCTCGCCCGCGGCGTGGACGAGCGGCCGGTCGCGCCGCGAGGTGCGGCGAAGCAGGTGAGCGCCGAGACCACCTTCGACAGCGACCTCACGGCCATGACGGCCGTGCACGACGCCGTGGCCAGGATGACCCAGGCCGCCCACCGGCGGCTCCTCGACTCGGGGCGCGCGGCCCGTACCGTCACGGTCAAGGTCCGCAGCGCCGACTTCACCACGTCCAGCCGCTCAGCCACCAGCGGCAGCGGGAGCACCGACCTCCAGACGCTCACCGCCGTTGCCCAGCGGCTGGCACTCACGGCGGTGCCCGAGGGCGGTGTGCGGTTGATCGGGGTGTCGCTGGCCGGTCTCATCGACGACCCCCCGCCTGCGCTGTTCGAGCCGGGCCGGTTCGAGGCCGTGCCGGCGGACTCCGTCCCCGTCGGGCCCGAACCCGACGAGCCCGGTTCCGCCACGGCACGGCTCGACGACCGCCCCTGGCGCCCCGGCGACGACGTGCGCCACGCCGAGCACGGCCACGGCTGGGTGCAAGGGGCCGGGCACGGCCGCGTCACGATCCGGTTCGAGACCCGCAGCACGGGCCCCGGCCGGGCTCACACCTTCGCGGCCGACGACGGCGACCTGGTCCGTGCCGACCCGCTTGAGAGCCTGCAGTGATCCGGCCCGATCCCATCGCGGCCGTCGAGCGGCGGTCTAGGCAGGCGGTCGCCACGGGCGCGGCGGCAGCACCGGGAGCCCGCTCGGGGCGCACTGGCCGCCCCGCTCCCCGGCCAGCCGGAAGATCAGCCAGCCGATCAGCCCCGCCAGGATCGAGCCGGCGAGGATGCCGATCTTCGCGTCGTTCACCAGCACCGGGTCGGTCAGGGCCAGCTCGGTGATGAACAGGGCCACCGTGAACCCGATGCCCGCGAGCCCGGCGCCACCGATCAGCTGGCCCCACCGCAGTGTGTCGGGCACCCGCCCGATCCCGAGGCGCAGCGCTATCCAGGTGCCCAGGCTGACCCCGACCAGCTTGCCGACCGTCAGGCCCACCACGATGCCCCAGAAGAGCGGCGACGCGACGGCAGCGGCGATCGCGTCGCCCGAGAGCACCACACCGGCGTTGGCCAGCACGAAGATCGGGACGATCACGTAGCTGCTCCACGGCTGGATGCGCAGCTGCAGCCGCTCGTTCGGCGACACGGCCTCCAGCGCGGCGGCCTGAGCGGCGAGGGCTCGTTCCGGGCTGGGGTCAACGAGGAGGCTGCCGCCCAGCACCTGCACCCTGGCGATGTCGCGCGGCCGCGGGGCGTAGGCGTTGACGAGCAGGCCGAGCGCGACGCCGACGACGCTCGGGTGCACGCCGGACTCCAGCACCGCGACCCACATCACCACGGCGATCACGACGTAGATCGGGGTGCGCCAGAAGTCGACGAATCGCAGCCCCAGGAGCGCCAGGAACAGAACGACGGCCAGGAGCAGCGCCGTGTAATTGACCTGGTGGGTGTAGAAGATGGCGATCGCGAGAACGGCACCGATATCGTCGACGATCGCGAGCGCGAGCAGGAACACCCGGAGCTGATCCGGGCAGCGTGGCCCGATGAGCGCGAGCATGCCGATGACGATCGCCGTGTCGGTCGAGATCGGGATGCCCCACGCGCCTGCGGCCGGTCCGCTCGCGTTGAACAGCAGGAAGATCGCAGCCGGTAGGACCAGGCCGCCGATGGCAGCCACGGCGGGTGTGGCGAGCGCCCGCACACCCCGCAGCTCGCCCAGCACGGTCTCGCGTGAGATCTCCAGCCCGACGCTGAGGAAGAACAGCACCATGAGGCCGTCGTTGACCCAGTGGCGCAGGTCGAGCGTGAGGTCGAGGGAACCGACCGAGAACGAGAGCGGCGTGTGCCAGAACTCCTCGTAGCCGCCGACGTTGGCCCAGATCAGTGCCAGCACGGCGGCGGCGAGAAGCAGCACGGCCGATCCGGATTCGGTCCGCATGAAGGACCGCGCCGCGCGACTCAGCTCGCCGCGCTCGGTTAAGGTCGTCACTGCCACGGGGGGATCCTGCCATCCGGGTTTCGGGCGCCCGACGCACATCACTGGAGGTCACGATCACTCTCGACCCCCGGATAGGGAATTACGACCATTTACAGGGCGTACTCGGGGCCGAGCTGTCGCTCCTCGAGTACGGCGATTTCGAATGCCCGTACTGCCGTAAGGCGGCCCCGGTGATCGAGGAGGTGCGCGAGCGTCTGGGCACCCGTCTCGTCTTCGCGTTCCGCCACTTCCCCCTGGCAGAGCTGCATCCCTACGCGCTCTCGGCCGCTGTCGCGTCGGAGGCCGCGGCCCTCAAGGGTCAGTTCTGGCCGATGCACGACAAGCTCTTCTCGGGCGACGAGCCCGCGCTGCGGCAGGAGGACCTGCGCCGCTACGCGGAGGAGCTCGGGATCCCGCCGGAGAAGGTGGTGTGGCCCGCCACACAGTTCGTCGAGGATCGTGTGGAGGCCGACTTCAACTCGGGAGTCCGCAGCGGGGTACGAGGCACCCCCACGCTCTTCGTCAACGGGCGGCAGTACCACGGTGCCGTCTCCGTCGGAGACCTGATCGCGGCGCTGCTGGAGTAGGGCGAACGTTCGGTCAGGTCGTCTCGTCCTTGTCCGCCACGCCCGCCGCGTCGAACGTGGCGACGTCCAGCAGGGCCTGCACGGCCGCCTGCAGAACGGGCAGTGCCAGCAGGGCACCGGTGCCCTCACCCAGCCGCATCCCGAGGTCGAGCAGCGGCTCCAGGCCCAGGTGCGCCAGGGCGAGGGCGTGTCCGGGCTCCGCCGACCGGTGCCCGGCCACGCAGTAACCCACCGCGGTCGGTGTGAAGGCACCGGCCACGAGTGCGGCTGCCCCGGCGTTCACCCCGTCCAGGAGCACCGGCACCCGCAGTGCCGCGCCACCGAGCACGAACCCTGCCAGCGCCGCGTGCTCGAGCCCGCCGAACGCGGCGAGCACGCCGAGAGGGTCACGCGGGTCGGGCTCGTGCCGCTCCAGGGCCGCGGCCACCACGGCGGTCTTGTGGGCGAGCATCGCGTCGTCGATGCCGGTGCCGCGCCCCGTCGCCGCAGCCGGGGTGGTGCCGGTGAAAGCGCAGATCAGGGCCGCGGCCGCGGTGGTGTTGGCGATGCCCATGTCGCCCGTGACGAGACACCGGTTGCCTGCCGCGACGAGGTCCCGGGCGGTCTCGATGCCCACCTCCACCGCCGCCTGGGCCTGCGCGCGGGTGAGGGCCGGTCCGGCGGTCATGTCGGCCGTGGCGGGCGCGATGCGGCGCGGCAGGAGGCCCATAGCGGCGCCGGGGCCCTCGATCGACCCGGCCACCCCCACGTCGACGATGCACACCTCCGCCCCCAGCCGCCGGGCGAAGGCGTTGACCACGGCCCCACCGGCCAGGAAGTTCCCCACCATCTGTGCCGTGACCTCCTGCGGCCACGGCGACACGCCCTGGGCGTGCACGCCGTGGTCGGCGGCGAACACGGCCACCGCGGCGGGCTCGGGTATCGGCGGCGGGCAGGTCCCGGCGATCCCGGAGAGGGTCACGGCCACGTCCTCGACCTGCCCCAGCGAGCCGCGGGGCTTCGTCATGCGGTCGAGGCGCTCGGCCGCGGCGGTGCGCGCCTGCGCGTCCGGCGCGACGATCGCGGCGACGGTCTCGGCAAGCAGGTCCATCGGTTCCTCCTCGGGCATTCCCCGCTGTCCGTACCGGTCGTGATGCACGGCCCAGCCCAGCGGCCTGCGATGCGCCCAGCCCGCCGTGGCGAGCTCCGGCTCGGCCGCGAAGGCGGCAACGGGTCCGACGCACAGGTACGCCACGAGCTCCAGCCGCGGTGGCAGGCCGAGCAGCGCCGCCACCTCACGCTCGTCACCGAAACTGACCCAGCCGACCCCGAGGCCCTCGGCCCGCGCGGCGAGCCACAGGTTCTGGACGGCGAGGACCGTCGAGTACGGAGCCATCCGCGGCTGGGTCTGGCGGCCCAGCGTGTGGCGGCCACCGCGAGTGGGGTCGCAGGTCACGGCGATGTTGAGCGAGGCGTCCAGGATCGCCTCGATCTTCAGGTCCCGGAACGCGACGGCCCGCGCGCCCGGAAGAGAGCCGGCGTAGGCGGCGCGCGCGGCGGTGACGTGGGCGTGCACCCGCTCCCGCACGCCCCGGTCCCGGATGATGAGGAAGTCCCACGGCTGGGAGAACCCCACGCTCGGGGCGGCGTGGGCTGCGGCGAGCACGCGGCGCAGCACGGCGTCGTCGACGGGCGCGTCGGGCAGAAAGCCGGAGCGAACGTCCCGCCGGGAGTGCACGACCTCGTAGAACGCGTCGGGGTCCACGGGTGCGTCAGCGCAGACCGTGGCCGCGCCCGGAGCGTTTCGGCGGGACGACCAGCGTGGACAGGTAGGGACCGTGCTCATCCGGGTCGAGCTCGCGGGCCGGGCGGATGTCCTCCCCCGCAAGACCGAGCCCGGCGCCGTAGACGGCGTCGTCGAGCCGGCCCGTCTCACGCAGGACGGCGAGGGTGGCGGGCAGCATCCGGCCGAACTTGTAGGCCGCCACGGCGTCCCCGCGCTCCAGTGCCTCCCGGAACCGCTCAGGGCCGGCGGTCATGGGGAACAGGGCGAGCGACTCGCGGCCCTCCACCAGCGACGTCCCGCTGCGCGCGGCCAGGTCCTGCATCGCGGTGATGCCGGGTACCAGCTCGACCGACAGCTCCCCCACCACCGCACGCACGGACGCGGCGAGGTAGGTGAACGTCGAGTACACGCAGGGGTCACCGATCGTCGCGAACACCGCCGTGCCGCCCGGACGCCCGTCGAACCAGTGCGCCACCTGCGCGGCAGCCGCGTCCCAGGCCTCTTCCCGGCGCTGCGTGTGCTCACGGTCGTGCAGCGCGAACACCACGCGTTCGATCCGCCACGCCTCGGCGTAGAAGAGCGCGGTCTGCTCGGCGCGGCCGGTCTCCCCGGAGTCGGCGACGGGCACGAACACGACGTCGGCCGAACCCAGCAGGTTGGCCGCCTTGACCGTGACGAGCTCCGGGTCGCCGGGACCGACCCCCACCCCCACCAGCGTGCCTGCCATCACGCGCCCTCCCCTTCGAGGTCGCCTTCGAGGTCGAGGTAGGTCTGACGCAGCCGGTCGAGCACGGCGTCGTCGGGCTTGGCCCACAGCCCGCGGTCGGCGGCCTCCAGCAGCCGCTCGGTGATCCCGCGCAACGCCCACGGGTTCGACCGCTGCATGAACTCCCGGTTGGTGGCGTCGAAGACGTAGCTCTCGGCGAGCTGGGCGTACATCCAGTCGTCCACCACGCCCGCCGTGGCGTCGTACCCGAAGAGGTAGTCGACGGTGGCGGCGAGCTCGAACGCGCCCTTGTACCCGTGGCGCTGCATCGCCGCGATCCACTTCGGGTTCACCACGCGCGCCCGGAAGACCCGCTTGGTCTCCTCGGCCAGGGTCCGCGTCCGCACGGCGTCGGTCACGGCGGAGTCGCCCACGTACGCGGCGGGCGAGCGCCCGGTCAGCGCACGCACCATCGCGACCATCCCGCCGTGGTACTGGAAGTAGTCGTCGGAGTCGACGATGTCGTGCTCGCGGGTGTCCTGGTTCTTCGCCGCCACCGCGATACGGCGGAACGACTGCTCCATGTCCGCCCGCGCCTCGCGCCCGTCCAGTCCGCGGCCGTAGGCGTACCCGCCCCACACGGCGTAGACCTCGGCGAGGTCGGCGTCGCTGCGCCAGTTGCGGGCGTCGATCAGCGGAAGCAGCCCCGCCCCGTAAGCGCCGGGCTTCGAGCCGAAGATCCGGGACGTGGCGCGGCGGCGGTCGCCGTGCACCGCCACGTCCTCCTCGACGTGGGCGCGCAGGTGGTTCTGCTCGGCGGGCTCGTCCAGCTCGGCGACCATCCGGATCGCGTCGTCGAGCAGCGCGATGACGTGCGGGAACGCGTCGCGGAAGAAGCCGGAGATGCGCACGGTGACGTCGATGCGCGGGCGGCTCAGCTCCTGCGCGGGCACGACCTCGACGCCGGTGACGCGCCGCGAGGCGTCGTCCCAGACGGGGCGGCAGCCGATCAGCGCGAGGATCTCGGCGATGTCGTCGCCCTGGGTACGCATCGCCGACGTGCCCCAGACCGTCAGACCGACGCTGCGGGGGTACGTGCCGGTGTCGGCGAGGTGGCGGGCGACCAGCGAGTCGGCCAGCGCGCTCCCGATCTCCCACGCCGAGCGTGACGGGATCGCCTTGGGGTCCACCGAGTAGAAGTTGCGCCCGGTCGGGAGCACGTTCACCAGACCGCGCGTCGGCGAGCCGGACGGGCCCGCCGGGACGTAGCCGCCGTCGAGGGCGTGCAGCACGCCGGTGACCTCGTCGGTGGTGCGCTCCAGGCGCGACACGACCTCCGTGCACCCGAACTCCAGCACGGCCACGACGTCGGGGATCTCCTCGCCGAGCAGCTCCGCGCAGACCGCGGCAGGTTCACTCCAGCCGCGGGCCTGCACCCCGGTGACGAGCGCGCGGGCAACCCCCTCCAGCACGTCGACGAGATCGGCCCCGGTGACAGCGGGCCCCCCGACAACGCCGACGAGCCGAGCCAGCGCAGGCCCCACCGGACCAACGGCACTCTCGCCCGTCAGGTCGACACCGATGGCCCGCTCGTCCGGCCCGGGTGCGAGCACGGGCGGCACCGCCGCTATCGACCCAACGGCACTCTCGCCCGCTGGATCCGCGAGAACGGCCGGCTCGGCCGGCTTCGCTATCGGTTCTCCGGGTGCGGCGAGGAGGGACTGCTCGTCCAGGCCCGCCCATGCCGCCAGCGCCGCTCGGAGGCCGGGGAGTGCGCGCTTCCCACCCCAGACCTGCGTCGCGCGCAGGATCGAGAGCACGAGGTTGATCTGCGCCTCGTCGCGCGGTGCGGCACCCAGGATGTGCAGCCCGTCGCGGATCTGGACGTCCTTGACCTCGCACAGGTAGCCGTCGATGTGCAGGATGAAGTCGTCGAACTCGTGCTCCCCCGGCGCCGTGTCGACGTGCAGGTCGTGGTGCAGCTGCGCGGTGGTGACGACCTCCCAGATGCGGGCGCGCAGAGCCGGGAGCTTCGCAGGGTCCATCGCCGCGACGGTGGCGTACTCGTCGAGAAGCTGCTCGAGCTTGGCCATCTCGCCGTAGGTGTCGGCGCGCGCCATCGGCGGCACCAGGTGGTCGACGACCACGGCGTGCCCGCGGCGCTTGGCCTGCGTGCCCTCGCCGGGGTCGTTGACGATGAACGGGTAGATCAGCGGCAGCTCGCCGAGCACGGCGTCCGGGGCACAGTCGGGGGCAAGCCCCAGCCCCTTGCCGGGCAGCCACTCCAGCGTGCCGTGCTTGCCGAGGTGGATCACGGCGTCTGCGCCGAACTCGTGGTCGAGCCACCGGTACGCGGCCAGGTAGTGGTGCGAGGGCGGCAGGTCCGGGTCGTGGTAGATCGCCACCGGGTTCTCGCCGAACCCGCGCGGCGGCTGGATCATCAGCACCACGTTCCCGAACCGCAGAGATGCCAGCACGACAGCCGCGTCGTCTCCGCTTCCGTCGACGTAGAGCGAGCCCGGCGGCTCGCCCCAGTGCTCGCGCATCCCGTCGGTGAGCTCGGCGGGCAGCGCATCGAACCAGCGGCGGTAGTCGGCGAGGCGCACCCGCGACGGGGCGGCGGCCAGCTGCTCCTCCGTGAGCCACTCGACGTCGTGCCCACCGGCGGCGATCAAGGTGTGGATGAGCGCGTCGGAGTCCTCGGGGAAGTCGCCGACGGTGTACCCGGCATCGCGCAGGGCGCGCAGCAGCACCACGGCGGACGCCGGCGTGTCCAGCCCGACCGCGTTGCCGACCCGGGCGTGCTTCGTCGGGTAGCTGGACAGCACCACGGCGAGCTTCCGCTCGGCCACGGGCGTGGCGCGCAGCCGGGCGTGCCGCACCGCGATCCCGGCGAGCCGGGCAGCGCGCTCCGGGTCGGCGACGTACACCGGCACGTCGTCACCGGGGGCCGTCTCCTTGAACGAGAACGGCACGGTGATCAACCGGCCGTCGAACTCCGGGATCGCCACCTGCATCGCGGCGTCCATCGGCGACAGCGCCGCGTCCGACTCCGCCCAGGTCGCCCGGGACGTGGTCAGGCAGAGCCCTTGCAGCACCGGCACGTCGAGCGTCGCGAGCGCACCGGCGTCCCACGAGTCCTCCTCGCCGCCCGCCACGGCGTCGCTCGCCCGGGTGCCGCCCGCCGCGAGCACCGTGGCGACCAGGGCGTCGGCGTGGCCGAGCAGCTCCATCAGCGCCGGGTCGGCGCCGCGCAGCGATCCACAGAACACCGGCAGCGCGTTGGCCCCGCGGGCCTCGATCGCGTCGCAGAGCGTGTCGACGAACGCGGTGTTCCCCGACAGCTCGTGGGCGCGGTAGAACACCACACCGACGGTCGGACGGCCAGGGCGCTGCTCGCGCTCGCCGCGCACCCCGAACTCGGGAGCCGGTACGGGCGGGGCGAACCCCTCACCGGTCAGGAGCACCGTGTCGGACAGGAACCGGTGCAGCTCACGGAGGTTGTCCAGGCCGCCGGCGGCGAGGTAGGCGAGCGCCTCGGACGCCACGCCCGCCGGCACCGTCGATGCCGCCATCAGCTCGGCGTCCGGTGCGGCCTCGCCGCCGAGCAGCACCACCGGCCGCCCCGACGCCACCAGCGCGTCCACGCCTTCGGGCCAGGCCCGCCGCCCGCCGAGCAACCGCAACACCACCACCGACACCCCGTCGAGCAGGGCGGGCAACCCCGCGGGCTCGACGCGTGCTGGGTTGGCCGTGCGGTAGAGCGCTCCGGAGCTGCGGGCGGCCAGCAGTTCCGTGTCGGCGGTGGACAACAGCAGGACGGGGCCGGCGTCTCCACCGGCGCTGCGCAGTGACGGCCCTGTCTGGGCGCCCATCGCTCCTCCTCGAGGGTCCGCGCCCTCTGCTCGGGGACGTACGACGGCGGCGAGTGTCCTGGCTCCCGGATCAGCGCGAACCGTCCGACCTTCCCGCCTCTCGGCAGTGGTCATTCGGCTGGACGTCCGCTCCCCGGTGACAGTGGCGGGACCGCGCCGGATTCACACCGGCTTCCTCCACTGCCGTCCGTGACACCAGATCACAGCGCCGTACCCGCGGTCAACGAGAGGTCAGGCACCACCGGCGCGCCCGACGGCGCGTCAGTCGGAATCGAGCTCGGTCACGTGGTCGCCGGCCGCGGTGGCGAGCAGGCGGGCGCGTTCCAGGTCGGCCACGCCCTCCTCGCCGTGGACGTTGGCCACGACCAGATCGGCGGCCGTGCCTGCGGCCGCCGCGGCGATCCGGACCGCAGCCACGGCGTCCCCGCGAAGCTGCGGGTTGCCGTGCCTGGCGAGGCCCGCGGCAAGCTCGGCGACCTCCGCGGCGAGCTCTGCGATCTCCGCGGGCACCCCGATCGCGCCCCGCCGTGCCTCGGCCACGGCAACGGGCCGTCCGGGGTCGTCGTGCGGGAGCCGGACAGCCGCGAGGAAAGTCCCATACGCCAGGGCGTCGGCATCAGCGAGCGCCGCCGCGCGGTGGCGCAGATCGTCGCCCCTCTCGGCCGCGGCCCCGTCGCCGAACCTCGACGCCATCCCGGTGAGCGCCGCCGCCATCGCCGTGGCCAGCGCCGCAGCACCCCCACCGCCCGGCGCAGGCGTGCGCGCGGCCATCACGTCGAGCAGGTCGCGAACGGTCAGGTCGAGCAGTGAACCCCTGGCTTCCGCCACGTTCGGCTCCTCCGATCGAGACGTAGGTCAGTCGGTGACGGCGTCGGAGACCAGGCCGGCGACCGGGCCGATCACGACCACCGCCGGCGGCCGGATCCCCTGCTCCTGCACGGCATCGGCCACCGTCGCCAGCGTGGCGCGGACCGCGCGTTGGATCCGCATCGTGCCGTCCTGCACCACCGCCACGGGTGTGTCGGCCGGGCGGCCTCCCTCGATCAGCGTCTCCGCGAACAGATCGATCCGCTCCACCGCCATCAGCAGCACGAGCGTGCCGCGCAACCTCGCCAGCGCCTCCCAGTCGACGAGGCTGCGGGGGTCGCCGGGCCGCACGTGCCCGGAGACCACCACGATCTCGTGGGCCACGCCGCGGTGGCTCACCGGCACGTCGGCGACGGCCGGTGCGGCGAACGCGCTGGTCACGCCAGGGACGACGGTGACCGGCACGCCCGCCTCGGCGCACGCGAGCACCTCCTCGAACCCCCGGCCGAAGACGTACGGATCGCCGCCCTTGAGCCGCACCACGAACTTCCCGGCCCGCACGTGCTCCACCAGCAGCTCGTTGATCCGGGCCTGGTTCATCGCACGCCCGTAGGGGATCTTCGCCGCGTCGATCACCTCGACGTGCGGGGCGAGCGAGTCGAGCAGCTCGCGGGGGCCGAGCCGGTCGGTGATCACGACGTCGGCCCGCGCGAGCAACCGCCTGCCGCGCACGGTGATCAGCTCGGGGTCGCCGGGGCCACCGCCCACGAGCGCCACGCCGGGCCGGACCGGCTCCACGGAGTCGTCCACGAGCCCGGTCTGCAGCGCCTCCACCAGCGCGGTGCGCACGGCGGCCGAGCGCCGCGGGCGGCGCCCGGCCAGCACCCCGACGGTGAGCCCGTCGTGCCGGCCGACGGCCGGGGTGACGGCGCTGCCCGACGGGGCGTCGTCGGCACGCACGCAGAAGATCCGGCTCCGCTGCGCCTCGTCTGCGACCGCCGCGTTCACGGCGGGATCATCCGCGCAGGCCACCACGTACCAGGCCTCGCCGAGATCGCCGTCGCGGTACCGGCGAGCGGTCCAGCGCAGCTCCTGCGCCGTGGCCATCCCCTCGACCGCCGGCGTGACCTCGGGCGCCACGACCTCGACGTCGGCACCGGCCGCGAGGAGCCCGACGAGCCGTCGCTGCGCCACCGTGCCGCCACCGACCACCACGACCCGGCGCCCGGCCAGGTCGAGACCGACGAGGTAATGCTCGCTCATCGCAATCCCTCGCTGCGCTCGGTCAGCGCTGCGCGAAAGCGCTGTACCGATGATTCGCTCGCACACTCGCTCATACTCACTCCCCAACGACCGCGTCGACGCGCGCATGCCCGTGGCCGTGCCCATGCCCGTGCCCATGCCCGTGCGCCGGGTCGTCCGGATGATGGTGGGGAGTCTGCGCCGCACCGAGCTTGTCCTCGAACCCGGGGAGCAGAACCCGGTAGGCGCAGGTGTCGCAGTTCATCCTGATGTCGCCGTGCAGCGCCTCCCGGTAGCGCTCGACGACCAGCCCAGCGAGCTCGTCACAGTCGCCGAGGTAGTCGGCGACGCGGACCTCGACGTCCGGATGCTCCACCCCGAACGCAAGGGACTGTTCGACGACCCGGCGCGGCAGCACGCCGTCGAACAGGAAGTAGGGCGCCACGACGACGCGGCGCGCCCCGAGCGCCCGGCACCGCGCGAGCCCGGTGGCGACGTCCGGCCGGGCGAGCGAGACGAACGCGGGCTCGACGAAGTCGTACGGCCTGCCCTCCTGCAGCAACCGCGCGACCTTGCAGACCTCGGCGTTGGCGTCCGGGTCCGTGGATCCGCGCCCAACCACCAGCACGGCCGTGCCGGTGCCGTCCTCACCGTTCAGCGCAGCCGTGATCCGCTCGTCCAGCAACTCCTGAAGCACCGGGTGCGGGCCGAGCGGGCGGCCGAACACGTAGCTGGTGGCCGGGTCGCGCAGCACCTCCCGCTGCAGGGCCGCGGGGATGTCGCCCTTGGCGTGCCCGGCGCCCACCAGCACCATCGGCACCGCCGCCATCGTGGAATGGCCACGAGCAGCCAGCGCCGTCCATGCCTCGTGGACGGTCGGCTGCGACAGCTCGATGAACCCGCCGTCCACGTCGACGCCCTCGGCTGCGAGCAGGCGCCGCACCCGTCCGGTGAACGCCACGAACTCGGCGACGCCCGTGGCGTCCACCGTTCCGTGGCCGACCAGCAGCACCGGCGGGACGTTCATGCGGTCTCCTCGCTGTAGAGCAACGCGTTGACGGCGGCGGCCGTCGCGGCGGCCCCGCCCCGTTCGGAGCGGTTGGACACCGCGGGCAACCCGGCGGCGCGCAGGGCGGCCTTTGCCGCCACCGAGCCGACGAACCCGACGGGCAGCCCCACCACGAGCGGTGTGGTGACCAGGCCCGACGCGGCGCACCGCAGCAGTTCGACCAGCGCCGTGGGGGCGTTGCCGATGGCCCAGACGGCACCCGCCGGATGCTCACGGACCGCGGCGCGGATGCCCGCCGCCGAACGCGTGAGCCCGTCGGCAGCCGCGAGCTCACGCACGCCGGGCAGGTCGAGGGCGACCGTCGCGGGCCGGGAGGTGACACCCACCGCGACCATGCGCACGTCCGTCACCAGCGGCGCCCCGGCGAGCAGTGCGGCTCGACCGGCCAGCAGCGCCTGCTCGTCGCAGACCAGGTCACCGGCCCAGCTCGGGTCGGCGCTGGTGTGGACCACGCGCTCGACGACCGCACGGGTCAGCGGCGGCAGATCGGTGGTGTCGAGGCGCGAACGCAGGATCGCGTACGACTCCACCTCGATGGGGTGCACGCTGCTGCGCACGCTCGTTCTCCTCCCCGGGTGTCCGCGCCCGGACGGGTCGATGGCCATCGGCGGCGGGGGTCTGGCTTCCCCGATGAACCGGGGTCACAGTGGCGGGACCGCCCCGGGTTCGCACCGGGTTCCTCGCTGCCGATCGATCGCGAGCATAACCCGCGCTCTCCGCGAACACGGAGAACCGCAGGCCACGTGCACGATCATCGGGTGATCCAGCGGTATCCGCGCGGGGTGACCATCCGTCCGGCGACCATCCGCGTCGCCGACGATCCCACGACCACGGTGGTGAGCATGTCCACCTCGGCAGGGTCGAAGTCCGCCAGCGCAACGGTCCACACCCGCTGCCCCGGCCGGCCCGCCTGCCGCACTGCGCCCACGGGAGTGGTGGGCGGCCGGTGCGCCCGGAACGCATCGAGGGCCACGCCGAGCTGCCAGTGCCGGTCGCGGCTGCGCGGGTTGTAGAAGCAGGTGACGAGATCCGCCGCCGCAGCAGCGGCCACCCGCTGCTCGATGACCTCCCACGGCGTGTGCAGGTCCGAGAGCGAGATCAGCACGTGGTCGTGGCCGAGCGGGGCGCCGAGCAGCGACGCGGCGGCGAGCGCGGCGGTCACCCCGGGCACCCCGACCACGTCGATGTCATCGCCCGCACCCTGTAGCGCGGGGCTCGCCATCGCGTACACCCCGGCGTCGCCGGAGCCGATCAGGGCCACGGCGTGCCCCTTCACGGCGAGGGCGACGGCGTCGGCGGCGCGCTGCTCCTCGTCACCGAGACCGCTGGCGCGCACCTCGGTGCCCGGCCGCAGCAGGTGGCGCACCTGGTCGACGTACTGGTCGAGCCCCACCACGATCGACGCGCGGCGCAACTCCGCCTCCGCCCGCGGCACCCGCAGGTCTGCGGCACCGGGCCCGAGCCCGACGATCGCGAGCCGTCCGCGGGGGCGGATCCGGGCGGCCGCGACCGTCACGTTGTCGCCCTTGATCTTCTCGACGACCAGCTCGACGGGCGCCCCGGCAGCCAGATCGGCCGCGGCATGCAGCGCCGCCGCCTCCGCGACACTGGCCGTGCCCACCTCCCTCCGCACGACCTCGCTGGGGTTGGGCACGTCGACCGCGGCCAGCGCGGCGGCCGGGTAGGTACGCAGCGGGGCCGGTGCGATTGCGGCAAGGATGCCGGGCTCGGCTGCCTTGAGGTCGACGCTCGCGTAGGCACGGACCGCGCGGGGGTCGAGGCCGTACTCGGTCTCCAACCGGCGCAGCGTCGCCGCCACCGCCTCCGCCGCAACGCCGCGGGCGCTCCCGATCCCCACGACGAGCGTAGGAGGCACGAGCCGGGTGACCGCCGCAGCGCTCCGGGTGGTCGGCATCCCCTCTTCGGCGAGTGCGACCCGGTCGGTGATCACGATCGTGTGGCGGACCTCGCCGGTCGTGGGTGGGACGGCGGGCAGCGGGAAGCCCAGCGGGTTCTCCAGGCGCGCGGCCCCGTCGAGGAGCGCCGTGCCGGCAGCGGCGAGGTCGCCGTCGACGCCCGCGCCGAGTAGCTGCACCAGCTCGTCGAGGCCCGTGCCGCCCACCGCGTCGGACGCCGTGGTGATCACCGGCTGGGCACCCAGCAGCGCCGCGACCCGGGTGGCGAGCGCGTTCGCCCCACCCTCGTGGCCACCGGTGAGCGCCACGGCGAAGCGGCGTGCCTCGTCCACGCAGACCACGCCGGGGTCGGTGCGCTTATCGGCCAGCAACGGCGCGACCAGCCGCACGGTCGCCCCGGTGGCGAGGAAGAACACCGCCCCGTCCAGCCCGGGCCACAGCGTCGGCAACTCACCGAGCTCGTGCGCGGTGGCGCCGAGCGGGCCCGCCACCTCGGCGGCGGCCCGGCGGCCTGCCTCGGTGACGGCGAACAGCGCGATCGTCATCGATCCTGAACCTCTCCCCAGACGAGCGTGATCGGATTGGTGGCCGCGAGCCGCACCGACCCGTCGGGCAGCTCCGCCAGGCGGCTCGCCGCCACCTGCACGCCGCCGAGGGCGTATCCGGCGGCTGTGAGGGCGGCGCGGGTCGGAGCGACCCGGTCCAGCGCGGCGAGTGCGACCACGATCCGCCGCGGTCCGGCGGCCGCCGCGGCGGCGACGACCGCCGGCCCTCCGCCGCCCACGAACACGGCGTCCGGGTACGGGAGCCCGGCGAACACGTCGGGCGCCTCGCCCGGTACCACCCTGACCTCGACGCCGTGGGCGCTCGCGTTGGCCCGCACCCGGTCGACGTCGTCGTCGCGCCGCTCCACCGCGAGTACCGCCGCGCCGAGCCGGGCGCACTCGACCGCGACCGAACCCGACCCGGCACCGACGTCCCAGACCAGCGTGCCCGGGCGAGGTGCGAGCCGGGGTAGCGCGACGGCTCGCACCTCGGCCTTCGTCACCATCCCCGCGCGGTGCTCGAACGCCTCGTCGGGCAACGCCCACCCGCCGGGCGGCGGCGCCGGCTCGCCCCCGGCGTACCAGCCCCGGCACGCCGCCTTCTCATCGGGCCGCACGCACAACAGCACGCTCAGGGGGTGCCACGAACGGGCGGCAGCCTCTGCGGCCGGCACCGTCGTCACCCGCTCGTCCGGACCGCCGAGATCCTCGGCCACGACGAGGGTGCGCGGCCACCCGTCGAGCGCGGCACCGATCTCGGCGGGCCCGGCACCCGGCCCGGTGAGCACGGCCGTGGCCCCCCGCGCACGGCAGACGTTCACCGCGGGACCCAGGGCACGCCCGTGCGCGCTGACCACCGCCACGTCGTCCCACGATCGGCCGGCCCGGGCGACCAGCAGCTGCACGCTCGACAGCGCAGGCAGCACGACGGGCTCGTGACCGCGCTCGCGCAGCAGGCGAACGATCCCGAAAAAGCCGGGATCCCCGCTGGCCAGCACCACGGCCCGGCGCCCGGCGAGCTTCTCGAGCGCGGGTTCGACGGGCCCGAGCACGAGCTGCTCCGCTCCGGCGGGCACCGGCAGCCGCTGCACATGCCGCGCCGCCCCGACCACGACCTCCGCCGCAGCCAGCGCCGACTCGGCACCCGGAGGCAACGGCCCCCCATCGACCCCGATGACAGTGAGCGTCACGCCGCCCCCCGCCCGCGAGCCACGCGCCCCAACGCTCTCCGGAACGAACGGCACTCTCGCCCACCCGGTCCGCCCGGACGGATCGCTCGCCCAGCATGAGGTGCTGCACCCGCGGGCCCCGCCCACCACGCGCGGGCCCGCCGCATCCCGATCGAACGGGACTCTCGACCAATAGGTTCGTGCGGCGGGGCCGCTGGTCTTCTCACGGGGCCGGGCGTCCCGCGGCGCGGGCGGCCCGCAGCTCCCGGCGGGCGGCCGCGTCGGGCTTGCGGAACGTGTGGAAGTGCCCGGGGTGGTAGAGGTGGCTGCGGGTGCCCGCCGACCCGAGCGCGGGGCCGACCAGGAACAACGTCTGCCTCCACAGCTTGCGCTCCTTGCACACGGCCTCGACCTCGTCCAGCCGGCAACGCAGCGTCAGCTCGTCGGGCCAGCTGGTGCGGTAGGCGACCACGACGGGGGTGTCGTCCGGGTAGCCGCCTGCGCGCAGCTCGTCGACCATCTGGGCCGTGCGCGCCGCGGACAGGAAGATCGCCATCGTGGTGCCGTGGCGGGCGAACTCGCGCAGCTTCTCCCGCTCCGGCATCGGCGTCTTGCCGCCTTCGAGCCGCGTGAGCACCACCGACTGGGCCACCTCGGGGATCGTCAACTCCCGGCCCGCGACGGCGGCGGCGGCCCCGAACGCGGAGACGCCGGGCACGATCTCGACGTCGAGACCGAAGTCCTGCGCCGCGTCGTACTGCTCCTGCACGGCTCCCCAGAGCGATGGGTCCCCGGAATGCACGCGGGCGACCTTGAGCCGCTGGTCGGCCGCCCGGCGGTAGATCGCGAGCACGTCCTCGTGCGCGATCGCGGAGGAGTCGACGAGCTCGGCGTCGGCGCGGGCGTGCTCGGTGACGCATTCCTGCATGACGAGGCTCGCAGCCCAGATCACCACATCGGCCTCGGCGATCCGCCGCGCGCCACGCAACGTGATCAGATCCGCGGCCCCCGGCCCGGCCCCGACGAACGACACTCTCCCGCGATCCACGCCGGACAGTCTGTGCCGCGGTGCTCGGCCAAGTCCAACCAGCGGCCGCGGCCATGATCGTCGCGACATTCGGCTGCCGGCCCGTCGACGGGCCGAAACCCCGATCTCACGGTGATCAGTCGGGCAGCAGGGCGCGCAGTGCGGCGTCCACCGCGGCCGTCCGGTAGGAGTCGAGCGGCTCCTCGGCCATCAGGACCACGCAGTCCTGCAGCCCGCCGAAGGCGATCACGGCGCGGGCCCGGTCAGCGGGGCGGTCGCTGCCCACCAGCGCCCGGTCCAGCTCGACCCGCTTGCGGACGAGGGCGTCGAGCACATCCAGCCGGGCGAGCGCGCCGAAGTCACGCAGCAAGCCCTGGAACAGCATCTTGTGCCGGTGGCACAGCTCGAGATAGCCGTCGAGCGTGGCCCGCATCCCCTCCGGGCCAGAGGCCACGGCATCGACGCTGAACGCCTCGAGGTCCACGACCAACGGGCTGAAGAGCTCGGAGATCAGCTTGTCCTTCGACGGGAAGTGGTAGTAGAGCGCCGCCTTGGTGATGTCGAGCCGCTCGGCGATCTCGCGCAGGCTCGTCTGCTCGAACCCCCGTTGCGCGAACAGCTCGAGCGCGACCGCCCGGATCTCTGCACGGGTGTCGGCACTGCGTCGCGGCACGGGAGGTCTCCTCGGCGGATCCGGATACGGCTCCGGAAGCTTAGCCGCTTGCCTGCCGGACGGTTATCTACTTGCCGCACGGTTAGCCAGTGGCTTACCGTGCGGCAAGTAGATTCCTCATCTCGGGAGGCCGACATGACCCGCACCATCCTGATCTCCGGCGCCAGCATCGCCGGGCCCGCTCTGGCCTACTGGCTGCATCGCCACGGTTTCCGGCCGGTGGTCGTCGAGCGCGCGGCGACGGTGCGCGGCAACGGCTACCCCATCGACATCCGCGGCACCGCGGTCGACGTGGTCGACCGGATGGGTGTGCTGCCGCAGCTACGGGCGGCGCACGTCGACACGCAGCGCATCACCTTCGTCGATGCCTCCGGTCGTCGCACCGCCGGCATGAACATCGACGACATGATGAGCACCACCGCAGGCCACGACATCGAGGTGCCGCGCGGCGAGCTCACGTCCGTGCTCTACGAACACACGCGCAACGACGTCGAGTACGTGTTCGACGACTCCATCAGCACGATCGAGCAGCGCGACGACGGCGTGCACGTGACGTTCCGGCGCGGCCGGCCGCGCACGGTCGATCTGGTGGTCGGCGCCGACGGCCTGCACTCGAACGTCCGCCGCCTCGTCTTCGGGCCGGAACGGGAGTTCCGCCACGACCTCGGCTTCTACTTCGCCGGCTTCTCCATCGACGACGCTCTCGGTCTCAGCCACGAGGTGATGGCGCACAACACGCCGGGACGGCTCGCGGGCTGGTACGCGGTGGGCGGCCAGGACCGGCCGACCGCGATGCTGGCGTTCGCCGCGCCGGAACTGCACTACGACCACACCGATCTCGACCAGCAACGCGACCTCGTGGCGCGAGCCTTCGCCGACGGCGGGTGGGAGATCCCGCGGCTGGTCGCGGCGATGCGCACGGCGGACGACTTCTTCTTCGACTCCGTCAGCCAGATCCGGATGCCCCGCTGGACCGCCGGACGGGCCGCCGTGGTCGGTGACGCCGGCTACGCCCCTGCGCTGCTGTCCGGCCAGGGCACGAGCCTCGCGCTCGTCGGCGCGTACGTGCTGGCCGGAGAGCTGGCCGCAGCCGGGGGCGACCACGGCGTGGCGTTCCCGGCGTACGAGCGGGAGATGCGTGACTTCGTCGAACGCGGCCAGAAGATCGCCCGGACCGGTGGGGCCGCCCTGATCCCCCGGACCCGGGCCCGCATCTGGCTGCGCGACCGGATCGTCTCGGTGCTGCCCCGGCTGGGCCCGGCGAAGGCGCTGGTCACCGGCGGGGCGGAACGGGCGACCCGCAGCATCGAACTGCGCGACTACGCCCGCGATGATCGCCGCGAGAACCGGGGATCCGCCCCTCCGAGGGCCGAGAACCGGATCTCGCAGTGATCATCAGGCCGCTGCGCTCCTCCCGACGTCGATCGCGTGGGACAGCGTCGCAGCCGCCGTGGTCAGCGCGGTATCCAGCACCTGCTCGCGCCGGCGCGGATTCATCAGGTTGCCCCCCATCGCCAGCAGGTCGTCCGCGCCCGGCATCAGCACCGTGACGCGGGTGCCGGTGGCCCGCAGCGCCTCGACGTCGGCGTCGAGCCAGCGGGTGATCAGACGCCGGACGCCCCGCTCCACACCGACGATCGGGTCGAGGGAGCGGTCGTAGGAGTGGCTGGCCAGCGGCGCGAGCACGTACACCTCGTCGAGCCGCGGCGCGTCGGGCCGGGCCAGCAGGCCCAGCGACGTCGACGAGGCCACCCCGCCGTCGACGTACCGGCGCCCGCCGATCGCCTGGGGCGCGAACCAGCCGGGGATCGAACAGGACGCCAGCACCGCCTCGGCCACCGACGACGCCGGCGCACCGGGCCGTCCGAAGACGACGCGCTCGCCGCTGTCGTAGTCGACGGCGACCACCCACAACGGCGCTCCGGGCACCCAGCCGTCGGAGGTGGTGCCGATCCGGGACTGCAGGACGTCGACCATCCGGACGAGCGATCCCATCCGTCCCCGGCCGCGCGGCAGCAGACCCGAGGCCGCGATCACCGGATCGATCCGCCACGGCGGCATCGCGGCGGCGAGGAGCAACCGGGGGGAACCGAGGAAGGGCAGCGGCAGCGGCGGGAGCCCGTCGCCGGACTCACGGTCGATCGTCTCCATCTCCGGCAGCTCCTCGGGCCGCCGGTCCGCGACGCCGATCGGGTCGATGCCCCGCTGGTGCGCCAGTAGCTCCGGCACGTCGATGCCGGACCGCAGCGCTGCCGCAAGCACGCTGCCCGCGCTCGTGCCGAGGACGAGATCGACGTCGCCGAGGGGGCGATCCAGAGCCGCCGCCACTGCGGAGAGCGCTCCGACCATCCAGGCCGATCCGAGGATGCCGCCGGCGCCTAGCACCAGACCGACCGTCGGAGCTCGTCGTGAAGCGTGCGTTGCACGAAGGCGGTCCGGCATGGTGACCTCCTCGCCGAGGACCCGTTACTGCACGGTAGCAACGAGAACGACGAAAAGGGAGCACCGGCGAATCACGTCTTACAAGGCCGCTGCACCGACGAAACGGGCAACAGCATCCGGATCTCCCGCGGGATGGGTATGAAGGAAGGACGCGTGCACCCCGCCGACCACCCATCCCTCCGGCGTACCGCCGCGCCAGCCCCATGCCGGCGCCGACCCCGCGGCGGGCGTCACCGTGCAGTGGTGGAACTCGTGACCGGCCACCCGGGCGCCCGCAGGGAAGAGCGGCGATCCGGTGAGCGCGACGGCGTCGCGGTACCCGAGCGTGAGCCGCCCGGTCATCGCGGCCCGGGCCGGCAGCACCCCGCACATGGGCGCGTCGTCGAGCGATTCGCAGAGGTAGAGCAGGCCGCCGCACTCGGCGTGCAGCGGCGCCCCGGACTCCGCGAGCGCCGCGACCGCGGCCCGCAACCCCTCGTTCGCCCCCAACGCGGCGACGTGCTCCTCCGGGAACCCACCGGGCAGCACGAGCGCCGCCGTGCCGTCGGGCAGGGTCTCGTCCCGCAGCGGATCGACCACGACGACCTCCGCGCCCGCTGCCGTCAGCAGCTCCACGTGCTCCGCGTAGCCGAACGTGAACGCAGGCCCGCCGAACACGGCCGTGCGCGGAGCCGAACGCTCCGGCACCTGAACCATCGCGCCGACCGCGTCGGCGGCCGACCAGACCGGCCCCGGCGGCAGGGGTTCGGCAAGCCGCACCACGGCGTCGAGGTCGACGTGGGCGGCCACGAGCTCGGCCATCGCGGCGACGGCCGTCACCGCCGCGGCCCCGTGCTCGGCGGCGGTGACGAGCCCGAGGTGCCGCGACGGGACGGCGAGCGCGTCGCGGCGCGGCAACGCCCCGAGCACCGGGAGCCCGGCCTCCTCGGCGGCAGCGCGCAGCACCGTCTCGTGCCGCTCGCTGCCCACCTGGTTGAGGACGACACCCGCGAGCCGCACCTCCGGGTCGAACGACCGGAAGCCGTGCAGGAGCGCCGCCAGGCTGCGCGACTGCCCACGACAGTCGACGACGAGTACGACCGGCGCCCCGAGCAGGCCCGCCACCTGCGCCGTCGAGCCCTGGCCGTCGGCGAGCCGCCCGTCGAAGAGGCCCATCACCCCTTCCACGACGGCGATCTCGGCACCGGCGGCACCGTGCCGGGCGAGTGGCGCGATCCTCTCGGTGCCGACGAGCACGGGGTCGAGGTTGCGGCCGGCGCGGCCGGCGGCGAGCGTGTGGTAGCCGGGGTCGATGTAGTCGGGCCCCACCTTGAACGGCGCCACGGCCGTGCCCCGCCCGCGCAGAGCGGCGATGAGGCCCGTGGCGACAGTGGTCTTCCCGCTGCCGGACGACGGGGCCGCGACGACGAGCGCCCGAGCCGTCACCGACGCTTCCACCCGCCACATGGACACATGTCGCGGTTCCGGCCGGTGGTCGAACGGCGTGATGTGTCCATGTGGCGTCGACTCCGGCGGTTACTGGTGGCCGAGGACCGGGTGCGGGACGTACGGGGCCTCCAGTGCCGCGATCTCCTCGTCGGTCAGCTCGATGTCGACCGCCGCCACCGCGTCCTCGATGTGCCCCGGCTTGGTGGCCCCGACGATCGGCGCGGTGATCGCCTCCTTGTGCAGCATCCAGGCCAGCGCGACCTGCGCGAGGGGCAGGTCGCGGGCCTTCGCGACGTCGGCGACGGCGTGCACGACGGCCTCGTCCGACTCGTTGTACATCCGGTCGCCGATCGGGTCACCACCGGACGAGCGAGCGGTGGTGCCGTGCTGGTCCGGCACGCGAGCCAGCCGGCCACGGGCCAGCGGGCTCCACGGGATGACGCCCACGCCCTGGTCGAGGCACTGCGGGTGCATCTCCCGCTCCTCCTCGCGGTAGATCAGGTTGTAGTGGTCCTGCATCGCGACGAACCGCGTCCAGCCGCCGAGGTCGGCGGTGAACTGGGCCTTCGCGAACTGCCACGCGTGCATGCTGGACGCGCCGATGTAGCGGGCCTTGCCCGCCTTCACGACGTCGTGCAGCGCCTCCATCGTCTCCTCGACCGGCGTCTGCGGATCCCAGCGGTGGATCTGGTAGAGGTCGACGTAGTCGGTGCCGAGCCGGCGCAGCGAGGCGTCGATGCTCGCCATGATGTGCTTGCGGGACAGGCCCGAGTCGTTGGGGCGGTCGCTCATCGGCGACCTGACCTTGGTGGCGAGCACGTAGTCCTCGCGGCGGGGGAACAGCTCCGCGAGCAGCGCGCCCGTCACCTCCTCGCTGACGCCGAGTGAGTAGACGTCAGCGGTGTCGTAGAAGGTGACGCCGGCCTCGGCGGCGGCGCGCACGAGCGGCCGTGAGCCGTCGATGTCGAGCACCCAGTTCCGCCAGGACGACGAGCCGTAGCTCATCATCCCCAGACAGATTCTCGATACCTGCAGTCCGGTTGAACCCAGTCGTGTGTACTCCACTCCGGGCACACTAATCCTGCGAAGATCTCCGAACTACCACTCGATTCCGCGCTGGCCCTTCTGCCCCGAGTCCATCGGATGCTTGATCTTCGTGGTCTGCATGACGAGATCTGCCGCGGCCACCAGCTCGGGCGCGGCATCCCTCCCGGTGATGATCACGTGCTGACGGCCCTGCCGGGCACCGAGCACCTCCACCACCTCGGCGACGTCCACCCAGCCCCACTTCATCGGGTACGTGAACTCGTCGAGCACGTACACGTCGTGCGCCTGTGCTTCGATCCGGCGGCGGATCTCCGCCCAGCCCTCGGCGGCGGCAGCGGCGTGGTCCTCCTCGGTGCCCTGCTTGCGGGTCCAGGACCAGCCCTCACCCATCTTGTGCCACTCGACGGGCCCGCCTTCGCCGGTCTCGGCGTGGACGCGGCCGAGCGCGCGGAACGCCGCCTCCTCGCCGACCTTCCACTTCGCCGACTTGACGAACTGGAACACCCCGATCGACCAGCCCTGGCTCCAGCCGCGCAGCGCGAGCCCGAACGCCGCGGTCGACTTGCCCTTCATCTCCCCCGTGTGCACGACGACGAGCGAGCGGTTACGACGTTGGCGCGTGGTAAGCCCGTCGTTCGGCACGGTCGTGACCTGTCCCTGCGGCATGTGTGTTCCCCTCTCACGCAGCCCGGGCGGCCCGGACCACCCCGGCCACCTGGTCGGCAGAAAGCTCGGCGAGCCCGAGCGCCGGGCCACCCGCCGCGGCGGCCACCCGGGCGGCGAGGCCGAGTCGCACCGGACCGCTCTCGCAGTCCACCACGACCGTCGCGACGCCATCGGCCGCGAGCAGGGCCGCGGCCCGGCACGCGTCATGGACGGCGTCGCCACCCTCGCGCGCGGCGACGGTGGCGCGGCCGTCGGTGAGCAGCACGAGCAGCGGACGCCGGCGCGGGTCACGCAGTCGCTCCACGCGCAGCACCGCCCGCGCCCGGAGCAGCCCGTCGGCGAGCGGGGTGCGCCCGCCCGTGCGCATCGCCGCGAGCCGGACCTGGGCCGCCGGGACGCTGGACGTGGGCGGCAGCACGAGCTCGGCCGCCGTGCCCCGGAATGTGACGAGTCCGACCTTGTCGCGGCGCTGGTAGGCGTCGCGCAGCAACGAGAGGACCGCGCCGCTGACGGCGGACATCCGCGCCCGTGCGGCCATCGAGCCCGAGGCGTCCACGGCGAACAGCACGAGGTTGCCCTCGCGGCCCTCGCGCTCGGCCCGGCGCAGGTCACCGGTGCGCAGCAGCAAGCCGGAACCGGCGCGGCCACGGGCTAGCTGATGCGGCGCGGCCGCGGCGATCGTGGCAGGCAGGTGCAGGTCAGCGGCACGGCGCGGCGTCTCGCCGGACGCGCGCACCGTCCGTCCGGTGTCGGTGCGCGCCCGGGAGCGTCGGCCCGGGGCACCCTCCCCCACTCCCGGCACCTGCAGCAGGCGGGCCCGGAACGGGGTGGACGCGGGTGGGGCGGCTGCACTGCGACCGTCACCGGCCGGCGTGGAGCCACTCGGCCGGTGGTCCGTGTCGGGGCGCGACGCGTCGGAAGCGGCCGTTCCGTTCTCCGACTGCGGCGCACCACCTCCGCCGGACGGGCCGCCGTCGCCGGGGCCGGGGTCGTCGGGGCCGCTGTCGTCGGGGCCGCCGTCGTCCGGGGGCTCCTCCTGCTGTGCCGCCTCGCGCAGCGCGTCGTCGAGGGCGTCGTCGTCGATTCCCGGCTCGTCGAACGGGTCGCGACGGCGCCGGTGCGGCAGCGCGAGCCGCGCCGCCACGCGCACGTCCTCCTCGGCCACCTCGTCCGCGCCCCGCCACGCGGCGTGCGCCACGGCGGCGCGGGCGATCACGAGGTCGGCACGCATCCCGTCGACGTCGAACGCCGCGCACACGGCCGCGATGCGACGCAGCTCGGCGTCCGGCAACGCGACGGACCCGACCCTGGCCTGGGCGGCGGCGATCCGGGCCGCGGTCTCGGACTCGGACTCCTGCCACGCGGCGACGAACCCCGCGGGGTCGGCCTCGAACCCCATACGGCGGCGGACCACCTCGACGCGCGTGGCCACGTCCCGCGCCGCGCGCACCTCCACGGCGAGGCCGAACCGGTCGAGCAGCTGCGGGCGCAGCTCCCCCTCCTCCGGGTTCATCGTGCCCACCAGCAGGAACCGGGCCGCGTGCGAGACCGACACCCCGTCCCGCTCGACGTGGGCGCGGCCCATCGCGGCGGCGTCGAGCAGCAGGTCGACGAGGTGGTCGTGCAGGAGATTGACCTCGTCGACGTAGAGCACGCCGCGGTGGGCGTCGGCGAGCAGCCCCGGCTGGTAGGCGCGCACACCATCGCGCAGTGCCCGCTCCAGATCGAGGGAGCCGACCAGCCGGTCCTCCGTGGCGCCCACGGGCAGTTCGACGAGACGCGCTGCGCGGGTCTCGCTCGCTCCGGCCCCGAGCTCGTGCGGTCCGTCGGGGCAGTCCGGGTCGCGGGCGGTAGCCGTGGGGTCGCAGCTGAAGCGGCAGCCGGAGACGACGGCAAGGCGCGGCAGCAGCGCAGCCAGCGCGCGGACGGCCGTCGACTTCGCGGTGCCCTTCTCGCCACGCACGAGCACCCCACCGATACCCGGGTGCACGGCATTGAGCAGCAGCGCGAGTCGCAGGTCGTCGTGGCCGACCACGGCGGAGAAGGGGAACGTGCTCATCAGGGCGAGCCTGCCAGAACGGACGTCACCACCGGGAGCCCGACAGGCACACCGTGACTGATCACATGTTCAAGTGCACGGATGTCGATGTGTTTCTCGACGAGATCGCCGAGCAGGTCGAGCTGGGCGTCGCGCTGCGCGGCGAAGCTGGTGGCCGGTGCCGGAACGAAGCCGGCGCGGCCCGCCTGCTGTGCCACCCGTGCCAGCAGCGACCGTCGGAAACCGTCGTTCTCCAGGAGGCCGTGCCAGTGGGTGCCGATCACGGCTCCCGCGTCGGATCCCTCCTGGCCGGCCCCTGCTGCCTCCAGCAGCGGCGGATCGCCGGAGTGGACCACGCGCCCGTGGTGGATCTCGTAGCCACGCACCGGCTCGCCCCACGCCGTGCCCGCCGGGTTGCCGAGGTGCTTCTCGACGTCGAAGACGACCTCGAGGTCGAGCAGCCCCAGTCCCGCGACGACGCCACCGTCTGCGCTGCTCTCAGGGCTGCTCTCGGGGCTGCTCTCGACGGCGTGCGGATCGGCGATCCGGCGGCCGAGCATCTGGTAGCCCCCACAGATCCCGAACACCGGGCGTCCGGCACGGGCGTGCGTCGCCACCGCGTCGGCGAGGCCGGTGCGGCGCAGCCACTCCAGGTCGGCCACGGTCGCCTTCGAGCCGGGCAGCACCACCAGGTCGGCGTCGAGCAGCCGGGCAGGCTCCGTGACGTACCGGACGGCGACGCCGGGCTCGCAGGCCAGCGCCTCCGCGTCGGTGGCGTTGGAGATCCGCGGGAACCGGACGACGGCCACGCGCAGCCACTGCGACCCGAACGGCGGCGCCGGGCGGCCGAGCACGCTGTCGGCCACGGCGGACAGCGAGTCCTCGGCGTCGATCCAGAGGTCATCGGCCCACGGGACGACGCCCAGGGTCGGACGCCCGGTGAGCGCGGTGAGCTGGTCGAGGCCGGGGGCGAGCAGGGCGGGGTCGCCCCGGAATTTGTTGATCACGAAGCTGGCGATGCGAGCCTGGTCGGCCGCGTCCAGCACGGCGAGGGTGCCGAACAGGTGCGCGAGCACGCCGCCGCGGTCGATGTCTCCGACCACGACCACGGGCAGGTCGGCGGCCTGCGCCAGCCCCATGTTCGCGATGTCGCTCCCCCGGAGGTTGATCTCCGCGGGCGACCCGGCGCCCTCACAGACCACCACGTCGAAGCGCTCGCGCAGCCCTGCGAGCTCCGCGGAGACGACGTCGAGCAGCGCGGCCTTGCGGGCGTAGTAGGAGCGTGCGCTGACCGTGCCGTCCACCCGGCCGCGCACGACGACCTGGGAGCTGCGGTCGCTCCCCGGCTTGAGCAGCACCGGGTTGAACGCGACGCTCGGTTCCAAGCCGCAGGCGCGGGCCTGCATCGCCTGGGCGCGGCCGATCTCGCCCCCGTCGGCGGTGACCACCGAGTTGTTGGACATGTTCTGCGCCTTGAACGGCGCGACGGAGACCCCACGCCGGGCAAGCCACCGACAGACACCAGCGACAAGAACGCTCTTGCCGGCATCGGAGGTGGTACCAGCCACAAGCAGTGCCCCCCGCATGCCGCCACCCTACGTCGCAGCTCGGAGCCCTACTGCTCGCCGGGACCCACCCGAATCGGCACGTCGGAGCCGTACTGCGGCCACCCGACTACGGTGGACCTGTGCGGTTCCTTCTGCGGCCTGGGTGGCTCGCCTTCATCGCGGTCGTCATCGGGTTCGCGGTCGCCTGCTACACGCTGCTCGCCCCGTGGCAGTTCGGCCGCGAGGCCCAACGCGACGCCGAGCAGCAGGCCATCGACGCCTCGTACCACACGCCGCCCGTCCCGCTCGCCGAGCTCACGTCCGCAGGCACCGGCGTCACTCCCGCACTGGAGTGGCGGCAGGCCACGGTGTCGGGCACCTACGTCTCCGACGCCGAGGCGCTCGTGCGGCTGCGCGTGGTGGACGGCAAGCCCGCGTTCGAGGTGCTCACGCCGTTCCGCACCGACGACGGGCGGCTCATCACCGTGGACCGCGGGTACGTCTCCACACCCAGCGGCTCCCAGGTGCCGGGCTTCGCCGCCGCCCCGCCCGGGCCCGTCACGCTCACCGGCCGGCTCCGCGTGAACGAGACCGACCCCCAGAACCGGCCCGTGTCCGTCCTCGACGGGCACCGCCAGCTCTACGCCGCCGACTCCCGCGCGCTCGCCGCCGCGACGAACCTCGACCTCGAGCCCGGCTACCTGCAGCTCTCGGCCGACCAGCCCGGAGTGCTCGGCCCGCTGCCCGTCACGGTCAGCACGAGCGGGGCCCCCTTCACGAACTTCTCCTACGCCCTGCAGTGGCTCACGTTCGGCGCGATCGCCATCTTCGCGATGGCCTACTTCGTGCGCCTGGAGCTGCTGCAGCGCCGGGGCAAGGACCGCCGGGCCGAGCGCACCGCGCTGCGCCAGGCGCTCGCCGGTGACGACGACGAGCCCGAGCCCCGGGAGAGGCCCGCGCGGGACGAGACCCCACTCACCGACCACTCCGGGCGCCAGTAGGTAGATCAGAGCCGTCCGGATCGGAGGTCGGTGACCGCGACCCTCGCGGCCAGCCCGATCGCGGCATCGGCGCGCGGGAGCATCGCGTCGGCGCGGGCGGCGTGGGTGAACACGGCCACCGCGACGGGACGTTCCCCGTCGAACTGCACCACGCCGACCTCGTTGCGGATGGCGCCGAGGGTGCCGGTCTTGCCCGCCACCCGAACCCCCGCATAGGGAAACCCCGAGCGCAGCCGATGCGGCCAGATCTGTGCGCCGAGCACCTCGCGGGCGAAGCGGCACTGCTCCGCCGAGGCAGCACGGTCGGACCAGATCGCGTCCAGCAGCATGGTCATCTCGCGCGCCGTGGTGGCGCTGCCGTACACGGGGCTGTAGGCCCTCACCTCGGGTGCGACGTCGTGGCTGGCCAGGGCCTCGAACGCGGCCGCGGTGTCGGCGGACGCCGTGTCGGCCACCAGCGTGCGGTGCACCTCCGCGGTGCCGCTGCGCACCCGGGTGCGGGTGAGGCCGAGGTCGGCCATCGCCTGGTACAGCTGGTCGAGCCCGACGCGTTCCAGCAGGACGTCAGCGGCGGCGTTGTCCGACACAGCGACCATCGACAACGCCACGTCACGCCAGGACATGGTCACGTCGTCGCGCAGGATCGACAGTCCGGTCGGGCCCACCGTGCGTTCCGTCGGGACGATCGTGACCCTCTCGCGCGGGTCGATCGTGCCGGCGTCGACCTCCCTGCAGAAGGCGATGAGCAGCGGAAGCTTGTAGACCGACGCCATCACCACCGGCTCGTCCGGTCCGAGTCCGACCTCACGGGTGCCCGGACCGCCGAGCGCGACCGCGTGCAGCCAGCCGCGCACTCCGGCGTCGGCGAAGATCCGGAGGATCTCGTGGTCGCGCTCGTTCACCCCGCCGTTCCCCCGAGCGCGGCGAGCACCGCGTCGTGCGTGACGGGGACGGTGTCGGCGCCACGCCACACGACGCGCAGGCGCAGCGGCAACGGATCACCGGCGACCGGCCTGCGCACGACGCCGGGCGCGGCGAGATCGGGATCGGCAGTGACGGCGAAAGCCCGGCCCATGGCCACGAGGACCAACGCGGCCCGGTCGTCCACGGCAGGAATCACCGGGGCCACGAGCCCACGTTGTTCCAGCGTGTCGAGGAACAGATCGTGCGCCGCCGTTCCGTGGGGCCGTGGTGGCGCGGCCACACCCAGGCCACGCAACGACCGGAGCACCACCGGCTCACCGGTGCGCGCCGCGGGATGATCGGCGGGGATCAGCAGCGCGGTGTCGAGGCGGACGACCGGCCCGCTGCGCAGCGCACCCAGCAACGCCGGGTGGACGACGACGGCGAGATCGAGCTGGCCCGCCGTGACAGCGTCCACCAGTTCGCTCGTCGATGCGGTGGTCATCTCCACCGGGCCACCGGCGCGCTCCTGGCACGCGGTGGCCACGGCAGCCATGACCCGTGGGCGCAGCTGCGGCACCGTACCGACGCGCAACGACGTGGCAGCGGCTCCGTACGTGCCGGCGACCCGTCGCAGATCGTCCGCGCCCTGCAGGAGAGCGCGGGCGCGCGGCAGCAGGTCGCGCCCGGCCGCGTTGAGTCTGACCCCGCGGGAGCTGCGCTCCAGCAACACAACACCGAGGCTGCGCTCGAGCCGTTGCAGGCCTTGCGAGATCGGGGGCTGGGCCATGCCCAGCCGGCCTGCCGCGCGTCCGAAGTGTTCCTCCTCCGCGATCGTGACGAAGAACTCCAGGTGCCGGAGGAGATCCACGGGGCGGACACTAACAGGGGCGATATCAGACGCATATCAGACAGGCTGTTCGTTGCTATTTGCGATATCGGCCGTGCCCGGATTGTCTGAGCAGGTGACCAGATACAGGAGCCGTCGGCGGAGCCTTGCCGTAGCGGCGATAACGCTAGCGCTGATGGTGACGGTCGCGTCGTGTTCGCTGTTCGGGACCTCCGGTCCCCGCACGGCAGCCGAGAACTTCATCAGCGCGCTCGCCCGGGGCGACACGGCGGCGACCGCCGCCACCACCGACGACCCACCGGCCGCCACCACGCTGGTCAACGCGGTGTTCGACGGGCTGGAGCATCCGCGGCTCACCACCGGCCTGGAAGAGGTGAACGACGAGCAGTTCTCCTACCGCGCCACCTGGGACTTCGGCAACGGGCACGTCTGGTCCTACCTCGCGCACGGCACCGTCCGGCAAGCAGACGACGGCTGGAAGGTCCACTGGGCGCCGTCGGTCCTGCACGACGCGCTGCAGCCCGGGGACGGGCTGGAACTCCAGACGTTGCCTGCGACACCCGGGCGCGACCTCGACCGAGGAGGGGCCCCGCTCATCCGGCCCGCAACGGTGACGCTCGTGCGACTGGACCCCGCCCGCACCACGGACCTGGAGCGCACCGTGAACACCGTCGCTCCCGTCCTGGCCCGGATCGATCCGAGCGTGACGCGGGCATCGCTGCGCAGCGCCACAACGGGCGCCACCGGCCCGGTCACGCTGATCACCCTGCGCGAGGACGACGCCGCCCGCGTCGAATCGGCATTGCGTGACGTTCCCGGGATCGTGCTCTCCCAGCAACAGCGCCGCCTCACCGAGCGCGGACTGTCCTCACCGGCCCTGACCGAGCTGGCGAGGGACCAGGACACGGCCGGGGCGGGCTGGCAGGTCGTCGTGGTCGACACCGCGGGCACCGTCCGCACCCGCATCGCCGGACAGGACCCCGCGCCACCCCAGGACGTGACGCTCACCCTCGACCTCCGCGCCCAGACCGCCGCGCAGGACGCACTCGGCAGGCTCGACGAGCCGGCCGCGCTCATCGCCCTCCGCCCGTCCACCGGGGAGATCCTCGCCGTCGCGCAGAACCCGGCCGCCGACGCGCAGGGCCCGATCGCGCTCTCCGGCGTCTTCCCGCCCGGATCGACGTTCAAGGTCGTGACCGCGACGGCCGCACTGGATGCGGGCTCCGTCACCCCCGACACCGTGCTCGCCTGTCCCGGCACGGAGAACATCCAGGGCCGCCAGATCCCCAACGACGACGGGTTCGACCTCGGCTCGGTGCCGATGCACACGGCGTTCGCGCACTCGTGCAACACCACCTTCGCTCGCCTCGGTGTCGGCCTCGACCCCACCGCGCTGCGCCGGACCGCGGCTCGCCTCGGCCTGGGGACGGACTGGGACATCCCCGGGATCACCACCGTCACCGGCAGCGTCCCGGATGCCACGACGCCCGCGGAGCAGGTCGAGAACTCCATCGGTCAGGGGCGCGTCGTCGCCAGCCCGTTCGGCATGGCCCTGGTCGCCGCCACCGTGGCCCACGGCCGCACTCCGAGCCCGACCCTGATCCAGGGCAGGCCCGGGACCCTCACCCGCGACGGCGGCGAGCAGGCGCCGCTACCCGACCAGCTGCGGACCGAGCTCGCCACGATGATGCGGGAGGTCGTCACCGACGGCTCGGCGTCGCAACTCGCCGACCTGCCCGGCGTGACCGGCAAGACCGGCACCGCCCAGTTCGGCGACGGCACCCGTTCCCACGGCTGGTTCATCGGCACCCGGGGCGACCTGGCCTTCGCCGTGCTCGTTGTGGGCGGCGAGACCTCGCGGCCGGCCGTCGACGCCGCAGGGCGCTTCCTCGAGGCCACGCCCAATCCCTAGCCAGAGCGCATGAGGAGTACGACCATGCACAACTCCACGGTCGGCAGGCGCGCGGTACTGGGAGCCACGCTGCTGCTGCCGCTCGTAGCCTGCGGCCGAGCACCCTCCCCACCGGCCGCGGCACCCCCGGCGCCCGCACCCGGACCCGCCGCATCCGCCCGGCTCGCCGAACTCGAGACCCGCTTCGACGCACGGCTCGGGCTCTACGCCGTGCACACCGGCACCGGAGCAGAGCTCGCCCACCGCGCCGACGAGCGGTTCCCCCTCTGCTCGACGTTCAAGGTGCTCGCCGTCGCCGCGATGCTCGCCAAGACCCCGCCCGAGCACCTGCAGACCCGGGTCCGCTACAGCACGAGCGATGTCGTGGAGTACTCCCCGATCACCGAGGACCACGTCGCCGACGGACTGACCATCGCCGAACTGTGCGACGCCGCGATCCGCTACAGCGACAACACCGCAGGCAACCTGCTGCTCGACGACATCGGCGGCCCCGGCGCCGTCACCGACTACGCACGCCTCCTCGGTGACGGCGTGACCCGCCTGGACCGCCGCGAGACCGAGCTCAACAGCGCGATCCCCGGAGACGACCGAGACACCACCAGCCCCCGCGCCATCGCCGGCAACCTGCGCGACCTCGTCCTTGGCGAACGGCTCGACCCCGCCGACCGCGCCCTCCTGACCGACTGGCTCGTCCGCAACACCACCGGCGCCGCCCGCATCCGCGCCGGCCTACCGCCCGGCTGGCAGGTGGCCGACAAGACCGGCTCCGGCAGCTACGGAACCGCCAATGACATCGCCGTCGCCTGGCCTCCGGGCGGCGCCCCGATCGTCCTCGCGGTCCTGTCCACCCGCGACGGCCGTGAGGAACAGCCCGACAACGCCCTCATCTCCCAGGCCGCAGCCATCGCGGCAGCCGAACTCCGCTGACATCCCGCGCCGGACTGTGCGGCGGTCCGCATACATGACCATCGATCGGGGACGGGTAGCCGCGTGTGGCCCGGTGGCCGGACCCACGTACCGATCACGACCAGGCCGCCCGGCCCAGCCCGTCCGGTCGAGGCGCGGCCGCGCGTGGCACGGGCGCCCGGCGAACTCGGCCTGGCGGCCCAGCTCATGATCACCGACTGGGGACGCGCAGCCACGTGTGGCGCGGTTGCCCATCCCGAACTGCTGATCAAGCGTCGCCAACCAGAGCGACGACCCGGCCGGCCCGCCCATGATCACCGGTTGTGGACGCGCAGGCGTGCGCCGCACAGCTGCCGGCCCCCAAATGCCGATCAAGATCCGCCGGCCAGTCCGCCCCAACCAGCCGGCGGCGATCACCGATCGGGGAAGGACGGCCGTGTGGGGTGCGACCGCCGGGCGTCAACCGCTGATCAAGCGCGGAGATCGGGCTGACCCAGCCGACCCATTGGCCATGATCACCAAATGGGGACCCGGAGCCGCCCCTGGCGCGGTTACCAGTCCCCACCCGCTGATCAAGAACCGCCAACCAGAGCGACGACCCGGCCGGCCGGCCCATGATCACCCATTGCGGACGGACAGCCGCCTGTGGCGCGGTTGCCCGTCCCGAACTGCCGATCAAGAACCGCCAACCAGGACGACGACCCGGCCGACCCGCCCATGATCACCCATTGGGGACGCGCAGCCGCCTATCGCGCAGCGGTCGGTCCCCAAATGCCGATCAAGATCCGCCAGCGGCCCGACCCGCCGGCGGTCGGCGATGATCACCGCGTGGCACCCTCCCGATCTGCAGCTCAAGCCCTGACAGCCGGCATCCCCGCAAGCCGGGAGGTATCACCGGTGGGGATGCGTCGGCGCGGCCGTCGATCCACGAGCCTGGCAGCCGAGGCCGATCCGGCCGGCGATGATCACCGAACGGGGACGCGTAACCGCCTGTAGCACGGTTGCCGGTCCCCATCTGGTGATCAAGACCTGGCAGCGAGAGCGTCGGCACGGTCGGCCCGTCCATGATCACCGGCTGGGGACGCGCAGCCGTTCGTGGCGCGGTTGTGCGTCCCCAGCCGTTGATCATGGCGTCGCAACCGGGTTCAGCCCGGCCCTCGGCGGCGTCAAAGGATCGGCGGCCGGTCAGCGCGTCCGTGCCGCCGCCACGCCGGCGGCCAGTACGGCCGCAAGCCCGGCTGACGCCCACCCGACCAGCCGGGACAGGCCCGCGGCCCGGCGCAGGTCCGCAGGTGCGGGTGGGTGGCCGGAGCCCAGGCGGGGGCGTTCCTCCACCCCGTGCCGGTAGACGGTGCGTCCCCCGAGCCCGACGCCGAGCGCCCCCGCCGCAGCCGCCTCGACGGGGCCCGCGTTCGGGCTGGGGTGGGCACCGGCGTCCTGGCGCCATGCCGCCAGCGCCTGCCGGGGTGAGCCGCCGACAGCGGGGGCGAGTGCCGCGAACAGCAGCGCCGCCACTCGGGCGGGCAGGAGGTTGACCAGATCGTCGAGCCGGGCGGATGCCCAGCCGAACCGGAGGTAGCGGGCCGAGCGGTAGCCGACCATCGCGTCGAGGGTGTTGACGGCGCGGTAGCCGAGGAGGCCGGGAAGGCCGGCCACCGCGCCCCACAGCAGCGGGGCCACCACGGCGTCGGAGGTGTTCTCGGCCATCGACTCGGTGCCGGCCCTGGCCATTCCCAGGGCGTCGAGTGCGGCGGGGTCGCGTCCGCAGAGGGACGGCAGCCGGGAGCGCGCCGCGTCGAGGTCGCCGCCGGTGAGCTCGACGGCGAGTGCCGTGCCGTGGCCGGCGAGCGACGCGCCACCGAGCACGGCCCAGGTGGCTGTGGCGGTGAGCGCCACCTCGGCGAGCGGGCGGCCTGCCACCGCACGCCGGGCGAGCATTCCCACACCGGTGGCCGCCCCCACGAGAACGGCCGTGTACGCGGCACCGGCTCGCCTGCTGTCGGCGTAGCAACGCCGTTCGAGCGCGAGGGCGAGCGCCCCGAAACCGGCCACCGGATGCCCCCGCCGAGGGTCGCCGAACAGAGCGTCGGCCGCCGTGCCCAGAAGCAGCCCGGCCGGCCGCGCCCACCCGTTCGCCCTCACATCCGGGACGGTACGGCGGTGCGTCCTACCCTCCGCCGACCGCCTGGCCGAGGCGGAGGCCGTACAGCCGCTCGGCCTCGGTGGCGATCCGGTGCAGGGTGCACGGCCAGCGCGAGCCCGACCCACTGGATGTGCGGCAGGCGGCGCACCGGCCCATACGGTCGGCGACGTGTGCGGCCAGCAGCCGTCGCCACACCTCGGGCATGCCGGCCATCACCTCCGCCAATGACCCGCTCTCCGGCGTGCGTGGTTGCGTCACGACCGGTCCAACATGCTCGATCGGAGAGGACGTTTCAATTTTGAAAGGACGTCGGCGAGCGGCGGATGAGTTGCGGTCAGCGCCACCCCTCCGGACCAGGACGTCGCAGCTCGCGACGACCGACGGTCACTATTCACCGCTCAGCGCAGGAGATCGGATGAACGAGTACAGAGCCGAAAGAGTGGGTACAGCGCCGTCCCGTCACCATTCGGAGCCGTCTCAGAGAACGAACTCGCCGCTCGGTGGCCCGTCGGTCTCGCGCTCCGAACCGTGCAGCTCGGTCTCCCGGCCCCGCAGCTCGACGCGCCGGATCTTGCCCGAGATGGTCTTGGGCAGCGCGGCGAACTCCAGGCGCCTGACCCACTTGTACGGCGCGAGGTTGGCGCGCGCGAACTCCAGGATCGAACGCGCCGTCTCCTCCGTCGGCTCGTGCCCCGCGGCGAGCACCACGTACGCCTTCGGGACCGCGAGGCGCAGCGCGTCCGGCGACGGCACGACGGCGGCTTCGGCGACCGCCGGATGCTCGATGAGCACGCTCTCCAACTCGAACGGGCTGATCCGGTAGTCCGATGCCTTGAACACGTCGTCCGAGCGCCCGACGTAGGTGATGTAGCCATCGGCGTCGCGTGAACCGACGTCACCGGTGTGGTAGTACCCGCCCGCCATCGCCTCGGCGTTGCGCTCGGGGTCACCGGCGTAGCCGACCATCAGCCCGAGCGGGCGCCGCGAGAGGTCGATGCAGATCTCCCCCTCCTCGGCAGGCTCCCCGGTGGCCGGGTCGATCAGCACGATCGGGAAGCCGGGGACCGGACGGCCCATCGACCCTGGCTTGATCCGCTGCCCCGGCGGGTTGCCGATCTGCACCGAGCTCTCGGTCTGCCCGAAACCGTCGCGGATCTGCACGCCCCAGGCCTTGTCGACCTGCTCGATCACCTCGGGGTTGAGCGGCTCCCCCGCACCGACGACCTTCTTCGGTGGGTTCGCGAGCCCGGAGAGGTCGGCCTGGATGAGCATGCGCCACACCGTGGGCGGGGCGCAGAAGCTCGTGACGCCGCAGCGGTCGAGCACCCCGAGCACCGAGGAGGCGTCGAAGCGGGCGTAGTTCATGACGAGCACGCAGGACTCGGCGATCCAGGGTGCGAAGACGTTGCTCCACGCGTGCTTGGCCCAGCCCGGCGAGGAGATGTTCAGGTGGACGTCGCCCGGCTGCAGACCGATCCAATACATGGTCGACAGGTGCCCCACCGGGTAGGAGGCGTGGGTGTGCTCCACGAGCTTCGGCTTGGCGGTGGTGCCGGAGGTGAAGTAGAGCAGGAGTGTGTCCGAGCCGCGGGTGACGCCGTCGGGGGCGAAGTCCGTGGACGCGGCGTCCGCGTCGGCGTAGTCGAGCCAGCCCTCGGGCGCGCCCCGGACGGCGATGCGGGTGTAGTCGCCCTCGACGCCCTCGAACTTCCCGGCGTCGGTCCCACCGACCACCACGTGCCTGGCACCGCCGCGGTCGAGCCGGTCGCGCAGGTCGGACGCGGTGAGCAGCGTCGTGGCCGGGATGACCACCGCGCCGAGCTTCATCGCGGCGAGCAGGGTCTCCCAGAGCTCGACCTGGTTGCCGAGCATGAGGATGATCCGATCGCCGCGCGCGACACCGTGCTCGCGGAGCCAGTTGGCGACCTGGTTGGACCTGGCGGACAGCTCCGCGAACGTCCAGTGCGCCTCGCTCCCGTCCTGCTCGACGATCCACAGCGCGCGGGCGGCTCCCCGCTCGGGATCGGCCCCGACGGCGTCGAAGTGGTCGAGCGCCCAGTTGAACTCGTCGATCTCGGGCCAGTGGAAGTCACGGTAGGCCGTGTCGTAGTCCTCGCGATGGGCAACGAGGAACTCGCGCGCCGCGTAGAAAGCTTCTGCCGACCGATTCATGACCTCACCTCGGGTTTGCCACTCTGCTGATCGCACCCTAGTGAGGGCACACGCCCAGCGGCACGGGTCGGCACACCCCCACCCCGCCAGGCGCCCGCCCGCCGCCCGCGAGTCGCCCCCGGCGTGACCGCGAGTCGCCGGCCCGCTGCCCCCGAGTTGCCCGCCGGCCGCCCGCGAGTCGGACGACTGCGAGTCGCCCATCCGGTGGCCCCGGCGGAGGATCGCCCGTACCACCCGAAAGTCGCCCCCTGCGAACCGCGCTCCCTTCTCCGCCCACCCGCGCGCCGCTGCCACATGGCAGCCAGCCCGACCCCGTCGGCCGTTGAGGGCGATCGACGAGAGGGGACGACGGCCGCGTGTGGCGTGGCCACCGGTCTCGATCGCCGGCCACAGGTTGGTAGCCGGGCCCGACCTGTCGCGATGATCACCGGTTGGGGACGCGTAGCCGCCTATGGCGCGGTTGCCCGTCCTGAGATGTCGATCAAGACCTGCCGGCCAAGGGTCGACAGGGTCGGTCCGCCCGTGATCACCGATTGCGGACGCGCGACCGCGTGTCACACGGGTACCGGTCCCCAAATGCCGATCAAAGCGCGGAAGTCGGGCCCCGCCAACCCGTTGGCCATGATCACCAAATGGGGACCCAGAGCCGCGTCTGACGCGGTTACCGGGCCCGAGCCGTTGATCACGACCCGCCTCGACCAACCCGGCCCACCCATGATCACCGTTTAGGGACGCACAGGCGCGTGACACACAAATCCTGGTCCCCAAACGCCGATCAAGACCCGACCCGCCGGCCTTCGGCGGTCGCCGCGCCCGGGTGGCGGTGGGCCTGCTGGCCATGCGGCACGCGGCGCGGTTCTGGGAGCCGATGAACACCCACTCGTCTCGCCGCCGAGGCAGCGGCGCGCGTGCGAACTGCTCGGGGCGAGGACGGCCGCGTGGCCACTGATCAACGCGGAAGTCGGGCCGGCCCAGCCAGCCTGCTGGCCATGATCATCGAACGGGGACCCGGAGCCGCCTATGACCCGGTTACCGGGCCCCACCCGCTGATCTCGCCCCACCTCCACCAACCCGGCCCACCCATGATCACCGCTTGGGGACTCACGACCGCGTGTCACACAGCTGCCGGTCCCCAAACGCCGATCAAGACCCACCAGCAGGCCCGACCCAGCCAGTCGTCGACCGTCTCCGCGCCCGGGCGGCGGCAGCCCGCTGGCCGCGCCGCGCGGCGCGGTTCTGGGGGTCGATGAGCACCCACTCGTCTCGCCGCCGACGCGGCGGTGCGCACGCGCTCTGCTCGGGGGAAGGACGTCGCGTGTGGCGCGGTCACCGGCCCGCAACCGCCGATCAACGACATCGTCGGCGACCCGCTGGTGGTGTGGGGCCGCGGCAGCGAGCGGGCCAAGGTCGTGCCCGAGGTGCTCGAAGCCCCTGGGCTCGACCCTGCGCAAGTGGCCGACCGCGCGGAAGTCGGGCCCAACCAGCCCGTTGATCATGATCACCAACTGGGGACCCGCAGCCCCCTATGACCCGGTTACCGGGCCCCAACCGTTGATCACGACCCACCCCGACCAACCCGGCCCGCCCATGATCACCGCTTGGGGACGCGCGACCGCGTGTCACACAGCTGCCGGTCCACAAATGCCGATCAAGACCCGATCGCCGGCCCGACCCCACCAAGGCTCGACGATGATCTCCACAGGAGGCCCGGAGCCGCGTGCGACGCGGCCGTTTGTCCCAACTGCTGATCACGACTCGCCAGCCCGGCCGCCCCGCCGGCGCTCACCGATCGGGAAGGCGCGGCCGCGGGTGGAACCATCCGCAGGCCACATGATCACGAGCAGGCGGCAGAGGCCCGCCGCCCAGGGGCGTTCCGCCGGCTCGGCCGCCGCGCTCATGATCACCGAGCGGGGGCACGCCGCCGATCACCACGCGGCAACCAAGGTCGTCCCGGCCGGCCCTTCCATGATCACCTGTTTCGGCCGCACAGCCGCCTGAAGTGCGGTTATTCGTCCCGGACCACCGATCACCACCCGGCATCCAAGATCGGCTCCACCAGTCGCCGGCCATGATCACCGATAGCCGCCCGCAGCCCAGATGCTCGTCCCGAACCGCCGACCACAACCCGACAGCCGAAGTCGCCCCGACCAGCCGTCGGCGGCCCGGCTGGTCGTCCACAACCGACGGACACGACCCGGCAGCCTCCTCGGCCCGCGAGTCGCCCCTCCACGCCCCGCGGTTCGGGTGATCACCGGGCCCGACGGAGATCCATTTCGGCACCCCAGTGAGGTGAGATCGTTCGATCCCCCGTACGTGCCGATCTGATCGGGCCCTTCCAGCGTGTCGGACCGAATACCGTTCACGACGTGTTCGATCTCCCGCGAAGTGGCCGCGCAGCTGCGGTCGCTTTTCTCGCCGCCCTGCTGCTCGCAGGCTGCGGTGGCGGTGGTCTGCCGACCGGTGCGGGACCCACCGCACCGCCCGTGCAGCCGCCGGCCCCGCAGTCGGCGCCGCAGACGGCGCAGGAGGAGACGACCACGCCGGCACCGGCCGGATCAGCAGCAGAGCTCCCCTGGCCCGCGGCTGGTGCCGCTGAGGCCGCCGCGCTCCAAGCGGCGGTCGACAACGGTTCCCAGCCCTGGTTGCTCGATCCGGCGGAGGTGGCGGTGTCCTACGCCTCAGCGGCGTACGGCTGGACCGACGCCGAGGCTCAACCTGGTCCGGACGGCATCGTCGAAGTGCGCAGACCGGGCGGGCAGCGCCTCGCCCTCACGGTGGCGCAACCCGGCCGAACCGGCAAAAGCGGGATCTGGGTGGTCACAACAGAGCACGACAGGTGACCACATTGCCCGCGGGGAACGCGGGCGCCGAACGGCGCAGGCAACACGCCGGATAACCACCACAACGGTCGTGACTATCAGTCACAACCCGTACACCCGGACGCCCTTGACTCACTTGTTCGGGTGAAGACCTGTCGCACATGCAGCGTTACGGGCCTGACCGTCGATCTCCTCAACAGACGCCGCCGCATGAGCGACGGCCCCGATCAATCGCCAGGGGGCGACCAGCATGACCACCGACTCGGTCCAGCAGGACATGTTCACAGTGCTGCACGGCCAACCAGCTCCGGTCGTGACGCGATGGACCTACACCGCGTCCGACCCGTTCGCCATCTCTCTCGCCGTCGCGACCAGGAACGATCGATGGATCGAGTGGCTGGTGGCCCGCGATCTCGTGATCGACTCGATCACCGGTGCGGTCGGTGAGGGCGATATCCGGATGTCGCCGCACGAGGTGCAGGGCTACGACATCGTGGAGATCGAGATCCGCTCCATCGAGGGTCGCGCCGTGCTGGAGGTCGACCGCGACCTGCTGCGCCACTTCATCGAGTCGACGATCGACATCGTGGCGCTTGGTGACGAAATCAACCGAATGGACCTCGACGAGGAGATCGCGAAGATCACGCAGAGCTGCGCCGAATAAGCGCCGACCGCTCGGCGGAAGAGGCGCCACCGTATGGACCAGCCCGACCGTCGCCCCGCGGGCAGGAACAGCACGATGAGCACCACCACCGGGAGGACCTGAGCGAGCGGCACCACGGTGCCACTCCCGGTGCTCGGCGGCAGCGCGCCGCCCATCGCACATCACAGACAGCGCAGAGGACCAGGTCGTTCCGCTCCCTATCACGAACGCCGGTCCGTGCATTCGAACTCAGGGCAGACCCGTGATCGGCCCGGCATCGTCGCGCCCCGAGGCGGGCGCGGCCGCACCGCCGGTTTCCCGGTCGGCGTCGAGGCCTGCCGCCGGATCCCGGTGGGCAGTGTCGCGAGCCGGCGCGGGGTCCACTCCCCATCCGGACAGATCCCCTCCTTCGGCCACCGGTATCGAGCGGGGGTCGAAGATCTCGCCATCCGCGCTGACGTCCCGCGCGGCCTCCACCCGCGCCTTCCCGGCGAGCGGATCGTCGGCGAGAGCCGCGTCGAGCTCCGGGTCGTCCAATGCCGCCGACGTCGCGAGCGACGGCTCGTCGTCGAGCTCCGGGTCGTCGGTCTCGTGCACCGCGGCCTCCTCGGCGGGCGCGGCGCCGCCGTCGATCCCGACGTCCATGGCGTCCAGAGCGTCGGACGTCTCGAGCGCGGCGCCCTCCCCCTGCATCACCAGCCTGCCGGCACGGTCGGGGTCGATCTCCTCGTCGCCCTGCTCGCGGCGGAGCCGCTCGTCGAGCGTCTCGCCCTCCCGCATCTCTCGGGCGGTCACGCCGTCCTCGTCGAGCGCGTACGGCCGGTCCGGCGGCACGTAGCCCGCGTCGAGCGCGTCGCGGTCGCCGGGAGGTCCTCCGAGGTACTCGTCGTTCTCCAGCTGCACGGATGCGCCTAGGTCCGGGGCCTCGGGCTGCTCCTCGTAGTCTCGCTGAGCCATTGCCCCGGTTACCCCGGCCCCTTGGACCCCACACCGGATGCTCACCCTCGCTGCGCCCGATGTGTGTTCTCATCAGCTGCACGTGCAGGAGGAGGACACATGACGCCGTATCCAGCTGGGGGCGCCGGAGTGAGAAGCGCGGCCCCGCCTGTTCCGGCGACCGGCCGCCCGCGCGACTCGGCCGCCACGCGGAAAGCCCTGGCCGACGCGGGACGCGCCCTCTTCGCCACGGTCGGCTACGACGCCACGACGGTCCGCGCGATCGCCGACCGTGCCGGGGTGAACCAGTCGCTGCTGTTCCGCTACTTCGGCAGCAAGGAGGGCCTGTTCTCCGCGGCCGTCCTGGACAAGGCGACGGAGCTGCTCGCCGAGGTCCCGCGTGAGGCCCTGCTGGAACGCACGCTGGCCGCGGTGCTGGACGACGAGCACGGCGGTCGCAATGCCGAGACCCTGATGGCGGTGCTCCGGGCCGCGGGGAGCTCCCGGGTGGCCGAGGACATCCGGATCCGGCTGTGCGCGGCCTACTCCACCGCGTTCGCCTCGCTGGTCGACACCGACGACCCGGCCGACGCCGAGGTACGTGCCGACCTGCTGCTGGCGTGGCTGCTCGGGATCGCCCTCAACCGGTCCGTGCTGCGCGCGGGGCCGCTCCACGACCCGCAGGTGGTCAGGGATCACGTGCTGCGGGCGGCCACCACCCTGCTCGGTCCGCGCCGTTCTCCCTGAGTCGGCACTTCTTGCTAGCGTCGGCGTAAGCGGCCGCTTGCATCGGAGAATTCCATGGTTCGGACATATCCCTTCAGTGAGCCCGACCGGCTCGAACTCGACCCCGTCTACCAGGACCTGCTTCGCGACGAGCCGGTCTCCCGGGTGGCGCTGCCCTACGGCGGAGAAGCCTGGCTCGCCGTCCGGCACGCCGACGTCCGCACGGTGCTGGGTGACCCTCGCTTCAGCCGCGCCGCCGTCGTCGGGCAGGACGTCCCGCGCGTGCGGCCGGAGATCGACCACCAGGTCAACTCGATCCTCAACATGGACCCTCCCGACCACACGCGCCTGCGCAAGCTCGTGGCCAGGGCGTTCACCACGCGCCGGGTGGAAGCGCTGCGGCCCCGCGCGGCCGAGCTCACCACGGAGCTGCTCGCGGGCATGCGCGCGGCCGGCCCCGGAGCCGACCTCGTCGAGCACGTGTCCGTGCCGCTGCCGGTCACGATCATCTGTGAGCTGCTGGGCGTGCCCGTCGAGGACCGGCCCATCTTCCGTACGGCCTCCGACGCCGCCCTGTCGACGTCCGGGATGACGCCGCAGCAGCGGGTCGCGGCCACCGAGAAGCTCGCCGCGTACATGGCGGGGCTGGTGGCGCAGCGCCGGGCCACCCCGACCGACGACCTGCTCGGCGCACTCGTCACCGCACGGGACGAGGGCGACCGGCTGAACGAGGGCGAGCTGATCGGCCTCGGCATCGGCATCCTCATCGCCGGTCACGAGACCACGATGAACCAGATCGGCAACATGACCTACACGCTGCTCACCCGCCCTGACAGGGGCGCGGCGCTGCGGGGTGACCACGAGGCGATCGTGACGGCCGTGGAAGAGCTGCTGCGCTACACACCGCTCGGGGCGTCGGCAGGGTTCCCACGGATCGCGAAGGAGGACGTCGAGCTGTCGGGTGTGACGGTGCGGGCGGGTGAGGCCGTGGTGGTGTCGATCCACGCCGCCAACCGCGACCCCGAGATGTTCGACGACGCCCAGGCGCTGGTGCTGGGCCGGGCGCCGAACCGCCACATCGGTTTCGGCTACGGCGCCCACCACTGTCTCGGTGCGCAGTTGGCCCGGATGGAACTGCAGGAGGCGCTCGGGAGCCTGCTGCGCGAGTTCCCGGATCTGCGTCTCGCCGTGGCACCCGAGGACGTGCAGTGGCGCAAGGGCGCGTTCGTCCGCGGCCCGCACACGCTGCCGCTGGCCTGGGGCAGCGCGGAGTAGCGCCTCTCACGCTGCGCCGGCCTGCGCACGCCATCACGATTGATGGGTGTCCGTAGGCTTTCGCACGGGGTACGTGACCTCACCTGCTCCGCTCTACTACGAGCGGTTCACCCCGGTCGCCGACGGCGAGCGGCCCGTCATGGTCCTGGTCCACGGCGGCTGCCTGAGCGGCGCGTGCTACCTGGGCACTCCGGACGGCCGTCCGGGCTGGGCCCACGACTTCGCCGGCCAGGGCTACGACGTCGTGGTCCCCGACTGGCCCGGGATCGGCAGGAGCGGAAGCGTCTGCGAGCACGCGCTGTCCGGCGATCTGGTCTGCGCGGCGCTGGGTGCGCTCCTGGAACAGGTGGGGCGTCCGGTCGTCCTGCTCGTCCACTCGATGGCCGGTCCCTTCGGCTTCCGGCTCGTGGAGACGCACGGGAATCTCATCGAGGCGCTGGTGGCGGTCGCGCCGGGGCCACCGGGCAACATCCAGCCCGAGCCCGTCGTGGTGGCCGAGACCGACTCGGAGATCGAGCTCGCCGTGCCGCCGGCCCGCCGGCGGTTCCCGAAGACCGGCAGCTACATCGCCACCGAGCAGTTCGTCCAGGAGAAGCTGATCGGGCGGGAGTCCACGCGGTTCCCCCGCCACGCCGTGGACGTCTTCCGCGCCGGGCTGCTCCCGCTCCCGGCCCCGCTCTTGCTGCAACGGCAGAACCTGCGGGGCGGGCAGCTCCGTGTGGAGCGAGCGGACAACTTCGCGGGGCTGCCGATACTGATCGTCACCGGGAGCGCCGACCTGGAGCACCCGCGGGACGAGGACGGCGCCACCGCCGAGTGGCTGGCCGGGCTGGGCGCGGACGTCGAGTACCGCTTCCTCGCCGACGCCGGGATCACCGGCAACGGCCACATGCTCATGCTCGAGGACAACGGCCGCGAGATCGCCCTCTCGATCGCCGGATGGCTGGAGATGACCGCGATTCCGGTGCCGATCGGACGGCGCTGACGCCGCCTGTCACCCGCCGGGGGGGGCGGGCAACCGTTGCGTGCGCACCTGCACACCCCCTCGGGCCCGGCCGCCGGTGCCGGCCGCCAGGCGCAGGCAGGTCTCGACCCACAGGTTCAGCTGGATCTCCTTGGCCAGCCGCAGCCTGCTGTAGAGCAGATGCGAGAGCCGGTCGCCCGACCGCGCCCACGCCTCGATCGTGATGACCAGCGTGTCCTTCTTCGGACGGCACCGGAACTCGATCTGCCCCGCCTCCAGGTGCCCGCGCAGGGTGGCCAGCCGGAACGACGTGTCCGTCCGGTCGACCACCCGCACCGGCCCGTCCCATGGCCCCGGCATCCGGATCAGGAACTCGTCACCGACGGCCATGGCGCCCGGCGCTCCCCGCGTCTTCTCGAACACCGCCACCTCACGGGGAGCGGCGCAGTTCGGGTCGCCCGCGAGCGCGGCGATCACCTCCGCGGGCTGCTGCTGCGCTCCCTCTACGCGAACCCAGTAGCGCCGGTGGAACATCGGGCCGACGCCGTCCTCGACGGGTTGGAGGTCGTCGTCGACCACGTCGGGCGGCAGCGGCGGGGGACGGTCGTGGTCGTCGCCCGCGCTCTCGGAGCGGTGGATCGGGGTGGTGCGCCACATGTACTGCCAGGTCACCAGCGCCAATCCGATCGGCCAGCGGAGGACGATCGCGGTCCGGTGGGCGAGGCTGCCGGGGGCAGGGCGCGAGCGGCGGAGTAGGAGCACGACACCTCGGGTACCCGATTCCCGTGATCCCCACTGGTCCTGCGCTCCGCCGTGCCGCCGTGTCGCTGTACGGCGCGTCGTTCGGCTCGATCGGGTTGTGCATCGGGCTGTGGCTGCGCGCCAAGACCGTGGACCAGGACGAGCGCGGCAACGCGGAGCGGCGTGCGCTGTTCGTCGGGCTGTGGCCCCCGATGTTCTGGCTGATCGGGGACGCCGTGCACCGCGCCGGCCATCGGCGCTGACCACCGTGCAGGACCTCGCGGCCACGGTGGGCGAGCTACGCGGGCGTCCGGTCAACTACGACGAGATGAAGGCTCCCCCGTTCGTCGTCGACGGCTGGCATCAGGACCGGCGCGTCGTGGTGCTCGGCCGGGAGGCACCCGGCGAGCCGGAACCCGGCGGGGTGGTCGAGAAGGCCCGAGCCCTCGTCGACGGCTACGAGTTCAGCGATCCCGGCATCCTGCGGGCGGCGTTCCGTTGGCCCGGTGACCTCGTCGGCCGCGACATGCTGCTGGAAGGCCGGTTCCTCCTGCTGCGCTTCCTGATCGGGGTACGCATCACCGCGGCGCACGACGAGGTGCGCGAGGGTGCCGACGGGCCCGAGCGGGTGGTCGGCTGGTCCTACCAGACCCTGCACGGCCATCTGGAACAAGGCCGGCTGACCTACGAGGTGGCGAAGAACCTCGCCACGGGCACCGTCGAGTTCCGGATCATCGCCTACTCCCGGCGCGCACCCATCCCCAACCCGGTGCTCCGCACGGGGTTCCGGCTCTTCGGGCGGCGCACGCAGCTGCGCTTCTACCGGCACGCGCTGGTCCGGCTGCACCGGCTGATGCAGGCGCCACCCTGCCCACCGGCACCCGGCCCGGACGGGATCGTCCGCGCACCGAGCGGGGTAGGAGTGGGCCGGTTCGAGAAGTGGACGCTGCCGTTCGTGCACCCAGGCAGCTGACCCGGCCGTCAACCACATGGGCGAACCCCTGACCAGCGGGTTTGCCGAGAGTCGACGCGGGCAACCGCCGGTTGTGCAGCCTTTCGACCAGATCGACCGTCTCGAACGCGCCGAGGCGCTGGACCGGCCCGCAGCGGCGATCCGCCCTGTGGTGCAGCGGCTGCTGCGCGACCGCCGGGTGAAGGACGCATTGCACGGGGTCTGGCTGGGCCACCCCCTGCACCCCGCGCTGGTGCATCTCACGCTCGGGTCCTTGTTGTCCGCGTCCTTGATCGACCTGGTCGGTGGGAAGCGCCGCTACTCCACCGGTCTCATCGCCACCGGCCTGCTCCTGACGCCGTCCACCGCGGCCGCGGGATGGGCGGACTGGTCGGCGGCCCACCCCGACCAGCAGCGCGTCGGGCTCGTGCACGCGTCGACGAACGCGCTGGCGGTGAGCTGCTACGCCGCGGCCCTGTGGAAGCGGGCCCGGGGGCGGCGCGGAGGACGGCTGCTGTCGCTGGCCGGAGCCGCCGTCGCCGGTGCGGGCGCAGCTCTCGGCGGCCACCTCTCCTACCACCTCGCACTCGGGGCCAACCACGCCGACCGCGTGAGTGACCTGGCGCCGCAGGGCTGGCAACCGCTGGGTGCGCTTTCCGAGGTGGCCGAGGGCACGCCGGTGCGGCGGACGGCGGGGGAAGTGCCGGTATTCGTGCTGCGGCGCGGTGAGCAGGTGGATGTGCTGGCCGACCGCTGCCCCCACCTGGCGGGCCCGCTCTCGGGCGGTGAGGTGGTGGGCACGGACGGAAACGCCCGGGTGGTCTGCCCCTGGCACGGGAGCGAGTTCCGGCTCGACGACGGCCACGTCGTGCACGGCCCGGCCACCTCACCCGTGCCCCGGTTCGAGACGCGGGTGGTGAGCGGCAAGCTGGAGGTCCGGATCGCCCCGCCGGACTGACCCGGCGCGGCGTCAGCGCTCGATGTGGACCTGCACCGACCGCCCGTCCGGCGACAGCCAGCCCTTCTTCTCCGCGTAGGCCGTCATGCCCGCCCACTGGTCCGCCCAGTCGGGAGCGGTCGCGACCAGCTGCGCCGTCGAGCGCAGCACGGCGAGATCCAGCCAGGCGTTGTCGGCGTCGATCAGCTCGCCGACGCCGGTGGTCGTCAGCGCGGCCCGGAGACCGTCGGCGTCGAGGTCGGTCTGCAGGTGCAGGCGGCCGAGGTCGTCGGCGTCCTGCACGACGGCGCCTTCGGCCGTCACTCGGACGATCACGCCGCCATCCTGCCTGGTGGGCGCGGCGACGGCCAACCCGGGCCGATCGTCTCGGTCGCGAGAGCGTCGGCGGTCAACTCCCGGCGGAGCGGTCCGGGGCCCGGAAGAGGACGCCCGCCGAGTCGGACCCGGATGCCCCGTGGATGCGGTAGGCGATTCCCGCCGCCTCGACGAGCGCCACGTCCTCGGCACGCACACCGCGACCGGTGAACCGCTCGACCGCGACGAGACCCTTCTCGACCCGGTCGTGGTAGTCCTCGAGCTCGAGCCCCGCCAGCGTCTCGAGAACGTCGGGGTCGGCGGGGAGTGCGGGCGGCGGTGGCTCGAACGAGGCCAGCAGCTCGCCGTCGCGTGCGAAGGACAGGCTCGTGAGCGCGTTGACGTTCCAGTACATGCTCGCCGCGGAGCCGTGCGCCGAGGCCCGCCGGAGCACCGGCCCCTGCGCCCCCTGCCAGCCGTTGTACTCCAGCGCGAGAACCGCGCCGTCGATCGGGAGTACGGCGACCCAGGGGTCGATACCGGCCTGCCCGAACAGCTCGGCCAGCGGCACCGGCTGCGCCGGATCGGCGCCGAACGCGGCCAGCACCTGCTCCGGTTCTGCTCCGGTGACGACCATGACCGTGCCGGCCGGGCCGAGGCCGGTGCCGCGCACCCAGCGGTAGGCGACCTCGGGCCGGGCGACGACCGGCGGCTCCGGCTCGCCCCGCAGCCGGTGGCCGAGCCGGTCGGTGGCCTTGTGCACCACCTCCCCGGCGAGCGGCGCGGGCCAGACGACGATCTCGTAGCGTTCGCCGCCGTCGCCGTGCTCGTCGCGGCCACGGGCCGAGATGCGGGCCCGTACGGGTCCGGGCCACGGCGGGGTCTGACCCAGCAGGTGCGACGGTGCCGGCGCCGCCGGGCCCAGCAGCGAGGCTGCCCCCTCCTCCGCCGTGTAGCTGATGTCGACGACCTCCTGCCACGAGGCCAGGTCCACCACGGTGGGCTCCTCGGACAGCACCCGCAGCCACACCGGCACCGCGGCGCTGCTCACGCCGGTGCGCAGAACGATCCCGCCCGGCACCGCCTGGACGAGCCCGTTCGCCGGCTCCCCGATGGCGGTGGGAAAGGCGCCCTCGACCAAGGCGAACCGGTGCTCCAGCACGGGAACGTCGCCCGCCGAGAACCGTGGGATGACGTACTCGGCCCGCAGCCGCTCGCGCAGCGCCGCTGCGTACTCGACGGGCATCGGACGCGAAAGCAGCACTCGCGTCGCCGCGTCCAGTGCCACCCCGACCACCACCGGTGGCTCCGCCCCGAGGATCGGGGGCGCGGCAGCCCTGAGCACCGCCAGCGCCGTGACGACCGCGAGCGCGAGGTGAATCCCGCCGTGGGCGGCGGCCACGTCCTGCTCGGCACCCGGAGGGATCTCCAGCAGCGGGGCGATGCGCTCGTGCTCCGCGAGTGCGCCCACGAGACCGGCGACGAGCTCGCGCAGTCCGGGTGCGATCTGGTCGAGCAGTGTGACGGCCGAGTAGGCCTCACTGTCACCGCTCGCCGACATACTGGCGACGCCACCCCTGCCCGGCGACACCCTGGCCCGTGCGGGGCCGCGCAGAGCCTCGGGGATGTCGAGCGCCACCTCGGGGACGGTGAGCTCCAGCGCTCCGAGGAGCCGCTCCGCGAGGAGATGGTCCACCCCGGACCGGCGTCCCGGAGCAGGCCGGAGCGGGTCGGCCGGGGCGGCGGGCGCCGCCAGCCTCCCGAGGAGCGCCACGGGTGTGGCGGGGATGCGGCCCGCCACCATGGGTAGCGCGCTGAGCACGATCTCCACCAGCGCGTCGGCGACGCCCTCGGGTGGCTCGGGCACGGTTGCCTGCGCGCCCGGCGCACCGACAGGCCACGCGGCCGCCACCGGCGCGCGCATCGGCTCGGCGGCCCGAGCCACCGGTAGTCGTGATGGTTCCGGTCGATCCACAGCAGACCCGCCCCTTGGTCGTGGAGCCGCCATTCTCAACGATCACGCGCATCGGCGATCACCCGGTCCGGTGAATGGTCGGCGCGCTCGGCGGGCACCCCTGCGGCATGACGGACCGTCCGCACGGAATCGATCCCCAGGAGCTCGCCGACGACGACCTCCGCCGCGAGTTGGCCCACATACACGAGACCCGGCACGACACGCTGCTGCGCGGTAGCGAGACGGCGCTCGAGGTCCACACCCAGCGGATGTTCGCCCTCGAGCGGGAGTTCCTGCGTCGCTTCCCCGAGGAGAGCGCCCCCGACCCGCAGCGCACCCGGGCCGGCAGCCGCGAGCACGCGGGGCAGCCGGTGCCCGGGCGCGACATCACCGGATCGCCCGGCTGAGCGGCCCCGGGAACGCATCCGGAGGTCCGGGCCGACACGTCCCCGAGCGCGACCGGGGTCCGCTCACGCCGCCTCGGGGCGCCCGCACCCGACCGCCTGCTGCACCACACGGACGGGCGGGCGGGGCTTGCGCAGCACGAGGAACGCGATCGACCCGAGGCCCGTCACCACGGCGAGCGCGACGAACGCCCCCGGGTAGCCGGTCGGCCCGTCGGCGAGCGCGCTGACGAGCAGCGGTCCCACCACCAACCCGAGCGAGACGAAGCCCATCGACCAGCCCATGATCGTGCCGAACGAGCCGATCCCGAAGTAGTCGGTGCGAAGGGCCGTCATCGTCGGCCCGCGCAACCCCCACGCGATCCCGTGGACGATCGCCGCGGCCACGACGAGCCCGATGCCGGACACCATGGCGAGCGCGATCAGCACCCCGGTCTGCACCATCATGCAGATCGCCGCGTACCAGCGTTTGTCGACCCGGTCCCCGATGAACCCCGTGACGATCTGGCCGAGCAGTTGCGCGACCGACATCACCGCGACGGTGAGGCCCGCGACCGCGAGCGGTATGCCGTGGTGATGGGTCATCAGCGGGACAAGGTGCAGGTTCACCGCGCTGACCGCCACGAGGGCGGATCCGTGACCCACGATGAGCAGCCAGAACGCGCCGGTGCGCAGCGCGCTGCGCAGGTCGTGGTCGCCACTGCCGGCCTGGTCCTCGGACGCGGCCACGGCCGTCGCCCCGTCGACCACCGCCGGTTCGGAAGCCGTCGCGGCGCCCACGACCGGTCGCGGAGCCCTGTCGGTGGGCAGGACGACACCAGCGGCGAGGCCGACCACGAAGATCACCACGGCCACGCCCATGAACGTGGCGCGCCAGCCGAAGCCGTCGAGCGCCCAGGTCACGAGCGGGACGGCCAGACCGCCGAGCGCCACCCCGGTCGGCAACAGGCCCAGCGCGAGGGTGCGCCGCTCGGTGATCGACTGCACCACCGCGACGGTCAGCGGCATCATCCCGGCGGCGGAGCAGCCGAGCGCGATCACGACGACCGCCCCGACGAAATGGGTGGCCTCACCGACGACGCTGGCCAGCGCGAACCCGACCGCTGTGGTGATCGTCCCGATCCTCGACACGGCCCGGGTGCCGAAGCGGTCGCAGCACCACCCGGTGATCGGCGAGATGAACCCGTTGCCCAGCTGGACGATCGCGTAGCCCAGCGCGATGACCCCTGCCGACCAGCCCGTGTCGGCCGTGATCGCCACGAGGTACGCGCCGAACGCGCTCATGATCAAGCCGTTCTGCAGCGTGAGCAGCACCGAGCCGCCCGCCACCACCCACCAGCCGCTCCTCCTCCGCACCCGCGCCGGCTGCGGGGTCATCGGGCGGTCGGCGCCGTGGCGTCCCGCTCCCCGCTCTGCCGGTCGAACTGCGCGCGGGCCCAGCCCAGATCGGCCTTGCCCGTGTTGAGCCGCTGGACCTCGGGCACCACGGCGACCTGGCGTGGCTTCTTGTAGGAGGCCAGGCGCTCGGCGACGAACGCCGCGAGCTCGTCGGCGTCCGCGTGCGTGCCGCGCTCCAGGGAGACCACGGCGGCCACGGCGCTCCCCCAACGGGGATCGGGAACCCCCAGCACCACGACGTCGCGCACGGCGGGGTGGGCGTGCAGCACGAGCTCCACCTCGTCGGCGTACACCTTCTCCCCGCCCGTGTTGATCACGGAGCTGCCGCGCCCGAGCAGTCGCAGCCGCCCGTCCGCCTCCAGCACGGCCATGTCCCCCGGGATCGAGTAGCGGACGCCGTCGAGGTCGCGGAAGGCAGCGGCGGTCTGCTCCGGCGCGCCGGCGTAGCCCGCCTCGGGCACGACCGGGGCGGCGAGCATGCCCACCTGGCCCGAGCCCGGCGGCACGTCGTTGTCGTCGTCGTCGAGCAGGCGTGCGCCGGCGGCCAGCACGAAACTCGCGTCCTGCTCGTCGACGTTCTTGCGGGTGACCGACGAGTGCGCGTACACCCCGCCCTCGGACGCCGCGATCGTGTCGAGCAGCGTCAGGTCGGCGTAGGCGAGCAGCCTGCGCTTCACCCCGGGGCTCCACACCGCCCCGACACTGCGCATCTTGCGGAGGGAGGCGATGTCGGCCGGGCGGCCGGCGTCGCGCGCCGCGTCGAGGGCGTCGAGCAGCCGCAGCGCGAACGCGTCGCCGACGATGTGCAGCTCGGTGACGCGGTGCCGCGCGATCGCGGCCACGATGTCCTCCCCGGTGACGCTGCGGCCGGGCAGCAACACGACCGGCGCCCCGACGGCCAGTGCACCCAGCGCGCCGTACAGGCCGGTGCCGTGCATCAGCGGTGGGGCGATCAGCGCCACGGTGCCGCGCTCGCCGAACGGCTCGATGTCGAGCGCCTGGTGCAGCGCCTCGACGCCGTCGGCGGGGTTGAGGCCGAGTGCGGAGAACCCGCCCGATCGCACGGCCCGTAGTCGCTCGGCCTGGCTGCCTACCACGGCCTTCGGGTAGCCGGTGGTCCCCCCGGTGAACAGCAGCCACTCGGTGTCGCCCCGCGGGCGCCGCGGGTGCCTCGCGGCGGCGGCGACGTCGGTCCCGAAGCCGACGCCGTCCGCCGCGATCTCCACGAGCACGTCGCAGCCCGCCACCGGCTCCGCCGCCTCGGCGACAACGCCGGCGAGGTCGGCGTCGGCGACCGCGCCACGGGCCCCGGAGCTCGCCAGCAGGTGGCGGACCTCCTCGGCGCGGTAGCGGTAGTTGATGTTGATCGGCACGGCCATCAGCTTCAGCAGCGCGTGCAGTGCCACCAGGTACTCGGGCGAGTTGCGGGCGTTGATGCCGAACCGGTCGCCTGCCCGGATGCCCCGGGCATACAGATATCCGGCCAGCCGGTCGGCGAGCTCGTCGACCTGCGCCCAGGTGAGCTCCCGCTCCCCTGCCGCCACCGCCACGCGCCCGGGCACGAGGTCGGCGATGTGCTCGAAGTGCGAGGCGATGTTGTCGGCGAGTGCTGTCGAGCTCACGTGACGGCCGGCCGCGGTCATCGCGGTTCCGTGGCCGGCACCTGCGGCTCGGCCGCGACCTCCAGCCCGAACAGCCGGGCCGCGTTGTGCAGCATGATGCCCGGTTTCACGGTGTCGCGGATCTCGGTCTTCTCGAGGTCGGCGATCCACCGCTCCGGGGTGAAGAGCGGGAAGTCGGTGCCGAAGAGCACCTTCTTGCGCAACAGCGTGTTGGCGTACTGGACGAGCTGGGGCGGGAAGTACTTCGGCGACCACCCGGAGAGGTCGATGTACACCTGCGCCTTGTGCACGGCGATGGCCAGCGCCTCGTCCTGCCACGGGAACGACGGGTGGGCCATCACGATCGGCATGTCCGGGAAGTCGACGGCCACGTCGTCGAGGAACATCGGGTTCGAGTACTTCAGCCGGACGCCCCCGCCGCCGCGGGTGCCCGACCCCACGCCGTTCTGCCCGGTGTGGAACAGCGCCGGCAGCCCGTGCTCGGCGAGCACCTCGTAGATCGGGAAGGCCACCGGGTCGTTCGGGTAGAACTCCTGGACGCTCGGGTGGAACTTGAAGCCCCGGAACCCGTACTGCTCGATCAGCCGCCGGGCGATCTTGGCCCCACCCTTCCCGCGCAGCGGGTGCACGCTCGCGAACGGGATGATCACGTCGGAGTGCTCGGCCGCGATCTCGCCGATCTCCTCGTTGGTCGGGGCGTGCTCGGCGACATCGCCGAGCGAGTCGATCGTGAACGTCACCGCGGCCATCCGGCGCTCGCGGTAGAACGCCGCGAGCCCGTGCAGGTCCATGCCGAGCACGTCGGACTTGAAGTGGTTCTTCATCTCCGCCATGCGCGCGCTGCCCTCCTCCGACTGCGCGGCGCGGGTGGAGAAGTGCACGTGGGTGTGCATGTCGATGGCGACGAGGTCGGTCGGCGCGAGCCGCTGCTGCTCGTTCATCGGGTGGCCTCCGCTGGCACGTCGGGGGTGTAGGGCTGCAGGTGGGGCGCAAGCTGCTCCGGGAAGACCTCTGCGATCGACTCGGCCGTCCATCCGCCCTCGCGCGAGACCTCGGCCGCGACGGTGGGGTGCGTCCAGACGGTGATCCGGTCGCCGCCGATACCCAGCGCCTGTCCGGTGACGCCCGCTGCGGCACCCGACAGCAGATAGACCAGCAGCGGGGCCACGTCCTCCGCCGTGCCCACGCCGGCCTCGCGGAGCCGGGACGGCACGGGTTCGCCCGCCTCCACTGCCGCCACGGCCTCGGCGAACGCGGGGATGGTGGCGACCATCCGCGTGAGCGCCACCGGGACCAGCGCGTTCACGGTGACGCCGTGGCGGGCGGCCTCGGCGGCGAGCGTTCTGGTCATCCCGACGATGCCGGCCTTGGCGGCCGAGTAGTTGGTCTGCCCGAAGCTCGCCCGCTGGCCCGCGGGTGAGCCGATGAGGACCAGCCTGCCGCCCCCACCCTGCTCGCGGAACCGGGCCAGCGCCGCCCGCGCGCAGGTGAAGGTGCCGCGCAGGTGGGTCTCCAGCACGAGGTCGAAGTCCTCATCGGACATCTTGCCGATCGTCCGGTCGCGCAGCAGGCCGGCGTTGGTGACCATCGCGTCCAGCCGCCCGAAGTGCTCCACGGCGGCGGCGACGAGCGCATCGGCCGTGGCCGTCGGCCCCACCGGCGCGACGACCGGGACGGCCCGGCCGCCCGCCGCGGCGATCTCCGCGACCACGACGGCGGCGGCGTCGGCGTCCACGTCGTTCACGACCACCGCGGCGCCTGCCGCCGCGACCGCCCGTGCGTAGGCCCGGCCGAGACCCCGGCCGGAGCCGGTCACCACCACGACCCGTCCCGCCAGCACCGGATCCCCTGCCGGATCTCCCGTCACGAACCTTCCTCCTTCAGTCGCCGATCACGCACGAGACGTGCGTACCGCGTGACCGGGGGTGGAATGCGCCCCGGTCACGCGGAGCCGATGGTGGCCCTCCCGCGGTCGATCACCACAGTGCCGTCGTCGGTACGGGTGCGGTAGAGAGCCTCGTCTCCCGTGCCGTGCCAGATCTCGACGGTGAGCGCCTGACCGGGCACGACCGTGGCGCTGAACCGGCCGTACATCCCGGTGAGCCGCGCCGGGTCGCCGCCTGCGACCTCCTGCAGCAGCGCGCGTCCGGTGACGCCGTAGGTGCACAGCCCGTGCAGGATCGGCTTCCCGAAGCCCGCCCTCGCCGCGAACGACGGGTCGGAGTGCAGCGGGTTGCGGTCGCCCGAGAGCCGGTAGAGCAGCGCCTGCTCCGGCCGCGTCTCGTACCGCACGCTGCGGTCCGGGGCACGGTCGGGCGCCGCCCAGTCGTCGCGCGGCCCGCGGTCGCCGCCGAAGCCGCCCGCACCGCGGATGAACACCGCGCTGCGGTTGGTGGCGAGCAGCGACCCGTCGGCGAGCACGGCCTCGGACTCGGTGACGACGAGCGCGCCCGAGCCCTTGTCGTACACGCCCGCCACCCGCGCCGTGGCCGTGACGGTGCCCTCCACCGGCACCGGCCGGTGGAGGATGACGGCCTGCTCGGCGTGCACCAGCAGTGCCGGGTCGAACGTGCCGAACGACGGCGGCGGCGCCTGCGACAGGAGCACCGCGAACGTCGGTAGTACCTGCTGCGCCACCCCGTCGGAGTTCTCCGTGGTGAACGCGAGCTCGCTCGTCGGCTCCCCGAGCCCCGCCCCGACGCCCACGGCGTAGAGCAGGGCGTCGGTCGAGGTCCACGACCGGGTGCGCGGCTCTCCCGCGCGCCCGACGGCCGCCGGGTCGATCGCCATCAGCCGGCCTCCGGCACCACGGTGTCCGCCTCCAGCCCGTCGAGGATCGGGTAGTGGCACGCGGTGAAGCGCCGCGGCGCCACCTCCCGCATCTTCGGCTCCTCGGCCGCGCACCGCTCCGTGGCGAGCGGGCACCGCGTGCGGAACCGGCAGCCGCTCGGCGGGTTGACCGGCGAGGGCATCTCGCCGGTGCCCACCTCGGCGGGCACACCGGCGGTCTCCATCGACGGGATCGAGGAGACCAGCAGCCGCGTGTACGGGTGCACCGGGTTGTCGAAGAGGGCCTCGGTCTCGCCCACCTCGCAGATCTTGCCGAGGTACATCACCGCGACCCTGTCACTGATGTTGCGCACCACGCCCAGGTCGTGGGCGATGAACACCAGCGTCAGCCCGTAGCGGCGCTTCATGTCCTCGAGCAGGTTGAGGATCTGCGCCTGCACGGACACGTCGAGCGCCGACACGGGCTCGTCGCAGATGAGCACCTCGGGCTCGAGCACGAGCGCCCGCGCGATCGAGACGCGCTGACACTGCCCGCCGGAGAACTGGTGCGGTCTGCGGTCGGCCACCTGCGCAGGGTCGAGCCCGACGGCTTCGAGCACCTCGGGCACGACCTTGGCCCGCTCGCTGCCGCGGCCCCACACCACCAGCGGGTCGCCGACGATGTCGGGGATTCGCCGGCGCGGGTTCAGCGACGAGATGGGGTCCTGGAAGATCATCTGCAGCTTCGGACGCAGCTGGCGCAGCTCCTCCGCCGACAGCGTGGCGAGGTCGCGGCCCTCGAACAGCACCGACCCCCTGGTGGGGCGCGGCAACTGCATGATCGCCCGGCCGGTGGTCGACTTGCCGCAGCCCGACTCGCCCACAAGGCCGAGGGTCTCGCCCCGGTGGACGTCGAGGCTGATCCCGGAGACCGCGTGCACCGTGCGGCCGCCGCCTGCGGGGAACTCCACGACGAGGTCGTCGAGCCGGAGCACGACGTCGGCCTCGTCCGCCTCGTGCGCCGCCGTAGCGGTCGCCTCCACCTGCGGCGCGGTCACCGGTCGAGCCAGGTGGTCGCGAAGAACTGGTCCCGAGTCAGGTAGCGCACCACGCCCTTGACCTCCGGCTTCGTGATCGTGGACAGGTAGCCGCGGCTGTAGAAGGCCACGGGCAGGTCCTGGTTGGCGAGCAGCTGGACCTGCTGGTACAGGCGCGTGCGCTCGGCCGCGTCCGACGAGGCGGTGGCCTGGTCGAGCAGCGTGTCCATCTGCGGGTTGGAATAGCCGCCGTAGTTGGCGTTGCCGCCGGTGTGGAAGAGGTTCGTCGCGGCCGGGTAGGCCGCGTCGACCGGGCCACCCACCCAGCCGGCGATCTGGAAGTCCTGGCTCTGCACGACGCTCGAGGAGTACTGCGCGAGGTCGAAGAACTGCGGCTGCAGCGTGATGCCGATCGCCGCCATCTGGGCCTGCAGGAACTCCGCGAACGCCACCCGGTTCGGCGCGTTCGTCGTCTTGTACTGGACGGTGGCGCTGCCGCCGCCCGCCACGTACTCCTGGACGAGCTGCTTGGCCTTCTCCGGGTCGTAGGTCGGCCACGCCGCCTCGGCCTCGGGTGTCTGGTAGGCGCTGTCCGAGCCGAAGTACCCGTCCGCCCTGGTCATCCGCGACCGGAACTGCGTGGCGGCGAGGGCGTTGAGGTCGATGCCGCGGATCAGGGCCTCGCGCATCTTGCGGTCGTCGAACGGGGCCTTCTCGACGTTGAAGTAGATGTACTCGGCCCCGTTGCCCGGTCCGTAGTAGACGCGCAGGTTCGGGTTGTCGAGCGCGCGGATCAGCTCGGTGTGGTATCCGCCGAAGATCTCGTCGACGTCGCCGTTCTCGATCGACGCGTAGCGCGACTCGGTGTCGGGCAGCGGACGGAACTCCAGCCCGTCGAGGTAGGGCAGGCCCTTGTCCTTCTGCCAGTAGTCCGGGTTGCGCTCCAGCACCATCCGCGAGTCGCGCGTCCAGCTCACCATCTTGAACGGGCCCGCACCCACCGGGTTGGCCGCGATCTGGTCGCCGTACTGGGTGAGCGCGGCCGGCGAGACGATCGTGCCGAGGCTGCCGCCGGTGAAGCTGCCGGCGAAGGTCACCGGGAACTGCCCGAACGGCCCGTTCAGCGAGAACTCGACGGTCTTCGCGTCCACGGCCCGCATCGACTGGATCGGCTCGGTGAACTTGTGGCCGGGAGAGGAGGCCTTGTCGATGTGCCGCTGCACGTTGGTGATCACGGCATTGGCGTCGAGCGGCGTGCCGTCGCTGAACCGGACGCCGTCGCGCAGGACGAGCCGCCAGGTGCGGCCCTGGTCCGAGCTCTCCATCGACTCGGCCATGTAGGGCTCGACGGTCCCGTCGGGGCCGAGCTTCATCAGCGAGTCGTAGACGGCGATGGCCGCCTGGTTGGTGTTCTGCACGGTCGGGTCGAACCCGACGGCCTCGCGGTCGGTGCCCAGCCGCAGGACGCCGCCGCGCTTGGGCTGGCCCTCTGCCGCGAGGTCGCCCCCGAAGGGGTTGGTGGCCGTGATCCCGTCGCCGGCTCCCGGCGCCGCGGCAGGCGCGACGTTGCTCCCGCATGCGGCGAGCAGCGCCACGCCCAGCAACAGGGCGAGCGCGCCCGCCGCGCGCGACCCTCTTCGGCGGACCCCCCGTCCCGTCGCTCTCGGCGGGCCGGGTGAGCAGCTCCGTTGCTTGCTCATGTCAGCACCATCTCCTCGGTCACGGACGTGCCGGCGGCACTCGTCCCACGTTCGATGTTCCGGGCCTTGGCCTCGGCCCAGGCCGGGCTGCCCACCGGGAACCAGCAGCGGTACTGGTGGTCGGGCGAGCCGGCGTCGCGCAGGGGCGGTTCCTCGGTGAGGCACTTGTCCTGCGCGTAGGGGCAACGCGGGCTGAACTTGCAGCCCGCGGGCGGGTTGATGAGGTCCGGCGGCCGGCCGGGGATCACCTGGAGCCGGACGTGGTTCGGCCCGGCGATCGGCGGCACGGCGTTCATGAGCGCCTCGGTGTAGGGCATCTTCGGCTCGGCGAAGAGCTCCGGCGTGGGCGCCGTCTCGACGATCCGGCCCGCGTACATCACGGCGATGCGGTCCGACCGGCTGCGCACCACCCGCAGGTCGTGCGTGACCAGCAGCATCGCCATCCGCCGCCGTGCCTGCAGGTCGGCGAGCAGGTCCAGGATCTGGGCCTGCACGGTGACGTCGAGCGCGGTGGTGGGCTCGTCGGCAAGGAGGAGCCGCGGGTTGCAGGACAGCGCGATCGCGATCGTCACGCGCTGGCGCATGCCGCCGGAGAGCTCGTGCGGGTACTGGCGCACCCGCCGCTCGGGTTCGGAGAGACCCACCGAGCGCAGCAGCTCGACGGCCCGGTCCAGCGCTTCCTTCTTCGTGACGCGCTCGTGCAGCAGGATCGTCTCGGTGAGCTGCGCGCCGATCCGCTTCACGGGGTTCAGCGAGGTCATCGGGTCCTGCAGGATCAGCGCGATCTCCGAGCCCCAGAAGGCCGAGAGCTCCTTGCCCGACAGCTCGCTGATCTTGGTGCCGTCATAGGTGACGGTGCCCGACACCTCGGTGCCACGGCCGCCGCCGATGAGGCCCATCGCGCGGCGGGTGAACACGGTCTTGCCCGAGCCGCTCTCGCCCACCACCGCGAGCACCTCGCCCGCCTTCAGGCGCAGCGACACGCCCTCGACGGCGTGCACCACACCCTTCTTGGTGTGGAAGCGCACCACGACGTCCTCGGCCGTGAGCAGGTCGCCCCCGTCCGGGACATCGCCCAGCGTGCCGGCATCCAGGACGTCCTCGGCCTGGCCGTTCTCGCTCCGCGTGCCGGTCACAGGTTGCTCTCCTTGACCTCGAACTGCTTGCGGGTGCGCTCACCGATGTAGTTGATCGAGAGCACCGTCAGGAACATGACCGCGGCGGGGAACAGCGAGATGTGCGGGAAGTTGAGCAGCTCGGTGCGGCCACCGGCAATCATCCCGCCCCAGCTCGGCGTGGGCGGCGGGATGCCGAGGCCGAGGAAGCTCAAGGAGCCCTCCACCACGATGAAGACGCCGATCATGATGAAGCCGTAGGCAGCCACCGGGAGCACGACGTTGGGTGCGATCTCCCGGGCGATGATCCGGAGTGGCTTGGACCCGTACGCCCGCGCGGCCTGCACGAACTCCCGCTGGGCCACCGTCAGGGTGGCGGCCCGGCTGAGCCGGATGAACGTGGGCACCGACAGGATCGCGAGGCCGATGATCAGGTTGGTGAGGCTGGAGCCCAGGATGGCGACCAGGGCGATGATGAACACCAGGCCGGGGAAGGCGAGCACCACGTCGGTGACCAGCGCCAGCACCCGCTCGGTGCGGCCGCCGAAGTAGCCGGCCATCATGCCGAGGATGCCGCCCACCAGCGCACCGAGCAGGACGGCACAGATGCCGACGAGCAGCGACGCCCGTGCCCCGTAGATGATCCGGGACAGGTTGTCGCGACCCAGCGTGTCGCCGCCCAGCCAGTGCTGCGGCGTGATCCCGCCGAACACGTTGTTGTAGTCGGGCACCGCCGGGTCCCACAGTGGCAGCAGCGGGGCGAAGACGGCGGAGAGCACCACCGCGCCCAGCCACGCCCATGCGATGTACCAGCCGACCGGCGCGCGATTGGCCCGCTGGATCCGCTTGGCCTTGCCCTTCGCCGCCATCGTCGCGATCGGCACCTGCGTGGCGACGGCGTCGCCGGGGCTCGTGTCCGGGGTCATTCCCGGAGTCGTCGTCTCAGGCATCTCTACGCACCCGCGGGTCGAGGGCCAGGTACAGGAGGTCGATCAGCATGTTGATCACGACGTAGGCGACCGCGACGAACAGCAGCGCGCCCTGAAGGATCATGTAGTCGCGGTTGAACACGGCCTGCACGATCAGCTGGCCGAGGCCGGGGATCGCGAACAGCGTCTCGACGATCACGGTGCCGCCCAGGAGCCGGCCGATGTTCACGCCGGAGAGCGTGATCAGCGAGAACGACGAGGGCCGCAGCGCGTGGCGCATCAGGATCGTGCGTGGTCCCAGACCCTTGGACCGGGCCATGAGGATGAAGTCCTCCTGCAGCGTCGAGATCATGTCCGAGCGCAGCAGTTGTCGGTAGACCGCCGCCTCGGCGATCATCAACGTCAGGCACGGCAGGATGATCGATCTCAGGTTGCCGAGCGGATCCTCGAAGAACCCGACGTACCCGGTGGCCGGCAGGATGCTCGAGACACCACCCGCGAACAGCACGATCAGCACCATGCCGAACACGAAGGTCGGCATCGCGGCGGCGCCGAACCCGATCGTCATCGACGCCCTGTCCACCAGCCGGCCCGGCCGGTAGGCGGAGTAGACCGCCAGCGGGATCGCGATCAGCAACGCCAGGATCTGCGCGACGATCGTGATCTCGAACGTCACCGGTATCCGCTGGGCCAGCGCCTCCACCACCGGCTGTCCGGTGCGGAAGGACCGTCCGAGGTCTCCGGTGACGACACCACCGAGCCAGTCGACGTAGCGCACCAGCAGCGGCCGGTCCAGCTGTAGGTCCACCCGCACCTGCTGCACCTGCTCGGGCGTCGCGTTGTCACCCGCCACGACGACCGCGGCGTCGCCGGGGAGCAGGTCGACCACCACGAACGACAGGAAGGTCACGGCGATCAGCACGATCAGCAGGTGCACGATCCGCTTGCGGATGCGCCGCAGGGCGGGGCGGCGGCTCCCGGCCGGCTTGGCGGGGGTCCCCGGCGGGGTCGGGCCGCCGGCGGGCACGGTCGGGCCAGCCTGTGACGTCAGTGTCATGTCGGCCACGGCGCGCCTCAGCTCGTCCGCAGGGGGAGCGCGGCCACCAGCGGGGTGTCCGCGCCGATCGGTCCCACCGCTGACGCCCCGCCCGGGTCACCGAGCGGGGCGTCACGGCCGGGGAGCGTGTCGTAGAAGAACGCGGCGTTGTCGGCGATGTGGCCGGCCTCGGCGTCGGACGCCTGCTGCTCCAGCACGATCGAGTCCACCGGGCACTCCGGTTCGCAGGCACCGCACTCGATGCACTCCGCCGGGTTGATGTAGAGCTTGCGCTCGCCCGTGTAGATGCAGTCGACCGGGCAGACGTCGATGCAGCTGCGGTCCATGACGTCGACGCAGGCTTCTCCGATGACGTAGGTCATCTCGTTGGTCCCCTTCCGTGGGGGCGCCCTGTCGCGGGGCGCGTGCTGATCGCGAGGTGGGATCGGGTGCGTGTCGGGCTGGTGCGCGTCCTACTCGGGACCACCGTCGAGCCAGGTGGTGGCGAAGAACATGTCGCGCGACGGGTAGCGGTCGATGCCCTTCACCTCGGGTTTGGTGATCGTGGACAGGTAACTGCGGCTGAACCACGCCATCGAGAGGTCCTGCCCGACCAGCAGCTCGACCTGCTGGTAGGCGTTGGTCCGGACCGCCTCGTCGGTGGTGCGCGCGGCCTCGTCGAGCAGCGCGTCCACCTGGGGGTTGGAGTAGTCGCCGTAGTTGGTGTTGCCGCCGGTGTGCAGGAGTCGGGTCGCGCCCGGGTAGGGCACGTCGAAAGCTCCGACCCAGGTGGTGAGCTGGAAGTCGTTGCTCTGCACCACCGCGGAGGAGAACTGCGCGAGGTCGTAGAACTGCACCTTGATGTCGATACCCACGGCCGCCATCTGGGCCTGGATGTACTCCCCGAAGGGCACCCGCGCCTGGGTCGTCTTGAAGGTGAAGCTCGGATCACCGCCCGAGGCCTTGTACTCGGCGATCAGCTGCTTCGCCCGCTCCGGGTCGTACTTCGGCCACGCCTGCGACGCCGCCTCCGTGTGGTACGGGCTGTCCTCGGCGAACAGGCTGGTCGACGGCACGAGCCGGCCGCTGTACTGGCTCGCCGCCAGTGCGTTGAGATCCAGCGAGCTGATCAGCGCCTCGCGCATCCTGCGGTCGTTGAACGGTGCCTTGTTGAAGTTGAAGTAGAGGTACTCGCCTGCGTTGCCGGGCCCGTAGTACACGCGCAGCCCGGCGTTGGAGCTCGCCCGCACGAGTTCCTGGTTGTACCCGCCGAACACGACGTCGACGTCGCCGTTCTCGATCGAGGCGTAGCGGCTCTCGGTGTCGGGCAGCGGGCGGAACTCCAGCCCGTCGAGGTAGGGCATGCCCTGCTGCCAGTACGTGTCGTTCTTGGCGAGCGTGATCCGGGAGTCGGGGACCCACTCCACGAACCGGAACGGGCCCGCGCCCACCGGGTGGCGACCGATGTCGTCGCCGTACTGCTGCAGCGCGGCGGGCGAGATGATCATCCCGAGGCTGCCGTAGGTGATCGGCTGGGCGAACAGCACCGGGAAGTCGCCGAGCGGGGCCTTCAGCGCGAACTCGACGGTCAGTGGGTCCACCGCGCGCATCGACGCGATGTTCGCGGCGAAGGCGTGTGCAGGCGAGGACAGCTTGTCGATGTGGCGCTGCACGTTGACCAGCACGGCGTTGGCGTCGAGGGCGGTGCCGTCGGTGAACTGCACGCCGGGCCGCAGGCCGAGGCGCCAGGTCACTCCCCCGTCGGCGCTGTCCATGGACTGCGCGAGGTACGGCTTGGCCTTGCCCTGCGGATCGACCTTGAGCAGCGAGTCGTACACGGCCAGCGCGGCCATGTTCGAGTTCTGCACCGTGGGGTCGAAGCTGACCACCTCACGGTCCATGCCGAGCTTCAGCGTGCCGCCCGCGCGGGGCGTGCCCTCGGTGGCGAGATCTGCGCCGTAGGGATCGCGCGCCTGCAGCGCGCCGGCGGCCACAGCGCCACGGTCGGCCGCCCCGCACGCACTCAGAAGCACTGCGCAGCACGCGAGCGCCACCGCGGCGACGGCGCGGGACGTGCGACATCGCAATCGCATCTCAGAACACCCCAATGTGTCAGGAACGGCGCTGTGTGAGGAATGGCGCTGTACGAGGAATGGCGAAGTGCCGGGGAACAACGGGTGGGGAAAGCGAGCCGGGCGGGTGTGCCCGGCTCGGCCGCCGCCCCGGACGGGGCGGCGGCCACGGTGTCAGGATCCGGCGACCGGAACGCGCGAGTTGCCGGCGTCGTACTTCTGCACCATCGGGTCGTCGCTGGTGCCGAGCACCCGCCAGTCCTCACCCGGCTCGAGGATCTTCTCCGCCGACCGGATGCTGCGGTAGTCGAGATCGGGGGCGACCGCGGGCGGCTCGCCGCCCTCGGCCACGCTCTTGGCCGCCGCCATCAGCAGCCGGCGCATCCGGATGATCGCCTTGTCGGAGGTGCCCAGCCGCTCCTGCGTGCGGTCGTAGATCGGGCCCATCGACTCGGTGACCATGAAGTCCTGGCTGATGAACTCACGCACGCCGGAGTAGGTGACGTTGCGCTGTTCCGCGCGGTCGATCCCGTAGTCGTTCTCGGCCGTGTAGCGCCGCGGGATGATCCCGTTGCGGCCCACCTCGGCCGGCCCGAACTCGAACGGGCTCAGCGCGAAGAGGTTGGTGCCGCCGACCTCCTGCAGCCCCGGGTTCACGCGAGTGGAGAAGCTGTAGCGCCACGTGTTGTGGTCGTCGATCGGCACGAACAGGCCGTGCCCGGTGCTGAAGGGCACCGACGCGATCACCGTGTTGTACGGGAAGCAGAACGCGCTCATCCGGACGTGCTTGTGCCCGTTGGGGGTGTCGCGGATGCCGACGTACTTGAACCCGTACCAGGTGTCCTCGATCTCCAGCCGCGGTGCGCGGTCGTGGCGCCAGAACTTCCACGACATCGCGTTGCTCGGGTAGCCCGGCTTGTCGCTGCCGTCGTCGGGGATGTCGTCGACACCGTCCCACTGGTGCAGCCACGAGATGTGGGAGGTGTCGAGGTTGCCCTCCATCGCCTGCACCCAGTTGCACGGGGTGTTCAGCTTGGTGGCGGCGACCTGGTCGGGCTCGAGCGACTCGGTGCCGAAGTCGCGGAACGGCGTCATCTTGTCGGCCGGGCCCATGTAGGTCCACACGATCCCGCCCGACTCGTGCGTCGGGTAGGCCTTGGCCGTCACCTTGTCCTTGAACACGCTGTTCGGCGGCTCGCTGGGCATGTCGACGCACGCGCCGTCGGCGTCGAACTTCCAGCCGTGGTACGGGCAGCGCAGCCCGCACTCCTCGTTGCGGCCGAAGTAGAGCGACGCGCCACGGTGCGGGCAGTTCTCCTGGATCAGGCCGACCCGGCCGTTCGTGTCACGGAACGCGACGAGGTCCTCGCCGAGCAACCGCACGCGAACAGGATCGCTGTCCGGTGTGGGCACTTCACTGATCAGCAGAGCCGGCGTCCAGTAGCGGCGCAACAGCTCGCCCATAGGAGTTCCGGGCCCCACACGGGTCAGGAGCTCGTTGTCCTGCGCTGACAGCATCGTCGGCCTCTCTCCAGAGTGGTGGTTGGTGTCGCAGGTGGATCAGGGGGATCAGATGGATCGGGTGGATCAGGTGGTACTGACTCCGGCGGCCGCCGCCTGGCGTTGCTGCTCCAGCAGCGCCACCTGGCGGGCCGAGAGGGCGAGCAGTGGATGGGCTCCGACCTCGGTGAGCTTGTCGAACCCGTCGGCGAGCAACGCGTCGCGCTGTTCGTCGGTGAGCTCTGCGCGCGCCGCCACACTCGCAGGATCGCGCACGAACTCGCTGCGCACCTCCTCGTCGGTGATGACGCGGTGCAGCAGGCGGTTCAGCGGGAAGCTCGCCGGCTCGGGGAAGCGGTAGTAGATGAAGTCGGTGGAGGTGAACTCGTAGCCGCCGAACTTGGGCACGGGGTTGGCGAGCGGCTCGTCCACAGTGGGCTCGGTGCCTGCGGGCACCGGGGGCACGAACTGCACGACGCCGTGGCCGTGGTGGCTCAGGTGCTGGTAGGACAGCAGCGAACCGGGGACGGTGCCACCTGCGCCCGCGAGCACACCCAGCATCACGAACCACGTGAGCAGCTCGCTCTCGCCCACCTCGTCGAGCTGCACCGGGGTGAGGTCCAGCAGTTCCTCGTAGCGGCCTGCGGCCACCTCCTGCAGCACCCACTCGTCGAACGAGAACTGCGGCGCGGTGTAGCGGGCGGTGCCGGGGAAGTGCGACATCCCGCCGCTCGCGAGCACCGCGACGCGCTCGGGGCGGTCGGCGAGCGCCTCCGCGATCGCCTTGCCCAGCGCGAAGCAGCGGCGCGGGCTGGGCAGCGGCGGCAGATAGGCGTTGACCAGCAGCGGGATCACGGGGATGTCCCGGTCGCCCAGCACGTACTCGAACGGCGTGAGGAACGCGTGCCCGAGCTTGGCCTCCTGCGAGTAGGTGAGGTCGATGTCGCGCCCGACCACGCCGTGCAGCAGGTGCGTGGCGAGCTCGGTGTGCACCGGGATCCGGCGCTCCTTCTGCATGTAGTGCGCCTCGGCCTCCGGGGAGAGGATGAGGGTGAAGGTCGGCACCGCCTCCAGCCAGAACGTCTCGAGGTGGTCGATGCCGATCACCAGCAGCGCGTCCGGCCGCGTCTCGTCGAGGACCTGCCCGAAGCGGCGCAGCGCGTCGGTGCTGCCGTCGAGCTTCGCGGGGTCCTCGTGCGGCGGACGGCTCAGCAGCTGCGGGGCGTGCACAGCCGCGGCGGCGGCCACGAACTCAGCCATGGAGCGCTCCCTCCGGGACGACGCCGTCCCTGTCGTCATCGGTGTGCTCTTCACGATCCACGTACCGCACGCCCAGCCGATCGAGCTCGGCGCGCAGCCCGTACATGTCCAGGCCCAGCTCTCCAGCGGCGAGCCGGGCCCGCTTGTCCGCCTCGTTGCGCAGCCGCGCCTCGCCCGCGGCGGCCACGGCAGGCGCCTGGGCGCGGGGAACGACGACCACGCCGTCGTCGTCGGCGACCACGACATCGCCCGGCTCCACGAGGGCGCCGCCCACGATCACCGGGACGTTCACCGAACCGGGGCTCGCCTTGACCGTGCCCTGCGCGCTGACCGCTCTCGTCCAGACCGGGAAACCCATCCGGCGCAGGTCCGAGACGTCGCGCACACCGGCGCCGGTGACCAGGCCGATCACCCCGCGGCTGCGCATGGAGACCGCGAGCAGCTCACCGAACATGCCGTCGGTGGACTCCGAGGTGGTGGACACGACCACCACGTCACCGGGCCGGCACTGTTCGACGGCGGCGTGGAGCATCAGGTTGTCGCCGGGGTGGGAGAGCACGGTGACGGCCCGTCCTGCGATCACCGCACCCTCCTGCACCGGGCGGATCTGCGGGCCGAGTAGCCCGCGCCTGCCCTGCGCCTCGTGGACCGTGGCGACGCCCTGGCGGCCTAGTTGCGCCACCGCGTCGGCGTCGGGTGCGAGATCACTGCGCACGACGAGGTGCGCGTCCGGCCGATTCACCACAGCGTGCTCCCGACAGTGGGGAAGACCATCTGGAACGCCTCGGCGTGGGTGACCGTGCGCGGTGCGCCGTTGCGCACCGCCTGCACCCCGCGCCGTACGGCCAGGTCCTCGTAGTAGTCGATCAGATGTCCCTGCGCGGCGTCCATGCACTTCATGGCCGCTCGCTTGCGCTCGATCACCGGTGAGATGTCCAGGAAGCGGTTGGGCACGAACCCGCACTGCTCGGGCTGGTGCGGCTCGAACGCCATCACCTGGGACGCGCCCAGCGGTGGCGTGTTCCGGTCGGGGAGGCCGGCTGCCTGCGCGATCATCCGGCACCGCAGCACGATCTCGTGGGTGAGCGCGTGGTCCAGGTTGTACGGGTCGCGCTCGGCATGGGTGAGCAGAACGGTGGGCTGCAGCCTGCGCAGCTGCGCGACGATCCCGTCGACCAGGTCGTCGGTGGCGCGCAGGGGGTAGTCGCCGGCGTCGAAGAACATGATGTCGGCCCCGAGTGCCTGGGCCGCCGCGGCGGACTCCTCGGCCCGGATGGCCTTCACCGACTCCAGCGTGGCGTCCGGGGACCGCCACAGCGCCGCGGACTCGCCGCGCTCGCCGTAGGTCAGGCACAGCACCGTGACAGGAGCGCCGTCCTCGGCGCACCGTGCGATCGCCCCGCCCGCCCGCCAGACGAAGTCAGCGGCATTTGCGCTGACCACGACGACGGACGGCCCGTCGTCCCTGCCGGATGGAACCATGTGCTGCTCCTCCAGGCGTCGGGGTCGAGTGGTGTGGACCATAACTCCGCCACTCGGAAGTGGCAACCAGATTGTTAACAATCCCGTTGCCAGTTACGCTCAGCCCCGGAATCGCCGGCCACCGGGACGGCGCGGGGCGAGAGGACGTGCATGACCGCAGGCGGTGGAACTGCGACGACCGACGCGGTCGCCGTAGTGGTGAGCGCCGTTCGCGACGGCATCATGCAGGGCCGGTTCGCCCCGGGGCAACGACTCCCCGAGGCCGACCTCGTCGCCCTGTACGACGCGTCGCGGGGAGCCGTGCGCGCCGCACTGGCGCAGCTGGAGAACGAGGGCATCGTCGAGCGGGAACGCAACCGCGGCGCGCGGGTGCGGCCGATCTCGCTGCAGGAGGCAGTCGAGATCACCGAGGCCCGCGCGGTCGTCGAAGGGCTGTGCGCGGCCAAGGCCGCGGTGAAAGCCACCCCCGACGACCACCGGAAGCTGCGCGAGCTGGGCGTGGCGCTGGCCGCCACCGTCGAGAACTCCGACGTCGTGGCCTACAGTCAGGTCAACCAGCAGATCCATCGCGCCATCCGTGATCTGTCCGGGCACGAGACGGCCGGCCGCATGCTCGACCGGCTGCGCACGCAGAGTGTCCGCTACCACTACACCGTCGCGTTGCTCCCGGGCCGCCCATCGGTCGGCCTGCAGGAGCACCTCGAGGTGATCGAGACCGTCTGCGCAGGCGACCCCGAGGTCGCCGAGCAGCGGATGCGTGCCCATCTGCTCAGCGTGGTCGACGCACTCCACCAGCTCGACGCCAACCTGCACCAGTGGTGAGCGCCGACCGCTCGACCGTGCACCGCCCGAGTACTCGACGAGGAGGCCGGAACATGTCCGATCGAATCCGCACCACGCACGTCGGTAGTCTGCCGCGACCTGCGGACCTGCTGGCACTGATCAACGCCAGCGACCGTGGCGAACCGGTGGACGAGGCCGCTCTCGCGGCCACCGTCGAGTCGGCCGTTCACGACCAGGTGCGTCTCCAGGCCGAGACCGGGATCGACATCGTCAGCGACGGCGAGATGAGCAAGATCGGCTACGCCACCTACATCCGCCACCGGATGAGCGGGTTCGAGATCGGCGACGCCCCGCGCGCCACCCCGGCCGACCTCGACGCCTACCCCGACTACAAGGAGCAGCTGCACCGCTCCGGGGCCACCGTGGCCTACCTGCGCCCGATCTGCCGGGGCCCCATCGAGTACGAGAACTTCGAGCCGCTCGAGACCGACCTCGCCACGCTGCGGTCCGCCATGGACGCCGCGGGCGTCGAGACCGCGTTCATGAACGCTCCGTCGCCGGGCATCACCGCGCTGTTCCAGCCCAACGAGTACTACCCCGACGAGGACACCTACCTGGGCGCGATCGCCGACGCGCTGAAGGTGGAGTACGACCGCATCGTCGCGGCGGGCTTCGATCTGCAGGTCGACTCCCCCGACCTCGGGATGGGCCGGCACAACAAGTACAAGGCGCTCTCCGACGAGGAGTTCCTCGTCCGCGCCGAGGTGCTCGTCGAGGTCCTCAACCACGCGCTGCGCGACGTGCCGGCCGACCGCGCCCGCATCCACCTGTGCTGGGGCAACTACGAGGGCCCGCACACCTTCGACATCGCGGTGGAGAAGGTGGCCGACCTGGTGCTGCGCGCCAAGCCGGCAACGATCCTGTGCGAGGCGGCCAACCCCCGCCACGGCCACGACTGGGCAGGCTGGGCTGCGGCGAAGATCCCCGACGACAAGGTCTTCGCGCCCGGCGTGATCGACACCACCACCAACTTCGTGGAGCACCCGGGCCTCGTCGCCGAGCGCATCCTCCGCTACACCGACATCGTCGGGCGCGAGCGCGTGATCGCCAGCACCGACTGCGGCTTCGGCACCTTCGCCGGCTGGGGCGGCGTGGTGCCCGAGCTGGCCTGGGAGAAGCTCCGCTCGCTCCGCGACGGCGCCGCCATCGCGACCGAAAAGCTCTGGTGACCACCGTCCCGATCCCCTTGTGATCACCCGAACGTAGGAGGCACGACATGGAGTTCCTGGTACGCGCGGAGAACCGCTTGCCCCCGGAGACCCCGGAGGAGGAGCGCAGCCGCCTCAAGAAGGGCGAACGCGCGCGGGCGGACGAACTACGCGCTGCCGGGAACCTCAAGCGGCTGTGGCGGGTGCCGGGCCGCAACGCGACGATCGGCCTGTACGAGTGCACCGACGCCACGGAGCTGCACGACGTGCTGTCCTCGCTGCCGATGTTCCCGTGGATGGACATCACGGTCGAGGTCGTCGCCACCCACCCGCAGGAGCAGTGACCGTGGCAACGTTCGTCCTCCTGCACGGCGCGTGGCACGGCGGCTGGGCCTGGCGGAAGGTGGAGCCGTACCTGCGCTCCGCGGGGCACGAGGTGCTGACCCCCACCCTCACGGGAGTCAGCGACCGGGCTCATCTGCTCAGCCCGGCCGTCGGCCTCGACACCCACGTCACCGACGTCGTCGCACTGCTCGACGCCGAGGGCGCGACCGACGTCGTCCTCGTCGGCCACAGCTACGCGGGCCAGGTGGTCACAGGCGTCGCCGACCGCCGGCCCGAGGCACTGCGGCGGCGGGTGTACCTCGACGCGTTCTTCGGCAACGACGGCGAGGCCGCGATCGACCTGCTCCCGCCGCATGTCGCCGAGCACTACCGCGAGTCGGTGGCCGGGCCCGGCTTCGGCTGGCTCATCCCGGTGCGGTCGCTGCAGGCGCTCGGCGTCACCGACGAGGCCGACACCGAGTGGCTCACCGCACGGCTCACGCCGCACCCGTGGCGCACCTACACGGAGCCGCTCGCGCTGAGCGGCCGTCAGGACGAGGTCCCGGCGGTCTTCGTCGAGTGCACCGACTGGATGCGGGTCTTCCGCGCCCACAGCGAACGGGCCGAGAGCGCGGGCTGGCCCGTGCTCACCGTGCCCACCGGCCACGAAGCGATGGTGACCGCTCCGGAAGCACTGGCCAAGATCCTGATCGACGCGGCGGCCTGAAACACACACCGAGCACTGCACCGGGAAGGCGACGATGGAGTTGCAAACACCAACACAAGGCGCTGAGACAGTGGCCGAGGCCTTCCTGGTGCAGCTGCGCCGGCGCGGGGTCGAGCGGCTATTCGTCAACAGCGGCACCGACTTCGCGTCACTCGTGGAGGCCTACGCCCGGCGCAAGGACTCCGGCCTCGACCTGCCCGACGTGGTCGTCTGCGCCCACGAGAACCTCGCGGTGTCGATGGCCCACGGTTCCTACCTCGGCGACGGGCGGGTGCAGGCGGTCATGCTGCACACGAGCGTCGGCACCGCCAACGCGGTGTGCGCGGTGTTCAACGCCGCCCGCAGCCGGGTGCCCGTGCTGCTGACCGCGGGTCGCACACCTCTGTTCGAGCACTCGATGCTCGGCTCCCGCGACGCCCCGATCCACTGGGCGCAGGAGATGTTCGACCAGGCCGGGATGCTGCGCGAGCTCGTGAAGTGGGACTACGAACTGCGCGACGGCGCCCACGTGCAGGACGTCGTCGACCGGGCGCTCGACATCGCCACCACGGAACCGCGCGGCCCCGTCTACCTGTCTCTCCCGCGGGAGGTGCTGGCCGGTCCGGTCTTCGGCCCCCAGGACGCCGCCGCCCCCGCCCTGCCCTCCACCGCGCACCCGGACCCCGCCGCCGTCGCCCGGCTCGCCGACCACCTGGCCTCGGCCACGTTCCCCGTGATCATCACCGGGGACGCCGGCGCCGACCGGCGGGCCGTGCCGCTGCTCGCCGAGCTCTCCGAGCGGTTCGGCATCGCCGTCGTCGAGAGCGGCGTGCGCCACGTCAACATCCCGGCCGACCATCCGCTGCACGCCGGTTACGCCGTCGGCGAGGTGCTGGCCGAGGCCGACGTGGTCTGTGTTCTCGACCTCGACGTGCCGTGGTTGCCCGGCTCCTCCACCCCCCGCGCCGACGCCGTGGTGGTGCAGTGCGGGCCCGACCCCAGCTTCTCGCGGTACCCGATGCGCACCCACCGCACGGACCTGACGATCACCGCGAACGTCACGGCCCTTCTGCCTGCGCTCACCGCCGCGCTGGCCGAGCGCGCGGTCGACCCCGGCCGGGCCGATCGCCTCGCCGCCCGCGTGGGCGGCTGGCGCGAGCGGCGGGCGCGGCTGCTCGAAACGGAGTCCGCCGCCGGGGGACCCATCACCAAGGCGTTCCTCAACACGGCGCTCGCGCAGGTGCGCCCGTCCGACGCGGTCGTCGTCAACGAGTACTGGGCCTCGCCCGAGATCCTCGGCTCGACCGTTCCCGGCACCTACTTCGGCACGCCACCCGCAGGCGGGCTGGGCTGGGGGCTTCCCGCGGCCATGGGGGTGCAGCTCGCGCGCCCGACGACCACCGTGATCGCCACACTCGGCGACGGTGCCTACATGTTCGCCAACCCGGCCGCGTGCCACCAGGCGATGGCCATGCACCACCTGCCGGTCCTCACGGTGGTGTGCACCAACGCGCACTGGGGCGCGGTGCAGTCGTCGGCCCTGCGGATGTACCCGGACGGTCACGCGGCGGGTGCCCCCGAGCTGTCCCCGCTCGCCCGGCTCGACCCGGCGCCCCGGTTCGCCGCGTACGCGGAGGCATCCGGTGGCCTCGGCCTGCACGTCACCGAGCGCGCGGAGCTGGTGCCCGCCCTGCAGCGCGCACTGCGCACCGTGCAGGACGAGCGCCGGCACGTACTCGTCGATGTGGAGTGCGCCTGACCTGATCGCTCGATCCTCGGCGCGCCGGGTAACGCGGATCGCGAGATCCGCGAGAATGACGCCGCAGTCCGTAGAGGATCAAGGAGCTCGACGATGGCCGTCGCGCGCGGGGCGGGCTCTGCCGCCAGCTCGATCGACGCCGCGCGCGCCCGCCGGGTTCTCGACGCGCTGGCTCCCGCGATCGTCTACCTCCTGGTGCGTCTCGCCGGGGTCGGCGTGCTCGCCGCGATGGCCGCGCACGACGGGGCATCGCTGCTCGGCGAGCTGACGAGCTGGGATGGCCGCTGGCTGCTCGCCATCGCCGAGCACGGCTACGACGGCGTCCCGGCCGACATGGTCGACGCCACCGGCCACCGCTCCCCCGAGACGCCGCTCGGGTTCTTCCCGGGATACCCGGGCCTCGTCGCCGCGGCCCGCCTGCTGACCGGCGGCAACCTCGTGGCCGCCGGTCTGCTCGTCAGCACGGCCGCGGGTATCGCGGCGGCGTTCGGCCTCACCCGCCTCGGCGAGTCGGTGCCCGGCGGCTCGCGGCGGGCCGGGCTGCTTCTCACCTGCCTGTTCGCCGCCTCGCCGATGGCGGTCGCCCTCTCGATGACCTACACCGAGGCCCTGTTCTGTGCGCTCGCCGTGTGGGTGCTCGTCGGCGTGCTGCGCGAGCAGTGGATGCTCGCGGGGCTGTGCGCGGCGGGCGCCGGGCTGGTGCGACCCACCGGCAGTTCGCTCGTGGCCGCGGTCGGGCTGGCTGCGCTGGCCGCCGTGATCCAGCGGCGCGGCGGGTGGCGGCCGTGGGTCGCGGGAGCGCTCGCAGCCGCGGGAGCCCTCGGCTACGTCGGGTACGTCGCCACCCGCACAGGCGTCCTCGGCGGCTGGTTCGTGATCCAGCGGGAGGGATGGGGCTGGCACCTCGACGGCGGCGTGGCGACCGTCCGCTGGCTCGCCGAGGTCCTGACGTCCAGCGGGAACGTGTTCGACCTGCTCACCGTGCTCAGCCTGGCGGGCAGCATCGCGCTGTTCGTGGTGGCCGTGATCATGCGGATGCCGTGGCCGCTGCTCGTGTACGGCGGGCTCGTGCTCGTCACCACATGGGGCACGGACGGCCTGATGAACGCCAAGCTCCGGGTGCTGCTCCCGGCGTTCGTGCTGCTGCTCCCGGTCGCGATCGGCCTCGCCGCGCGCCGGAGGGCCACAGCCGTGGCGGTCGTCGTGGCGGCAGCGTTCGCGTCAGCCTGGTTCGGCGCGTACGCCCTGACGATCTGGCCCTACGCCATCTGACCGCGCGCGTGTTCTCGTTGCGCCGTATCGATCACACCACCGTCGGCCGGCCAGGCCTCCGTGTCTTTCCACGCGGCGATCGTGTCGGCCGACTCGAACGCCGCGTGCGTCCGCAGGTACTCGTCGAGTCCGGTGGGCCGGCGTCCGATCAGGCGGTCCACGTCGGGGCTGACGGGTTCGGCGAGCCCTTGCCGGAACAGGCCGAAGAGCTCCCGGAAATGGTCGGCCTCCCACCACGCCATGCCTCGCTTCTGGAACTGGCGTCGCAGCTCCCACGGTGTGAGCTTCACGGTCTCGACCGTTCGGCCGATCCTGGCGCCGACCTGTTCCGCGATCTCGTCGAAGGTCACGGCGCGAGGACCGGTGAGCGCCAGGGTGTGACCGACCCACCGGGGATCCATGAGCGCTTCCGCACCGCACTCGCCGATGTCCCGGGCATCGATGTAGTTGATGCCGGCAGGCCCGAGCGGATCGATGACCTTCCCGGTGTCGCGCAGGATCGGCAACACGATCCGGTCGATCAGGAACTGCATGAACGTGCAGGGCCGAAGGACCACAAAAGGCTGGCCGGAGTGCGTCAGCACCTGCTCGACCTCCCAGTGCCTGCGCGTCGCCTCGGGCCCGTCCGGCGTCACCGCCGCGGTGGTGCCGGAGACCTTGACGATCCGGACGCCGGTTCGGCGCAGCACCCGAATCATCTCCAGCTGGATGTCGGTCGAACGGGGATCATCGGGCGTGAGCAGAAAGGCCGCATCGAGTCCGTCGGCCGCATCGAGCAGCGAGGACTGCAGATGCGGCGTACAGCAGCGGATATCGGTTCCTTCCGGCAAAAGACGCAATGCGCGCTGCGGGTCTCTGGTGAAGACCCGGGTATGCACGCCACGAGCGCGCAGCGCCCGGACCACATGAGGACCGACGATCCCGGTCGAACCGATCACCAAGACTGACATCGAGTGAGCTCCTGCGCCTCAGCTGGACTGGGATGAGGACACGCCGTCGAGGTACGGCGATCCGACCGGCGCCGCGACCGGTTCGCCGATGCCCCTCCACCGGTGCCCGCCGGAATCGATGACGGCGACGCCGAGAATTCGTTTCCCTGCCTCGCGCGCCGCGGCGCGCGGCGTCACATCGACGGCGATGCGGGATCGCTCATACATCGTGATAGTCATAGTTTATGACCGAATCTCACGGTAGCTCAACGCCCGCGGCAAGGGCAAGTTTCCGAGGCCGACCACCCCATCGGAAACAGCGATCCGCACATCAACGACCGTTTTTCACACTCAAGAAGGTCACACGGGTTGATCAACCCGAATGTGCCGGAGAATCGACCACCGCGCTAACGAGCCTGATGCCGGCGCTGATGCTCGGTGACGTCGATCAGTGCTTCCTTGAACCGCGTGAACGTGTCGTGTCCGAGACGGCGCGCGTGCCGCTCCTGGATCGACGTCATGATCGTCTCGGCGGTCCGCATCTGCTCCAGCCCACGCTCCGTGGGGCAGACCAGTTTGGCCCTGCGGTCGCCGGGATCGGGCTTGCGCTCGACGTAGCCGAGCGCCTCCAGCTCGTCGATCACCGTGCCGATCACTTGCTTGTGCTGGCCGGAGAGCCGTGCCAGCTCCGTCGCCCGGACACCGGCTGCCTCGATGTAGGCCAGCACCGCGCCGTGGCGGGGATGCAGGTCGGCGAAGCCGTTCGCCGCCAGCGTCGAGAAGAGTTCGTTCTGCACGGCGAACAGCAGGCGCCCGGCCAGGACCCCGAGGTCGGGGTCGGTGTGGATGTGGGCGTCGGCGCTGTTCCGTTCGGCCCGGGCGACCATCCGATGCCTCCTCAGGCTCCACTCAGGGGCCGAACACAGCCACCCATCGCGGGAAGTTTAGTGGATAAGTCGCGAATGGACGGTACGCCGGTCTGACGACACTATGGCCGAGTGTGGATGTTGCCCCGCTTCCGGCCGATCTCGGCACGAATGGGGAAACCAGACTTTATGTCGGCGCACCCCTGGCGCGGTTGCGGAAGGCGGTCGGGGTCTCGCCGGCGCGCTGCCGGAAGAACTTGGTGAACACGACGGCGTCGGGAAAACCGAGTCGCTCGCCGATCGCGCTGGCGGCGGCATCGGTGTGCACGAGCTGACGCTTGGCCTCGAGAAGGACCCGGTCGTCGATGAAGCTCTTGGCGCCGCGCCCCGTGGCCGTCCGCGTGGCGCGGGTGAGGGTGCGGACGCTGTAGCCCAAGCCCCGCGCGTAGTCCGCCACCCGATGAGTTCGCGAGAAGTCTCGCTCCACCGCCTGCTGGAAGCGGCGGAACGCCTCGTTGCCGCTCGCGCCGTCCCCGGCCTGGACGCCCTGAACGTGAGCCAGGCGCAGCACGAGGACGGCGAGCAGATGGCGGACGACCTCGATGTGGGACTCCAGGGGCAGGTCCGCCAGGTCGCGGAACTCGCTCTCCAGCAGGTCCAGCACGCGCCGGACCTTGTCCTGCTCGGCGCCCGTGGGGAGCAGTGGCTGCTGCCGGGCCGGCTGGTCGACGCGGGCGATGTCCACGGTGGCGCGGCTCAGGAACCCGGGCTCGAAGAGCACGACCGCACCCTCGGCCGCGTGCAGGTGCGAGCAGAGCTGATAGATCTGGCCGGGACGCACCCACATCCAGGCACCCTCGGTCAGCTCGTGCTCGGTGAAGTCCACGGAGCAGCACAGGGTGCCCGACCGCACCGTGATGAGCTCGTGGAAGGCCAGCCGCTTGGGGGCGTACGGGTCGACGTCATGGCCACGGGCGCGCTCGGCCAGGCCGGTGAAGTCGAGAACCTCCACACCCGGCGGGGCGCCCGCGGAAGTCCGATAAGGGACTTTCGTGACATCAGTGTGTCCGTTTCTGTCCATGATCTGTCTCCAGCCTACGACCTCCGACGCCCGGCCGACTTCTAGCGTCAAGAGCGACGGAAACGGCCACGGCGCGCACAGATCGCCGCGACCACGGTCCGCCGCGACGGAGAGATGACCGAAACTGTCCGCGTCATCTGCCTGGACGCCTCATCCGAGACGAACCGAGGGGGTCATGAATCATGCGACTGATCGTGGGCATGACAGGCGCGACGGGCGCCGTGTTCGGCGTCCGGCTGCTGGAGAACCTCGCCGAGATACCGGAGGTGGAGACCCACCTGGTGGTCAGCCGCTGGGCCCGGGCAACGATCGAGCTGGAGACCGGTCGCAGCGTCGCCGAGGTCAGCGCGCTCGCCGACGCCACGTACCGACCCGAGGACCAGGGCGCAGCCATCTCCTCGGGCTCCTTCAGGACGGACGGCATGGTGATCGTGCCCTGCTCGATGAAGACGCTGGCTGGGATTCGCGCCGGATACGCCGACGGGCTGGTGGCGCGCGCCGCCGACGTGGTCCTCAAGGAGCGGCGCAAGCTCGTGCTCGTCCCGCGCGAGACCCCGCTGAGTGAGATCCACCTGGAGAACATGCTCGCGCTCAGCCGACAGGGCGCACAGCTGCTGCCACCGATGCCGGCGTTCTACAACCACCCCCGGTCGGTGGACGACATCGTCGACCACATCACCGCCCGGATCCTCGACCAGTTCGATCTGCCCGCGCCCGCCGCCAAGCGGTGGGAGGGCATCCGGCCCGCTCGCACACTCCGTCCGATCGCCTGAAAGGACCCCTCATGGCCTACGACGACCTACGAAGCTTCCTCGACGCCCTCGACAAGGAGGGCCAGCTCCTGCGGATCACCGAGCAGGTGATGCCGGAGCCGGACATCGCCGCCGCCGCGAACGCCGCCCCGCGCCTGGGCGAGGCGGCTCCCGCCCTTCTCTTCGACAACATCACCGGCTTCACCGACGCGAAGATCGCGATGAACGTTCACGGCTCGTGGGCCAACCACGCGCTGGCGCTGGGCCTGCCCAAGGAGACCGGCACCAGGGAGCAGATCGAGGAGTTCACCCGGCGCTGGGCGGACTTCCCGGTGGAGCCCGAGTGGCGCGAGAACCCGCCGTGGGCCGAGAACACCATGGAGGGCGACGACGTCGACATCTTCGCGGTGCTCCCGCTGGTCCGGCTCAACGACGGCGACGGCGGTTTCTACATCGACAAGGCGGCAATCGTCTCGAAGGACCCCGACGACCCGGACGACAGCGCCAGGCAGAACGTCGGCATCTACCGCGTCCAGGTCATGGGCAAGGCGAGGCTGTCCCTGCAGCCCGTGCCGATGCACGACATCGCCCAGCACCTGCGCAAGGCCGAGGAGAGGGGTGAGGACCTGCCCGTCGCCATCACCATCGGCAACGACCCGGTGATCTCCATCGTCGCCTCCACGCCCTTGAGGTACGACGAGAACGAGTACGGCCTGGCCGGCGCCTTGCGTGGCGCGCCCGCCCCGGTCACAGCGGCTCCGCTCACCGGGTTGCCGGTGCCGTGGGGATCCGAGGTTGTCATCGAGGGTGTCATCGAGGGCCGCAAGCGCGAGATCGAGGGCCCGTTCGGCGAGTTCACGGGCCACTACTCCGGTGGCCGGAGGATGCCCGTCATCCGCATCGACAAGATCTCGTATCGCACGCATCCCGTCTTCGAGCACCTCTACCTCGGCATGCCGTGGACCGAGATCGACTACCTGATGGCCGCCAACACCTGCGTGCCCCTGTACGAGCAGCTCAAGGCCGACTTCCCCGAAGTACAGGCCGTGAACGCGATGTACACCCACGGCCTCGTGGTCATCGTCTCCACGAAGAAGCGCTACGGCGGCTTCGCCAAGGCCGTCGGCATGCGCGTGCTGACCACCCCGCACGGCCTCGGGTACGCCGCCACCGTGATCGTGGTGGACGAGGACGTCAACCCCTTCGACCTGCCCCAGGTGATGTGGGCGCTGTCCGTCCGGATGAACCCGGCCGACGACCTGATCCGGATCCCCAACCTGTCCGTGGTGGCACTGGACCCGGCTGCCAGGACGCCCGGCGTCATCGACAAGCTCATCATCGACGCCACCGCGCCGATCGCCCCTGACGTCCGCGGCCACTACAGCGCCCAGGTCAGTGACCTGCCGGAGATGGGCACGTGGGTCACCAAGCTGCAACAGCTGGCCGCTCGCCACTGATCTCACCGACCCGCCTTCACGGAAGGAAATACCGCCATGGCCGACACCATGATCTGCCCGCGCTGCGCACACGAGACCGTCGAGACGGTGTTCTCCTCACCCGTCGCCGGCGCCTGGGACGTCCTGCAGTGCCGGCAGTGCCTCTACATGTGGCGCACGAGCGAACCGGCCCGCCGCACCCGGCGCGACGCGTACCCCGAGGCTTTCAGGATGACCGCCGAGGACATCGAGACCGCGCCCGCGATGCCCACCGTCGCGCCGTTGCGAAGCACCGTCGACCAGGGCTTGTCCTGTACGGGTTAGCGCGACTGCTTGCCGAGGTCCCGCCGTCTCACCAGGGCACCCGGCCGTTGTCGTCGAAGAATCCGCCGGTCTCACCGTCGTCGCCGACAGTGGCCCAGTACACCGATGCGCGGGCGCCCTCGTCCGTGCTGCGCACGCCACGAAAACCGTTCAGATCGGTGGCGACGAAGCCCGGTGTCACCGCGTTGATCTTCACATGCGCCAGCTCCGGATCGTCGAGGAACGCGTTGGCGTACTTGACGGTCAGCATGTTCACCGCGGCTTTCGTCGCGGAGTAGGCGAACGACTCGTGGGAGCGGGCGAACATCGAACCCTGCTCTGTGGCCTTGGCGAACATGGCGGAATCGCTGGAGACGTTGACGACCCGCGCCGCCGGGGACTTGCGCAGCAGCGGCATCATCGCGTGCACGACCCTGACCATCCCGAACACGTTCGTCTCGAACTCCAGACGCATGTCATCGGCCGACACCGCGGTCGCCTGCTTGCGGACGAGAGCCCCGGCGTTGTTCACCAGGACGTCGAGGCGCCCGTACTCACGGCCGACGAACTCGGCCGCCCTGTCGACCGACCCGTCGTCACTGACGTCGATCTCCACGGGCCGCACCACTACCCCGGCTGCGGCGAGCTCCGCGGCCGCCCGGGCGCCGCGCTCGGCATCCCGGCTCCCGAGGAGCACGGTGAGGCCACGCTCGGCCAGCTGACGGGCCGTGGCCAGGCCCACGCCCTTGTTGGCGCCGGTGACCAGGGCGATCGTTTCGGTCGACATGCTCCCCGTTCCTTTGGGTATGAGACGTAGACTCCGAACTGAGAGTGCCCCTCGACTTTAACCGTAGGGTTCCTACGCTTGTCAATCCTGGAAGGTGAGATGGAGCCCGTCCTGCCGTCACGACGCCCGAAGCGAGCGGACGCCCGCCGCAACTTCGACGCCCTCCTCACGGCCGCCCGGGACTCGTTCGCAGAGAACGGCGCGCACGCCTCGCTCGAGGACATCGCGCGGCGGTCCGGGGTGAGCATCGCCACCCTGTACCGCAACTTCCCCACCCGCGAGGACCTCGTGGAGGAGGTCCACCGCGACGAGGTCGAAGCGCTCTGCCGCGCGGCAGCCCGGCTCGACGACCTCGAGCCGTGGGACGCACTCGTCACGTGGCTGCGCCGCTTCGTCGACTACATCGGCACCAAGCTCGCCTTCGCCGACGCACTCAATCGCACCACCGACAGCTTCCAGGCGTGCCGCAAGGCGATGCGCGACGCCGGTGGTCCCCTGCTCGAACGCGCGCAACGAGCCGGCGTCGCGTCCCCGGAGCCGTCGATCGACGACGTCCTGCGCATGATCTCCGGCATCAGCGCCGTCGAGTACGTCGACGACGCCCAACGCAAGCGGGTCCTCGCACTCGCTCTGGCCGGGCTACGCGCGGCTCCCCCGCCAGGCGGTTGATCCCGGGGGCGGGTGACGCGCCGCTCGTCGTCAGGACGCGGGCGTCACCTCGACGATGCCGCGTCCGGCGTCGATCCGGACGTGGTCGCCGGTGCGGATCACCGTGACCGGGTCCCGGTCCAGGTCCGTCATCGCCGGGACGCGCGTGACCACCGCGCCCAGCGCGGCCTTGGTGGTGGTCACCGTGAAGATCATCCCGATCGGCGCCGTGCCGAGCAGGCGGGTGGTCTGGAAGAACCCGGACCAGCCCGAGGAGCCCTTGGCTCCCGGGAAGACCAGGATCTTGCCCGTGAAGCAGACGCCGTGGAGCTCGTGGCGGCGCTCGACGATGGTGCCGGTGGCGGGGTCGATCCCGCCCCAGCCGGAGATCGTCTCGTGCGAGACCAGCGCCTCCCCCTCCACCACACCCGGCACGACCGTGCGTCCACGCAGCACGAACGGAGCGCGCGTGTGCTGGTCCGACGTCTCCTGCGTCATCGCAGCTCTCCCCTCCAGCGCCCGGTGACGGCGGCGTCCACGCAGTCGTCGAGCGTCCCGAACCAGGCCTCGATGCCGAGGATCGCGGGCAGGTAGTGCGCCTGTTTCGCCGAGTCGGTGGCGAAGACCTTCGTGCCGGCGGGCGCGGTGCGGGACATGGCCGGGCAGGAGTCGGCGAGGATCTTCCCGCCGGCCGCCTCGATCACGGCGGTGTAACCGCTGCGGTCGGCCACGTCCTTGAGCGCGCGGGGAGCCATGATCCACAGCTGCGTCCCGGAGTGCAGCCGCTTCCCGTCGAGCGCCCGGGCCGCCGCCCTGATCTGGTCGATCGAGGCGTGCGGGCAGCCGAGCAGCACGAAGTCGACGTCCGTGGACGAGCCCTGGTCGTTGAGCGTCTCGTACATCGCGCGGCGCTCCGCCCGTAGAACGACTCGGCGTCGGTCTGCAGCTCCACGAACTCCTTGGGGTAGGGCACCGTGCCCACCGAGTCCGGCCCGAAGCCGTGCTGCAGCTGGCAGGTCGGCACCTTCATGTCCGGGATCTCGAGCGGCTCGTCGCAGTCGAGGTTGATCACCGCGAACGCCTTGTTCCAGCCGCCTTCGGCCACCAGTCGTGCCTTGGCGGGCGAGGGCTGGGTGGTCGTTCCTGCCACGTTGCGCGTGTCGCAGAGCCGCTCGGCGTCCAGCGCCTCGCCGTAGCGGATCAGCAGGTCCATCGCCGCCGCGACGGCCCGGCCCTCCGCGCCGTCGCGCATGGCCTTCTCCTCGTCGGTGAGGATCATCCGGTGGCCTCCTTCGCGGCCGACGACACAGCGGCCGGGGACGCCACGGGGTTCGTCTCCGGGCCGCTGCGCACCGCGGCGAACATCAGCAACCCGCCCCCGACGATCAGCACGATCGGCCCGTACTCGTAGGGCATGATCGCGCTGAGCCCGAGCAGCCAGAAGCTGTACAGCCCCGGCAGCACCAGGCCGAACATGTAGCCGATGCCGTAGCCGCTGGCTCGCACCGACGCCGGGAACCGCTCGTTGAGGTAGACCAGGATCACCCCGAGCGGCGCCGAGGGGATCACCTTGGCGATCACGTAGAGCAGCCCCACCACCCAGTCCGGCGCACCCGCGCGGCCGGTGACGGCGAGCAGCAGGAACGCCCCGGCGACGACGACGGTCATCACGAGCGCCCAGCGCATGAGCAGCGCGCGGCGCCCGATCCGCTGCCCGATCGCGGCGAGCAGCACGATCATGCCGATGGTCACGACCGAGGAGACGATCTCCAGCGTGGTGCTCAGCTGCGCGCTGCGGCCCAGCACCTGCACGAGCAGCGTGGGGAGGAAGGACACCGACATCTGCGTCGCGAACCAGTAGCCGCAGGTGAACAGGAAAACACTGGTGATCAGGGCGCGGTGTTCGATGAACAGCTCGGCCACGGGCTGGCGCCGGGCCGTGCTCCGGCGCTCCTCGTACACCGACTCGTCCTCGACGACCTTGCGGTAGTGCCACAGGTACACCAGGCCGAGCAGGAACCCGAGGAAGAACGGGATCCGCCAGCCCCACGTCAGGAAGCCCTCCTCCGGCACCCCGTCGAGCACCCCGAGCAGCAGGGCGTTCATGACGAGCAGTGCCGCCGGTGCCCCGATGGCGATGAGGCCTCCGACGCGGCCCCGCCGCGACACCTGGGCCTGCTCCAGCGCCAGCGGGATGGGCGCCGCGTAGCCGCCTGCCAGGAAGATGCCGCCCACCAGTCGCAGCACGGCGAACACGACGATCGCGCCGTAACCCCACTGCGCGTAGCCGGGCATCAGCCCCATGAGCAGCGTGAGGATCGTGAACGCCCAGCCGCTGATCATCGTGACGCGCTTGCGCCCGATCCGGTCGGACAGGTTGCCCAGCAGCACGCTGCCGATCGGACGGCCCAGGAGCCCGACCGTGAAGAGCAGGGTGGTGATCGTCGCGCGGATCTCCGCCGGTAGGCCTGCCGGCATGAAGTAGGCCATCGCCGCCGGCAGCACCAGCGCGGGCAGGTAGACATCGAAGCTGTCGACGAACATCGAGAACGCGCCGCCGCGGGCGGATCTCCGTTCGTCAGCCTCCGTGATGGTGGTGCGATGGGCTTCGGACAGCGTCATCGCCGGCCTCCTGGAATGTGGTGGGAGCGAACCCGTCGGGGACGGGAAGTGCCTCGGGTCAGCCGTCGAGGTTGTGGGACAGCCGGCCGGCGAGCTCGGCGTGGTCGACCTCGTGGACGCTGCCGTGGACGCCTGAGAGCGCCAGTGCGTGGGCCGCTCCGGCGCCCATCGCCGCGCAGGGGCCCATCACGCGGATGCTCGAGAGCGCGGCGGCGTCCCCGTCGACGCAACGGCCCGCGACGACCAGGTTGTGCACGCCGGGCGGCGTCATCGAGCGCAGTGGCACGTAGTGGACGTGGTCGGGGCCGAACGTCTCCCACACGTAGCCCTGTGGGCTGTCGTGCAGCTCGATCGGCCACGCCGTGCGCGCGACCGCGTCGGGGAAGCGCGTGCCCGCCCGCACCTCCTCGAGCGTCAGCTGGTGCACGGCCTGCACCCAGCGGGTCTGCCGCCTGCCCGGGAAGCCGTAGGCGCGCACCCGGGCCTTGCCGAACACCTCCGGGTACTCGGCGCGCAGGAGCTCCACGGCCCGGTCGGCCTGCACCTTGCCCTGCAGCTGGGCCCGTGACGCGCCCATCGGGTCCAGCGGCGCCTCGATGTGGGTCATGTTGAGCACCGCGATGCCGCGGCCGGGGAAGAAGAAGGCGAGCCCGTCGCGGCGCAGCAGCCCGTACTGCTCGGCCTTCTCCGAGACACGGGCGGCCAGGTCCTGCGGGTCGGGCCGCTGGCCTTCGTCCAGGTTCTCGACGACGAGCTGCTGCGAGCCGTAGATCTCCCGTTCGGGCAGCCGGCACGGCAGCCCGGCTTCCCAGGCCAGCGAGGCATCACCGCTCGCGTCGACGAACCCGGTGGCCGTGACCTCGACCGTGCCGTACCGGGTGCCGAGCCGGACGGCCCGGATGCGCTCGTCGTCCCGGGTGACGCCGGCCAGCACCGCGCCGGTGATGACGGTGATGCCCAGCTCCGCCACCGTGTTCTCCACCCAGCGCCCGAGCGCCACCTCGTCGTACCCCACGACGGTGGTGTGGTGGCGGCGGTAGTAGAGGTCGCCGGTGGCCTCCAGGTCCCGGAAGATGTCGTCGAAGATCCCGTGGGTGAGCCTGCGGTGCTCCGGTGCGTTGCCGAACACGCCGCAGAACAGCCCGATCAGCGAGTTGACCATCTGGCCGCCGAGCACGGGCAGCGCGTCGACGAGCACCACACGCCGCCCCAGCCGGGCCGACTCGACGGCAGCGGAGAGCCCCGCGATACCCGCGCCGATGACGCAGACGTCCGCGTCGACGTCGTGCCCGACGGACCCGGCGGGCTTGGTGACGGTCCGGACCTTCAGGTCGGTCAGCGCGTGCGGCATGGATCACACGCTAGGCAGCAGGCGACGGGCGCCGGAAATAGAGATTCAGCCTGCCGGACCATCAATCGGACCTATAGGCCTAGGTCAGGGCTTCGCCGCCAGCGCGACGAGCGCCTCGCGGAACCAGCGGTGGGCCGGGTCACCATCGAGGTCCGCGTGCCACCAGAACTTCTCCACGATCGGCTCGGGCTCCCCCGGGCAGGGCAGCACCCGCAGGCCGAGGCGCTGCGCCACCTGCCCGGCGAGCCGCTCCTGCAGCAGCGCCACGTGGTCGGTGCCGGCCACGAAGTACGGCACCGCCTGGTAGCTCTCCACCCGCACGCGGATCCGCGGCTGGATGCCGAAGCGGGTCAGCTGCCGGCTCATGGGCGCGGCACCCGGGAAGCCGCGGTCGGGCTGGAAGGGGGCCACCCAGCGCATCGCGGCGAGCTGGTCGAGGCTCAGGGTGTGCCCCACGTGCGGGTTGGCCGCGTCGACGACGCACACCCAGCGGTCGGTGAACAGCTCGACCGAACGCACGCCCGGCAGGTCGAAGCCGCGCACCGGCGGCGCGATCATGCCGTCGACGAGCCGGACGATCGTGGCGGCGTCCGTCGAGAAGTGCTCGCGCACCAGCCGCACATGCAGATCGACGCCAGGAGCGCGGGTGGCCAGCTCGGCCGCCAGCCGCCTGCCCAGCACCGCGACGGTGTAGTCGGCCATGAGAAGCGTGAACTCGCGACGGGTGGATCCCGGGTCGAAGGACGTGCCGGTGGCGAAGAGCCGCTCGGCGGCGGCGCACACCGCCTCGACCTGGTCGGCGAGCTGCATCGCCAGCGGCGTGAGCACGTACCCGCCCCGGCCGCGGGCGAGCAGCTCGTCGTCGAAGTGGCGGCGCAGCCGGGAGAGTGCCGCGCTCGCCGCGGGCTGGGAGACGCCGATCCGGGCCGCGGCGCGGGTGACGTTTCGCTCGCGGATCAGCTCGCGCAGCGCGACCAGCAGGTTCAGATCCAGGTTCGCCAGTCGGGCAGAGGGGGGCCTCGCCACACTTCGGACGATAACCCGCATCCGGTCCGTGGACGCGCGACGGTGGCCCGTGGTGCGTGGTCGGTTCGCGGTCGTCAGCGCTCGTCGTCGAAGACGCGATCCCGGTCGCTGACGATGTGCACCGCCGCCTCCTCCGCCGACGCGGCGCCCCCGTCGATCCCGGCGTCCTCCGCGAAGAGCTCCTCGTCGAAGTCGGACAGGCCGCCGTCGTCGGAGGCCACGAGCCGCCCCGAGCGGACGTCGCCGACCTCGTCGTCGAGCAACTCTCCGTCGGTGTCGGAGCTGTCGCCCAGCCCGTCCCACGGGGGGTCCTCGCGCTCGGGCACCTCGCGGGCGAGCAGGTGGTCGAGGGTCTCGCCGTCGTGCTCCTCACGCGGCGTGGTGCCCCACTCGTCGAGTCCGAGCGGCCGCTCGGGAGGCGAGTAGCCCTCGTCGAGGACGTCCTCCACCCCGCGGTAGTCGAGGCTGTCCTCGGGCTCGAGGAGCCCGGAGTCGTTGTCGTAGCCGTCGGTGCGGTCGTCGTCGCTGCTCACGTCACCCCTCCTGGTCGCTCGTCGACGACCCCAGCCTGCCAGGTCGTGGCGCTCGCCGGGCGGGGGGTGCCGTCGCGTGTCAGCTCTTGCGCAGCAGGGCCACGTCCGACACCGCCGCGATGTGCTCGCCCATCGCGGCCGCCGCGGCGCCGGCGTCGCCCGAACGGATCGCCTCGGCCACCTTGCGGTGCCCGGCCAGCGACTGCTCGGGGCGGCCGGGCTGGGAGAGCGACTCGATGCGGCTCTCGCGGACCAGCTCCGCGATCTTCGTCATGAGGTCCGCGAGGAGGCCGGAATGTGCCGCGGCGGTGACGGCGGCGTGGAAGCGCCCGTCGCCGGTGACCCCGCGACCACCACGCGAGATCTCGCGGGCCATCCCGTCGAGCGCGTCGTCGATCGCGGCGAGGTCCTCCTCCGTCCGCCGCTTCGCCGCCAGCGCGGCGAGCTGCACCTCCAGCGCCTCCCGGGCCTCGATCACCTCGCGGAGCTGGTTGCGCCGCGCGTCCAGGGCGGCGAGCACCTGCTGCTGCGGCGGCACGTCGAGGATCACTGCGCCGTCGCCGTGGCGGACGTCGATGATGCCCTGCACCTCGAGCGCGATGAGGGCCTGGCTCACCGAAGCCCGGCTCACCCCGAGCTGCGACGCGAGCTCCCGCTCCGGGGGCAGCCGGTCGCCCGCCGTCAGGCCTTCGACCTGGATGTGGTCGAGCAGGCGCTCCACCAACTGCTCGTAGAGACGGGGCCGGTTGACGGGCCGCAGGGGCCGGGGAGCGCGCTTCGGCGCAGCGGACACGGGAATCACACCTCCACGTACAGGTCGCCGGGACTATAGTCCTCTCATTGGCTAGGCCACTATGCCACTCCAGGGTTCGAGCGCCGCGCTCTCGGCGTGACCGGCCGGAAGTTCCGCATCGACGGAAGGTGCACCGCATGTCCGCCCCCCTCGACGGCCTCCTCGTCGTCGACCTCAGCCGGGCCCTCGCGGGCCCGCACGCGACGATGATGCTGGGTGACCTGGGCGCCCGCGTCATCAAGATCGAGGCGCCGGACCGCGGCGACGACACCCGCGGCTGGGGGCCGCCCTTCGTCGGCGATGCCGAGCACGGCGTCGAGTCGACCTACTTCCTCTCGGCCAACCGCAACAAGGAGTCGGTGGCGCTCGACCTCAAGTCCGGCGAGGGGCACGCCGCGCTCACCTCCCTCGTCCGCCGGGCCGACGTGCTGGTGGAGAACTTCCGCACCGGCGTGCTGGACCGCCTCGGCTTCGGAGTCCCCGAGCTGCACCGGCTCAACCCACGGCTGGTCGTCCTGTCGATCTCCGGATTCGGCCACGACGGGCCCGAGGGCGGCCGCGCAGGCTACGACCAGATCGCGCAGGGCGAGGCCGGGCTGATGTCCGTCACCGGGTCGGGTCCCGACGACCCTCAGCGCGTCGGGGTGCCGATCGCCGACATCCTCGCGGGCATGTACGGGGCCTACGGGGTGCTCGCCGCGTTGCGCGAGCGCGACCGCACCGGTGTGGGCACCGTGGTGCGCACGTCGCTGCTCGCGGCCGTCGTCGGAGTCCACGGGTTCCAGGGCACGGCCTGGACCGTCGCCGGTGAGGTGGGCAGTGCCCGCGGCAACCACCACCCGTCGATCTCCCCCTACGGCCTCTTCCGCTGTAAAGGGGGCGCGGTCCAGATCTCGTGCGGCAGCGAGGGCCTCTGGCGCAGGTTGTGCACGGAGTTCGCGCTCGACCCGGCTGCCGACGGGCTGCGGACCAACGAGGAGCGCGTCCGCCACCCCGACCTGGTCCGCACGGTCGTCGAGGACGCCTTCGCCTGCGACGAGCCCGACACCCTGCTCGTGCGCCTTTCCCGGGCAGGCGTGCCCGCAGGACGGCTCCGCACGATCGACGAGGTCTACGCGTGGGAGCAGACTGCCGGCCAGGGCCTGCTGGTCGACGTCGAGCACGCCACGCTCGGCAGGCTCACCTTGCCCGGTCCGCCGCTGCGGTTCTTCGACGGCGAGGACCGGGAACGGCCCCGCAGGAACCACAGCGCCCCGCCGACCCTCGACCAGCACGGCCCCGCACTGCGCGCCGAGCTCGGGCTCGACCGGCCCACTCCGGCCGAGGGGGCGGCACAGTGACTGTCATGACCTCGACCGGGGCGGGCGCCGTGATCGCCGCCATGTTCGACGCCGGGTCGTTCGGCAGCTGGGACTCGGCGCCGATCGCCGTGCCTGCCGATCCGCACTACCGCGCCGACCTGGCCGCCGCGGCGGCCCGCAGCGGCACGGATGAGTCCGTGATCACCGGCGAGGGCCGCGTCGACGGGCGGCGGGTCGCCGTGGTGTGCAGCGAGTTCGCCTTCCTCGGTGGCTCCATCGGCGTGGCCGCCTCGGACCGGATCGTCCGGGCCGTCGAGCGGGCCACCGCCGAACGGCTCCCGCTGCTCGCCGTCACCGCGTCCGGTGGCACCCGCATGCAGGAAGGCACCCTCGCGTTCCTGCGCATGGCCGCCATCACCGCCGCCGTGACCGCTCACAAGGCGGCAGGCCTGCCCTACCTGGTCCACCTCCGCCACCCCACGACCGGCGGCGTGTTCGCGTCGTGGGGCTCGCTCGGCCACATCACGCTCGCCGAACCGGGCGCGCTGATCGGCTTCCTCGGTCCCAAGGTCTACGCCGCGCTGCACGGGGAGTCGTTCCCGTCCGGCGTGCAGACCGCGGAGAACCTGCACGCCCACGGGCTCGTCGACGCGGTGCTGCCGATCGGCGACCTCGCCGGAGTCACCGCGCACGTCCTCTCATTACTGGACCCTCCCCAGCCCGGATCGCCACCGGCCCCCGTCCCCTCGCAGGGGCCGGTGGTATCCGACCCCCCGGCCTGGCAGGCGATCACCGCCACCCGCAGGCCCGAACGCCCGGGCGTGCACGACGTGCTGCGGCTCGCCGCGGTCGACCACGTCGCGCTGGCCGGCACCGGCGAAGGCGAGGCGAGCGACGGGCTGCTGCTCGCCCTCGCCCGGTTCGGCACGCAGCCCTGCGTGCTGATCGGGCAGGACCGCCGCGCCCAGGCCCGCACCCCGCTGGGGCCTGCCGACCTGCGTGTCGCCCGCCGCGGAATGCGGCTCGCCACCGAGCTGCGGCTGCCGCTCGTCACGATGATCGACACCCCCGGGGCAGCTCTGCACCCGGAAGCAGAGGAGGGCGGTCTCGCCGGCGAGATCGCCCGCTGCCTCGCCGATCTCATCGCCCTGCCGGTGCCCACGGTGTCGCTGCTGCTGGGGCAGGGCACCGGCGGCGCGGCGCTGGCCCTGCTGCCTGCCGACCGGGTGCTCGCCGCAGGCAACGCGTGGCTCTCCCCGTTGCCCCCGGAGGGCGCCGCCGCGATCCTGCACGGCGATCCCGACCGCGCTCCCGAGGTGGCGGAGCTGCAGGGCGTCCGGGCCGGTGACCTCCATCGTGCGGGCGCCGTCGACATCGTCGTCCCCGAACACCCCGACGCCACGGTCGAGCCCGGCGCGTTCAGCGGGCGGATCGCCGCCGCGATCGAGTACGAGCTGCACCGGCTGCGCCGGACCGATGACGCCCGCCTCACGGCCCGGGCGGACCGCCTGCGGCGGCTTGGGCTGCCGAGCTGACATGACTCAGGACAAGCTGGGTTCTTCAAGCTCAGTCATGTCGAACTCCTCGAACGCCCAATGCGGGTGGCAGAGGTGAACGAACCTCGGCCGGCGGCATTCGTCGGCACGGCGCCGCTCGGTACGGGAACCGAACAGAGTGCGCATTCATGCCCGATCCGGGCCCGGCCCCACACCCCGCGAGCACAGCGACGGCGACGACGACCAGCGTCACGAGCGTTCGGACCCGGCAGCGGCGCGCGGGAGCGGACACTGTTGCCCCCTCGCCGGTGACGGCGCCGCGATGCTCTCCCGAGACCACCCGGGCCCGCCACTCGGAGCACGCTCACCGTCCCGCGCAGCCCTCAGCACCGACAGCCGACCTCTCGGCATTGAACCGAAATGGCTTGGCGTTCGTCATGTCATAAACGTGGGGGATGAATCGACCTTTTGTAGGTGCAATTCTGTGGGGAATTCGTGGGTCAATCTTGCCGAAGAGCTCGGCGCGGCGGTGCATGTGGAGCTGGCCAGGCCGGGGAGCCGGCGTGCGGCACTCATCCGGGCTCTCCGGGAGGCCGTTCGTTCGGGCCGGCTGGCTCCGGGAACACGCCTTCCGCCGTACCGCGCCGTCGCGGCCGAACTCGGCCTGGCCCGCAACACCGTCGCCGATGCCTACGCCGAACTCGTGGCGGAGGGCTGGCTCACCGCCCGCCAGGGGGCGGGCACCCAGGTTGCGCACCGCGCCCAGGCAGTCGGACCGCCTCCGGTCCACCCGCCCGCCCGGACGGTACGGGCGCTTCCGTTGCACAACCTCGAACAGGGGCAGCCGGACGCGTCCTCGTTCCCGCGCCGGGCCTGGCTGGCCTCGGCGCGACGGGCACTGATGGACGCACCGAACGACGCCTTCGGTCCCGGTGACCCACGCGGTCGCATCGAGCTTCGAGAGGCCCTGGCCGAGTACCTCGCCCGCGCGCGGGGTGTACGCACCACGCCGGAACGGCTCGTGGTGTGCTCGGGCTTCTCCCACGCGCTGCGCCTGTTGTTCGACGGGGTGCTGAGCGGCCCGCTGGCCGTGGAGTCCTACGGGCTCGCGTACCACCGCGCGCTGCTGGCCGCGGCCTCGGTGCGCACCGTCCCGCTGACCCTCGACGAGAACGGTGCGCGGATCGATGAGCTCGCCCGCCACGACCAGGTGCGGGCCGTCCTGCTCACGCCGGCGCACCAGTTCCCCACCGGTGGCCCGCTGGCACCGGCCCGGCGGCCCGCCGTGCTCGACTGGGCCCGGTCCCGCGGCGGCATGCTCGTGGAGGACGACTACGACGGCGAGTTCCGCTACGACCGCCAGCCGGTCGGGGCACTGCAGGGCCTCGACCCGGACCACGTCGTCTACGTCGGATCGGTGAGCACGAGCCTGTCCCCCGCCCTGCGCCTGGGCTGGATGGCGCTGCCCGACCAGCTCGTGGATCCCGTCCTCGCTGCCAAGGGTGAGCGCGAGGGATGGGCGAACGTCCTGGCCCAGCTCACGCTCGCGCACTTCATCTCCTCGGGGGCCTACGACCGCCACATCCGCCGGATGCGGCAGCGCTACCGCCGCCGCCGCGACCAGCTGGTCACGGCCGTCGCGGAGCGGCACCTGCAGCCCACCGGCATCGCCGCGGGCCTGCACGTCGCGTTGCGGCTACCTCCGGGCACGGAGCAGACGCTCGTCGAGAGCGCCACCGCGGCAGGAATCGCCCTCGACGGCTTGGCGGCGTTCCGCCACCCGGACGCCACCGTGGCCCCGACCGACGGTCTCGTCGTCGGTTACGCAGCCCCGTCCGACCACGCGTACGGCCCGGCGCTCGACGCGTTGTGCCGGGTGCTGGCCGACCACACCTGACACGTCACGTGCGCCCCGGCTCAGCCGGCCTCGGCCGCGCCCTGCTGCAGCAGGTGGCCGAGCTCCTCGAGCCGGGAACGCACGTTGCCCTCGGGCTGGTCCTCGGCCACGACGAGGGTGCGCTCACCGAGGCGGCGCATCAGATCGGCGAGGACAGCGGGGTCCGGCGCGTCACTCTCCAACTCGCCGCGCAGCTCGGCCAGCGCCGCCCCGATCTCCTCCAGCGCGGCGGCGCCGGTGCCGTCGATCCGGTCCTGCCAGCGCTGTATCTCCACGAGCCCGCCTGCGATGCCGAGCGCCAGCGGGCCGGACCGCAACGCGCTGGTCGTGAGCTCGAGGTCGTGCTCAACGGGGTCGCTCATGGCGCCGCGTACCCCCTCGGCGACCCCCGGGAACCGGCCGACGCCCGATCAGGGGTCGCCGAGGGCGTCCGGATGGGTGGTGTCGATCTCGGAGATGTCCGTCGAGGATGCACCCATCAGGACCGGTCGCGATCAGCGCGCACGGCGCCGATCAGCTCCTCCGCCCGGTCCGCGGAGACCGCGGCCGGCTCCAGCGCTCGCTCCCGCACGCTCGCCAACAGTGCCGATCTCACGCCCGCGTTCGACCGTTCGATGTCGTGAATCGCCGGTCATGCCGTCACCGGTGGGCGAAGGCGCTGATCACCCCGGCCGCCACCGCCGCCCGCTCGACCATGCCGGCGATGCTGACGTGCTCGTGGCGCGCGTGGGCACCGTCGCCGACGGCGCCGAGGCCGTCGAGCACGGGGCGGCCCATGGCCGCGACGAAGTTGCCGTCGCTCGCCCCGCCCACCGAGGTCTCCCGCAGGTCGACGCCCAGCTGCTCGCCTGCCCGGTGGGCCAGCGCGTACATGGCAGCGACCCCCGGGCTGCGTTCCATCACCGGCCGGTTCCACCCGCCCTGCACGGTCACCTCGGCCCGCGGGTCGTGCGGCCGGAGCGACCCCAGCAGCTCGTCGATCCTGTCCTGCGCCGACAGCCTGGCGACCCGCACGTCGACGCCGGCCGTGGCGGCTGCGGCCATGACGTTGCGGCGGGTGCCGCCGTGGAGCACCCCGACGTTCACGGTGGTGCCCTCCGCGAGGTCGGTGGCCGCGTGCAGGGTGCGCACGATGCGGGCGATCTCGTCGATCGCGCTCGCCCCCGCCGTCGGGTCGAGCCCGGCGTGCGCCTCGACACCCCGCACGTGCACGTCGAACAGGCCCACGCCCTTGCGCGATGTCTTCAGCGCGCCGTCCGCGCTCGCCTCGAACACCAGCACGGCAGCGGCGTCCACGGCGGCCTTCTCGATCAGCGGCCGCGAGAACGGGCTGCCGATCTCCTCGTCGCCGTTGAGCAGCAGGCGCAGCGGCGGGTGCGGCAGCCCGGCCTCGCGCAGCGCCCGGACCGCCCAGACGGCCTGGACCAGCCCGGCCTTCATGTCGAACACGCCCGGCCCGCCGATCCGGTCGCCGTCGATCCGCACGGGCCACTCGGCGAGGGTGCCCGCGCTCCAGACCGTGTCGTAGTGCGCGAGGAAGGTGAGGAGCTGGTCGCCCGTGCCGTCGTACTCGAGCTCGAGGACATCGCCGTACTCGTCCGACCGGTGCAGGGCTCGCGAGCGCGGTGCCCCGATCCGCTCGCCCAACCAGGACTCGAGGTGCGCGAGCCCGGCCGCGAGCAGCGCGACGTCGTCGCTCGGGGTCTCCTGCTCGGCGTAGGCTACGAGGTCGGCGACGAGATCCTCGCGATGGCCGGCCAGCAGGCCGTGGAGCGCCGCGACGTCGACCCCGTCGAGGGCGGCGGGCGTTGGCACGGTCATCGCAGGGCTCCCGCAAGGTCGTCGATCCGCTGTTCGGTCATCGGTGCTCCGCCCTCCAGTTCCTCGATCTGCGCCACCAGCCGCTCGAGGCCGGGGACGGCGATCCCGAGCTGCGCGGCCCGATGGAGCACCGGTCCGTAGTGCGTGGATACCTCGGTGGGCCTGCGGCGTACCGCGATGTCACGCCAGATGCCACTGCGGTCCTTCGTCTGAGTGCGCAGCCACGCCACCAGCGCGTCGGTCGCGGCGTCCGCCGCCGCGTGCTCGTCACCGCGGCGCACCACGATCCCCCGCTCGCGGATGCTGCGCACGTGCTCGGCATCGACGACGGTGACCTCGTGCCCGGCACGCGCGAGGTGATGCCCGAGGGTGCCACCGATGGCGCCGGCCCCCACGATCACATAGCCCACTGCCGACAGCTCCTCTCGAGCCCGCGGAACGGTCGACGGCCGTGCCTCACGTGAGCTCCCGGCCCTTCGTCTCGGGCATCGTCGCGTAGACGACCACGCCGATCAGCGCGGCGACGGCCACGTACAGCCAGACCCAGCCGCGCAGCCCGCTCGCGCTCATCCACGTGGTGATGTACGGGGCGGTGCCGCCGAAGACGGCCACGGCGAGCGCGTACGGCAGCCCGATGCCCGTGCTGCGCACCTCGGCGGGGAACTGCTCGGCCATCACCACGGCGCAGTTGGCCGAGTAGCCGGCCAGGAACGTGACGCCGACCAGTTCGACCACCAGCAACGGCCAGAAGCCGCCGACCTCCAGCAGCCGGAACGCCGGGTAGGCGAGCACGACGAAGCCGATCGCGAAGGCCAGCAGCGTGGGCTTGCGCCCGTAGCGGTCCGACAGCAGCGCGACGAACGGCAGCAGGCACAGGAAGTACGCGATCGCGATCGTGTTGGCGAGCAGTGCCTCCGACAGCGGGATGCCGACGGCAGCGTTGGCGTAGCCGGGCATGTAGCTGATCCACACGTAGTACGTGAGCGTGCCGGCGATCGTGATGCCGATGACGCGCAGTGCGGCGGCCGGGTGGTCGGTGAGCATCCCGACGATCGGGTTGCGCTGCCGGGTCCGGCCCTCGTCGCTGGCACGCCGGAAGCTCTCGGTCTCCTCGACGGTGACCCGAAGCCAGAGCCCCACCAGCCCGAGCACTCCCCCGATTCCGAAGGCGATCCGCCAGCCCCAGGCTTGCATCGCGGCGTCGCTGAGCACCGACGTGAGCACGAACCCCATGAGCGAGGCGATCAGCGCGCCCGCGCCCACCGACACCTGCTGCCACGAGCCCGCGAATGCCCGTCTGCGGGGCGCGGCCGATTCCACGAGGAACGACGAGGACGATCCGAACTCCCCACCCGCTGAGAAGCCCTGCACGAGCCGGGCCAGCAGCAACACCACCGGCGCGGCGATCCCGATCGCCTCGTAGGTGGGGCAGATCGCGATCACGAAACCCGCGCCCGCCATCAGCCCGATCGTCAGCGTGAGGCCCTTCTTGCGGCCGTGCCGGTCGGCGTAGGCGCCGAGCAGGGCACCGCCGATCGGCCGCATGACGAACCCGACGGCGAACACCGCGAGCGTCGAGAGGAGGGCGGCGGTGGGGTTGCCGCTCGGGAAGAACTGGGACGCGAAGATCGGCGCGAGCGTGCCGTAGACCGCCCAGTCGACCCACTCGACGGTGTTGCCGATCGAACCGGCGATCGCCTTGCGCTGAGCGCGGGTGAGCCGGGTGCCGGACGCGGCCTCCGCCGACGCCACCACCTCACTCACGGCCGCTCCGGCCCCGGCCTGAGCAGCGTGCGAGCCACCTCGGCCAGCTGGGCATGCGTGGCGAACCAGACCCCGGAGTGTCCCGCGATGTGCGCGAGCAGCTCGCGCAGGACCACCAGCCGGGAACGGTGGCCGATGACGTGCGGGTGCAGGGTGAGCTGGAAGAGCCCGCCCTCGGCGTACGCGGCGTCGAACTCGTCGCGCCAGATCTCCAGCAGAGCACGCGGCGGGGTGTAGGGCCGGAGCGAGGAGTAGCGCTCCATCATCAGATAGGGCGCGTCGTCGCGGATCCATTCGACCGGGATCTCCACGATCCCGGTGGGCCGACCGGCGGCCACGAGCTCGTAGGGCTCGTCGTCGGCCATCAGCGACGAGTCGTAGCGCAGCCCGAGCTGCTCGATGATCGCGAGGGTGTGGTCGGAGAAATCCCAGCTCGGGGTGCGGATGCCGACCGGGCGCACGCCGCTGAGCCGCTCCAGCACCTCGATCGCGCGGCCCGTGAGGTCGAGCTCGTCGGCGCCCTCCAGCAGCATGTTGCGCTCGTGGATCCAGCCGTGCACAGCCACCTCGTGGCCACCGGCGACGTAGGCCGTGACCTCGTCGGGGTGCAGCAGAGCGGACACCGCGGGCATGAAGAAGCTGGCCGGGACGCCGAACTCGGCGAGCAGCGCGAGCACCTTCGGAACCGCGACCCGGGCGCCGTACTCGCCCTGTGACAGCTTCCCCGGACGCGTCTCGGCATCGCGCAGCGGGATCGTCTCGTGGTCGGGGTCGAAGGAGATCGCCACCGCGACCGTGGCACCCCCCGGCCAGCTGTCCGGCACCAACCGGTCTCCGGCGCGCACACGCTCGACGTGTCCGCGCCAGGTCGGCTCGTCCCATTGCCACGGCTGAAGCTCGATGGGGCCACCCATCCTGATCACCCTACTGGCGATCCACACGTCGGACAGGCTGCTCGCGCGGTCCGCGAACGCTGCGCCGACCACGACCGGCACGCCGATCCCGCCGGCCCGCACACCTCACCTGTCCGAGGTGAATGACACGACGACCTGGCCGCCCGTAACCCACCCACCCGGGACGCTCCGGAAGGCCGGCCGTCACACCCCGCGGTCGCGCCGCTGGGCACAACGTGGCCGCACCGCTCGGGTTCACCCGATCGGCCCGCCCGAACGGCGTCCGGCGCTGCGGCCGGTCACCAGCCCGGCCAGGGGATTTCCCACCATCATGTACTGGACCGGCGCCATCCTCCGGAGTTGGGTCGGGGTGGTGACCGTCCATGGCACGACACTCTCGATCCGACGCCCTGATCCGGTGGAACGCGGCGGTGTCGTCGTGGTCTGCGACAGCGAAGGTGCACCCGACTGGGTGGTGGACTGGTGCCGGCGGTCCGGACGGTGGCTGCGCCGCCACGAGTTGCCCGCCGCCTCCCCCGACGACTTCACGGCCGCGGCGCAGCGTGTCGGCACCATCGCCGAGATCGCGTCGGCCGCCGCCCGCCACGACAGTTCGGTCCTCGTCGTGTCCGGAGCGGTGTCACCGCCACGCTCCGGGCGGCCGCAGGTGGTCGCCGCGGTGCAGGCCCTCCCCGACGACGGGCCGGTGCTGGCCGCCGCCGCGACGGCAGCCCTGCACAGGCACGCCGACCTGGTCGTGGCCCACGGCGTGCCCACGTCGTTCGCGGAGCGCAGCGTCGGGCTCGACGCCGCGCTCGACCACGCGGACCGGCTGCTCGCCACCTCCGTCGCGGCCGCGCAGGCGAGCGCGCCGGACCTCACCGTGGTGCCGCTGCTGCTGCGGGTCCGCCCGTACGAGATGGTCGGTGAAGGGCTCGACGCCGACCTCCTCGTCATCGGCGGCCCACGCACGTTCCCGCCCGGCCCGCTCGGTCTCGTCGCCCACAGCGCTCTCCACCACGCCCCGTGCTCGGTGCTGCTCACCCCACGGGCGCCCCGGCCGGAGTTCCTTCCGGACATCTACTCCTGATTTCCGCCACACGGTGGCCCCGGCAGGCCTTGTCGGCAACCGGGCACGGCTCCAGACTTGACACGCGAGGAGCGGAGGAGGACGAGCCATGCGCTGCTGCACCGGTGACCAGATCGTCATCGAAACCGCCACTCTGGACACGCCGCGCCGACGGGGCGAGGTGATCGAGGTGATCGGCCAGGGCGAGCGGGAGCACTACCGGGTCCGCTGGCAGGACGGCCACGAGTCCGTCTACTTCCCCGGCCCGGACGCGCGGGTGCTCCCCCGCGCCTGACGCCGGAGCCGATCCCTGGGGGCGTGGTCTCAGCCCAGGCCCTCGTTCGCGGTGAGCCGCTGCCCTGCCCGGCGGGCGGCACCCGGCAGCACCAGCACCGCGACGACGCCGACCAGGATCCAGGCGGCCGACACGAGCGGGTACACGCCCGCGGCGCCCTCCGGGTACGGCGCCACGTTGCGGAAGAGCGTGTAGCCGATCAGCACCAGGGCGAGCGCCGGTACGACCACCTCCCACACGGCTACCTCGCGCCGTCCGGAGAAGAACAGCAGGCGGGCCGCACCGACCGTCGCCAGCGCGTACACGACCAGCAGGATCAGCGTGCCGATCGTCCCGGAGGCCACGAACAGAGCGAACGGTTCCCCACCCAGCACGAACCACGTGATGGCGATGATCACGTACATCACGGCGACGACCGCGGCCGTCGCCCGGGTGGGGGTGGCGCGCGCCGGGGAGATCTCCGCGAACGCAGCGGGGCCGATGCCGTCGCGGGAGAGGGCGAAGAGCATGCGGGCGGCGCCCACGGCGCAGGCCAGCGCGCACCCGAACGCGCTGACCGCCGCGCCCACCGTGATGAGGTCTCCGACCCAGGCGGCCACGTACTGGGACCCGAGGTCTCCCAGCAGTGACGACGACGCGATGAAGGCGGCGACACCCGCGTCGTCGGTGCCGAAGCCCATCACCTCCACGGCCGTGACGAACACGAAGTAGATCCCGCCGAAGATCGCCGTGCCGAGGATCGCGCGCGGGATGCTCCGGCGTGGGTCCTTGGCCTCCTCGCCCAGGGTCGCGGCGGCCTCGAAACCGGCGAAGGACAGGAATCCGAAGACGACGCCGAGGAACACCGCCGAGACCTCGGTGCCGGGCGCCACCGTGAACACCGAGAAGTCGACGCCCCGCCCGCCCGGCGCCGTGCCCGTGGCCAGCCGGGCGAGGATGATCACGGAGACCACGAGGATCAGTGCCACGGTGGCCACCTCGATCGTCAGCAGCACCCGCGTGCCCCCGCGCACGGGCGCCACGGCGAGCGCCAGCACCCCGAGCAGGGCGACGGCACCGACGGCGAAGCCTGCCCACGAGGGCTGGTTCGACCAGATGCCCAACGTGTCCAGGGCGGCGGCGCCGAAGATCCCGGCCGCCGTGGACGTCACGACGCCGTAGAAGATGTAGGTGCCGAGCAGCGACCAGCCGGCCACCACGCCGGCGCGCGGGCCCAGCGTCGCCCCGACGAATCCGTAGACGCTGCCGGCGTGGTTGAAACGCTGGCTGAGCCGCACGAACGTGTACGCGATGAGCAGCACCCCGACGGTGGCCAGCGCGAAGGCGAGCGGCACGGCACGGCCCACCGTGCCCGCGGTGCCCTGGGGGTTGATGTTGGCGGCCATGGACGGCGCCATCAGCGCCAACGAGAGGCCGATCGCCTCCCACACGCTCAGCTCGCGACGGAGCCGGGTACCGGAGATCGACCTCTGCGCCATGGCGCCTCCTCGGTTGATCAGAAGATGGTCGGTCACGACCGGTCCGATGTCACCGAACATGCGCAGACGTCGCCCGTCCGGACGCAGCGGAGCCCCCCAGGCGCGGCTGTGGCGGCCTCAACCGGGCACGGCCACCCAGATCGTCCCGTCCTCGATCCTGACCGGGTAGGAGACGAGTGCGCAGTCGCGCGGCACGACGCCCTTGCCGCTCAGCACGTCGAACTCCCACATGTGACCCGAGCAGGTCAGCGTGCCGTCCTCGATCCAGCCCCGGTCCAGCGGCGTCCGCTGGTGCGGGCAGCGGTTGTCATAGGCCCGCACCTCTCCGTCGAGCTTGATCAGCAGGACCTCGGTTCCCTCGAGGGCGACGCCGAACATGCCTCCCTCCCACAGCTCGCCCTCGCGGGCCGCCTGGGTCCACGTTCCCGCGTCGGGCGGCGGCACGTCGTCGGGGGAAGCCACAGAACGCCTCCAGACTCATCGGTCCGGCTGCCGGTGCGCCGGTCCGTTCCCGCTGCCGGGTTACCCGGTGGGGCGCTGGACGAGTCCGGCGCCGCTAGCGCCGAGGAAACAACGAGGTCGTCTTACCCGGATCCGGGCAAGGAACCCCGTTTCCGCGGCACTAGAACGTGGTGAAGGTGGCGTCCCGCACCGCGTCGTCGCCCATGCGGACGCACCGGTCGTACTCCGCGCGCCGGGTGGCGAGGATGCACCGCCCGAGCAGGTCGCCGAGCCCCTTCATCAGGACCGGGTCGGCCTCCAGCCGCGCGAGCGCCTCCCGCTGGTCGGCCGGCAGCGGGCGGACACCGCACCGGCGGGCCTCGTCGGGGCCGAGCGTCGCAGGGTCGACCGTGGCCGGCTCGGGCAGGTCGAGCCCGCGCTCCACGCCGTCGAGCCCGGCGAGGATGAGCCCACCGAGCGCCAGGTAGGGGTTGCTGCTGGCGTCGCACGCCTTCAGCTCCGCATTGGCGCTCTCCCGCTCCCGGCCCCGGAACGGCGACGCGACCCGCAGTGCGGCCTCCCGGTTGTCGTAGCCCCAGGACACCGTCGACCCCGCCCAGGCACTCGGCCGCAACCGGTCGTACGACAGGTAGGACGGGCAGGTCAAGGCGACGAGCGCGGGCAGGTGGTCGAGTACGCCCGCCAGGAACGCGCCGCCCCGCTCCGACACCGCGAACGGGTCGGCCGGATCGGGCATCAGGTTCGTGGCGCCGTCGGCGTCCCACAGCGAGAAGTGGATGTGCGTGCCGCTGCCGATCCCGTCCGGCCACGGCCGCGGCGCGAACGAGGCCAACAGGCCGTGCGAGCACTCGGCGATACCTCGCACGGTGTCGCGCAGCCGCAGCTGGTTGTCGGCGGCGCCGAGCGCGTCGGCGTAGCGGACGGAGATCTCCTGCTGTCCCGGCCCGTACTCGTTGATCGCCTGCTCGACGACGAGGCCCTGCGCGGTCAGCGCGTCGACGATGTCGTTGAGCACCAGGGCGGCCCGGTCCAGCCCCGCCGAGGAGTACACCGGGCCGTCGCCCCACGGCCGCGGCCCCTCGGGCGTGCGTTCGGCCAGGTAGAACTCGTTCTCGAAGGACGCGCGCGCCCGCAGCCCCGCGTCGGCCGCCGCCGCCACAGCGCGCTGCAGGAACGCCCGGGGACAGCAGCCCCAGTCGAGCCCGTCGTGGCCGACCTGGTCGCACAGCACGCTGCCCACCCCGTCGAGCCAGGGCAGCCGGACGTACGTGGCGAGGTCCGGGACGATGCGGATCTCGCCGACCGGTTCCATGTCCGCCACCGGCACCAGGTCGTCGAGCACGTTGACGGCGTTCTGCGCCCTGGTCAGCCCGAGACCCGAGCGCAGTGCCCCGTCGAGACGCCCGACGTGCGCCTGTTTGCCGCGGATGACCCCGCTCGGATCGCAGTACAGGAAGCGCAGCAGCCGCACGCCGTCGGACTCGATGCGCTCGAGCAGCTCGGACGCCTCGTCGCTCATCGCTCCTCCAGCCGGTAGACGCGACGCGCGTTGCCCGCCCCGATGAGCTCGGCGACGCGCAGGGCGTCGGCCTGCGACCAGTCCCCGGATTCCACCCACTCGCCGAGCAACGCGGTCATGGCGCGGCGCCACAGCAGGGCCCCGAGGTGGTGCAGCTCAGGAGGTCCCCACGCGTCCGAGGAGAAGAGCACCTTGGCGAACGGGGCCACCTCCAGCGACTCGGCGATCACCGCGGCGCTGCGTGCCCCGCTGTAGTTCACCGCCAGCCCGACGTCGAAGTACACGTGCGGGAACACGGCGGCGAGGTAACCCGCGGTGCGGTGGTAGGGGTAGCAGTGCAGCAGCATGATCGGCACACCGCGGTCCTGCACCCGCCGCAGGAACCCCGTCATCTTCGAGGGGTCGCAGCGGTGCATCGTGAGGTCGGTGTCGCCGAACCCCACGTGGAACTGCAAGGGGAGCCCGTGTTCCACGCCTGCCCAGAGCAGGTGGCGCAGCAGCACCGGATCGGTCAGCCGTCCCCCGTCGCGCAGCCACTGCCCGGCCGCGCGGCGCACCTCACCCGCGTCCGGTGGCTCCGGGTCGAAGTCGAGGCCGTGCCGGTAGGCGATGACCGACTTGAGCCCGACAGCCCCCTGCACCCGCTTGCCCAGGGCGGCGGCGAACGCCTCGGCGAAGCAGCTCGCGTCGGGCGCCGTGGCCGCCACGTCCTCGGCCACCGACTCCAGCCGGACCACCTCCTCCGCCGAGGCGGGGTGGGCGGGCGTGGTCGCCGACCGGGCCATTTCCGCGGGCGAGAGGATCTCGTCGGCGCGGTAGCCGGTCTCCACGAGGAAGCACCCGATACCGCTCGCGGCCAGGAACCGGCGTGCCACCTCGTCCGCGCCCAGCTCGCGGCGCCGCTGCAGGTACGTGGGCGCGTCGGCGTGCGGGGGCAGGCCGAGCACCGGGGCGCACCAGCGGCGCACCGCGAAACCGACCTGAGAGTCCAGCTGGGAGGTGCCCGGCGGCGCGGGAAAGGGCGACTCCGACAGGCCGGCGGCGAACCCCTCGGCGTCGAGGTCACCCCGAGCAGCGCCGTGGACGTGATGGTCGACGAGCCGCAACGACTCCACGGCCGCCGCTACCGGCTCGGTCATGGGACTCAGCAGACAGGCAGGCACCGATCACGTCAAGGACGCGCCGGGCCGACTCCCCCGTGAGATCACACGGGCGGGGCCGTCACCATCCCCTGTTCTCCGCGCGCCGGCGGCCGCGGACCGCGACGCCGTCGAGGCACTGACGGGGGCTGCCGGAGCGGCGCGGCCTGGCCTGCCTCGGCAATGTGTCGTGGGGGTCGATGATGTCCAGGCACCGGAGGACCTGCGGGCTGCAGCCCGCCACCCGGAACTCGACGTCGCGGCTCGTCGCGCTGTTCGCGAACGCGAGCAGTGCGGAAAGGCCACGGGCGCCGACGAATGTCACCGACGTCAGGTCGACGACCAGGCTCCCGATCTCGCACGGGGGCCGCAGCTGCTCGGCGAGGCAACGGGTCAGCGCAGGCTCGGTGAGGAGGTCGATCTCGCCGATGACGTGCACGGTGACCTCCGCCGAGGACCCACCCCGGCGGGTGAGAGTGAAGCGCGCCAGTTCCGGTGACGGCGCGTCCTGGGCGCCGGGGGAAACATCCATGCAATACCCGCACTTCCCGCCCCGCCATGGAGGCCGTCGTCCTACGCGAGAAGGCCAGAAACTGCGTCGCCAGCATCAACGGTGGCGAGCCGGGACCGCGTGTCACCGGCGAGCTCTGAGCCGGCGAGCGCCCCGGACGTGCTGATCCGGGGGCCTTGCCGTGTGGACGCGGAGCAGGGACCGGGCCTGCGTCGTGTCGAACTCTAACGGCGACGGGGCGGCCTGAACAGGGCGCAGGGGGCCGCGCGGGACGGTGTCGGACATAGGGCGACCGGTAATATGACGGCCGGTGTGCCGGGAAGTCTGGTCGGCGACGTCGTCCCCGACCGTTGCGGAGGAACTGTGACCGTGCCCCCCGGCCGCTCCACACCTCGCCTGTTCGGCCGGGGCAGCTGGCCGGAGGTCAGCCGGATAGCCGACATCCTGCGCACCGAGACCGTGGGTGGCGCGCTGCTGGTCGGTGCGGCAGTGATCGCGCTGGTCTGGGCGAACTCCCCCTGGTCCGGCATCTACGAGGGTCTCACCGGGCTGCAGGTCGGTCCGTCCGCGCTGCATCTCGATCTGACACTGGCGCAGTGGGCAGGCGACGGCCTGCTGGCGATCTTCTTCTTCGTGGCCGGGCTGGAGCTCAAACGCGAGTTCGTCGCCGGTGACCTGCGCGATCCCCGGCTCGCCGCCCTGCCGGTCGCCGCCGCCGTCGGCGGCATGGTGGCGCCCGCTCTGATCTATGTCGCCATCAACGCCCGCGCAGCCGACGGGGCGCTGGCCGGCTGGGCCGTCCCGACCGCCACCGACATCGCCTTCGCCCTCGCCGTGCTCGCCGTCATCGCCACCCATCTACCAGCGGCGCTACGCACGTTCCTTCTCACGCTGGCCGTGGTCGACGACCTCCTCGCCATCACGATCATCGCCATCTTCTACACGCGGTCGCTGCAGCTCGTCCCCCTTGCGCTGGCGCTGATCCCGCTCGGGCTGTTCACGCTGCTGGTGCAGCGCCGTGTGCGGTCCTGGTGGCTGCTCCTGCCCCTTGCCGCAGCCACCTGGGCGCTCGTTCACGCCTCCGGCGTGCACGCCACCGTCGCTGGAGTGCTGCTCGGGTTCGCCGTGCCGGTGAAGCGGCGCGCCGAAGGTCCGGGCCCCGGGCTCGCCGAGCACTTCGAGCACCGGTTCCGTCCGATCTCGGCGGGGTTCGCCGTGCCGGTGTTCGCCTTCTTCGCAGCAGGCGTGTCCGTCATCGGGCCGGACGGCTTCGGGCCCGGCCTGACCGACAGCGTCACCATCGGCGTCATCGCCGCCCTGCTGGTGGGCAAGCCGTGCGGGGTGCTTGGCGCAACCTGGGCCGTGCAGCGGTTCACCCGTGCCGACCTCGCGGAGGACCTGTCCTGGTGGGACGTGCTCGGGCTCGCGCTGCTCGCCGGTATCGGGTTCACCGTCTCCCTGCTCATCGGCGAGCTCGCCTTCGGCGCGGGCTCCGAGCGCGACGACCACGTCAAGGTCGCGGTGCTGCTCGGCTCGCTGCTCGCGGCGCTCCTCGCCACCGTGGTGCTGCGTATCCGCAACTCCCACTACCGCCGGATGTGTGCGGAGGAGGAGCGTGACGTCGACGCCGACGGCGTGCCCGACGTGTACCAGACCGATCCGCCCCCCACCTGAGCAGTTCCGGCCAGGGTCAGGAACCTGTGCCTGCCCCGGCGGGCCTGCGCCGCTCGGGCACGGGGGGCGCCGGGGTGGCGCACTCCGCCCACATCAGCGCGTGCTCCAGCCCGCAGGCGTAGTCCCGGCACGCAGACGGCTCCCCGTAGATGATCGCCTCGGCTGCGGCCAGTTCACGCACGATCGCCTGGGGCCGCACCGGCAGGCCCGCCAGCACGCCACTCAACGGTCCCGGCCCTCCGACGCACAGCCATTGCAAGGCGTCGACGGCGCCGTGGCGGAACTCGGGGCTTGCGACATCCTTCCGGACCTGCAGCTCCGCAATCTGTGCGGCCAGCACAGAACGCTCACGCAGATGAGTCGGACTATCCATGATCTGCTCCCGGCGCGTGAATGGTTGCGATCATCCACAGCTCGGCGAGATCGTCAGCCATGACAACTCCAGCAAAGACAAAGAAAACAGCAGCGAAACTATAGCCATACCCGGCTCGGAACAGAAGCCCTCCGAGCCTGCGGAGACTTTCCCGGTGTGAGCGGGTTCACCCTCGGCTCACGATCAGGCACTGTCCGCAGAAAACCCAGCCCAGGCCGCCACACGGCACCCGTCGATCTCCGGCGGACGCCCGTGACGCCCCGGTGAGGCCACCCATGCAGGCCCGACACATGCGCCATTCGCAATATTCATTGGTCGCCCTACCGCAGCCCACCTACTGTCGGAACCATGACGATGAAACCGCGGATCAATACGGCTATCGTGAGGAAAATCGGACACTGAGAATCGAGCCGTGACTATCGACAGGATTTTCCCGAGTCCCCGCAACCGGCTTGATGAACCTCATTCCGTCGTGCGCTCGGCAGCATCCGGACCGCCGGTTCACCTGGCCGCCGCTCATATCGAGAGCGGGCGCACGCGGATGGCGTTGCGCACCACGCCGACGCCGGTCGGGCCACGCCGCCGGGCTCGGGAACGTAGCGAGCCCGGGCTGCCCGAGGGGTAGGCAGCCCGGGCTCATCGCGGGCGGCGAGCTCAGCCGCCATGTCCGGGGCGATCCGCTAGCGGGCGTACCCGCTGGTCAGCGAAGGACGGTGTCGAAAACGACGCTGAGGAAATCTTCGAGTGGTTCAACGTTTCTCACGACCTTGCTGTGCATGATCGCGCCCTGGAAAGCGTCGAGGAGGAAGGGACCGAGGCGCTCCAGGTCGGGACCGGCACCGATCTCACCGGCCGCCCGGGCAGCCTGAAGGGTCGCCACGATGTCCTCCGACCACTGGCAGAGACTGGTGCCGACCTGCATCCGGATCACATCGCTGCGGTCCGCAACCTCGGTACCCATGTTGCCCAGCAAGCACCCACGGGTGAACTGGCTCTCGGACAGCATGTCGACGACCGCGCGGAACCGGGCGTGTAGCTGCGCGAGCAGGGAGAGACCGGGATCCACCTCCTGCCACCATGCCGAGCCGGCGGCGTAGCGGGCGACCACCTCCGCACCGAGGTGCTCCTTGCTCGGGAAATGGTTGTAGAACGAACCCTTCGGCACGCCGGCCGCCTTGGTGATGGTGTCCACGGAGCAGGCCGCGTAACCGTGCCGATGGAACTCGGTGACGGCCGCCTCCACGAGCACCTCCCGGACTCCGACGCGTGGCATGCCATTGAACATGACCAGTCGTCTCGGCGGCGGTCAAGGCAAGCACGACTTGCACACATTCAGTTCGGTGCACGTGCCCTCGATCGGGCTCAAGTGTCCGAATCCCGATGAGCCGCAGCCGCGTCGAGACCGGGTGCGTCCGGCGACATTCAGCGACGCTCGAATGACGGAGAGTTCGTCCGACATCACGCCTCGCGGCTCACCCGTAGAGGGTGAGAGTGCATTCGTGGGCTCGCAGGGCCACCCGAACCCGGGAGATCGACGGAACGAGGATTCATTTTCCCGATCCGGGAAGTCACTTGCAGAACCCGGCGCACCGCTCACGACCACTCCGCAGAATCCGGCTCACGACATCGGATCACACGCCAAGGGTGATCCGGCGTCCCCGCCGCGGGGGCGATGGTGTCGGCATACCCCCGGCGGAGCACGCCGGGGCAGACGCACGGAACGGCGGCGGGCGCCGAGGAGGTCGACGATGAGCGACACCGGAACGGGCAAAGCGGTGCGGTCGAGCCGCCGGCGGCCCTCGACGCGGGTGATCGTCGCCGCGGTGTTGGTGGTCCTCGCGTTCATCTTCATCATCGAGAACCGCGAGCCTGCAGCGATCCGGGTGATCATCCCGATCGTGATCATGCCGCTGTGGGCCGCGCTCACCGGCATGTTCATCGTCGGTCTCGCCGTCGGCGCGCTGTGGCGGAAGCGGCGCTGATCGTTGCGGCCGTCGGTACCGCGGCAACCGTGCGGACCGACGCCCCCGCGGACTCGGGTCCGATCACACGCCCCCCCTGGCCGGGGGTTTTCACGGGTGCGACGCGCTGGTGCCGGGGTGACGGTGGGTTCGACGCAACCCCCGAAACGAGACAGCTGCGCACCCGCTGGACACCGGAACGGAATCGAGTGACGAGATGAATACGCGTCGCGCAGATGCGATCGCAGACCTCTTCGCGACCCTCGAGGGTCTGCTGATCACCTACCAGGCGCTGCCCGAAAGCGAGCGCCCGCAGCGCTGGGCTGCTGACGCACATCGGATCACCGGCGTCATCGCCCGGCAGCTGAGCAGCACGAGGAGCCGCATCTCGCCCGGCGCGATCGATCTCGGCGCCGAGAGCGCCTGAATCTCCGCCGCAAACGTCCGTCGCCCGTCCCGCGCTCCGAGGGGCGCGGCGAGCGTTCCTGTCCTGGTGACGTCCTGCCACTCACTTGTAGGGAGTTCTGTGAACGATATCGACATCGAGCTCTTGACCCGAGCCGACGTGCCCAGCGACTGGACCGATCTCGACCGGAAAGCGGTCGACACGATCAGAGTGCTCGCCGCCGACGCCGTGCAG
>NZ_JAKXMK010000023.1 GCF_022524485.1 Pseudonocardia alaniniphila
ACGACTACAGCCACCACGGCCGCGCCGACAACCACACCACCGACTTCGTCCCCGACGACGTCATCGACCGCTTCTGCATCCTCGGCCCACCCACCGCCCAACTCGACAAACTCGCCCAACTCCAAGAACTCGGCGTCGACCAATTCGCGATCTACGCCATGCACGACGCACGCGAGGCGACGATCGAGGCCTACGGACAGTCAGTGATCCCGCAGCTGTGACCCGCCCACCCGACGCCGTCGTCGACGTACGTGACGAGCCGCGCTCCCGGGACGAAGGCCGTCACGCGTTGCGCGCGGCTGTGGCCACGATCGTGCCCAGCAGCAGAAGGCCCTGGGCGCTGCGGGATTCGGGCTCGGCGTCGTAGACGACCAGTTCCTGGCCCGGCGCCGCGCGCACGTCGAACGTCTTCATGCTCAGCTTCATCACGCCGACGTCGGCGTGATGAAGGACCTTGGTGTCAAGCGCCTTACCGCGTGCATCGTGGCTGGACCACAGGTCCCGGAACTCGGGGCTGTGCTCGAGTAGTTCGGTCAGCACGGCGCGCACTCGGGGGTCGTCGGGGGCCGCGCCGTGCCCGAGACGGAAGGCGGCCACGGAGTTCGCCGCGACGGTCGGCCATTCGACGTAGAAGTCGCGCGCCCGTGGGTCGAGGAAGAGCAGCAGCATCAGGTTGCCCGAGAACGTGAACCCGTCGAACAACGCCCGGGCTATCGAGTTGGCCGCCAGCACGTCGTAGGCACGGTTGTAGACCAGCGCAGGGTTGGTCGGCCAGGCCTCCATGAGCCGGAGCAGACCGGGGTCCACCCGCTCGGCGACGGCGGGGCGCGCGGGTCGCGGCGCGAGCCCGGCCAACCGGAACAGGTGGGCTCGGCCGTCGTCGTCGAGCCGCAGTGCCGCTCCCAGCGCGTTGAGCACCTGCGCCGACGGCGACCGTTCGCGGCCTTGCTCCAGGCGGATGTAGTAGTCGGCGCTCAGCCCGGCGAGAAGGGCGACTTCCTCACGGCGCAGGCCGGGAACCCGCCGGGTGCCCGTGCTGATCAGACCCGCCGTATCGGGCCGGACGAGCGCCCGCCTGCTGCGCAGGTAGTCGCCCAGCTCGGTCGCAGTCATGCGGCGACAGTACGTCGGGGCGCCCCACCGTGCCTGGGTGCAGCGCACCCAGGAGGTACAGACCCTGATCATGGGCTGCCGGGGCAGCCAGCCTGGGTGCATGACGAATTCGAAGATCGTTCTGGTCACCGGCGCGTCCAGCGGTATCGGCGAGGCGGTCGCCACTCGGCTCGCCAGTGAGGGCCACCACGTGATCGCCGGCGCCCGCCGCGAGGACCGGCTCGCCGCGCTCGTGGAACGGGGTGCAGGCCGGATCAACGCCCGGAGGCTGGACGTGACCGACCGCGCCCACGTCGCTGCGTTCGTCGAGGATGCCGTGACCGTGCACGGCCGCATCGACGTCGTGGTCAACAACGCCGGGGTCATGCCACTCTCGCGGCTGGACGCGGTCCTCGTCGACGAATGGGAACGCATGATCGACGTCAACGTCCGCGGCCTGCTTCACGGCATCGCCGCTGCGTTGCCGGTGTTCCAGCGCCAGGGCAGCGGACACTTCGTGACGGTCGCCTCGATAGGCGCGCACGAGGTGGTGCCCACAGCTGCGGTGTACTCCGGGACCAAGTTCGCCGCGTGGGCGATCACAGAGGGCCTGCGGTTGGAGGTGGAGCCCAGCATCCGTGTGACGACGGTGTCGCCGGGCGTGGTCGAATCGGAGCTCGCCGACTCCATCTCCGACCCGCTGGCGGCCGTGGCGATGAAGGACTACCGCGCCGAGTCGATCCCGCCGGACGCCATCGCACGCGCGGTGTCGTACGCGATCGGCGAGTCGCCGGACGTCGACGTCAACGAGATCATCGTGCGGCCGTCCCGGCAGCGGTGATGCTCACCCACCCGCAGGGTCATGCTCGATCCGCAGGCCGAGTTCCTGCAGTGCAGCCACCGTGGCCGACGCGGTCCCCCAACCACCCCACTGGATCGTTTGCTGCGGACGGCACCATCGCCATCGTCGCCCCGGTTGCGTTGCGTTGCTGAATCGAATCGAGAGTTCGGGGTATCACGCCGTCTGCGCAAACGTTGATTTGCCGGCCGTGCGTCGTGGTCGGCGGCGGTCCGGCTGGAAGGGTGCTCTAGCTGGGCGTGACGGGCAGCAGCCCACGTTCGGCGAAGACCTTCTTGGCTGCGAGGGTGGCGTTGAGAGCTCGCGGCAGTCCGCAGTAGATGAGCGCGTGCAGAAAGGCCTCGACGATCTCCTCCGGGGTGAGGCCGATGTTCAGCGCGGAGTTGATGTTGAGCTCGAGTTGGGGTTCGGTGCCGAGTGCTGTGAGCATCCCGAGGTTGAGGAGCTGCCGGTCGCGGCGCGACAGGTTCGGGCGGGCGGAAATCTCCCCGAAGGCCCAGCCGACGACCTGCTGACCGAGTTCCGGGGAGACGTCGGCCAGAATGTCGATGACCTTCAGACCGTTCTCGCCGTTGGTTTCGCGCAAGTTGCGCAGGCCACGCTCGTACGCTTCCGCTGAGGGCATTCCGGGTTCTCTCCTGACTGTGGTCGATCGCTTCGTCCGCTTTGCCGGTCTGTCCGGCCCGGGTCGTTCAGTGATCCGCGTCCGCCCCGATGTAGAGCCCGGCGAGTGACGTGCCACTGATCTCCGAGCCCACCATCCGGCGCAGCCGGGCCGCCGCGACCCGAGCGCGGAACGGGTCGTCCGACGACGGGCCGTGCATGACCTCCGACAGCCACTGGTTGAACTCCTGGTACTGCCAGATGCGCCGCAGGGCGTCCTCGGAGTAGCCGGCCAGGCGGCTGTCGTCACCATGCTCGTAGTGCGCCCGCAGCGCGTCGGTCAGCAGGAACGCATCGTGCAGCGCGGAGTTCATCCCCTTGGCTCCGATCGGCGCCAGCAGGTGGGCAGAGTCTCCGGCCAGGTGGAGGCGCCCGTAGGACAACGGCTCGACGACGTAGTTGTGCATGTCGAGCACACGCTTCTCCAGCAGCTCGCCCTCGACGAGCGGACGTGCGTCGGGCACCTCGAGCCGCTCCCGAAGCTCGCGCCAGACCCGTTCGTGCGGCCAGTTGTCCGGGCTGTCGCCCGGCGGAACCTCCAGGTAGTACCGGCTGATCTCCGGGCTGCGGTGCATGAACGCCCCCAACCCGTTGCGGTGCAGGCCGAAGACGGCGTGCGCGCTCGACGGCGGCGCCTGCGCGAGGATTGCCATCCAGGCGATGCCCAAGTCGTGGCGGATGACCTGCATCGCGTCCTCGGGAACAGCCTGTCGTGACACGCCGCGCGCGCCGTCGCAACCGGCGACGAAGTCACACCTGATGACGTGTCGTTCCCCGGTCTCCGCCGCCGTGTAGGAGACGGCGGGCCGCTCGGTGTCGAGTCCGTGCAATGCGACGTCGGTGACGCCGAAGCGGATGCAGCCGCCCGCATCGTCCGCGTAGGCCCGCACCAGGTCGGTGACCAAAAGCTGCTGCGGATAGACGTAGTGGTGCTGTCCGCTCAGCTCGGCGTATCGGAAGACGTGTCGGACGCCGTCCAGTCGGAACTCACACTCGCTCTGCGGCTTGGAATGGGCGAGCAGGCCGTCGGCGAGACCGTGCCGCTCCAGCGCCCGCACCACCCATTCCTCGATGAAGCCTGCTCTCGGCCGCTGCTCGATGAACTCTCTGCTCTCTGCCTCCAGAACGACACAGTCCACCCCGGCGGTGCGCAGCAACCTGCCGATCGTCAGTCCTGCCACCCCGGCGCCGACGATGGCGACGGAGGTGTCGACGGCTCGCCCGGCGTCGGGATATCGGCCCATAGCCACACCCTGCCTGTTCGGAAGCGGCCGTTCAGTAGCGTCGAGCGAACTGTCGCCCTTTCCACATCGCGCCGTGTCTCATTCGCCCCGCGAACATCTCCGCACGGATCTTTGGCTGGTAGACGGCCTTTGTGAACTGCGATGCCGAGTACGAAGATCTGGGCCCGCGGGAAATCGACCGATCAACCGACAGCCGGAGGTGATGGGAACACCCACACGCCCCGCTTGCCACGCACCGTTTCTGACGGTAACTCACCGTACGTCCTGCGGTAGGTCGCAGCGAAGCGGCCGAGGTGGTTGAAGCCCCAGCGGTAGGCGACCGACATGACAGGTTCCGCGCCGGCCAGGAGGTCCGCACGGGCGCGATCGAGCCTGACCTTGCGCAAGTAGCCCATCGGCGAGGTGTTGAGCGACTCCTGGAACGCGATCTCCAGCCGGCGGGCGCCGACTCCGGCATGCCGGGCCAAGTCGGACAATGTGTAGTTGACCTCCGGACCCGCCTCGATCAGGTCGACCACCCGCTTCACCGTCCGCGGCCTCGCCGGCCGGACCGCACCGCACAGCCCTTCGAGGTGGTCATGTGCTTGCGTCCGAACCAAACCGGAGATCAAGGTTTTCTCCAGCTGGTTGCCGTAGGTCGGTGAGCGTTCGAGCGCGTCTCCCGGACGGTCGAGCTCCATCAGGATCAACCGCAGAACACTCAGCCAGCTCTGGGCGCGCGGAGTGGTGAGGTCCATGGCCAGCTCGAACTGGACGTCACCGGCGATCGGACGGCCCAACAGCGCCTCGATTTCCGTCTCGAGTGCCGACTTCTCGATCTTGACCCAGATCTGGGACGCATCCTCCCGCCACGAGCGCAACACGGAGTGTTCCCGAGGCGTGAAAACGGTCGCCCGTGTCGGGATGGCGACCGTTTCCCGCGGTCCGCACGCCGACGCGACAGCGCCGGAGATCGGAACATTCACATGGTAGGCCCCGAGCTCGCCGCCATCGGCCATGGCCTCGGTGCCGTACCGCACAAAGGCGACCGTCACCTGGTTCAGCCGGCCGGCTCTGAGCAGAGAATCGACCGGCGTGGGTCTGAATTCGGGTGCTTCGATCCGCCCCCCGGGATAGAAGAAACCATTGAGCGCGGATTGAAACACGTCCAGTGGAGCGGACCTGCAAATCTCATGCCGGGCGAGCAGCAAGGTGCGCCGGTCTCCGAATCGGGGGAGGCGTTCTGCCTGCCCCGAATTCGAGATCAACTTCTGCAACTGACTGCCCCTTCCGTGCCGACACGGTCTCACAGCCAGTGTGAGTGTCGCGACGGAAGTCGGCAACGACGCCGGACTGCCGCGCCCGTTTTGCCAGAAACAGAGTTCGAAAATCGGATAGCAGGCTCCGCGTCGCGGCGAAAAGGTACGCGACCTCGAATATCGGCAAGAGCTGGAATCGAGTGGGTTACTCGACAACAGCATCGAACACGTGGTCTCACCAAGAGGTGCACTGTTGGCCGGTATCGGCTCGAAATCGTTGCGGCCGTAGCTCACCGCGACTGCTGCCCGGTCACACCCCGTTAGAGAGCACGTTCCACCGTCCGGATGGTCGCCATCATCGCCATGTCCTCGTGCTCCAGGTTGTGGCAGTGGAAGACGAAGCGGCCCGCGTAGTCGGTGAACCGGACCGCGACCTCGACGATCTCAGCAGGCCGGATGTCGACCGTGTCCTTCCAGCCCACGTCGTACGGGCCGGGGACGGCAATGCCGCGGCGCAGCACCTGGAACCCGTCGAGGTGCACGTGCACCGGGTGATGGACGTCGCTGACGAACCGCCACACCTCGATCTCGCCGAGAGGGATGTCGGCCAGCGACTGCTGCGGGTCGAAGGACGTGCCGTTGATCGTCCAGCCGCGGTGGTCACCGACCGGACCGCGCGTGAACCGGAAGGTCCGCCGCGTCGCGCCGGGAGCCGGCACGAGCGGCTCCACGTCCGCGAGCCGATCGGGCACCCGGCTGTCGTCCTTCGCAGTGCGTACCACCCGGAAGCGCATGACGTCGGCGGTGCGGCCGGTGCCCAGTGGATTGACCATCGTGACTTCGGTGCCGATGGGCAACGCCCCGAAGTCCACGACCACGTCGAAGCGTTCACCGGGGGCGATCTCCAGCACCTGGTGGGTCACCGGCGCCGCGAGCAGCCCGTTGTCCGACCCGATCTGGACGAACGGCAGGTCCGACGCTCCCGGCACCTGGAGCACGAGCCGGTACCGGCGGGCGTTCGAGGCGTTGAGCAGCCGGAGCCGGTAGCGCGCGGCGTCGACCTCGTGCACCGGCCAGGGTGCCCCGTTGACCAGCACGACGTCGCCGAGCACCCCCTCCATCCAGTCGTCCTCGACGCCCGGAACCGAGCGCATTCCCTGGTCCAGACCCGGGTAGGCGAAGGAGCCGTCCGCCGCGAACGCCCGGTCGCAGATCATCAGCGGCAGCTCACGCTCGCCACGTGGGAGGGGCAGCGCGTCCTCGATGTCGTCACGGACCAGATGGAACCCGGCGAGTCCCCGGTAGACCGACGGACCGGTGAAGTCCATGCGGTGGTCGTGGTACCAGAGCGTCGCGGCACGCTGGTCGGTCGGATAGCGGTACGACCGCTCCCCCGAGGCGAGATCACCGACCATCCCGTGGTGCGACGCCCAGACCGCGGTATTGCCCACCGGGAGCAGCAGATCCAGCGGCCAGCCATCGCTCTCCGCGGGAGTGTGCCCGCCGTGCAGATGCACGACGGTGGGCACCGGCAGCTCGTTGCGGTGCAGCACCACCACCGGCCGGCCGCGCCGGGTGTCGAAGGTGGGGCCGGGGAAGATTCCGTCGTAGCCGAGCACGGGCGTGCGTACCCCGGGCAGGATCTCCAGGTCGGCCACCCGCTGCGTCACGCGGTAGAGGTCGGCACCGGACGGGTCGGTGCCCACCGGCCGGGCCACGGGCGGCACGGGCAGCGGCACCCGGAACGCATCGGGCAGCGGTAGCGCGCTGGCGAGCTGCTCCCCCGTCTGACCGGGGGCCGAGCCGATCCCGCAGCCGGCCAGCGCGACACCGGCTCCGGCCGCTCCCAGCAGGCCGAGGAAGCCGCGGCGCGACAGCCCGGTCATCGTGGCGTCCGCGGCCGGGCGGCCGACGGGGTCCATGCCCATCCGGCCAGCAGCACCGACGCGACGACGATGGTGACGCCGAGCGGCACGTGCAGCTCCAGCTCACGGGCGTATCCCGCGCCGATCTGGAAGCCCACGGCGAGGAACAGCAGCACCGCCACCGGCAGCACCCACAGGCGACCACGACCTCCGAGCACGTACGCGACCGCGATCACGATCACCACGAGCTCGATCACTGCCAGCAGCGATCCGATGACGCCGTGCACGCCGATCGCGTCGACGTCACCGGTGAGGAAGAGCCCGGCCAGCACCGGCTGCGCGAGCACGGCCAGCAGGTTCACCGTGATCACCACCCGGAGGGCCCACAACGAGATCCGAGGCCTGCGCGTGACGGGCCGCGCAGGAGCAAGAGTTTCCACGTCTAGAAGGCTATGAGTAGACGGTCTACATATACATCCGGGATGTCCCTGATCCTCTCCCGATGTGCTCCCGGCTGAAGTACGTAGAATCCCTACCTGTGAAGCCAGACGCCGTGCGCGGCCACCTCGACGGCCTGATCCTGGCGGTGCTCGAGGACGGGCCCCGGCACGGCTACGCGATCATCGAGGCGCTGCAGACCCGCAGCGGCGGCGCGCTGGAGCTACCGACCGGCACCGTCTATCCCGCGCTCCGCCGGCTCGAGCGGGCGGCCCTGCTCTCGGGCGCATGGAGCACCGTCGGCGGGCGGGAACGACGCACCTACACGCTCACCCGCGCGGGGCGGCATGCCCTCGCGGGCCAGCGCGCCGAGTGGAACGAGTTCAGCGCCGTGGTGGACGCCGTGCTGCGCCCCGCGGCCGGACGACCGGCCGGAGGGGTCTCGTGAGCGCACCCGATGTGGTCGACCAGCACGTCGCCGAACTCGCCCGCGCGCTGCGGGGCCCTGCCCGCACGCGCCGGAGCATGCTCAGGGAGGTGCGCGACGGACTGCGCGACGCGGCCGCCGCCCACCGCTGCTGCGGCCTCGACCCACAGCAAGCGGCAGTGCGAGCCGTGCACGATTTCGGCCCCGTCCCGGAGGTCGCACAGGCGTTCCAGACCGAGCTCGTCGCGCGCCAGGGCCGGTGGGCGGCGCTTCTGCTCCTGGTCGCGTTCCCCGGAATGACCCTCGGGTGGGACCTGCTGTGGCGAAGTGGCGGCGTCGCGTGGCACACGACTCCGGCGCAACCGGTGTCGGACGTGGTAGTGGGGCTGGCGCGGGCGCAGGACACCGCGGCCCTGCTGGTCTCGGTGATCGCCGTGGTCCTCCTGGCCGCCACGTTCCACCGTGCGGCGTCGGCTCGGAGAATCGCTGTGCTGGTGGGTCATACCGGCGTTGTCGGCGCTCTGTTCTGCGCCGGTATCGGCGTGGTGATGAACGTGGCCGTCGGTCCCGGCGCCGGCGACCTCATCGCGACGAACCCGTTCGCCATCCCGGCATTCGGGGTGAGCGCGCTGGTCTGCGCCCTCGTGGTGCGATCAGCGGTGCGGACGCTGCGCGTGGCGTGCGCTCCGATCGTGATCTGACACGGCGCTCGCGTCAGATCAACGACCGGACCTGCAGATCGGGAAGAGCCGCGACGAGCAGGTCGAGGTCCCGGTCACGGTGCACGAGGACGGCCCCGGTCCGTATCGCGACAACCGCGATGAGGCAGCCGAGCAGCTTCCGCACCGTGCCGCCCCTGGCCCTGACGGCGCGCTAGGCCAGGGCTGCATCGCGATAGTCCTCGACGACATCCACCGACAGCAGGGGCAGCCCGCTGGTCAACTTCTCGATCTGCGCGAACGCCCGCTCGTCAGCGGCCCCGGCGAGCAACTCCATGACGACGGGCTCGGTGAGGGCGATCTCGTGCGGTCGCTGCTGCACCAGCTCGCGGACCGCAAGATTCGCCCGTGACCCGGTGGCGCGGAGGAACTCGATCCACGCGGAGGAGTCGATCAGCTCCACCCGGGCTCCGCGACCTTCGAGGCACGCATCTCGTCGAGGTCGCCCTCCCAGCCGATCCCCTCCAGGCTCTGGAGGAATTCAGGCGAGAGCCGCGGCCCGACGAGCCGCCGGAGCGCGAGGTCGACCGCCTCCTTCTTCGTCCTGAGGCCGTATCGGCGCATCACCTCGGCGACGAGTTCGTCGTCGATGTCGATGTTGGTGCGCGTCATACACCAACGAGACACCTCAGTTACACCGACAGGAGCTGACAGGGATTCCTGCCAGCCTCATCGCCATGACAACGGACAAACCGCTCGCCGATCGCGTCGCCCTGGTCACGGGTGCGACGCGAGGAGCGGGCCGGGGCATCGCAGTGGAGCTCGGCGCGGCCGGGGCCACCGTGTACGTCACCGGTCGATCGACCACGGCCAAGCGCAGCGAATACAACCGGCCCGAGACGATCGAGGAGACCGCCGAGCTGGTCACCGCAGCCGGAGGCACCGGGATCGCCGTACCCACCGATCACCTCGTGCCCGAGCAGGTCGAGGCGCTCGTGGCGCGCATCGACGCCGAGCACGGTCGCATCGACGTTCTCGTGAACGACATCTTCGGCGGCGACTTCCTGGCCGCGTGGGACACGCCGGTGTGGGAGCACTCCCTCGACGACGGGCTGCGATTGCTCCGGCTCGCGATCGACACCCACCTGATCACCGCGCGCTACGCATTCCCGCTGCTGATCCGCAACCCCGGCGGGCTCGTCGTGGAGGTCACCGACGGCACGGCCGAGTACAACGCCGACCACTACCGGCTCAACGTGTACTACGACCTCGCGAAGCTCGCGCCGATCCGGCTGACCCACAGCTGGGCCCACGAGCTGCGCGAGTGCGGCGCCACCGCCGTGGCGATCACGCCGGGCTGGCTGCGCTCGGAACTGATGCTCGACATGTACGGCGTGGCCGAGGCGAACTGGCGCGACGCGTGCGCGAAGGAACCGCACTTCGCCATCTCCGAGTCACCCCGTTTCGTCGGACGCGCGGTGGCCGCGCTGGCCGCCGACCCGCGGCGGGCGCGCTGGCAGGGCGCCTCGCTCTCGTCCGGTGGCCTCGCGCGCGAGTACGGCTTCACCGACCTGGACGGCTCGTCCCCCGACGCGTGGCGCTACGTCGTGGAGGTGCAGGACGCGGGGAAGCCTGCGGACACCACCGGGTACCGCTGACCTGAGCTGCTGATCAGCTCACCACGACGGCGTCGCCCTCACGCACCACACCGCCCCGGATCACCTCGGCGTAGACCCCGGCGCACGGCAGCACGCCGAAGCCCGGCACGTCCACGCGGTTCTCGGTGAGGGGAATGCGCACGGCGTGGGTGGCACGCGGCAGCGAGCCGTGCTCCAGCGTCGGCACCGAGCACCGCGGGGTGGGCAGGATGCCGCGCAGCCGCACCTCGCCGATCGTGATCTCCCGCCCGACCCAGTCGTTCTCCGCGTACGGGGTGCCGGACGGGGTGGTGACGACCACGTTGGGCCGGTAGCGCACCGCCTCCGTGCCGATCCGCTCAAGCGTGGCGGTGGTGATCAGGTGCACCGGGGCGTAGTCGACGAAGTTGCCGGCCGTGGTGCCCTGCGCGATCTCCAGCGTCTCGTAGGGCACCTCGGCCTCCACCCCGTCGGCCAGCACGTCCTCGGGATCGGGCCGCTCCACGGTGGCGCCGGCCGGCCGGGTGGCCGACAGCTCGACCGTGCGACCGAGCGTCTCCGACAACAGCTCGTCGACGCCCTCGTCGGCGGCCCCGACCGAGCGCCCGTCGGGGAGGGTGATGCGCACCCCGGCGCTCTCGCGAGTGGCCGTGAACCTGAGCAACGCCCGCCAGAGCCGGGGGTGCTTGGCCGTGGCCACGCGGCCGGTGGCCGTGTCGAGCAGGGCGAGCGTGCGGTCACCCTCGACGCCCCCCTCCGCCACGACGGCCTCGTGGAGCGCCTCACCCAGCATCGACTTGACCGGGTACCGTCGCAGGGCGCCGACCTGCCCGATCGCGCCCACCGCACTCGGCATCGTCATCCCAACCCGTTCTGGTCGAGCCAGTTCTTCGCGACCGTCTCGACCGACGGCTTCGCGTCGCTCGCGGCCTCGGCGTTGAGCGCGGTGAGCCCCTCGGTGGTGAGCTTGGCCGAGATGTCGTTGAGCACCTGGCGGACGTTGTCGTCCACCTTCGCCTTGTTGATCAGCGGCACCACGTTCTGCGCGGCGAAGTTGTTCTTCGGGTCGGTGAGCACCACGAAGTCGTTGGCCAGGATCGAGGCATCGGTGGTGAAGATGTCGGCCGCCTGCACGTCGCCGTTCTTCAGCGCGGAGACGGTGAGCGGGCCACCGGCGTCGAGGGAGCGGTACTCCTTGAACGAGCACCCGTAGGTCTCGGCGATGCCGGGGATGCCGTCGGGACGGGTCTGGAACTCGGGCGGCCCACCGAAGACCAGTTCTCCGCAGTGCGGGGCGAGGTCGGCGAGGCTCGTGGCGTTCAGCCGGGTGGCGGTCTCCCGGGTGACGACCACGGCGTCCTTGTCCTCGGCCTCGGACCTGTCGAGCACCGTGAGGGTGCCCGGCAGTGCCGCCTCCAGTGCGGTGTACACGGCGTTCGACTCGGTCTCGGGAGCCTGCTTGTTAACGAACTGCAGCAGCACCCCGGTGTACTCCGGGATCAGGTCGATCGACCCGTCCTGCAGGCCGGGGAAGTAGGTCTCCCGGCTGCCGATGTTGAGCTTCTTCTCCACGTTGACGCCCTTGGCCTGCAACGCCTGGGCGTAGATCTCGGCGAGGATCTGGTTCTCGGTGAAGTTGGCCGAGCCGATGATGATCGTGTCGGACGCGGGCGCCGGGCTACCACCCGATGACAGCGGGTCGGACCCGCCGCCGCACGCCGCAAGGGATAGGACGGAGATTGCGGCAACGACCGCCGCACGAGCGATCAGGGAGCGTCTCATCGGTGATCCTCCGCTGGAACGGGTTCAGGCCGCCTGTGAGGCGGGTCGGGGGTCGGGAACGGCTCGCAACCTGCGGCCACGGCCCGGGGCCGTCTGGAGACCGGGTGACACGAGCGTCTTCTGCAAGGCGGCGAGAAGCAGGTCGGCGGCGATCGCGAGTGCTGCGACGAGGATCGAGCCAGCGATCATCTCCGGGAAGTCGCGGATGGCGAGACCATCGACGATGAAGCGGCCGAGACCGCCGAGCGCGACGTACGCGGCGATCGTGGCCGTGGAGATCACCTGGAGCGTGGAGCTGCGGATACCGCCCACCACGAGCGGCAGCGCGTTGGGAAGCTCGACACGGAACAGCACGTCACGCCCCCGCATGCCCATGCCCCGTGCCGCGTCGACCACCGCGCTGTCGACGTTGCGCACGCCCGCGTAGGTGCCGGCGAGGATCGGCGGGACCGCGAGGATGACCAGCGCGATCAGGGGCCCGATCAGGCCGATCCCGATCGCCCCGACCAGCAGCACGAGCAGGCCCAGCGTGGGCAGCGCGCGCAGGCCGTTGGCCAGCCCCACCACCAGGAACCCGCCGCGTCCGGTGTGGCCGATCCAGGCTCCGAGCGGGATCGCCAGCGCCATCGCGATCGCCATGGTGAGGGCCGTGTAGCCGATGTGTTCCAGCAGCCGCTGGAACACCCCGCCCTGGCCCGTCCAGTTGGCCGCGTCGAACAGCCATCCGAAGTAGTTCATGCGGGGCTCCTCGCCGTGGTGACGGTGCGGCTCCACGGGGTGAGCAGGCGGCCGAGCACCACCAGGGCACCGTCGACGACGAGCGCCATCAGCAGCACCAGGACGATGCCCGCGATGATCTCCTGGGGGATGTCGCGCTGGAAACCGTCGGTGAACATCCTGCCGAGACCGCCGAAGCCGATCACCGACCCCACGGTGACGAGGCTGATCGAGGACACGGCCGCGACACGAACTCCTGCCACCACGACCGGCACCGACAAGGGCAGTTCGACCGCGATGAAGCGACGCACCGGCCGATACCCCATGGCCGTGGCCGCGTTCACGACGACGGACGGCACCGCCGACAGCGCGTCGGCGACCGTGCGCACCAGCAGGGCGACGGTGTACACCGTGAGCGCCACGATCACGTTGATCGGATCTAGGATCTGCGTGCCGAGCAGCGGCGGGAGGATCACGAACAGCGCGAGCGATGGCACGGTGTAGAGCAGCCCGGCCACGTTGATCGTGAGTGTGCGCCCGAAGCCCGTGCGGTTGGCCAGCCAGCCCAGCGGAACCGCCAGCACGATCCCGAGCACCACGGGGACGAGCGCGAACACGACGTGCTCGACGGTCAGCCCCCAGATCATCTCCAGGTTGGCGAGCACCCACGTCATGGCGACACCGGCGTCATCGTGGCCCCGACGCCACGACGTGCGCAGGTCATGGCGGTGCCCCGCGCCACAGCCGCGTGCCTCACGCCGCCGCCGGGTCGCGGCGGGTGTGCTCGAGCACGCGCAGCACGTCGTCGGCGCTGACCGAACCGGCGACTCCTCCGTCGCCGTCGATCGCCACACCCTGACCGGACGGCGACGACAGCGCGGCGTCGAGCGCGCTGCGCAGCGAACCCGACTCCACCTCGTACAGCGAACCCCCGGGGACGAGGGACTCCTGCACGGCCATGACGGTGCCGGTGCCGGAGCCGTGGATCCATCCCAGCGGCTGCCTGGTCTGGTCGACGACCAGCACCCACCCCGCGTCCTCGGGAACGGTGGCGCCGAGCGCCACCGTGGGCAGCTCACCCAGCGGCAGGGCGTCGGACGACAGGAAGCCCAGCCCGCGGTAGCCACGGTCGCGCCCGACGAAGGCGTCGACGAAGTCGTCGGCCGGGCGGGCGAGCAGCCTGCCGGGCTCGTCGTACTGGGCGAGCACCCCGCCCGTGCGGAACACCGCGACCTTGTCGCCGAGCTTGACGGCCTCGTCGATGTCGTGGGTGACGAAGACGATGGTCTTGCCCAGCTCCGCCTGCAGCCGGAGGAGCTCGTCCTGCAGGCTCTCCCGCACCACCGGGTCGACAGCGCTGAACGGCTCGTCCATCAGCAGGATGGGCGGGTCGGCCGCGAGCGCTCTGGCCACGCCGACGCGCTGTTGCTGCCCTCCGGACAGCTGGGAGGGGTAGCGCCGGGCAAGCTCGGGAGCCAGCCCCACCACCTCCATCAGCTCCGCCGCGCGCTCGCGGGCCTTGGCCTTGCGCCACCCCAGCAGCAGGGGGACGGTGGCGATGTTGTCGAGGATCGTGCGGTGCGGGAAGAGCCCGGCCTGCTGGATGACGTAGCCGATGCCGCGGCGCAGCTCGGCGGCGTCGACGGCCATGACATCGCGCCCGTCGATCGTGATCGTGCCCTCGGTGGCCTCGATCATGCGGTTGACCATCCGCAACGACGTGGTCTTGCCACATCCGGATGGGCCGACGAAAACAGTGATGCGGCCTGCGTCCACCGTGAGATCCAGGTGGTCGACCGCAACTGTGCCGTCGGGGAAGCGCTTGGTCACGCCCCGGAACTCGATCATCCGGGAGACCTCCGCTGTGCTCACCGACGACCTCTTGCCGGTCGCCGCAACGCTGCGAGGCTAGCCCTGTCCACCGACAGTCGCGACCGATTGTGCTCGGACCGAGATCGGCCGCAGCGATGCTGAACGGCCCGTTCCGACGAGTACGGGGCCGTTCAGCACCCTCCTACTGAGTGGCGGGGGCGGAGGCCGGCGTCGGGATCCTGCCGCGCAGGAGCACGTCGCGCAGCCGGAGCGACGAGAGCGGCCGGGAGAAGAGCCATCCCTGGTAGGCGTCCACTCCGATGCCGCGCAGCACGTGGAACTGGTCGGCGGTCTCGACGCCCTCGGCCACCGTGGTGCGGCCCATCGCCCTGGCCATGTCGACCACCGCGCGGGCCACCGCGAAGTCGGCGGGGTCGTCCGCGATTCCTGTGACGAACGCCCGGTCGACCTTGACCGTCTGCGCCGGGAGCTCCTTCAGCCTGGCGAGGGAGGAGTACCCGGTGCCGAAGTCGTCGACGGCGAACCGAAGGCCCCGCTCCACGAGCTCGGCCATCGCGGCCAGCGCGTGCGGCGGGAGCGCGACGAGGCTCGTCTCCACCAGCTCCAGCACCAACCGGTCCCAGGCCAGCCCGGTCTCGGCGATCGTGTCGCTCACCACGGTGAGGAAGTCGGTCTCCCCGGGCAGCAGCCCGGCCAGGTTGATCGCGATAGCCGGCTTGCGGCCCCGGTGCTCCGGCCAGCCCGCCGCCTCACGTGCACCCGTGCGCAGCACCCAGAGGTCGAGCTCACGCAGCAGACCCGTGCGCTGCGCGACCGGCAGGAAGTCGGCGGGCGAGATGAGCCCCCGGTCCGGGTGGGGCCAGCGGACCAGCGCCTCGGCCGAGAGCACCGTGCCGTCCGGGCCGACGACCGGCTGGTACTCGAGCACCAGCGAGTCGCCCGCGATCGCCTCACGCAGTTCGGCCTCGAGCTCCAGAGCCTGGGTGGCCGAGCTCACGATGCCGTCGGTGGCCATCCCGATCGCGCCCCTGGCCTGCCTGCGCTTCGCGTCGTGCATCGCTGCCTCGGCGAACCGGAGCAGATCCGCTGCCCGCACCTCGCCCGTCGGCACGGACGTGGCCAGCCCCACCGACGCCGTCAGCTGCACCGGCCTGCCGTGCACCGTGATCGTGGTGCTCAACAGGTCGGCGACCACCTTGGCGAGCAGCTCGGGCCCTCCGACCTCGGTGTGGTCGGAGCAGATCACCACGAACTCGTCGCCGGAGAGCCTGCCGGCCGTGCACCCCACCGGCAGCTCCCGCTGCAGCCGCCCGGCCAAGGTGAGCAGGAGGTCGTCGCCCGCCTCGTGGCCGAGTGAGGAGTTCACCCTGGCGAAGTCGTCGAGATCGCCGCACACGACCGCCACGCGGTAGCGCGACGCCCCCGAGAGCAGCCGGTCCACCAGCTCCAGGCACGCCGCCCGGTTGGGCAGACGGGTCAGCTCGTCCACGGTGCCCGCGCTGCGAAGCACCTCGGCCGCACGCCGGCGGTCGGAGATGTCGGTGCAGGCGACCAGCCAGAGCCAGCCGTCCTCGTCGTCGGCGGCCGTGACGGACACCGAGATCTCGCACCAGACGGTGGTGTCGTCGCCACGGCGCAGCGGCACCGCACCCACCCGGTAGGCGTGCCGGGCGCCGGGCGGCACCGGGCGCAGCCAGCTCGGCAGCGCCGGGCACCCGTCAGCGTTCTCGACCAGATGGGCTTCCGGGTCGAGCAGCTCGTCGACCGAGAGGGACGTGGCCATGGCGCCGCGCAGGCGCTCCAGCGACGTGTCGAGAAGCCGGCAGAGGCCCTTGTTGGCGTCGATGATCCGGCCCGTCGGGTCCACCAGCGCGACCCCGCCCGGCACGATCGCCATCAGGTCGTCGAAGCGCTGGCCCGACAGCTCGACCTGGCGGCGAGCCAGGCGCTCCGCGCTGACGTCGTGGACCACCCCGACCAGCCGCAGCGGCGTGCCGTCCTCGGCTCGTTCGACCTCGGCCCGGCAGCTGAGCATCCGGTTGCCGGGCAGCGGCATGTCGACGTGGTGGTCGGTGGTGCGCGACCCCGAACGCAGGCCCTGGCAGAGCATGGCCACCTGCGGGCCCTCGACCGGCGCCGTGCCCGCCCCGTCGGGGTCGACACCGAGGGAGCGGTAGAGCTCCTGCAGCGTCTCGCTCCGGTGCAGCGTCGAGGTGGCCAGCTCGAAGGTCCACGTGCCCACCCGCGCCAACCTCTCCAGCTCAGCCGTCCAGCCGGGATCCACCACGCGGCTCTCGAGGTCGACGCAGTCGTTCAGCTCCACCAGCACCACAGCCGACAGCCCGGCCCCCGGGAGATCCCAGCGCACCACCCGCACGCGCAGGGGGTTGCCATCGGGCCGGATCAGCCGGGCGTCCGCATCCGGCCCGATGACGAGCTGCGACAGGCTCATCCCGAACAGCGCGCTGCGGCCGGCGTCGGCGGGATGGACCACCGCGCCGTCCGTGCCCCGGCCGGCCAGGCGCAGCAGCGCGGCGTTGACCCGCAGGATGCGCTCGGCGGAGTCGCAGACGAGCGCGGGAGCCGCCGGCAGCGGGACGATCTCCGGCCCCGCCCCGGTGAGGGAGCTGCCGAAGACCGCGTCCCGCAGCTCCGGCAGTCCCCGCCTCTCGCCGCCGGGGCCGTCGAGCTCGGCGAGCCGAACGGCACGCGGCTCGGCGGCGGCTTCCGCGGCGCCCTCCGCCTGCCCACCCTCGGCAGCGCGCTCGCCCTCCGCCGCCTTCGCGGCGCGGGAGAGGAACTTCGCCGTCCGAGGAGGCATCTCGCGACCGAAAACAGCCTGCCGCGAGCGGAGCAGATCCGCCCGCGCGACGGCGTCGGTGATCAGTCCGTCTGAGTCCTTCGACTCGGGCGCCGACCCACCGGCCGAACCCTCACCAGAACGGTGTCCGAGCTCTTCCACGTGGCCCCCAGCGGTCATGGCGTCTATCTCACCGGGTCAACGACGCCGAATGGCGCTCGATCTGGACGACCGCCCAAACGGCCTACCTAACGTTGAGGACGAGAACGCGCTGGTCAGCACCCTGCGTCACCGGTGCATCCATGTGGGGGTGGAGAGGTTAGGACGGGTTACCCGCCCGCTACTGCTCGTCAGGACTGTCCGGAACCGACCGCGCGGCGGACGCCACCGCCGCGGCCACCGCCGGCGCCACCCGCGGATCGAACGGGCTGGGCACGATCCGATCGACGGCAAGATCGTCACGAGCCACGGCGAGGATGGCATCGGCGGCCGCGAGCTTCATCGACTCGGTGATCCGCTTCGCCCCCGCGTCGAGCGCGCCACGGAAGACACCGGGGAACGCGAGAACGTTGTTGATCTGGTTCGGGAAGTCGCTGCGTCCGGTGGCCACGATGGCGACGTGCCGCGCGGCGACGTCCGGGTGCACCTCGGGGTCGGGGTTGGAGAGGGCGAACACGATCGCCTCGGGAGCCATCCGGGTCAGGAGCTCCTCGGGCAGCGACGTGCTCGACAGCCCCACGAAGACGTCCGCGCCGTCGAGCGCCTCCGCCACGCCGCCGCTCGTGCCGCGCGGGTTGGTCAGGTCGGCGAGCCGCGCCTTCTCCTCCGTCATCCCCGGACGGCCCGGGACGAGAATGCCGCGGGAGTCGAGAACGGTGACGTCCCGCGTGCCGGCCGCGAGCAGGATGCGCGCACAGGCGATGCCTGCGGCTCCCGCACCCGAGATGACGACACGCAGGTCCGCGAGCGGACGCACCTGCACAGCGCAGGCCCCGCGCAGCGCGGCGAGCAGCACGATCGCGGTGCCGTGCTGGTCGTCGTGCATGACGGGGCAGTCGAGCGCCTCGACGAGCCTGCGCTCCAGCTCGAAGCAGCGGGGCGCCGAGACGTCCTCCAGGTTCACCGCGCCGAAGCTCGGACGCAGCCGCACGAGCGTCTCGACGATCTCGTCGACGTCGACGGTGTCGAGCACGATCGGGATCGAGTTCAGCCCGGCAAAGGCCTTGAACAGCGCCGACTTGCCCTCCATGACCGGCAGCGCGGCCCGCGGACCGATGTCGCCGAGCCCGAGCACCGCCGTGCCGTCGCTGACCACGGCGACCAGGCGGTTGGTCCAGGTGTAGCGGTCCGCCAGCGCGGCGTCGCCGGCGATGGCACGGCTCACCTCGGCCACACCCGGGGTGTACGCGATGGCCAGGTCCCGCTCGTTCGCCAACGGCGCGGTCGGCTCGATGGAGAGCTTCCCGCCTTCATGGGCGGCGAAGATCTCCTCGCGGGTCGGGCCCGGGGTGGGCAGGGTGCGGTCAGGAACGATCGTCAACGGAGTCCACTTCCTCATACGGTGCTGTTGGAGGCGCCCGGAATGCTGGGGCGCTCACTCGCCGTGCACCGGAGGGGCCGCGGTTGTCGACCCGGTCTCCCGGTGCCGGGGCCTCTCGCGGAACGGCCGCAGGATGACGCGGCGCGGATCGGCAGGGTCGGCTGGCTGGGTACGCGCACGACCCTAGCGTCCGGTCTCCGACCCCCGGTCACTCGCGCCGACCGTTCGGCCCAGTATCGGCCGTCGAATCACTCCACGGTGGGCCGCAGCCGCCGAGGCCGCGGCCACAACCGCCAGGCCACCACGGCGAGCACCTCGGCAGCCCCGAGCGTGCGCGAGTCGGTGGACCCGTAGGGGTTGTCGCCGAGCACCCACCAGCCGTCGTCCGTGTGCCGCACGGCGCGCTTCACCGACAGCTGGCCAGGACGGGTGGCCCACCGCACCAGCACGACGTCGCCGCTGCGTACCGCTGCGCCGAACCTGACGAGCACCACGTCGGCGTCACGCAGCGTCGGCGACATCGACGGACCGCGGACCGCCACCCTCCGCCAGCGCACCCGCACCCCCTCGCCACCCTGCTGCGGCCGGAGTCCCAGAGTAGTGTCGGGCGCGCCAGAACGATCACCAACCAGGGAGGACCCATGCGGCTGCTGTCCCGCATTCTCCGCCCGCGGCTGGAGGCCACCGCTCACTGCGACCTCCCCTGCGGCGTGTACGACCCGGCACAGGCGCGGATCGAGGCCGAGTCGGTCAAGGCCATCCAGGAGAAGTACCAGAGCAACGAGGACCCCGAGTTCCGCACGCGTGCTGTCCTGATCAAGGAGCAGCGCTCCGACCTGGTCAAGCACCACCTGTGGGTGCTCTGGACCGACTACTTCAAGCCGCCGCACTTCGAGAAGTACCCGGAGCTGCACGAGCTGTTCAACAAGGCCACCAAGAAGGCAGGCGGCGGCCCCGACGGCGCCAAGTCCTCGATGGACCCTGCCACGGGCCAGGAGCTGCTCGACCTCATCGCCCAGATCGACAAGATCTTCTGGGAGACCAAGTCGGCTGCCTGATACAGGCGCTGAACGCGGCGCTGACCAACGGGAGCACCCTCCCGTGGTCAGCGCCGTTTTCGTTGTCAGCCCGACCGCGCCCTCGGCGACATGGACACGTGTCGCTGTTCGTACGCCCCCAGAACAGCGACACGTGTCCATGTCGCGGGGTCGGGGTCGGGGTGATGTCACGGCGCAGGTGGGACGATCGGCAGGTGTCGCAGCAGCACCCGGTGCCGGGCTCCACAGACGAGTACCTGGCATCCGTCGATCCGGTTGTGCTGGCCGCTGGGATGGAGCTGAGCAGCTTCACGACCTGGTTGGTCGAACTTCCGGGGATCCACGATGCCGGTTACATCTGTAGCGTCAACGACGCTGAAGGCAAGGCAACGACACTGCTCTGGGCCGGCGAGTCGCATGTCCACGACGTCGTCCGTGCGGAAGCGGCGCGTCGAGGTATCGCACTCACCATCCGCCTGGTGCGTTACTCGAACGCCCAACTCCGCGACGCAGCCGATCGGCTTTTCGCGAGTGCGGGTCGCGCGGAGTGGAGCGGCTTCGGTATCACGTTGATCTCCGGAACGAACGCCACCCGGGACGGCCTGCTCGTCACCGGCGAGTACGACGCGCCGAGCAATGCAGCCCAGGATCCGCGGCTGCCGCACACTCTGGCGTTCGCCCGAACAATCGCGCCGGAGGTCGTAGCCATTGAGATCGGCCCGGGACCGGTCCCTCTCTGAGCTGACCCGTTCTGTCCGGCACATACGAGGTGATGTCGGTACGCGGCACCACACTTGCTCCGTGACCGCTGCTGACCTCGATGCCGTTGTCGCCGATCTGCACACCGACCCCATCGGCGCGGGCGACATCCGCTCACGCGCACCGGCAATCGCCGGTCTCTACGCTTGGTGGGCGGACGTGTCGGTCCTCTCGCATCTGCCTGGACCGCTGCACGGCGCGATCCCGGGCCTGCGGCTGCTGTACATCGGCATCGCCGCAAGGCTGAGGTCACGCCTCGCGTCGAACCACATGAGACGAAGCGGCAGCTCGACCCTGCGCCGCACCCTGGCCGGCCTCCTGATCGACGACGAGCGGTACAGGACCCGCTGGACCGATCGCGTCGTCCTCGTCGACGACGACGAGGTCCGCCTGACGGAATGGATGATCACCCACTTACGTGTGTCCTGGTGCGAGCACCCGGCACCGCGCGACGTCGAGAAGCAGATCATCAACACGCTGCGCCCGCCGCTGAACGTCGAGCACGCATCGGGGGCAGCGCGGGACATCGTCAAGGCGGCCCGGCGGGCGTACTACAGCAGCGCCGGCCCTCGCCCGGGCACCTGACCACAGGCACGTCGCCGGCCCGTGAACGGTCAGTGCTCGGGCACGGTCACGGCCTCCGCCAGCAGCCGCCGTACGTGCTCTCCGCGGGCGCGGTAGAGCACGCGCCTTCCGTCGCGCCTGGTGGCGACGAGGCCGGTCATCCGCAGCTTCGCGAGGTGCTGGGACACCGCGGGCCGCGCGGCACCACTGACCGCGGCGAGGGCCGACACGTCGTACTCGCCGCCGCACAGGAGCCAGAGCAACCGCAGGCGGGTGGGGTCGGCGAGCATCCGGAACGACTCAACTGCGACATCCACGCGGTCGCCCGGTGGCAGCCGTTGCCACTGTTCGGCACCTGCATCGTAGTCGCGTGCGTACATGAGCACGTATGGTGCCCTGATGCAGACCGCGTCGCAAACCGGCCACGGGCACGGCCATGGACACGGCCACGGAGGGCACGGACACGCCCGCGGCGTGCGACGGCTCTGGGACGCAGTCCGCCACCTCGTCGTCCCGCACAGCCACGACCCGGCCGACCGCGTCGATCAGGCCATGGCGGCCTCCAGGGCCGGGATGCGGGCCCTGTGGGTCTCCCTCGCCGTGCTCGGCGCCACAGCGGCGTTCCAGGCCGTCGTGGTGGTGGCGTCCGGTTCCGCGGCGCTGCTGTCGGACACCATGCACAACGTCGCCGACGCCGCGACCGCCGTGCCCATCGGGATCGCCTTCCTGCTCGCCAGGCGTCCGCCGACGCGCCGGTTCACCTACGGCTACGGACGCGCGGAGGACGTCGCAGGCATCGTCGTGGTGCTGGTGATCCTCGGCTCCGCGGTCTTCGCCGGCTACGAGTCGGTGCGCAGGCTCGCGGAGCCCACCGACGTCCGGTTCCTCGGAGCGGTCGCCATCGCCGGTCTGATCGGCGCCGCGGGCAACGAGATCGCCGCCCAGGTGCGCATCCGCACCGGACGGCGGATCGGATCCGCCGCGCTCGTCGCCGACGGCCTGCATGCCCGTACCGACGCGCTCACCTCGCTCGCCGTGCTGCTGTCCGCGGGCGGGGCGGCGTCGGGCTGGAGGTGGGCCGACCCGGTGGTGGGCCTGGCCATCACGGCCGCGATCGTCACCGTCACCTGGGGCGCCGCCAGGCAGGTGCTCGCCCGCCTGATGGACGCCGTCGACCCCTCGCTGGTCGAGCGGGCCGTCGCGGCGCTGCAGGGCGTGGCGGGGGTGGTCGGCGTCGACGGCGTGCGGCTGCGCTGGATCGGGCACGCCCTGCGCGCCGAGGTGGATCTGTCGGTCTCCCCCGGCGTCAGCATCGAGCGTGCCCATGCCATCGCGCACGCCGCCGAGCACGAACTCACACACGCCGTACCCCGGCTCACCGCCGCCACCGTGCACGCACACCCCGCGCGAAGCCCGGTCGCACACTAGTGTCGGTGCGGTGAGCAGCGGTCGGGTGTTCCTGTTGCGTCATGGAGAGACGGAGTGGTCGCTGTCCGGCCGTCACACGGGCCGCACCGACATCCCGCTGACCGAGCGGGGGCGGGGCCTGGCGAAGGCAGCGGGCGAGCTCCTGGCGAAGCTGCGCGGCGACGAGCCGCCCGCTCTCGTCCTGACCAGCCCCCGCGCCCGCGCGCGCGACACGGCCGAGCTGGCCGGTCTGCGCTCCGACGGCGTCGACGAGCGGCTCGCCGAGTGGGACTACGGCGAGTACGAGGGCCTCACCACCGAGGAGATCCGCGAGACCGTGCCGGGCTGGACGGTCTGGACCCACCCCTGCCCCGGCGGCGAGACGGCCGAACAGGTCGCCCGCCGGGCCGACTCCGTGCTCGCCGACGCCCGGGCGAAGCTCGACGCCGGTGACGTCGTTCTCGCCGGGCACGGCCACTTCAGCCGGGTTCTCACCAGCCGCTGGATCGAGCTTCCTGCCACCCAGGGCGTCCGGTTCGAGATGTCGGCGCCCTCGCTGGCCGTGCTGGGCGACGAGCGGGGCGTCCCGCGTCTCGACGGCGTGAACCTGCGACCGCTTACGTGAGCCCGGCCTCCGCAGCGGTGATCCGGGAGGTACGCCCCGGTGATATGGCGGCCGTGGTCGAGCTCGTGCACGAGCTCGCCGAGTACGAACGCGAGCCGCAGTCCTGCACGCTGACCGAGGAACAGCTCGCCACCGCCCTGTTCGGCCCGGCGCCCGCGCTGTTCGGGCACGTCGCCGAGGTTCCGGCAGGGGCCGACGGGGCAGGGCCCCCGGAGGTGGTCGGCTTCGCCCTCTGGTTCGTCAACTTCTCCACCTGGCACGGCGTGCACGGCCTCTACCTGGAGGACCTCTTCGTGCGGCCCGCTCACCGCGGCGGCGGCCTCGGCAGGGCTCTGCTGGCCACGCTGGCCGCGGTCTGCGCCGAACGGGGCTACGCGCGGTTCGAGTGGTCGGTGCTGGACTGGAACGAGCCATCGATCGGCTTCTACCGCAGCCTCGGGGCGGTGGCGATGGACGAGTGGACAACGTTCCGGCTCCACGGCGACGCGCTGAGCGCCCTGGCCGCAACGGCGGGCGGCGCCTCTAGCGCTGCTTCGCGTCAGGCAGGTCCAGACCCATCGACCACTCACGCGAGCGCTCACTGATGAGCAGCATGAACGTGGCGACGACGAACACGCCGCAGATGATCCCCAGCACGAGCTGACGCGACGGCCCGATCAGCGAGTAGACCACCGGGAGCAGCAGCAGCTGGGTGACGATGGCAGGCGTGCGCGCCCACCGGCGCCCCCTCACGAGGCCGACGCCCACGGCCACCAGCGCAGCGCCGATGAGAACGAAGTAGCCGGCCTCACCGAGCACGCTGCCGACACCGACCCCGGGAGCGAGCGAGCGCACGCCTAGTGCCACCGCGAAGCCGACGGCCACCAGTCCTTGCACCCCGACCAGGACTCCGGCCAGGCGCACCTGCCGCGGCGGCCCTGCCGCCGGTCGCTCCGCCTCCACGGGCTCGAGGATAGGCGTGGCGACCCGTGTCACGTCCGGCCCCGGCGTCCGGTTGGGAATTTCCCCACCCCAGCCGCCGTTCTCCCTGGTCTGTGTGGGGTGAACCCGGCCCCGGCGGTACGCCGTCCGGATCGTCCCGCACGCCCAAAGAGTGATTTCGCACCGTGTTCGCGGCGCTACGGGTCATCGTGCGAGATGTGCAGCTCGTCGCAGCCGGGCGCACTCCGTCACTCACGAGGGTGAGGATTCTCGTCCACTCACCGATGCCTGTGGACCGTCGAGCCGATAAGGGCTCGCACCTGGGCAAACGTTGCCCCAAGGTTGTCCAGGGACAAGCGAGTGATCGCGAGGATCCTTCTCGCATGGTCCTTCGGGACCGGGGGTAACCCGGTTCCGGTGGGCGGGACGAAGTCCATAGCTCAAGGTGACGAGTCACGAACGCGGTACGCAACAAGTAACCGATCGTGGCGCACTTCGTTGCTATGAGTGGGTGAGAGTGCTCACCTGGGTGGACCTCGGACCTTGAACACCGAGCGCGCTCGTGAAACGATTCACAAGCGCGGAAACACCGTGACAGACGATCGGCGCGACCCCGATCGCGCAAGTACAAGGAGCCGAGAGACCATGGATTGGCGTCACCGCGCTATCTGCCGCGACGAGGACCCCGAGCTGTTCTTCCCTGTGGGGACGAGCGGGCCTGCGTTGCTGCAGATCGCCGAGGCCAAGACCGTCTGCCGGCGCTGCCCGGTCGTCACCGAGTGCCTTACGTGGGCGCTGGAGAGCGGCCAGGACGCAGGCGTCTGGGGCGGCATGAGTGAGGACGAGCGGCGCGCCCTGAAGCGCCGCAACGCGCGTACGCGCGCACGCACCGCCTGATACACCGCAATACGCAAACCTCCCCCACCGCGGGCCCGAGGCCGGACTGCACCCGGCTCCGGGCCCGCGGTCGTTTCACCGGGCGCACGCAAGAGCAGCTCCGGAGGGGGATCGACGGCCCGGGCGGCGACCGCACAACCGGAATCCTCGACCACGACCTGAAGGCTAACGCCCCCGCAACGAGAGCCTGATGACGGCCTCGGTTCCGCCCCCGGCGCGGGGCCGAACCTGCAGTGCCGAGTCGAGTTCGGAGTCGAGCAGAGTCCGCACGATCTGCAGGCCAAGCCCCTTTGACGAGTCCGGGTCGAACCCCGGCGGGATGCCCCGGCCGTCGTCGGCCACCACCACGTCGAGACCGCCGGCCGACCGATGGGCCGACACCACGACCTCCCCGGCCCGTCCGGGCTCGAAGGCGTGGGCCAGCGCGTTGTGGACGAGCTCGGTGAGCACCAGCACGAGGGGCGTGGCCAGCGCGGCAGGCAACGTGCCGAAGCTGCCGTCGCGCCGCACCTTGGCCCGGAACTCCGCGGTGGCGCCGTCACCGATGGCGGGCAGGACCTTGTCGACCAGCTCGTCGAGGTCCACCCGCTCGGCCACCGAGACCGAGAGCGACTCGTGTACCAGCGCGATGGAGTTGACACGCCGAACGCTTTCCACGAGCGCCCGGCGGGCCTCCGGAATCGCCGTGCGGCGGGCCTGCAGACGCAGCAGCGCCGCCACTGTCTGGAGGTTGTTCTTCACCCGGTGGTGGATCTCGCGGATGGTGGCGTCCTTGCTGAGCAACGCCATGTCCCTGCGACGCAGGTCGGTGACGTCGCGCACGAGCACCAGAGCACCCGCTGCGTCGCCCCGTGGGCGCAGCGGGAGCGCGCGCACGAGCATCACGGCGCCGCGGGCGTACACCTCCATCCGCAGCGAATGGCGCCCGTCGAGCGCCGCTCCGATGCGGGCGGCCACCTCGGCGGCGTCGAACGGGTCGTGGACGAGCTCCCGCGTGGCCTGGGTGAGCGACAGCCCGACGAGGTCGCTGGCATGGCCCATGCGGTGGTAGGCCGAGAGCGCGTTGGGGCTCGCGTAGGCCACGAGGCCGTGCGCATCGAGGCGGATCAGGCCGTCGCCCGCCCGCGGGCTCGTATCGGCGCCTGCGACGGCCGCCCGCGGCGGGAATGTGCCGTCGGCGACCATCTGGCACAGATCCGAGGCGCTGCCCAGGTAAGCGATCTCCAGCGGGCTGGGCACCCGGGGCATGGCGAGGTTCGTGTCGCGGGACAGCACGGCGACCACCGAGCCTGCATGCCGGACCGGAATGGTCTCGCGGCGCACGGGCACCTCCAGGTGCCAGCGCGGGTTCTCCTCCCGGCAGATCCGGCCCTCGACGACGGCCCGCCGCAGCTGCGGGTTGTCGGCGGACCGGACGCGCGCGGCGACCACGTCCTCGGGATGCGCGGTGGGCGCGGTGGTGGGGCGGGCCTGGGCCACGCAGAGGAATTCGCTCGGACCGACGTGCTCTTCCTCACCGTTGAGCGGGACCCAGAGCAGGAAGTCGGCGAATGACATGTCTGCGAGCAGTTGCCATTCGGCGACCACGCGCTGCAGATGGTCAACGGCATCGCCGGCCAGCTGGGTGTGCTCCGCGAGCAGCTCGCTGAGGGTGGACAACTAGAGACCCCTCCCGGTCAGGGCGCCACGCCCCACGGACTTCCTTCCAGTCAAGCACGTGGAAGACTCGAGGGACCTTCGGTACGACGAACCGATCGCGAAGAACGAGTCAGGGGGAGGGAACATGTCGAAGCGCGCACGCAAGCGTCGCGACCGCAAGAAGAGCGCGGCCAGCCACGGCAAGCGGCCCAACACCTGATCCATCTGCAGGTGATCGTGAAGAAGGCGCCGGCGGCCGATGGCCCCGGCGCCTTCGCGCTACCGCCCTATCCGTTCAACCACGCTGTTCGATGCGGGTGGCACGCACCTCGACGGTGGTCGTGGTGGCGCCGTCCGGCCCCGCCTCCACGGTGACGTCCGCCTGCTCGAGCACCGCCACCCTGATCTGGCGTCGCAACCGGTTCTTCAGCTCGGCGGGGGCGTGCTCACCCCCACATTTCGTGGCGAGCAGCTTCTTCAGCTTGTCGTCGATGCCGTACTCGGCCAGGCACGGCCCGCATTCGTCCAGGTGCTGCGCGAGCAACGCTCTGCGCGCCTGGTCGCACTCGTGGTCGAGGAACAGCCAGACCTCGGCGAGTACCTCGGAGCAGTCGGTGTCATGGTGGTTCCCGCAGCTCATTTGGAGACCTCCTCCGGCTGTCCCCGCAGGAACCCGCGGTCGCGGGCGGTATCGGTGAGCATGTCGCGAAGCTGGCGCCTGCCCCGGTGCAACCGGGACATCACGGTACCGATGGGGGTGCCCATGATGTCAGCGATCTCCTTGTATGCGAAGCCCTCGACGTCAGCGAGGTACACCGCCATTCGGAAGTCGTCCGGCAACTGCTGCAGAGCCACCTTGACGTCGTTGTCGGGGAGCCGGTCCAGCGCTTCCATCTCGGCCGAGGGCAGGCCCTGGGACGTGTGCTCCCCGGCCTGCGCGATCTGCCAGTCGCTGATCTCGTCGGTGGCCGACTGCACGGGCTGGCGCTGCCGCTTGCGGTACCCGTTGATGTAGGTGTTGGTGAGGATCCGGTACAACCAGGCCTTGAGATTCGTTCCGGCCCGGAACGTCCGGAATGCGGAGTAGGCCTTGAGATAGGTCTCCTGCACCAGATCCTCGGCGTCGGCCGGGTTACGCGTCATCCGTAGGGCGGCGCCGTAAAGCTGGTCGATCAGGGGCATCGCATCGCGCTCGAAGCGAGCAGCCCGCTCCTCGGCGGACTCCTCCTGCTCGTGCTCGACGTCTTGACCTGCGGTGATCTCCGCTTCGGCCGCCTGTTCGGTGCGTGGCACCCTGCTCCTCTCCCGCCGGGTCGCACGATCTGCGACCTCCAGGCCGGCCACCACTTGGCCGCCCTGCTGACGGATCGAGCTTACGCCGCCGAGCGCCACCTCGAAGGCCGGACGCACCCGGCCGTCGCGGCGCGGCGCGATTTTCGGCGCGTCCATCACTGCCTGATTCACCCCCTTGTCAACATCCGTCTCCGCCGCTCGATTCCCTTCTCGCTATCGTGCGGGGGTGGCAGGTAGGGGAACGCAGGCGACCGCGTTGCTCACGAAGCAGGCCGTCTCGCATCAGCTGCACAGCTACACCCACGGAAGCGGTCAGGCCTACGGGCCAGAGGCCGCGGAGATGCTGGGGCTGGACCCAGCGAGGGTGTTCAAGACTCTGGTCGCCGACGTCGACGGTGCGCTGACCGTCGGAATCGTCCCCGTGCTGACGACGCTCGATCTCAAGGCGCTCGCGGCCGCGGTGGGCGGTAAGCGGGCGAAGATGGCCGACGTCGCCCTCGCCGAGCGGGCCACCGGTTACGTGGCGGGCGGGATCTCCCCGCTGGGCCAGCGCAAGCGCCTGCCGACCGTGCTGGACTCGTCCGCGGAGGAGCTGGAGACGCTCTTCTGCAGCGCCGGGCGCCGCGGGCTGGAGGTGGAGCTCGCACCAGGCGACCTCGCGCGGCTCACCGGCGCTCGCTTCGCGCCGATCGCGGCTTCGTAGCTACCCGGCCACCGGCACGGCCCCGAACCGCTGCGCGAGCCAGCCCGCCACAGCCGCCCGCAGTCCGGGCATGTCGCTGCGCAGGCTGTGGTTGCCGCGCAGCATCACCACCTCCCGCCCGGGAGCGGGGTCGGGACGGCCGAACGGGTCGCTCTCCCCCTGCACCACCAGCACCGGGACGGTCGGCGCTGCCAGCTCGTGGAGCCGGTCCTTCTCCGGCTTTCCCGGCGGGTGGACGGGAAACGCGAGACACAGCACACCGGCAGCAGCGCCTTCCGTGGCCGTCCGGCACGCCACGCGGGCCCCGGAGCTGCGGCCCCCGAACAGCAGCGGCAGCCGCGGATCGGTGTCGGCCCTGACCTGCTCCACCACCGCCAGCCAGGCCGTGTCGAGCTGGGCCGCGGGAGCGGGCGCCCGGCGCCCGGCAACGCGGTAGGGCTGCTCCACCAGCACGACGTGCATCCCGGCCGCGACGGCGACGCCTGCCCCGGCGACCAGGTCGGGCGCGCCCACCCCGCCACCCGCGCCGTGCCCGAGCAGCAGCACGCCCCGCGCTTCGCCGTCGGCGTCGTGGCGGGTGATCCGGGCCGGACCGTGGGGCGTGGCGATCTCGGCGATCACGCCCGATGGTCCGGCTCGTTCCGGAGCGGTCACTTCGGGTTCGGCCCGGCCAGCAGGTCGAGCTGCAGCGGCTCGCGGACGTCCTCGGCGGCGAGTGGGGCCAGCAGCTCCGGCCCGTTGTTGCGCACGCTGTTGACCCGCGGGGACACCGGTCGAAGCTCGAGTGCCGCCACGAGCTCCGGTGACGGCGGAGCGAGCAGGGCAGCCACCCTCTCGTCGTCGGCACCGGCGTCCGGGTCGAGCCAGGCGTCCCACGCCGACCGCGGGAGCACCAGCGGCATCCGATCGTGCACCTGCGTGAGCGGGCCGACCGCATCGGTGGTGAGGACCGCGGCCGTGACCAGCCCGTTCGGGTACTCGTTCTCGGGGTCGTCCTTCGGCTTCCAGTACTCCCAGAGCCCGGCCATCGCGAGCGAGCTCCCGTCGGAGTAGTGGGTGTAGTAGGGCTGCTTGTGCTCCGGCCCGCGCTGCCACTCGAACCAGCCGTCGGCCGGGATCAGGCAACGCCGCGAGTTGAGCGCCCGGCGGAACGCGGGCTTCGTGGCCGCCGACTCCGACCGCGCGTTGATCATGCGAGCGCCGGACTTCGGGTCCTTGGACCAGGACGGCACGAGCCCCCAGCGCAGCATGCGCAGCGTGCGCTCGGTGGTGTCAGGGTCGGGCGTGCCCTCCTCGTCACGCGGGTGCCGCTCCACCACCGTGATGATCTGCTTGGTAGGCGCCACGTTGTAGTCCACCTTCGCCGCTCCGTCGGTGGCGTCGACGGCACGGAACTCGTCGGCGAGGTCGGCGGGGGCCTTGATCGATGCGTAACGACCGCACATGTCCCCATCGTCCCACCGTCGGCGGCCACAGCGCCGCACGGCGCACGTCCGCACGGCGCTCGGCGGCCTCCTGACCGGCGCCGTGGGCGGGATGCGGAATCATTGCGGGGGTGACCAGCCCATGGCCCGCACCGCTCGCCCACGGGCCCGTCCGCGGCCGGGTGGCCGCGCCCGGGTCCAAGTCCGTGACCAACCGCGCGCTGCTGCTCGCCGCCCTCTCCGGCGGTGCCGCCGTCGTGACGGGCGCGCCCGCCACTCGCGACACGGCACTGATGGTCGGCGCCCTGCGCGCGCTCGGCGTCCCGATCGAGGTCGACGGCGAGCGGGTCTCGTTCTCTCCCCACGACGGACTGCGCGGCGGTGGCACGGTGGACTGCGGGCTCGCCGGCACCGTGATGAGGTTCGTGCCCCCCGCGGCGGCGCTGGCCGACGGCCCGGTCGCGTTCGACGGCGACCCGCAGGCCCGGCAGCGGCCGATGGCCACGGTGCTCGACGCGCTGCGGGCGCTGGGGGCACGGGTGGACGGGGACCGGCTGCCGTTCACCGTGCACGGCACCGGTGGAGTGCCCGGTGGCGACGTGGTCATCGACGCCTCGGCGTCGTCCCAGTTCGTGTCCGGACTCCTGCTGTCTGGCGCCCGCTACGACAAGGGCGTCACCGTGCACCACAGCGGGAAGCCGGTGCCGTCGCTGCCGCACATCGAGATGACCGTCGACATGCTGCGCGCGGCCGGCGTCGAGGTCGACGACAGCGCGGACGGAGCGGGCCGCGGCGAGCCCGACACCTGGCGGGTCGCCCCCGGGCCGATCGCGGCCCGCGACTGGACGGTGGAGCCGGACCTGTCGAACGCCGCGGTGTTCCTCGCCGCCGCCGCCATCACCGGGGGTGAGGTGACCGTGCTGGGCTGGCCCGCCGGCTCCACCCAGCCGGGCGCCGAGATCCTCTCCGTGCTCGCCCAGGCCGGCTGCACCGTCGAACCAGGTCCGGACGGGATGACGGTGCGCGGGCCGGACGCCCTGTCAGGCGTCGACGTCGACCTGCACGACGCCAGCGAGCTGACGCCCACGGTCGCCGCCGTCGCCTCGCTGGCCACGGGACCGTCCTGGATCCGTGGGGTCGCCCACATCCGCGGGCACGAGACCGACCGGCTGGCGGCACTCGCCACCGAGATCAACGCCCTCGGTGGAAACGTCACCGAGATGCCGGACGGGCTCGAGATCCACCCGGCGCCGCTGACCGCCCCCGGTGACCGGCCGTGGGGCGCCTACGCCGACCACCGGATGGCCACGGCAGGCGCGCTCATCGGGCTCGTCGTTCCCGGAGTCACGATCGACGACGTGGCCTGCACCGACAAGACCATCCCCGACTTCCCCGCCCGCTGGGCCGCCCTCGTCGAGGCGGTCCGGTGACCGGGATGACGTCGGCGTCGCGCTGACGTGAAGCGCCGCGAGTACGACGAGTCCGACGTCCGGATCCGCCCCGGGCGCCGGGGCTCACGGCCGCGCACCAAGCGCCGCCCCGAGCACGCCGACGCCGCCGAGGCGATGGTCACCACCGTGGACCGGGGCCGCTGGACCTGCGCTCCCGGCGCCGACAGCACGCGGCCTGCGGTCACCGCGATGCGGGCCCGCGAGCTCGGCCGCACCCCGATCGTCGTGGGCGACAGGGTCGGGCTCGTCGGGGACCTGTCCGGTGCCCCCGACACGATCGCCCGCATCGTGCGCGTCGAGGAGCGCCGCACCCTGCTGCGCCGCACCGCTGACGACACCGACCCTTTCGAGCGGGTCGTCGTGGCCAACGCCGAACAGCTCGTCATCGTCACCGCGGTCGCCGACCCGGAGCCGCGCACCGGTTTCGTGGACCGCTGCCTGGTGGCCGCCTACGCGGGCGGCCTGGCCCCCATCCTGTGCCTGACGAAGGCGGACCTCGGCGACCCCGAGCCCTTCGCCGCGCAGTACCGCGACCTCGACCTGCCCGTGATCGTCACGCGTCGCGAGGAGGAGCCTGCCGAACTCGCGGCCGTGCTGTCCGGCCGGGTGTCGGCACTCGTCGGGCATTCAGGCGTGGGCAAGTCGACGCTGGTCAACGCCTTGGTTCCGGACGCCGCACGGGCGGTCGGCCTCGTGTCGGCCGTCGGGAAGGGGCGCCACACCACCGTCGCCGCACTCGCCCTACCGCTGCCCGAAGAGCGCGGCGGAGGCTGGGTGGTCGACACGCCCGGCGTCCGGTCCTTCGGCCTCGCCCACGTCACGCCCGACGACGTCCTGGCCGCTTTCGACGACCTCGCCGCGGCGATCGAGGACTGTCCACGCGGCTGCGGGCACCTCGGGCCGCCCGCTGATCCGGAGTGCGCGCTGGATGCGCTGGCGGAGAAGGGACTGCTGCAGCCCGGCCGGCTCGCCGCGCTCCGCCGGGTACTGGTAGCACTGAGATGACGGGTTTGGCACGCTCTGCGCATGACGTCCGGGGAAGAATCCTCGCCCCTGCGGATCGGCAATGCTGAACGCACCGCGGCCATGAAGGCACTCGACGAGCACCTGTCGGCAGGCAGGCTCGGAATCGAGGAGTACGGCGAGCGCACGGCCAAGGCGGCCAATGCCGTCGTGGCCTCCGAGATCGCCGAGCTGTTCACCGACCTGCCGGAGCCACGCCCACAGCTCCCCGGCACGGCCGCTCCGTTGACCGCACCGCTCCCCGTCGCGCCGGCCGCCGGAGAGGTGGCCCCGAAGAAGGACGGCTACCTGCTGCTCACGATCACTCCGGTCGTGGCGCTGTTGCTGTTCTTCATCACCAAGCAGTGGTACTTCTTCCTGCTCATTCCCCTGATGGGCGCGCTGGTCTACGGCGGCGGAGTCGGCAAGGGCAACGGCAGGCGCGACCGGCGCCGCGACCGGCGCTGACCCCGCGCCCGAGGGTTCAGCCCGAGAACCGGAGCACGTCGGCCACATCGGCCTGAAGCGCCTCGATGTGCGCCGGCTCGGCCACGTCGAGCGCCACCTCCGGGCGCCCACCGCGCCGCCGCATCGTCCACGTACCCACCGCGGCACCGTCGACCGTCGCGGTGGCCCGCAGCATCCCGCCACCCGGATGCACCCGCGAGCGCAGATGCTCCGGCACCGCGAACGAGCGGTCGGCCCAGCCGAGCAGGAACGGATCGAACGGCGGCAGCAGCCGCGGGGGCACCCCCGGTACGTCGTCCCCGGCCGCATCACGGCAGGCCAGGTCGACGAGGCCGTCGCCGCATTCGACGAGCGAGGCGCCGAGTCCCCGTAGCCCGGCCCTGGCGTCGCGCAGCGGCAGGCCCGACCACACCGCGAGGTCCGCGGCTGTGGCCGGTCCGTGGCCCCGAAGGTAGCGGCGCGCCAGCTCGACGACGGCGGCGTCCCGATCACTCGGCGCCGCAGGCGGGTCGATGGCCCGGACGAGCAGCGATCCCGCCTCAGCTCCCGGCACGAGCACGGCCCGCCCGTGCAGCGCCGCCACACGCAGACAGTGGTGGACGGCCTGTCCGGCGACCGGCACACCAGCCGCGGCAAGGTGGTCGGTGAGCTCCTCGCGGGATCGGGGTCCGCCGGCCGGTCCCGTGGCGATCACCCGCAGGGCCGTGTCGACCTGCGGCTCGGTCACGCCCTCCTCGGCCAACCTGCGCCGGGACTCGACCACGCCCGCTCGCGCGGTGAGCGCCAGAAGCCACCCGTGGTCCTCGGCGCGCACCAGGTGCAGCGTCCCCCGCAGGAGCCACGCGACCACGAGCGATCCGCCGGCCGCCGCGGAGTCCAGAGCGTCGGGGGTGAGGCCGTCGGACCGGGCGCGCAGAGCGAGCCTCGCCGACCGCCAGTCCTGCGCCTGAACACCGACCAGGCGGCTCACGACATCGCGTGGATCCCGTGTGCCGGGGGTGAGGAGCTGCGCCCGCGCCCGTCGGACGGCCAGGGCCGCGCCGGGCGTCAGCCCAGCTCCACCAGGAACGCCACCTCGGACGGGTCGTACCAGGCCAGCTCGTGGTCCTCCGCCTCGCCGACGAGGAACTCCGCGTCGAGGTCGCCCATGTCGGCGGCGTCGACGGCACCGGCGGCCTGGCGCACCGCGTACTCCGCCTCGTCGTTGTCGACGTGGACGGCGGCGATGGTCTCGAACGGCACCGTGCCTGCGATCCGGACGGCGCCGTCGTCCAGGTCGGGCCGCAGGGTGACGTCGTCGAGGTCGGCGGCGATGACCACACGCCGGGCCGGCGTGGTGTCCTCACCCACCCCGAGCTCCACGGCGAGCAGCCGCAGTGACGCCCGGGCGGCCTCGGTGAGCGCGGCGTACTCGAGCTCTTCGTCGTCGCCGCTGGTGTAGGACTCGCGCAGCCGCGGTGTGAGGGCGAACGCGGTGCCGCCGATCGGGTCCACGGTGCCGTTCTTGACCAGCGTCCGCAGCATCGGCCAGGTGGCAGGCACATAGATGCGCATCCCGCTCACGACCCCACGGTCGACAGGAGCTCGTCGAGCGCTTCGTCGACCAGGCCGGCGAGCACGTCGACATCGGACATTGCGTCGCGGTCGCCGTTGAAGCCGTAGAAGACGCCGCCGTCGTACGAGGTGAGCCCGATCGAGAGCGCCTGGCCCTTGGCCAGCGGCACCACCGGGAACATCTCGAGCATCCGGGCACCTGCGGCGTACAGCGGGAACTGTGGTCCCGGCACGTTCGTCACCACCAAGTTGAAGATCCGCTTCGAGAACCCGCTCGCGGCGCGCGCCCCCAGGGCGTGCAGCGTAGGCGGGGCGAAACCACCGATCCGGACCAGGGTGTCGGCACCGACAGACTGCCCCGTGGACGTGTGTTCACGCATCGCGTGCGTCACATGGTGTAGTCGCACCACCGGGCTCTGCTCGCCGACCGGCAGATCCACGATGAACGACGACACGCGGTTGCCGAGTGAGCCGGCCGTGGCCGAGCTGGGGACATCGGCCTCGCCCCGCACCGACAGCGGCACCATCGCCCGCAGCGTCGACGACGGGCTGACCGGCTCCCCTCGCGAGAGCAGCCAGTTGCGCAGCGCGCCAGAGACCACGCTGAGCACCACGTCGTTGACGGTGCACCCGTGCGCGGCCCGCACCTTCCGGTAGGACTCGAGCCGCGTGCGCGCCACCGCGAACCGGCGCTGGGTGGAGATCGGGACGTTGAGCGGGGTACCCGGGGCCCGCCTGCTCGCGGCCCGCGCCATCGAGAACAGGCTGCCGGCCGTGCCGGCGATCTTGCCGACGGTGGCCAGCGCATCGCCGGCCGCGACACGGACGTTGTCGACGATCTCGGCCGGGCGCGCCACTGCCTCGGCCACGGCCCCGAGTATCAGCTGGGTGTCGCTCGGCTCCGGCCGCGGCATCCAGAACTCCTCCACCATGGCGCGTCCGCGCCTGCCCCGCCCCGGAAGCGGCGCCTCGGCCGCTTCGCCGTCGAGCGGTGCCGCGCTCGGCGTGGCCGAGACGTCCAGGATGACCTGGCCGATGTCGAACGCGCTCACGCCGTCGACCATCGCCTGGTGGGTCTTGGTGAGCACGGCCGTGCGTCCCCTGGCCAGCCCCTCCACCAGGTACATCTCCCAGAGCGGGCGGGTGTGGTCGAGCGGGCGCGACATCAGCCGCGCGACGAGTTCGGTGAGCTGCTCGTCCGAGCCGGGTTTCGGCAGCGCGGATCGACGAACGTGATACGCGATGTCGAAGTCCGGGTCGTCGACCCACACGGGCCGGGCGAGGTTGCCCGGCACGTAGCGAACCTTCTGCCGGTAGCGCGGTACCAGCGCGATCCGTTGCTCGATCAGCTCGACGAGCCGCTCGTAGTCGAATCCTCCGGACGGGCCTGGCGGGCGCGGCCGCCGGAAGATCGACACCCCGCCCACGTGCATGGGCGTCGTCGGCTGCTCCAGGTACAGGAACGAGGCGTCGAGCGCGGAGAGCCGGGGCGGCATGGACCAGATCCTAGGTGGCACCCTGACACCCGTGCGGAGCAGCAGCGGAGCGCAGGGTTTCACGGGGGAGCCGGGAGCCCGTTCTCCAAAGGACACCTTCATCACCGTCTACGGACGCAAGCCGGTGCTGGAGGCCCTGACCGACGCGCGACTGCGGGTGGACAAGGTCATCCTGGCCGAGGGACAGCGGGGCGAGCCGGTGCGGGCGATCACCAGTGCCGCACGGCAACGCGGGGTTCCGGTGCAGTGGGCGTCGGCGCACCGGGTGAAGGTGCTGGCCGGCAACGGACGCCATGACCAGGGCGTACTCGCCGACGTCGTCGCACCACGGATGGCGCCGGTCGGCGAGTTCGTGGCTGCGCTCGCTCCCGGCGCCAACGCGTCGGTGCTCGTACTCGACCGGCTCACCAACCCGGCCAACGTCGGGATGATCCTGCGCAGCGCCACCGCCGCCGGGCTCGACGGGGTGCTGCTCCCCCGCCGCGGCGTGCCGGCGATCGACCCACTGGTCGTGAAGGCCTCGGCGGGCGTCGCGTTCCGTGCGCCCGTCCTGCGGTCGGGCACTGTCGAGGAGGGATGCACCGAGCTGGCCGCGGCCGGGTTCGCCGTGTACGGGCTCGACGCAGGGGGCTCATCGCTGCTCGATGCGCAGCTCCCCGGGCGCGTCGCGCTCGTGCTGGGCAACGAGACCGACGGGCTCTCGTCATCGGTGCGGGCGATGCTCGACGGCCTCCTGGCGATCCCCATGCACGGTGGCGTCGAGTCGCTGGGCGTGGCGAGCGCCGGGGCGGTCGCAGCGTTCGAGCTGGCACGACGCGTTCGCTGAGCGCTTCGGCGCTGGAAGAGATCTAGTCTGTCCGAATGGTCCAGCGCAGGCTTCCTCGTCCCTCCGAGCTCCGCCCGCTGCTGCGGCCGGCGCCGTTCGTGCGCGACTCCGCGCAGCGACGGCTGATGCGCGCCGCGAGCATCGCCGACCTGCGGGAGATCGCGCGCCGCCGCACCCCACGGGCCGTGTTCGACTACACGGACGGTGCGGCCGACGGGGAGCGCTCGTTGCTCCGCGCCCGCCAGGCCTACGCCCGCGTCGAGTTCAACCCCACGGTGCTGCGCGACGTGTCGTCCGTGGACACCGGGCGCGACATCCTGGGGAAGCGCTCTGCACTCCCGTTCGCCTTCGCGCCCACCGGCTTCACGCGGATGATGCACCACGAGGGCGAGCGTGCCGTCGCGTCGGTGGCCCAGGAGGTGGGCATCCCGTACGCACTCTCGACGCTGGGCACCACCACGATCGAGGAGATGGCAGCCGCCGCTCCCGGCGGGCGCAAGTGGTTCCAGCTCTACCTGTGGCGTGACCGCGCTCCCGCCAAGGAGCTCGTGCAGCGCGCCACGGATGCGGGCTACGACACCCTGCTGCTCACGGTCGACACTCCGGTCGGCGGGGCCCGGCTCCGCGACGTCCACAACGGGCTCACCATCCCTCCCGCCCTGTCGCTGCGGACGTTCGTCGACGGCGCCCGCCACCCGCACTGGTGGTTCAACCTGCTCACCACCGAGCCGCTGAAGTTCGCGAGCCTCACGTCCACCGAGGGCACTCCCGCCGAGCTGATCGCACGCGTCTTCGACCCGGCGCTCACGATCGCCGACGTCGAGTGGCTGCGTGGCACCTGGCCGGGAAAGCTCGTGGTCAAAGGCGTCCAGAGCGTCGAGGACGCACTCCGCGTGGTCGACGCAGGCGCCGACGCCGTACTCCTGTCCAACCACGGCGGCCGTCAGCTCGACCGCGCGCCGGTGCCACTGGAGCTGGTCGAGCCCACCGTCCAGGCCGTCGGCGACCGCGCCGAGGTGCTCGTCGACACCGGGATCACCCACGGCGCCGACGTGCTGGCCGCGATCGCGCTCGGCGCCCGGGCCGCCCTCGTCGGGCGCGCCTACCTGTACGGGCTGATGGCCGGTGGCCGCCTCGGTGTGGAGAAGGCCGTGGCGATCCTGACCGGCGAGATCGTCCGCACGCTGCAGCTCATCGGCGTCAACAGCGTCGACGAACTGCGACGCGAACACGTCCGCCTTCGTCCGAATGCGTGAACTCACGCTGCGAAAACGGCGCCGCAGGGCCATCGTGCACGAATGGGACTCATGGAGAAGATTCGCGAGCTGCTGCATCAGCACGACGACAAGGTCGACCAGGGAATCGAGAAGGCCGGAGAGATGGCCAAGAGCAAGGTGGAGGGCCACGACGAGCAGATCGACCAGGCCGTCGACAAGCTGCAGCAGATGACCGGCGACGGTGACACGACCGAGCCCAAGCCGCCCGGCACGGCGCCGCCCGACGCGACGCCCGGCGGCCAGGAGCCACCGCCGCCGCGGTAGCGCCTACCTCGCCCTCGTTTGGTCCGGTCCGGATCGGAGTACTCCGTGGGCATGCCGGACGACGAGCGTGACGACCAACCCACCCCAGGCGGCGACGGCTTCCTGGCGGATCTCTTGCGGCAGTCGACGATCACAGGCACCGAGAAGGACGACCCGGCCCAGCCGCCGGATTCGAACGGCACCCCCGAGCAGGACGAACCCGACGCCGACGAGGCGTGACGCCACCGCTCAGGTGGGTGGCAGCTCCAACAGGATCTCGACCTCGGCGGTGGTGGCAGCGGCGTCCCGATGGTGGACGACGACCGCGCCTGCCTCACGTGCGCCTCGCAGGTTGCGCAGCTGATCGTCCACCACGAGGCACTGGGCGACGGCGAGTCCGAGCATCTCCGCGACCCGGCGATACACCTCAGGATCGGGCTTGCGCACACCGAGCGAAGGCCCCAGCACCACGGCGTCGAACTGCGCTGCACACTCGTCGGGCACGGCGTGTGCGTCGGAGACCAGGGCGGTAGCCACTCCCGCTGCCCGGGCCCGCCCGACCAATTCGACCACGGCCGACCCGTCGGTGAGCACTCCCTGGTAGTCCATCAGCAAGCCACGCAGCGGCACCGCAGGCACATTACCGGGATCGGTGGCCCGTCCTTTGGCAGCGGGCACGGCGCTGCGCCTTCCGCGGGTTCATGATCGACGTTCGGGTGCCGGGAGGCGGGCCGGACGGTTGTGGGTCCCGAACTGACGATCATGGGTCCGGGTAGCCGGCCCCGATCCGCCGCCACCCGAACCTGCCGCCGGCCCGGACGCGCCGCCAACCGCCCCGAGCACAGCTCCCCGGCCCGAAACGACGATCTTGGCGTTCAGGACGTTCGGCCGGGTCGAGATCGAGCATCGCCGGAGAAGCAGTGGAACACCACCGTCCTCGCTCACGGAGTAGACGTGCTCGGCGTCGGGGTCATTGATCCGGCCGAGGATGTCCAGGTCCGGGACGTCGACCAACTCCGCCTGCTTTGGCCGGCCCCACCGCCCGCCACCCTTCATGATCGACGTTCGGGGCCCGCCAACCGCGCCGAGCACAGCTCACGGTTCCGAACCAATGATCTTGGCGCAGGCCCAGCCGACCGGCCGGTCTCCGCAGTGCACCACCATCATGATCGACGTTCCGGGCCCGCCAACCGCGTCCGGCACAGCTGGACGGCCCCAAGCGACGATCTTGAAAATCCGGCCACTCGTGATCATCGGTTTGGACCCAACAGCCGCCCCGAGCGCCGTCGTGCGCACCGAAACAGTGATCATGAACGCCGGGCAACCGCCGACCCCGAGACCGGACGCCACCCCTACCCGCCGCCACCCCGCTCCGCGGCCCATGATCGGCAATCCGGGCCCGACAACCGGGCCGAGCACAGCTACCTGTCCCGAACCGACGATCTTGCTGTAGGTCGGCCCCGGTCGGACCGCGGTGCGGCCCGACCGGCGAACTTGCTGCCGAGTACTACGCAGTGGCGAGGATCTTCTGCAGGTCGTCGAGCACGATCATGGCGCCCGAGGGACCCAGGCCCAGGAACCAGACCTCGTCGTCGACGGGTCGCGCGTGCCCCTTCTGCACCGCGTTCAGCCGACTCCACAGCTCCCCGCTCACCACGGCACCCTGATCCGTGGCCTCGGGCGGGCCGTAGCTCGAGTAGAAGATCCAGTCGCCTTCGGCGCGGTTGATCAGCTCCGGCGAGACCTCCTGGGCCAGCTCGTCGAAGTCCTGCCCCGGCGCGCGGGGCAGACCGACGTCCTTGAGGATCACACCGATGAACGACAGGTTCCCGTAGAGGCGGATCCGGCCGGGCATGAACCGCACGAGCGAGATCGCGGGCGCGCCACCGGCCAACGACGCCTTCACCGCGTCGGCCCGCCGCTGGTAGTCGTTGAGCACCTCGGTGGCCTTGGTCTCCTCGCCGAGCGCGGCGCCGGCCAGCAGGAAGTCTTCCTTCCACGGGAATCCCGGACGGATGCTGAGCACGGTGGGCGCGATGGCGCTGAGCGGCTCGTAGAGCTGGTCGACGCGCAGCTGGCTACCGAGGATCAGGTCGGGCTTCAGCGCCGCGATGGCCTCGAGGTTGAGGTTGTTGGTATCCCCGACGCTCGTGATGCCCGCGACACGGTCGGCCAGATAGGACGGCGCCTTCCCGTTGGGGTTCGCCATGCCGACCGGCGTGACCCCGAGCGAGAGGACGGCGTCGAGCTCGCCGCTGTCGATCGTGACCACCCTGACCGGCTTCGTCTCCAGCCGCGTGGTGCCCCGCGCGTGGGTGATCGTCCGGGGGAAGACGCCGGGGCCGACGTCGGCTCCCAGCTTCGCGGTCGCCTCGTCGGCGGTGGAGAAGAGCTTGCCGCCGGTGGCCACATCGGTGTTCCCGGTGCCGCCGGACGAGCCCTGCTGCTGTGTAGCGCAGCCCGTGGCCAGCACCGCCGCGAGGGCCATCGCGAGCCCCCAAGACATCCACCGGCGCGACGGCCGGCCCACCCTCCCAGAGCGCATGAGGTGACCCTAACCTAATCGATCTCGGTGCTCGGCCACCGGTCGGCAAAGCCGACGGGGCCGTCATTCCGCCCGCGTGACCGCCGTCAGCACCGCCAGCAGGTAGGCGCGGATGACCTCGGCGTCCCGCGGCGACGGCTGGGGTAGGCCGCTCCGCAACGTCGTCACCACGGCCCCATGCGCGCCCGCCAGCCGGAGCCGGCCGTGCTCGGTGATCCGCAACCGCACCACCCGACGGTCTGCCGGGTCGCGTTCGCGAGCCAACTCCCCCGCGGTCTCCAGCGCGTCGACCACCGGGGTCAGCGTGGCCGGGGCGACGCCGAGGCACCCGGAGAGCTCGCGATGCGACACGGCCTCGCCGTCGGCGAGCGCACCGAGTACGCCCATCGCGGTGACGGTGAGCCCATGTGCGGCGACCACCTCACGGGAGTACCGAGAGACGGCCTGCCCGGCCCGGGACAACAGCCGGTGAAGTGGCATCAGCTGCGGGTCGGGCTCGAAGAAACCGCCGGTCATCGGCACACCGTACGAAGCTGGATCATCAGTGCCCGTACGGTTCGTCGCCTGATCACCCCAACGGACCTCGGCGGCCCGGCACCAGGCCGCACTCTGGCGCCGTGACCACCACGCTGGACTCGCCACCCCCGCTACCTGAGCCGCAGCACGCCACCTGCCCAGCCATCCGGCCGCGGCTTCGACGGATGGCGTACGAACCAGGCCCCGGAGCGAGCGCCGCCGTCGCCACCATCCCGGCGCCGCGCCCGCCGCAGCCCGAGCCGGCCGGGCCGTCGGCGGCCGAGCTCGGCGAGGCGCATCGCACCATCACGCGGATTCTGCGGCTCGCGCTGGAGGTACTCGACCACCGCAGGCCGTCCGCACAGCTCGCCGGCCACGTCACGGCATCCGTGCTGCGTTACTGGCGCACGGCCGCGCAGCAGCGCACTGTGCGTTCGCCTGCCCGGTTCGCCCGGATGCGTCTGTGCCTTCCGCAACCAGGCGTCGCGGAGGTGGCCGTGGCGTGCTCCATCGACGGACGAGTGCGCGCAGTGGCGGCGCGGTTCGAGCGAGCCGACAGCGCGGGCACCGGTTGGCGGTGCACCGCGCTGCGACTCGGCTGAACCCGGACCGCGCAGGTCAGGGGCGTGCTGCAGTGGGCGATCCGTGGCACTGCTTGTACTTGCGACCCGAGCCGCACGGGCACGGGCGATTGCGCGACGGCTCGGCAGAGCCTGCCACCGTGGCGTCGCCCCGGCTGCCGTCGCGCGCACCGTCGCCGCTGCGCGAACGCGTGGCGGATCCGTCCTCCGCCGGGCCGCTGTAGCGCAGATCCGCCGGACGGGAACCGCGGAACGCCGGCGGCAGCACGCTGGTGGTGGCGTTCGGGTCGGCCGAGTGCCGACCGCCGGATGCCGCCGCGGCGGGCCGACGGTCGACCGGGGCCGGAACCTGCTGCACCTGCGGCTGCTGCACGGGAGCCTGCTGCACCGGAGCCTGCTGCGGTTGCGCAGAAACCTGCTGCGCCTGGGCAGCGGGCGGGACCTGCGCGGCGGGCTGGGCCGGTTGCACCTGGGCGTTGAACAGGTAGGAGACCGTCTCCTCCTTGATGCCCTCGAGCATCGCGGAGAACATGTCGTAGCCCTCGCGCTGGTACTCGATGAGCGGGTCGCGCTGGGCCATCGCCCGCAGGCCGATCCCGTCCTTGAGATAGTCCATCTCGTAGAGGTGCTCGCGCCACTTGCGGTCGATCACCGTGAGCAGGACCTGCCGCTCGAGCTCCCGCATGCCACCGAGGGGGGCGATGAGCTCGTCGACCTCGGCCTCACGCCGGGCGTACGCGTCACGCGCGTCGGCGAGCACGGCTTCGGCCAGCGCTTCCTTGGTCAGGTCGCCGGGATCGGCGATCCCGTTGTCGTCCTGGCCGTCGGTGAGGTCCTCCCAGCGGATGCCGACGGTGTATAGCGTGCGTAGCGCGGTCCAGAGCTTCTCGAAGTCCCAGTCCTCTGCGTAGCCCTCGGCGGTGGCCCCGTCGATGTACGCCGTGATGACGTCCTCGAGCATGTGCTCGATCTGCTCCTTGATGTCCTCGCCCGCGAGGACCCGACGCCGTTCGTCGTAGATGACGGTGCGCTGCTTGTTCAGCACCTCGTCGTACTTGAGCACGTTCTTGCGGATCTCGAAGTTCTGCTGCTCGACCTGCGTCTGCGCGCTGCGGATGGCCTTGGTGACCATGCCCGCCTCGATCGGGACGTCGTCCGGCAGGTTGAACCGGTTCATGATCGACTCGACCATCTGGCCGTTGAACCGGCGCATCAGCTCGTCGCCGAGCGAGAGGTAGAAGCGCGACTCGCCCTGGTCACCCTGACGTCCCGAACGACCGCGCAGCTGGTTGTCGATGCGCCGCGACTCGTGCCGCTCGGTGCCCAGCACGTAAAGGCCGCCGGCGGTCTTGACCTCCTCGCCCTCGGCCGCGACCTGCTCCTTCATCGCGGCCACGACGTCCTCCCAGGACGCCTCGTACTCCTCGCGGGAGTTCACCGGGTCGAGCCCACGACCGCGCAGCTCGATGTCGGCGAGGAACTCGGGGTTGCCGCCCAGCACGATGTCGGTACCACGGCCGGCCATGTTGGTGGCCACGGTGACCGCCCCGGCCTGCCCGGCCTGGGCGACGATCGCCGCCTCCCGCTCGTGGTGCTTCGCGTTGAGAACCTCGTGCGGTACCTGGAGCCGCACCAGCAGCTTCGACAGGTACTCCGACTTCTCGACGCTGGTGGTGCCGACCAGCACGGGCTGCCCGGCACGGTGCTTCTCGGCGATGTCGGCGGCGACCGCCGCGAACTTCGCCTCCTCGGTCTTGTAGATCAGGTCCGGCTGGTCCTTGCGGACCATCGGCCGGTTGGTGGGGATCGTCACGACGCCGAGCTTGTAGATCTGGTGCAGCTCGGCCGCCTCCGTCTGGGCGGTGCCGGTCATCCCGGAGAGCGTCTCGTAGAGCCGGAAGTAGTTCTGCAGGGTGATGGTGGCGAGCGTCTGGTTCTCCGCCTGGACCTCCACCCCCTCCTTGGCCTCGATGGCCTGGTGCATGCCCTCGTTGTAGCGACGCCCGGCCAGCACGCGACCGGTGAACTCGTCGACGATGAGCACCTGCCCCTCGCGGACGATGTAGTCCTTGTCCTTCTTGAACAGCTCCTTGGCCTTCAGAGCGTTGTTCAGGTATCCCACCAGCGGGGTGTTCGCGGCCTCGTAGAGGTTGTCGATGCCGAGCTGGTCCTCCACCAGCGCGACGCCGTCCTCCGTGACGCCGACGGTGCGCTTGCGCTCGTCCACCTCGTAGTGCAGGTCGCGCTTGAGCAGCGGCGACATGCGGGCGAACTCCTGGTACCAGCGGGCGCTCTGCTCCGCAGGGCCGGAGATGATCAACGGGGTGCGTGCCTCGTCGATGAGGATGGAGTCGGCCTCGTCGACGATGGCGAAGTTGTGCCCGCGCTGCACCATGTCGGCCGCTTTCCAGGCCATGTTGTCGCGCAGGTAGTCGAAGCCGAACTCGTTGTTGGTGCCGTAGGTGATGTCGGCGGCGTACTGGCCGCGGCGCACGGCGGGCGGCATCTCCGAGAGGATCACGCCGACGTTGAGCCCGAGGAACCGGTGGATGCGGCCCATGTTCTCGGAGTCGCGCTTGGCCAGGTAGTCGTTGGTGGTGACGACGTGGACGCCGTCGCCGGAGATCGCGTTGAGGTACGCGGGGAACACGGAGGTGAGCGTCTTGCCCTCACCGGTCTTCATCTCGGCGATGTTGCCCAGGTGGAGCGCGGCACCACCCATGAGCTGCACGGGGAAGGCCCGCTGGCCCAGCGTGCGCAGCGCCGCCTCACGCACCACGGCGAAGGCCTCGAACAGCAGGTCGTCGAGCGACTCGCCGGCCTCGTAGCGCTCGCGGAACTCGTCGGTCTTCGCCCGCAGCTGCGCGTCGGAGAGCGCCTGCACCTCCGGCTCGAGCTTGTCGATGCTGTCGGCATAGCGTGCCAGCCGCTTCACCAGCTTCGTCTCACCGGCGCGGAGCAGACGGTTCAAAAGCGGCACGGTCGACCTCATTCGCCTTCGCGGATCAGTACGCGGGTTCTCGTCCGGTAGCCCGCCGTGCCCCGGCGAACCACCGGGCCCAGGGTAGCGAAGCTACGGATACCTCTTAGCACAACGCCGGAGGGGCGGCACGCGTTCCGGTCGGGAACGCATGCCGCCCCTCCTGGGCGTACGCGCGACTACCGTACGAGACGGATCATGCCGTAGTCGTAGCCCTTGCGGCGGTAGACGACGCAGGGCTCCCCACTGTCGGCGTCGGCGAACAGGTAGAAGTCATGGCCGACGAGTTCCATGTGGGACAGGGCGTCGTCCACGCTCATCGGATCGGCGGTGTGGACCTTGCTTCGGACGATCCGGCCCGGAAGCTGATCGTCGGGCGGCAGGTGCTCGTCATGGCCACGGGGGCTGGGTACCTCGACCTCGGCCGACGTGTCGGCCGGTGGGAGCTCGTCGAGGAGCGCGGTGGCGGCGCCGCGGCCGGCCATGACCCGGGTGCGCTTGCCGTTGACCTTGCGACGGTCGTGCGAGCGGCGCAACCGTCCTTCTAGCTTTGCGACAGCGGCGTCCAGCGCGGCGTAGAAATCTTGGGCGCATGCCTCTGCTCTCGCGACAGGACCACACCCTCTGCCCGTGATCTCGACCCGCTGACAGCTCTTGAGCTGGCGCCGGTTCGGCTCGTGGAAGAGCTCCACCTCCAAGCCCACGATCTTGTGGTCGTAGCGTTCCAGGCGAGCGACCTTCTCGGCGACATGGACCCGGAAATGCTCCGGAACCTCGACGTTTCGGCCGGTGACAACGATCTCCACGCAGACTTCCCTCGCTCTCAGCGTCGGGTTGGCGTTGCAGACTGCGGCCGGGAACCGAATCCCCGGGCGCACGATCGGTAGATCCTCCTGATAGGGGCCTCGGCGGATGCGGAGCACCGTAACGCGCATCACGGTTCGACAACAGGGCTGAGCGTCAGAGTGACCCAGGATGGGTGATATAGGTGCCCGAAACGTTTGGTAGGGCTGCCGGACGGTAAAAGTCCATGCTCCGTTCAGGCGCTCGGGGCGCTCGGACGGCCGAGGCGCTCGGCGTCACCCATACGCTTCGTCGCGTCGCACAGAACGAGGGCCGCCTCGGCTCTCACGCCCACCTCCGCGAGGGCCGCTCGGCAGGCCCGGAGGGTGGCCCCGGTGGTCACCACGTCGTCCACGAGCAGCACGGTGGCTCCCGCCGGCGGTAGGGCCGCGGGCCGCACGCGCAGGCGCCCGGAGAGGTTCTGCGCGCGCTGCACGGCGTCGAGTCCCACGGAGTCGCGGGCGCGGCGAGCGAGCCGCAAGGGCCGGGCCACCTGCACGCCGGGCCGCCCGGCGGCCAGCGCCCGGCAGAGCCGCACCACGTGATCGCCCCCGCGGGCGCGCGCGGCGGCCGGACGGGAGGGCGCCGCCACCAGCCACGTGATCGCGGGCGGCCGGATGATCTCGTCGAGCGGCCCCGCGAGCAACGCGGCGAGCGGCTCGGCAAGATCGCGCCTGCCCCGCTCCTTGTAGCGGAGCAGCGCGGCTCGCAGCGGACCGCTGTAGCGACCCACCGCGAGCACCGCCGGGCCACCCGGCAGCACCGGCCACGACGGCCGCCCCAGCCCGGCCCGGCATCGCGCACACCACGGCGGCACCGGATCACCGCATCCGGCGCAGTCGCCGGGCAGCACGAGATCGAGCAACGCGGACCGAAATTCCCGAATCCCCACCCGCCAAGCGTGCACCCGAGCCCGGTCACGAACGGTGACGAACGGGCCAGTTATCCACAACTCGTCCCCAACCCCCTCGCAAGGAGGCGGCGGGTCAGCCGGGGTACAGGGGTACCGCGTCGGGGGCGCCGCCCAGGACCTGACGCCACGCAGCCTGGTCACCGCCCGCGAAGCTCCACACGCCGGTCTGGTCGGTGACGAGCAGCGGACGGTTCGCGGCGGCCGCGATGGCCGTGAGCGGCGGCGTGAGGTTGTTGCCGAGCACCTGCTGCACGCTCAGGCCGTCGACCGAGACCTGACCCACGAGCATGTCGGTGCCACGCGTGATCGCGACGATCGACTCCGCCGAGCGCCAGTCCGCCGCCACGACCTCGCCCAGGTCGTCGGGACGCAGGCGGTGGATGTTGCGGATGGCCACCTCACCGTCGATCCTGCGGGCCACAGCGGCGGTGTAGAGCGCCCCTCCGACCACCGCCACCACGCGCATCCCGTCGCGGGAGAGCCGCAGATCGCGAATCGGGCCGAGCGCTGTCAGCTGGTCGGCATTTACCTGGCCGGTGCGCGCCGGCCCCGTGCCGTCGACGAGCACGCGCGCGACGACGGCCCCGTCGAGGACCGTCCACACCTCGCCACCCGTGGGCGTCCAGGACGGACGGGTCATCGTCGCGGCGTCCAGCGACACCGGCGACACCGCTCCCCCAGGTCCCCCGCCGACCAGCAGCGCACGCCGTCCGCCCATACGGACGACGGCTGCGAGCCGCTGACCGTCACCCGTGGTCGCCGCGGACTCGACGTCATAGGCGCCGTTGCCGACGGGGCCGGGCAGCGGTGCGCTCGGCTGGGGACCGTCGAGCTGCCGGACCCGTCCACCCGCGACGACCACGCCGGGCACGTCGGCGCCGGGCTGTACCTCCGCAGAGAGCGCGGCGACATCCTCGCGCGTGAGCTCGGGCGTGCCGGACAACAACGGTTCGCCGTCCACGAGCAGCCGCACTCGCGAGACGTTGACCTCGGACAGCGTCAGCACCACCTGAGCGGCAAGGAGCCGCCGCGCGGGCTCGTCGAGGTCGCCGATCCCGGTGAGGTCGACGATCAGCGCACCGTCTGACCCCACGACGGCGTTGGACCGCAGCTGCGCACCCGGTGGGAACTGCGAGACGGCCGCGTCCAGCAACGCCTCGGACGGCCCGGCGAGCAGGAGCTCGAGTGCCCTGGCGGGCTGCGCTCTCGCCGGCACGCTGGGCACGTAGCGCAGATCGGCCACGGCGAGCCTGCGGACCGGGTCGACGAACCAGGTGCGCACCTGCCGGTAGTTGTCCCGGAAGATCGACAACGGCACGACGACGCCGGCCGGCACGTTGGAGATGCGCCATTGGCCGTTGCGCCGCACGACGGTGACGTCCTGCTGGAAGGTGGCCTGTTCCGGCTCGAACGCCCCGGAGGACGACAAGCGGCCGACCGCCGTGCCGCGGATCCGGATCGTCGTGACTCCCGAGTTCGGATCCTGCGCCCCGGCTGCCGGGACGGTGTCGAACTGCCCGTCGAGGACAGTGAGGCTCGCGGCGTCGTCCCATTCCACGGCGTCGGGCGCGAGGAAGCGCCGTGCCGAGCCGTGTTCGGCGGCGCTGCTGCCGGAGGCGAACACGAAGTCGCGCACCAGGTCGAGCGGGTTGCTGCCCTCGACGGGCCCTGCGGGCAGGGTGCCGCCCTCCCCGTCGCTCACCTCCCGCAGCACCTGCACAGGCGAACTCTCGGGCACGCTCGCGCAGCCTGCCAGCCCGGCGAGCGCGAGGATCAGGGCGAGCGCTGAACAGAACCGTCGACGGATCACGGAAGGTCCGCGTGCCGGTCGGCGGCGTCGGCGTCGTCGTCGGACCACGACGGCACGACCGTGACGGGGCGCCCGCGCGGAGGCGTCGGCACCGGGGGCGGCGTCGGCGACGGCACGGAGGACGGCACGACCTCGCTGGTGGGTGCGGGGTCGGGGCCGAGCGGCAACGGGCTGGACTCGACGGGCTCGTCGAGCGTGCGCGGCAATGTCAGCCGGAACGCCGCGCCCTGTCCGACCGCGCCCCACGCCTGCAGCCACCCGCCGTGCAGCCGCGCGTCCTCGATGGCGATCGCGAGACCGAGTCCGCTACCGCCGCTGCGCCGTGCCCGCGACTCCTCCGCCCGCCAGAACCGGTTGAACACCAGCTCAGCCTCTCCGGGGCGCAACCCCACGCCGTGGTCGCGGACCAGCACCGCGACGACGTGCTCGTCGTAGGCCAGCGTGATGCTCACCGGCCGCCCCTCACCGTGGTCGATCGCGTTGGCCACCAGGTTGCGCACGATCCGTTCCACCCGGCGCGGGTCGACCTCGGCGTACGCGCCGGTGGGTAGCCGCAGGTCGAGCGGGGTGCCGCTCTCGTCGGCGAATCCGCGCACGGCCTCGACGGCCCGCATCACCACCCCGTGCATGTCCACCCGCTCGGCGCCCAGCTCGGCCACGCCCGCGTCGAGCCTGCTGATCTCCAGCAGGTCGGCGAGCAGCGCCTCGAACCGGTCGAGCTCGCAGACGAGCAGCTCGGAACTGCGCCGCAACGCGGGCAGCAGGTGCTCCCGGGATGCATAGAGCACGTCGGCCGCCATCCGGACGGTGGTCAGCGGCGTGCGCAGCTCGTGGCTGACGTCGGATGTGAACCGGCGCTGCAGCGCGCCGAACTCCTCGAGCTGACGGATCTGGCTCTGGATGCTGCTCGCCATCTCGTTGTAGGACTCTCCCAGCCGTGCGACGTCGTCCTCGCCCTGCACGGGCATCCGCTCGTCCAGGTGCCCGTCGGCGAACCGTTCGGCGATCTCGGCGGCCTGCCGGACCGGCCGTACGACCTGCCGCGTGACCAGCCCCGCGATCCCTGCGAGCAACAGCAGGAGGATGAGCCCACCGACGATCAGTGTGCTCTGCACCAGCCCGAGCGTGCGTTGCTCGGCGATGAGCGGGAACAACAGATAGAACTCGAGGTCGCCGTTGGCCGTGCGGACGGGCTGCCCGACGATCAGTGTCGGGATCTCCACGCCCTGCTCGCTGAGCGTCACGTACTTGCTCGACAGCGTGCCCGCGGCGACGGCGTCACGCAGGTCGGCCGGGACGTCCTCCACGGGGCCTGCGGCGATTCCGGCACCCTCCCCGCGCGGCGTACTGAGGACCGCCCGGAACTCGCCTGCCCCGGTGGACGACGGCTCGTCGGCGACGCTGGCGTTGGTCAGCCGGTCCAGCGCGTTGTTCAGATCGCCCTGCGCACCGTCACGGCTCGGGTCGACACCGGACAGATCGCGTTCCAGGAGCACCGCGCCCGCCTCGGTGCGCGTGAGGGTGTCGGCCTCCTTGCCCTGCAGCACCCGCAGCGCGATCTGGGTCTGCAGGACGAGACCGAGCACCACGATGACGGCCGTGGAGAGGACGAGTGTGCTGACCACGACCCGCAGCTGCAGCGACCGCCGCCAGACCGCGCCCCACGCGTCCGCCAGTTCCATCGCGAACTGGCGAACCTGTGCGGCTGCGCGGCGGGCGCGGTCCGCGAGCGGCAACGCGGTCATGTCGGACGGGCGGCCGTGGCGCTCATGGTGGGCCGGCCTTGTATCCCACGCCGCGGACCGTCAGCACCACCTCGGGGTGCTCCGGGTCGCGTTCCACCTTCGACCGGAGCCGTTGCACGTGGACGTTCACCAGCCGCGTGTCCGCCGCATGCCGGTAGCCCCACACCTGCTCGAGCAGGACCTCGCGGGTGAACACCTGGCGCGGCTTGCGGGCCAGCGCGACGAGCAGGTCGAACTCCAGCGGAGTGAGCGCGATCTGCTCCCCGGCGCGCTCGACCTGGTGGGCCGGCACGTCGATCGTGACGTCGCCGATCGAGAGCTGCTCGGCGGGCTCGGCCTCCGTGCGCCGCACCCTCGCCCGGATGCGGGCCACGAGCTCCTTGGGCTTGAACGGCTTGACCACGTAGTCGTCGGCGCCGGACTCCAGCCCGAGCACGATGTCGACCGTGTCGCTCTTGGCCGTGAGCATGACGATCGGCACGCCCGACTCGGACCGGATGGCACGGCAGACGTCGATGCCGTTCATGCCTGGGAGCATCAGGTCCAGCAGCACGACGTCAGGTCGTAGCTCCCGGACGGCAGGCAACGCACGGGTGCCATCGCCGACGACGGCGGTGTCGAAACCCTCGCCCCGCAGCACGATCGTCAGCATCTCGGCCAACGCCGGGTCGTCGTCGACCACCAGAACGCGCGACTTCATGTGCGCAGCATCCCACCACATGGGCCAGGTGCCGCCTTGGACCCGTTGTTACCGGGGTGCCGGATGCGGTCCCCGTGCTGTCGACAGCGTCTTCGGGCTACCCGAGGAGCCGCGCTGCGAGCTCTTCGGAGCCGACCGGGGCGCTGCCGTCGACCACCGTCCACGGAGACAGCCACGATGCCACTGCGAGCTGCCCGTACACCTCCGACGTGCGGGTCTGCAGCCCGGCGTCGGCTTCGAAGGCGTCACGCTCCCGGCCGGTCTCGGTGCGCTCGCGATGTGCCACCCGCTCGTCCGCCACGGCGTCGGGCACGGTCAGCAGCAGATGGTGGTCGGGCACGGGGATCCGGAACCGCTCGATCTCCAGAGCCCGGACCCAGGCGACGAACTCCCCGCCCGCGTCCTGGCGCAGCCGCGCGGCCCCGTACGCGGCGTTGGAGGCGACGTACCTGTCGACGAGCACGATGTCGTTGGACCGCAGCGCCGCGCGCAGCTCGGCGGCCGCGTCCCTGCGGTCGAGCGCGTACATCAGAGCCATGCCGTGTACCGAGTCGATCAGGTCACCGAGGCGACCGTAGAGCGCGTCGCGGACGAGCTCGGCGTGGACGTCGGTGTCGTAGCGCGGAAAGGCGAACCCGCCGACAGTGGCGCCCCTGCCGACGAGCGCACGGCAGAGCGCGTCGGTCAGCGTGCGCTTGCCTGCGCCGTCCACTCCTTCGATCGCCACCATGCGGCCCACGGGCGGGGACCCTAACGGGCTCCCGGCGCGGGAGACCGCCGGGTGGGGAACGCCTCAGGCGATGGCCCGCACCGTGTCCCATGTGGCGTCGAAGCCGGGATGCAGCGGGAGCTCCCGGAGCCGGTCGGCGGGCACCCAGCGCATCTCGATGGTCTCGCCGGTCTGAGCGGTGAGGTCCACGGCCTCGTGGGCGTGGGCGACCACGGTGGTGTACGACCAGCCGCCGTGGTCGTCGACGTAGCAGCCGGTGACGGTGTAGGCGTCGGGCGCCAGACCGGCCTCCTCGGCCGCCTCGCGCTGGGCGGCCTGCTCGGCCGTCTCCCCGCGGTTGCGGGCTCCGCCGAGCAGGCCCCAGGTGCCGCCGTGGTGACTCCAGAGCGCACGATGCTGAAGAAGGACCTCGCCCTCATGACGCAGCAGCAACCCCGCCGCGCCGAACAGGCCCCAGTGCCGATGACCGAGCGCACAGCGGACCCAACCGTCGCCATTGCCGCGGGGGAGCACCACTTCTCCAGAGTAGGCGCCGGAAGAGCCCGGCAAAGGGGAGTGGAAACCACCTTCCTGATCCGTGGAACAGGAAGGTGGTCATCCGGACCGGAGGCGGAGCCGCCGATCAGTAGCGGTAGTGCTCCGGCTTGAACGGACCCTCGACGTCGACACCGATGTACTCGGCCTGGTCCTTGGTGAGCTTGGTCAGCTCACCGCCCAGCGCCTGCACGTGGATGCGGGCGACCTTCTCGTCCAGCACCTTCGGCAGCCGGTAGACGTCCTTGTTGTACTCCTCGTGCTTGGTGAACAGCTCGACCTGAGCGATCACCTGGTTCGAGAAGCTGTTGGACATCACGAACGACGGGTGCCCGGTGGCGTTGCCCAGGTTCATCAGGCGGCCCTCGGACAGCACGATGATCGAGTGGCCGTCCGGGAAGATCCACTCGTCGACCTGCGGCTTGATGTTGATCCGGCGGACCCCGGGGTAGCGGGTCAGGCCGGCCATGTCGATCTCGTTGTCGAAGTGGCCGACGTTGGCGACGATCGCCTGGTGCTTGGTGCGCGACATGAGCTCGGCGCTCACGATGTCCTTGTTGCCGGTGGCGGTGACGATGATGTCGGCCTTGTCGATCACGTCCTCGAGGCGCGCGACCTGGAAGCCCTCGAGCATCGCCTGCAACGCGCAGATCGGGTCCGCTTCGGTGACGATCACGCGGGCGCCCTGGCTGGCCAGCGCCTGCACGGATCCCTTGCCCGTGTCGCCGTAGCCGCAGACCACGGCGACCTTGCCGCCGATCAGCACGTCGGTGGCGCGGTTGAGGCCGTCGATCAACGAGTGGCGGATGCCGTACTTGTTGTCGAACTTGCTCTTCGTGACCGAGTCGTTGACATTGATCGCGGGGAAGAGCAGCAGCTCCTGCTCGGCGAGCTGGTAGAGCCGGTGCACGCCGGTGGTGGTCTCCTCGGTGACGCCGCGGATGTCGGACGCCACGGTGGTCCAGTACTTCGGGTTCTCGGCCAGCGAACGGCGCAGCGTGTCGAGGATGATCCGGTACTCGTCGGAGACGGTCAGGTCCTCGTCGTCGACCGTGGGCACCACCCCGGTCTTCTCGAACTCGACGCCCTTGTGCACGAGCAGCGTGGCGTCACCGCCGTCGTCCAGGATCATGTTCGGGCCGACGATGTTGCCCTGCTCGTCGGTGAACTTGAACAGCTGCTCGGTGCACCACCAGTACTCCTCGAGCGTCTCGCCCTTCCAGGCGAACACCGGCACACCCTTGGGCTCCTCGGGGGTGCCGTTCGGGCCGACCACCACGGCCGCGGCCGCGTGGTCCTGCGTGGAGAAGATGTTGCAGCTGACCCAGCGCACGTCAGCGCCCAGGCTGACCAGCGTCTCGATCAGCACTGCCGTCTGCACCGTCATGTGCAGCGAGCCGGCGATGCGGGCGCCGTGCAGCGGGCGGGCCCCCGCGTACTCGCGCCGCAGGTCCATCAGGCCGGGCATCTCGTGCTCGGCGAGCCTGATCTCCTTGCGACCGAACTCGGCCTCCGACAGGTCGGCGACGGCGAATTCGAGGCCGCCCCTGGTCTGCAGCAGACGGCTCGGGTCGGTCGTGATGTCGGCACTGGCGGTCATGGGGTGGTGATGCCTCCTCGTAGGGCCTTTCGGGCCGGTCACGCCGTCTCCGGGGGACGGCGCGACCGCTGAATGATCCGCCGCAGGTGCGGGCCTGGACGGAACGCGATTCGTGGTGGGGGTTCGGGCCGCTTCGCCGCTGCCGGGCTCGACGTCGACTGGACTCCCGGCGGGACGTGCGGGTCCGGCCGGGTTCGACGTCGGAGCCGCCCGATCGGCGGCGGACGACACCTCTGGGTGGACACCCGCTCGGGCGGGAGAGGTGGATGGTGGCGACACGGCTGCCTCCTCACATGAGATGTGGAAGGCGCCCTTTCTGCAATGGCCTGGCGGTCGAGCGTGGCGGACCGTCCGGTCCGTCGCAGCGCCTCTCGACCCCGACACACGATTGCCCCTCCAGGATCCCGAGCGAGCCTCCGGCCTGTCAACCCGGCCCGGCCGTGCGACCGGCTGTGTGCCACTCGTCACAACGCTGCTCGTCCGCAACGCAGGGCGCGTGCCGCCGCGTCACAGGGGCGACATCGGCTCGACGACAGGAACAGACATGGACTTTCGCGCACGGGCAGGTCGTCTCGCGGGCGGGCTGGTGGTGGCGACGGCGCTCCTCGGCGCCCTTCCGGGCCAGGCGCTCGCAGCTCCGCCCACGCCCGCTCTCGCCCCACCGACCGCCCCTGTCACGCCGGCGCCTGCCGAGTCGGCGCCGCGCCCCGCTGTTCCCCCGGCTCCGCCCCTTCCGCCGACCGAGAGCCGTCAGCCCCAGGTCAGGCAGGTGCCCACAGGGGCGCCCGACACGGGTGCGGGCAGCACCGCGGACGACGCCCGCGTTCCGGATGGGGCGTTGTTCGCACTCGGCGCGCTCGCGGCGGCCGGGGCGGCAGGTGCGCTGGTGACCCGGCGCCGCCGGGCCGTCACGCAGGACTGAACATGCGCGACGAACCCGCTGCTCCTCCCGTCCATCGATCCCGGGCGGGGAGACTGCTGCTGGTACTGGCCGTGGTGCTGGCACTCGCCGCGGCGGGTTCGCTCGCGCTCGCCCTCGGTGACGGCCCGCGCACACCACACCGGGCCGTCACCGTCATCGCTCCGCCCGCCGTGCCGACCGGCGGGGTGATGCCCGGCACCGCGCTCGGCCCGTCGGCCCCGGTGTCGCTGGACGTCCCGGCGATCGGGGTGCACTCGTCGCTGCTGCGGCTGGGCCTGAATCCCGACGGCACCGTCGAGGTGCCACCGCTGGAATCCCCGGAAGCGGGCTGGTACGAGAACTCCCCCACGCCGGGCGAGCAAGGGCCCGCGGTGATCCTCGGCCACGTCGACTCCGCGCGCACCGGACCTGGGGTCTTCTACGACCTGCGCACGATGCTGCCCGGCGACGGGATCACGGTGGGCCGTGCCGACGGAACCACGGTCGCCTTCCGCGTCGACCAGGTGGCGACGTACCCGAAGGACGTGTTCCCAACGGCAGCGGTGTACGGCGACATCGACCACGCGGGCCTGCGGCTGATCACCTGCGGCGGCCGGTTCGACAAGGCCGCCCGCAGCTACGAGGACAACATCGTCGTCTACGCTTCCGCGGTATCCGCCGGGCAGACCGGGTGAGCTCCGCCGAGGCGGACGCGCCGTCGTTCGAGACGTTCGTGCTGACGCACGGCCCGGAGCTGGTGGCGTTCGCGCGCCGGCTGACGCTCGATCATCATCGAGCCGAGGACATCGTCCAGGACGTGCTGGCCCGCATCGGGCTGTCCTGGTCACGGGTGTCGCGCGTCGACGACCTGCGGGCGTACGTGTTCAAGGCGGTTCTCAACGACTTCCTGTCGTGGCGGCGCAGGCTGTCCTCGTTCGAGCGCCCGACGGCTGATCTCGCTGCCGACCGGTCGGCCACGGAGCCGGGGGTGGAGGAGCTCATCGTGCGCCGCGACGAGCTGCAGGCGGTGCTCGCGCGGCTCTCGCCCGTGCAGCGGGCCGTTCTGGTGTTGCGCTACTACCACGACCAGCCCGACGCGCAGATCGCCGCGCTGCTGGGCTGCCGGGAGGGCACCGTGCGTTCGCACGCCAGGCGGGCCCTGGCAGCCCTACGCAGCTCCCCCGCCGCACGTACGAGGGAAGGGACCCGGCGATGACCGACGCGGAGGAGACACTGCGGGCCGGTCTTCGCGACCCGGCCCTTGACGAGGGCATCTCGGCGACCGCACTGCTCGCGGGGGTGCAAGCCCGCCAGCAGCGGCTGCACCGGCGCCGCCAGCACGCGAAGACGGCCATGGCGGCGCTGGCGGCCGTCCTCGTCGTCGGCGGGGCGGCCGTGGCGACCGCCCACCGGCCGGTGGTGACTCCGGCGCATCAACCTCCTGCCGTGCCTGCGCCTGCGCCGATGACGGCACCCCCGACCGAGACGCCGCTCCAGACGCCACCCACCGCGCCGTCACTCCCGACGCCGACGCGCACGGCAGAGCCTCCGGTGCCCGACACACCGCCCCTGGTGGACCCGCCGGGCCGGACCGTCGAGCCCGCCCCGTCCGCCGAGCCCCGTACCAGCGGCCCCACCAGCCGAGCGCGTCGAGCACCCGTCAGTGCGACGGGTGATCCGGAACCACCGACCAGGGAGATCCCGCCGCCCCCGGTCCGCTGATCGCGCATTGACAGGCAACTAAAAGGTTGCCTATTCTCGTCCGCGTGCAGGACGAGGACGCCGTCTTCCACGCCCTCGCCGATGCGAGCAGGCGTGAACTGCTCGACCGGTTGTATGCCCGCAACGGCCAGACGCTGCGGGAGCTGACTGCAGGCCTCGAGATGTCGCGGCAGGCGGTCAGCAAGCACCTGGGCGTGCTCGAGGCGGCCGACCTCGTCGTCACACGCCGGTCAGGCCGGGAGAAGCTCCACTACCTCAACCCCGTGCCGATCCGGCTGATCCACGACCGGTGGATCGACAAGTACACCGAGCACCGGGTCGCGGCGCTCGTGGACCTCAAGGCAGAGCTCGAGGAGAACCAGCGATGAGCAGCACCACCGCCCCCACGACCACCGTCCAGGTGCACCGCGTGCACGTCCGGGCCACGCCCGAGGCGATCTGGGAGGCCATCACCAACCCCGAGTGGACCAAGCGGTACGGCTACCGCAGCCCCGCCCAGTACGACCTACGACCAGGAGGGGCGTACCGGAGCCTTCCGAGCGAGGAGATGGCGGCGCACGGGATGCCTGCGGACTCCGCGGTGATCGACGGCGAGGTCCTCGAGGTCGACCCACCGCGCCGGCTGGTGCAGACCTGGCGCATGCTCTTCACCCCCGAACTCGTGGCGGAGGGCTTCACCCGGCTCACCTACGAGATCGAGCCGGAGGCGGGCGGGGTCACGATGCTGACGGTCACGCACGACGTCACGAACGCGCCGATCACCGCAGCGTCGGTCAGCGCACCGCCCTCGGACGCTGGTGGCGGCTGGAGCGTCATCCTCAGCGACCTCAAGACCCTGCTGGAGAGCGGCGAACCCCTCTACCGCTGAAGCAGGGCAACTCGCCGGAAGAACCGGGCGCACGGCGAGGTCGGACACCTGTCCGCGCAGGCGGACTCAGCCGAGAAGGTGGTCGCGCAGCAGCGACTCGGCCGCTGTTGTGCGGCCCCGGGCGGCGAGCAGCCCGGCGGGGACGACGGCGAAGTCGGCGTCCACCACCACCGGCGCGTCGCGCAGAGCGGGCGCGAGGACCGGGTCGGTGCGCAGCGTCGCCACGACGGCACCGAGGCCACCCGAGCGGTCCCGCTGGCGGAAGACGCCGCCGGACAGCACCACCAGCTCCACGTCCCGTCCCGCGTCACGGTGCACCCGCAGGTGCCGGCGCACCGCGATCACCGAGGCGAGGGCGGCGATCCTGCGATCCTCGGCGGCGCTGCCCGGATCACGCGGGACGAGGCCCACCTCGCTCGCCATGCGGGTGACCGTCGGACCGAGCAGGTCGGCCTCCACCGGGTCGACCACGCCCTCGGCCTGACCCTCGACGAGCACCCCGCCCGCGGCCGCCCGCACACCGAGATCGCCCTCGACCGTGCGGCGGACGTCGGCCAGGCTCGCCGAGTGCACGTCCGTGGTCGCACAGCCGACGTCGACGAGGAGCACGCGGGCGTCGCAGATCCGGGCGAGTGCGGAGGCCGCGTGACCGACGGCGTCCGGCGTCGCCACACGCACGAGCCTGCGGAACCGCGGCGCGACAGCCGGGCCCCGCCCACCGAGCGCGTGCCGCTGGTACAGCACGGCCAGCGCGGCCCGCGCCGGTTCCGGGGCGAGCTCACCCCGGCGCGGAAGCACGTTGTCGCACGGCACGACGGTGCGCCCGGTGGCCCGCAGCAGGGCCAGCGCGTCCTCCTGGGCCGCGGCGTTCCCGGCGAGCACGATCGGTGTACGGATGCGGGCGCGCGCCAGCCGTCCCGCGTTGTGCAGCAGGCCTGCAGGGTCGTCGCCGTCTGCGCCGCCGAGCAGCAGCACCACTCCCGGCCGCGTGCTGCGCAGCATCCGGACGTCAGCAGGTTCGAGCGGTCCCGTATGCACGTGCACGACGTGGGCTCCGGCCGAGCAGGCCACCCGATGGCCCGCCTCGGTGGTGGTCAGCCGGTCCGAACCGATGACCGCGAGCCGCAGTCCACCGCCCGCCGATGAACAGGCGAGCAGCTCGGGCTCGACACCGGTGCCGGACGGCCCCGCCGCCGACACCGCCCGAACCGCCGCGTCCATGCCCGCGAGCACGTCGCCTGCCGTGGTGGGGTGCTCGGCGAATCCCGCCAGAGCCCCGTCGGGACGTACAAGTGCGGCTTTCGTCCAGGTGGAACCCACATCGAGGCAGACCGAAGGGCCCTCGTCGACGGGTGTCACGGCGAGTGAGCCTAACGCCACTGCGTCCGGATGGCGTCAGTTGGCACGATGGTCAACGACGTCGCCCGGCGGTAACTTTCCGAGATCACTGAGTACACAGGCACAGGAGCCCCCATGCTCGGACTGATGCAGCAGCGTCCCCTCGCCCTACCGCACGTCTTCCATCGCGCCGAGCAGTACTTCGGACACAAGACGCTCGTCACGGCCGAGGCTGCCGGCGAGAGCACCATGAGCATCGCCGACTGGGCGCAGCGGGTCCGGCGGCTCGCCACAGTGCTCGACACCCTCGATGTGAGCGCCGACGGCCGCGTCGGCACCTTCTGCTGGAACACGGCACGGCATCTCGAGCTCTACATGGCGGCGCCGTGCACCGGCCGCGTGCTGCACACGCTCAACATCCGGCTCTTCCCCGAGCAGCTCACCTACATCGTCAACCATGCGGCGGACGAGGTCGTGTTCGTCGACAGGTCTCTCCTGCCGGTGCTCTGGCCGCTCGTCGACAAGCTCGAGACGGTGCGCCACTTCGTGGTGATCGACGACGGTGCCGACGCGGAAGTGCCGGACGACCCCCGCGTGCACGACTACGAGGAACTGCTCGCGGCGGCCACGCCGTTCACCGGCACGTTCACGATCGAGGACGAGAACACCGCCGCCGCGATGTGCTACACGTCCGGCACCACCGGCAACCCCAAGGGCGTGGTCTACAGCCACCGGTCAGCGGTCCTGCATTCGCTGATCTCCCTGGTCGCCGACGGGATCGCACTGGCAGAGCGTGACGTCGTGCTGCCCGTTGTCCCGATGTTCCACGCCAACGCGTGGGGCCTTCCCTACGGCTGTCTGCTAGCCGGTTCCGACATGGTGTTCCCCGGTCCGAACATGACCCCCACGGCGATCGCGGCGTTGCTGGAGAAGCACCGGGTCACCGTCACCGGTGGCGTCCCGACCATCTGGATGGGAGTGCTTCCCCTCCTGCCCGACCTCGATCTGTCGGCGCTGAGGTTGATTCTGTGCGGCGGCTCGGCGGTGCCGAAGGCATTGTCGGAGGAGTACCGCAAGGCGATCGGCGTGCCGATGCTGCACGCCTGGGGCATGACGGAGACCAGCCCGATCGCCACGATCTCCGGCCTGCGCAGCCATCACGCCGGCGCCTCGGAGGCGGACCTGGCCGACGCCCGCTCCCGGCAGGGGTACGCCACACCCCTGGTCGACCTGCGGCTCGTGGATCCCTCCACCGGCGAGATCCAGCCGTGGGACGACGTCGCCTCCGGGGAGATCCAGGCGGCCGGACCGTGGATCGCGGCAGAGTACTTCCGCGGTGAGGGTGAGGGAGCACAGTTCACCGAGGACGGGTGGCTACGCACGGGCGACGTCGCCACGGTCGACCGCTACGGCTCCGTCCGGCTCGTCGACCGCACGAAGGACCTGATCAAGTCCGGCGGCGAGTGGATCGGCTCCGTCGAGCTGGAGAACGAGATCATGGCCCACCCCAAGGTCGCCGAGGCCGCCGTGATCGCGATCCCGCATCCGAAGTGGGTGGAGCGGCCGATGGCGTGCGTCGTCGTGAAGGCCGGTGAGACGCTCACGGCGGAGGAGGTCATCGCCCACCTGGAGCCCCGCGTGGCGAAATGGTGGCTGCCCGACGCCGTCGAGTTCATCGACGAGGTGCCCAAGACGAGCGTCGGCAAGTTCTCGAAGAAGACGCTCCGGGAGAAGTTCGGCGGATACCAGGTGCAGAACCCCTGACCGCAGGAGCACGGATACTCCCGATCGCCGATGTCGCCGGCCGGGTGCTCGCCATGCCGCCGACATGCGGGGCGACGCGCCTGGTCTGCATCGACGGACCGTCGGGATCGGGCAAGAGCTCGCTCGCGCGGCGGCTCGCAGGCATGCTCGGTGACCCGCCGCTCGTGCAGATGGACGACCTCTACCCGGGATGGGACGGGCTCGCCGAGGCCGTTCCGCTGCTGCGCGACCGGATCGTCACCCCGCTCGCGGCCGGCATGCCCGCGCGGTACCGCCGCTACGACTGGGTCGTCGGCGCCTACGCCGAGGAGCACGACCTCGGGGTGCCTCCCCTTCTACTGGTGGAAGGCGTGGCGTCGGGGGCGCGTGCCGTCGCCTCCCACACGACGCTGCTGATCTGGGTGGAAGCGCCACAGGAGGAGCGGTTCCGCCGCGGCATCGAGCGCGACGGCGAGAGCTACCGGCCGCACTGGGAGCGCTGGGCCCTGCAGGAGGAGGCGCACTTCGCGGCGGAGGCCACCAGGAGCCGCGCCGGCCTCCGTGTCGACGGCGCCTCCAGCGCACCGCACGACGTGGAGACGGAACTGGTTCTCCTCCCCTGACTCCGGACGCGGCTGGGCAGGTCCGGGACGAGGGGCGCGGCCGTGCGTTGCCGCGGCTGCCCAGGCACGGCAGGTCCTCGATGATCGCCGATTGGGGACGCGCAGCCGTGTGCGGCGCGGTTCTCGGCACCCGTCTGATGATCAACGCCAGACACCGAGGCCGGCCTGGGACGGGCAGGCTCGATGATCATCTATTGGGGACGCACAACCGCACCGAGCGCGGCCGCCAGGCCCCAACCAACGATCATGAGCACCGACCCGGCCGGCGCCACGAACACCGGCCAGGCAACCCACGAAGATCATCGATTCGGGACCCATACCCGTGTCAGGCGCGGTTTCCGCGCCCCATTCGCTGATCATGACCCGCGACCCGCGACCCCGCCGTGCAACCAGCCTCCGGCGTGAACAGCACCCGGACGCGATGAAATGAACGGCCGAGCGCGCGCCCAGGGCGACGGCGGCCTCAGGAAGAAGCGGGTTCCCGTGCTTCGCTCAGGTCGGCGACGAGTTGCTTCATGCGCGCATTGACAGCCGACAGCGCCGAGGCCGGCTCGCCCTCGGAGCCGGTGTGGGTGAGCACCACGCGCGCGCCGTGGCCCGTGCCCTCGACCAGCTCCCAGCGAACGCGGCCGCCCGGTTCCGCATCGTGCTCGAGCACCTGCCCGTTCCGGACGGCGTCCGGCGGGGCCTGGGACGACAGGAGCGCCCACACCTCGTCGGCGGGGCGAGTGAGCTGGCGCTCGTAGCGGACCTGCCAGCCGTCGGCCGTGGTCTCGGTCGTGCCAGCGTCGAGCCCGAACTGGGCGATGAACTGCTCGTGCAGCGCCACGTGGTCATAGCCGGGGTCGACGCCCGGGCGCCCGTCGAGGGCGAGGTCCATCGCGGCGATGCAGATGTGCCAGCCGGAGGCGAAGCTGGCGGCGCCGGCACGGTCGTCGAACGTGGCCACGAGGACGAGACGGGTGCCCTGGTCGTCCGGGTGCAGCTCCCAGCGCAGGTGGTGGTCGCCCCAGGTGTAGGCGAACAGCCGCGGCGGGTCGAGGTCGGTGACCGTGCCGCTGCCCTCGGACCCGAAGTCGACCGTCCCACCGGGACGCAGCTCGGGCGTCATCGTGGACGGGAACCAGTCGGCCAGCCGCTCGGGTTCGGTGATCGCCCGCCAGACCTTCTCCGGTGGGTGCTTCAGCCGGCGCTCCATGGTGAGCACGGAATGGCCGTCGGCGGTGTCCAGGGTCTCGGTCATGATTCCTCCGGGCTGTCGGCATCGAGGTGGCGTTCGAGGGCGTCGAGCCGGTCCGCCCACATCCATCGGTAGGGCGCCAGCCACGCGTCCACCTCCGCGAGCGGCGCGGGATCGAGCTCGTACCAGCGCCGCTGTGCTTCGGCCCGCACCTTCACCAGGCCGGCGTCGCGCAGCACCCGCAGATGCTTCGACGTGCCGGGCTGGCTCAGCCCGAGCTCGGCAGACAGTTCCCCGACCAGCCGGGGTCGATCCCGGAGCAGGTCGAGGATGCGCCTGCGCGTCGGCTCGGCGAGCACCTCGAACGTCACGTCCATAACATACCGAGAGCGGCATATAACCGCAAGGGCATGTTCAGAGGTAGGCGTCCGGCCGTCGCTCTCGCAGGTGCACGAGGACCCTGCGGGCCGCCGCCACCGACTCCTCGACATCGACCTCGGCCACCGCGATGCCCGCCTTGGACCACGTGCGCGCCAGGATCTCCCCGTCCGGGCCGACGACCTTGGCCTGACCCAGGAAGCGCATCCGGCCCGCCACGCCGGTCAGGTTCGACGACACGAGCACCACCTGGTTCTCCGCCGCCCGCGACCGGTCGTAGAGGTCGAAGAGCTTGGCTTGCCGGTCGTCGGCCATCCGGGGCGCCCGGTTCGTGATGCTCGTCGGCCAGGCCGAGAGGCAGGCGAGCACATGCGCCCCGTCGAGTGCGAGGCTGCGAGCGGACTCCGGGAACGTCTTGTCGTAGTCGACGAGCATGCCGATCCGCCCGACGGGTGTGTCGATCGCGCGGAACTCCGACCCCGCCGCGTAGACCCGCGACTCCCCGGGGGGCTGATGCACCTTGCGGTGCAGGCCCAGCACCCCGTCCCCGGTGACGCACACCGCCGTGTTGTAGCGCAGGTCGCCGTCCGCCTCGCAGAACCCGACGCACACCACCATGTCCCCGGCCTGCTCCACGACCGCCTTCACCTCGGGCCCGTCCGGGTCGAGCGCGGGCGGCAGGGAGCGCGGGTCGGGATCGGTGATGTCGTCGAGGTAGCCGCCGAGCGCGGCGTCAGGCAGCACCAGCAGCCGCACACCGTCGCGGCGTGCGTGATCCACCAACGTCGCGACGCGCGCGAGATCGAATGCCACGTCCCTGCCGAAGGATGCCGCCACGGCTCCGATGCGGATGGAACCCATTCGAAAGATTGTTCAGGCGGCCGCGGGGCTCGGGGCCGCCGCCGCGCCGTACGTCTCCGGTCGCAGGTCCCGCAGGTAACCCATCGCCCGCCGGGCCGACTCCACCGCCGCCGCGACGTCGAGATCGGCGACCGCCGTGCCTGCGGTGACGCCCGTGGTGGCGAGCACCTCGCCTCCGGGATCGACGATCTTGGCGCCCGCCGCGAACCGCAGCGAGCCGAACGTGCCCGACTGGTTGGCAGCGAGCCAGACGATCTGGTTCTCCAGCGCTCGGGCGCGGTCGAAGAGGTCGAAGCGGCGGGTCCACCGGTCCTGAGCCGGATCGGGATGCGGATCGGTGGCGCTCAGCGGCCAGGCCGAGACCGAGACGACGATCTCGGCCCCGTCGAGCGCGAGCGCGCGCGCCGCCTCGGGGAACGCCTTGTCGTAGCAGATCTGCAGGCCCAGCCGGCCGACCGGCGAGTCGAACGCGGCGAACCGGTCGCCCGCCCGGTAGCTCGCGTCCTCGCGCAGCGGCTGGTGCACCTTGCGGTAGTTCGCGAGCACGCCGTCGCCCGTGACGCAGACCGCGCTGTTGTAGCGGACGCCCGAACCGTCCAGCTCGCAGTAGCCCGCCACCACCACCATCTCGCGCGCCAGCGCGGCCAGCCTGCGGATCTCGGGCCCGTCGCAGCGGAGGGCAGGCGGGAGGTCCTCCGGACCGTCGAGGCTCGTCAGATAGCCGCCGAGGCAGGCTTCGGGCAATGCGAGCAGCCGGACGCCCGCCGCGCGCGCCTCGGACATCAGCGTGGAGATCCGCGCGAAGTCCTCCTCGAGGTCGCGACCGAAGGGGGCCGCGACAGCCGCCATGCGCAGCGTCGCCATCTCTCGTGCTCCGTCCTGTGAGTCCTCGGTGATCGCTGTGGTGGTCACGCACGCGCGGCGACGAAGGGGCGGGGGTCGCGTCCCCCTGGCGACCCCCGCCCCCGCCCGTCGTGCGCGAAGCCGACCGTTCAGAACATGTAGGTGGAGTTGATGATCGCTCCCTTGCGGGCGTAGTGGATCAACGCGTCCTGGACGTCGAGCGGGTGCGTCGGGATGACGCCCTCGATCAGGTCCTCCTCGCGAGCGCCGTGGAGCGAGAGCCCGAAGCGGCAGCAGTAGACCTTGCCGCCCTCCTGGATGAACGTCGCGAGGGAGTTGTTGATGTTGTGCTCACCAGGGAAGGCCGAGTTGCCCGTGGTCGGGAAGCCGCGGGTGGCCAGGCAGTTGAGGGATCCAGGGCCGTAGAAGTAGATCGCCGACTCGAAACCCTTCCGCAGCGCACGGGTGGCCTGCAGGATCGCCACGAAGCTCACCGACGACTCGTGCGCGATGCCGTGCACGAGGGTGAAGTAGGTCTCGCCGTTCTCGGCCTGGTAGTCGGGGAAGACCTTGGTGCCCCCGTAGATCGTCGAGCCCTCCGGCAGCGCCGGGTGCTGGATCTCCTCGAGGCTCTGCTTCTCGAGATCGGTCAGATCGGCCATCGGTACTCCTTCTGGTGGGTGGTGCGGACGGGCCGGCGACGCCGACGGTCTAGGCGACGGTGCGCGGGGCGATCCAGTCCTCGTCGTCGATCGGCGAGGTCTCGTACGGGGTGCCTGCCAGCCAGTGCAGGCCCGTGTGCACGGTGCGGTGCTGGTGGGCGACGATCTCGCGGGCCAGGTGCTCGGCGTCGGTGCCCACCCCGGCGAACCGGCCCGACCCCCAGGTGTGCAGCCACGGCAGCCCCAGGAAGTAGAGCCCGGGGCAGGTCGTGACGCCGCGCTGGTGGGTGGGGTAGCCGCGGCCGTCGAAGATCGGCAGCTCGATCCACCTGTTGTCCCGCCCGAAGCCCGTGCTCCACACCACGGTGGTGACGCCGGACGCGTCCAGGTCGAGCTCGGTCGGCTCGTCGGCCGGCTCCCAGACGGCGACGTAGCGCGGCTCGGCCGGGGCGTCGATCCCCTGCGCGGCGATGAACGCGTCGATCGAGTCCTTGATGCCCTCGGAGACGGCATCCGCGTCGTCGAGGTGCTTGCGCAGGTCCGGCGCGAACCGCAGAAGGCCGCCGTCGATGCCCGAGAGCCGTCCGTAGAGACGCATGCCGTCACGCGCGAAGGCGCGCAGGTCGATGTCGCGACCACCGTCGCGGCCGGTGACGTAGTGGTTGACCCGGAACCGCACGGCGTCGGCGTCGTCGAAATCGGTGACGGCCTTGCTGTAGTAGCCCATGTCGGAGAGCCACGCCACGACGTCACGGCCGCGGTAGAAGCGGGCCACGCGCGGGGCCGTGCCGGTGGCGAGGTGCACCCTGCGGCCCGCGAGATGCAGGTCCTCGGCGATCTGACACCCGGACTGGCCGGTGCCCACCACCAGCACCTCGCCCGGGGGGAGCTGTGCGGGGTTGCGGTACTGCGAGGAGTGGATCTGGTGGACGGCGGCGGGCAGCCGCTCGGCCATCCGTGGGCGTATCGGCACCTGGTACGGACCGGACGCCACGACGACCTGGTCGGCGGTGAGCGTGCCGGCCCCGGTGGACGACTCGGTGTGGACCTCGAAACCACCGGCCCGGCGGGCCCGTAGCCGGGTGGCCGCGGTGCCCTCGACGACCGGCGCGTCGAACGACGCCGCGTACGCCTCCAGGTAGGCGACGATGTCGTCACGGACCATGAAGCCGTGGGCATCGAGACCCGCGTACGGGTGGCCCGGAAGGTCACACTGCCAGTTGGGCGTGACCAGACAGAAGCTGTCCCAGCGGCGGTTGCGCCACTCGCCGGCGACGCGGCCTCGTTCCAGCACGACGTGGTCGATCGAGCGGCGGGTGAGCCACCAGCTCATCGAGAGGCCGGCCTGCCCGCCGCCCACCACGACGACGGGACGATAGGTCCCGTCGAGGGCGCTGCGCGTCTTCTCGATCACGCAGACGATTACAACGAGCGTTGATCACCGGGGCGTTTCCCCCGGAACACGCCGGTGTTAGGGCGTGTTGCCGGCTTCTTTCCGAACGCTCACACCCTCGGCGTCGGCTCCCCCGCGCAGCCCCAGCCGGGAGTGCGTACGCCCGTAGAACGCGTAGACGACGATGCCGATCAGCATCCAGATCACGAACCGCAGCCACGTCTCGACGGACAGGTTGATCATCAGCCAGAGGCAGGCGAGCACCGAGAGCACGGGTACCAGGGGCACCAGCGGGGTGCGGAACCCGCGGGGCAGGTCCGGCCTCGTCCGGCGCAGCACCACGACACCCACCGACACCAGTACGAAGGCGAACAGCGTGCCGATGTTGACCATTTCCTCGAGCGCCCCGATCGGGAAGAACGTGGCGCCGGCCGCCACCACGACCCCGACGAGGATCGTGGCCCGGGCGGGCGTGCCCCGCTGCGGGCTCGTGCGGGCGAGGCCGCGAGGCAGCAGCCCGTCGCGCGACATCGCGAACAACACCCTGATCTGGCCGAGCATCAGCACCATGACCACGGTGGTGAGCCCGGCCAGCGCGCCGAACGCGATGATGGTGGCCGCCCAGTTCACGCCGAGCGACTCGAACGCCGTGGCCAGGGTGGCCCGGGTGCCGTCGGGCTGGGTGCGCAGCTCCGTGTAGCTGACCATGCCGGTGAGCACCAGCGCGACGCCCACGTAAAGCGCGGTGACGATCGCGAGCGACCCGAAGATGCCGCGCGGCAGCGACCGCTGCGGGTCGCGCGTCTCCTCCGCCGTGGTGGCGACGACGTCGAAGCCGATGAAGGCGAAGAAGACCAGAGAGGCGGCGGCGAGCAGGCCGTAGATCCCGTAGGTGCTGGTGGCGCTGCCACCGAAGATCGACAGCAGCGACTGCTGCAACCCGCTGTCCGCGGCTGCCCCCTCGGCGGCAGGCGGGATGAACGGGCTGTAGTTGGCGGCGTTGATGTAGAAGAGGCCGAGGAGGATCACCAGCAGCACGATCGCCACCTTGATCGTGGTGAAGACCAGGCTGACCCGGCTGGAGAGCTTGGTGCCGAGCGCAAGGAGCACCGTGAGCACGCCGATGAGGAACAACGCGCCCCAGTCCAGTGTGACCGGGCCGAGGTGTATGTCGGTGCTGATGTCGGCCCCGAGGAGCCCCAGCACGTTCGCCAGGTATTCCGACCAGCCCTTGGCCACCACCGCGGAACCGACTGCGAACTCCAGCACGAGGTCCCAGCCGATGATCCAGGCGATGAACTCGCCGAAGGTGGCGTAGGAGAAGGTGTAGGCGCTGCCCGCCACCGGCACGGTGGAGGCGAACTCCGCATAGCACAGGGCGGCGAGCCCACACGCGATCGCGGCGAGCACGAACGCCAGCGACACCGAAGGCCCCGCGACGTCCCCTGCGGTGCTGGCGGAGAGGGTGAAGATGCCCGCCCCGACCACCACGGCCACGCCGAAGACGATCAGGTCCCAAGTGCCGAGGTCTCTCCGGAGCCGGCTGCCGGGCTCGTCAGTGTCGGCAATGGACTGCTCTACGGACTTGGTCCGCATGATCCCGCTCTGCCTGCCCCGCACGGCCATGTCCGCTACATAGCCCAGCGGAGTCGGCCCGAAACACTGCGGACAGCCACCCCCTGCCGAGGAGATCACGAGAACGACTCGCGGGCGCCACGCTGCCGCAGCGGAACCGACATGCGCATGCGGGAGAAACCGGACCGTGAGCGCACCCGTGTCGGATCCGAGCACCACCCCGCTGATGACGGTTCGCGTGGATCGTCGCAGAGGGAGGCGGGTCACAGCAGGTAGGACGGTCGCGGTGCTGTGCCTGGCCGCAGTGTTGCTGGAGGCCACGGCGGACCTGCTGCCCGACGAGCCGGTGGTATGGATACTGACCCCCGTCCGGCTGGTACTGGGCGCAGGGCTCGTCGCCACCGCGGTCGCGGGAGTGCGTCCCGGACAGTGGCGGACCCCGCTGGATCCGGCGATCGGCGCACTCCTGCTGGCCGCGGCCCTGGGCACCGTGCTGGCCGGACAGCCGTGGGCCCCGTGGCGCGGGGTGCTCACTGCGGTGGCGGCGTACTACCTGATGGTCGGCGTTCGCCGGTCCGTTCCCGACGCCGGCCCGGCCCTCGGCCTGCTGGCGCTCGTCGGGGTGGCCGTGGCCGGCACCGTCGCAGCCAGGCAGGCGGCCGCCGGAACCGCAACGGGGTTCTGCCGCGGCGCCATCGACGGCTCGGCCGACGTCTGTGGTCCGGACGCCGTGATCCGCGCGGTCGGCACCTTCTCCAACCCGAACCTGCTGGCGGCGTTCCTCGTGCTGCTCCTGCCCGTGGCCGCGGCCGGTGCGGCACAGCTCGCCGACCGGACGTCGCGGCTGGCGGGTACGGCGCTCGTCGTGGTCGGGTACGCGGCCGTGCTGCTGACAGCCTCCCGAGGCGGCATCGTCGCCGCAGTGGCCGGAGCCGCCGTGTTCGTCGCGCTCCGGCGCGGCCACGGTCGCGCTCTCCCGGTCGGCGGGAGGCTCCGGCCGGGCCGGGCGGTCGTCGCCCTCCTCGGGGTGGGCGGCGTGGTCGCGGCCGGTCTGCTCCTACTGGCCCCCGCGCTCTCCGTGGGGGTGCGCGCCGACGTCTGGACGGCCGCGGCCGGGCTGGTGGCACAGCACCCGCTGGGCGTAGGGCCCGGTCGGGCTGGTGCACTGCTCGACGCGGCGATCGCCGGTGACGAGGCGTTCCAGCACGCCCACAACCTCTGGCTCAACTGGGCGGTCGAGGCCGGCGTACCCGGACTCGTGGCCGTACTGACGATCACCGTGGGCGCAGTGATCGTCACCCGCCGCGCCGCCCTGGCGGGGTCGGCCACGGCCGTTGCTGCCGGGGCAGGGCTGGCCGGGTTCGCGGTGATGAGCCTTGCCGACCACCCGGCGAACGCGATCCGCGTGTCGATCGCCGTGTGGATCGTGCTGGCGCTCGTCGCGGCCGAGTCGGCGCCGCGGACGCTCGCTCGGCGCCGCTCCGGTCAGCCCGCCACAGGGGTGCGGTCGAGGTCCGGTTCGAGGTAGATGACCCGGGCCTCGGGCACCGCCTCCCGGATGCGTTGCTCGGCCTCGTCGATGCTGCGGGCGACCTGCTCGAGGGGCAGGCCCGGGGGCAGCGCGATCTTCGCGGCGACGAGCAGCTCCTCGGGCCCGAGGTACTGGGTCTTGATGTGGATGACGCGCTCGACACCACCGGCCTCGAGCGCCGAGACGATCTTCGCGAGCACCGGCTGGGTGGCGCCCTCCCCGACGAGCAGGCTCTTCATCTCGATGATCAGGATGATGGCGATGACGCCGAGCAGCACGCCGATGCAGATGGTGCCGAGCGCGTCGAACACCGAGTCGCCCGTGAGCACGGTGAGCCCGACGCCGAGGAGCGCGAGCACCAGGCCGACGAGCGCGCCGAGGTCCTCGAGCAGCACGACGGGAAGCTCGGGCACCTTCGACTGACGGATGAACTGCCACCACGTACCCGAGCCCTTGAGTGGCCGGGACTCGTGGATCGCGGTGCGGAACGAGAACGACTCCAGACCGATCGCGACGACCAGGATCACGACCGCGACCAGTGGCGACGTGAGCGGCTCGTGCGACTCCAGCTTGTGGATGCCCTCGTAGAGGGCGAACACCGAGCCCAGCGTGAAGAGCAGCAGCGCCACGACGAAGGAGTAGAAGTACCGGTCGCGGCCGTACCCGAACGGATGCTCCGGGGTGGCCGCGCGCCGCGCGGTGCGGCCACCTAGCAGCAGCAACCCCTGGTTGGACGTGTCGGCGACCGAGTGCACGGCCTCGGCCAGCATGGAGGACGACCCTGTGACCAGGAAGCCGATGAACTTGGCGATCGCGATTCCCGCGTTGGCGAGCAGCGCCGCCACGATCGCCCGGGTTCCACCACTCGCTGCCACTGCACTCTCCTCGACCCACGGCCCGATGCGGCCCGGACCCTAGCGTCTTGTCGGGGACCCATGAACCGCGGGCAGGATCGCCTGATCGACGATTTCGGCGAGGCGCTGGGGCGTCGGTTCTTGCCCGGTGTCGATCGCGTGCTTTATCACCAATGCCTCGCCGATGTCCTCCACCACGGGCGTGATCAGGCCGGGATCGAGCTGCCCGACCTCGGCGTAATGATGCAGCACGGTGGCGGTGAATCGGCGACCGGCCGGTTCGAACACGCGGGAGTAGAGGGCGTCGACGAGCTCGGGGTGGCGGTGGCGCTCGGCGAGGACGGCCCGGACGGCACGCGACGTGGGATGGCGTGACCACTCGATCATCAACTCGAGGGCGCGGATCAGATCGCCGCGCAGATCGTCGGCCGCGGGCGAGGGCACCTCGACCGGAAAGGCGGCCGCGATCGCGTCCAGCAACAGTTCCTCGGGGCTCGGCCAGCGCCGGTACAGCGAGGTCTTCGCTGTCTCGGCGCGACGGGCGATTCCCTCCATGGTCAACCGGCCGAGGCCGACCTCGTCGAGCTCGTCGAGCACCGCCTGGTGGACGACGGCGAGCAGCGCGTCCCCCCGTCTGCGCGTCCGGCCGCCCATCGTCCCCCTCACGATCACCCTTGCCCAGCTACGGATGCGTAGCTTATCTTCCTCTTTAAGATACGCACCCGTATCTTAAAGAGGGGGAGGGCTCGAATGTCGACAACCGGATCGCTACCACCGCCCACTGCTCGGGCTCGGGCCCTCGCCCCAGATCTCGGCCGCGGGGCAATGCTGGCGTTGATCGCGCTGGCGCACGCGCAGGTGCTGGCCCGCGGCAGCGGCCCACTGACGAACGCCGTGGACGCGGCAGCGCAGACGGCGCTGACGTTGTTCGTGGACAGCAGGGGCTACCCGATGTTCGCCGCCCTGTTCGGCTACGGGATGGTGCACATCCTGCGCCGGCAGACGGCAAACGGTGGGTGGGAGCAGGCACGCAGCGTGCTCCGCCGCAGGGGCGGCTGGCTGGTGCTCTTCGGGTTCGCCCACGTCCTGCTGCTGTTCCCCGGCGACATCCTCGCCTCATACGGGCTGCTCGCCGTGTGCCTGGTCGGTGCCCTCCGGTGGCGGGACGCACGACTGCTGACCGTCGCGTGCGTGGCCGGCGCGGTGGGCGCCCTGGTCTACGGCGCGGTGCTGACCGTGCCCTTCCCCGACTCAGCGGGAGCACCGGTCGACCCGTTGCTCTCCGCTGCCATCCGCGTGGCGTCGTTTCCGGTGCTCACACCCCTGAACGCGGTGATGGCGGCAGGCCCCGTGCTCGTCGGCGTATGGGCCGCCCGGCGCCACCTGCTCGACGAGCCCGAACGACACCGGCGGCTGCTGAGCCGTATCGCCGGGGTCGGCATCGCGGTCGCGGTGGTCGGTGCGCTACCCCAGATGCTGGTGACGACCGGACAGTGGGAGCCGGCGGGCGGGCTCCTCCTCGCCGCCGGGGCGCTGCACACCGCCACCGGGTACGCGGGCGGGCTGGGATACGCCGCGCTGATCGGCGTCGTGGCCGCTCGGCTGAGCCGGACAGCCCGGCAGCACCGGCGTGACGGGCGAATCGTCACCGCTCTGCGTGCCTGTGGGCAGCGTTCGATGAGCTGCTACCTGGCGCAGTCCATCGCCTGGCTGGTGCTGTTCGAGCCGTACCTGGCCGACCTCGGTGGGCAGCTCGGGGTGGCCGCCGCTGCCGCCGTCGGACTCGCCGTGTGGGCGCTCACCGTGGTGGCCGCCGACCTGCTGCACCGCCTCGGCCGGCCCGGACCAGCAGAGACCCTGCTGCGCAGGCTCACCTACGGCAGCGCCGTGCACACCTAGCCGAGGCCGTCGCCGGCGAGGAAGAGCTGGGTGCCTTCCACCAGCGGCTGCACGGACAGCGCCGTCTCATGGGCCGCGAGCCACAGCGACCCACCACGGGTGATCTTCAGCTCCGTTCCAGGGGCACGCACGCAGGCCGAACCCGCCGTGCACAGCAGAATCCGCGGACCGCCGTCGGGCACCGCCACCACCGCGCCATCGTCGCCGTCGGCCAGGCGGCGCAGGAGGAACTCCTTCGCGGGAGTGTCGTAGCGGATCCAGCCGGCGTCGGGCTCGCCCGTGAGCACCGGCGGAGGCCCGGCCGCGAAGTCGAGCACCCGGAGCAGTTCGGGCACGTCCACGTGCTTGGGCGTGAGGCCGCCGCGCAGGACGTTGTCGGAGTTGGCCATCAGTTCGATCCCGGCGCCCGACAGGTAGGCGTGCAGGTTCCCGGCGGGCAGGTACAGCGCCTCGCCCGGCGCCAGAGTGACACGGTTGAGCAGCAGCGCTGCCAGCACACCGGCATCCCCCGGGTAGCGCTCCGAGAGCTCGAGCACCGTGCGTGCCTCGGCGTGGAACTCGCCCCCGCTGCCGGCCAGCCGGATACAGCCGTCCTGCAGCGCGGGGACCAGCGTGTCGAGCATCGACTGTGGCAGGGTGATCCACGTGGTGAACAACGCCCGGAGGCCGTCCTGGTCGGGCTGCGCGGCGAGCAGCTCGGCGTGCCCCGCCAGCTCCGGAACCTCGAGCTCGCGCAGCAGCCGCACCGTGGCTTCCAGCTTGCGGAACCCGACGAGAGCGTGGAACTCGGTGAGCGCGCAGATCAGCTCGGGCTTGTGGTTGGCGTCCCGGTAGTTGCGGTCGGCGGCGTCGCGCGGGATGCCCGCGGCGTCCTCGTGCGCGAAGCCCGTGCGCGCCTGCTCGATGCTCGGGTGCGCCTGAAGGGAGAGCGGCTCGTCGGCCGCGAGCACCTTGAGCAGGAACGGCAGCGTGGCGTCCCAGTGACCGCTGCGGTCCGTGCCGAGTAGGCGCTCCGGGTCGTCGCGGAGGGCGTCGAGGAGGGACGTGTGCGAGCCGTCCTCGTGCACCAGTCGCGACGGATCGGCCGGGTGCGCGCCGAACCAGAGCTCGGCCTGCGGATGTGGAGACGGCACTTCCTGGCCAAGAAGCTCGGCGATCACGGTTCGTGAGCCCCATGCATAGGCCCGTACCGGGTTGTCCAGCAGCTCCACGGTCTCGTCAGCTCTCCTCACGTCCGGCACCGGTGGAAAGGTGCCCCGGATCGATCGAGCGGGTGGCCAGCCCGAGGTACACCGCCGCCACGTCGAAACGCGACGCGAGGAGGCCGGCCCTCAACAACGGTGCGTGCGGCACCCCGCGGGCGATCTCGTCCACCGGATGCACCACATCGGCCGACTGCCACATGCGGCCGGCGCGGCGGAGCGTCACCTGGCCAGGGTCCTCCTCGACGGTGGCGAGCAGGACCAGTCGCGGCGGGGGTGCCTCCGCACCACCGTCCGGGTCGTCGAACGGGTCGTGGAAGACATCCGACTCCCTGGCCGCGTGGTCGATCGCGCGGAGCAGGCCGGTGGCGGTGGCGGCCCGGCCGACCTCGTCGGCGTGGGCCACCACACCGGCGTGCGTGGCCAGTGCACCGGCCGCGTGGACGGCGGCGGCCGCGCCGAGTGGGTCGGTGCCCCACAACAGCGGAGTGCGGTCGGCGAGACGCAGTGCGAGCGACTTCGCGGGGTTCATGAACGGCTCGTGGGCCGGCTGGTTGCGTTCCGCCTCGGTGTCGAGTTGGTCGGCCAGCGCGTCGAGACCTGGGTCCAGCGGACTGGAGAGCAGTTCGAGGGAACCCACCACCGAGAGCCCGACGGCCAGCGCCCGCGGAAGGTCGAGCCCCGGAGGAACGGGTATGCGCTGCTCGACAAGCCGGGCGCGGCCCGCTCCGGCCGAGGCGACCGGGCCGTCCGTCGGCGCGGAGAGCACGACCTCCGCACCCCGGCGCACCGCGAACGCCACCCCGTCGGCGAGGTCCACGTCGTCGGCGTCGGCCGTGTGGGCGACCACCACGTCGAGCGGTCCGATCCAGGACGGCACGGTGTCCACCACGACGACCGGGACCGGAGACGACGGGCCGAGCACCGCGGTGAGCAGCCCTGCGGCCGGGCCGGAAGCACCCGGCCTGCGCACGAGCACCAGCGCCCGCGGACGCGCGCCCGCGAGGTCGCCGACCCTGGCGTCGGCCGCGCCCTGCGCTGCTGACCGGACCTGTGCGCCCGCCGTGGCAGCACCACGCAGCACGCCTCCCGTGTCGAGAGCCGTGAGCGCCCGCGGATCGGCGAGCAGGATGTCGTCGAGCACCGTCACACGCCGACCACGCCGGAATCAGGGGGGTCGGCCGGCATGATCGCCTCGTCGAGCAGCAGCACCGGCACGCCGTCGACCACCGGGAAACCTCGGCCGCACGACGTGCAGGTGAGCACGTCGGCGGAGGGGTCACCGGGAGTGCCTGCCCGCAACGGCGCGTGGTCGTCGGACGGGCAGGCCAGGATGTCCATCAGCTGTGGGTCGAGCTCTACGGCCACGGTCTTCCTCTTTCTCTGCGGGCGGCTCCGCGGGCAGATCCGTACCCCGCGATGCTGCCAGGGCGAAGCGCGGAGCGCCGGGTCCATCCGACAGCCATTTTGTGCCCCCGGAGGAGCTCGCTATGCGCGGATGACCGAGAGGACCTCGTCACGCAGGACGGCGACGGCGGCGTCGTCGGCCGCCTCGACGTTGAGCCGCAGCAACGGCTCGGTGTTGGAAGCGCGCACGTTGAACCAGGAACCGTCGGGAAGTGCGACGGTGAGCCCGTCGAGCTCGTCGAACTCGACGCCGTCGCGATCGGAGTAGCGCTGCTTGATGGCGGCGATGCTCGCGGCCTGGTCGGCGACCGTGGAGTTGACCTCACCGGACGCGGCGTACCGCTCGTAGGCGGACATCAGCTGCGAGATCGGGCGCTCGTCCTCACCCAGCGCAGCGAGCACGTGCAGCGCGGCGAGCATGCCGGAGTCGGCGTTCCAGAACTCGCGGAAGTAGTAGTGGGCCGAGTGCTCCCCACCGAACACCGCACCGGTCTCGGCCATCGTCTGCTTGATGAACGAATGGCCCACGCGGGTGCGGACCGCCCGGCCGCCGTGCTCGGCGACGAGCTCGGGGACGGCCCGGGACGTGATGAGGTTGTGGATCACTGCGGCGCCGGGCGCCTTGGCGAGCTCGCGGACGGCCACCAGCCCCGTGATGGCGCTCGGGCTGACGGGACCGCCCAGCTCGTCGACCACGAAGCAGCGGTCGGCGTCGCCGTCGAAGGCGAGCCCGATGTCGGCCCCCTCCTCCACGACCCGCTTCTGCAGGTCCACGAGGTTGGCCGGGTCGAGCGGGTTGGCCTCGTGGTTGGGGAAGGTGCCGTCGAGCTCGAAGTACATCGGCACCACGTCGAACGGCAGCGGCACCAGCACGGCGGGCACCGTGAAGCCGCCCATCCCGTTGCCGGCGTCGACCACGACCCGCAACCGGCGACTGCCCGACAGATCGACGAGCTCGCGCAGGTACTCGGCGTACCCGGCGAGCATGTCGTCGCGCTCGGTGATGCTGCCGCCCCCCGGGCCTGCCGGCACCCCGGCCTCGACGGCCTGCCGGATAGCGGCGAGCCCGGTGTCCTGGCCGATCGGCACAGCGCCGGCGCGGCACAGCTTGATGCCGTTGTATCTGGCCGGGTTGTGGCTCGCGGTGAACATCGCGCCCGGCAGACCGAGCGTGCCGGAGGCGAAGTAGAGCATGTCGGTGCTGGCCAGGCCGATGGAGACGACGTCGAGACCCTGTGCCGTCACACCCTCGGCGAACGCGGCCGCCAGCTCGGGGGAGCTCGCACGCATGTCGTGGCCGATCACGACACCGCTCGCGCCTTCCGCACGCATGAGGGACGCCATGGCGGCGCCGATGTCCCGGACGGTCGGGCCGTCGAGCTGGTCACCGACAACGCCACGGATGTCGTAGGCCTTCACGATGGCCGACAGGTCAGCTGCCACGGGGGGAGACCCTAGCGGGCTCTGCGCGAGGGGCGCAGGCAGTCGCCCGGGCGCGTTCAGTCCTCCACCGGTCCGGGGAGTACGCGCAGATGGCCGCGCCGCCCGGTGCCTGTGGTGGGGGCGACGTCGACCGGACGGTCCACCCGGCCGGCCTCCCGCACGGCCTCGGCCAGCGCCGTGAGGTCGTCGTTGCTGGGCTGTGGCGGGGCGAACTCGCCCTCGAACCGCACGACCTCCCAGCCGCGCGGCGCGGTTAGGCGGTGGGCGTGCTTCGTACACAAATCGTATGAATGCGGCTCGGCCTGGGTGGCCAACGGGCCCACGACCGCCGTGGAGTCGGCGTAGACGTAGGTGAGCGTGGCCACCGCGAGCTCGGTGCACCCGGTCCGCGAACACCGCCGCACACTCAGCACGCCTCTGACGATAGCGCTTCGACGGTCCTTGATCCCACCGCGACGCGCGGACGTCGCTGGCGGCCGGCGCCCGGAGCCGTAGGATCGCGCGGGTGACCACAGCGCGCCGCACGCTGCGCCGCTCACCCCGTCGGCGGGACCGGCGCGGGCGCGGGTTGCGTGGGCTGATGTACCCGGCCACCACCCCGGCCTCACGCACCCGGGCCGAGAAGTTCGACGCACTGGTGCTGGAGGCGCTCGAACCGATCGAGCTGCGCTGGGGCAGCGAGCTCGCCGAGCTCGACCTCGCTGTGGACGAGGTGCCGGAGGTCGACGTGACGTCCCCCGACGAAGTGGTCTGGGGGCAGGGCGTGCTGTCCGACGTCGGAGTGCCGCTCGCCCAGCTGGTGCCGGCGGGCGTCGACCCCGAGGGCCTCCCGTCACGCGCACGGATCGTGCTCTACCGGCGCCCTCTGGAAGCGCGGGCCCGTGGCGGAGCAGACCTGGCCGATCTGCTGCACGAGGTGCTCGTGGAGCAGGTGGCGGAGTACCTGAACATCGAGCCGGACGCGGTGGACGGCGGCGCCGAGTAGCGCCGGAAGCGCGGTGATCGTCATTTCGGGACGAACACCCGCACAACGCACGGGCTCCGGTCCACAAACAATGATCAAGAAACGACTTCGCGACACTTGATCCGGGAACGTGCCCGAACTTCCCGCGGCTCTTATCGATCGTCGAAACTCAACCGGCGGGCGCTGCCCCTCCCCCAGGGCAGCGAACCCGCCGGTGTCCGACACGGTGCCCGGCGCTCGCCCGGAACTGCCGGCCGATCGACTACCCCACCCGGTTCCGTGTCACCTCGGTGGTGACGGATCCGGCGCACGGACGGCTGCTGGCGCCGGCGATGCTGTTCAGGGTGCTGAGGGCGGCTTCTCCGGTCCGACGAGGCCGGGGACCGTGTGGGGCTCAGACAGCGGCGCGGCGCAACCTGCGCCGCTCACGCTCGGAGAGACCGCCCCAGATCCCGAAACGCTCGTCGTGGGCGAGTGCGTACTCCAGGCACTCGGCCCGCACCTCGCATCCCGAGCAGATCCGCTTGGCCTCTCGTGTGGAGCCGCCCTTCTCGGGGAAGAACGCCTCCGGATCGGTCTGCGCGCAGAGAGCGCGCTCTTGCCAATCCTGCTCCTCGGCCTCCTCCTCGCCGAGGGATACAACCGCCTCTCCGAACGGATCGAGAGCCGGGAACGGCACACCCGCCGTAGTCCCGACCAGCTCCATCGTGGCTGTGATCACGTTCACTCGCCTACCTCCCCGCACCCCGGCGAATGGCTGCCCGCGGGGATCCGTCGGTCCCCCACCCCTGAATAACAGCGATGTAAGTACAGCGCTGTTAGTCCGGCCTTGGCAAGCTGAAGCTGCCGTCCGGGTGATGCAGTCCACCCGGTCGGTCGTCCGATCAGCACAATGGTCCGGTGCGCCACGTATCGAAGACGGTCAGCCCGTGGTTCCTACTCCTCCTGGCCGTGACGATCGGGGGCGCTGTACTGACTGTGATCGGTACTCCGCAGATCCTGATCTCCGGAACGTCCGTGCTGCTCACCACGGGTGTCGTGCTCCTCGTACTGGGTGGCTGGGCGGTGTCGTTGTGCCTGCACGAGTTCGGTCATGCGTACGTCGCCTACCGCGGCGGCGACCTCTCGGTACGCCACAAGGGGTATCTGACGCTCGACATCCGCCGCTACACGGATGTCGGACTGTCCTTCGTCCTCCCAATCGTCTTCCTCCTGCTGGGTGGTATTCCGCTACCGGGAGGCGCGGTGTGGATCGAGCAAGGCGCGATCCGCTCCCGCGCGATGCGGAGCTTGGTGTCACTTGCAGGCCCCTCGATAAATCTCGTGATCGGAGCGTTACTCACCGCCGCCGTCGCCCTGGCGCCGATGAGCTACGGACTCGCGGTGGGTCTGTCCTGTCTCGCCTTGATCCAAGTACTCGCGTTCGTCCTGAACATCCTCCCGATTCCCGGTCTCGACGGTTTCGGGGTACTCGAGCCGTTCCTGTCCATGCCCGCGCGGCGGCTGGCGGCTCAGGTTCGCCCATGGGCACCGATCGTGCTGTTCCTTCTGATCATCGGCGTACCCGGGGTGTCACAACTGTTCTTCGAGGTCGGCGGTGCGGTCTACTCCGCGATCGGAGGCGACTTCAGCCTCGCGGCCGACGGCTATGACCAGCTGCTCTTCTGGCGCTGACCAGGGCAGGAGCGGGCCCGCTCAGCCCACCGATGCGTGGCGCTCGCGGGCGAGGGCGACCATCGTCGCCACGGTGTCGGCGTCGTCGGGAAGCGCATCGATCGGCCACCACCGCAGGTCGTCGGATTCGGCGCTGATGCGCGCCACCGCGCCCGCCGGCGCACGCACGAGGTACCGGACGTCGAGATGGTGCGTCGGCACGCCGAGCGAGCAGGTGACCGGGTGGACGTTCACGTGCAGTGGCGCCTGGTCGATACGGAGCCCCTCGATGCCCGACTCCTCCGTCGCCTCGCGCAGCGCCGCGTCCCGCAGCGAGGCGTCCCCGTCCTCGCAGTGACCGCCGAGCTGCAACCACCGCCCGACCCGCGGGTGCAGGGTGAGCAGCGTCCGCTCGCCGCCGGCGTCCAGAACCAGCGCCGAGGCCGTCAGATGCCCCGGCACGCACGCCCGCGAGCACGCATCGTCGGGTCGTGCCGCGAGGAACGCGAGCAGGGCGTGCTGGAGCGCGCGCTGCCCCTCCTGCGCGGGCGCCCAAGCGCGTAGCTCAGCAGCGGCCGTCGCCGCCGCTACCACTCGACCAGTCCGGCGTCAGGGTCCCGCGGCGGCCGGGGTGCCGACGGCTCGAGCGGCATCCCCACGGCGATCGCACCGAGGGGCTGCCAGTCGGCCGGAAGATCCAGCGCCGCGCGCACGACGTCGGGGGCGAAGATCGTGGATCCGACCCAGCACGACGCCAGGCCCTCGGCGGCCAGCGCAACCAGGAACGACTGCACGGCCGCCCCTCCCGCCACCGTGAACATCGTGCGTTCGCCGATGCGGCGGGCGTCGTCCGGGTAGGTGTGCATGCCCTCGCCGGTGCGGAAGGCCAGCACGAGCTCGGGCGCGCGGCGCAGCAGGTCGCCACGGCGCATCCGGCGCTCGACCTCGTCGGCCGGGCGCCCGTCAGCGTGCAGGTGCTCATGCCACCGCGCCGCCATCGCGTCCAGCAGAGCGGCGCGGCGGGCGGGGGTGCGCACCCAGGCGAACCGGAACGGGGTGCTGTGGTGCGGCGCGGGCGCGGTGAGGGCCACGCCGACCGCCCGGCGCAGCGCGGTCTCGTCAACGGGCCCGCCTGCGAAGTCGCGGGTGCTGCGGCGCAGCAACACCGCCTCGCGCCTGCCCTGGGCGATCGCTTCCTCGGTGCCGAGGTAGAACATGTCCTCGTCGAGCGGCCGGACTAGGTCACGGGCGGTGGATCCGTCGTCCACCGGGCGCATCCCCCGCACCACGGCCACCGGCAGGCCGCCCAGCTTGCCCTTCACGAGGTCGGCCGCCCCCGCCACCTCGTCGGCGATCGCGACCTCGGTGACCAGCAGCTCGTTGCCCTCGGAGTCGGAGGCCCCCGCATAGCGGTGCACCGCTTCGAGACCTGCGGTGCCGATCGCGACGTCGGTCTGCCCGACCCGCCAGCTGCGGCCCATCGTGTCGGTCACCACCACCGCCACGTCGACGCCGAGCAACCGGCGCAGCTCGGCGCGCAGCTGGGCGGCACTGCTGTCAGGGTCGGCCGGCAGCAGCGCGAGCTCGTCGCGCCGCACGTTGGAACCGTCGATGCCGGCGGCGGCCTGCACGATCCCGAGCTTCCCGGCGACGATCAGGGTGCGACCGCGCCGCGCGAGCACCCGCTCGGTCTCGGCGTCCACGAGCTCCCGGCGCAGCGCGTCGCGCGCCTCGGGGTCGGTGGGCGCGGGGACGAGTCGGCCCTCGACCTTGGAGAAGACCTTCGACGTCACCACGAGGACGTCCCCGTCGACGATCCAGGGCGCCGCGGCCGCGAGGGCCGCACCCAGGTCGTCGCCAGGCCGGAATTCCGGGAGCCCGCGGACGGGCAGGACGGTGATGGCGTCGGGAGCGGCGTGGTCGACCGGCAGCTCAGCCAACTGCGGCACCCGCCAGCTCCAGGGCGCGCCGCGCCATCTCCGCGGTGGCGTCGACATCGGTCATGAGCAGGGGGATCGATCGCACCTCGGCACCCGGCACGTCGGCGGTGTCGCCGGTGTGCACGAGCCAGCCGTCGAGCAGCCCGCCCTCGCCGCGACCGCCGTAGTGGCGCCCGACCGCCTCCGCGGTGGTCTCCACGCCGATCGCGGTGAGGCACGCATCGGCCATCCCGCGCAGCGGCCTGCCGCCGATGATCGGCGAGAGCCCGACGATCTTCGCCCGCGTGTCGCGCAACGCATCGCGGACGCCGGGGACGTCGAGCACGGCACCGATGCTCACCACCGGGTTCGACGGCGCGAGCAGCACGGCGTCGGCGCCCAGGATCGCGTCGCGGGCGGCGGGCAGCACGCTCGCCTGCTCCGCACCCACCGATGCGAAGCCGTGGGCATGCGGCTCGGCCTTGTGGCGCACCCACCACTCCTGGAAGTGGATCGCCTTGCGCGCCTGGGGGCTCGTCTCCGGGTCGTCGATCACCACGTGCGTCTCCACGCGGTCGTCGGTGGCCGGGAGCAGGGTGACGCCCGGCCGCCAGCGATGGCACAGCGCCGCAACGACGTCCGAGAGCGAATAGCCGGCCCGCAGCATTCGGGTGCGCACCAAATGGGTGGCGATGTCGCGGTCGCCCAGACCGAACCACGAGGGATCCGCGTCGTAGGCGGCCAGCTCGTCTCGCACGGCCCACGTCTCCCCGGCGCGGCCCCAGCCGCGGTCCTGGTCGATGCCGCCACCGAGCGTGTACATGCATGTGTCCAGGTCGGGACAGATGCGCAGGCCGTGCATCCAGACGTCGTCGCCCACGTTCACGACGGCCGTGATCTCGTGTTCCGACTCTCCCGGGCCGACCGCGGGCAACCCCAGCGCCGCCTTCACCCCGAGCAGGAACCTGGCTCCGCCGACGCCGCCGACAAGCACCGTCACTCTCACCCGAACGAGCCTACGCGGGGAGATCGCCCCTCCGGCGCGGTGTCCTGCCCTGAGGACTTCACGCGGACCGCCCGAATGCCGGCGCCTGCTCGGTAGCCCATTCCGTGAACGCCCGGGGCCGGCGGCCGGTCAGGCGCTCCACCGTGTCGGTCGCCGCACGGGCCGACGCCGGTGGGTTCGACTGCCAGGCCGCCAGGATCTCGATCAGCTCCTCGGCGTGGCCTGCCGCCCGCCACCGTTCGCGGGCCTGCGCCTCGGTCAGTTCTACGAACTCGACCGGCCGGCCGATCGCCCGCGCGATGGCGGCCACACGTTGCGGTGGGGTGAGCGCCTCCGGACCCGTGATCGGGTAGGTCCGGCCGGCGTGACCGTCGTCAACGAGCACCGTGGCCGCGACCGCCCCGACGTCCGCCTCGTGCACCACGGCCAGCGGCACCGCCGCGAACGGCTCCCGCACCACGCCCTCGTCCCGGATCGAGGTGGCCCAGCCGAGTGCATTGCTCATGAAGTCGACGGGCTGCAGCCGCGTCCACTCCAGTCCGCTCGCCTCGACGGCCTTCTCGACGGGCCCGTCCTCGCCGTTCCAGAGCAGGGCGACGCGGCGCACTCCGGCCTTGTGCGCGATCTCGGCGATCTCCGGACCGGTCCGGAGGGTCGCGTAGTCGTCGCCGCCGACCGTCAACAGGTGGACAGCCGTCACGCCGTCGAAGGCGGGGCCGAGGGTGTCCGGGTCGGTCAGGTCACCGCCCACCACCTCGACCCCGGCGGGGAGCGCCGCGTGGTGCGGATGCCTGGTCAGAGCGCGGACGCGCTGCCCCGCACGCACGAGGTGCCCGACAACGTGGCGGCCGGCTCTACCGGTGGCGCCGGTCACGAGAATCGTCATGATTCGGACGATAGGAGCTAAAGCGGACTTCAGGTCAAGCTCAGATCGCGCGGTAGTCCTTCGGCGAGAACCGCGGCCCGAAGCGCGGTCGCCGGAAGCCCGAAACCTCTACGAACCGCACCGCCCGCTGACGCTGCGGCACGTAGGGCGCGAGCACGCCGAGCATCGCCGCGTCGTCGATCGGGCGCCCGACGAGGGCCCAGCCGACGAGCGTGGGAATATGGAAGTCCCCGACGCTCACCGCGTCCGCGTCGCCCCAGGCGCGCTGTGCCACCTCGGCCGCCGTCCACACCCCGATCCCCGGCACCTTGCGCAACAGCTCCCGGCCGGCCTCGCCGCCGAGCTCGCACGCGGTCTCCAGGCGCTGGGCGACGGCAGCGCTCGCGAGGATGGCGCGCCGCCGCGCCGAGTCGACGCCCGCCCGATGCCATTCCCAGTCCGGGATCGCCCGGATCTGCGCCGGAGTCGGCGGCACGCGCATCCCGTCGGGGGCCGGACCGGGAGCCGGATCGCCGAAGCGCCGGCACAGCTCCCGCCACGACCGGCGCGCCTCCACACCCGTCACCTTCTGTTCCAGCACCGCGGGCACGAGCACGTCCCACACCCGCATGGACGCGCCGAACCGCAGGCCCGGCATCCGCCGAGCGGCGTCGGCGACGAGCGGGTGGTGCGCGACGAACTCCTCCGGCCTGTCGTGCACGCCCAGCAGCGCGGGCAGACCGTCGAGCGACCACTGCGCACCCGGTCCCCACGCCTCGCACACCACGGTGCCGTCGGAGCGGCGATGCAGTCGAGTGGTCGCCGGTCCGTCCGGGGTGGTGGAGGCTCGCCAGATCGCCGAACCCTCGCCGACCGAGTGCCAGGTGGGGTCGCCCCGCCCGCGGCGGAGCGGGGCGAGCACACCCGAGAGGTCGAGGCGGTAGGCCGGGCGCCACTCCCGGGCCCCTGCGGGCCCGGGGTGATCAGACATCCGGGGAGAACCGCAAACCATGGGGTGGAAGCACGACGTCCGGCCAGATCCGCAGGCCACGGCGCAGCTCGCAGTGGGCCCCGACGACCGCCCTGTCCCCCACGACGGTGTCGTTGACCAGCGCGCCTTCCTCGACCCGCGCACCCGCACCGATGACGGCGTGCTCGACGACCGCGCCTTCTCCCACCACGGCACCATCGAACAACATCGAGCCTTCGACGCGGGCACCTGCCCCGATCCGGACGCCCCGGCCGACAGTGGTGCCGCCGAAGACCAGCGCGGAGTCATCGACCTCGGCGCCCTCCAGCACCAGCGACTCGCCGGTCGGCCCCGGCAACGCCGCGGAGGGCGCGACCCCGCGGACCAGGTCGGCCGAGCCGTGGATCAGGTCGGCCGGGGTGCCCATGTCCCGCCAGTAGGCGTTGTCGACGTGCCCGAAGACCTGCGCCCCGGCCGAGAGCAGCTCGGGGAACGTCTCGCGCTCCACCGACACCGCGCGTCCCTCGGGGATCGACTCGATCACCGAGCGGCGGAAGACGTAGCAACCCGCGTTGATCTGGTCGGTGGGCGGGTCCTCGGTCTTCTCGAGGAAGTCCAGCACCGAGCCCGACTCGTCGGTGGGGACGCAGCCGTAGGCGCGGGGGTCCTGCACGCGCACCAGGTGCAGGGTCACGTCGGCGTCGTTGCGACGGTGGGTGTCGACGACGGCGCGCAGGTCGGTGCCGCAGAGCACGTCGCCGTTGAAGACGAGGACGTTGTCGGTGGTGAGGTACTTGGCGACGTTGCGGATCCCGCCACCGGTGCCCAACGGGTGGCTCTCCACCACGTACTCGATCTCGAGGCCGAGTGCGGACCCGTCCCCGAAGTGCTCGGAGAACGTCTCGGCGAGGTACGAGGTGCCTAGTACGACGCGCCCGACACCCGCGGCTCGGATCCGGGACAGCAGGTGTGCCAGGAACGGCACGCCCGCCGTTGGCAGCATGGGCTTGGGGGCTGAGAGCGTTAGCGGCCGCAGCCGTGTTCCCTTGCCCCCGACCAGCACCACGGCCTCGACGTCCTGCAGCACGCGTTCTCTCCTCCAGCTCCGTACAGCTCGGTTACAGCTCGGTCTTCAGCTCTCGGGAATTCGACTCGCGATGTTTCGGTATGTGCCCCGGCCAGTGAGCGCCACCACCCGATCGGTGAGCGCCAGCAGCAGCCGCGCCGGGGCCGGGCCGCGCTCGTGTACGTACCGGTGCAGACCGTCCGCGTGGGACGCCAGGATGTCGTGGCCGCCGCGGATCCCGGCGCCTGCCGTGATCACGACCCCGGGCACGTGCACCAGCAGCCAGCCTGCGCGCCCCAGCCGGTCGCCGAGGTCGACGTCGGCCATGTCGACGGGCCCGGGGGCGCCGAGGTAGCGGGCGTCGAAGCCGTCCACGGAATCCCAGGCGGCGCGGCGCACCAGCACGCACGACGTGGAGAGCCAGCCCGTCCTGCCCGAGCCCGCGCCTGTCGGGATCCGGTCGCGCAGCACCTGCGTGACAGAGGGCAGCGTGCCCGCCGACGGCACCACGGTGCCCGTCGCGTCGGTGAGCCGCGGCCCGAGCAGCGCCGCTCGCGGGTACCGGGCGGCAGCCGCGAGCAACGAGTCCAGCGCGCCGGGCTCCCAGTGCACCTGCGGGTCGCTGATCACGACCCAGCCGATCGCGGCGTCCAGGCCTGCCACGGCGCGGTTGATCGCCGCGGGCCGGCCGATGTCCTCGGCGAGCCGCAGCACCTCGACCCCGTCGCCGGAGGTCTCGGATGCCGCGTCCCCCGCCACGGTCAGGACGATGCGCAGCGGACGGGTGGTGGCCGCTCGGAGCGTCCCGGCGTCCATGACCGGAGAGGTCGAGCGCGCGACGGTGACCACGGCCAGCCCGTTGCCGTACTCCCGCTGTGGGTCGCCGCCCGGGCCGGAGCGGCCGAGCGCGCCACGGTTCGGCTCGTCGCGGATCGGATCGCGGCCCACGGCGGCACCCTAGTGGCGCCGGACACTGCACCCGCCGCGCCCCACCGGCCGGGTCAAAGCCCGGAACGGGTGCTGTTACCCCCAGTCGTCCGGGTCGCCGCCGTCGAGCTCGATCATCGCCTGCCGCGCCGCCGTATCACCGGAGTCGATCGCGAGCTGCAGATAGGAGCGCGCCTCGTCCGGCCGGTCCTGGTCCAGCAGGAATCGCCCGAGCGCGTGGGCCCAGCCGGGCTCCTCACGTTGCTCGGCCTCGCGCAGCTCGCGCTCGGCGCCCTCCTGGTCGCCCTGCCCCGCGAGGAACTGGCCGTACGCGATGTGGGCGCGCAACGCCCCGAGCTCCCCGGCCTTGCGGTACCACCCGTCGGCGTCGTCGGTCCGGCCCTCCAGCGCCCGGAGGTCGGCGAGCGCCACGAGGGTGTCCGGGCGGCTCTCGTCGGCGTAACGCTCGGCGGCCTCCCGCGCCGCCGGCAGGTCGTCTGCATCGAGATGCAGCTCGACGAGGTTGGCCGATGCCAGCTCGTCCCCCGCCTCGGCAGCCTGGACGAGCACCTGCACCGCCTCGCCAGGCCTGCCCTCGTCGCGGAGCAGGATCGCGAGATCGTTGGCCGCGGTGACCTCGCCGGACTCGACGGCGAGCCGCAGCATGCTCTCGGCGCCTGCACGATCACCGAGCTCCGCCCGCGCCACCCCGAGCCGGCCCGCGAACCGCACGCCGCCCTGATCCACCACCACGGTCAGCCACTCAGCGGCGGCAAACCAGCTGCCGCTCTCGAAGTAGGCGCGGACCAATAGGTCGGGAGCGGACGGCTCACCGACGGCCACGCCCTGGCGCAGCACCTCGACGGCGTCCAGCGGCCGTCCCGCGTCGAGCAGCGCGGAACCTTCGGCAGAAAGGGGTTCAGACGGTGGCGACGACGGCTGGGTCATCGGGCTCCCCTCGATCGAATGATCGATGATCCCACTTCGACCCACTGATGATCAGCCTCGATACGTGGCGATCACATTTCGATAGGCGATCCGGCGAACCCGCTCCGGGACGAGCCGGTAGCCCCCGCGCACGAGGACGTTGCGCGCGAACTGGCGCCCCGTCGTGAACCCCATCGAGCGGAACCGCCACTGAAGGGCGACCTCGACGCCCAGCTGCCGCAGCCCGCCCCGGCGCGCGTAGGCGCCTGCCCCGACGCGGTACTTCACGAGGGGCTCCGCGAGGTTGGCCACCTGCGCTCCGGCGACGATCATCTTCGCCCAGAGCAGGTAGTCCTCCATCAGCGGAAAGTTGGTGTAGCCGCCGACGGACTGCACCAGCGCACGCCGGTAGACCACGGTGGGGTGGTTGAACGGCACGGCGAACCGCGCGCGGGTCCGGATGTCCCTCGGCTCGGTCGGAGGCGTCCGGGTGCCGACGACGTCGTCGGGGTGCTCACCGAACTCCAGCAGCCCCGAGCCCACGATGTCCGCACCGCCCTCGATGATCGGCATCTGCACGGCGAACCGGTGCGGAAGGGAGATGTCGTCGGCGTCCATCCGGGCGACGACCGCGTACCGGCAGGCCGCGAGGCCGGCGTCGAGCGCGGGGCCGAGGCCGACGTTGCGCTCCAACGCCACCACTTCCACGGGCACCGGACTCGTCACGGCGAGCTTCGCGATCCGCTCCTCGAGGACGGCGGGCACGGGGCCGTCACGAACGATGACGACCTCGTCCGGCTGCCGGGTCTGATCGTCCACTGAGGATCGGAACGCCTCGGTGAGGAAATCGGGCTGGTCACCGGCCCACACGGGCAGCAACAACGACAGCTGTTCGGGCAACGAGGGCCCCCTCTTCTCCCGGGCTGCCGCCCGGGGCCACTGTTCGTGACGAATGTGGACGCGATAACGCTCACCCGCGACACGCGCACCGCCCGAAGCGGACGAGCGCGCGTCGTGCTGCACCCTAGGAGATCCGACAGCGGCGGCCTCCGGAGGTGCACAGGTGCAAGGACGGGGCAATTCCGACGACCGTCCGCGCCGCGATCCGCACCGCCCCGTCCGCCGCCAGGACGAACAACGCCGGGACCGCCCGGACCGCTCGGCACGGTACGCGTCCGGCCGCCGGACGACGCCCGAGCCGGGGGCGTCCGGGACCGCCAGGACACGCGGTGCGCCCCGGGGTTCCGGCGCGCGGACCACCGGCCGATCGGATACGACGGGTTGGACGACCGCGCGCCCGAAGCGCACGCGCCCGGCCGTGGCCACGCGTGACCCGAAGCCACGGCGCACCGTGAAGCAGCGGATCCAGTTGGTGCTCGTCGTGGCGTCGGTGCTGGTCATGGTGCTCACCGGCACCGCGTGGGGTCTCTACCGCGACATCACGGCCGGGATCACCACCACCAACGTGATCGCGGGGGGCGACGACGACGACGCGGACAACATCCTGCTGGTCGGCGTGGACAGCCGCACCGATGCCCAGGGCAACCCGCTACCCCCCGCGTTGCAGCGCCTTCTGAGCAGCGGTCCCGACTCCGGCGTGCTCAACTCCGACACGATCATCCTGCTGCACGTGCCGAAGGACGGGGGCGCCGCGGTGGCGTTCTCCATTCCCCGTGACAGCTACGTCAACATCCCCGGCTACCAGCGGGACAAGATCAACGCCGCCTACCCGGCGACGAAGGCGCTCGCGGCCCAGCAGCTGGTGGCCCAGGGAGTCGAGGATCCCAAGCAGGTGGACGCCGAGTCGTCCGAGAAGGGCCGCAGCACGCTGATCCAGACGGTGGAGGACCTCACCGGCCTGCACGTCGACCATTACGCCGAGATCAACCTGCTCGGCTTCTACAACCTCACCGAGGCGATCGGCGGCGTCGACGTATGCCTCAAGGAGCCGGTGAACGACCCGCTCTCCGGAGCCCGGTTCCAGGCCGGGCCGCAGACGATCTCCGGCGCCTCCGCGCTCGCGTTCGTCCGGCAACGGCACGGGCTGCCCGAAGGCGACATGTCGCGGATCCGCCGCCAGCAGGTGTTCCTCGCCGCGGTCGCCGACAAGATCCTCTCCAGCGGCACGCTGACCAACCCGAGCAAGCTCAGATCGTTGATCAGCGCCGCCCAGCAGGCCCTGGTCATCGACTCCGGCTGGGACCTCCTCAGCTTCGCCCAGCAGGCCTCCGACATCGCAGCGGGGAACCTCGAGTTCCTCACCATCCCCACCACCGGCACCGAGTCGAACGCACGTGGCGATGTCGTGCTGGTGAATCCGGCACAGGTGAAGACGTTCGTCGACCAGCGCATCGAGGAGCAGCAACGCGCGGCCGAGGAGGAGCAGAAGGCGCCTCCACTGCCGCCGGCCCGGGTCGACGTGATCGCGTCGCGCTACGTCGTCGACGTGCAGAACGGCTCGAACCTGACCGGGATGGCCGCCGCGGTCGCCCGCCGCATGCGCGAGCTCGGCTTCGTCTCGGGCACCGTGGACAACACCGGCCCGACACCCACCTCCGTCGTCCGCTACACCGGCTCCGACCGCAAGGCGGCGCAGGCGGTGGCCGACCAGCTGGGCGGCATCCCGGTGCAGAGCGAGGGCGGTGTGACGCCCGGCCACCTGGCCGTGTTGCTCGGAGCCGACTTCAACCCGGCTACGCTCCCTGCTGCGGCCGACGACGCCCAGGCCCGCCCGGTCACCGCCCCTTCGGGTGCCGCCGCGCCGATCACGGCAGCGGGCGTGCCCTGCGTCGACTGACCTACGGTGTGCCCGTGACGCTCACCGCAGCCCTGCTGGACCCCCTGCGCTCCGGCGCGGCCGCCGCCCGGCCGCTGATCACCTTCTACGACGACGCGACGGGCGAGCGCATCGAACTGTCCGGCACCACCACCGCCAACTGGGCCGCGAAGACGGCCAACCTCCTCCATGACGAATGCGACGTCGAGCCGGGCGCCCGGGTGGCCCTCCTGCTCCCCGCGCACTGGCAGACGGCCGCGGTGCTGCTGGGGGCGTGGTCATGCGGTGCGGAGATCGTCGACGCGCCCACCGAGGCGGAGTGGGTGCTGAGCGACGCCGACCGCATCGATCTCGCGCTGGCCGCGGCTCCGTCGGGCGGCGTGATCGCGCTGTCGCTGGACGCGTTCGGCAAGGGTGTTCCCGGGCTGCCGTCGGGCGTGATCGACTTCGCCACCGAGGTGCGGCTGCACGGCGACGAGTTCGTCTCGTGGGAACCGATCCCCGACGACACCCCCGCGCTGGCCGGCGCCACCGTGGCGGAGGTGCTCGCCGACGCCCGCGCCCGGGCCGCGGCGCTCGGGCTCACGGGCTCGGACCGCGTGCTGTCCACACTGGAGTGGTCGACCACCGACGGCCTGGGCAACGGCCTGCTCGCGGTGCTGGCCGCCGGGGCGTCCCTGGTTCAGGTCAGGAACCCGGCGGCGGACGCCATGGAGCGCAGGGCGGCGACGGAACGAACAACGGTGCGCCTGGCATAGCGGCGACATGGACACGTATCGCTGTTCTGTAGGCGCCCGAACAGCGACCTGTGTCCATGACGCGCCACCGTGACGAGCTGCTGCTCCGTTCGCCACTACATCTGGGATTGACTCGGCGCCCGACGATCTCCATCATTTCACTACTTACTTAGTGCTTTGAGGGTGGATCGAGTGGAGTTTCGGATCGAACGGCGGTCGGGAGTGCCGACGTACCTGCAGATCGTCACGCAGGTGAAGCAGGCGCTGCGACTCGGCACGCTCCAGCCCGGCGACCGGCTGCCGACGGCCAAGGCCGTCGTGGCGCAGACCGCGGTGAACCCGAACACCGTCCTCAAGGCCTACCGCGAGCTCGAACGTGACGGGCTCGTCGAACCCCGCCCCGGCGCGGGCACGTTCGTGCTGCAGTCGCTCGCCAGGCCTGGAGCGCACGAGCAGCTGCGAGGGGACCTCGAGGAGTGGATGGAGCGGGCCACCGCGGCCGGCCTCGACCGCGAGGACGTCGACGCGCTGGTCGCGGACGTGCGTGATCGGCACTTCCGAAGGGAGAGGACGAATGGCTGAGGCCGAGGGCTTCGCGCTGCGGCTCGACGGCTTGAGCAGGCGTTATCGCACTCGGTGGGCACTTCGCGACTGCTCGCTCGAGCTGCCCCGCGGGCGCGTGTCGGCGCTGGTCGGCTCGAACGGTGCGGGCAAGACGACGCTGTTCATGCTCGCCACCGGCCTGCTTCGCCCGACCTCCGGCACGATCGACGTCCTCGGCGCCGACCCGGCACGCACCGGCATGCCGGCTGGGGCCAGCTTCCTGGCCCAGGACAAACCGCTGTACCGAACGTTCCGGGTCGCCGAGGTACTGCGGGCGGCGGCAGCCCTCAACTCCCACGCCCGGTGGGACGCCGGGTACGCCGCTCGGCTGATCGACGAAGCGGGCATCGGCCCACAGGATCGCGTCCGCGAACTCTCCCCCGGACAGAGGGCTCGTGTCGCGCTGGCGGTCGCGCTCGGCCGCCGGCCCGAGCTACTCTCCGGGCACCGCCACCTGGCCGGACCGGCCACCAATCGAGACGACCTCGCAGGCGCGGCAGTCGTCCACGCTTCGACGGCGGGCCGGCAGACCACCGCGCTCGTTCGCGGTACCGAGGCTCCACCCGCGTTCCGTGCCGAGCGGCCGACCCTCGACGATCTCGTGCTTGCCTACCTGCGGGAACAGGAGAGTGCCGCATGATCTGGCTCGTCTGGCGCCGCCAGCGCGCCGCCCTGCTGACGGTCGCCGGACTGGTGGCCGTGGTCGCCGTCGTGCTCGCCGCCGGCCGGATCGCCTTCCTCGCCCACATGCGCGCCCACGGCGTCGACCAGACGTGCTTCGAGGTGCTGTCCGAAGCGTGCCGGCACGACGCGGTGGCCGCGCTCGGAGTGGACCAGCCGTCGGGCTACGGCATGTTCTGGGGTCTGGGCCACTTCGCACTGCTGGCACTCCCCCTTGTGGTCGGGCTGCTCGCCGGGGTGGAGGTGTTCCACCGCGAGATCGACGAAAGGACCTACGTCCTCGCCCTGACCCAGGGCGTCACCCCCACCCGGTGGTGGGCGACCAACCTGCTGGTGACCGGCGTTCCCGTCGCGGTGCTCCCTGTGCTGCTCGGCGTCGTGGCCGAGTGGGCGTACGCGCCGTTCGATCTGATCACCTACTCGTTCAGCCCGCTGGAGACTCCGATCTTCGAGATCTCGGGGATCGTCCCGGCCGCGTACGCGCTGCTGGCGTTCACCCTCGCGGCCGGCACCGGGCTCGTGGCCGGCGGCCGGCTGACCGCGGTCATCGTCGCGGTCGTCGGCTACGGCGTGCTGATGTTCGTGCTCGCGACGATCGCCCGGCCGGACTACCTGCCCGCCGAGACCGTGCGCCAGTCGATCGATCCCACCCGCCCGGACGGCGGGCTCACCGACGTCGCAGGCACCTGGCAGATCGAGCGTCGCTGGGTCGACGACCAGGGCGTCCCGCGCGTCGCCACCGGCTGCGGCCAGGCCGACGAATACCTGCGCTGCATGCACGACGCCGGCGTGACCGGCTACGAGGTGCGCACCCAACCGAACAGCCGATACTGGGCGTTCCAGCTGATCGAGACCGCGATCCTCGTGGCGCTGTCGGCGGTGGCTCTCGCGTCGACCAATCCACGGGTCGCCGCGCGGTGGCGCGACCGGCGAATCACCGCCCCGAGGCGCGCTACGGGGCCGACATCGATGAACTCGCCGTAATGTCCAGCTGATCGTGGTGCCTGCCGCGCTCCCACCGTTGGCGCAAGCCGGGGGTCGGCCTGCCCCACAGCGTTGTCGCTCGGAGGGGCGTCAGTGGTGGTGGCCGTTGCGGCCGAGTGTCTCCACGGGGGTCACGCCGGGTCGGGTCCACTGCGGCACGGGGCGGCTGGTCGGGCCCCAGGTGGGGTTCCCGTCCGCGTCCGAGCGCCAGGACCAGCACGGGTTCCGCCCCTCGGGCCGGCCCTCGGGGTTGTCCTCCCACGCCTCGCCGCGGCCGTAGGGGGTCATGTCGAGCAGGCCGAGGGACCCGTTGACCCGCTCGTTGCCACGGCCCGTCGTGGAGTAGGTGAGAAACACGCGGTCGCCGTCGCGCAGGAAACACGTGATGTGGCCCATGTCGCTGCCGACCGGCGCGTCCATGTCCCGCACCGAGTACCAGGGCTCGGTGTAGCCCATGAACTCGACAAAGGAGGCCACCTCGTCCCACGAGCCCGTGGTCAGGACGGCGAACGAGACGCCGCGCGCGTTGAGGTAGACCGCGTCCTTCAGGTGCCATGCCGTGGTGGTGCAGCCCTCGCACTGCCCCTGGTGCGGCGCGCCGTCGTACCACATGTGCTTGTAGACCACGAGCTCGTCACGGCCCTGGAACAGGTCCCGGAACGGGACCGGGCCGTCGGGTCCGACGACCTCGACCGTCCCGTCGAACTCCACCATCGGCAGCCTGCGGCGGGCCGCGGCGAGGGCGTCGCCCTCGCGCGTGTACGCCTTCTCGCGGACCAGCAGCTCGTCACGGGCGGTCTGCCAGGTGGCCAGGTCGACGACGGGCGGGCGGCCGGGAAGCGCGGCGGCCAGGTCGTCCGGCGTGGTCGTCATGGTGTCCTCCGTGGTGTCTCCTGCCGGGGAGCGTCGTACTACGACGGTCAGCAGAACAGACCCGCGACCCGGCCGGAACTCATCGCGGCCGGGCGCCCTCGGAGGTCGGGCAGACGAGTTCGGTGGTCTAGTCCCTGAGCAGCGCTCGGGCCATCACCAGGCGCTGGATCTGGTTGGTGCCCTCGTAGATCTGGGTGATCTTCGCGTCGCGCATCATGCGTTCCACGGGGAAGTCCTTCGTGTACCCGGCCCCGCCGAGCAGTTGCACGGCGTCGGTGGTGACGCTCATCGCGGTGTCGGACGCCAGGCACTTGGCCGCGCTCGAGATGAAGCCGAGGTTCGCCTCGCCCCGCTCCGCGCGGGATGACGCCACGTAGACCAGCTGGCGGGCCGCCTCCACCTTCATCGCCATGTCGGCGACCATGAACTGGAGGCCCTGGAACTCCGCGAGGTGCCTGCCGAACTGCTTGCGTTCCTTGACGTACGCGATGGCGACGTCCAGCGCCCCCTGCGCAATGCCGACGGCCTGCGCGCCGATCGTGGGGCGGGTGTGGTCCAGCGTCCGCAGAGCCGTCTTGAAGCCGGTGCCCTCCGCACCGATGATGCGGTCGGCCGGGATCCGGCAGTCGGTGAAGTAGATCTCCCGGGTGGGTGAGCCGCTGATGCCGAGCTTGCGCTCCTTGGGCCCCACCTCGAAGCCCGAGTCGTCCCGGTGCACCACGAAAGCCGAGATGCCGTTGGCCCCGCGCTCCGGGTCGGTGGACGCCATCACCGTGTACCAGGTGGACTCTCCCGCGTTGGTGATCCAGGCCTTGGTGCCGTTCAGCACCCACGAGTCGCCGTCGCGGCGTGCGCGCGTCTTCATCGACGCGGCGTCGGAGCCGGCCTCCCGCTCCGAGAGGGCGTAGCTGATCATCGCCTCGCCGGTGGCGATCGACGGGAGCACCTGCTTCTTCAGCTCGTCGGACGCCGAGAGCAGGATCGGGGTGAGACCCAGCCCGTTGACGGCAGGCACCAGCGACGACGACGCGCAGACGCGCGCCACCTCCTCGATCACGATGCAGCCCGCGAGCTCGTCGGCGCCCTGGCCGCCGTACTCCTCGGGGATCGTGACGGCGTGGAACCCGGCCTTTACCAGCGCGGCGCGCGCTTCCACCGGGTAGCGGCCCTGCTCGTCCACCTCGGCGGCGTACGGGGCGATCTCCTTCTCCGCCAGCGCACGCACGGCGTCGCGGAGCGCCTCGTGCTCGTCGCTGAGCCGATACGTGTCGAACTGGGGATCCATGGGCGGTATTCTAATGGCACTGCGTGCCACCAATCAACCCGATTGCTACCCTGCGTGCCATGACTGTCGCCACCCGCCGGGGCCGCTCGCCCGAGGGACGCGCCGAGGTCCGCCGCGACCTCGTGGCGGCCGCCGTCGAGCTGTTCCGGGAGCGCGGCTACGAGGACACGACCGTCGACGACATCGCCGCTGCGGCAGGAGTCGGGCGGCGCACGTTCTTCCGCTACTTCCGCAGCAAGGAGGACGCGGTCTCTCCCGACCACGAGGCGGCCCTCGCCCGGGTGGCGGAGATCTTCGAGACGGCCCACCCCACCGAACCCGCCACCTCGCTCGCGCTGCGCGCAGGCGAGACCGTGTTCGACATCTACGCGGACGATCCGAAGCTGTCGGTGGAGCGTTACCGGCTCACCCACGCCGTCCCCGTACTGCGCGACCGGGAGTCGGCGAGCGTCGACCACTACCGCCGCATGTTCACGCGCTACCTGCGCCTGCGCTTCGACGGCGACCCGGACGGCGACCTGCGCGCGGCGGTCATCGGGGCGGCCGTGGTGGCGGCACACAATCTGGCACTACGGGCCTGGCTCGCCGCCGGGGCCCCGGAGGACGGGATGGAGGCCTCCCTCCACCGCTTCAGACAGGTGGCAGAGATGCTCCCCGGAGAACCATCGAACGGCCTGCACGAGGTGACTCAGCGCTTGGAGCAAGCGGTGGTCCGCCTGGAGCGGACCACACCACCGGCCGAATGACCCGCTCGCCGGGCTGGCCCGAGGCGCAGCGTGAAGGGGTCCGGACATGCGTGATCCCCGGGCCGCACCAGGGGGGTGCGCAAGCCGAGCTGGACGAGCTCGGGCCCGGGGATCACGGGTGACTGCCTGGAATTCGCCGGCACCACACCGGCTTCCACTTGGCCGTCGGAGAACGTGTCCTGTGGTGCTAGCGGACAGCCACCTCACGAGTCCTGTAGCTAATCAACGCTGGACCACCTCCTCTCACGTGTACCGCCACAGTACGGGCGAAGAGCAACAGCTCGCCACGCAATTTCGAGTGGCGTCAGCCATGCCCCACGGAGGCGCGCAGAGCCGTGTCCTTCGCGAGCACCGACTCAGCCAGCTCGGCCTGGAAGCGCTCCATCCAGGCCAGCAGCGCGGGATCGCCCGCCGCCAGGATCCGCACGGCCAGCAGGCCCGCGTTGCGCGCGCCGCCGACCGCCACGGTGGCCACCGGAACACCGGCGGGCATCTGCACGATCGACAGCAGGGAGTCCAGTCCGTCGAGCCGGGCGAGCGGCACCGGCACGCCGATCACCGGCAGCGGGGTGGCCGCCGCGACCATCCCGGGCAGGTGCGCGGCACCGCCTGCCCCGGCGATCACCACCCGGAGCCCGCGGCCCGCCGCGGCCGTCGCGTAGTCGAGCATGCGCTGGGGAGTGCGGTGGGCGGAGTACACGCCTACCTCGTAGGGCACCTCGAACTCGGCGAGGGCGAGGGCCGCGGCCTCCATCACCGGCCAGTCCGAGTCGCTGCCCATGATCACGCCGACCAACGGCTCAGACACGCTGCACCTCTCGTTCGATCGCGCCGCCGGCATGCGGCGACCATCCGTCGGGCCACTCCGCCGTGGACAGCCAGGCCGCGGCGAGCCCGGCCCGGCGGCGGACCTCAGCCATGTCGGTGCCCAGCGCCGTGACGTGCCCGACCTTGCGTGCCGGTCGCTCCGCCTTGCCGTACAGATGCACCTTGACGTCCGGGAACCGCGCGAAGAGGTGGTGCAGCCGCTCGTCCACGCTCATCGCGGGCGGCTGCACGGCACCCAGCACGTTGGCCATCACCACAGCGGGAGCGGTGGGTGCGGTGGCCCCGAGCGGGTAGTCGAGCACCGCTCGAACGTGCTGCTCGAACTGTGACGTGCGCGATCCCTCGATCGTCCAGTGCCCCGAGTTGTGGGGCCGCATCGCCAGCTCGTTGACGACCAGGACGCCGTCGGTGCGCTCGAACAGCTCGACGGCCAGCAGGCCCGTGACGCCCAGCTCGGACGCGATGCGCAGGGCGAGCTCCTGGGCCTCCACGGCCACGTCCTCGGGCAGGCCCGGCGCCGGGGCCAGCACCTGCACGCACTGGCCGTCCTCCTGCACCGTCTCGACCACCGGCCACGCCGCCGCCTGCCCGTAGGGCGAGCGCGCCACCAGCGCGGCCAGCTCGCGGCGCATCGGCACGGACTCCTCGGCCATCAGGGGCGTGCCCGCGGCCAGCAGCTCGTCGACCTGCGCGGGCGCCGGACCGTCGAGCATCCAGACGCCGCGCCCGTCGTAGCCGCCGCGTACGGCCTTGAGCACCACGGGCCACCCGTGCTCGGCGCCGAACCGATCGACGTCGCCGGCCTCGCGGATCTCCGCGAACCTCGGCACGGTGGCGAGCGCTTCGAGCCTGCGCCGCATCACCAACTTGTCCTGGGCGTGCAGGAGCGCGTCGGGGTGCGGGTGGACGGTGACCCCCGCATCGACGAGCGCGCGCAGGTTCTCCTGCGGCACCTGCTCATGGTCGAAGGTGACCGCTGCGCATCCGCGCGCGAACTCGCGCAGGGCCGCCAGGTCGGTGGCAGCCCCGGCGCGCACGTCGGCGCACACCAGTGCGGCGGGGTCGTCAGGGCGCTCCGCGAGTACACGGAGCGACTGGCCCAGGGCGATGGCGGCCTGGTGCGTCATGCGGGCCAGTTGGCCGGCGCCGATCATGCCGACGACGGGAAGGGGGCGAAAGTCGGGCGAGTCCACGATGCGGAAAGCCTACCTGCGGGCGCCCGACTACTGACGTCTGGCACGATCGAGCAGGTGCCATTGGTCGAGTCGGTGCTGGCCGCCATTCCGCAGCCCTACCGTGACGCCGCTGTGAAGCATCGTGAACTGGTGAAGTTCGCGGTGGTCGGCGGCAGCACCTGGGTTATCGATACAGCAATCTTCCTGTTCCTCAAGAGCACCGTGCTCATCGACAAGCCGATCACGGCCAAGGTCATCTCGGTGCTGGTGGCGACGATCGTGTCGTACGTCCTGAACCGCGAGTGGTCTTTCCGCACGCGCGGCGGGCGGGACCGTCATCACGAGGCCGCGCTCTTCTTCATCATCAGCGGCGTCGGTATCGCCGTTTACACGGCCCCGCTGGCGATATCCCGCTACATACTCGATCTCAAGGTGCCCGGCGTGAGCCTGGTCACCCAGGAGATCGCCGATTTCGTGAGCGGCCAGATCATCGGGGTACTCGCGGGAATGGCGTTCCGCTGGTGGGCCTTCCGCCGCTACGTCTTCCCCGACGAGAACGCACGCCGCAAGGTGCCCGCAGCCTGAGCGGCTGAGGGCCCGCCGGAGCGGTCAGCGCGGGGTGGTCACGGGGCGCGGGGCGCCGACCACGTCGTCGGCCCGCGCCACCGGCAGGAAGATCGTGAACATCGGCGGACGGGCCCGGGACAGCTCGAGGCGCCCGCCGTCGGCTTCGACGAGGGCGCGGGCGAGCGCGAGCCCCAGCCCTGTGGAGGACCCCACCGAGACGCCACGGTCGAACACGTGGGGCACCAGTTCCTCCGGCACGCCGGCACCCGCGTCGCTGACCTCGATGAGCAGGCTGTTCTCGGCCGCCCTGGCGCTAAGCGTGACGGTGCCTGCGCCGTGCTGGATCGCATTCTCGACGAGCGCGCCGACCGCCTCCCGGATCCGCGCCGGTGTCACCCTGGCCAGGAGCCCGGCGGGCACCCGCAACTTGAGCGACCGCCCGGCGGCGCGCAGCGCGGGGCGCCACTCGTCGGCCACGGTGCTGAGGCCCTCCCGCAGGTCCTGCAGCTGCGCTCCCGCCGCACGGGCCGCACGGGCGGCCTCCAGCAGCTCGTCGAGCACTCCGGAGAGCCGCTCGGCCTGCTCGAGGGCCGCGAGGGCCTCCCGGCGGGCACTGGGGTCGGGGTGGGAGGCGAGCTCGTCGAGCCGCAACTGCAGCGCGGTGAGCCGGCTGCGCAGCTGGTGCGACACGTCACCGACCAGTGCGCGCTCCCGCTGCACCAGTTCGGACAGCGCCGTGGCCGAGGTGTCGAGGACGTCGGACACCGCGTCGAGCTCCGGGATGCCGTGCCGTTCAGGGGCCGAGCGGAAGTCACCGGCGCCGAGCCGGGCCGCCCGTTCGGCGACGCCGCGCAACGGCTCCGCCAGCCGCCGGGCGGTGACGGTGGCCACCACGGCCCCGGTGGCGACCGACAGCACCACCAGTAGCGCGACGACCAGCGTGACCTGAACCTGCTCGGCCCGTAGGACGAGGTGCGGCTCCTCGAGCGTGATCGACCCGCCCGGTCCGAAGGGGATCGTCTCCGTCACCGGGTTCGCTCCCGGGTCGGGCCCGATCACCCGGGGCGGCTGCCCGGCCTGCTGCAGCACGAGCCGGCCACCCGCCGGAATCGCGAGTTCGAGCGCCCGCATGTCGATGCCCGAGAGGTCCCCGTTCGCGCCGGACATCGTTGCGTCCAGCCGTCCGGCCACCCGTTCGAGGCTGGACGTGAGCTCACCGCGGGTGAAGTCCTCGACGAGCCGCCAGGTGGTGATCGTCAGCGGCCCGCCGAGCACGAGTGCCGTGATAGCGACGACGAGCAGTGTCGACTGCAGGATGCGACGGCGCACCGAACGAGCCGATCAGTCGTGGTTGAACCGGAAACCGACGCCGCGCACAGTCGCGATCCGGCGCTCACCGCCGATCTTGCGGCGCAACCACGACATGTGCATGTCGAGCGTCTTCGACGTCTTCATCTCCGGGTCGTTCCACACCTCGCGGAGAATCTCCTCGCGGGTGACGACCTGGCCGGCGCGCAGCAACAGCACCCGCAGCAGCTCGAACTCCTTGTTCGCGAGCCCCACCTCGGCGCCGTCGACCAGTACCCGGCGACCGGACAGCTCCATGCGTACGCCGCCCACCTCCACCGACTCCGGAGTGAGCCGCCTCAGTAGCGCTCGAACCCTGGCGAGCAGTTCGGCGAGCCGAAACGGTTTGCCGACGTAGTCGTCGGCGCCGGCGTCGAGACCGACGACGAAGTCGACTTCGTCGGTGCGCGCGGTGAGCATGAGAACAGGCAGGTCAGGTGCGTCCAACCGCACGCGGCGGCACACCTCCAGCCCGTCCATTCCGGGTAAACCCAGATCGAGGACGAGCAGGTCGACCTGCCCGAGCCGCACTCGGTCGAGCGCGGCAACGCCGTCGACGGCGACGTCCACGTCGTACCCCTCGCGCTGCAGCGCGCGTGACAAGGGTTCGGCGATGGCGGCGTCGTCCTCGGCCAACAGGACGGTGGTCACGACATACAGTCTAGGCTGCAAACTGACGCACGGTCTGACAATGTCACAGGCACCGATGGCACCACGGCCCCGAAAACCCCCATTTCGTCGAAAATGGCATAAATGTTCTTGGGCCGACTAGCCCGGTAGTGCTAAAGCTTCGGGAGCAGATCGACGGTGTCAGCAGCGTGTGAGGCAGGCTCTCGTCCGTGGACAGCGATCTCGAGCTCGCCCTGCACCTCGCCGACACCGCCGACGCGATCACCCTCGACCGGTTCCGCGCCGCGGACCTGCGCGTGACGCGCAAGCCCGACCGCACACCGGTCACCGACGCCGACACCGCCGCCGAGGACGCGATCCGTCGAACCATCTCCACGGAACGGCCCGGCGACGCGGTGCTCGGCGAGGAACGCGGGGGTGACGTGCCGCCGTCCGGCCGCGGCTGGGTGCTGGATCCGATCGACGGCACGAAGAACTTCTCCCGCGGTATGCCTGTGTGGGCCAGCCTGATCGCACTCGCCGTGAACGGCGAACCGGTCGTCGGAGTCGCGAGCGCTCCCGCGCTGGGCAGGCGGTGGTGGGCGGCCCGCGGCGAGGGCGCGTGGACCACGGACACACCGGGCGGGCAGCCGAGGCGCATCGCCGTCTCCGGTGTGACGGACCTGGGCGACGCGTACGTCTCCACAACGGACATCCGGACGTTCGAAGAGCTGGGACGCCGCGAGCACTACCTGCGCCTCGTCGACGCGTGCTGGGAGAGCCGCGCATTCGGTGACTTCTGGCAGCACTGCCTGGTCGCCGAGGGCGTGATCGACGTAGCCGTCGACGTCCTCGCGAACACATGGGACCTCGCCGCGCTGATGCCGATCCTCGTCGAGGCGGGCGGCGCGCTCACCGACCTCGGCGGGGTCGCCACACCCTCAGGCGGGGACGGGATCACGTCGAACGGTGCTGTGCACGACGCCGCGCTGGCGATCATCGGACGAGAGAAGCTCGCCCCGTGACCGAACTGGCCTATGAGGACTTCACGCCGGGACGGACCTTCGACCTGGGCACGACGGTCGTGGTTCGGGACGAGATGCTGGCGTTCGCCCGCCGGTTCGACCCGCAGCCCTTCCATGTCGACGAGGAGGCGGGGGCCGCGTCGATCTTCGGCGGCCTCGCGGCGTCCGGCTGGTTCACCGCAGCGCTCTGGATGCGCGCCTACGTGGACGGTCTGCTTGTCCGGTCCGCATCCGTCGGCTCACCCGGCGGCGAGGAGATCCGGTGGCCTGCGCCGGTCTTCGCGGGCGACGAGCTCCGCGCGTCCGTGGAGGTGCTGGGCGCACGGCGCTCCCGCAGCCGCCCCGGCGTGGGGCTGGTGCGGCTGCGGGCGCTCCTGCATCGCGGGGACGAGCTGGTCTACACCAGCACGCTGACCGGGATGTTCGCCGCGCGTGACACCGTCGACGCGGTCCAGGGCGAGCCCTGACCGATCGCCGCGTGCGTCACCCGCGGTCGGCAAGCTCCTTCTGGTACTTCTCCGTCATGTGCGCGACGGCCATGGTCTGCTGTTCCGAAAGGCCTTCGCGCACCTCGCCCGCGCGGCGCCGGGCGTCCAGTGTGGGCTGGGCCTGGCCCTGGAACCTCGGCATCACGTGCTGGGCGATGAGCTCGTAGGACCGCCGGGTCGCCTCCGGGTTTGCCCACTCGTGGGCCAACATCAGCATCGCCCCGAAGCCGCCCGACTGGTCCACGAGCTTCTGCACCTGGGCCGCGGCGTCGTCCGGTGTGCCGATAGCGCCGATCCCGGCCTCGTTGACGAAGTCGATCATCTCCCGGACGCGGTTGCCCTGCACCGCCATCTGCGGGAAGGCCGCCACCTTCTGGAAGTACTCGAACCACTGCTCGATGCCGTGCTCGACGTCCTTGTATGCCTGCTCACGGGTCTCCGCGACGTGCATGATCCCGACCAGTCGCCACTTGCTCCGGTCGACCTGCGTGCCGAACGTGGCGGCCCGTTCCTCCATCACGTTCCAGTGGTGGGCCAGCGCGTCGAAACCCTCCTTTGTCAGCGTGGCGCCGATGGAGAGCAGCCCGATGCCGTGCCGGCCGGCCAACCGGGGCCCGGTGGGCGAGGCCACCGCGGCGACCGCGACGTCGAACAGCGGGTCGGAGTACGGGCGCAGCTGCAGCTGGGCGTCCACCAGCGTGTGCGTGCGGGTGGTCGCGTTCACCGGTTCGTCGCCACGCAGCAGCCGCATGACGATGTCGAGGTTCTCCTCGAGCAGCTCGCGCGTCTCGGTGGGGTTCAAGCCGATCATCGAGGAGTCGGTGGGCAGCGAGCCCGGGCCGACGCCGAGCATCGTGCGGCCGCGGGTCAGGTGGTCGAGCAGCACCATTCGCTCGGCCACCCACAGCGGGTTGTGGTAGCTCAGCGACGTCACACCGGTGCCGAGCTTGATGTGTCCGGTGCGCTCGGCGGCGGCAGCGATGAAGATCTCGGGTGAGCCGATGATCTCCGTACCGGCCGAGTGGTGCTCGCCGATCCATGCCTCGTCGTAGCCGAGGTAATCGAGGTGCTCGACAAGCCGCAGGTCACGTTGTAGCGCGCTGGTCGGGTTCTCGCCCGCAGCATGGAACGGTGCCAGGAAGATGCCGAAACGCAGTCGGGTCACGGAGCACTCCAATCGTCGGACCGTCATACCGACGGTAGGCATGGTTGTCACCGTTGGCACCCCCACCGCGGTCAGGAGTGTGCGAGCGCCCGCACCACGTTCGACGGCGACGGACGGCCGAGCTGGGCCGCCATCCAGGTGCTCGTGGCGACGAGCGCGTCGAGGTCCACCCCGTGCCGGATGCCCATTCCGTCGAGCATCCAGACGAGGTCCTCGGTGGCCAGGTTGCCGGTGGCCGACTCGGCGTAGGGGCAGCCGCCGAGGCCACCGGCGCTCGCGTCCACGGTGGTGACGCCGCGGCGCAGCGCTGTCAGCGTGTTGGCCAGCGCCTGACCGTAGGTGTCGTGGAAGTGCACCGCGATCTGCCGGATCCGCACCCCGTCCGCCGCGCACGCGTCGAGCACGGCATCGACGTGCGCAGGGGTGCCCGTGCCGATCGTGTCGCCCAGCGACAGCTGGTCGCAGCCCATCTCGACGAGCCTGCGTCCCACCGCGGCCACCTGCGCCGGAGCGACCGCACCTTCCCACGGGTCGCCGAAGCACATCGACACGTAGCCGCGTACCCGCAGCCCTTCCATCCGCGCCCGCTCGACGACCGGGGCGAACATCGCGAACTGCTCGTCGAGCGTGCGGTTGAGGTTGCGCTTCGCGAACGTCTCGGTGGCGCTGGCGAAGATCGCGATGTGGCGCACGCCGGCCGCCAGTGCGCGGTCGAGCCCGCGCTCGTTGGGCACGAGCACCGGGTAGTCGACGCCGTCGACGCGCACCATCGTGCGCAGGAGGTCGGCGGCGTCGGCGAGCTGTGGCACCCAGCGCGGGTGCACGAAGCTGGTGGCCTCGACGACCTTGAGGCCCGCGCGGGCCAGCCGCTGGAGGAACTCGGCCTTCACCTCGACGGGCACCACCGCCGCCTCGTTCTGCAGCCCGTCACGCGCACCGACCTCGTAGATCGTGACCTCGTCGGGAAGCGCGGGATCACGGATCACCATCGGAAGTGCACGGGCCCGTCCACCGTTCATCCGCGCAAGCTTCCCTGTGCTCGGCCGGTGAGGTCAACGACACGACGCCCGAACGGCACAGTCGTCTGATTGGTCCGGTTATGGAGCCGTTCGGCCAGGTCGGAGCTACATCCCTGGCCAGGCTCCGGCAGAGCGACGGCTGGTTCAGGACGGCAGGAGATGCTCGACGAACCAGTCGCGGGCGGCCCCGCTCGCGATCTGCGCGCCCGTGCCGCGGTAGGAGGCGAAGTGGTTGCCGGGCACGTTCACGAGCTTCTTGGGTTGCAGCGCCGTCTCGTAGGCCTCGAAAGCCCACTCTCCGAGGGTGAGTCCGTCGTGCGGGGCGACCACCATCAGGACGGGGGTCGGGGAGATCCGCGGGAGGTACCACCCCGGCTCGTAGCCGGACAGGTGCTCGACGCTGCGCAGGGTGATCTCGTTCGTCCACTCCGGATCGCGTTCCGCCGCACCGCCGGGCCCGTAGAAGTACTCGTAGGCCGAGGGGACCGGGAGGCCCGCCTGCACCGAGGGGTCCTGCGCCACCAGCGGGATCACCGCGGGCGCCTCCCCCCGGGCCCGCGCCCGGCGGTCCGCCGCGAACGCCTCCTGGGCTGCGGCCATGGTGAATCCGACCAGCGCCTGGAACTGGCGGGAGCCACTGATGAACGGCATCTGGCCGACCACCACCTTCACCCGCCGATCGATCGCGGCCACCACGAAGGCATGCCCGGCCGAGAAGCTCGATCCCCACACCCCGATGGGCGCGCCGTTCACCTCCGGCCGGTTCTGCGCATGGCTGATCGCGTGCTGGTAGTCGCGGATCTGCTCCCACGGGTCCGCCTCGTTCCGGGGCTTTCCCGCAGCCACGTCGGAACGGCCCCACCCTCGGTGGTCGTAGAGCAGCACCGCCAGCCCAGCCCCGGCGAAGACGTCCGCGAAATCGTCGATGAAATGCCGTGCGGTGCCGCCCCACCCGTGGGCCATCACCACGCAGGGCGCGGGCACCGAACCGTTCTCCGGCGGGTAGAACCACCCCCGCAGCGTCACGCCTTCGGCATCGAACTCGATCTCCTCGCGCATCGCGCCCCCTCCTCGCTCCTCGCCCACCAGTCTGTGCGGGTAGCGGAACGCGGAAGTGCCGATTCGTGCAGAGGTCTTGCCGATCCGTGCAAGCCGCGGGGCCAGGAGGGCTAGGCCGGAGAGATGTCGGACAGCTCGTCGTACAGCAGCATGTGGACCTTCTCGACGCCCGGGACGTCGTCGAACTCCAGCGGCTCGTCGGACGCCGACTCGATGATCAGCGTGCCGGAGCCGACGATCCGCTCGAAGATCGTGTGCCGGAACTGCACGCTGTTGATCCGCTTCAAGGGGATGTCGATCCCGCGACGGGTGAACACTCCCTCGCGCACCAACACCCGGCGGGTGGTCACCACGAAGTGCGTGGTGCGCCAGCGCACGACTGGCACCACCGTGAACCGGATGACGAGCCCGAGCGCCACCACCGCGAGCGCCAGCCAGGCCCAGTGGCCCCACGTCTGGCTGCCTGCCAGTGCGGCGAGGTACGACCCGATCGCCACCACCAGCAACAGCACGAGAACGGGAACGACGAGCATCTTCCAGTGCGGGTGCTTGTGCATCACGACCCGCTCGCCCTCGACGAGCAGCTCGTCCGGGTAAGCCACGAACACACGGTACTGCTCAATCGGCCTTTCGCAGATGCACGACGTCGCCGGCTGCGACGGCCCGCCGGTGGCCCGCCCGGTCGAGGAGCAGCAGCCGCCCGTCGCGGTCGACGTCCTCGGCGATCCCGGTGAGCACCGCGCCGCCGGGCAGCTCAACCCGCACCTCGGACCCCAGGCTCGCGCAGCCGGCGCGGTAGTCGGCACGCAGCCGGGTGGCGTCCGGATCGCCACGGGCGTCGCGCCATTCGGCCTCACGGCGGGAGAGGTGAGTGAGCAACGCCACGAGCACGGCCGTGCGATCGGCGGGACCGCCCTCTGCGGCCAGCGAGGTGGCCCCCGGCTGGTCCGGGGGCGAGGCGACGACGTTCATCCCGATGCCGACGACCACCGCGGGACGACCGTGGTCGCCCACCTCCGCCAGGATGCCGGCCACCTTGCGGGGCTCGGCGCCGAGCAGCAGGTCGTTGGGCCACTTGAGGCCGGCGGGCGCGCTGGTTAGCTCGCGGACGGCGTCGAGGGCGGCGAGCCCTGCGAGCAGTGGCAGCCAGCTGAACCGGGAGGGCGGCACCCCGGTGGGCCGCAGCAGGATGCTGACGGTGATGCCGGAACCGGGTGGCGCCACCCATGTGCGGGCGAGGCGGCCACGCCCGGCCTCCTGGTGCTCCGCGACGAGCACCGAGCGGTCCGGAGCACCGGCCGCGGCGGCGGCCAGCAGGTCGGCGTTGGTGGAGCCGGTGCGCTCGACCACGTCGACCTGAGCCCAGAGCCCGACGAGCGACGTGCGCAGCACATCCGCGTCCAGCGGCTGAGCGGTCCGTTCCATGGCGTCGGACGCTACCGGCGGTGCGCCCCCGGCGTGGCCTGCAACGCGAACCCGGCGGCGGACGGACCCCGCGGGGCGGCGGACGCACCCGCTCGAACGGTCGCGAAGTAGCGAAGACGACATCTTCGCCCCGGCCATGCCGGTTACGGCCGCATTAAGCTGCGCGGCCATGAGCGAGGGACGACGATGAGTGCAGCCATGGAGCCGATCGCGGACGCGTCCGGCGCCGCAGCCGACGGGCCCGACATCCACACCACGGCCGGCAAGCTCGCCGACCTCTACCAGCGCATCGACGGTGCGGTGCACGCGGGCAGCGACGCCGCCGTGGAGCGCCAGCACGCGAAGGGCCGCCAGACGGCCCGGGAACGGATCGACCAGCTGCTCGACCCGGGCTCCTTCGTCGAGCTCGACGCCCTGACGCGCCACCGCTCCACCAACTTCGGGATGCAGGAGAAGCGCCCGTTCGGCGACGGCGTGGTGACGGGCACCGGCACGATCGACGGTCGTCCCGTCGCCCTGTTCAGCCAGGACGCCACGGTCTTCGGCGGGGCGCTCGGCGAGGTGTACGGCGAGAAGATCGTCAAGGTGATGGACCTCGCCACCAAGATCGGCTGCCCCGTCATCGGGATCAACGACGGCGGCGGCGCGCGCATCCAGGAGGGCGTGGTCGCGCTCGGGCTCTACGGCGAGATCTTCGTGCGCAACGTGCGCTCCTCCGGCGTGGTGCCGCAGATCTCGCTGGTGATGGGGCCCTGCGCGGGCGGCGCGGTGTACTCGCCGGCGATCACCGACTTCACCGTGATGGTCGACGGCACCAGCCACATGTTCATCACCGGCCCGGACATCATCAAGACGGTCACCGGCGAGCAGGTCGACTTCGAGGAGCTCGGCGGCGGCCGCACCCACAACACGAAGTCCGGCGTGGCGCACTACCTCGCCGACGACGAGGCCGACGCGATCTCCTACGTGAAGGAGCTGCTCTCCTTCCTGCCGTCGAACAACCTCTCCGAGGCGCCTGCCTACCCGGCCCCGGAGCCCACGGCCGGCGCGCTCGCCGACGGGCTCACCGACACCGACATCGAGCTCGACAGCATCGTGCCGGACTCGCCGAACACTCCGTACGACATCCGCGAGGTGATCAACCGGGTGCTCGACGAGGGCGAGTTCCTCGAGGTGCACGAGCTGTTCGCGCCCAACATCGTGGTGGGCTTCGGCCGGGTCGAGGGCAAGTCGGTGGGCGTCGTCGCCAACCAGCCCACGCAGTTCGCCGGCTGCCTCGACATCGACGCCTCCGAGAAAGCGGCCCGGTTCGTCCGCACCTGCGACGCGTTCAACATCCCGGTGCTCACGTTCGTGGACGTGCCCGGCTTCCTGCCCGGCACCGAGCAGGAGTGGAACGGGATCATCCGCCGCGGCGCGAAGCTGATCTACGCCTACGCCGAGGCGACCGTCCCCAAGGTCACGGTGATCACCCGCAAGGCCTACGGCGGCGCGTACGACGTGATGGGGTCGAAGCACCTGGGCGCCGACGTCAACGTGGCCTGGCCCACCGCACAGATCGCCGTCACCGGCGCTGCCGGCGCCGTGAGCATCCTGTACCGCAAAAAGCTGTCAGGCCTCGAGGGCGACGAGCTCGCGGCACGCCGGGCCGAGCTGCAGCAGGAGTACGAGGACACCCTCGCCAACCCCTACATCGCGGCCGACCGCGGCTACATCGACGGCGTCATCCCCCCGTCGCACACCCGCGGCTACGTCGGGCGCGCGCTGCGCCTGCTGGCCACCAAGCGGGAGGCCGTGCCGGCCCGCAAGCACGGGAACATCCCGCTGTGACGCCCTCGGCGACGGAGCCCGGCGAGCCCACACCCGAGGAGCGCCGGGCCGCGTTCCGGATCGTGCGGGGCGCGCCGACCGACGAGGAGGTGGCCGCTCTCACCGTGGTGCTGGCGGCGGCCGCCGCCCCGGCGGTGACGACGGCCCCGGCCACGGTTCGCGACCGCTGGTCGGCGCCCGAGGCCCGGCTGCGCGTGCCACTGCACCCCGGACCAGGCGCCTGGAAAACCTCTACCTGGCCACGCTGAGCGGCCGGCTCACCGGAAGCGGATCGAGGAGACCGACTCGTTCGCCGCTGCCAGCCGGTCCGCGTCCGGCGGGCCGATGACGACGAGCACGAACAGCCGCCGCGTGCCGTCCTCGACCACGGTGACCTGCACGTCGGCGCCGACCTCCGCAGAACCGGACGGCAGCACGCGGTAGCCGGCGACCCACGCCACGCGGCCGTCCACCGTGGTCTCCTCGTCGACGTAGTACTCCCGCCTGCCGGGCACCGGCAGGAAGAACTCGCCGAGGTCGCCCGCCAGCCGGCGCGTCGCGGTGGTCAGCGGCGGCTCCGCGGCGTCGGACGACGGCGGGACGACGCCGATCATCAGCACGGTGCCCGGCTGGGTCCCGTCGAGCATGCCGCCGGACGAGATACCGAACAGGCGTTCCTCGGCCGGCAGGGCGGCCCAGCCCGCGGGCAGGGTGTAGTCCAGGCCGGCGGTGTCGTCCCGCACGGTCGGCCCGCCGGGATCGGCGTTCCCGGGAACCGTCACGACGACTGTGGTGGCCACGACGGCCAGGGCGAGCGTGGAGGTTGTGGTCAGCAGGCCGGGTCGGCGATGGCGCAGCGGTCGCGTGGTCACCCGTAGAGCGTCGGGGGTTCTGCGCGAACAGACATCAGGACTTCTACCGATCTTCCGTGCGGCCGCAGCCTTAATTCCTGCTCAAGAACCTGGCCCGGGCTCCGTGATCACGCACACACTCGCCCGGACGGCCGATGTTCGGCCGGCGACAAGGGGGTGGCGTGATGAACGACTCGATGGTCGTCGTCGTGGTGATCGGGATCATGGCTCTGGTCGCGCTCGGCATCGTGCTGGGGTCCCACGCAGGAGGCCCGCCCGGCCCGAAGGCCGCCCCACGCCGGCCGGGGGTCGCAGCTCGGAGCGGGCGCCGGACGTCGAGCGGTGACATCTCCGGCGTCGTCGTGGCCGGCGCCGACGGCGGCACCGGCTGCGGCTGGGGTGGCGGCGACTCGGGCGGCGGTGACGGGGGCGGCGGGAGCTGCTGACCCCGATCGCGGGTTCGCCCGCATCCTTCCCCGACGGCCGGAACCGGGCCGGGTGACCGATCCACGACTCGCTCACGTTCCTTGTCCTCCTCTCGATCAGCGGTCGCAAACTGGGGTGACCGGTCGCAGGCGGCGGGCACGCCCGTCCGGACAGGGGGTCCGCGGCCGAGGAGGGGGAATCGACGTGGATCCGATCGTCGGAATCGGCCTGACCGTGCTGGTACTCATGGTGCTGCTCCGGGTGGCGACGATGCGCGGCCGCTACAGCGCTCGTGGCCGCTCCGCACGCCGGCGAAGCCCCTACTACAACCCGGATTTCCACGCCGGTTCCGACCGCAGCGGGGTCCTCCCCGGCTACGACGGCGGCTGGCACGGAGGGCACCACAGCAGCTGGGGTGGCGGCCACCACGGGGGTTCGGGCGGCGGGCACGGGAGCGTCTGACGCAAGGCACCGGGCCGGGGGATGCGGGCATGCCCTACCGCCACGAGATCGTCGCGGAGTGAACGCATAGGGTCGGACGTCGTGCGTGTCGTACTGGCTTCCGCCTCCCCCGCCCGGTTGTCGGTCCTGCGGGCCGCAGGGCTGAACCCGATCGTCGAGGTGGCAGACGTCGACGAGGAGGCGCTGCTCACCACCGTGCCGCACGCGTCACCGGGCGAGAAGGTCACCACGCTGGCGGGCGCGAAGGCCACCACCGTCGCCCGCCGGATCGCCGCCGCACACCCGGACGCCGTCGTCATCGGCTGCGACTCGATGCTGCACGTCAACTCCGAACTGGTCGGCAAGCCCGCCGACGTCGAGACGGCCAGGCGGCGCTGGCGGGCCATGGCGGGCCGCTCCGGGGAGCTGGTCACCGGCCACACCGTGCTGCGCATGGCCGACGGGGAGATCGACCGCGTCGCCGAAGGGCACGCGGTCACGGTCGTCCGGTTCGCCGAGCCGACCGACGCCGAGCTCGACGCCTACCTGGCCACTCGCGAACCACTCGCGGTGGCCGGGGCCTTCACGCTCGACGGGCTGGGCGGCTGGTTCGTCGAGGGCATCGACGGCGACCCGTCGAACGTCATAGGAATCAGCCTCCCCCTGACCCGCCGCCTGCTGAGGGCGGTAGGGGTAGGGGTGACGGACCTGTGGACAAGCGTTTCGGAGCCGTAGTGCCGGTACGGGCCTGACGCCGACAACACAAGGGCTCCACAACTGCCGGGGCTCAGGAATAACGTTGCCGCGTGGGTTATTACGAGGACACCATCGCCGCTTTTCGGCGAGGTGAGACGGATCTCGTGGAGCAGCTGAGTCGGCGCGAGCTCGCGCGTGCTCGCGCGTCCTCCGACGTGGCCACCGAGGTGCAGGCGATCTGCATGCTGGCCAGGGTGGCCGTGCGCGACGGCGACGTGCCCGAGGCCGAGCGGCTGGGGCGGGTGGCCCGGGCGCTCGCGCGGGTCACGGGCGAAAAGCGACTCGAGCTCGGCCCGACCCACATTCTGGCGGGCTGCGCGCGTATTTCGGGGAATCTCGCATTCGCCCGCACGCTCTACCAGGAGAGCATCTCGCTCAACGAGACTTTCGGCGAATGGCGCATGGTGGTGGTGGAACTCCACAACCTGGCATACATCGAGCTCCACGCGGGCGACGTCGATCGCGCCCGGGAGCTGTTCACCACGGCTCTGCGGCGGACGGTGGAACAGGACATCGACGACATGCTCCCGTACGTCGCACTCGACACAGCCGTGATGGCCGCCACCGACGGCGACCATCTGCGGGCCACCCTGCTTCTCGCCGCGCTCGACAACGCGCTTCGCGCAGCCGGACAGATCCTGGATCCGGACGACGCGATCGAGCAGACAGCCCTCCGGGAACTGCTGGTCACCACGCTCGGGCGGCCGTCGTTCGAGTCCGTGTACGCGACGGGCAGGGGCCTCGGGCTCCGCGACGCACTCGACGTGTGAACACCGTTACAACACCGGCCAGAGCGGGACTAGCCTGGGTGTATGGCGCTGCCCAACGACACCGACCCCAAGCTCGCCGAGTACGCCCACCCCGAGCGGCTGGTCACCACCGAGTGGCTCGCGCAGAACCTCGGGAGTGAGGGCCTCGTCGTCGTCGAGTCCGACGAGGACGTCCTCCTCTACGACACCGGGCACATCCCCGGCGCGGTCAAGGTCGACTGGCACACGGAGCTCAACGACCCCGTCACCCGCGACTACGTGAACGGCGCGCGGTTCGCCGAGCTCTGCGGCGAACGTGGCATCACGCGCGACACCACCGTCGTGTTCTACGGCGACCGGAACAACTGGTGGGCCACCTACGCGCTCTGGGTGTTCTCGCTGTTCGGCCACCCCGACGTGCGCATCCTCGACGGCGGGCGGGCCAAGTGGGTCGCCGAGGGCCGCGAGATGACCACCGAGGCCGCGAAGCCGGCCCAGGTCGACTACCCGGTGATCGAGCGCGACGACGCCACGATCCGCGCGTTCAAGGACGACGTCCTCGCCCACCTGGGAGGGCCGCTCGTCGACGTCCGTTCGCCGGGCGAGTACTCCGGTGAGCTGCTGCACATGCCCGACTACCCGCAGGAAGGCGCTGTGCGCGGCGGCCACATCCCGGGAGCGGCGAGCGTGCCGTGGGCCCGCGCCGCCGCCGAGGATGCCACCTTCAAGTCCCGGAGCGACCTGGAGGCCATCTACCTGCAGGAGCAGGGGCTCTCCGCCGACGACGACGTCATCGCCTACTGCCGCATCGGCGAGCGCTCCAGCCACACGTGGTTCGTCCTCACGCACCTGCTGGGCTTCGGTCACGTCCGCAACTACGACGGCAGCTGGACGGAGTGGGGCAACACCGTGCGCGTGCCGATCGTCCAGGGATCGGAGCGCGGCTCGGTATGACGACTCTCCCCCCGCAGCTCGCCGAGCTGGTCGAGGACTTCTCCGAAGTCGGCCCGAAGGACCGGCTGCAGCTGCTCCTGGAACTGTCCCAGGAGCTGCCGGAGCTTCCTCAGCGCTACGCCGACGCGGCCGACACGATGGAGCAGGTGCACGAGTGCCAGTCGCCGCTGTTCCTGGCGGTGGAGGTCGAGCCCGGCGGCGACCGCACGGTGCACCTGTTCTTCTCGGCCCCGCCCGAGGCACCCACCACCCGCGGGTTCGCCTCGATCATGCACACCGGGCTGGACGGCGAACCGGCTGCCGAGGTGCTGGCGGTGCCCGACGACTTCTACACGCAGCTCGGGCTCGCCCAGGCTGTGAGCCCGCTGCGGCTGCGCGGGATGGCGGCGATGCTCAGCAGGATCAAGAACCAGGTGCGGATGGCCACCGCCGCAGCCTGACTAGGCAACCTCAAGTCCTGGTCAAGAAGGTTTCCTGCGCCACGTGAGGGTGACAACACTGTGAGGCGTCTCATAAGGACGGCTCAGGAGGTGTGCGATGACCCTCGAAGCGACAGCGGAGACCTGGGGCATCAGCGGTCCGACGTTCCTGCTGGCCTATCTCGTGCTCGCCGTGGCGGTGTGGATCGCCGGCACCCAGACGCGCCGGATGCTGGCCGACCCACGGACCACCGGTCCGACCCCCGATGTCACGACACACCCACACGACACCGCGTACCTCAACGGTGGCACCGAGCTCGCGGTGTTCTCGGCGCTCAGCTCGATGCACCTGCGCGGCACGATCACGTCCTCGCGTGGCGCCGTCCAGTCCACCGGCCGGCTCGATCCCGGGTCCGACGGGCTGGAGCGCGCCATCCACTTCACCGCTCGGGGCAAGGTGCGCCGCAGCCGTTTGCCGTTCCACCGCCCCGTGATGACCGCCCTGTCCGAGATCGAGATGCGGCTGGTCGGCGCCGGTCTGCTGCTGTCGGAGGAGCAGCGGCTCCGCATCCGGCGCGTCGGCGTGTGGATGCTGGCCGTCGCCGTCCTCGGTCTGGTGCGGGTGCTCGCCGGGGTGGCCGAGGCCAAGCCCGTGGGGTTCCTCGTGGCGGCGCTCATCGCCGTCGCGCTCGTGGCGGTCGTGCAGTTGGCACGGGCCCCGCGGCGCACTCGCCGCGGCGACCGGATGCTCGAGACGTTGCGCATCGAACACCACCTGCTCTCACCCGAGGTGAAGCCCGACTGGTCGGTCCACGGACCTGTCGGCGCCGCGCTGGGCGTCGGGATCTTCGGGATGGGCGCGCTGTGGGCGTCCGATCCCGCATTCGCCGACGAGCTCGCCGCCCAGCGAGTCGCTGCGGGCAGCTCGGGCGGCTCGGGTGGTGACGGAGGCGCCGGGGTCAGCAGCTGCGGTGGCGGCGGTGGCGACAGCGGAGGTGGCGGCGGGGGCTGCGGCGGAGGCGGAGGCTGCGGTGGCTGAGACAGCCGCGCCGCTGCCCGCGGGGGTCGGCATCGGCTGGCGACCGGAGATCGCCGGCTGGGTGACAGGCCGCATCGCACCGGCGTTCTGCGAGGTCATCGCCGAGTCCATCGCTCCCGCAGCTACGCCCCGGGGGGTGGTGGAGCTGCGGGAGCGAGGGATCCCGGTCGTGCCGCACGGCGTCCGGCTCTCGCTCGGGAGCACCGAGCCCGTCGAGGACCGCCGGGTGGCGCATCTCGCAGCGTGCGCCGCTGCACTGCAGGCCCCGCTGGTGAGCGAGCACATCGCCTTCGTACGGGCGGGAGGCCGTGAGGTCGGCCACTTGCTTCCGGTGCCGCGCACCCGCGAGGCGCTCGACGTGCTCGCCGGAAACATCCGGCGCACGCAGGCCGAGCTCGACGTCCCGCTCGCGCTCGAGCCCATCGCGGCGCTGTTCGACTGGCCCGACGACGAGTACACCGAGCCCGACTTCCTCACCGACCTGCTGGAGCGCACCGGCGCGTTGCTCCTGCTCGACGTGGCCAACGTCTACGCCAACGCCGTCAACCGCGGGCAGGACCCGGAAGCCGTGCTCGACCGGTTCCCGCTGGACCGCGTCGCCTACGTCCACGTGGGTGGTGGCGCGGAGCATCCCGACGACCCCGGCCTCTACCACGACACCCACACCCACCCGGTGCCCTCAGCCGTGTTGGGCCTGGTCGAACTGCTCGTCGAACGGACGGCCGCGGCCCCGCCGATCATGCTCGAACGCGACGGCCGCTACCCGGCCGCCGCCGAGCTGGAAGCCGAGCTCGACGCGATCGCGGTGGCGGCAGGCCACCTGGCGGTGGTGCGGTGACGCCCGCGTCCAATGGCGCGGCCGAGCGGTCCGGCCTCGCCGCGCGACAGGCCGAGCTGGTGGCAGCGCTCGTCGCCGGCGGAGCCGTCCCACCCGGCTTCGACGCCACCCGCCTCGACGCCACCCGGCGAGCCCTGGTGCGCAAACGCGCAGGTGAGGCCGCGAAGGCATGGCCACTGCTGGCCGCATCCTGCGGTGCGGACTGGCCGCGCGCCTTCGCCGCCCATCGCGCCGGCCACGAGCCGGTCGGAGCGCTGCGTGACGGCTGGGACGTCGCACGGGCTCTGCAGCGGCGCGGTGAGCTGAGTGCCGGGGCCGCCGCCGAGCTGGCCGAACGTGAGTTCGCCTTCCGTTACGACGGACAGGGCGACCCCCGGCCTCGCCGCGGCGTCCGCTTCCGCCGGTCCGTCGCGAAGCTGCGCGCCCGGCGTTGAGGGCGATCTCTCGCTATTGCCGGGAGCGGCCGCATGGATCAGCGGCTCGCCACCTCTAAACTCCTCAGTAACAACTGGGCCGGGGCACCCGGTACAGCACCACCACGAGGAGGCAGACCGTGGCGCGCTTGAGCAAGGTTCTTGTCGCGAACCGTGGGGAGATCGCCGTTCGCGTCATCAGGGCCTGCCGGGACGCCGGACTCGCGAGCGTTGCCGTCTACGCCGACCCCGACCGTGACGCCCCGTTCGTGCGGCTGGCCGACGAGGCGTTCGCCCTCGGAGGCACCACCGCTGCCGAGTCCTACCTCGTGTTCGACAAGCTGCTCGACGTCGCGAAGCGCTCCGGCGCCGACGCCGTCCACCCGGGTTACGGCTTCCTCAGCGAGAACGCCGACTTCGCGCAGGCCGTCATCGACGCGGAGCTCACGTGGATCGGCCCCACACCGCAGGCCATCCGCGACCTCGGCGACAAGGTCACCGCACGTCACATCGCCACGCGGGCGGGCGCGCCGCTCGTGCCCGGCACCGACGAGCCGGTGAGCGGCGCCGAGGAGGTCGAGGCCTTCGCGGACGAGCACGGCCTCCCCGTCGCGATCAAGGCCGCGTTCGGAGGTGGCGGCCGGGGCATGAAGGTGGCGCGGGAGAAGAAGGACATCGCCGAGCTCTACGAGTCGGCGGTCCGCGAGGCCGTTGCGGCGTTCGGCCGGGGCGAGTGCTTCGTCGAGCGCTACCTGGACAAGCCGCGCCACGTCGAGGCCCAGGTGCTGGCCGACACCCACGGCAACGTGATCGTGGTGGGCACACGCGACTGCTCGTTGCAGCGCCGGTTCCAGAAGCTCGTGGAGGAGGCGCCCGCCCCTTTCCTCAGCGACGAGCAGCGCAGCACGATCCACGAGGCCGCCAAGGCCATCTGCAAGGAAGCCGGCTACCACGGCGCCGGCACCGTGGAGTTCCTCGTCGGGCAGGACGGGTTGATCTCGTTCCTCGAGGTCAACACCCGGCTCCAGGTGGAGCACCCCGTCTCGGAGGAGACGAGCGGGCTCGACCTCGTGCGGGAGCAGTTCCGCATCGCCGAGGGCGAGGTGCTCAACCTGCTCGAGGACCCGCAGCCGCGCGGGCACTCCATCGAGTTCCGGATCAACGGCGAGGACGCCGGTCGCAACTTCCTGCCCGCACCGGGCACCGTCACGTCGATCTCCCTGCCTGCCGGGCCTGGGGTGCGGGTCGACGCCGGGGTCGAGTCGGGTTCGGTGATCGGCGGTCAGTTCGACTCGCTGCTGGCCAAGCTCATCGTCACGGGCTCGGACCGCGCCCAGGCGCTGGAGCGGTCGCGCCGCGCGCTCGCCGAGTTCCAGGTCGAGGGCATGGCGACCGTGCTGCCCTTCCACCGGCTCGTCGTGGACGACCCGGCGTTCGCCGCCACCGAGGAGGAGGGCTTCACCGTCCACACCCGGTGGATCGAGACGGAGTGGGACAACACCGTCGCGCCCTTCGAGGGCGGCGAGGACGCCGAGGAGGACTCGGGACCGCGGCAGACCGTCGTCGTCGAGGTCGGCGGACGGCGGCTGGAGGTCTCGCTGCCCGGTGACCTCGCCATCGGCGGAGGCGGAGGCGCCACCAGCAAGGCGGCGCCCCGCAAGCGCGGCGGCGGCCGGGGTGGCGCGAAGGCGTCCGGCGACGCGGTGACGGCGCCCATGCAGGGCACGATCATCAAGGTCGCGGTGTCCGACGGCGACTCCGTCTCGGCAGGCGACCTCGTCGTCGTGCTGGAGGCGATGAAGATGGAGAACCCGGTGCTCGCCCACAAGGACGGCACCATCACCGGCCTCGCCGCCGAGGCCGGCAGCTCGGTGTCGCAGGGCACCGTCATCTGCGAGATCAAGGACTGACCGCTCCACGCATGGACCCTGTCGAGATCAACGCCGGCTCCTGGTACCTGCGCGCCCTGCGGGCCGACGACCGCGTAGACGACCGGCCTGCCGTGCTGGCGTCCTGCCGCGATCCGGAGATCCGCCGCTGGCGCGAGCGCCCTCCGCCCACCCAGGAGGCCGCAGGCGACTACGTGCGTCTGTGCGCCCAGCGCTGGACGCACGACGAGGGCTACACGTGGGCCGTCTGCGAGCCGACCACCGGGGAGATGCTCGGCGAGATCGAGCTGGCAGCCCTCGACCTGGCCACGGGCACGGCCGAGGCGACCTGCTGGGCACTCCCGGCAGCGCGCGGGCGCGGCATGATCACCACCGCGCTGTCGGCCGTGCTGCGGTTCGCGTTCGCCGGGCTGGGGCTGCAGCAGGTCACCTACGCCGTGGCCGAGGGCAACACGGCGTCGGCGCGCGTGGCGATCAAATGCGGCTTCCGGCCCACGGCAAGGCAGCACTCCGCGTGGGTTTCCGACGGGCGACGCCAGGACGTCCTCATCACGGCGCGGTCGGCGACGGACAGTTGACGATCAACGACGGAGCGTTTTACCGTCGTCGAGCCAGGCGATTCCACAGCGACCCCGCACCGTGCTGGACAAGTGCATAGCGGAAAGCAGTGACGCAAACCCGTGACCACCACGGGGCCCGGTGACTCCGCCACGCGGAAGTGCCGCGCCGCGGATCCGTTCGCCACGCCGGCTCAGGCCGCGCCGCGAACACGCCCCCATCCCGACCGGCGACCAGGATCCGTATGCCCCCCGAGATGTTCGTGACCAGCCACATCCACACCGACGGGCCGATTCCCGGCCCCCACTCCCTACTCACCCTCATCTCCGTCGCGCACACGCTCGACGGGATCCCGACCACGGTGTTCACCACCAACGTGCGTGAACTGCCCGGTGCCACCCTGCACCCGGTCGCCCTCCAGACCTGGAGGCGACAGGCGGAGGACTGGCTCTCCACCCGCCGGGCGAGCCGTCCACCCGCCCTCGCGATGACCGCCTTCGCCCAGTGGATCGATGAGCTCCCTGGACGGCCGGTGTTCGTCGCCGACACCGCAGATCCGGACTACCTGTTCCTGTACTGGTATCTGCAGCGCTTCGCCGGCCACTGGCCCTTCGCCAGGACCGTCACCGATGCGGATCTCCACGCCCGCATCGACTGCTCCACCCACTGCCCGCTCGCCGGGTGCCGGATGCCGGAAACGGTGCTGGCGAAGACGAGCTGATACGAGATCGCCACCAGCGACGGCCGGTGCGGACTGCAGCCGCACCGGCCGTCGGCGTTCCGGGTCGTTCGCGATCGCACAGCAGATCCCGGGAACGGGCCTGGCGAACGTCCACCCCGGCCTACCGTCGCCCCGAGATCCCGCGCAGAACATCCCGCACCGGGGAGGACACCGTGGCCGAGCCGGCCCTCCAGCCCGACACCCCGCGGCACGTGCTCACCGCCGTCGAGTTCGACGTGATGTGGGAGCGGCTCGGGCTGGGCCCCACACCCGTCGTGCTGCGCCTCGCGTCGCCGGGCCGCACTCACGCCGAGCGGCGCGACCTCCAGGAAGCGGGGTGGCAGGCGCTGCGTCGCCGCGGCCTCGCCGGACCCACCGGCCCCGATCCGGAGCTTGCGCGGCTGTTGCACCTGCTCGCCCGTCCGACCGGCCAGTTGGAGCTGCGCGGCCGGTGGGAGCGCCGCGTCCGGGCCGTGTCCGCGGGTGCGCCCGGCATGTGTGTGCTGGCCGTGCGGCAGGACGCCACCGTCACCCTCGAAGCCCACGGCTCGCTCCCGGCAGCGCTGCTCCGCGCGCTCCCCCACGCCGCACCGGGGCCCGGCCGGGCGAGCACGGTTCCGTCCGCCCTGCTCGCCTCGGCCACGGCCCCCACTTCCGGCACCGGGTTACGGGCAGCGCTTCTCGACGCGGACGTCCCGCCCACCGAGGCCGGTCTCCTCGCCCGCATGCTCAGCGGCATCACAGCCGGGGCCCAGATCGTCGCGTTGGTCGCCGACCGCTGGGGCGTGCTGCGCCGCTCGGGCGGAGTCCTCGCGATCCTCGACGCGCCGCGCGGGCGCTACCTCCTCACCCGCTCCTCGGGCGAGGACGGCGTCGAGTGGACCACGATCGCCCCCACCGACGCCCGCCGCCTGGCCCACCGGATGTCAGAGCTCCTGGCCCCCTGACACAGGCCGCCCGCGGTCAGCGGTCGGGTCGTCGCGGGTGCGATCAGCTGAGGTCCTTCGGCGTCAGGCCACGGCCCACCACCGCGCCCGCTACGCCGGCCACTACCGTGATGCCGGCCAGCAGGATCGCCACCAGGCCGAAACCGCCGACGAGCAGCCCGATCGCCGCCGACGCCGCGCCGACGGCGAGACCCGTGCGGGCCACCGCCGCGCCGGTGCGGTCGCGCGTGACGATCCGGGCCCCCACGGCCGTGAGGACGATCGCGATCAGCCCGCTCAGCGGCGCGAGCACCGCGACCGGCGGGAGGACGAGAAACGCGGCATCGTCCACGAGCTGTGCGCCGAAACCGGCGAGCAGGACGGCGCCGACCGGCACACGAGAGGTGACAGACGGAGTGGTCATGCCTCGAGCGTGCGCTCCCCGCGGGACGCCGACATCGGGGATCGCCCGGAACCCGCCCCCGAGGTATCCGGCGTAACGTCCTCGCATGGCCATCGGGTTGGATCACTTCCTGGTCGCGGCGGGCGCAACGCTCCTGGGCGCGGCCGTGCTCACCGAGCTGCGCAAACCCGCAGGCGAGCGCACCTGGCACGGGAACGTCGTCGGCGTGCCCTACGACCTGCGCCCGCCCACCATGGCTCGGTTGCAGGCCTCCCTGTGGAACGCGGACAACCCCGCGCTGCTCGTGCCCCATGTGTTCGGGGTCGGCTGGTCGGTCAATCTCGCCGGCCTCGCCCGTCCGCTCGGCCTGGGCCCACAAGCCGCAGGCGCACCGGGGACGAACACCGCGGCGTGATCTTGACGCGGGTGGACCAGAAGATGACCATGGTCTCTTCCCGACCATCTCTTCCCCCCGCGCCGGACTCCTCACCCTCCGCGGGGAGCTGCAGGAGTCTTCTGTGCCGTCCGCATCCCGCGTCTTCGCGGAGCTCAGCACGTCCCGGCGGCCGACCGACCCGAGACCGATCATGGGTCGCGCGGTCGTGCTCGGCGCCAGCATGGCGGGGCTCCTGGCCGCGCGCGTCCTCAGCGACCATGCCGACGAGGTCGTCGTCATCGAGCGCGACGCGAGCGACACCGGGTACGAGCCCCGGCCAGGAGTGCCGCAGGGCAGCCAGGTGCACGCGCTCCTGCCGGCGGGCCAGGTCCAGCTCGAACGGTGGCTCCCCGGCTTCGCCGAGGAGGTGATCGCCGCCGGTGCCGTGGTGCCGCAGGAGTCCGGCACCCGGATGTACATCAACGACGCACTGATGCCACCCCCACCGCGGATCGAGGGGTCGGGCGTCGCGCTGGTGACGACCCGGCCGTTCCTCGAAGCCATGGTCCGTCGCCGCGTCACGGCCATCGACAACATCCGGATCGTTCACGGGCGCGCCGAGGGCGTGATCTTCACCGGCGACAGGGCCACGGGCGTGCGGTACCTGCCGACGGACGAGAGCGCCGACGCCGCCCCGGTCACGCAGACGGCGGACCTGGTCGTCGACGCGATGGGCCGGTCGAGCCGCCTCAGCGACTGGCTCGAGGAGAACGGCTGGGACCGGCCTCCGCTGCGGCGGATGCCTATCAAGCTGAACTACGCCACGGCGATGTTCCGCCGTGACGAACGGATCAGCGACGTCGGCGTCGTCGTGTCACAGACCCGCCCCGCCGAGGACCGGGTCGCCCGGATCGCCGGGATCAACTCCGTCGAGGGCGACCGCTGGATCATGTTGATCTCGGGCTACGCGGACGACCGCCCGAGCCGCGATCCCGCCGACTTCGCCGCCCGTTGCCGGCGGGATTTCCCGTCCGTCTTCGGGGACATCGCCGAGCAGGCCGAGATGCTCGGCGACGTCATCACCTATCACCAGGCCGACAGCAGGCGCCGGGAGTTCCACGAGCTGACCCGCTTCCCCGCGGGACTCGTGGCGATCGGCGACGCGGTGGCGTCGTTCAACCCCGTCTACGGGCAGGGCATGACCTCTGCCGCGCTCCACGCGTCGTGCCTCTCGGCCTACCTGCGCGGGGAGCCTCGGCTCGACGAGCCCGCCCGGGAGTACTTCGAGAAGGTGCGGGTGATCGTCGACGCGGCCTGGCAGGTCTCGACCATCGCCGATCTCGCGCTGCCCCATGTGGACGGCCCCTACCCGCGTGGGTACAAGCTCGTGTCCAAGCTCGGCGACATGGTCCTCGCGATGTCGGCGACCGACCCCGAGATGAACCGGCGGATGAGCCTGGTCACCACGATGCTCGCGCATCCGAGCTCGCTGGGCCGGCCCAGTACCCTGCTGCGGGCCATCCGGCTGCGTCTGGTGTCCGGCCTTCGACGCAGGCCGGCGACCGCCGCGGGGTGACGGCGGCTCAGTCCAGGTCGCCGTGGCGCATCAGTTGCCGGCCCGCCTCGGTGATCGAGCCCGACAGCGACGGGTAGACCGAGAACGTGTGGGCGAGGTCCGCGACCGTCAGGTTGTTCTGCACGGCCATCGCGATCGGAAGGATCAGCTCGCTCGCGACCGGCGCCACGACGACACCACCCACCACCACACCGGTGGCGGGACGGCAGAACAGCTTGACGAACCCGCGGCGCAACCCCTGCATCTTCGCCCGGGGGTTGGTGGACAGCGGCATCATGATCGTGCGCGCCGGCACCTCACCCGCGTCGATCGCACGCTGGCTGATCCCGACGGTCGCGATCTCCGGGCGCGTGAACACGGCCGCGGCCACCGTCTTCAGCTTGATCGGCGCCACACCCTCGCCGAGGGCGTGCCACATCGCGATACGGCCCTGCATCGCAGCCACCGACGCGAGCATCAGCAGGCCGGTGCAGTCGCCCGCCGCGTAGACGCCCGGCACGGACGTGCGCGAGACGCGGTCCACGGGGATGAACCCGCCGCGGCCGGTCTCGACGCCGATCTTCTCCAACCCGATGTCCGTGGTGTTGGGCACCGAGCCGACAGTCATGAGGGCGTGCGAGCCGGAGACCGTGCGACCGTCGGCCAGCGTCACGATGACGCCGTCTCCGTCACGTTTCACGGAGTCGGCGCGTGCTTGCGAGAGGATTTCGACCCCCCGCTCGGCGAACACGTCCTGCAGCACGGCGGCGGCGTCGGCGTCCTCACCGGGAAGCACGCGGTCGCGGCTGGACACGAGCGTGACCCGCGTGCCCATCTCCACGTACGCGGAGACGAACTCCGCACCAGTGACACCGGAGCCGATGACGACCAGGTGCTCGGGCAGCGACTCGAGGTCGTACAGCTGACGCCAGGTGAGGATGCGCTCCCCGTCGGGGACGGCGTCGGGGAGCACCCGGGGTGTGGCGCCTGTGGCGATCAGCACGACGTCGGCCGGGAGCACTTCCGTGTTCCCGTCGGTTCCCCGTGCCTCGATGATGTGGGGCGCCCGCACGGAGGGCTCGTCGGTGAACACGGCCGTGCCGCGGATGATCCGCACGCCTTCGCGCTCCACGCGCGCCCGAACATCCGCCGACTGGGCCAGCGCGAGGCGTCTGACGCGAGCGTTCACTGTGGGCAGGTCGACGCCGATGGTCTTCGGGTCGGCAACAATGCCCAGGTCAGGGGCACCATGCAGGTCGACTCGGATGCCGGCCGACGAGATCAACGTCTTGGACGGCACGCAGTCGTCGAGCACACAGGCCCCACCCATGCCGTCACGTTCGACGACGGTGACGTCGCTGCCGTGCTGGGCTGCCACCAGCGCGGCCTCGTACCCGGCTGGGCCCCCACCCATGATCACGATGCGCGTCACCGCGGCGTGCCTCCTCCTGATGTCCGGTTCCCCCAGCACCGTACGCGCGCCGTGGCGCTCTACTCTGTGCCGGTGCCCCTGTACGCCGCCTACGGGTCGAACATGGATCCCGCGCAGATGAAGGAGCGTGCCCCGCACTCGCCGATGGCGGGTACCGGGTGGCTCCTCGGCTGGAGGTTGACCTTCGGCGGCGAGGACTACGGGTGGGAGGGAGCGCTCTCCACCGTGGTCGAGGACCAGGACTCGCAGGTCTTCGTCGTGCTCTACGACGTCTCGGACCTCGACGCGGCGCAGCTGGACCGATGGGAAGGCGGCGAGCTGGGGCTGCACAAGAAGCTCCGGCTGCGCGTGCACACGTTGGACGGCGACGTTCTCGCGTGGATCTACGTGCTCGACGCGTACGAGGGCGGCATACCGAGCGCGCGCTACCTCGGAGTGATCGCCGACGCCGCCGAGCAGGCCGGAGCGCCCGCCGACTATGTGATGGCGTTGCGCAACCGCCCTAGCGGCAAGTCCGTCTGACGCCGTTCCCTCGTTCCGTTCGGGCGGCGGCCCGCGGGTTCGCGCACCCGAAACGGGCGACTCGCGGGGTGGCCGCGAGCCGCCCGCGGGGCGTCAGGAGGTGAGGGCTGTCAGGGCGGACTGGATGAGGACCCGGACCCCGAAGGGCAGGGCGCGCTCGTCGAGGTCGAACGTGGGCTGGTGGATGTCGCGCATCGGACCGTGGCCCGGCCACACCCCGAGCCGCGCCATGGCGCCGGGGGCGTGCTCCAGATACCAGGCGAAGTCCTCGCCACCGCTGCTCTGCTCGGTGGTGGTGGAGGCGTCGACACCGCCCACCGTGACCGCTGAGGAGGCCAGCATGCCTGCGCTCACCGCTTCGTTGACCACCGGTGGCACGCCGCGGATGTGCTCGAGCACATAGCCTGCGCCGGTGGGCGCGAGCAGCGCCGTGACCAGTGCGCGGACCTTGGCCTCCAGCTCACCCCACGTGTTGTGGTCGGCAGTGCGCAGGGTGCCCCGAAGGACTCCCTGCTGCGGGATCGCGTTGGCCGCTTCCCCGGCCTGCACGGCCCCCCAGACCAGCACGGTGCCCGAGCGCGGGTCGACCTGCCGGGTGAGGAGCAGCGGCAGCTGCGTGATGATGACGCCGAGTGCCTCGATCAGGTCGGCGGTCAGATGCGGTCGTGAGGTGTGGCCGCCCGGCGAGGTGAGCCGGATCTCCAGGACGTCGCAGGCCGACGTGATCGGCCCGACCCTCGTGCCGACCTTGCCGACCTCCAGGCGCGGGTCACAGTGCAGCGCGAAGATGCGCTCGACGCCGTCCATGACGCCGTCGGCCACCATGTCGATCGCACCGCCGGGCTGGACCTCCTCGGCGGGCTGGAAGAGGAGCCGGACGCGGCCGGGCAACAACGGCGCGGAGGCGAGCGCGAGGCCCGCCCCGAGCAGCATGGCGGTGTGGGCGTCGTGCCCGCAGGCGTGCATCACGCCGTCGACGGTGGAGGCGAAGGGCAGGCCGGTGTCTTCCTGGAGGGGCAGCGCGTCGAGGTCGGCGCGCAGCGCGACGCAACGGTCGCCGAAGCCGATGTCGCAGACGAGGCCGGTGCCGCCGGGGAGGGTGCGGGGCTCGAGCCCGGCCGCCATGAGCCGCCGCGCCACCAACTCGGTGGTGCGGTGCTCGGCGCGTCCGAGCTCCGGGACGGAGTGCAGGGCACGTCGCCAGGCGACGACGTCAGTGCGGTGGGCTTTGAGCCAGGACTCCAGCCATGCCGGGCCGCTGCCCGCGCCTAGGTCAGTCACGGCCAGCTCCGCCGGTGGCACGAGGTCGGTGTGTGCCTCCAGCAAGGTCACCGCACACCACCGCGCGCGGTGGTCCTCCGGCGACCGGTCGCAGCGCGCGTCGTCAGTGACGCGCGCATCGAGGCTGCTCTGCAGTGCATCTGGCCATGGTGCTCACCCGGACGGCGGTGTACCAACCGGAATCGCATGTATGCCTGAAATACGCGCCGAGGTGTTGCGGATCTGCTGCGGGCGGGCACGCAGGCAGTGACGAACGGTCGCGTGACACTGAGACAAACGGGGGTAGGCGCCGCTCGTCGCTGGTCGTTGCGAGCCTCACCGAAACACGGTGTGGCGGCGATTCCCCCACAGGGCTCTCGCGCCACCCACACCGGTTGTGCTGGACGCGATCGGCGGACGGCGGTGTACACGCGGGGGGCGGCAGCGGCCGCCGCGTGCGTCCAGGGAGAATGCATGGGTGTCGCAGGACAGCCCGGGGGACCAGCACGTGCGCCGGATCGGTGGCCGTTACCGGCTCGCCGATCTTCTCGGCAGCGGCGCAATGGGCACGGTGTGGGCAGGCTACGACGAGGTGTTGCAGCGCCGGGTGGCGGTCAAGGAGCTGAAAGTCCCTCCCGGGGTGCCCGATCACGAGGCGGCGGAGGCCCGGGAGCGCATCATGCGCGAGGCGCGGGCCCTCGGCGGCCTGTCGCACCCGAACATCATCACCGTGTTCGACGTCGTCGAGGTCGACGGGGCACCGGTGGTCGTCCTGGAGCTCGTACCGTCGCGCAACCTCGCCACGATGATCAGCGAGCAGGGCACGCTCACGCTGCAGCAGAGCGCTGTGGTCGGCTTCGCCACTGCCGGTGGGCTGCGGGCAGCGCACCGTAGCGGGATCACGCACCGGGACGTCAAGCCCGGCAACGTCCTCGTGGCCGACGACGGCCGCGTCAAGCTCACCGACTTCGGCATCGCCCGCAACGTCGCCGACGCTCCGATGACCAGCGTCGGGCTCGTCCTCGGCTCTCCCGCCTACATCGCGCCCGAGGTCGCGGCAGGCCAGCCGGTCACACCGGCGGCGGACCTCTGGGGGCTCGGCGCCACGCTCTTCGCCGCGATCGAGGGCCGTCCGCCCTACGACGTCAACGGCGACCCGGTGTCCACGATCACCGAAGTGGTGGACGGCGAGGTCCCGCGGCCGCGGTCGTCGAGCCCTGTGGCGGACGTCATCATGGCGCTGATGGTGAAGGACCCCGACGGGCGGATGCCGCTCGAGGAGGTCCGCCACCGGCTGCGCCCGCTCATCGACGACCCCGACGACCCCCTCTACCCCGGTTCGCCGGACGCCCCGACGATCGGCGCCGGGATCCTCGTGCCGAGTGCGGCGAGGGCGGCGAACAGCGCCCCCCGCCCCGCACCCCTGCCGCCCGCGCCGACCGGTGGGCGTCCGCTCGCCGACCCCGCCCCGCTCGCCGCCTCGCCCGGCCCGCTGCCGCAGATGCGGAGCAGGCCACCCACTCCGCCACGGCCGATCGCCGGTTCGACTCCGCGACGGCACGCGGCCACCGCCGAGCCGCTGACCGGATGGGCCGCGGCAGGGATGGTGGTGGCGGGCGCCGCGGTCGTCCTGGCAGGCGCTTTCGGCGGCTGGACGATCACCCGGCTCCTGGCCGGGCAGTCCCCGCTCACCACGGTGAACGTCACATCGGCCGGCACCTCGCTGCGTCAGCACAACGACGGTCTCGGCTTCACGCTCCCGGTGCCGCGGGACTGGACCGAGTACCGGAACGAGCTGCCCGAGGGTTTGCCGACGGTCAACTTCATCAGCATGGACGGCACCGAGGGGCTGGCGGTGCAGCAGGCCGAGTCCAAGGAGAAGGCGCAGGCCGTGGCGGGCACGGTGCTGGGTGCGCTGGTCATGGTTCCCACGAACGCCTCACCCGAGGCCGTGCAACTGCGCTACGAGTCCGCCGAACGCACGTCGTGGCGACGTATCGTGCCCGCTGCCAAAGGCGTGTGGACCGTCACGCTGACAGTCCCCCGCGTCGCGGCCGGAAACACGTCGGCCAACCTTTTCGAGCGGATCGCCGACGGTTTCATGCTCAGCAGCACCTGACCGCGGCGGGCACCCCGGATCGATAGGCTCGCGTCCATGAGCGTCGAGGTCTCCGCGCCACCCGCCGCCGCCGCGGCCGCCGCCATCACCGCAGCCACCGGAGTGGACGCCCACGACGTCGCCGTCGTGCTCGGCTCGGGCTGGCGGCCCGCCGCCGACCTGATCGGTGAGCCTGCCCACGAGATCGCGATGGCCGATCTACCCGGTTTCGTTCCGCCCGTCGTCGCTGGTCACGGCGGCACGATCCGCTCGGTGCCTGTCGGCGAGCGCCGCGCGCTCGTACTGCTCGGCCGCACCCATCTCTACGAGGGCCACGGCGTCGAGGCGGTGGCACACGGCGTGCGCACGGCCGCGGCCGCGGGCTGCCGCGCGGTGCTGCTCACCAACGCCGCGGGTGGGATCCGCGAGGGCATGCGGGTCGGCGACCCCGTGCTGATCTCCGACCACCTCAACCTGACCGCACGCTCGTCCCTGGTCGGCCCGCGCTTCACCGACCTCACCGACCTGTACTCGCCGCGGCTGCGCGCGCTGGCCAGGGAGATCGACCCCTCTCTGACCGAAGGCGTATACGCAGGCCTGACCGGACCGCACTTCGAGACCCCTGCGGAGATCCGGATGCTCCGCGGTCTGGGCGCCGACCTCGTCGGGATGTCCACGGTGCTGGAGGCGATCGCCGCTCGCGCCGAGGGCGTCGAGGTGTTCGGGCTGTCGCTGGTCACCAACCTGGCAGCCGGGATGACCGGCGAGCCGCTCGACCACCACGAGGTGCTCGCCGCGGGTGTGGCGTCGGCCGGCCGGATGGGCACGCTGCTGCGCGACCTGATCGCCCGCTCGTGACACTGCGGCCCGACCTGCGCGACGCCGCCACCCGCTGGATCGCCGACGATCCCGACCCGCAGACCCGCACGGAGTTGCAGCGGGTGCTGGCCGCGGCGATGGTCGGCACCCCCGGGGCGGTGGAGGACCTCGGCGACCGGATGTCCGGGATGCTGCGCTTCGGCACCGCCGGGCTGCGCGGACCGGTACGGGCCGGACCTGCGGGGATGAACGTGGCCGTGGTCCGGCGGGCGACTGCCGGGCTCGCCGCCTGGCTGGCCGGCAAGGGCGAGCGGGGGTCCGTGGTGGTCGGACGCGACGCGCGGCACGGATCGGAGGCCTTCGCGGACGCCGCCGCCGCGGTGCTGGCGGGTGCCGGCTTCCCGGTGCTGGCCCTGCCCGGGCCGCTACCCACACCGCTGCTGGCCTTCGCGGTCCGCGAGCTCGGCGGCGTGGCCGGGGTGCAGATCACCGCGTCGCACAACCCGCCGGCGGACAACGGCTACAAGGTCTATCTGGCCGACGGGGCGCAGATCGCGCCACCGGCGGACACCGAGATCGAGGCGGCGATCGCGGCCGCACCGGCGGCTGTCTCCGTGCCGACCGGTGCTGCCGGCGCCGTGTCCACCGTGGACGTCACCGAGGCCTACCTCGACCGCGTCGGGCGACTTCCGCGTGGCACCGCCCGGCAGCTGCGGGTGGCGCTCACCCCGCTGCACGGGGTCGGCGGGGCCACGGCGGTGCACGCGCTGCACCGGGCGGGATTCACGGACGTGCACGTCGTGGCCGCACAGGCCGCACCGGACCCGGACTTCCCGACCGTCGCCTTCCCCAACCCGGAGGAGCCAGGGGCGCTGGACGCCGTGCTCACGCTGGCGGCCGAGGTGAACGCGGATCTGGCGATCGCGCTCGACCCGGACGCCGACCGGTGCGCGCTCGCGGTGCCGACCGGGGACGGATGGCGGATGCTCACCGGTGACGAGACCGGCGTGCTGCTCGGCGACCACCTGCTGCGTTCCGGCGCCGCCCGCGGGGTTCCCTACAGCGATCCGCTGGTGGCCACCACCGTCGTCTCGTCCTCGATGCTCCGGTCCGTCGCCGCGGCGCACGGGGCGCGCTACGCCGAGACGCTCACCGGCTTCAAGTGGATCGTCCGCGGCGGCCCCGGGCTCGTCTACGGCTACGAGGAGGCCCTCGGCTACTGCGTCGACCCGGACGCCGTGCGCGACAAGGACGGCATCGCGGCCGCCGTTCTCGCCTGCGACCTGGCGGCAGGGCTGAAGGCCGCCGGGCAGGGTCTCCCCGACCGGCTCGACGAGCTGGCCGTCGCCCACGGGGTGCACCGCACGGAAGGGCTGTCGGTGCGCCTGGACCCAGCGGCCCGCGACGCCATGGTCGAGCGGCTGCGGTCGGCCCCGCCCGCCGGCTGGACGGCCGAGCGACCCGCACCCGACGTCGTCGTCCTCCGGCGCACGGGTGAACGTCTGGTGGTCCGCCCGTCCGGCACGGAGCCGAAGCTGAAGGCGTACCTGGAGGTCGTCGAGCCGGTGGCGGGTGGTCCGGGGCTGGACGCAGCGACGTCTGCGGCGCAGGTCCGGCTCGACGCCCTGCGTGCCGAAGTCCGCCGGCTACTGGACGCCTGACGCCGTCCGAGCGGTTCGTACTAGCCTGCGCCGATGGCCCGGCCCAAGGTCCACGACGAGGCGCTGCGGAACCGCCTTCTCGACTGCGCGCTGGAGCGGGTCTGCGCCGATGGCGTGCCCGCGCTGCGTCTTCGTTCTCTCGCCGCCGAGTGCGGCACGTCCACCACCGCTGTCTACTCGCTGTTCGGCGGGAAGACCGGCCTGATGACGGCACTGTTCGACGAGGCGCTGCGGCAGTTCCGCGCGCACCTCGCCGTGACGCCGGGCGGCGACAGCCTCGACGACCTGGTCCGGCTGGCGCTGGCCTACCGCCGTGGAGCGCTCGAGCAGCCCCACCTCTTCGAGGTGGTGTTCGACCGGGACACCCCCGGTCTCGCGAGCGACGCCGCACTCGCCCCGTTGCGCGAGTTCGTGGAGCGGGCGATCAAGGATGACGCGCTGCGGCCCGACATCGACCCGTCCACCGCATCGCTCGCGCTGTGGGCCACCGTGCACGGGTGGGTGTCGCTGCAGCTGCGGGGCCTGCTCCCGCCAGGCTCGGAGACCCGCTTCGAGGACGTGCTGCGGTGCGTCACGGCAGGCTGGGCACCGGCCCAACCGAACTGACTGTGTCCCCGATCAACGGGAACGAGCGGCAACATCCGTCCGGACCTGTCGGATCACCGTGCCGGCTGTGTCACGGGGAGACGGCGGGCCGGGGCCGGGCCAGACCCTGTGCTTCGACCGCCCACGAGCACCGCGGGAAAGCGCTCGTTCGGTCGTATCGGTGTGCCTCTCGCCCGGATGCAACCACCCTCGGCCCGCCGTCACCGGTTACCTCGCTTCGAGCGCTCCCGGCGTCTCGCCCGGCGGCGAGGATTCACCGGTAGCGGTGACGGGGCGGTGGCGTCAGACGGCGCCGAACTGGCGGTCCCCGGCGTCGCCCAGGCCCGGGACGATGAACGCGGAGTCGTTCAGCCGCTCGTCGATGCTGGCGGTGATCACCCGCACCGGGAGCCCGCTGCCCCGCAGGAGCTCGATGCCCTCGGGAGCGGCCAGCACACAGATCGAGGTGACGTCGGTGGCGCCGCGCCCGGTGAGGAGCCGGATCGTGTGCGCCATCGACCCGCCCGTGGCGAGCATCGGGTCGAGCACGAACACCGGGCGACCTTCGAGCGTCTCCGGCAACGACTCCATGTACGGGACGGGCCGGTGGGTCTCCTCGTCGCGGGCGAGCCCGACGAACCCCATCTGCGCCTCCGGCATCAGTCCCAGCGCCGCGTCGGCCATGCCGAGCCCGGCGCGCAGCACGGGCACCAGCAGCGGCGGGTTCGCCAGCCGGTAGCCGACGGTGCGGGCGACGGGCGTGTGCAACGGAGCTGAGGCCAGCGGCGCATCGCGGGTGGCCTCGTAGATCAGCATCAGGGTCAGGTCGCGCAGCGCAGCCCGGAAGGTGGCGTTGTCCGTGCGCGCGTCGCGCAGCTCGGAGAGCCGGGTTTTGGCCAATGAGTGGTCGACCACCTGCACGTCCATGCGCAAAGGCTAGCGTCGCGCACCCTCACACAGATCCCATCGCCCCGGCCCGTTCCTGCGTCCTCGCGTCGTAGGCCGCCCGGGCTGCGGCGATCTCGCTCTGGTGGGCCTCGGTCCAGGTGACCAGGGCCCGGATCGTCTCGTGCAGGGTGGCGCCGAGGGGTGTGAGCTCGTAGTCCACCCGCGGCGGAACGACCGGGTGCACCGTGCGGAGCACCAGCCCGTCGCGCTCGAGCTGGCGCAAGGTGACGGTGAGCATGCGCTGGCTGACGCCGTCGATCGCGCGTCGCAGCTCTGTGAACCGCATCGATCGCTGCTCGAGCAGGGCGATGACCAGCAAGGACCACTTGTCGGCCACCCGGTCGAGGATCTGGCGGACCTCGCAGTCCTCCCGGGTGTCCCACTGGTGGACGTCCCAGCGCGGGTCGTCGTCCGGGAGCGGCTGCGTGTCGCAGCAGTGCCTCGGTGACTTCGAAGTGCCTTCTTCCACGCTTCGGGATGGTGACTCACGATGGGGTCAGTTACAAGAAAGAACCGGCTTTTCCCTGCGCCAACAGACAGAAGGAGACGAAAGCGGTGTCCGTTTCTGCGTCACCCGCGCTCGCCGAGCGCATGAGTGGCCGCGCCTGGGGGCTCTTGCTCGTGCTGTGCGGCGCGATCTTCCTCGAGGGCATCGACGTCTCGATGATGGGCGTGGCCCTGCCGTCGATCCGCGCCGATCTCGGCATGTCCACGGGTTCGCTGCAGTGGGTGGTGACCGCCTACGTGCTCGGCTACGGCGGCTTCGTGCTGCTGGGCGGCCGGGCAGCCGACCTGCTGGGCAGGCGGCGGATGTTCCTCACCTGGCTCGTGGTGTTCGTGGTCTTCTCCGGCCTCGGAGGCCTCGCCACCGACGTGTGGCTCCTCGTCCTCGCCCGGTTCGTCACGGGGGTGGCCGCGGCGTTCATGGCACCGGCGGGGCTCTCCATCATCACCACCACGTTCGCTCCGGGCCGTGCCCGCAACCGCGCCGTCCTCGTCTACGCAGGCGCGGGGGCGGGCGGGTTCTCGCTCGGCATGGTGGCCGGTGGCTTGCTCACCGCCGTCGGCTGGCGGTGGGTGTTCTTCGCGCCCGTGCTGATGGCCGCGGTGATCCTGGTGGCAGCCGTGTTGCTCATCCCGCGGGAGCCGCGACCGGCGCCGCTGACCGGCGGCTTCGACGTCGCCGGCACGGTGACGCTGACCGGCGCCATGATGCTGCTCGTCGTGACGGTGGTGCGGGCGCCGGAGGTCGGGTTCTGGACGACGGTCGGCACGCTCGCCGCAACCGCCGCGCTCTTCGTGGCGTTCGTGCTGGTCGAGCGACGGTCGGCGGCCCCGCTCATCCGGCTGGGGATCCTGCGCTCCGTACCCCTGCTGCGGGCGAACGCCGCAGCGCTGCTGCTGATCGGCTCGTTCATGGCCTTCCAGTTCACGGTGGTGCTCTACCTGCAGGAGCTGCGCGGCTGGTCCGAGGTCGAGACGGGTCTCGCCCTCGCCGTCGCCGGCATCGACGCCGTGCTCGCGCCGACCCTCACGCCGGTGCTGGTGAACCGCTTCGGCAACGCCCGTGTGATCGTCGGCGGGCTGGTGTTCTCGGCGCTCGCCTACCTGCTGTTCCTGCCGGTCGGGCCCGACTGGGGTTACCTCGCGATGCTCCCCGCGCTCCTCGCGCTGGGCGTCGGCTTCGCCCTCGCCTACGGGCCGCTGACGATCGCGGCCACCGACGGCGTCGCCGACGAGGAGCAGGGGCTTGCGAGCGCGCTGCTCACCACGTCGTTCCAGTTCGGCGCCGCGCTCGGGCTCGCCGTGGTGGCGGCGGTGATCGTCGCCAACACCGCGGACGGCTCGCAGCAGGCCGCGCTCGACGGCCTGCGATCCGGACTGCTGGTCCCGGTGGCAGGCGCCACGGTCGGTGTCCTCCTCACCGCGGCCGGGTTGCGCAAGCGAGCGGTGCGAGCGGCCTGACGCGCGGGGTTTCTCACGGCACCGGACGGCCAGGGGTCTCGCTTGCCCAGACCCACCGGCCGTCCGGTTGCCGTGTGGCACGCATCCTGTCCTCCAGCACCGGGTTGATCTCGTGCTCGCGGCAGCCGGTGGCGGCCCAGCAGGACACCACGATCTCGTCGCTCGTGGCGTCGAGCCGCAGGAAGCTCTTGAACTGCGGCACGGCGTTCGAGTCGAACAGCACCGACATCAGGTTGTGCGCAGGCGCCGACCCCCGCGCGGGCAGCGGGAAGATGCGATCGGCGGCCCGGCGGGCACGGGCGGGCACGGTCGAGGAGCCCGGCCGCGGCGGCGTGATACCCACCCGCTCGGCCATCACCGCGGTGGCGTCGTCGGGGTCGATCACCAGCCGGCCGAGCCCGAAGCCGAGCAGCTTGTCGTAGCGCCGGCTGAAATGGGCGAGCGAGTCGCCGCGCAGCGGGTAGCAGCGGAAGTCCTCCTCGTGGACGGCGGGCGCGAGCCGGTCCACGTTCGGGATCTGGTGGGTGGCCGAGAGGTAGGCCCCCGACCCGCCCGCCACGAGGTACAGGATCGTGCGCCCGTCGGGCTGCCGCACGGGGTAGCGCTGGTAGTTGTGGTCGTCTCCACCGATCGCCGCGACGTAGTTGTGCGCCGGGTCGGTGACGATGTCGTTCACGTCCCCGCCGCCCTCGATCGGGCACGGCTGGAAGGCGGCATAGGTGTAGAGCGGCTTGCCGGTGAGCAGGATCTTGGGGCGGTCGCCCGCCGACACCTCGCGGAGCCAGGCGGCCTGGTCACTGTCGATGTGGCAGTCGATGCCGACGTCGATGAGCACCAGCCGCACCGGGCCTGCGTCGATCGCGCAGTACGGACCGGGCTGGGTCGCCTGCTGCGACTCGGCGTCCCGGTACCAGCGCATGTCGGCGACGTCGGCGGCTGTCGCCTTCGGCGCGCGGCGCCAGAGCAGTTGCCGCAGGAGCCGCTTCCACCACGGACCGGGCACGGCGGACGAGGGCGCTCCGGCGTCGGGCGGGGCGTCGCAGAAGGCGGTCATGAAGCCGCTGAGCCCGTCGTACCAGTCGTGGTTGCCGGGCAGGCCGTAGAGCGGCGCCTGGTAGTCGGCGTAGGCCCGGTAGAAGCGGTCGGCGTAGGCGCGCACCCCGCCTGCCGGGTAGATGACGTCGCTGCAGATGATCCCGAGGTCGGTGTCCCCTGCCACCCGTTTCAGCACCGGCACCACGACGTACTGCGAGGCGTCCCCCTCGCCCGGGTCGCCCAGCACCGCCACGGAGATGTGGTCGCGGTCGGCGAAGCGCGTGACGAGCCGGTCGCGCGGGGGCGGGGGCACGCCGGCCGCCTCGGCGTAGGAGTCGAGCCTGCGCAGCCACTCCCGCCGCTGGCTGTCGCTGGGGTCGCCGAGCCAGCGCGTCAGTACGTCGTTGCGTGAGGCGATGAGCGGGCCGGGCGACAGCCAGGAGAGGCGGCTGTCGACGGGCGCGAGCCGCGCGCCGACACCGGGCTGCCGGCAACCCCACCCCGCTCCGCCCGTGGAGCTTCGCGACGGCTCACTCCCCAGCTCGGGACGGACGCCGGTCACCGCACACCGGCCACGAAGCGCACGATCTCCGCTGCCAGCGCCGGCCCTGCGTCCTCCTGCAGGAAGTGGCCGGCGCCGCTGATCATCGGGTGCTCCCGGCCCGCTGCACCGGGCATGGCGCGGCGCAGGATCGGCTCCATCGCCGCCGTGATCGGGTCGCCGTCGCTGAACGCGCAGAGGAACGGGATCTCGCTGCCCGAGAGCGTGGCCCAGGCGGCGCGGTTGGCCTCCGTCGCCGGGTCGTCGGGCCGGGTCGGCACGAGCAGTGGCATCGCCCGCGGGCCTGCCTTGTAGGTCTCGTCGGGGAACGGGGCGTCGTAGGCGGCGCGGATCTCGGGGGTGAGCCGGGTGCGGCAGCCCGCCTGCACGAGCCGCGCGATGTCGAGCTGCTCCGCCTTCTCCACGGCCCGGCGGAACTGCCACCACACCTCGGGCATGTCGCGGTCGCCGGTGGGCAGGCCGGTGTTGGCGGCCACCACGGCGCTGAACCGGTCCAGGTGCTCGGCGACCAGCCGCAGGCCGAGCAGCCCACCCCAGTCCTGCCCGACGAGCGTGACGCCGCGCAGGTCGAGCACGTCGAACACGAGCGCCCGCAGCCACTCGACGTGGCGGGCATAGCTGTGGTCGGCGACGTCGGCAGGCTTGTCGGAGCGCCCGAAGCCGACGAGGTCGGGCGCAACGGCCCGGAGGCCCGCAGCCGCCAGCACCGGGATCGTCGTCCGGTACAGGAACGACCAGCTCGGCTCGCCGTGCAGCAACAGCACGACCGGCCCGTCGGCAGGCCCGGCCTCCACCCACGCCATCCGCAACGCTCCGTCATCGGGCGCGGCGACTTCGGCATAGCGGGGAGCGATGTCGAAGCCGGGAAGTCCGGCGAACCGCTCGTCGGGGGTGCGGAGAGTTCGCATGAACACGATCTTGACAGTCCCCGGGCCGCGCGGAGCCGCGGCAGGGTCGCCGACTGTGACGACTTCCGCAGCGACGACACCACGACCCCTCAGCCGAGACGTCGGGGAGACGTCAGCGAGGCGTCAGAGTGGCGTCGAAGAGCGCGCGGGGAGACCACGCGGTGCCCGAACCTCGCGTCACCTCATCGGGGCCGAGCCGCCGTCGCGACACCCCCGGAACGTCACTTACCGCAACAATTCCGGAGAGCGCGACACGGTGGTGTGATGCGACTCCACGGCGCAGCTGATATACGAAACAGGCCGTTTCGGAGCCCGACAAGAGCCTGCTGAAGGCGGCCTGAAGGGCCCGGCGGGCACCGACAGTAGTGATGACTAAGAGTGCCAAGATCGACACATTGATCGTAGTCAGGAGTGTATGACCACCGATTCCGCTACCTCGTCACCCGGTTGCCGGTACCGACAGTGATCGAACTCGAAGATTCACCCTGACCCGAATGGGTGGTCTGGCACAAACAGTGTCACGCCGAGGGCCTCCCCGACGCTGTACTTATGACTAGGAGGTGATCCGGTGGCGGAGAACTCGACATCCGACGAAGCGACGCTGGTCGCTGCAGCGGAGAAGCTTACTCAGTGCGACGGCTATGTCGTCCTCGCTGTTGATCCCCAGACCGGGGAGGTTGATGCGCATGGACCGTTCGACGGGCTGACGGCAACCGTCAAGGCCGATCAGCTGCGCCGCGATTTCGACCGCGGAGGACTGGAGGACGTCACTGTCGGCGTCGTCCGCCTGCACAGCTCAACCTGAGCTACACCAACGCGGCTCGCGACGCGCTCCCTTCGTATTCGTCGCCGCCCGCTGCGCCTGGACGCGCAGCGGGCGGCGCGCTCCCTGAAGTCGGCCGCTCGGTACTAGTTCCTGTTCTCCATTCCGGCCCCGATTCCGCGGGCCGGAATTGCGATCGATCAGGCCCTTGGCGACCACTGCGCAAACCCTCGACCGCGCCCGCCCGGCCCCTACACTCAGCGCCGTGACAACGACCGTGCCCGCCCCGCGCCCCGACGCGGCCGGCGCCGGCAAGGCCCGTATCGACGGCCACGACGGCCATGCCGCGCCCGGGTTCGGCGACGTCGTCAAGGACGAGGCGGCGTTGCGCCGTTTCCTCCACGGGCTGCCGGGTGTCGACCAGGTCGGGCTCGAACGCCGGTCGGCGATGCTCGCCACCCGCAGCATCAAGCGGGAGTCCAAGCTCCAGGCACTCGACATGGCCGTCTCGATGATCGACCTCACCACGCTGGAGGGCGCCGACACCCCGGGCAAGGTGCGCTCGCTGTGCGCGCAAGCCCGCCGGCCCGATCCCGACCATCCACAGGTGCCACCCGTCGCCGCCGTCTGCGTCTACCCCGACCTGGCAGGCGTCGCCGTCGAGGCGTTGCGCGGATCGGGTGTGGCGGTCGCCGCCGTCGCCACCGCGTTCCCATCAGGACGGTCGTCGCGGGCGGTCAAGCTCGCCGACACCGCACTCGCCGTCGAGGCAGGAGCGTCCGAGATCGACATGGTGATCGACCGCGGAGCGTTCCTCACCGGCCGCTACGGCGCCGTCTACGACGAGATCGCCGCCGTGAAGCAAGCCTGCGGCAGCGCCCACCTCAAGGTGATCCTCGAGACCGGCGAGCTCGCCGGCTACGACGACGTGCGCCGCGCCTCCTGGCTCGCCCTGCTCGCAGGCGCCGACGTCATCAAGACGTCCACGGGCAAGATCTCCCCGGCGGCCACACTGCCCGTCGTACAGGTGATGCTGCAGGCCGTCCGCGACTGGGAACGCGCCACGGGCCGGCTGCGCGGGGTCAAGGCTGCCGGCGGTATCCGCACCGCGAAGGACGCGATCCGCCATCTGGTGGCCGTCAACGAGATCGCCGGGCCGGCGTGGCTCACGCCGCAGCTGTTCCGGTTCGGAGCATCCTCGCTGCTCGGGGACCTGCTGCGGCAGCGCCGCACCCAGCTCGAGGGCCACTACGAGAGCGCCGACCGGATCGGGAGCGCGTGATGGAGTGGACCTACGCCCCGGCCCCGGAGTCGGCGTCGCTCGCGAACCTCAGACCCACCTACCGGCCGTTCATCGGCGGGGAGTTCGTCGACGGCGGCGGCCCGCCGCTGAAGACGATCAACCCGGCCACGGAGGAGGTGCTCGCCGAGGTCGGCACGGCGGCAGCCGAGGACGTCGACCGTGCGATCGCCGCGGCCCGTCGCGCCTACGAGCAGGTGTGGGGCCCGATGCCCGGCGCGGAGCGCGCCAAGTACCTGTTCCGGATCGCGCGGGTGGTGGCCGAGCGCGCCCGCGAGCTCGCCGTGCTGGAGACGCTGGACAACGGCAAGCCGATCCGCGAGTCGCGCGATGTCGACGTGCCCACCGCGTCGGCGCACCTGTTCCACCACGCCGGCTGGGCCGACAAGCTCGGCTACGCGGGTATGGGTCCAGACCCACGGCCGCTCGGTGTGGTCGGTGCCGTGATCCCGTGGAACTTCCCGCTGCTCATGGCGGCCTGGAAGATCGCTCCCGCGCTGGCATGCGGCAACACGATCGTCCTGAAGCCCGCCGAGACCACCCCCCTCACTGCGCTCGTCCTCGCGGAGATCGCCGCCGACGCCGGGCTGCCCGCAGGCGTGCTGAACGTCCTGCCAGGCGCCGGTGACGTGGGCGAGGCCCTGGTCGGGCACAACGGGCTGGACAAGGTGGCGTTCACCGGTTCCACCGAGGTCGGCAAGCAGATCCAGCGCCGCCTCGCCGGCACGGGCAGGCGGCTCACGCTGGAGCTCGGCGGCAAGGCCGCCAACATCGTCTACGACGACGCACCGCTCGACCAGGCCGTCGACGGCGTCGTCGACGGCATCTTCTTCAACCAGGGACACGTCTGCTGCGCCGGCTCGCGGCTGCTGGTGCAGGAGTCGATCGCGGAGGAGTTCGAGACGCTCCTGCGCGCCCGGATCGAGACGCTGCGAGTGGGTGACCCGCTCGACAAGAACACCGATGTCGGCGCCATCAACTCGCGCGCCCAGCTGGAGCGGATCGTCGACCTCGCGGCCGCGGGCGACGCCGAGGGTGCACAGCGCTGGACGAGTTCGTGCCCGCTCCCCGAGCGCGGTCTGTTCTTCCCGCCCACCGTCTTCTCCGGTGTGGAGCAGACCATGCGCGTGGCACGGGAGGAGATCTTCGGGCCGGTCCTCTCGGTGCTCACGTTCCGCACGCCGGACGAGGCCGTCGCGAAGGCGAACAACACGCGCTACGGCCTGTCCGCCGGCATCTGGACGAGCAACGGCGCGAAGGCACTGTGGACGGCACAGCGCGTGCGCGCGGGCGTCGTCTGGGCCAACACCTTCAACCGCTTCGACCCCACCGCCCCGTTCGGCGGCTACCGTGAGTCCGGCTACGGCCGTGAAGGCGGCCGGATCGGCCTGGAGGCCTACCTGCAGGCCTGAGCCCGCACTCGACGGGTCGTCGAGGCGCTCGCACCGGTCACGTGACGGATTCGGTGCCCCTTTCTCCGCTCATAGCGTCCGCCGTATGGACCGTGACGAGGGGAAGGAACCCACCATGACCGACACAAGCATCCGGCTGGTGGTCATCATCGGCAGCACCCGCGGGGGCCGGTTCGGACCGACGGTGGCCGGCTGGTTCGCCGGGGAGGCGCGCCAACGCGCCGACCTCGACGTGGACGTGCTCGACCTGGCGGACGCCGCACTGCCCGACCGGTTGGAGCCCTTCGGGGCGCCGACGCCGCCCGAGGTCGCCGCCGTGTCGTCGCGGCTCGCTGCCGCCGACGCGTTCGTGGTGGTCACGCCCGAGTACAACCACAGCTATCCGGCTCCACTGAAGACACTCATCGACTGGTACGGGCGGGAGTGGCAGGCCAAGCCGGTGGCGTTCGTGTCGTACGGCGGGATGTCGGGCGGCCTGCGGGCCGTGGAGCACCTGCGTCAGGTGTTCGCGGAGGTGCACGCCACCACGGTGCGCGACACCGTCAGCTTCCACGGTGCGTGGGCCCGGTTCGGCGACGGCGGGCGGCCGCTCGAGGAGGCCGAGTGCTCGGCGGCCGCGAAGACGATGCTGGACCAGCTCACGTGGTGGGCGCTGGCCCTGCGCGAGGCCCGCGCCGCCCGGCCTTACGTGACCGGGTGAGATCTCTTGACTTCGAGTCAGCTTCAACTCTTACCGTCGGAGTCCCGATCACCGCAGGAGGGACGCCCATGACCACGAGAGCGGTACTCCCACCGCAACGCACGAGCTGGGCTCCGGTGGCGGCGCTCGGCCTCGCGATGCTGATGGTCACCTCCGAGATGACGATCCCCGCGGTGACCCTCCCCGGCATGGGTGCCGAGCTGGGCGTGTCGGCCGCGGCAACGGCGTGGGTGCTGCTGGCCTACGCCCTGCCGTCGGCAGCCGTGTCCGTTCCCGCAGGCCGCTGGGCCGACGGTGCGGACGTCCGCGCGGTCTTCGCGCTGGCCATGATCGGGCTCGGGCTGGCGAGCGTGCTGGTGGCGCTCGCACCGACGTTCGGGCTGGTCGTCGTCGGCCGTCTGGTGCAGGGGATCGCAGGTGCGCTCGTGGTGGCCGCGTACATGCCGATCATCAGCGGCAGCGTCCGCCAGGAGCAGCGCGGCCAGGCGATCGGGTTCGTGATCACGATCATGACGATCGGGGCCACGGTCGGCATGCCTCTCGGCGGGCTGGTGGCCGACGTGTTCACCTGGCGCGAGGTCTTCCTGATGAAGATCCCGCTGATCCTCATCGTGTTGTGGATCGGCCTGCGCAGCATCCCGCGCACCCCGGACCGCGGCCTGCCCCGCCCGGGCGTGGCACTCGTTCGCGAGGCGCTGCTGCTCGGGGGCGCGGTGGCGGCATTGCTGCTGGCACTCGACGAGGTGGACGGGCAGCCGCTCGTGGCCGCTGCCCTCGGGGTGGTGGCGGTCGCGCTCGGAGTGTGGTGGACACGGCTGACGGCGTCGCGGCCGGTGATCGCGCTCGTGCGCGGGCGCTTGTTCGCCGGCACGCTGCTCGCGCTGTTCACGACCACCTTCACCGGTGGGCTGATCGCGTTCCTGCTCCCGTACTTCGTGGCCGACGTGCTGGGCGACGGACCCGACGTCACCGGTGTGGCGCTGCTGTTCGTGGTCGGCGCGATGGCGCCCGTCTCCCCCCTCGCGGGCCTGCTGTCCGACCGCTACGGGACGAGGGCCGTGGCGATCGTCGGGAGCGCGGTGACCGTGCTCGCGATGCTCTCCATGCTCACCCTGGACGCCGGCTCCGGACTGGCCGACCTGGCCTGGCGGCTGGTTCTGCTGGGCGTGGGATCCGGGCTGTTCAACCCGGCGATCAACACCGCGCTGCTCGTCGGTACCCCCGCCGGGTCGGAAGGGGTGGCCGGTGGCGTCGGGATGACGGTGCGGACGATCGCGATGACGGTGGCCCCGGCGGTGACCGCGCTGGCCTGGACCATGGCCGGGGGCGGCGCAGCGGGCTTCCGCGCCGGGGTCGTGGTGGTGACCGCGGCGGTGGGCCTCGGCCTTCTGGTGCTGCTGGTACCGGCGGCCGCCAGGCCCGCGGCGGAGGGAGCCCGATGACCATGTCCGGGGCGCCGGTCCGCCCCGCTCTCCCCGGCCGCGCCGCCGAGACCGCGAACGTGCAGCGTCTGCTCGACACCGCCCGTGCGGGCCGCAGCGGTGCGCTGGTCGTCCGTGGGGAGGCGGGGATCGGGAAGTCGACCCTTCTCAGGCACGCCGCCACGGCCACGCCGGACATGCTGGTGCTCACCAGGACCGGCGTCGAGACCGAGACGGAACTGCCGTTCGCCGCCCTGCACCTGCTGGTGAAGGACAACATGGCGGGCGTCGACGAGCTGCCCGAGGCGCAGGCAGGCGCGTTGCGCGCGGCACTCGGGCTGGCGAGCGCGGAACGTGCCCCCGACCGGTTCCTGGTCGGACTCGCCGTGCTGACGCTGCTCGGCGAGCTGGCGGCGCAGCGGCCGGTGCTGTGCCTGCTCGACGACGCGCACTGGTTCGACCGTGCCTCGGCCGAGGTGCTGCTGTTCGTCGCGCGCCGGCTCGACGCGGAGGCCGTCGTGATGCTCTTCGCGGCGCGCACCGGGCACGCCCCCGCCTTTCCGGCCCCGGGGCTGGCGGAGCTCGTTCTCCCCCGGCTGGACGAGTCGACCGCGCGTCACGTCCTGGACTCCGGGGCAGGCGACCTCCCTCGCCACATTCGGGAACAGCTGCTGCGGGAGGCGGCCGGCAACCCGCTCGCCCTGCACGAGCTGCCCGCGGCGCACCGCGCGGGGCGGGCGCCGGTGTACCCGCTAGGTCCGCCCGAGGCCGGGCGTGGTGGGTCGGCACCGACACACAGCCCGGTGGAGCGCGAGTTCGCCGCCCGGATCGAGGCGTTGCCCGAGCGGGTCCGCACCGTGGTGCTGGTGGCGGCGGCCGACAACACCTGCGACACGGGCGTGGTGCTCGCGGCCGCGCAACGGCTCGGCTGTTCCGTGGCCGACCTGGAGGCGGCGGAGCGCGCGCGGCTGCTCATGTTCTCCGAGGGGTGCCTCGGCTTTCAGCATCCGCTGATCCGCACGGCCGCCTACGGCAGCGCCACCGTCGTACGCAAACAGGAGGCCCACCGCGCGCTCGCCGACGTGCTCGACGGGCGGCCCGACGTCGACCGGCGCAACTGGCACCGCGCCGCTGCCAGCATCGGCCCCGACGAGGACGTCGCCGCGGCGCTCGAGGCGAGCGCACGCGCAGCCACGGATCGGGGCAGCAACGAGGCAGCGGCCGCCGCGTACGAACGTGCGGGCTCGCTCAGCCCCGACCCCGCACAGCGGACACGCCGGCTCACCGCCGCAGCCGAGGCAGCGGCGGACGCCGGGCACCGCGGATGGGCGTCCTCCCTGGCGGTCGACGCCGCACGGCCCGTCGCCGACCAGGTGCAGCACGCGCGGCTGGCACTGATCCACGCCCGCCTCGCCGACGAGGTCAACCGACCGGAGGAGACGCACCGGCTGCTGATGGAGGCGGCGATGCCGATCGCAGCCGTCGCCCCCGAGCTGGCAGGCGAGATGTTCATGTGGGCGGTGGAGGCCGGGTGGTCGGCGCGTGAGCGCAGCATGATCGAGCGGGTGGTGGCCGCTGCCGAGGGCCTCGGGTACGCGAGGTACGTCCGGGCGCTGTCCGCGGTGGCACTCGCTCAACTCCCCGGCGCCGGCGACGCCGCGCTGCCGAGAGCGATCGCGGGCCTGCGCGAGATGGCGATCTGCCACGGCTCGGGGTCACCGCGCGTCGATGCCACCCTCGCCGCGTGGCACCTCGCACTCGGCGACCACATCACGGCTCACGCGCTCGCCGCCTGCGCCGAGCGCGACTCCCGCACCCACGGGGCGCACGGCGTGCTGCCGCGGGTGCTTGCCGTACTGGCCGCCGGACGATGGCACCTGGGCAGGCGCCACGACGCCGCAGTCGCAGCGACCGAGGGGCTGCAACTCGCCCGGGACACGGGACACGAGCAAGCGCTCGGCGAGCTCGCGGCGGTGGTGGCACATCTCGCGGCCGTCGAGGGCGACGAGGTGCGCCTGGCTGCCGTCCTCGCCGAGTTCGACGGACGCCGGATGCCGCTGGACTTCCCCGAGGCCGCCGCGGCAGCGCGCAGCCTCCTGGACCTGGGACTCGGCCGCGTCGAGAGCGCCGCGGACCGGCTGGCCGAGCTCATGGCGCACCCGAGCCGGTCCCAGTCCCTGCCCGACCTGGTGGAGGCGGCGACACGCGCGGGTCGCACCGAGCTCGCCCGCGACGCGGCCACGCGCTTCGAGCGGTGGGCGGGCCACGTCGGACAGGCCTGGGCACGGGCGGTCGCGCTGCGCTGCCGGGCTCTCGTCGAAGGTGGCGACCAGGCGGAACGGCTCTTCGCCGAGGCCGTGGCGCACCACCGGCTCGACGGGACACGCCCCTTCGAGCGCGCCCGCACCGAACTGCTCCAGGGGGAGTCGCTGCGCCGGGAGCGGCGCCGGACACAGGCCCGGTCGCCGCTGCGATCGGCGCTGGAGACGTTCGAGGAGCTCGGCGCCCGTCCCTGGGCCGAGCGCGCGCGGGCCGAGCTGCGAGCCACCGGAGAGAGCCGGGCCGACGCGCAGCCCGGCCCCGACCTGCTCGCCGAGCTAACCCCTCAGGAACTGCAGGTCGTCCGGCTCGCCGCGGCGGGGCTCAGCAACCGGGACATCGGCGCCCAGCTGTTCCTCAGCCCGCGCACCGTGGGCTACCACCTGTACAAGGCGTTCCCGAAGCTCGGCGTCACCTCCCGCGGGCAGCTCATCCGGCTCGATCTGCCTGCCTGAACCGGTGGCGCCCTGTCGATCGTCAGGTGCGCGACCCTGACGAAGGACAGGGGCAGCACAACGCTTTCGACGGAGGCGATCGACCGGCGCGGATAAATAGCGTTCTCTTCGTGATGAATGCGCCCGTGGAGCCGATTCCGGATGGCACCGGAATTCCGGATGTGCCCGATGTCAGCGCGGAATGGTATCGACAGATCGTCGAATCGGCAGCGGAGAGCCCGGAAGCCGTTCGCGTACTTGTCGATATCGCCACCGATGCGGTCGCCGTCGTGCTCGCCGCGATGTTCGTGGCGGCGTGGTGGCGGGCGCGGACCGGCCCGCCGCTGCTCGTGGCGCGGACTCTGCTGGTCCCGGTGGCAACAGTGGTGGCGTACCTGCTCAGCGAGACGGCGAAGGGGCTGTGGCAGGAGGAACGCCCGTGCCGAACTCTGGGCGAGCTGGCCACGATTGCGGTCTGCCCCGAGTACGGCGACTGGTCTTTTCCCAGCAACCACGCAACGGTCGCGGGAGCGGCGGCCGTCGCTCTTGCCTGGACGGGTGCGCGCCTCGGATTCCTCGCCGTCGGGGTGGCATTGTTCGCCGCCGCCTCACGTGTTGTCGTGGGCGTGCACTATCCGCACGATGTGATCGCCGGCCTGGTCCTGGGTGCGATGGTGGCCCTCGTCCTTCCGTTGCCGGCACGTCTGCTGGCGCCGGTGGTTGCCCAGGTGCGGACGCGACCCCGTGCGGCGTGGCTGGTCGGTCGCCCGGCCGCGGAGCCGGCCGATGCGCCGACGGTTCGTCTTCACCGCCCGCGCGCCTGAGCCGGCGTCCGCGAAACTGATGGGCGTGCGCGCACTCGCCCTCTGGACGATCACGGCAGTGCCGGTGCTCGCGGCCACGGTCGGACCGTGGACCGCCCGGCTCTCCATCGGAGAGGCCCTCGCCGGGCTGGCCGTCCTCGGCATCGCCGCGGCCGTCGTGCAGCGTCGTCCGGTCGTGGCACTCGTGCTGGTGGTGGCGGCGTGGCAGATCACGTTCCTGTCGCGGGCCCCGCTGGACAGCACGCTCGGAGTGCTCGTGTTCGCAGGAGGCCTGCTCGCCGTCAGCTTCGTAGCAGGCCGGAACGCATCCACGGGCACGGCGGGCGCGGTGGTCCTGCTGGCGGGCACCGCCACCGGTGCGGCGGCTGCGGCGGCCCTCGGCGGCGGGGGCGACACCGCTCTCGGCACGGTCGCCGCGATGGCGGTGCTCGCCGTCGTGCCCTGGACGATCGGCAGGTACCGCCGCCAGTACACCCGGATGGTCCGGGCCGGCTGGGAGCACGCGGAACGCGTGGAACGCGAGCTCGAGCTGGCCGAGGACAGGGCCAGGACCCGCGAGCGCGCCCGGCTGGCCGGTGAGATGCACGACCTGATCGGCCACGAGCTCGCGCACGCCGCGCTGCGCATCGGCGCCCTCGAGGTGGACGCCGGGCTCGACCAGCGGCATCGATCGGCGGCCGGGGGTGCCCGCGCGGCCGTGACCACGGCGGCCGAACGGCTGGCCGACGCGGTACGCGTGCTGCGCGCGGACCAGAGCGGGATCGACGGTTCCGCCGAGCCGGTGGCCGACCTCGTGGCCCGGACCCGGGCGTCGGGGCTCGACGTGGAGCTCGTCGCGGACCCCCCTCGCGACCACGACCCCCTCATCGCACGGACGATCCACCGCGTGGTCGCCGAGGCCCTCACCAACGCCATCAAGCACGCCCCCGGTGCCCCGGTGACCGTCCGGATCGAGGAGACCGGCGAGGGCAGCGTCGTGTGGGTGGCCAACGCGGCGGCGGCCGAGCCGCCCGAACCCGGGGTCATCGGCGGGTACGGCCTGCTCGGGCTCGCCGAACGGGTGCGGCTCGTCGGAGGCCGGTTCGCTGCCGGCCGCAGCACCGACGGCGGATACGCGGTCACGGCCCACGTCCCCCATCGGCCCTCGGCACCCTCGGGACCGGCCACGGCCACCCACGCGCACCGCAGGCAGGCCGAGTTGCAGGTGCGGCGCAGCGGACGCCGGACGGTCCTGGTCACCGCCGCGGTGTCGGCCGGGGTCGTCGCCTGCGTGGTGGCCTACATGGTCGTCGACGCGGTCACCTCGGTGCTCGACCCCGCCGACTACGCGCGGCTCACGGTCGGGCAGGACCAGTCGTCCGTCACTCCGCTGCTGCCCGCCGAGACGCGGGTCGACCTGCCCGACGGCGTGCCGCCGCCACCAGCCGGCTCGGCCTGCAGCCACTACAGCACCCACCCCAACCCGTTCGACGAACGCGGAAGCGACCTGTACCGGCTCTGCTTCCGGGACCGGCGGCTCGTGAGCAAGGACCTGCTCGTCCGGGGCGCGCGGCTCGTGAGCGGCGACGAGCTCGTCGGGAACGAACGGTGACGGGCCAGGATCGTGGCGCGATCCGCGTCGTGCTCGCCGACGACGAGGCCGTTGTGCGCGTCGGAGTGCGGGCCGTGCTCGCCGCCGCGCCGGAGGTCGAGGTCGTCGCCGAGGCACCGGACGGCCGCGATGCGGTCGACCTGGTGCTGGCGCACCGCCCGGACGTCGCCGTGCTGGACATCCGGATGCCGCGGCTCAACGGGCTCGAGGCCGCCGCGGAGATCCGCCGGCTGTCCGTCGGCACGGCGGTGCTGGTGCTGACCACCTTCGCCGAGGACGCCTACATCTCGCGGGCGCTCGGTGAGGGGGCGGGAGGCTTCGTGCTCAAGACCGGTGACCCCACCGAGATCATCGCGGGCGTACGCGCCGTCGCCTCCGGCGCGGCGTACCTCTCGCCCTCCGTCGCTCGGCGGGTGATCGACCACCTCGCCGCCACCGGGTCACGCCTCGGCGCCGCACAGCAGCTCGACGGGCTGACCAACCGCGAACGAGAGGTGCTCGGGCTCCTCGGCTCCGGGATGTCCAACGGCGAGATCGCCGAGCACATCCACGTGGTCGAGGGCACCGTCAAGGTCTACGTGAGCGGGATCTTCCGACAGCTCGGGGTCCGCAACCGGGTCGAGGCAGCCATCCTGGCCCACGAGGCAGGCCTCATCCCGCGCGGAACCCGCCCGGCACACGGCCCGCTGCCTCAGCCCGGTCCGGATTCGGCTGCCGACCCCTAGGCTCGGCAGCATGACCCAGTCCGCGCCCGTCGACGGTCGTGTCGGCGTCGCCAAGACCTACAAGCTGTACGTCGGCGGGGCGTTTCCGCGGTCGGAGTCCGGTCGCAGCTACCCCGTCCACGACGCCACGGGCGCGCTCCTCGCGCACGCCGCGCTCGCCTCGCGCAAGGACGTCCGCGACGCCGTGAGCGCCGCCCGCTCCGCGTTCGGCGGCTGGTCGGGCGCCACCGCGTACAACCGCGGTCAGGTGCTCTACCGCGTCGCCGAGATGATGCAGGGCCGCCGCGACCGCTTCGCCGACCACGTCGTCGCGGCCGAGGGCGTGCCGCGTGAGCAAGCATCGACGCTGGTGGACGCCGCGATCGACCGCTGGGTCTGGTACGCCGGGTGGACCGACAAGATCGCGACCGTGCTCGGCTCGGTCAACCCGGTGGCCGGCCCGTTGCTGAACTGGTCCACCCCCGAGCCGACCGGCGTCGTCGGTATGCTCGCACCGCAGTCGTCGGCCCTCCTCGGCCTCGTGGACGTGCTCGCCCCGGTGCTCGCCACCGGGTGCACCGCCGTCGTCGTCGCGTCCGAGCGCAGGCCGTTGCCCGCGATCGAGCTCGCCGAGGTGCTCGCCACCTCCGACGTGCCGGGCGGCGTCGCCAACCTGCTCACGGGACGTGCCACCGAGCTGGGGCCGTGGCTCGCCGGCCACGCCGAGGTCCAGGCGCTCGACCTGACCGGCGCGCCGGAGGAGCTGAGCGCCGACCTGGAACGCGCCGCGGCCGAGACCGTCAAACGGGTACTTCCCCGGCCCGCCACGGAGGCCGATCCGATGCGACCGGCCGGGATCGCGCGGTTGCGCGCCTTCACCGAGATCAAGACTGTCTGGCACCCGGTCGGGCGCTGACCTGCGAACGTCCTAGGCTTCCGTCGTGGCCAGCGACATCGTCCCGATCCAGCTCTCCCTCACGGAGGGAGACCTCGTCACGCTCTGGGCCCCGCGGTGGCGCGAGGACGGCGAGGAGTGGGAGGCGTTCCTCGGCGACGACGATGCGCTCTTCGCGTTCCCGGAGGTCGCACAGCTCGCCGCGTTCGTGCGCACGGCCGGTGAGCACGACCTATTGGACCACCCGGCCTGGTCGGTGGTCCCGGACCTGACCGTCGCCGAGCTGACGCCGGAGGAGACACGGCGCTTCGACATCGTCGGGGTGCCGGAGCTGGCAGCCGAGGACCCCGACACGTGGACGGTCGCCGAGCTGGCCGAGATCACGGAGATGGTGCGCTCGATCGCCGACGTCTGCGAGCTGGACGTCGTCACCGAGGTGCTCGACTCCGCGCCCGCGTTCGGTCTGCTGCGCCAGGGCACCCTCCCGTTCGCCGGTCGCGAGGGCGCTCGGCTGTGGTCGCAGATGGTCGAGACGATCGCGGACCGCTGGGACGACGTCATCGACACCCTCGACGACCTGGTCGCCACCCCGGACGTCGACTCTGCGGCACTGGCCGCGGCGGAGAAGGAGATCGTCGTCGCCGAGGACGCCGACGAGGCCGGCGCCACCACTCTCGACGAGGACGGCGAGCAGGCCGACGAGGACGAGCCCGCCGGCTTCTGGGAGGAGGTCGGCATCGACCCCGTCCGCATCACCACCCGCGACGGCGAGTTCGTCACCTTGCGCTGCTACCTCGACGACGCGCCGGTCTTCCTGGGCTCGAACGGCAAGATCGACGTCTTCACCTCGGAGCGCGCCCTCGCCCGGTGGGTCGGCGAGGACGGCGCCGACGGCCACGACCTCGTCGCCGCGTCGACCTGGTCGGAGGTGGTCGAGCGCGCCGCGGTGGGCGAGCTGGAGGTGGAGGTCGACGAGCTGAACGCCTACACCCTCACCGGGCTCGCCGACGACATCGCCGAGGGCACGCTCTCCGTCGACCCCTCGCAGCTGGAGCTGGCCGTCGAGCTACTGCTGGACGTCGACGAGTGGGCAGGCAAGGACGACGCCCGCGAGGCGCTCGCCGAATCGCAGGCCCTCGGCTGGCTCGTCTCGTTCGTGATCAAACCCGACCCCACCCGGCTCGCGCCCAGCCCGCCGTTCGACGCCGAGGCGGCGCGATTCCGCGAGCTGGTCGAGAACCTCACGCGCCGGCTCACGGTGCACTGACCCCGCGCTGGGGCCGTCAGGCCATCAGGGCGGCGTACCCGGGCTTGATCACCTCGTTGATCATGGCCAGCCGCTCGTCGAAGCCCAGGAACGACGACTTCATCGCGTTGACCGTGAACCACTGCAGGTCGGCCCATCCGTACCCGAAGGTGTCGGCGAGGGCGGTCATCTCGCTGGTCATCGACACATCGGACATGAGCCGGTTGTCGGTGTTGACCGTGACGCGGAAGCGCAGCTCGGTGAGCAGCCCGATCGGGTGGTCGGCGAGCGACTTGGCCGCGCCGGTGTGCACGTTGGACGTCGGGCACATCTCGAGCGGGATGCGCTTGTCCCGCACGTACGCGGCGAGCAGGCCCAGCCGGGGCGTGCCGTCGGCGCCGAGCGTGATGTCGTCGACGATCCGCACGCCGTGGCCGAGCCGGTCGGTACCGCACCACTGCAGCGCCTCCCAGATCGAGGGCAGCCCGAAGGCCTCGCCTGCGTGGATCGTGAAGTGCGCGTTCTGCTGACGCAGGTACTCGAACGCGTCCAGATGGCGGGTGGGCGGGAAACCGGCCTCGGCGCCGGCGATGTCGAAGCCCACCACGCCGAGGTTCCGGTAGCGCACCGACAGCTCCGCGATCTCGCGCGAGCGGGCGGCGTGGCGCATCGCGGTGAGCAGGCAGCCGACGCGGATCCGCCTGCCACGCTCCGCCGCCCGGGCCGAGCCGACCCGGAAGCCTTCGAGCACCGCTTCCACCACGGCGTCGAGTTCGAGGCCCTGCTCCACGTGCAGCTCCGGGGCGAACCGCACCTCGGCGTAGACCACGCCGTCGGTGGCCAGGTCCTCGGCGCACTCCGCGGCGACGCGGACCAGCGCGTCAGCGCTCTGCATCACTCCGACGGTGTGGCCGAAGGTCTCCAGGTACAGCTCCAGCGAGCCCGAGTGGGAGGCGGCGAGGAACCACTCGCCCAGCTCCTGCGCGTCGGTGCTCGGGAGGCCCTGATAGCCGGCAGCGTCGGCTAGCTCGAGGACGGTGGCGGGCCGCAGCCCGCCGTCGAGATGGTCGTGGAGCAGCACCTTCGGTGCGTCCCGGACGGAGTCGACGTTCAGCGAGACGGGCACCACATCACGCTAGAACACCCCTGGCCGTCGTGGGTGAGGGCACCCGAGGAGCGCCCCCCACGTCACCCGTCGGGGCGGGAGATCCACCCCTGATCGCCGATCTCCACCCCTGATCCCCGACGGCCACCCGTCACCGCGGGCTGACATGCTGAACCAATGATCTTCGAAGGCGACGTCGTGCTGGTCACGGGCGGTTCACGCGGAATCGGCCGGGCAGCGGCGCGTGAGTTCGCCGCGGCGGGAGCCACCGTCGTCGTCCAGTACCGGAAGGACCGCCGGGCGGCCGAGGAGGTGCTCTCCGAGCTCGGGCCGGGTGCACACATCGCGCTCCAGGCCGATGTCGCCGACCCCGGGCAGGTGCAGAACCTCGTGCAGACCGTGGTCGAGCGCCTCGGCTGGATCGGCGTCCTCGTGAACAACGCCGGCGTCTACGAGCGTCACCCCGTCCCGACCACGGACTACGCGGAATGGCAGGAAGCGTGGCGGCGGACGATCGACACCAACCTGATCGGGCCGGCGAACCTCGTGCACTGCGTGGTGCCGCACATGATCGCGGCGGGCGGCGGCCGGATCGTGAACGTCACCTCGCGCGGGGCGTTCCGCGGGGAACCGGAGCACCCGGCGTACGGGGCGAGCAAAGCCGGGCTGAACAGCCTGAGCCAGTCGCTGGCCCAGGCGCTCGCACCCCACGGCATCTACGTCACGGCGGTCGCGCCGGGGTTCGTCGAGACCGACATGGCGGCGCCCTACCTCGACGGGGCGGACGGTGCGGCGGTCCGGGCGCAGAGCCCGCTCCGAAGGGCGGCCACCCCGGAGGAGATCGCTCGCGTCATCGTCTTCCTGGCCTCGCCCGGCACCGAGTACGCCATCGGCGCGATCGTCGACGTGAACGGGGCGTCGTACCTCCGGTCCTGAAAGTGCTGCCACCCGGCGCAGACCGTGACGCACGAGAGTGACAAACTACTCTGAACGGGGTAAAGGCTCCCGAACGGGGAGTCGTGAAGGGGCAATCCGCGCGCCTCGCTACCCTCAGTGCGCACGGCACTCCCCGTTGTCCGGCAAAGAGGAAGCTCCCCGCCCGCCATGAGCAATGACTCCACACTGTCGTTCGACCGCATGCGCGGCATGCTCATGCGCGCGGCAGAGATCCGCGACAGCGAGCAGCAGCAGATCTTCGACTCGCTCGACGAGATCCACGCCCGGCTCGCCGCGCTCGACGCGCTGGGCACGGTCCGCAAGCGGCTCACCGAGCTTCCCGACCGCACCGAGGTCAGCGTGCTGGCCGAGCGGCTGGACGAGACGGTGGCCAAGCTCGACGCCCAGGACAGCGCCATCGCCGCCGTCATGCGGGCCGTCGAGGGGCTGCCCGACAAGATCGCCAAGCCGATCGCGCAGCTCGACGGGCGGCTCGACGGAATGGCCGGGCGGCTGGAGGGCGTGTCCGGCCGGATGGACGGGCTCGACGACCGGCTCCTGGGCCTCCACAAGCGTCTCGACGACCTCGACAACCGCCTCGACCGGCACGAGATGCGGCTCGACGCGATGCCGTCCTCGGTGGGCACGCCGATCAAGGAGCGGATCGACGGGATCGAGCGCGCGGTCCGCGAGCAGCTCGAGACGGCCGTCCGTTCCATGGACGAGTCCGACGAGGGCATGCGCAACCTGCTCGGCGACACCAGCATCGGGCTGCACCGGCGGCTCGAGGACCTGGCATCCCGTCCCGCGGTCGACCCGACGGAACCGCTCGACGGCCTGGCGCAGCGGCTGGAGTCGTTGTCCACCCGGCTGGAGACCGTCAGCGAGCGCCTCAACGCTCTCGAGGAGGGCGTGTCCGGGCGTCTCGGCTCACTCAGCGGCGAGATCGACCTGAAGCTCGAGAAGCTCGACGCCGCGCTGGTGCAGCGGCCCGACTCCACCTCGCTGCGCACGCTGGTGGAGCAGGCCAACGAGGAGTCCGAGCGGCGTAACGCCGGTCAGCTCGACGAGGCCATGGCCACGTTCGCTGAGCTGATCCTGGGCCGGGGCCCCGCCGCCCAGTCGCCGCCGCCGCCCCCGCGTCCGGCTCAGCGGCGGGCGCGCAAGATCACGGTGAAGTCCCCCAACGGGGCGTCGATCGGCGACACCGTGGCCGACGACCCGGACGACTGAGAACATCCGAACCCGGCAACGGCCCGGACGCCTCGTGGCGTCCGGGCCGTTGCGCTAGCCGGCCTTGATCGTGTCCAGCACCAACGGGCCACGGTCGGACGGCTCGTCGGAGACCTCCACGCCGCCCGCCAGGGCCGCGCGGGCGCCCGCCATCGCGTCGGGGGTGTCCGTGTGCAGCTCCAGCAGTGGCTGACCGGCGGCGACCTCCTCGCCGAGCCCGACGAGGAGCCGCACCCCGGCCGCAGCCTGCACGGCGTCCTCCTTGCGGGCACGGCCGGCGCCCAGCCGCCACGCCGCCACCCCGACGGCCATGGCGTCGAGCCGGGTCAGCACACCTGAGCGCTCGGCGACGTGTACCTCCACGTGCTTCGCCACCGGCAGAGCCGCGCTCGGGTCGCCGCCCTGGGCAGCGATCATCCGTTCCCACACCGAGTACGCGGCGCCGGACGCGAGCACCTGCGCCGGGTCCACGGCGGTGATCCCGGCCAGGGTCAGCATCTCCCGGGCGAGCGCCACCGTCAGCTCGACGACATCGGCCGGACCACCTCCACGCAGCACCTCTACCGACTCGGCCACCTCGAGAGCGTTGCCGACGGCCCGGCCGAGCGGCACCGACATGTCGGTGAGGAGCGCGGTGGTCGGCAGCCCGTGCGCCTCGCCGATCCGCACCATCGTCGCGGCGAGCTCGCGCGCCCGCGCTTCCGTCTTCATGAACGCCCCGGACCCGACCTTGACGTCGAGCACCAGGCCGCCGGTGCCTTCGGCGATCTTCTTGCTCATGATCGAGCTGGCGATGAGCGGGATCGACTCGACGGTTCCGGTGACGTCGCGGAGCGCGTAGAGCTTGCGGTCGGCGGGCGCCAGCGCCGGGGTGGTCGCGCAGATCACCGCGCCGACGTCGGCGAGCTGGGCGGCGATCTCCTCCAGCGACAACGAGGCCCGCCAGCCCGGGATCGACTCCAGCTTGTCGAGCGTGCCGCCGGTGTGGCCGAGCCCGCGGCCGGACAGCTGGGGCACGGCGGCACCGCACGCCGCCACGAGCGGGGCGAGGGGAAGGGTGATCTTGTCGCCGACGCCGCCGGTCGAGTGCTTGTCGACCAGGGGGCGCCCAGTCGACGACATCGACAGCACGTCCCCCGAGTCGATCATCGCCTGCGTCCAGCGCGAGATCTCCTCGGCGTCCATGCCGTTGAGGAGGATGGCCATCGCGAGTGAGGCCATCTGTTCGTCGGCGACGTCCCCGCGGGTGTAGGCGGCGACGACCCAGTCGATCTGCTCGTCGGACAGCCGCCCGCCGTCCCGTTTGGCGGTGATGACCTCGACCGCACTGATGCTCTGGACGGCGTCGGGCACGCTGGTCCTCCGGTGCTCGTGGATCAGGAATTCTCAGGATGCCAGTGCCGATCCGGAGGCCCGGTCGGCGGCTCGCGTGGCCTGCGATCGCGAGGCCCAGGGGCCAGTGCTCAGCTCCGGTCCGGGAGGTCGGCGGGGCCGAACGCGTCCGGCAGCACCTCCCGCATCGGGAGGATGCCGCGCGGGGTGTCGACCAGGCAGTCCGGGCCGCCGAACTCGTAGATGATCTGCCGGCAGCGCCCGCACGGCATGAGCAGCTCCCCCGTGCCGGAGCGGCACGCCACGGCGACGAAGCGACCCCCGCCGGTGAGCCGCAGCTGCCCGGCCATCGTGCACTCGGCGCAGAGGCCGAGGCCGTACGAGGCGTTCTCCACGTTGCATCCGGTGACGACACGGCCGTCGTCGCAGACGGCCGCCGCCCCGACCTGCAGGTGTGAGTACGGCGCGTAGGCCGACGCGGCCGCGGCGACGGCCGCTTCGCGCAATGCGTCCCAGGGGACGTCAGTCATCATCAACCTCGGCTACCTTCACCTCTCCGATACTCGACGCCGTCGGCCGCAGGCGGCCGTAGTCGTTGGGACGCCACCGCGAGCACCAGCAGCGTGACGAGCTGCGGTGCGTAGGCGGCGAACTCGCGTGGCACCGTGTCGATCGAGTAGTACACGACGTACACCACCGCGCCCACGACGGCGGCGACCAGCGCCGCACGCCACCGGCGCCGCGCCACCCACAGCACGGCGAGGCCGACCGCCAGGATCGTCGCGCCGTAGAGGAGCCCGTGCACCGCCTCGCCACCGGCCCGCAACTGCACACCGTCGACGTAGCCGAAGAGCGCCGACCCTGCGAGCAGGCCACCGGGTCGCCAGTTGCCGAAGATCATCGCGGCGAGACCGATGTACCCGCGGCCGCCGGTCTGGCCCTCCAGGTAACCCAGCTGGCCGGGGTTCAGCGTCAGCGCCGCACCGCCCAGCCCGGCGAGCGCGCCGGACGCGACCACCGCGACGTACTTGTAGGTGGCGACCTTGACCCCGAGCGACTCGGCGGCCACCGGGTTCTCCCCGCAGGAGCGCAGCCGCAGCCCGAAGCGGGTGCGCCACAGCACCAGGTAGCTGATCGGCACGAGCGCGAACCCGATGATGACGAGCGGCGTAAGGCCGCTGAGCAGGCCGCCGAGAAGCCCCGCCACGTCCGAGAGCAGCACCCGTTGCTGCGACTCGACGGACGCCAGACCGTCGGCCACCGGTTGTACGGAGAAGGTGTCGAACGCCTCGACCCGCGGGGACTGGCGCGGATTCTGCGAGATCGGCTCGAAGAGCAGCGTGGACAGGTACTTCGTGACGCCCATGCCGAGCAGCGTGATCGCGACGCCGGACACGATGTGGTTGACGTTGAACGTCACCGTGGCGACGGCGTGCAGCAGCCCGCCGAGGGCGCCGAGGACGAGGCCGCCGAGCACCGCAGCCCACGGCCCCCACTGGTATCCGGCCCAGGCCGCGCCCCAGGTGCCGAGGATCATCATGCCCTCGAGACCGATGTTGATCACGCCCGCGCGTTCGGACCACAGCCCGCCGAGCCCGGCGAACAGGATCGGGAGCAGCAGCAGCACGGCGGCCTGCGTGGTGCCGCGAGAGGTCAGCTGGTACTGCCCGGTCAGAGTGGCCGTGATCGAGAGGATCACCACGCCGGCGGCCACGACGATCAGCGCACGGGCCCACGACGGGACGCGGCGCCGCTGTGGTGCGGCCGGGGGCGGGGCCGCCACCGGCGCTGTGGTCAGGGCCGTCATGACGCCACCGTCTCGGTCCGAGCTTCCACGGCCGGGGCGCTGCGCAGCTGCGCGGCCACCCTGCGCTGCTCGGCGGCGAGCTCGTAGCGCCGCACGATCTCGTACGCGATGACCACGGACAGCACCACCGACCCCTGCATGATCAGCACGATCTCCCGCGGCACGCCGACGTTGTCGAGTGCGAGGGCCGACTTGTCCAGGAACGCCCAGAGCAGCGCCCCGAGCGCGATGCCGAGCGGGTGGTTGCGGCCGAGCAGGGCGACCGCGATGCCGGTGAACCCGTAGCCCTGCGGCGAGGTGAGCGTGTAGGCGAAGTCGCGCCCGAGCAGCTCGGGGAGCCCGGCCAGGCCCGCGACCGCACCGGAGAGCACCAGCGCGATGATCACCATGCGCCGGGCGTCGACCCCGCCCGCCGTGGCGGCCGTCGGCGACTCCCCCGATGCCTTGAGCTCGAACCCGAACCGCGTGCGGTTGAGCAGGAACCAGTAGCCGAGCCCGAGCAGCGCGGCCACGGCGACCATCCCGAAGAGGGTGCCGCTCGTGCCGAACGAGACCCCGGGGAACTGACCGCTCGGCTCGATCGGGGCGGTGGAGATGTTGTTGCCCTGGAGCACGCCGAACGAGTCGGGCCGGATGAGGTAGGCGATCAGGCCGGTCGCGATGAAGTTCAGCATGATCGTCGAGATCACCTCGCTGACACCGCGGTAGGCCTTGAGCAGCGCGGCGATACCCGCCCACGCCGCGCCCACCACGGCTGCGACCACGATGATCACGAGCGTGTGCAGCACCGGCGGCAGCACGAGCGAGCCGCCGACGATCGCGGCCACGCAGGCCGCCAGCCGGTACTGGCCCTCGATGCCGATGTTGAACAGCTTCATCTGGAAGCCGATCGCCACGGCCAGTGCCGCGATGTAGTAGATGGCCCCGCTGTTGATGATGTCGACGGCCGTGGTGCCCTCACCGACCTGCGTGATCATGACCGTCAGAGCGGTGATCGGCGAGTCGCCGCTGATCAGTAGCGCGACGGCGCACAGCAGCGCCGCGAAGACGATCGCCAGCGCGGGTGGCAGCAGCACGGTGCGGACGCGGTTCATGCAGGCACCGCCTCGGAGTCGTCGGCACCGGTCATCGCCGCGCCGAGCTCCTCGGGTGTGACGGTCGCGGGGTCGGCGTCGGCGACCAACGTGCCGCGCAGCATCACCTTGATCGTGTCGGAGAGCCCGATCAGCTCGTCGAGGTCGGCGCTGATCAGCAGCACCGCGAGCCCGCGAGCCCGCGCGCGGCGTAGCTCCTCCCAGATGCCCGCCTGCGCCCCGACGTCGACGCCGCGGGTCGGGTGCGACGCGATCAGCAGCACCGGGTCGCCCGAGAGCTCCCGTCCGACAACGAGCTTCTGCTGGTTGCCGCCGGACAGCGCGGCGGCCGGCACGTCGACGCCCGGCGTGCGGACGTCGAACTCCGCGACGATCCGCTCGGTGTCGCGCCGGGCGGCCGCCCGGTCGAGCAGGCCGAGGAACCCGCCTCGGGACACCGGCGGCCGGCTCTGGTGGCCGAGCATGCGGTTCGCCCACAGCGACTGGGTGGCGAGGAGCCCGTGGCGCGTGCGGTCCTCGGGCACGTAGCCGATTCCCGCCTCTCGCCGCGCGAGGGTGCTGGCATGGCTGAGGTCCCGGCCGCCCAGCACCACCCTGCCCGCGCTCGCCCGGCGCATCCCCATGATCGTCTCGACGAGCTCGGTCTGGCCGTTGCCCTCGACGCCCGCGATCCCGAGCACCTCACCGGCGTGCACCACGAGGTCGATCCCCGCGAGCACCGGCCGCGCGCCGCTCTCGCCCGCCAGTTCCAGCCCTTCGACGCGCAGCACCTCGCGATCGGTGACCGTGGAGTCGCGGGTCTCCGGGCTGGGTAGCTCGCTCCCGACCATCATCTCGGCGAGCTGACGGCTGGTCACCGAGGCCGGGTCGGCCGTGCCGACGGACGTGCCGCGGCGGATGACCGTGATCGAGTCCGCGATGGCGCGCACCTCGTCGAGCTTGTGGGAGATGAACAGGAACGTGAACCCGTCGGCGCGCATGGTGCGCAGGGTGTCGAACAGTTCGTCGACCTCCTGGGGCACGAGCACGGCGGTCGGCTCGTCGAGGATCACGGTGCGCGCACCGCGGTAGAGCACCTTGATGATCTCGACGCGCTGGCGGTCGGCCACTCCGAGGCGCTCGACGAGGACACGCGGGTCGACCTCGAGGCCCACCGTGGCGGCGAGCTCGGCGATCCGTCGGCGGGCTGCGCCGCCGATACCGAGTAGCCCCTCGGCCCCGAGCAGGATGTTCTCCGCCACCGTGAAGTTGTCGGCCAGCATGAAGTGCTGGTGCACCATGCCGATCCCGGCCTTGATCGCGTCGGACGGGGATCGGAACCGCACGGTCCGACCGTCGACCGAGATCGTGCCCTCGTCGGGCTGCTGCATCCCGTAGAGGATCTTCATCAACGTGGACTTGCCTGCGCCGTTCTCACCGCAGAGGGCATGGACCTCGCCGCGGCGGACCTGCAGATGGATGTCGTCGTTGGCGACCACGCCGGGGAAACGCTTCGTGATACCGGTGAGCTCGACGGCGTATTCGGCCGCACTCGTGGCCATGCTCGTGGCCATGGCTGGAGCCTTTCGAAGGGGGACGTGGTTCGGGGGCCGGGGCCGCCTAGGCGACTCCGGCCCCCGACAGGTGCCCCGGGGTCAGGACGACGTGGGCGTGGTCTCGACCGAGATCACGCCGCTGATGATCGCGGCCTTGTACGCGTCGAGCTGGGTCGTGATGTCGTCGACCTTGCCGCCCGAGGTGGCGTACCCGACTCCGTCCACCTTCAGGTCGAAGGTGTCGGGCAGGGTGCTGAGGTTCCCGGCCGCCGCGGCGTTGATGTAGTCGAAGACCGCCACGTCCACGCGCTTCAGCATCGACGTGATGATCACGTCCTTCACGTCGGAGAGGCCCGGGATGTTGTGCTGGTCCGAGTCGACGCCGATGGCGGACTTGCCCGCGGCCTTCACGGCCTGGAACACGCCCTGCCCCGACGCTCCCGCGGCGTGGTAGATCACGTCGGCGCCGCCGTCGAGCTGACCGGTGGCCACCACCTGCCCCTTGGCGGGGTCGCTGAAGCCGGTGAAGTCACCGGCCGGGGTGAGGTAGTCGACGTCGACCTGGATGTCGGGCGCCACGGCCTTCGCACCCTGCACGTATCCGGCCTGGAACTTCTGGATCAGCGGCTGCTCGACCCCGCCGACGAACCCGATCTTGCACGTCTGCGTCTTGAGCGCTGCGGCGACACCCACCAGGAAGGAGCCCTGCTCCTCGGCGAACACCAGCGGCGTGACGTTCGGCAGCTCGACCGAGCTGTCGTCGACGATCGCGAACTGGGTGTTCGGGCTCTCGGCCGCGACGGTCTTCAGCGCGGTGGCGTACTTGAAGCCGACCGCGATGACCGGGTTGTAGCCCTCGCTCGCGAGCTGGCGCAGCCGGGTGGCCGCTGCGTCCTCGCTCTCGTTCGGGCCTGCGGTGAGCTCCTTGGTGTTGGCCTTGGCGAGACCGAGCTCGCTGATGGCCCGGTCGAGGCCTGCGCCCGCGGCGTCGTTGAAGGACGCGTCGCCGCGGCCGCCGATGTCGAAGGCCAGACCGACCTTGAGGCCGCTCGCGTCGGCGTTCGGCAGCGCAGGCGCCGGGCTCGCGGAGCCGCCGCCAGGGGCGGACGGCGCGGAGTTCCGCGCGCACGCACCCGCATTCGTCCCACCGCCGCCGGCGGGCTGGCTGGTCCCGGTGTCGCGGGCACAGCCCACCACCACCAGCGCGCTGGTCAGCACGGCAGCTGCCAGCACGAATCCACGTCTGATCCGCACTGAAGAAGGCCTCCTGTTCCGGCATGACCGATCTCGGACGGCACGCCGGAGGGGAACGTAGCCGAGCGATTGATCAGTTCACAGAAAGGAATCAGTGGCGTGACCTAATCGTCGGCTCCGTTCAGTGAGCGCGAGGTCACGTGCAGCAACCAGCTTGCAAGGCGGCGCCTTCCCACCTCGCAAGCACCCGATTGGCGTTGATCATGATAGGGGCTCGCGCGCTTCCCGGGTAGCAAGAAACCGTCCCCGGCGAGTCGCCCGATCCCGGGGCGCGGGCCGTCGGCTCCCCCGGCCCCGTGTTCGCCCGGTTGGCGCAGCTCAGGTCACGTTCACCCCGGTTCATGGCGGCGACAACGGGTGGTTCGGCCCGCCGGCCGAGGAAGCCACTCCTCGGGTGACCCACCGCGGCGTGGAGCGATCGTAGAGTCACGGCGTGCAACTTCTGGGCATCATCGCGGTGGTGGCTGCCCTTGTCGCGCCCGTGACGCCGGCCCCGGGATGCGCGGGCCAGCAAGCTCCGCCTCCCCCGTTCGCCCGCGAAGAGCTCGTTGCCGCCGTCGAGCCCTTGCCGTGGCCTGCCGAACCGGTGGGCGGCCCGCAGCTCGGAACCTGCGGTGAGGCCGGGACGACGGGCGCGCCACAGGTGGGCGCCCCCTCGTGGGTGCTCGCGGACATGGACTCCGGTGCCGTGCTGGCCGCCCGGGCGCCGCATGCGCGCCACCGGCCCGCGTCGACCCTCAAGGTGCTCACGGCGATCGTCGCGGTGCGCAACCTCGACCCGGACGCCGTGGTCGACGGCACGGCAGAGGACCAGCAGATCGAGGGCAGCAAGGCGGGCATCGGACCCGGCGGTCGCTACACCGTTCGCCAGCTTCTGGCCGGTCTTCTGCTCAACTCCGGCAACGACACCGCACAGGCCCTCGCCCGCGCTCAGGGTGGCGACGCCCTGACACGGGCACGCATGGCCGCCGTCGCCGGTGAGCTCGGTGCGTTGGACACGTTGCCGGCCTCGGTGTCCGGCCTGGACGGCCCGGGGATGTCGACGTCGGCCTACGACCTCGCGCTGCTCTTCCGCGTCGCGATGCGCGAGCCGTTGTTCGCCGGCACGATCGCCACCCGCAGCGTGGCCTTCCCGGGATACGGCGACAGGCCCGGGTTCGTGGTGAGCAACACGAGCCATCTGCTCGGGCAGTACCCAGGGGCGCTCGGGGACAAGACCGGGTTCACGGACGCGGCCCGGCACACCATCGTCGGAGCCGCGGAACGCAACGGGCGACGGCTGGTGGTCGCCCTCGTGCGCGGCGAGCAGCATCCCGTGCCGTTGTGGAAGCAGGCCGCGGCGCTGCTGGACTGGGGTTTCGCGCAGCCGGCGGATGCGGAGCCGGTCGGGACGCTCGTCGACCGGGCGCCGGTGGAGTCTCCTCCGGTGATGAACACACCCGCCGTCGTCCCGGACGTGACGGCGCGAGAGCCGAGCCACGCGACGGTGGTGCCGGTGCTGCCGATCGGGCTCGCCGTCGCGGCCGGCGCGACCGCCGTTCTGCTGACCCTGCGCCGCCGGTCCCGCCGCTGAGCTCGGCGGCTCTCGGATCAGCCGTCGCGGCGGCGGCCCGGGAGGAAGCGGCTGCCGACCAGGCCGGTGACGAGACCCGCGCCGAGCAGGCCGAGAGCCGTGCCGCCGGTCGGGCCGGATCGCACCGTGACCGCCGGCCTGATCACGGCGGGCGGGGGCACCGGGGTGGGCTCCTCCTGCTCGTTCTCCCGGGAGGTCGCCGCCCACGCCGTGACGAGGAGGATGAACCGCGAGACGAAGTAGGCGAACACGAGCAGACCGAGGAGCGGGCCGAAGATCGCCCCGCTCGGCGAACTGGTGACCGCGCCGAGGTAGTAGGTCATCACCTGCTTGAGCACCTCGAAACCGATCGCGCCCAGCACGGCTGCCTTGGCCGCGCTCCGCAGCGTCGCGTGCTGGCGGGGCAGGCGGGCGATCACCCAGAGGAAGATGAGCCAGTTCGCCAGCAGCCCGAGCGCCACTCCGATCACGGTGAACATGACCGGCGCCCAGCCCTCGTCGGCGAGCCCCACGAGCCGGAGCACGGTGGCGACGAACCCGGACGCCAGGCCGGTGATCGCGAAGGACGCCACCAGAGCCAGGCCGAGGCCGAGGAGCGTGAGCAGGTCGAAGAGCAGGCGCTTGAGCAGCGGCGGGGCGGTCGGGACCTGCCCCCACTGCGCCGACAGCGCATCGCGCAGGTTGGACATCCAGCCGATGCCGGAGTAGAGCGCGGCGAGCAGGCCGATGATGCCCACGGCGTTGCGGGACGCGATCGCGCCGTTGATGATCGGCATGATCACGCTCTCCAGCCCCGCCGGCACATTCTTCGCGATTCCGGCCTGCAGCTCCGCCAGCAGTTCCGGCCGGAGGAACAGCACGTACCCGGCGGCGGCGAACGCCACCATCACGAGTGGCACCAGCGACAGGACACTGAAGTACGTGATGGCCGCGGCGTAGTGGTCGCCGTTGCGCGCGCTGTAGCGCGCCCCGGCGCGCATGAGATGATCGAGCCACTCGTAGCGCTCCCGGAGCCGCTCCACCATCGAGGGGCCGCCCTTCGCCCCAGCGTCCTTCTCACCTGCGTTCGTCCGGGCTGCTGGGGCGGCCACACTCGTCACCTCATCCGGTCGGTGGCAAGAACCCGATCTTCTCGTGGACGGCGGCCAGTGTCGCGCCGGCGACCTCCCGCGCCCGGGAGGCGCCAGCAGCAAGCACCCGGTCGAGCTCGGCCGGATCGTCCAAGTACGTCCGTACCCGTTCTCGCAGCGGCTCAACGAATTCGGCGACGACGTCGGCGAGGTCCTTCTTCAGGTCGCCGTAGCCCTTGCCCGCGTACGCCTCCTCCAGTTCGGAGATCTTCCGGTCGGAGAGGGCGGAGTAGATCGTCAGGAGGTTCGAGACACCGGGCTTGGTCTCCGGGTCGTACCGGATCTCCCGCTCGGTGTCGGTGACGGCGGAGCGGATCTTCTTCGCGCTCACCTTCGGGTCGTCGAGCAGCTCCACGATCCCGGACGGGCTCGACGCCGACTTGCTCATCTTCGCCGTCGGGTCCTGCAGGTCCTGGATCTTGGCGATCCCCGGCGGGATGTAGGGCTCGGGCACGGTCAGTGCCTTGCCGTACCGGGAGTTGAACCGCTGCGCGAGGCCGCGGGTGAGCTCGACGTGCTGGCGCTGGTCCTCGCCCACCGGCACCCGGTCGGGCTGGTAGAGCAGGATGTCGGAGGCCATCAGCATCGGATAGGTGAACAGGCCGACCGTGGCGCGGTCGCTGCCATGGCGCGCGGTCTTGTCCTTGAACTGCGTCATCCGACTCGCTTCACCGAACCCGGTGAGGCACTCCAGCACCCACGCCAGCTGTGGGTGCTCGGGCACGTGGGACTGCACGAAGACCGTGCAGCGGTCGGGATCGAGGCCCAGGGCGAGCAGCTGCGCGACGGCGTTGCGCGTGCGGGCGGCGAGCGTCTTCGGGTCGTGCTCGACGGTGATCGCGTGCAGGTCGGGGACGAAGTAGAACGCGTCGTGGTCGTCCTGCATGGCGACCCACTGCCGCACCGCACCGAGGTAGTTACCGAGGTGGAACGACTCCGCGGTCGGCTGGATGCCGGAGAGCACCCGCGGACGGCGGTCGGTGGCGGCGGTCATGCCTCGATTCTCGCAACCGACGTCCACCCGGTATCAGGCCGGTGCCCCGCATCACGCCGAGTGTCTGCCCGCGTCCGCGACGGTGCCTGCGTCCATCAGCTTGCCGATCTCGGCGGCGTCGAGGCCGAGCAGCTCGGCGAGAACCTGCCCGGTGTCGCGCCCGAGCTCGGGAGCCTCCCCCGGGCCGCCGTGGTCACCGTTCCACCGCATCGGTGACCGGGCGGTGATCGCAGCTTCCCCGCCGGGCAGCGTCATGTCGACGAGCACCGGGTGGGCACCCTCCCGGTGGGCGGCGACCACCTCGGTCATGCCGCGGTAGCGGCCCCACAGCACCCGCGCGGCGTCGAGCTCCTCGCTGACCTGCGCGAGGTTCCGCGCGGCGAACCACGGCCGCAGGATCGCCGCGATCGTCTCCCGCAGCCGGTAGCGCTCGGCCTCCTGGGTGAGGTCTGCGGAGAGTGCCGTCTCCAGCGCGTCGAACACCCCGGCCGTGCCGGTCACCTTGCGCAGCGCGTCCCACTGGCCCTCGGTCAGCGCGACGACCATCACCCGCTGCCCGTCCGAGCAGGCGAAATCGACTCCGAAGCTGCCGTACACGTGGTTGCCGTGCCGCGGCCGCTCCCGGCCACGCTCGGCGGCCTCCGACAACCAGCCGAGGTTCGCGACGCCCGCCAGCGCCACGTCGGACAGGGCGAGCTCGACGTACGCGCCCCGACCGGTGCGGGCCCGCTCGTACAGGGCGGCGAGCACGGCGGTGGAGACGCTGAGGCCGGTCGTGAAGTCCCAGGCCGGCAGCACGTGGTTGACGGGCGCGCCGCCCTCCTCCGGGCCCGTGATCTGCGGGATGCCCACCTCGGCGTTGACGGTGTAGTCGACAGCGGGCCGCCCGTCGGGGTAGCCCTGTACGCGGACGTGGATCAGGTCGGGCCGCCGGGCGGCGAGCACATCGTTGGCCATCCACCGCCGCCCCACCACGTTGTCGACGAGCACGCCGCGGTCCGGCCCCGGCGCGGTGACCAGGGCGGTGAGCAGCTCGCGGCCCGCCGGGGTCCGCAGATCGATCGCGACCGAACGCTTGCCCTTGTTGAGCGAGGCCCAGTAGTACGACTCGGCCTCTGCCCCGCCGGTGCCGTTGCCTGCCACGGGCCAGCGGCGGTAGTCACTGCCACCACCCACCGGGTCGACGCGCACGACGTCGGCTCCCAACTGGGCCAGCGTCATCCCACCGGTCGGTCCCGCGACGAAACTCGCGCACTCGACGACGTGCAGGCCTTCCAGCGGACGGCTCATCCCGCTTCCCTCCGATGTCGTCAAGGGAAGGTTCAGTCCTCCGACTCGGGGCCGGGAGTCTCCTCCTGCGGGGCCGGCTCGACCCGGCGGACCTCGACGGTGCGGTTGTCGAGGTCGATCGGGCCGAGCTCCCACTCCTGCCCGTTCCCGGACTCGCCGGACTCGTCACGGATCTTCGGACCGGGGAAGAGCTCACCGAGAACGCCCATGCCCCCACGATACGACCATCACCGCTGGTGGGCCGCGCCTGGCCGCGAGCGCGCGTCGCCACGCGGTGGGCGGTGCCGCTGCCAGGAGGCAGTCACGGCGGCGACCGCTTCACCGCAGCGCTGAGCCCGTCCACCGGGCCGGTGTGAGTTGGGCCCACGAGCGGGTCACCGTGGACACGTCACACCGACGTGTCCACGGCCGTCAGCCCGGGTTGCCGCCCTGTCGTCGCCGTTCGCCGCTGTCAGGCCGTGGTCAGCGGGAGCAACCGCGGACCCGACGGCTGCGCAGGCACCAGCCGCTCCACCGGCTCGCGGTAGGTGGTGCTGCGCTGCCGCACCGGACGTCCTGCCTTGGCCGCGATCGCCGCCAGCTCGGCCACCGTGCGCGCCGAACCGTTCTCCGAACCCGCCATCCGGCTGATCGTCTCCTCCATGAGCGTGCCGCCCATGTCGTCGGCGCCGCCCTGCAGGATCTCCGCGGAGAGGTCGTCGCCGAGCTTCACCCACGAGCACTGCACGTGGTCGATGCGACCGTGCAGGGCGAGCCGGGCGAACGCGTGCACGGCCCGGTTGTCGCGCGTGGTGGGCCCGGGGCGCGCGATGCCTGCGAGGTAGATCGGCGCGTTGTGGTGCACGAACGGGAGCGGGACGAACTCGGTGAACGACGCCGCGCCCGCTTCGAGGGACGTGTCCTGCAGGGTCGCGAGGGTGCGCAGGTGGCCGAGCCAGTGCCGTGGCTCGTCGACGTGGCCGTACATCATCGTCGACGACGACGGGATGCCGAGGCGGTGCGCCGTGCCGACGACCTCGAGCCACTGGGCGGCAGGCAGCTTGCCCTTGGTGAGCACCCAGCGCACCTCGTCGTCGAGGATCTCGGCTGCGGTGCCGGGGATCGACCCCAGCCCGGCATCGCGCAGCTCGGTGAGCCACTCCTCGATCGAGACGCCTGCCTTCGCCGATGCGCTGACGATCTCCATCGGGCTGAACGCGTGCACGTGCATGCCGGGTACCGCGGCCTTCACGGCGCGCACCAGGTCGGCGTAGAACGACACGGGCAGCTGAGGGTCGATCCCGCCCTGCATGCACACCTCGGTGGCGCCGTCCTCCGCGGCCTCCACGGCGCGCGCGGCCACCTCGTCGAGCGAGAGCCGGAACGCGTCGGCGTCGCGCTCGCGCTGCGCGAACGCGCAGAACCGGCACCCCACGTAGCAGACGTTCGAGAAGTTGATGTTGCGGTTGACCACGTAGGACACCGCGTCACCCACCACGTCGGCGCGCAGCTGGTCGGCGAGCCTGGCGAGCTCGTCGAGGGCCGGGCCGTCCGCGGTGAGCACGGCCATCGCCGCGGCCTCGTTCGCGGGGTCGAGCAGCGCGGCCGGATCGGACGCGGCGAGCGCGAGCCCGGCGCGGACGTCGGAGTCCAGCCGCTCCGGAGCGCTCCGCTGGTGCGCTGCGAGCTCGGAGCGCAGCTCGTCCCAGTCGCCGTAGACCGACTCGAAGTCGCCGCGCCGGTCCTCCGTGCGTCCCTCGGAGTCGATGGCGGTGTTGAGGTCGATCCGGCCGCTGGACTCGAACCCGCCATCGGGCTCCTGCCACGGCCGCCCCCGCACCGCGGCGCTGGCGTTCGCCAGTCCGGTCTCCGGGTCGGCGAGCGCGGCGACGTGCGCGTGCAAGCGCGTGTCGATCCAGGGCGACCCGGCCAGCACGTACTTCGGGTACGCGGTGAGCCGCTCCCGCAGCGTGAACCCGGCAGCGGCCGACCGGGCGGCCAGCTCATCGATCGCAGGCCACGGCCGCTCGGGGTTGACGTGGTCGGCCGTGACGGGCGAGACGCCGCCCCAGTCGTCGATGCCCGCGCGGAGCATCAGCGCGAACTCGTCACCGACGAGGTTCGGCGGCGCCTGCACCCGCATCTTCGGGCCGAGCACGAGCCGCGCGACGGCGATGGTGGCGGCCAGGTCGTCGAGGTCGGCGTCCGGGTCGTTCGCCATCGCCGTATCGGGCTTGGCGCGGAAGTTCTGGACGATCACTTCCTGGATGTGGCCGTGCGCTCGGGCTGCCGACCGGATCGCGAAGATCGACTCGGCCCGCTCCGTGCGCGTCTCGCCGATCCCGATGAGGATGCCGGTGGTGAACGGGACGCCCACCCGTCCGGCGTCGGTGAGGGTGCGCAGCCGTACCGCGGGGTCCTTGTCCGGGCTGCCGTAATGCGGCCCGCCCGGCTCGGACCACAGCCTCGTGGCCGTGGTCTCGAGCATCATGCCCATGCTCGGCGCCACCGGCTTGAGCCGCGTGAGCTCCGCCCAGCTCATGACACCGGGGTTGAGGTGCGGGAGCAGTCCCGTCTCCTCCAGCACCGCGATCGCGCAGGCGCGGACGTAGTCGAGGGTGGAACCGTAGCCACGCGCCTCGAGCCACTCCCTGGCTGCGGGCCAGCGTTCTTCCGGGCGGTCGCCCAGAGTGAACAGGGCTTCCTTGCACCCGGCAGCGGCTCCGGCCCTGGCGATCTCCAGCACCTCGTCGCGCTCGAGGAACGCGGCGGGCAGCCGATGCGGGACCGTGGCGAACGTGCAGTAGTGGCAGCGGTCGCGGCAGAGGCGGGTGAGCGGGATGAACACCTTCCGCGAGTACGTCACCACGCCCGGACGGCCCTCGGCGACCAGCCCGGCGTCACGCACCCGGGACGCCGCGGTAAGGAGCTCGTCGAGCTCCGCCCCGCGGGCGGCCAACAGCACGGACGCCTCGGTGACGTCGAGGGCGACACCGTCGCGGACCCGGCGCAGTGCTCGACGCAGGGCGGAGGCGGACGCCGGCGGCTCCGGCACGGTCACGAAATCAGACACTCCTGAACACTAGGTCGCGAGATGGAGCCCGGTCGACCGGCTGCCCCACCGGCCAGGGTGACGGGCGCCACCCTGCTCACAGATGCGGCCGCGGCTCAGGTGACCACCGCGTCGAGCTGCGCCACGAGCGCGTCGACGACGCTCGGCAGGCTCAGCACCGTGCCCCACGTCCATGCGGCCGAGACCAGCGGATCCTCCACGAACAGCGACCGCCCGGCCCGCACCACGGCCATCTGTGAGTAGAGCGGCGCAGCCTCGATCTCCGGGCGCACCTCGGGCGTGTAGCCGGTGTTCCACAGCAGTACGTCGCGGTCGAGCAGACCCATCTGCTCGTCGCTGATCGTCGCGCCGTCCTGGTCGCCTGCGAGCTGACCGATCTCGGGCGGGATCGTGAAGCCCAGGGCGGCGATCAGCTGGGAGCGCTGGTCGCCCGGCGATCGGACGAAGGAGATGCCGGGTTCGTTGCGCTCGGCGACCACGGCGGTGCGGCCCTCGAACTCCGGGTGGGCGGCGCGGGCCGCGGCCAGCTGGGCGTCGATCCCGGCGATCAGCTCCTCGGCGCGCTCGGAACGGCCGAGCGCGCGGCCGGCCAGCCGCGTGTACTCCTGCCACGGCGCACCCCACTCGGGGAACCCCGCGGGCGGCCCGACGGTGGGCGCGATGCGCGAGAGCGTCTCGTACTGGGTGGCGTCGATGCTGGTGTAGAGCCCGATGATCAGGTCGGGGGCCAGCGCGGCGATCTCCTCGTACTGGTACTCCGGCGTGCCGGTGAACGTGCCGCGGTTCATCACCGCGGGCTTCGCGTCGCCGAGCTCGTCCTGCGCCCACGGCCAGGTGGCGTAGGGGTGGTCGCCGTACCAGTCGGTGACCCCGACCGGACGCACGCCGAGTGCGAGCACCGGGTCCTGGTCGCTGTACCCGATGGTGACGACCCGCTGCGGCGGGCCAGGGATCTGCGTCGTCCCGTTGCGGTGCTCGACCGTGATCGGGAAGCCTGCCGTGCCCGGGGCCGACGGCGCCGCCGTGGTGCCGGTACCGCCGCCGCAGGCCGTGAGCAGACCGAGAGCGCCCAACGCCCCCGCGCCGGTCAGCAGCCTGCGGCGCGTGATGTGCGCGGCGGCGGGTTCGAGGGGAATGGCGGGCACGGTGCCTCCTGGGGCAGATCAACAGGGCGGCCGGAGGATAGCCTGCCCTTACCCAGTTCGTCACCGATGTCCGTCATGCCACGTCGGCGGGCTCCCCTCCGGTGACGGCCACGAGCTCGTCGAAGGTGGTGGGGAACACGGCGTGCGCGATCCCTCCAGCGGCCCAGACCTCGTCGAAAGCCGCGAGCGCCCGGTCCACGAGCGTGCGCAGAGGGGCAGGGTGCCCGACCGGTGCCACGCCGCCGATCGCCTGGCCGGTGGCCGCACGCACGAACTCCGGCGAGGCCCGTCGCACCCGCTCCACGCCGAGGATGGCCGCGACCTTGCCCGTGTCCACCCGGTGCGCGCCGGAGGTGAGCACGAGCAGCGGGGCGCCGCCCGACATCTCGAACACGAGCGAGTTGGCGATCTGCCCGACCTCGACGTGCAGCGCCGCCGCGGCAGCCGCGGCGGTGGTGACGGCGTCGGGCAGGACCTGCAGCCTGGCGATCCGGGAGGGGTCGGCGCCGCCCGTGGTGAGGGCGGCAACCACGAGGTCGACGTTGCGGTGGGAGGCGGTGCTCATCGCCGCATCCCACCACGGCGGCCCGATGCTGTCCGGCCGATTACGCGGACGGCTAGGAGTCGTCCGCGACGCGGGTGCCGGTGATCTGGCTGCCGTCGGCGGAGCGCAGCAGGCAGATCACGTCCCGGTTCGTGAAGCTCGACGAGGCCCCGACGGGCGTCTCGAACGCCGCCTGCGACGGCACGAGAGCCGCCACGGCGAGCCGATCCTTGGCGGGCCCGGTGACCACTCCCGAGTCGAACACCAGCGTGCACGCCTGCGCCGCGTACGAAGCGAGCTGCGGGCGTCCTGGGTAGGGCAGGGCGCGCTGTGGGCCGAAGGGGTCGAAGGTCTGGAACACCTCGAGGTCGTGCGGGCCGTCGCAGCTCACGGTGGAGCCGGAGGGGAACGCGCGCCCCGGGGCGAGCTGGCCCTGCAGGCACGCCCGGAACCTCGAACCGAAGTCCGGCAGGTCGCCGCCCGGGCCGTAGGTCAACGTGGTGACGTCCGGTCCGGACGGGACGAGAACTCCCGCCCTGGCCAGGGCGAGCCCCCCGGCCATGCCCAGCACCGCCCCCAGCACCAGCGCCACCACGGGCCATACCCAGCGTCGCCGGGCGGACGTCGCCGATGCCGCAGCCGGGGCGGAGGGCGGCCCGTGGAACAGCGGTGTGGTCTCCGTGCCCGGCGCCGAGAGAAGGGCAGCGGCCTGCACTCCGCTGAGCCGGGCCTGCGGGGAACGCTGCAGGAGCCCCGAGATGACCGCCCCGAGCGGCCCCCGGGTGCGGGTGCTCGGTACGTCGGCGTGCAGCACCGCGGCGATCGTGGCCGCCGTCGTCTCCCGGCTGAACGGCCCGGTGCCGTGAACCGCGTAGAACAGCGTGGCGCCTGCCGCCCACAGATCCGATGCCGGAGTCGCCTGCGCTCCCTCCAGCCGCTCCGGTGAGAGATAGCTGGGCGAGCCGATGACCGAACCGGTGGTGGTCAGCCCCGGGTCGTCGACGGCCTGGGCGATCCCGAAGTCGGCGAGCCGCACCCGGCTGCCCGGGCCGAGCATGACGTTGCTGGGCTTGACGTCACGGTGCACCACCCCGCTCTCGTGTGCGGTGCGCAGCGCGCTGAGCAGCTGCTGGGCCACGGACGCGGCCGAACGCTCGTCGAGTGGCCCGTGACGCTGCACCACGTCGGCGAGGGTGGGCGCCTCCACCAGCTCCATCACGATGTGGTCGATCCCGTCGTCGGTGACGACGTCGTAGACGGTGACGATGCCGGGGTCGTTGAGCCGACCGGCCGTGCGTGCCTCGCGGAGCAGCCGCTCCCGGAACGAGCGCCGGTCCTCGGCGCTGTGCCCCTCCGGGAGGTGGAGCTCCTTCACCGCCACCTGCCGGCCCATCACGCGGTCCTCGGCGCGCCACACGATGCCCATGCCACCGCGGCCGAGCTCGCCGAGCACGACGTAGCGGCCGCCGATGACGCGCGTGGGGCTGACCGGGTTCATGATGCGTACACGATGGTCACCGGCGCGTGGTCCGACCAGCGCTCACCGTGGCTCTGTGCCCGCTCCACCACGGCGGAGACGGCGCGCGCGGCCAGCTCCGGCGTCGCGACGTGGTGGTCGATGCGCCATCCCGTGTCGTTGTCGAAGGCCCGTCCCCGGTAGGACCACCACGAGTACGGCCCGTCGACGCCCGGGTGCAGGGCCCGCACGACGTCCACCCAGCCGCTCGCGAAGAGCGCAGCCATCCACTCCCGCTCGTGGGGCAGGAACCCCGAGTTCTTGACGTTGCCACGCCAGTTGCGGATGTCGGCTTCCGTCGGCGCGATGTTCCAGTCGCCGCAGACCAGCATCTCCCGGTCCTCCGCGGCCGCCTTCTCCCGCCGCTCGGCGAGGAAGGGGGCGAAGAGCGCGAGGAAGCGGTTCTTCTCCGCCTGCCTCGGCGTGCCGACGGTGCCGTTGGGCAGGTAGAGGGACGCGACGGTGAGGCCGGGCAGGTCGACCTCGAGATAGCGCCCGGCGCCGTCGAACTCCGCCTCGCCGATGCCCACCCTGACGGCCTCGGGCTGCTCTCTCGTGAGCACACCGACGCCGTTGCGCCCGCGAGTGCTCTCGCACGGGGCGTAGGCGAGGTGCCAGCCTGCGAGCATCGCGGGCGGCAACTCGTCGAGCTGCGCGCGTGTCTCCTGCAGGCAGACGATGTCGGCGGACGTGCCGGTCAGCCAGCGCAGGAGCCCCTTCGCGGCGGCCGCTCGGACCCCGTTGACGTTGACCGAGCTGACGGTGCGCACGCCCGCAGCGTCCCTCAAGCGCAGTTGGTGTCCGGGAGCGGGGTCAGGAACTGGTCAGCCGCCCACTGGTTGCCCTCCAGCTCGCGGAACCCGTTGGTGACGATCCGGGTGCCGTCGACGCGGTCGCCACGCACGAGCGTCTGGAGCAGGGCGGAGTCCGGGTCGGGCGCGGCTCGTACGTTGAGCTGGTCGGCTGCGACCTCGAGCTGGCAGCCGGTGGACCCGTCGGCGGCGGCCGACTGATCGTTCAGGCCACCGCGGTCGATGATGGCGATGAACGCGAGGAGCACGCCGACGACCAGCACGAACGTCCATCCTCGGAACGTCTTCTTCTCTAGCTTCGGAATCTTGAACCTTGAGGCCACGGCCGCGTCTCCCGGGGACGGTGAGGTGTACCAACGGTAGCGGAACGACCACCCGGATCCCACCGATGATCTTCGATCACTGTGATGTCGGCGTACTGACCACCATGTCGTGCGACGCACTCCCCCGGTCGTGTTGTGCAAGGGATAGCGTGTCGAGAGGGAGCAGCGCGCTCCGCGACCCAGGTCCGACCAGTCCCGAGGCAGGCCCGAAACAACGATGAAGGTCATCTACACGTACACGGACGAGGCCCCGGCACTCGCCACGCACTCGTTCCTACCGATCATCGAGGCCTTCGCCGGCAAGGCCGGGGTGGATGTCGAGACGCGTGACATCTCGCTCGCCGCCCGCATCCTCGCGCAGTTCCCCGACCGGCTGACCGACGCCCAGCGCGTGCCCGACGCGCTCAGCGAGCTCGGCGAGCTGGCGAAGACGCCCGAGGCCAACATCATCAAGCTGCCCAACATCAGCGCGTCGATCCCGCAGCTGAAGGCGGCCATCAAGGAGCTGCAGGGCGCGGGCTACGACGTCCCGGACTACCCCGAGGACCCCCGCACCGACGAGGAGAAGGCCGCGCAGGTCGCCTACGACACGGTCAAGGGCAGCGCGGTCAACCCGGTCCTGCGCGAGGGCAACTCCGACCGCAGGGCGCCTGCCTCGGTCAAGAACTTCGCCCGAAAGCACCCCCACTCGATGGGCAAGTGGTCGGCCGACTCCACCTCGCACGTCTCCACGATGAGCGACGGCGACTTCCGCCACTCCGAGCGGTCGGTCACCTTCGACGACCGCGCCGAGCTGCGCATCGAGCACGTGGCCGCCGACGGCACCGTCACCGTGCTGAAGCCCTCGCTCGCCGTGCTGCCCGGGGAGATCCTCGACGCCGCGGTCATGCGCAAGCAGGATCTGACGGCCTTCCTCGCCGAGCAGGTCGCCGACGCCCGTGACCAGGGCGTGCTGTTCTCGGTGCACGTCAAGGCCACGATGATGAAGGTCTCCGACCCCATCCTGTTCGGCCACGCGGTCGAGGCCTACTTCGCCGACGTGTTCGCGCAGTACGGCGACGACCTCGCCGCCGTCGGTGCCGACCCCGACGACGGCCTCGCGAGCGTGTTCACCGCCATCGAGAAGCTGCCCGCCGAGAAGCGCGAGGCCATCGAGAAGGCGATCAGCGCCGCGTACGACAGCGGCCCCGGGCTCGCCATGGTCGACTCCGACCGCGGCATCACCAACCTGCACGTGCCCAGCGACGTCATCATCGACGCCTCGATGCCGGCCGCGATCCGCTCGTCCGGGCAGATGTGGAACGCGAAGGGTGAGCTGCAGGACACCAAGTTCGTCATCCCCGACTCGTCCTACGCCGCGCTGTACGCGGAGACCGTCGACTTCTGCCGGGAGCACGGCGCGTTCGACCCCGCCACGATGGGCACCGTCCCGAACGTGGGCCTGATGGCGCAGAAGGCCGAGGAGTACGGCAGCCACGACAAGACGTTCGAGATCGCGGCGGCGGGCACCGTCCGGGTCGTGGACGCCTCGGGCACGACCCTGCTCGAACACGAGGTGGGCGAGGGCGACCTCTGGCGCGCGTGCCAGACCAAGGACGCCCCGATCCGCAACTGGGTGCAGCTCGCCGTCTCCCGGGCCCGCGCCACCGGCGCGCCTGCCGTGTTCTGGCTGGACGAGACCCGCGGCCACGACGCCGAGGTCATCAAGAAGGTGCGGGCCTACCTGGCCGAGGAGGACACCGACGGCCTGACCATCGAGATCCTCCCCGTCGCCGAGGCCACGCGGTACACGCTGGAGCGCACGAAGCGCGGCGAGGACACGATCTCCGTCACCGGCAACGTCCTGCGCGACTACCTCACCGACCTGTTCCCGATCCTGGAGCTGGGTACGAGCGCAAAGATGCTCTCGATCGTCCCGCTGATGAACGGTGGCGGGCTCTTCGAGACCGGGGCCGGTGGCTCGGCTCCGAAGCACGTGCAGCAGATGGTGCGCGAGAACCACCTGCGCTGGGATTCCCTCGGCGAGTTCCTCGCACTCGCCGTCTCGCTGGAGTTCCTGGCCGACTCCGACGACAACCCGCGCGCGAAGCTGCTGGGCAAGGCCCTCGACGACGCCACCGGGAAGCTGCTCGAGAACGGGAAGTCGCCCTCGCGGCGCGCCGGTGAGCTGGACAACCGCGGCAGCCACTTCTACATCGCGCTGTACTGGGCGCGGGCCCTCGCCGAGCAGGACGAGGACGCGGAGCTGGCGAAGATCTTCGCTCCGCTGGCCGAGAGCCTGACCGCCGACGAGACGACGATCGTAGACGAGCTGAACGCGGTACAGGGCCACCCGGTGGACCTGGGCGGCTACTACTACGTGGACAGGGAGAAGACGGACGGGGTGATGCGCGCCAGCGCAACGCTGAACGCCGCACTCCAATCCTTCTAAAGGCATTCAGGAGCCGTAGTGCTGTCGTGAGCGTCACCTGACAGCACTACGGCTCCTTTCTACTCATAGGAGCTTGATGAGGACGGCTCCTACTGCTATGTGCATTGACAGCAGGACCAGCTGCGACGGTCCTGTTGCTCCCGTTAGCGGTGTGATCAGCGATAGGCCTAGCACCGCCAGAGCGGTCACCGTCCACGTCCGGCGGGGGCGCGTGGCGCGGCGTTCCAGCACGGCGAGCAGAGCCCATCCGGAGAGGCCTGCGCACAGCGCCCCGGTCACCACGGCGAGTACGCCCACCGGGGTCTCCGTTCCGCCGATCGGCGTGGCCGTGAGGTCGAGCCCCGCCACCGGTACGGCGACGGCCCAGATCGCGAGCGGCGCGAGCACGGCGAGCGCCACGACGGTGGCGCGCCGGGCCGCCGAACGGGTCGAGGGTCGGGTGGTGGTGGTCATGCGACGGACTCCTTCATGGACGGGGCCCGGCGACGCCCGAACAGCAGGTGCCACGAGCCGGAGCGGTACAGGAAGACGTGGGTCGGGACCTGCATGGCCACGAGGGTCACGAGGGTGAGAGCGGTGTCGAGGGCCGGCACGGCCGGCACCGGCAGCGTGGCGGCCATGAGGACTCGCAGCGCGCAGTCGAGGAGCAGCACGCCGCCCCACATCACGGTGACCGACCGCCACGCGCGCCGGAAGCGTGGGTCGCTCTCCCACAGTTCGTCCATGAGGTCGGCGCGGTGTGGGAAGAGCGTCTGCGTGACCCGGAACGTCAGCGGACGGCGCAGCCACAGGCTCGCGAGCGTCCAGACTCCGAACGGCAGGCTCAGCAGGGCGTTGCGCATCAGCAGTTCACGCGGGTCACCGGTGATCAGCGAGGCGAGGGTCCCCACCGTCATCGCGACGAAGACCGCCAATGCCACCGGCTCGACCCGGCACCCGCGCGCCAGCGACACCACGGTCTTGATCGCGGGCGGAGCACCCGCCATGACGAGTGCGGTGAGGTCGTCGACGCCTGCGGCGTGCAGCGCGTAGAAGAGGGCGAGAGGGGCCGCGACGTCGACGAGCAGCGTCTGCAGGCCGGAGGCGCCACCGCGGTTGCCTGATGTGGTCACAGCGGGAGCGTCGCGGGCGGGAGGCAGGGCGGGCATCGGCCGGACGCTCGTGCGGGTGCCACTCCCGTCGCCGCCGGGTTCGACTTTTGTCGGGGTCCGCTGTGGATTCGACTTTTGTCGGTGTTCCGCTCGCCGCCTGCGGCCCTACTCTCCCCGGCGTGAAGCGGGACGGTGGCGGCTGTTCGTCCGCGCGCGGAATTGCGATCCTCACCGTGGTCGGCACGGTTTTCGTCACGCTGACGATCATCGGCCGGGCCGACAGCGGCCACGCGGTGCTTCCGCTGGACATCATCGCCGGCGTCCTCGCGTGCACGCTGCTGCCCCTGTTGCTGCGGTGGCCGATCCCCGCTGCGGTGGCGCTCGCGATACTGGCCGCGTTCTCGCCTGCCGCAACACCGCCGTCCACCATCGGCACCCTGCACATCGCCCGGGAGCGACCGGTCGCGTCGGCCGTCGGGTTCGGGTTGATCGGGCTCGCCGCCCACGCGGTCCAGGGCCTGTTGCGACCCGCGCCGGGCCTGTCCTACGAATGGTGGCTCGTCCTCGCGCTCGTCACGCACGCAGCGCTCGTGGCGTGGGGTGCTTTCGCCCGGGCGCGGCGCGCGCTCATCGAGTCGCTGCGGGAGCGGGCCCGCCGGGCCGAGGACGAGCAGGCCCAGCGCGTCGCCGCTGCGCGTGCACACGAACGCACCCTGATCGCCCGCGAGATGCACGACGTGCTGGCCCACCGGCTCTCCCTGGTGGCGGCGTCGGCAGGTGCTCTGGAGTACCGCCCCGACTCCTCACCCGAGCAGCTCGCCAAGGTGGCGGGTGTCGTCCGGGCGGGCGTGCACCAGGCGCTGGAGGAGCTGCGCGAGGTGATCGGGGTGCTGCGCGCCGACGGCACCGACCCCGCCGCCGACGCTCCGCAGCCGACGCTCACCGACCTGCCCGCCCTGCTGGACGAGTCCCGGGCCGCAGGGGTGGTTCTCGACGTGGACAACTGGGTCGCCGACCCGTCGAGCACGCCGGAGGGCACGGGACGTTCGGCGTACCGGATCATCCAGGAGGGCCTGACCAACGCCCGCAAGCACGCGCCGGGCCGTCCCGTCCACGTCCAGGTCGACGGTGGTCCGGGCGACGGCCTACTGATCGACATCCGCAACCTCCTGCCCGACCAGCCGCCGGACTCGCCTCCCGGCAGCGGCACCGGTCTCGTCGGCCTGGCCGAGCGGGCCCAGCTCGCGGGCGGGCGCCTCGGGCACGGGGTGACCCCGGACGGGGAGTTCCGGCTGCACGCGGCGCTACCGTGGCCCGGGTGATCACCAGGTCGGACGGAACAGTGCGGGTGCTCGTCGTCGACGACGACCCCCTGGTGCGCGGGGCGCTCACGATGATGCTGGACGGAGCTGCCGGGATCTCGGTGGTCGGCGAGGCAGGCGACGGCGACGAGGTGCCCGCGGTGGTCGATGCGCACGCACCGGACGTCGTCCTGATGGACCTGCGGATGCCGAGGGTGAACGGGATCGCCGCCACCCGGCGGCTGCGGGCCCGGCCGCAGCCGCCCGAGGTGGTCGTCCTGACCACGTTCGACACCGACGAGAACGTGCTCAGGGCGCTGCGCGCCGGCGCCAGCGGGTTCCTGCTCAAGGACACCCCGCCCGCTCAGATCGTCGACGCGGTCCGGCGGGTGGCGGCGGGCGATCCCATCCTGTCCCCGGGCGTCACCCGGCGGCTGATGGACCGGGTCACCGCGGAGACGGGCTCCCACGAGCAGGCCCGCGCCACCCTGCGCGCGCTCAGCCCGCGCGAGCACGAGGTGGCGATCGAGGTGGCCAGAGGACGCTCCAACGCGGAGATCGCGGAGGGGCTCGGCATGACCGTCGCAACGGTCAAGGCTCACGTCTCCCACGTGCTGACGAAGCTCCACCTCGGCAACCGCACCCAGATCGCGCTGCTCGTCCACGACGCAGGCCTGGTCTGAGCCCGCACGGCGCGAAAACCGGTTGCGGCCGGTCGTAACGTCGACGGACGTGCTCGCGCCCTATCCGCAGCTCGTCGCCGCGGGCTACCGGCGATACGCGAGCTATCGCCAGGCGACCTTCGCCGGGCTCGCCACCAACACCGTGTTCGGTCTCCTGCGGGCCGCCGTGCTGGTCGCCGTGCTGGACCAGCGCGGCACGGTCGCCGGCTACGACGTGCCCACCGCCATCACCTACGTCTGGCTCGGCCAGGGCCTGATCAGCGTCGTGATGCTGTGGGGCGACCAGGAGCTGGCCCGGCGGGTCCGGACCGGCGACGTCGTCGTCGACCTGGGGCGACCATGGGACCTGCAGGCCGCGCTGCTCTCCACCGACCTCGGCCGTGCCTGCCACGCCGTCGTGCTGCGCTTGGTCCCGCCCGCCGCGTTCGGGGCGGTGTTCTTCCCGTTCCGGTGGCCCGAGCGGCCGGACACGTGGCTCTGGTTCAGCGTGTCCGTCCTGCTCGCGGTGGTGGTGAGCTTCGGGATCCGTTTCCTGCTCAACGCGAGCGCCTTCTGGCTGCTCGACGTGCGCGGCGTGATCGCCGTCTGGGGAGTCGCCGGCGGGGTCCTGAGCGGCCTCGTGATGCCGTTGGCGTGGTTCCCGGAGTGGGCGCGGACGGTGCTGTGGCTGACCCCGTTCCCGTCACTCTTCCAGAGCCCGATCGACGTGTTCACCGAGCGCGGCAACGCTCTCGGCGTGGTCGCCGTCCAGCTCGGCTGGGCCGCGCTGCTCCTCGTGGTCGGCCGGGCCGTCCTGGCCCGTGGCACGCGGCGGCTGGTGGTGCAAGGTGGCTGAGCTCCGGGTCGGCGCGGGGAGCATCTACCCGCGGATCGTCGCGTCGCGCATCCGCAGCCAGCTCGCCTATCCGGCGTCGTTCGCGCTCGACGTCGTCGCGCAGTTCATCGGGCAGAGCATCGAGCTGATCGTGATCCTCGTCGTGTTCACGCAGGTCAGCTCGCTCGGCGGGTTCTCGGCAGGAGAGGTCGTGCTGATCTACGGCCTCTCCGCCACGGCGTTCGGGCTCGCCGACCTCTCCGTCGGCCAGGTGGAGGAGCTGCCCACCTACATCCGCACCGGCGAGTTCGACGTCATGCTGCTGCGCCCGCTCGGCACCCTGCCGCAGCTGCTGTCGGCGGACGTCGCGCTGAAGCGGCTGGGCCGCGTCGCCGCCGGACTGGGCGTGCTGGTGTGGTCGTTCGTCACCCTCGACATCGACTGGACACCGGCCCGCGTGGCCCTCGCCGTGATCGCCCCGCTCGCAGGGGCGGTCATCCTCTCGTCGATGTGGGTGGCGGCGAACGCCGTCTCGTTCTGGTTCGTCGACGGTCGCGAGTTCGCGAACTCCGTCACCTACGGGTCGAGCTTCTCCACCTCCTACCCGATCACGATCTACGGCCCATGGCTGCGACGGGTCATGTGCTACGCCGTGCCCGCGGCGTTCGTGGCGTACTTCCCGGCGATCGGGCTCCTGGGCCGGCCCGATCCGCTCGGGCTGCCCGAGGTGCTGCAGTGGAGCTCCCCGCTCGTCGCGGTGGTGGCGGTGACCGGGGCAGGACTCGTCTGGCGCACGGGCGTACGGCACTACCAGGGGACGGGTTCATGATCATCCAGACGGAGGCGCTGCGCCGGGACTTCCTGGTCGGCACCCGGCTGCGCAGGCAGCGCGTCACCGCGGTCGAGGACGTGACCATCTCCGTCGCGCGGGGGGAGGCGGTGGGCTTCCTCGGCCCGAACGGCGCAGGCAAGTCCACCACGATCAAGATGCTGACCGGGGTGCTCGTGCCCACGTCGGGTCGGGCGAACGTGTGCGGACTCGACCCGGTGCGCCGACGCCGCGAACTGGCCCGGCGCATCGGCGTGGTGTTCGGGCAGCGCAGCCAGCTGTGGTGGGACCTGCCGCTGCGGGACAGCTTCGACCTGCACGCCGCGATCCACCGCGTGCCCGCCGCCCGCTACCGGGAGCGGGTCGACGAGTGCGTCGAGCTGCTCGACATGGCGAGCTTTCTCGCCACACCCGTCCGGCAGCTCTCACTGGGCCAGCGGATGCGCGGAGAGGTCACCGCGGCGCTGCTGCACGCGCCCGAGCTCCTCGTGCTCGACGAGCCGACGATCGGCCTCGACCTCACGAGCAAGGAGCGACTGCGCTCGTTCCTCTCCGAGGTGAACGCGCGCGGGGACGTCACGCTGCTGCTCACCACCCACGACCTGCCCGACGTCGAACGGCTCTGCCGGCGGGTGGTCGTCATCGATCAGGGCCGCGTGCTGGTGGACGACGAGCTGGCGGCACTGCGACAGGGCTTCGCCGGCCATCGTGTGCTGGTCGTCGAACTGGTGGAGCCCGTGCCGCCGCTGCACGGCCTCGCAGGCGTCGTCGACGTCACGGTGGAGGCCCAGGGGCTGCGGCAACGCCTGGAGTTCTCGCCGGGTGCCACCACGGCCGCCGAGCTGATCGGGACCGTCGCCCAGCAGGTGGAGCTGCGCGACGTCTCCGTCGTCGAGCCGTCGATCGAGGACCTCGTGCGCACGCTCTACTACTCGCACTGACTCAGGACGTGCTCGCGACCCCGGGGATCGCGCCACCGCGGAACGCGTCGACGAACAGCGCATGGTCGGCCCGCACCTGCGCCGCGTAGCTGTGGGCGAAGTCCACCACCCACGCCACGAACGCGTCGGCGCGCCCGCCGACCACCCGCATGATCGCTTCCTCGGTCTGGAACGGGACGAGCGAATGGTCGGCATCGGAGTCGGCCACGCAGTGCACCTTCGCGGTCGCCCGGCCCAGGTAGTCCACCACCGGCCCGATCTCCGAGGGCTCGGTGAGCTCCGACCAGTCCAGGTCGGCCTGGTAGGGCGACACCTCGCTGACCACGAACCCGACCCCGTCGAGATCCGTCCACCCCAGCAGCGGGTCGGCGTGGGCCTGCAGCGCACGATGGGACAGCACCGTGCGATGCCCGTGGTGCTGGAACGCCGCTGCGATCGCCGGATCGGTCACCACCCGGGAGGGCGCGGCGACGTTGCCCTGCTTCATCGACAGCACCACGTCGTTGTCCAACGCTTGGTTGTAGCCCTCGATCAGCACCGTGTACGCGGGGAGGCCCGCGCTGCCGATGCCGAACCCGGAACGCCCCGCCACGTCCTTGACCGTGTACGTCACCCCGCGGAACCGCTTCGACGGCGGGATCGTCTCGATGTAGCGCTCCACCGCGTCGACCACCGCGGCGCGCTCACCGTCGTCCAGCCGCCGCAGGCCGGGCACGTCCCGCAGCCTCCTGTCGAACCCTTCGGTCTCGGTGATCCCGTCGAGCAGCGCCACCCGCGTGCGCAGCCGGGCCAGCTGCAGCACCTCGTGCACCACGCCGTCGGTGGTGCCCAGGCGCAGCGAGAAGCTGCGGTCGTCGGCCTGGTCGACGAACCATCGCACCTGGTCCAGATACGCCCGCACGTACCGCTGCACGAGGACCGTGATGTCGTCGTCCGAGATCGCCTTGCGCCACCCCAGCAGCGCGAGACTCGCAGCGAAACGCGTGACGTCCCAGGTGAAGTGCCCGACGTAGGCCTCGTCGAAGTCGTTGACGTCGAAGATCAGCACCCCGTCGCCGTCCATGTAGGTGCCGAAGTTCTCGGCGTGCAGGTCACCCTGGATCCACACGCGGCTCGTCCGCTCGTCGGCCCACGGGTCGTCGGACTCCGCCACGTCGGCGTAGAACAGGCATGCGCTGCCGCGGTAGAACGCGAACGGGTCGGCGGCCATCTTGCGAAACTTCGTGCGGAACGCGGCCGGGTCGGCCGCCATCAGGTCCGAGAACGCTTCCACCAACGTGCCGACGATCTGTGCCGAACGGTCCGCCATGCCTAGATCATGCCGGGAAGTGCAGATCGACAGGTGAACCCGACGCGATCAATCCCGCATCGAGCGAGCGGGGAACTCGACGGACGCCGCACCGTCCGGGAGCGGCACCCGGAGCACCCGCATCTGCAGAGCCAGCAGCGAGTAGTAGCCGACGAGCGTGGTCAGCTCCACCGCGCCCGGCTCCCCGAGGCGCTCGACGACCTCCGTCCACGCCGCATCGTCGACGTCTCCGGTGGTGAGCAACTGCCCGACAGCCGTGGCGGCAGCCCGTTCCGCCGGGTCGTGCGGCTCGACGGCGTCGCCGACCCGCACCGCTTCGACCAGTGCATCCGGCAGACCGACGCTCAGCGCGAGCGGTGCGTGCGCGTGCCACTCGAAGGCAGCGCGGTGGTGCGCGGCGACGAGCAGGGTCGCGAGCTCGCGGACCCGATCGGACAGCACGCCCTGGTACCGCAACGCCGCTCCCACACCCTGCAGGGCCGCACCGCTGCGCGGCGCACGGAGCATCGCGTCGAACGGCCCGAGCAAGCTGCCGTCCGCCGCGCGGTCGACCGGGCGCGGACGCGCGTCCAACGCCGCGAGCAGCGCACGCTGATCGTCATCGAGTTCGGCGGGGAGCAGGGGGCGCAGTCGTCGGGTCACGGGGCCCACGCTGCCCTGCCGATCAGCCGAAGTCGAACGAACCGCGCGTGATCGTCACCGCCAGCACCGAGATGACCACGCCGAAGGCGGAGTAGCACAGGACGTCGACCGGCCGGCTACGAATCGCCAGCAGGCCGACGCGGTCCACCGGGAGCAGGACGCGCAGCACGGCCGCCACGATCAGTGCGCCGCCGAGCAGCACCGCCCCTTCGCGCCAGTGCTGCGTGAGCACGCGCATCATGCCCAGCGCCGCGATGACCAGCACCAAGGTCATCGGTGCGTGCACCGGAAGCCGCGAGCGGAAGTTGACCACGCTCACGCCCCGGCTGCCCGTCCGGCATCGATGCTCACTCCGACATGCTCCGTTCGGTTCAGAAGGTCAAGCTCACTTCGACAAGCTTCGTTCGGTCTCGATGCTCACTTCGACAAGCTTCGTTCGGCTGCTTCCACCACATTCGTCAACAGCATCCCGCGAGTCATCGGGCCGACACCGCCCGGCATCGGGGCGAGCAGGCCTGCCACCTCCCGGACCTCCGGAGCGACGTCGCCGACGAGCCCCTTGTCGGTGCGCGTGACGCCGACGTCGAGCACCGTGGCACCCGGGCGGACCATGTCGGCCGTGATCAGGCCCGGCACGCCCGCCGCCGCGACGACGATGTCCGCGCGGCGCACCTCGGCGGCGAGGTCGCGCGTGCCGGTGTGGCAGAGCGTCACCGTGGCGTTCTCGCTGCGCCGGGTGAGCAGCAGCCCGAGCGGACGCCCGACCGTGACACCACGGCCGACCACCGTGACGCGTGCGCCCTTCAGCTCCACGTCGTAGCGGCGGCAGAGCTCGACGATTCCACGCGGCGTGCACGGCAACGGGCCGGGCTCACCCAGCACCAGCCGCCCGAGGCTCACCGGCGCCAGGCCGTCGGCGTCCTTGGCCGGGTCGATGCGCTCCAGGGCAGCGCCGGCGTCGAGCCCCTGCGGAAGCGGCAGCTGCACGATGAACCCGGTGCAGGCGGGATCGGCGTTGAGCTCGTCGATCGCCCGCTCGACGTCGGCCTGGGTCGCGTCGGCCGGCAGCTCCCTCTGGATCGAGGTGATCCCGACCTTCGCGCAGTCGCGGTGCTTGCCGCGGACGTAGGAGTGCGAGCCTGGGTCGTCGCCGACGAGGAGGGTGCCCAGGCCCGGCGTCACACCGTCGGCCTGCAGCTTCTCGACCCGGCCCGCCAACTCGCCCAGGATGTCGTTCAGAGTCGCCTTGCCGTCCATCAGTGTCGCCGTCACGTCCCCATCCTCCCAGCCCGCGTACCAACCCGGCTCGTCCCACCATTACGTGCCGAGCAAGCCGGCGACATGGACACATGTCGCGGTTCGTCAGCGACGACATTCGACGTCATGTGTCCATGACGCGGCCGTCACCGGGCGAGCGCGATAAGCCGTGCCACGAGCACGGCGATGCACGCCAACGTTGCGGTGGCGAGCAGCAGCATGAACGTCGGGTACAGGTAGGTCACCTGGATCCAGGTGACATCACGGCCCCGGTAGAGCAGGCCAACCGCCCGGTGGATGGTCGCGAAGAGCACCAGCGGTACGACGAGGGGGAGCAACCGTGGCGCTGCCCGCAGCCGCCCCGTTCCGGCTGCGGCCCACCGCCCCGAGCGGTGCACGCCGAACCCGCCGAGCAGAACAGCCGCGAGCACGAGCAAGAGCAGCACCGAGTCGACCATGGCGAGCGGTGGTCCGGTTGGCGGCGTGGGTGTGTTCTCCAACAGGGCGATGAGCCGTTCGGCGATGGCCGCGGCGTCGGCGTAGGCCAGCCCGGTATTGGCCATCACCGCGAGTCCATACCCTGACGCGGGCAGCAGCGCCTGGTAGGCGGTCGAGGTGAACAGGTCGCCGCTGTGTGCGATCAGCGGCGCGCCTGACGCGGTGGTGCCGATGGACCAGCCCAGAGCGTACGAATCCGACACCGTGGACGGAGTGTGCATCGCCGCGACTGTCGCGGCTGAGGCGATCGACGTCCCGTCCGGGCCCCGCCCCTGGTTGTTCTGCGCGATCAGCCAGGCCGCCATGTCGTGCGCCGAGCTGAGCACTCCGCCGGAGCCATTGCCGAACGCGGGAGGTTCGGGCAGCGGGACGGCCACGCCGAGGATCCGGAGGTGGCCATGGGCGCTCGGCGGGAGATCGCGCGCGGTGTCGACGGTGCGGCTGTCGGTCATGCCGAGCGGGCCGAACACGTGCTCCTGCAGATATTCGTCGAACGGCTGGCCGCTGGTCACCTCGACCATGCGCGCCGCGACCTGAAAGTTCGGGTTGTGGTACTCCCATTGCGTACCGGGATCGGCGGCCAGACGTGCTCCGCGCATCCCGGCCACGGCCTCCACCAGGGAACTCGGTTGTGGTCTGCTGAAGGCAGGGAATGTCGTGTCGGACATGCCGGACGTCTGGTCCAGCAGCTGGCGAACGGTGATCTCGGTCGCGCGCGGGTCGGCCATCGCGAACTCCGGCAGATACACCTGTACCGACTGGTCGAGGTTCACGCGGCCGGTCTCGACCAGCTGCATCACCGCGAGTGCGGTGAAAGACTTGCTCACCGACGCCACAGCCATCGGAGTGTGCTCCGTGACGTGCTCTCCCGTGGGTGTCCGGCCGTACCCGGCCGCATGCACCTCCGTGTTCCCATGAGTGATGACGACTGCTGTCCCCGGAAGCCCGATCGCTCGGCGATATTCGTCGACCACAGCGTCGATCGCCGCGGAATCCACGGCCGGGGCCGGGGTGGCGGCAGTCGAGGTGAGCGACGTCATGACGGCCACCACGCCTGACACGATCAACATCCTCATGGTCACGTCGTGATCCTTCGGCGTTCCGGGTACGCCCACATCGGACCACGGTCCGAATGGGCAGGATCGGACCTCGGTCCGACGCCTGCTCGCGTCGACGTCGATACCGTCGTCGCGTGACCACGGCCGGGCATTTCGGACCACGGCAGCTGATGGCGGCCGACGTGCTGGCGGCGGCTGCGCTCGCGCTCTTCGCCGCCTTCCGGACATCCGGTCACTCGGTGCTCGTGTGGGGCTTGCTCGCGGTGCTCGTGCTGCCGCTGGCAGTGCGGAGGCGCCGACCGATGCCGGTGTTCGTCGTAGTGCTGGCGGCGGGGGCGGCGGCAATCATGGTGGGGGCCCCGGGCGACGCCGTGGTGATCGCGTTCGCGCTCGCGCTCTATCCGGTCGGGCTCTCCGAAGCATCGCGGTCGGGTGTACTGGCGCTGGTGGCGACCCTGTCGGCCGTCACAGCCGCGGGTTTCGCGACCATCGTCGTCCCCGGGCTGCCGCTCATCGCAGCCCCGGAAGGAGAGGAGTCGTTCGCGACCGCCCCGATGACCGTCCTGCTCTACAGCGCACTGATCATCACCGGCTCGTGGGTACTCGCCCGTGCCGCGCGTGCACGGCGCGACCACGCCGCCCAGCTCGCCGACCTTCGCGCTCGCCAAGCGGTGACCGACGAGCGTCTACGGATCGCCAGGGACATCCACGACGTCGTCGGGCACAGCCTCAGCCTCATCGCAATGAAGGCCGCGGTGGCAAACCATCTCGTGAACAGCCGTCCCGAGGAGGGACGGTCTGCGCTCAGCACGATCGAACACGTGAGTCGGGAGGCGCTCGACGACGTCAGGACGGTGCTCGACACACTGCGCGACACGGCCGACTCCACAGCCGGCGTTGCCGAGATCGACCGTCTTGTTGCCGATGTTCGCGCCGTAGGCATCACCGTCGAGGTCGATCGAGCCGATCTCACGGACGTGCCGGCCGCGGTGCAGGCGTCGGCGTACCGCATCGCGCAGGAGGCTCTGACCAACGTCCTGCGCCATGCCGGGCCCACCCGCTGCCATCTCGGCCTTGCCGATGAGGCCGGGGTCCTGACGATCTCGGTCGTCAACGAAGGAACGAAGCACCGCGCGCCTGGCCGGCCGGGACACGGTCTGCTGGGCATGCGGGAGCGGGTGGCATTGCACGATGGCACGCTCGATTTCGGCCCCGAGCCGGGCGGCGGGTTCGGCGTCCGTGCCCGACTCCCCTACGCCTGGGCGGTGCGCGATGAGTGAGCCGGTGCGTGTCCTCCTCGCCGACGACGAGGTCCTGCTCCGCGGCACTCTCCGCCTGCTGATCAACTCCACAGCGGGAATGTCGGTCGTCGCTGAGGCAACCAGCGGTCGCGAGGCGATCGAACTGACGGCCGAACACGCACCTGACGTCGTGCTGATGGACGTCCGGATGCCGGAGATGGACGGGATCACCGCCACCGAGCACATCACCGCGGGCCGGTGCACATCCAAAGTGCTGGTTCTCACCACGTTCGACCTCGACGAGTACGTGTACAGCGCGCTGCGTGCGGGAGCGAGCGGCTTCCTGCTCAAGGACACCCCACCCGCCCGGCTGCTGGATGCGATCACCCTGATCGCCGCAGGCGATGCCCTACTCGCGCCCAGCGTCACACGTCGGCTCATCGCGGAGTTCACCCGCTCGCCGGCGTCACGACGACGCGCACCGACCCGGCTCGATGGCGTCACCGCCCGGGAGCGGGAGGTGCTCTCACTGATCACCAATGGACTGTCGAACCGTGAGATCGAGCAGCACCTGCACCTGAGCCGCGGCACCGTCAAGACCCACATCGGGCGCCTGATGACGAAACTCCACGCCCGAGACAGGGCACACCTCGTGATCGCCGGCTACGAATCAGGGCTCGCTGATTAGCGACCCGCGAGCCCCGCACGCGCGCGCCGACCCGCCGAACCGAACCGGTGCCCCAGGCAGGAGAGGGCAGGCGACTCGCGGGGTCTGGAGGGGCGGCTCGCGCACGGAAAAGTGGCGACTTGCGGGGTCAGGCGATGCGGAGGCCGTGGGCGGCGGCGAAGGCGATGGCCTGCTCGGCGTCGACGGTGGCCCCGGAGAGCCGGGCCTGCACGAGGCCGTCCGCGCCGATGCGGGCGCCTCGCAGGTCGGCGCCCTCGAGCCGGGTGTTCAGCAGCCGGGCCCCGGTCATGTCGGCACCCCGCAGGTCGGCTTCCCGCAGGTCGGCCTCGACCAGGTTCGCCTCACGCAGCCGCAGCCCGGACAGGTCGGTCTTGCGCAGGTCCGCCCGGCCGAGGGCCGCGAGCGTGAGATCGCAGTCGGTCATGACGAGCGGACGCAGCCGGCAGTCGATGAGCGAGGTGCCGAGCAGTGAGCAGCCGCGAAACGAGGAGCCGCCGAGGGTGGCCCGCCGGATCGTGCACGTGCGGAACGCGCTGCCGCGGTGGGTGGAGTCGCCGAGGTCGGCGCCGGTGAAATCGCACTCGTCGAACGTGCACGACTCGGTGACCAGGCCGCGGAGATCGGCGTCGACGAACCGGCAGCGGATGAACCGCCGCTGGCGCCACGGCTCGTCCCCCACCCGCACGTCGGACAGGTCCAGATCGATCTGCTCGGTGTCGTCGTAACCGGTGTCGTCGTGCACGCAGCCACCCTGCCATCCACCCCCGGCGCCCGATTCCCACGGTTCCCTGGGCGCGTCCCGGCGTTCCCTGATGGGTGGTGCCGCCCGTGGCAGACTCCCGGTGAGCAGGTCGGCGACGGTGCCGACAGCCGACTCAACGCCACGCCGATGGAGGTTCCGCGTGATTCTCATCGTCCTGAGGGCAAAGATCCGACCGGAAAAGCACGACGAGTGGCTGGCCGGGATCAGGCAGTACACGGCCGACGTGCGGAGCGAGCCGGGGAACATCTCCTTCGACTACTTCCAGAACGGCGACGACCCGAACGAGTTCGCGATGATCGAGGTGTTCGCGAACGCGGACGCGGGGGCCGCCCACGTCGCCACCGACCACGCGAAGAACTTCTTCGCCTTCATGCCTGCCATGGTCTCGGAGAGGCCGCGGATCAACTACCAGGATCTGGACGGAGAGGCCTGGTCGGAGATGGCCGAGGTCACGCCCGAGTAAGCGGGCCCGACGGCGGGCCGTCGATCACCTGGCCGGCCTCGGCACACCTGTCCGCCCGCGCCGGCAGCCGGCGGCCCGCCGCGTGCACCCGCGATGCACGCGGGATGAACACTCCACCGAATCCTTTCCGGCGAGCGGCAACCGGCATCTCGCTCGGAACGCAGCAGTGTCGAAATAGGGCCATTGGGCGCACAATGTGACCCATCCGGCGTATCTCTTCGCCAGGACCCGGCCGTCTCGACGAGGAGCGAGTGGATGAGCGTGAGCGACGCCCGGCCGGGGACGGGGAGCGTGACCCCGGACGTGTCGGCCGCCGGCGGCGGTAACCCCGCACTGCTCGGCCTGCCCGCCCTCCTCCCCGGCAGCCTCACCCTGGGCCTGTGGCTCATCGGCTACCTCGACACGGCCACCCTGCCCGGCGGCATGATCCCGGCCGTCACCTCGTCGTCGGGCCTGTTCCTGCTGGTGGCATGCATCTGGGCGGTGCGGGTGGGGCAGGGCGCGATGGCCGCGATCTTCGGCACCTTCTCCGCGTTCTGGCTGAGCTTGGGGTTCCTGCTGCTGGGCGTGATCAATGGCTGGTTCGGCATCGCCACGGAACCAGGGCTGCGGGCAGGCCAGATCCAGAACGTAGAAGCCACCTTCGTGCTGTCGTGGCTCATCGTCTTCGCGACGCTCACCGTGGCCACGCTCCGGCTGCCGCTCGCGTTCACCGCGGGATTCGCCGTCGTGTGCACCACTCTCGCGCTCGTGCTCGGCTTCGTGGTGAACGGCAACCGGCTGTTCGCCACGCTCGGCGGCATCACGACCTTCGTCGTCTGCACGATCTACGCCTACATCTTCGTGGATGCGATGAGCCAGGAGCTCGGTGGCGAGGCCATGCCGATGGGGGCCCCGATCCAGCAGTGATGCCGGCCGCTGCAGGGCGCCGGTTCGCGATCTGGCTACCTAGCATCGAGTCCATGCGCATGGAAGGTGGACGTGATGTCTGACGTCCTGGTCATCGGTGGTGGGTTCGCCGGTGTCTGGGCCGCGGCCGGTGCTGTGCGGGCTCGGCGAGCCGCCGGGGCGTCCCCGTCGGACCTGCGCGTCACCCTGGTCTCCGCCGGGGACGACATCGTGATCCGGCCGCGGATGTACCAGTCGGATCCGGACCGGATGCGCGTGCCGCTCGACCGGATACTCGGGCCGATCGGCGTCGGGCGAGTGGCCGCCACGGTGACCGGCATCGACACCGGCGCGCGGCGCGTGCAGATCATCGGTCGCGACGGAAGCACCACCGAGCTGGCCTACGACCGGCTCGTGCTCGCTGCCGGCAGCCGCCTCGTCCGGCCGGACCTGCTCGGCACAGAACACCTCTTCGACGTCGACACGATGCCGGGCGCGGCGAGGCTGCACAGCCACCTGCACCGGCTGCCGGCGGAAGCGCCCGGCGCGGGGCGTTTCACAGCCGTCGTCGTCGGCGCGGGGTTCACCGGAATCGAGGTGGCGACCGAGCTGGTGGGCAGGCTGCGCGACATCGCCGCGCGAGTCACCGCGGCCGAGCCCGTCCGTGTCGTGCTCGTCGAGCGGGAGAACGTCGTCGGCCCCGAGCTCGGCGAGGGTCCCCGCCCACAGATCCTCGAGGCGCTGGCCGAACTCGGCGTCGAACAGCGACTGGGCGTGGGCGTCGAGAGCGTGAGTCCGGCCGGCGTCCGGCTCTCCGACGGGAGCGAGATCGCGGCGAGCACCGTGATCTGGACGGCAGGCATGGCCGCCAGCCCCTTGACGGCGCACGTCCCCGGAGAACGCGACCGGCTCGGGCGCCTGCACGTCGACGAGTACCTGCGCGTCAGGGCAGCTCCCGACGTGTACGCCGCCGGTGACACCTCGGCGGCGCTCGCGCTGGACGGCCACCCCGTCATGCAGAGCTGCCAGCACGCCATGCCGCAGGGCAAGTTCGCGGGGCACAACGTCGCCGCCGATCTCCTGGGTCTTCAGCAGGTTCCGTTCGCGACCGAGCCCTACGTCACCTGCCTCGACCTCGGCGCTGCCGGGGCCGTGCTGACCAGCGGGCGGGAGCGCACGGTCCGCAAGACCGGGCAGGAGGCGAAGGACGTCAAGCACACCATCACCGCCGTCGCGATCTACCCGCCGGTCGACGACGCGGAGGCGATTCTGGCCAGGGCGGACTACCGCTCCAGCACGTGGCGGGGCTCCGCGGGCTCCAGCCCAGGCGAAACTGCGGTTGCCACCGCGGTCCGATCCACCGGGTGACCGGCGCGACCATCGCTCAGCGGAAGTCGCGCGACTTCACCGGCACGGTGAGCGCCAACCGCTGCAGCCGGTCGGCCACCAGGTTGAGCACGCCTTCCGGGCTGCGTTCCAGCCGGCCGCGCACCAGCAGCGCCGTGCTGCTGATCGCCACCGTGCGGTAGCGCGCCCACAACCCCTCCGAACAGGTGACGTTGAGCATCCCGCTCTCGTCCTCGAGGTTGAGGAACGTGACCCCGCGCGCGGTGGCGGGCCGCTGCCGATGGGTGACCAGCCCGGCGACCAGCACCCGCGGCGGCGTCTGCTCCGGGTCGCCTGCCACGAGGGTGCGGCCGACCGCGTCGAGCCCGTCGATCCGCACCGCGCCCAGACCGTCGAGCCGCTCCCGCAGGTGCTGCATCGGGTGGCTGTCCGGTGAGACGCCCGTGGCCCACACGTCCGCCGCCGTGAGCTCGACGCCGGTGAGGCCGGGCAGCGCGGGTGCCTCCAGCCCGACGGCGGTGCCGGGCAGCTGCTCGGGACGCACCGCAGCTACCACTCCCGCCGCCCACAGCGCCGAACGGCGGTCGACCCCGAAGCACCCGAACGCCCCCGCCGTGGCCAGGGCCTCTGCCTGCGGCACGGTGAGCCGCACGCGGCCTGCCAGGTCGGCAAGGTCGCGGTAGGGCCCGCCCCGCTCGCGTTCCGCGTCGATCTCCTCGGCCAGCTCCAGGCCGACACCCCGCACCTCGGCCGTGCCCAGCCGGATCGCCTGCCCACCGGTGCTGCGCGAATCCGCCTGGAGCACCGCCTCGGCCCGTCCGAGGTTGACGTCCGGGCCGCGCGCGAGCACGCCGTGGCGGCTCGCGTCGGCCACCAGCGACTGTGGCGAGTAGAAGCCCATGGGCTGGGAGTTGAGCAGCCCCGCGCAGAAGGCCGCCGGGTAGTAGTGCTTGAACCAGGCGCTGTAGTAGACGAGCGACGCGAAGCTGATCGAGTGGCTCTCCGGGAACCCGAAGTTGGCGAACGCCAGCATCTTGCGGAAGATCCCGTCGGCCACCTCACCGGTGATGTCGTTGGCAGCCATGCCGGCGAAGAACCGGTCGCGGAGCCTCTCCATCTTCTCCTCCGACCGCTTCGAGCCCATCGCGCGGCGCAGCTCGTCGGCGTCGGCCGCGGAGAAGCCGGCGACGTCCACGGCGATCTGCATGAGCTGCTCCTGGAACAGCGGCACGCCGAGCGTCTTCTGCAACGCGCCCTTGAGCAGGGGGTGGTCGTAGGTGACCTCGTCGATCCCGTTGCGGCGCCGGATGTAGGGGTGCACGGACCCGCCCTGGATGGGGCCGGGCCGGATCAACGCCACCTCCACCACCAGGTCGTAGAACTCCCGTGGCTTCAACCGGGGCAGCGTGGCCATCTGCGCGCGCGACTCCACCTGGAACACCCCGATCGAGTCGGCCCGCTGCAGCATCGCGTACACGGCGGGGTCGGTGGGCGACAGCTCGTGGAGCTCGATCTTCTCGCCGTGGTGCTCGGCGACCAGGTCGATCATCAGGTGCAGGGCGGTGAGCATGCCCAGCCCGAGCAGGTCGAACTTGACCAGGCCCGCGGCAGCGCAGTCGTCCTTGTCCCACTGGACGACGGTGCGGCCCTCCATCCGGGCCCACTCGACGGGCACCACCTCGGAGACGGGCCGGTCACAGATGACCATGCCGCCGGAGTGGATGCCGAGGTGGCGGGGGAAGCCCAGCAGCTCGTCGGCAAGCTCGACGACCTGGTCAGGCATTCCGGCAGGAGCCGTGGCCGTGTTGTCGTCCACCGGGCCGTGCCAGCGCTCGATCTGTTTGCTCCACGCGTCCTGCTGGCCCGGGGAAAACCCCAGCGCCTTCGCCATGTCGCGGACGGCGGAGCGCGGCCGGTAGGTGATCACGTTGGCCACCTGTGCGGCGCATCCACGGCCGTGGCGGCGGTAGACGTACTGGATCGCCTCCTCACGACGGCCGGACTCGATGTCGAGGTCGATGTCGGGATAGCCGTCGCGGGCCGGGGACAGGAAGCGTTCGAACAGCAGCCGGTGGGCCACGGCGTCGACGTTGGTGATGCCGAGCGCGAAGCAGACGGCCGAGTTGGCGGCCGACCCCCGGCCCTGGCAGAGGATGTCGGAGCGGCGGCAGAACTCGACGATGTCGTGGACGATCAGGAAGTAGCCGGGGAAGTTCTTCTGCTCGATGATCTTCAGTTCGCGTTCGACCGTCTCCACGGCCTCCGGGTACTCGGCATGGCTGCCGTAGCGGCGGGCGACCCCGCGGTAGGTCAGCTCCCGCAGCCAGCTCGCCTCCGTGTGCCCCGGCGGGACGTCGAACGGCGGCAGCTCGGGCGCCACCAGGTCGATCGAGAACGCGCACTCGGCCCCCAGCGCCGCCGCCCGCGCCACCGCACCCGGATAGCGCTCGTCGAACCGGGCCGCCATCTCCGCCCCTGAACGCAGGTGGGCGGTGCCCGCGGGAGGAAGCCAGCCGTCGGCGTCGTCGAGGCCGCGCCGGGCCCGTACCGCCGCCAGCGCCGTGGCCAGCGGGAACCGGTGCGGGGTGGCGTAGTGGGCCGCCGTGGACGCGATGACGGGCAGGCCGGCGTCGTGTGCAAGCTCGGCGAGGACGTCGTTGCGCTCGGTGTCGGTGGGCAGGGCCTGGTGCGTGAGCTCGACGACCACGTGGTCGGCCCCGAACCGCTCGACGAGGCGGCGCAGCTCCTTGCCCGCGGCGTCGCGGCCGCCGGTGCGCAGCGCCTGGCGCACCGCGCCCTTGCGGCACCCGGTGAGCACCAGCACCTGCCCCGCGGTGTCGGCCACGACCTCGTCGAAGTCGTAGACCGGGCGTCCCTTCTCCTTGCCACGCAGCTGCGCGGTGCTGATGGTGCGGCACAACGAGCGGTAGCCCTCGGGGTGGCGGGCGAGCAGCAGCAGGTGGCTGCCCTCCGGATCGGCCACACCGTTCTGCGGGGCCGTGAGCCCGAGGGAGAGCTCGGCCCCGAAGGCCGTGCCGACCCCCAGCTCGGCCGCGGCCTCGGCGAACCGGACCACCCCGTACATGCCGTCGTGGTCGGTGAGTGCGATCGCATCGAGACCCAGCCGCGCCGCCTGCTCGACCAGCTCCTCGGGATGGCTCGCGCCGTCGAGGAAGCTGAAGTTGGAGTGGCAGTGCAGCTCGGCGTACGGGACGCGGTTCTGCGGCTCCGGCAGCTCCGGCGGGGTGTAGGGCTCGCGCTTGCGCGACCACGCCGGGCTGTCGCCGCCGTCGGCCTCCGGCCCTCCGGTGAGGCTCCCACCGTCGCGGGGGCGTCCCGAGAGCCTCGCCTCCAGCTCGCGCCACGGCATGTCGGGGTTGTTGAAGCCCATGCATGAAGTCGAACATACGTTCGATGATCCATTCAACTACACGCGTGAGACAGTCGCAACTGTGATCGTCTGGGTGAATGGCGCGTTCGGCAGCGGGAAGACCACATTGACCGGCGAGCTGCACCGTCGATGGCCCGAGGCACTGGTATTCGACCCCGAGCAGATCGGCTACCTGCTACGGGAGATCGTGAAGGTGCCCACTGGCAACTTCCAGGACCTGCGGTTGTGGCGGCGACAGGTCGCCGCCATGGCCGTGGGACTCGTCGAGGAGTACCGCCGCCCGCTGCTCGTGCCGATGACGCTGGTGGAAGCCGCGTACCTCGACGAGATCGTCGCCACCGTCCGGGGGGCCGGAATCGTGCTCAGGCACTTCTACCTGGACGTCCCGCCGGACGTGCTGACCCGCCGGCTCGACGGGCGCGCGATGACGCCCGACGACCCCGAGCGCGACGCAGGCGTCCGAGCCTGGTGTACAGCCCAGAACGAGCGGTGCGCGGCGACGACGGGCAACCTGCCTGCCGGCACGGTGGTCCTCGACGGACGGCAGACCGTGCCCGAACTCGCGACCGCCGTGCTGGATCACCTGGCCGTCAGGCGATCGACGCTCGGACCGGCAGGTGCTCCTCGATCGCACGCATCAGCGCGGCTTTCGGCCGCGCACCCACCACCTGCGTGACGACCCAGCCACCGACGTAGAGGTTGAGCGTCGGCATCCCGAGCACGCCGGCGTCACGGGCGGTCAGGGGGTTGGCGTCGACGTCGAGCTGCGCAACCACCAACCGCCCGTCCTGCTCGACGGAGATCTGGTGCAGCACCGGCTCGATCATCCGGCACGGCGGGCACCAGTCCGCCGTGAAGTCGAGCAGCACGGGCAGCGCGGCGCGTAGCACCAGCTCGTCGAACGTGGCGTCGGTGACGGGGACGATCATCGAAACTCCTCGGGGTCTGAGGCGATGGATGTGATGGAGCAGCGCGGGGTCGGCGGGTCACCGAGCCGATCGGCGAGCTCGTCCCGGACGGTCTGCAGCCGCGCGAGCCACTCGTCCACCTCGGCGAGCTTGCGCCGCTGCACGGCTCGGGAGTCCGGGCAGCTCGCGCCCGTGGCGTTCCCGGCTCGCAGACACTCGACGAACGGGCGGGTCTCCTCGAGCGCGAACCCGAGATCCACCAACGACCGGATCTCGGCCACGACCTGCAGGTCGCCCTCGTCGTAGTCGCGGTAGCCGTTGGCACGACGTCGGGCGGCCAGCAGGCCCAGCTCCTCGTAGTGGCGCAGCGCCCGCGGGCTGACCCCGGCGCGGCGGCCCAGCTCACCGATCCGCATGTCAGCGACGCTAAACCTTGCCGCCGACGGCAACGCCAGTCCGATCGGCAGCTGGTGTCGCGGAAACGGGGTTTCTTTCCCGGATCCGGTGTCCAGGTGCAGTGTCCCTGCGGGACACCGCCGCACCCGGGCAATCGCAAGGCGGAGGAGGCGCCGATACCGCTGTCGTATCGGCGCCGACGACAACGCCGCGAGGCGCCGCCTGGGCTGCGCTGTCGTCGGAGGCGGGTAAGACGACCTCGTTTCCTCGACACCGGGTCAGGACGGCGGGATCTCGCCCGAGCCGCGCCGGATCAGAGTGGTGGGGACGAGGCGGCACCGCGGCGGCACCGTGTCGCCGTCGATGCGGGCGAAGAGCAAGCCGGCCGCGGTCCGTCCGATCGCCGCGGGGTCCTGCGCGACCACGGTGACGGCGGGGCTCAGCAGGTCGGCCAGGAGGAAGTCGTCGAACCCGACCAGCGCGACGGCGTGTTCGAGTCCCATCCTCCGCAGAGCGCGCACAGCGCCGACCGTCACCAGGTTCTGCGCGGTGAACAACGCCGTGGGTGGGTCGGGGTGACCGAGGAGGGCGGTCACGACGCCGTCGGCCGTGGCGGTGTCCCGCACGTCCTGCACGACGAGTGCCGGATCCAGCGGCAGCCCGCAGCCGCGCAGGGCCTCCAGGTACCCCGCGTGGCGCTGACGGGCGGTGGCGACGGTGCGCCGGTCGCCGATGAACGCAATGCGCCGGTGGCCGGCCGCGGCGAGGTGGCGCACGCCCTCGGCTGCGCCGATCTCGTTGGTGGCTACCACCGAGTCGACCGGCAGGTTGCTCGCCTCGCGGTCGAGGCAGACGATCGCCGTGCCCGCCCGCAGCTCAGCGGCGAGGTGCGACTGGTCGCCCCCGGCCGGGACGAGCAGCAGCCCGTCGACGCCGCGGGCGCCGAACGCCTTCGCGAGCGCGCGCTCGCGGGCAGGGTCCTCGTCGAGGCTCGCGGAGTAGACGACCACGCCGCGCTGGTCCGCCTCGTTCTCCACGGCTCGTTGCACAGCGGCGGAGAACGGGTTGGCGACGTCCTCCAGCAGCAACCCGATCGATGCCGTCCTGCGATCCGACCGGCGCAGGATGCGGGCTCCCACGTTCGGGCGGAAGTCGAGCTCCTCGATCGCCTTCCGGACGCGCCGTTCGAGCAGGGGCGACACGCCGCCCTCGTCGTTGACGACACGGGAGACGGTCTTGAAGCTCACCTGTGCCCGGGCCGCGACGTCGCGCATCGTGGGCCGGCGCCCACCGATCGGCGACTCGCGGAGACTCATGGTTGTCCTCTCGACCAGCTCCGGCGACATGGTCCGGCCGGATGGTCGGGCTCCACGTCAACGTTGTCAAGAATCCTCTGCCGTTGCTCATTCGTTATCGAAGGTGTTCGCCCAGGCCTTGTAAAACCCGTGTGAGCCGGACCAGAGTGTTTGACAACGTTGTCTACGTATGCAACCAGATGTCAATGATGACGAGAGGTCGCAGCACATGAGCCACGCATGGACAGCAGGACGGAGGGCCACCGTTCTGGCCACCGGGATGGCCGCGGCGCTCGCGCTCGCCGCCTGCGGTGGCGGTGACGGCGGCGCAGCCGGCGGGGGAAGCCAGCCGGTCATCGGACTGATCACCAAGACCGACACCAACCCGTTCTTCGTGAAGATGAAGGAGGGTGCGCAGGCCGCGGCCGCCACCCAGGGCGTGCAGCTGCAGACCTTCGCCGGCAAGCAGGACGGCGACAACGAGTCTCAGGTGCAGGCCATCGAGAACCTGATCTCGGCCGGAGCCGCCGGCTTCCTCATCACCGCGAACGACTCCAAGGGCATCGTGCCCACGCTCGACCGGGCCAGGCAGGCCGGCATGCTCGTGATCGCCCTCGACACCCCGATCGACCCGGCCGACGCCGCCGACGCCACGTTCGCCACCGACAACTACCAGGCAGGGCTCCTCATCGGGCAGTGGGCGAAGGCGAAGTTCGAGTCCGAGGGCAAGCAGGCCAGGATCGCGATGCTCGACCTCAGCCCCAACGGGGTGTCCGTCGACGTCCAGCGCGACCAGGGCTTCCTCGAAGGCTTCGGCGTGGATGTCGGTGACAAGACCCGGATCGGCGACGAGTCCGACCCGCGCATCGTCGGGCACGACGTCACCGACGGCGCCGAGGAGGGCGGGCGCACCGCGATGGAGAACCTGCTCCAGAAGGACCCCTCGATCAACCTCGTCCACACGATCAACGAGCCGGCAGCCGCGGGCGCGTACGAGGCGCTGAAGGCGGCCGGCAGGCAGAACGACGTCACGATCGTCTCCGTCGACGGTGGCTGCCCGGGCGTCGAGGCCGTGAAGTCCGGCGCGATCGGCGCCACGTCGCAGCAGTACCCGCTGAAGATGGCCTCCCTGGGCATCGAGGCGATCGCGAAGTTCGCCAAGGACGGCACCAAGCCGGAGACCACGGCGGGCAAGAGCTTCTACGACACGGGCGTCGAGCTGATCACCGACCAGCCGCAGCCGAACGTCCCGTCCAAGGACACCGCCTTCGGCGCCGCCAACTGCTGGGGCTGAGACGTCGCTCGGCCTGGCCCATCGCCCGGACGCGGGTCAGGCTGGAGTGCGGTAGGCCCACACGACCGCCTCCAGCCACCCGCCCCGTCGCACAAAGGAGTGCTTCTGCATGGCGAACGACGCGTCCCCCGGCGGCGGAACCGCCACGGTGCCGGACACCGGGGCCACGGGCTTCGAGGAGCGCCGCACGGAGTCACCGCTCCAGCGCATCCAGCACGTCCTGCACGCCAACCCGATCCTCGGCCCGCTCGCGGTACTGGTGCTGGCGATCATCGTGTTCTCGATCGTCAGCGGCCGGTTCCTCTCGGCGGCGAACCTCGGGCTCGTGCTCGCCCAGGTCACCGTCATCGCGGTGCTGGCACTGGGGCAGACCCTGATCATCCTCACCGCGGGCATCGACCTCTCGGCAGGCGCGATCGCAGTGTTCTCCTCGATCCTGATGGCGAACATCGCCACCGACCTCGGCGTTCCCGGGGCGCTCGCGCTGATCATCGGCCTCGTGCTCGGCACCGCGATGGGGGCGATCAACGGCCTGCTCGTCACGCGGCTGAAGCTGCCGCCGTTCATCGTCACGCTCGGCACGTTGAGCATCTTCTTCTCGCTCAACTCGGTGGTGTCGCAGAGCGAGACCGTGCGTGGCACGGACATGCCGTCGATCATGACCTGGACGGGCAACACGTTCGGCATCGGCGGCTTCCGCATCACCTACGGCTCGATCATCATGCTGCTGCTCTTCGCGGTGTTCTGGTACGCGCTCGCCAACACCGCGTGGGGCCGGCACGTCTATGCCACCGGTGACGACATCGAGGCTGCCCGCCTGGCCGGCATCCGCACCGGTCACGTGCTGTTCTCGGTGTACACGGTGGCCGGGCTGCTCTACGCGATCGGCGCCTGGATCCTCATGGGGCGCCTCGCCTCGGCAAGCCCCAACGTCGGGGTGGAGTACAACCTCGACTCCATCACCGCCGTGGTGCTCGGCGGCACGAGCCTGTTCGGCGGGCGCGGGCTGGTGCTCGGCACGTTGGTCGGTGCGCTCATCGTCGGCGTCTTCCGCAACGGGCTGCAGCTCGGTGGTGTGGACGTCGTGTGGCAGGGGTGCGCGATCGGTCTCCTCGTGCTCGTCGCGGTCTCCATCGACCAGTGGATCCGGAAGGTGAAGGCATGAGCGAGCTTGCGAGCGAATCATCAGCGCAGAGCGAGCGTGCGAGCGAATCATCAGCGCAGAGCGCGCGTGCGAGCGAATCATCAGCGCAGAGCGAGCTTGCCGGCGGATCACCCGCGGACACGCACTCGGGGAAGGCAGCACCACGCCTGCCGGTTTTGCAGGCGAAAGGCCTGGTCAAGCGGTACGGGATGGTCACGGCCATCGCCAGCGGCGACCTCGAGCTGTACGCCGGGGAGATCCTCGCGGTGATCGGCGACAACGGCGCAGGCAAGACCAGCCTCATCAAGGCGCTGTGCGGGGCGATCATCCCCGACAGCGGCGAGATCTTCCTCGACGGCAATCAGGTGCACTTCAAGACCCCGATGGACGCCCGGCGGGCAGGCATCGAGACCGTGTACCAGTCGCTGGCCGTCTCGCCCGGGCTCGACATCGCCGACAACCTTTTCCTCGGCCGCGAGGTGCGCAAGCCCGGCATCCTCGGCTCGGTGTTCCGCATGCTGGACCGCAAGAAGATGCGGGAAGAGGCCAAGCGGCACATGAGCGAGCTGGGGATCGCCACGCTGCAGAACATCGGGCAGGCCGTGGAAAGCCTGTCCGGCGGGCAGCGGCAGGGTGTGGCCGTGGCCCGCTCGGCGGCGTTCGGGAGCAAGGTCATGATCCTGGACGAGCCGACTGCGGCCCTCGGGGTCAGGGAGAGCAACCGCGTGCTGCAGCTCATCCGCGACGTGCGTGACCGCGGCCTGCCGGTGATCCTGATCAGCCACAACATGCCGCACGTGTTCGAGATCGCCGACCGGATCCACATCCAACGGCTCGGCAGGCGCGCCACGGTGATCACCCCGCAGTCGCACACGATGTCGGAGGCGGTGGCGTTCATGACGGGGGCCGCGGAGCCGCCGGCACCGGTGGCCTGATGGCCCGTGCGCGGATACGAGCTCCCGCACTCGTATCCGCGCACGCCACGGGTCAGTCGTAGATGCCCGTGACCCACCACCCCCCTTCACGGGCGAGCAGCAGCAGCGCGACGCCGCCGTCCACGGCGATCTGCATCCTGCTGCCCTCCACTGCATCGGCCACCCACCACCGCTGGCGCAACGGCCAGGGGCCCGCCCATCCCTGCACCACCTGCGGGGTCCCGTCGTCCACCACCAGGCGGTGCGGCGGCGCTGACAACATGTCCGGCGCGGTGAGCCGCACCGGCCTCCCCGTGGCGTCGACCAGCGCCGCGGGGAGAGGCTGCGGGGGCACGGTTGCCGGCGACGGGGCGGGCAACCGCCCCGGCCAGGACGGCGGTGGGTCGGGTACCGCGGGACGGCCGGTGCTGCGCCGCGGGGCGGGGACCCGGCGCCGCCGGTTGGTGGTGCGCCCCTTCCCTTCCTCGGCGGCCACGTCAGCAGCGGAGACCCGCCCGGTGAGCCGCACCATGTCCTCCGGCCATCCCGCCGGTGCCGCGGAACGCCAGGATTCGGCGACGGCGCCGAGCTCCTGCGTCGGATCCGTGGGCATGACGTCCGCACCGGCGGCAGGCGGTACTCCGCGCGCCTGTGCCGCATCCACCTGCGGGGGCGGCTCGGCGGGGATCGAGCCCGGCCTGGCCGCCCCTCGTGCCGGGCCCGTCCCCCGCACACCCACCTGGGACGCCGAGCCTGCGCCTCCGACCTCGCCGGTGGCCAGGGGCGGCGACGGCATCGGCCCGGAGTCGAGCCGTCGATCGTCGCCCCAGGGCACCAGCCGCACCTGCTCCGCAGGATCTCGCCCACCCACCAGCACCGCGGTGAACACCGACTCGGGCCCCAGGAGCGCCTGTACCCGCACCAGCGCCCGCCCGGCCCGTTCGTCGGTCTCCCCGACGTCGCCCCACAGCCCGAGCTGAAGCGCCCCGGCTGTGACCGTCTCCTCCGGCACCAGCCACAGCCGGCACACCGCGCCCGGCCCGTCGGCGCTCGTGGTGCGTGAGCGGGTGAGCCAGGCGTCGAGCTGCCAGCGCACCCGGTCGACGGTGCCGGACGGAGTGAGCGGCTCGGCGCAGCGCCAGATCCGGTGCAGCTCCTCCCCCGACACGGTGCGGGCAGCGACGCCCAGCCGTGTGCAGGAGAGCCCGTGGCCTGCCAGAGCGCGGTGCAGCCGCTCGGCCAGACCGCGGGCGGCGAAAGCAGCGGCGTCGACGCGATCGACGGGTGGGTCCAGCTCGATCTCCACCGCGAGCTCCTCCGGCGGCGTGCGCCGCACCGGCGGACGGGGATCGAGCCCGCGGGCGAGCCGGTGGCAGAGCACGGCGTCGGCGCCGAACCGGGAAGCGACGTCCTCGGCGGCGAGCTCCGCGAGCGCCCCCAGGCTGCGCAGCCCGAGCCGGCGCAGCAGCCCGACCAGTTCGGAACGGTCGACGTCGGGCTCACGATCAAGCTCCTCGACGCCGAGCGGGGCGAGGAACGCCGGGGTGTCGCCGGGCGCGACAGCCAAGCCACGCCGCGCCGCGAGCACCGCGGCGAACAGCCCGTCGGCCACGCCCACCTGGCACTCCACACCGGTGCGTGCAGCAACCTGGTCGACCAGCTTCTCCGCGGCCGCCTGCTCGCCCCCGAACCACCCGACCGGACCCTGCGCCGCCAGTGCCACCAGCCCCGGCCGCACGACCTCCACCCCCGGTGCGAGCTCCTCGGCCGCGGCCACGACCGGTTCGAAGGCCCTGGCGTCACGGTCGGGGTCGCGCTCCAGCACGACCAGCTCCGGGCACCGGGCCTGTGCCTCCCGCCGTCGCAGGCCACGACGCACCCCGTGGGCGCGGGCGACCGCCGAGCAGGCCAGCACCCGGTTGGCCACGACCACAGCCGCCGGCCGGTGCGGAGGGACGTGGGCAGCCATGGCCGCGGCCGTGACCGGCCAGTCGGGCGACCACAGCGCGAGCACCCGCACGACGGACGCACTCACGACGGGCACCCGCCGCAGCGAGGTAGCGGGCCGGTCATCCCGCCGCCCGCTCGTCCTCGACGGTGGCGACCGCGGCCGGCCGCGCAACCTTCTGCGCGACGTCCGCCACCGCACTCCCCGGCGCCGGCAGCAGCAGCGTCCCCGGACGTGTGCCCGGCGGGACGGCCCGCCCCCGAAGCTGCACCTCGACCCGACGGGAACGCAGCCTGCCCGCGCCGGCATCCAGCCCCCGCCACTGCACGTCGTTGCAGCTCAGCTCCACGTCGGCGCCCGACCAGGAACCGAGCGCCATCAGCACCGTGCCCCGCTGCCGGGCCCTGGCCGCCAGCCGTTGCCGGTCGGCGGCGCGCACACCGGCGCGGGCCGCGCCCGAGACCGCGACGACGTCCATCCCGTCCAGCAGCGCGATCGTGACCGCCAGCAGATCGGCGCCCGGCTCCGGTACCAGCGCCAGCCGCTCCAGTTGCACTCCCGCCTCGGCGGCGGCCAGGAGCCCGAGCCCCGGCCTGCCGACCACCCCCACCCACGCCCCGCCCGCGGAAGCCTCGGTGAGCAGCGCGAACAGCAGCGACGTGGCACCGGGAACGGCGGGGAGCGCGACCGTGGACCCTCGCCGCAGCCCCCCGGCGGGCAGGAGCCGGGCCAGCGGCTCGGCCACCGGCAGCACCCCACCGTCCGACTCGGTGGCAGGGGCAGGCCGAACACTCCCCGAACGCCCCTCCAGGCGACGCAACAGACCCCGGGCGAGCTCCAACCGGCTCCCGTGATCGGGCCGGGGAGCCCGCGCCGTCGTGACGGTGGCCGCAGCATCAGGCACACATGCCTCCCCAGGGGTCACGCCGCGGGGAAGTCGGCGATCATCATCGAACGTACGTTCGAAGCTTAGTCGTTGCCGCTGGTCACGCTCAACCCCAGCCCGCACAGCTCACCCGTTGGGTCGACGCACCCGCGAGTCGCCCGCTCCCGTCTGCGGCTGCCCGAGCCACCCCGGCCGGGATCGTCGGCCGGAAAACAGCTGGCGCCCGCCGATAACGTCGTCTGCGTGGGTTACGGCTGCATAAGGCTGCGCCGCGTCTCTCGGACGCCGCGCCGCTGACTCTCACCCCGCCAACAACCGGGGCTGTTCCGCGCGCCGTCCGATCCGGATCCCTTCCCGATCGACGCGAAGCGCAGGTCTCCCATGCCCTCGTCCACCCATCCCCGTTCCTTCGGCGGCCGTCATGAGCTCGGCCAGAACTTCCTCGCCGACCGGCGAGTGGCCGCCCGCATCGCCGACCTGGTTCCGCTGGGCGCGACTCTCGAGCTCGGCCCGGGCGACGGAGCCCTCACTCGGCATCTGGCCGCCCGTCCCGGTCTCGTCACCGCCGTCGAGCTGGACCCTGTACGTGTTGCCGCCCTCCGCCGTTCTCTCGGTCACCGCGTCCACGTCGTCCACGACGACATGCTGCGGTTCCGCTTCGACGGCGAGCACCACGTCGTGTCCAACGTGCCCTTCGGCATCACCACCCCCCTGCTGCGCCACCTCCTCGCGCAACAGGACTGGATCACCGCCGTACTGCTGCTTCAGTGGGAGGTCGCACGCAAGCGCGCCGCGGTGGGCGGCACGACGCTGCTCACCGCGAGCTGGTGGCCGTGGTACGAGTTCGGGCTCGCCGGACGAGTGCCGGCCGCCGCGTTCCGGCCACGCCCCGGAGTGGACGGCGGCATCCTCGTCGTCACGCGCCGGGACCGCGAGCTGGTCGCCCGGGCGGACCGCGCTCGCTACCAGCAGTTGGTCCGGACGACGTTCAGCGGCGACCGACTGATCACGACCCTGCGGCGGGCACACCCGGCGATCCGCACCTGGCTTGCGAGGCAAGGGCTGGCCACCTCGACACGACCACGCGACCTCACCGCGCAACACTGGGCGTCCCTCTTCGGGAGCATGCCACGCCCCTGACCTCAGGCCGGTGCTGCGGAGGCCGAGCCAACCGAATCCGCCTCGGCCTCCGCAGCACCGAGGTCACGCTGGGCACAGGCAACGGCTCCGAGATCCGGTTTTTCGCCCCTGAGAGGGCGTAAAACCTCATCTCACGGCGGTCTTGGCGCGATGATCGTTCCGAGATCGGGCTCTCCGCCCCCGCGAGGGCGAATCAGCAGATCTCGCGGCGATCACCGCCACCGAACCCAGCCCCCAGGCCACCCGGCGCATGATCGTTCCCAGATCCGGGTTTCCGCCCTCGCCAGGGCGCGTAACCAAATCTCGCGGTGATCTCGGGGCGATGATCGTTCCGAGATCGGGATTTCCGCCCCCGAGAGGGCGCACAACCTCATCTCACGGCGATCTTGGCGCGGGTGAATCCCCTCCCGGTCACCCGCCCGCAGCACGAAGAGGGTCGTCGGTTCCTGCTCACGGATCGCTGAGCCTCGCGGCCGCAAACCGGGCGGGCCGCCCGCCTCGCCTGATGAGCCGGCCGCGGGGCGTCAGTGGGCGAAGTGGCGCGTGCCCGTCAGGTAGAGGGCGATGCCGGCCTTGGCCGCCGCCTCCGTCGACAGGTTGTCGCGCACCGAGCCACCCGGCTGGACGACCGCTCGCACGCCCGCATCGAGCAGCACCTCGAGCCCGTCGGGGAACGGGAAGTAGGCGTCGGACGCGGCCACCGAGCCGCGCGCCCGATCGCCCGCCCGAGCCACCGCCAGCCGGGCCGCGTCCACCCGGTTGACCTGCCCCATCCCGACCCCGACGGCCGCGCCCCCCGAAGCGAGCAGGATGGCGTTCGACTTCACGGAGCGGCAGGCGCGCCAGGCGAACGCGAGGTCGGCCAGCACGTCGTCGGGCACCGGGTCGCCGGTGGCGAGGGTCCAGGTGGAGGGATCGTCGCCCGGCGCGTCGAGGATGTCGCGCTGCTGCAGCAGCAGCCCGCCGGAGATCGGGCGCATCTCGGCACCCGCCCGGTCCGGCGCGACGGGCAGCCGCAGCACGCGGATGTTCTTCTTGCCGGTGAGCACCTCGAGCGCTCCGTCGGCGTACGACGGCGCCAGGATGACCTCGGTGAACACCTCGGCCACCTGCTCCGCCATCTCCACGCTCACCTCGCGGTTCACCGCGATCACGCCGCCGTAGGCGCTGACGGGGTCGGTGGCGTGGGCCTTGCGGTGGGCGTCGGCGATGTCGGTGCCGACGGCGATGCCACACGGGTTGGCGTGCTTGATGATCGCGACGCAGGGCTGGTCGTGGTCGTGGGCTGCCCGCCACGCGGCGTCGGCGTCGGCGTAGTTGTTGTAGGACATCTCCTTGCCGTGCAGCTGCTCAGCAGCGGCGAGACCGGGCTGTCCCAAGACGTACAGCGCGGCACTCTGGTGCGGGTTCTCGCCGTAGCGAAGCGTGGCGGAGCGCTCCCAGGACGCCCCCACCCAGGACGGGAACACGCCGGCCTCGGGGTCGGGTGCGAGGACGTTGCCCATCCAGGACGCCACAGCGATGTCGTAGGTGGCGGTGTGCCGGAACGCCGCCACGGCGAGCAGCCGCCGCTCGGCGAGCTCGAAGCCGCCGTTCTTCACCTGCTCGAGCACCCAGTCGTAGCGGGCGGGCTCGACGACGACGGCCACGCTGTCGTGGTTCTTCGCTGCGGCCCGGACCATCGCCGGCCCACCGATGTCGATCTGCTCCACGCATTCGGCCGGCGTGGCGCCCGACGCGACCGTCGCCGTGAACGGGTAGAGGTTCGACACCAGCAGGTCGAACGGAGCGATGTCGAGTTCTCGGAGCTGCTCGACGTGCTCCGGGCGCCGCGTGTCGGCGAGCAGCCCGGCGTGCACCCGGGGGTGCAGGGTCTTGACCCGGCCGTCGAGGCACTCGGGGAAGCCGGTGAGCTCCTCGACCGGTGTGACGGGCACGCCGGCGTCGGCGATGCGCTGCGCGGTGGAGCCGGTGGACACGATCTCGACACCGAGCGAGTGGAGGCCGGTGGCCAGGTCCGCCACGCCCGTCTTGTCATAGACGCTGATCAGCGCCCGTCGTACGGGACGACGAGCAGGAGTCTCGGCGGAGCTCACGGAATGGTCACCTCTCGTCCGGTCACGGTGGCTCCCTGCCGGGCCAGCGCGGCGACGGTGCTCACGAGCAACCGCCGTTCCTCGATCTTGATTCGTTCGTGCAGCGAGTCGACGCTGTCCCCAGGTTCGACGGGAACCGCGGCCTGCGCCAGCACCGGTCCCGTGTCGACCCTGTCGTCCACGATGTGCAGGGTGGCCCCGGTGACCTTGACGCCGTACGCCAGCGCGTCGGCCACGCCGCGGGTGCCGGGGAAAGCGGGGAGCAGCGCGGGGTGGGTGTTGATCATCGGGCTGGCGATGCTGCCGAGAAAATCCGGACCGAGGATCTTCATGAATCCGGCGCTGACCACGAGGTCGGGACGGTGCTCGGCCACGGCCTTGGCCATCGCGGAGTCCCACGCGCCACGGTCGGCGTGGTCGGCCAAGCGCACCGTGAACGTGGGTACACCGGCACGCTCGGCGCGGGCCAGCCCCTCGATACCGCCACGGTCTGCCCCGACGGCGACCACACGGGCCGGGTAGGTGCTGTCGGCCGCGGCGTCGAGGAGCGCCTGCAACAGCGTGCCGGAGCCGGAGACCAGGACGACCACACGGGCCGGAACGGGGAGCTCCACCCGGTAGGTACCGCTCGGCGATGCGGGCAAGCGCTGACTCCTCGGCAGGACGGTGATCGGGTGACAACCTCCAGGGTAGGCCGCGGCGCAGGTCACACCGCCTCCGGAGGGCACCACGGGGTGCAGATCGCGCCCCACCGTCTCCGTGCGCCGCCCGGCCGCACGTCGAGCAACGCGCGGCACCGAAGCCGGACCCTACGGATCCGGAAGCGGGACGACGGGAACGAGCTCAGCCCTCGTCAGGCGGATCGTCGGAGCCTCGGTTCTTGTCCTCCGCCGCCGCACGCCGGGCCGCCTCCCGCTCGCGCTGAGCAACAAGCTCCCCGACCGTGCGCGGGCCGCGCGGACCGGGAGCAGGCTGCTGCGAGGTGTCGCCGGAGGCAGGCGCACGATCCGGGGCGTCGGTCTGCTGCCCCTTGCTCCACCAGCGCTTCTTCTCGGGCCCGTCGGCGGCGCCGGCATCGCGCCGGTCGGGAATCTCGCGGCCCCGCCTGCGCTCCGGGCGCTTCGCGGTGCGCGCCGGTGGTACCCGGCGCGGGCCTACCCGCTGGGGCAGGGCTCGTTGCGGCGCAGGCTCCTCGTCGTCCCGGGCGTCTCCGCGCCGTTGCGGGGAACCCTCGTCCCGTTCGGTGTCGCCGCTGTCGGCTTCCTCACCGTCGGATGCAGCCACCTCGCTCACAGCGTCCCCGTCCGAAGAGTCCTCGTCCTCCGGGTCGTCGTCATGGGCGCCCTCCTCGCCGGCGGCGGCCTCGTCCTTCCCGGCCGGCTCGTCCTCGGCGGTCTCGGTCTCCGTCCGGGCCGGTTCCTCGTCCTTCGCGGCGACGTCCTGGGCATCCGTGGCTTCGGACTCGACCGGTGCGCGCCCGTGCTGCCCGGGCTTCGGTCGCGCAGACGCCGCACGCGCCCGTCCCCGCCCGGCGTCCTTGGCTTGCGCTTCTTCCGTCTCTTCAGGCTCGTCCCGGCGGCTTCGGATCAGCGCCACGACCACCATCGGCAGCCCGACCCAGAGCAGGACAGCGGGCACCACCAGCTCACCGGAGAGCCGCACCGGGTCGAACGGCCCCGCACCCAGCCTCCCCCCGGCCAGCCACGCCAGCAGCCCGGCGACGAGCGCGGTGGCGACGGCCGTCGCACCGACGGCGCGCAACCGGTCGGCGGCACCGGCCGTGGTGACGCACGCGCGTCCGGCCAGCACCCCCACGGCGACGGGCAGGACGAACGCCGCGGCGGCCCACACGGGTGGCGCGGACGTCGGGAGGGCCGCCAGCAGCGGGAAGTTCGACCGCTCTCCCGGGTACGCGGCGAGCGGGGTGCTCACGCCCGTGCCGACCGCGATCCCGGGGCCCAGCACCCAGCTGATCCCGGCGACGACGGCGTTGGGCAGGTACGCGAGCGCGAGCAGCGTGAGGCCTATGCCGGCGCCGAATCCTGGGGCGAGCGTCTCGTACGCGGCGGCGATGTGGCCCGCGCCCAGCACCAGACCCGCGAAGAGGGCCACGGAGCCCGCGAGCACCAGCCCGGTGAGCGCGACCGCGGTGCCACGCAGCGCGGGCCAGAACCAGCTGGGAAGGCGCGCGACCCATTCCGCGGGCACCCCGCAGGCCCGCACCACCCCGACGGCCGCGGCCGCGGCTGCGACGAGACCGCCGCCGACCATCGCGGACCACGGCGTCACGGCGACCTCGGCGGCACGCGGGAGCAACGCGCTGCCCAGCACGGCGACCGAGGCATGTGCCCCGGCGATGCTGGCGAGCACCGCTCCGGCGTCCGAACGGAAACGGCACCCGAGCCGCCGCGCCGCCCACTTCGCCCCGAGAGCGATGACCACGGCGACCACGGCCGTCGGCAGCAGGGGCAGCACGCTGAGCGGCTGGCCGCCCAGCACGAGCGGGATCTGGTGCGCGGCCAGCCACAGCGGGATCGCCGCGGCGAACGCCCCGTCGAGTGTCAGGCTGCCGTCGCCCGTCGCGATGACGAAGGCCCCAGCCGGCACGAGTAGGGCGTAACTGAAGATGACCGTGCCCATGGCGCCGGCCAGCAGCAGGCGCAGGCGGTCCAGGCCCGCGACGCCCCCGGAATCCGGAAGGTCGTTCGGACCGTCCGGATCGGGGTCGGTTCCAGGGCCGGCAAGTGTGCGGGTCACCGCACCAGGGTCTCAGCGGCGTGCCGCCCGAACGGACAGGCACGCCGGGAGCGCTCGGCCCGATCCACTGTCGGTGGACCGGCCGCAGCGCCGACCGTCAGTTGGGCGGACGTTCGCCGGGCTGGATGAAACGGGTCTGCTCGACGGGCCCGTCATCCGGGTCGGACGTGTCACCGCGCTGCTCGTGACGTCCCTCCGCCGACGGCTCCTTCCACGGCTGCGCAGCGGACTCGCTATGCGGGTACGCCGAGGTGACGTCGGAGGCGCCGGGGGCGGCGGCCGGAGTGCCGGGCGACGACGGGGTGTCGGCCCCGGCATCAGGGGCGCCACCGCCGCCGTACCAGCTGGGACCGCCTCCGGGCCGGGCACCGGGCTCGGGCTGGCCTGGCGCCTGCTGGCCCCAGCCACCCTGGGCGGGAGGCTGCTGGCCCTGGCCGTAGCCGGGCTGGCCGGCGTAGCCCTGCTGGCCGTACCCGGGCTGCTGGGCACCGTAGGGCGCCTGCTGCCCGTAGCCGGGCTGCTGGCCGCCGTAGCCGCCGTGCTGGCCGTAGCCGCCCTGGGCGGCCCCGTACTGCCCGTACTGACCCTGCTGGCCGTACCCCTGCGGGTACTGGCCGCCGTAGCCCTGCGGCTGTTGCTGTTGCGGGTAGCTCGGCGCCTGGCGCGGCCGGGGCGCCGGAGCCTTGACGAGGTCGGCGTCGAGCAGCACCGCGCCGACGACGGCCGCGGTCTCCAGGATCGCGAGCACCAGCACGACCACCGCGGTGGTGGACGAGGCGCCGGTCGCTACGAGTTGCAGGACCAGCAGGGTGCCGGTGGCCACCGCGACAGCGGCGGGCACGAGCACGCGTCCGACCTTCGGCAGCAAGGCCGCGCCGGCCAGCAGACCGCCGCCCACCAGCAATGGCGCGATGACCGATGCGGCGAAACCCACCTCGTCGAAGAAGCCGAGCAGGTAGATCACCACACCCAGACCCGCCGCGACGAGCGCGAGCAGCCGCGCCGGGCCGGGCGCGAGCTGAGGCTCGGCTGCGGGGGCCGTCCGGCCGGCCGTCTCCGCGGCCGACGTCGCCGACGACGACTCGGCCGACGTCGACCCTGTAGCCGTTGCCGGGGGCGACCCCGCAGGCGACGAGACGCCGTGGGCGGGTGTCCCGGGTGTCCCGGGCTGCTGACTCATGAAACGAACTCCCTCGGTGCGGACCCGCGGTCCGTCGCAGGTGATGGCTCGAAACGCTAGCTCATGTCGGCGACGAAGGCGGGATGGGAAGTTCGCCCAGGTCCGCCGCCGGGGAGCTGCGTTCCGCGACCGGAACGCATGCTCCCCGGATCTGTTCCTAGCGCGCGGCGATGAGCTCCCGCATGAGCGCGGCGGTCTCGCTGGGGGTCTTGCCGACCTTGACGCCCGCGGCCTCCAGGGCCTCCT